>CAWDBP010000001.1:0-165662 GCA_963800585.1 uncultured Bacteroidales bacterium
ATATTGAAAAATATTGTTATTATTTTTCAATATTTTTCAATATATGTTATTATTTTTGATAATATTGATATTACAAAGTCTTGAAAATTTACTGTCATCAATTCAAACTGCTGTTCAAAGTTCTACAAACCCGCTGGAGCATGAGATACGTGTGTATCTCGCAGAACCACTACTTCCTCAAGACTTTTCTCCCGATACCTGGTGGGGATCTAACCTTTCTCGCTTTCCACATCTCGCACGTTTCGCCAGGCAGTATCTATCTGCACCAGCAACTACTGTCCCCTCTGAAGCAACATTCAGTACTGCCGGAGATATCATCTCCAATCGGCGGTCACGACTATCTTCAGAAAATGCCCAAATGCTAATTTTTCTCAAAGAGAACGCAGACACCTTTTGTGAAATTTAAAGTTAAAGAACTGAAATTAACTAATTTTCAGGACATTGTTTTTAAATTTATTGTTTATTTTAAAAATTGTTAATCATCCCGTTAATGTCAACTTTTATATTTTTTATTATTTCTACACTCATTCGTTTGTGGACACTGTACTGTACAGCAGTGTGGTCCAAAGTTTTATTCGAAGGAGCCGAATTGTATAGGAGCTAAAAATTGCTCAATACAAAATGTATAGGAAAGTTTTAACCCAAGGAGCCAAATTTGGCTCCGGAGCCACAGGTTGGACCACACTGCTGTACAGTACAGTATAATTAGTTACATACTTAGTTATACATGTATACACGTACCTTTTACAATACTGACATCCATAGCTTCTGTACAAAATTATGCTATTAATTTAGACAATGCCAGAAACTGTACAGGCAACACAGTACTGTAGTAACTGTACTAAACTTACTATAAGAAATCAAGCTGACACAGTTTCTGCCATTCAGTTTTGGGCATACTGTACTGTACTGTTTCAGTACATTGATGAAGTGCATACTGCACATTAGGCATACACTATTTTATAAGATACAATACTTAATACTCTTTACTCTATCAAATTCAATACACACATGACACACCGTTTTACTATCAATACTATGTACTGTACTGTACTGTACATGTACAATACAAAATTCCACTGTGGTCCTATTTCTATCAGCCAGAAAATTTTTTCAGGGGGGGCACAAAAATTTTTCAGGGGGGGGGGCACTGCCCCCCATGCCCCCCCGCTGGTTACGGCACTGCTAACTCCCATGCTCTAGAATATAATTATGAGATCTTGAATAGATCTTAGTAAGTTATACGATTAATTACTGTATGTAATATGGATATGGATATTACAGTAATATGGATTTTACATATATCCGTATTTAATCGAAAAAAACGATTACATCGATAGCATGCCACTAACACAATATTAACATGTACTCGGATAGGTGAATGATTTAATAAAATCAATAAATATACGAGGGGAGGTCGGAAAGTTTTGCAAACGAGATACTTAGCGTGTAGGTAGAAAGCCAAATTTTTTAAATATTTTAGATCTTATTGAGAAAACAAAAGTTTTATTAAAGATAGCCAGTTAATACTTTGCGTCTCAAAAAAATTGGCAAAAGAAATGCCAAAATTTCCCATAGTAAAACGCCAAAACTTGCCAAAAAATCGTAATTTTGATAAATTGCAAAATATGCGTTGCAAAATTTCTTACTTAATAGCCTAAAATTGACAGAGACCCAAATGCGTTCAAACAAAATTTCGAGTACAAGGATGATGTTTATCTCAATCGAAATAACAGAGTTTGAAAAATGTATGGGAAATTGGAAAAATTTTGACGGTGACGATTTGCATGCTGTTTACTACTACTTTGCATTGCTGGAAATTTCGCAAATACCTCACAGGTGTAGGTTACGAGATACGTAGAACTTTAATATAAATGAGCAAATTAACTAACGTCGATAGCATGCCACTAACACAATATTCTGTACAATGTACATACAGTATACGTCAATGTTCACAATAAACAATAGGCAGTACATTATACGTCACACAAGGGAAAAACATAAAAGATACAGGAGGATATTAATAATCATATACTCGTAGTCAAGTTCAAATCATTTTTACTTATAATAAATAACATTAACATTGTTCACTCGCTACCTTGATTACTCATAAATTTAGCAATCATGTAAATCATTTTCATACGTGTGAAAATTTTACACGGCCCGATGAAGACTGATACATTCAGTCAAAAATTCGCCTTCTTGATTTAAAAACAGCTTATATCATGTTAAGTGCAAACATGACAAATCATACAGATTACACAGCTGTAGACGCTTCATTCAAATAAACTAACGTGTTTATTAATATTCGAGTTGCAAAACTTTCCGACCTCCCCCCTTCTCGTAATACTTATATACTGTACATATAGTATACTGTACGTCCACATATAGTATACTGTACGTCCACGTTCACAATAAACAATAGGCAGTACAGTATACCCGTACATCACACAAGGGGAAACATAAAAGATACATGAGGATATTAATAATCAAATAGTCAAATTCAAATCATTTTTACTAATAATAACATTATAATCAAATAGTCAAATTCAAATTATTTTTTACTAATAATAACAGTAACATTGTTCACTCGCTACATTACTTTGATTACTAATAAATTTAGCACTCATGTAATTTATTTTCATACGTGTGAAATTTTACACGGCCTGATGAAAACTGATACTGTACATTCAGTCGAAATTCGCCTTCTTAGTTTAAAAACAGCTGATATCATGTCAAGTGCAAACATGATTAATCATATAGATTAGTGAGATTACACAGCTGTAGACGCCTCATTTAAACTATGAAGTCTTTATCTAGAGATTAGGGATTTATATGTACTGTACAATATCATGTATGGAGATTACAATTACACTGTACAGTGTACAGGGCTTACAGTACACAGTGTACTGTACAACTACATGTACGTATTGGAAGAGCATTGTACGAGAATGAAATAATTATGTTATCACGTACTTATACTTTGGAAATTTCGGTGAGGATTTATGGAAAACATTTGAAGAAGTAACTTGTACTTTATACTCGTAGAAGTAAATTACATAGAATTTTAACGAAGATGTGCAGTATAAAAATACTGTACAAATTTAAAAATGGCTAATTTAATATAATTAATATATCGATCTTCATATCAAACATTAAATAATGATTATTATTTAATATTTGATATGAAGAATTAAGAAGTTTAATATGAAAAAAATATTTAGTTTAAACATATGGACAATGCATCAAGAGTACAATGGAGCAACCACCACAGAGAAAGTCGTTTTTGGCTCGAGCAGCTGCGTCTCGCAAGCTATACTAAGCTACTACATAAAAGTTTTCAACATATTTTGTTTAGTGTGGAAGCTCACAGTGGTCTGTTCGCAAATTTAGAAATGTTAATAGATCCTGCTTTGGCAAAAAGTCCACTAACTGGGAATCAAGAAAAATCCATTAAAAATCAGACATCCACGAGTGTCTCAAACAAAAATAGTCAGTTCGAAACACTTGCTCCAAACCAAAAACTGGCATACGTAGAGCAACATGCTAAAGCTATCGGATTTCGTTTGTACATTACCTGCGTATATTGCTCGGAAAATCTCGAACTATGCTCTGATGATAATCCAAATCAACCGAACTCAAGTAATTTTAAAAGATGCTATTTCGAATCAATTCATAGAACAATAATAACAAGTAACTTTGATGGAATTTTTACTAGACGGATGAATACTGAGATGAATTCTGTATCAGGCTTTTCTAGAGCTTGTTTTCACCCTCTAATTGAAAGTATGCTTTACTGTATTTTAGAGTGCTCGTAATATTATAAACTAGAATACACTGATGCATTAGTTACTCGTAATTTAAAGCATCTGTTAAATGTTCAAGTCAATGGATAAATTTTGGCATTTTCTTATATGCTTTTTAGTTTGCGCATGAATAATCGATTAGTCATACCAACCCTAATTTTACACCATTTAGCATTCAACATTAGGATAACTTTAATTTAACAGAGCTTATACTGTAATGTTAGTCTACTTGTCTACCAACACTTGTAAATTATCTGGCACCATTTGAAAATTTACAAAAACAGAAAAGACATAAAGATCAACGTACAATTTACAGTACAGTAAATTTTAATGGCATTCTTAAACTTTATAGACTCCAGTAATCAAGTGGCGCAAAGATTGTTATTGGGGAGGAGTTTATTTCCAGGTGCTGACTGGAGCACACGGTTTGTATCAGAAATGACTGAATCTGTTGCTACTGCGCAGGTGGCCAGCTCTTCGCTTCCCACCAGTAATATCATGAATTTAAATTCCGCAGCGGGTGCTGCGTCATTCTCAGGCAACTTTACTGATCAAACATGCGATTGGCTCGAAATATGTTCGACACGTTTCTATCTGATCACACGCGAGACTCCGCCATTATCTCATTCATACACTCAGTTCAACACATTGACTGTCACGCTGTACTATTTTTTTATTCAACTCCCGAATCCTCCAGCGGGTTCGAATGAGAACGGTACAGGCGCGCGCCAGCAGACAGTTGAGGACTCCATGTCGAGAATTCGCGAAGTGCGATATGATCGTGGGAATCTCGCAGAAGAAGGGGACAGAGAGGCGCAACGTATGGCGTCGGCGCGGGAGAGGCTGAGAACTATACAAGCCGTAGCGAGTAAATGTGAGGCCGACGAGGCAGTAATTCTGGCAGGAATGGGCTTTTACTGCTGCGGCACAGAGTCTCTTTCGTAGTTATTGCCGCTGACCCCGCCATATTGGATATTCGACGTGAACGTGTCGTGGCTACCGCCATAGACGCTAATCTCGCCGGACGGCACAGCCGTGCCCATGCGCGTCTGGATATCGACAAGCCCTGCCGTCCGAAGCCCGTATTGCGCGGGAAGCGTACCGGTCACGACCGCCATGTTGGCAATGAGGCTCGTTTCGAGCACTTGCCCGAAACCGGAAACGCCGTCGGGGAGCATAATTCCGTCGATGCGGTATTGCAGATTGGCGTGCTCGTTTCTGACGTGAAGGACACCGGCGGAGGCGGCGTCTTGATAGACGCCCGGCGTTTGCAGCAGCACCTTGTCGAGCGGCGAGTTGTCGCCTTGCGGCAGCGCCTCAATGGCTTGCCGGTCCAGCCAGTAAGTGTTCACGCCGGTCTTCGGCAGGATGTTGTCCCGCGCCGCATTCAGGGCGTCCGCGTTCTGAACAACCGCAGCGGCGCCCGGCGATGCGGGAGGCACGGTTGACTGAGACCCTGCAGCTACCGTTCCGGCTTTCACAGTCCCAGAGGCGCGCGGCCGTGGTTTCTTGGCCTCCGGCTCCATAATGACCTTCACCGGCGGTAGCTGAACGGCGCCGGAGTTTCGGGTGCGTCCGCCGTGCCTGCGGGCTGCGGAGGCGGCGTGGTTTGGTCCTGCTTTTGGGCAGCTCCGGTCTCTTTAGGCGCCCCGGCAGGCGTTTCCTGGGCCAAAGCTGGGGACGCCAGCAACGAAAACGGCAAAACGTGACGCGAACTTAGACGCATTTTTCCCACCCTCAAGAATGTTATAACATTACATCGACGAATTTTTAGAACCAGTGGAGTTCAGCTGCCGCGGCGATGTAAGGGTATAACGTGACGCAGATCGGCCACAGTCCCGCGCAAGGGCCCTCCTCGCTGCGATAAAAAGCCGTGCCTGCAATGAGGCCTGCGAAAGCTGCGCGGCGATAGCGGGCGCAGCTGTTTGGACCATGTGCAGCGTACCGGGCCACCGGCACCCGGCCGGGCGCCTTTCCGCTTTCAATGAATAAGATGAGCGGCAAACCGTAGCCTGCCCCGCTCCAGAGGTCAGGCTGCAGGCAAAGGCCCGTGATCGTCGCAATGGCCGTCATGCGGGTGATGAAGGCGGCCATCGACCAGATAGTCGACATGATCGCCATCGGGACCGCCTCGTGGCCGCAACCCGGCCCATGCCGATGGTCGCCGCATCGATGCTCCGGGGTGCAGCGGACAGGGTTCAGATCGCTGATTTCTATAACGTGCTCGTCAACATGTCCGTCCAGCGGATGGAGCAAACGGCCATCTTCCAGGTAGTCAACATGACTGCCGTGGCGGATGGCAGCATGACCGCAGCCCGGGCCATGGCTGTGCGCGGTGTCAGGATTGTGAGAGCCGGACATAAGTGTTTCCCTTGCGATTTTGTAGCCGATTGCTCCGGCGCGGCGGCTGGGCACAAACGCCACTCTCACCACTCTGCGTGGCACCCGCGCTAAAGCTCTGGGTACAAAACATCCTCCTGCCGGATTTGTTCCCGGCAGTCACAAAACAATACGCAAACTGACACAAAGCTTCGGCTTCACTCCGGACGGCTAAATGCCGGCTTGCCGTCGCAGCGGCGTCCTTCCGGAGAGGGGCGTTCCGTTCCGGCGAGGTTGCACCTCACGAGTGCCCAATGGCTGCCGGAAGGATCGGCGACCGCGGTAATATTGCCGGACTGGCAGGCGCGCTGACCTTAGGCCTCGCGCATAAATAACTGCGCCACCTGGCAAGGCCAAGGAGTTCCGGCCATATGCTTTTTTTATGCTTTTGCCCCGCTGGCCGCATGGCATTTATCGCTCGATCCCTTTACCTCAGCCGCGGTAACGGAATACGAGGCTCGAAACACACATGCTCTTGCAAGCATCGGCAGATGACGATTGCTACACGGCCGGCGGCGCGGAAAACCACGCCGGAGAGGACCGCCAAAGACGGAATTATCTCATCGTTGGGCAGGACGGAGAAGGCCGCTGGATCGCGCGCGACCGGCTTGGCCTTAAGGCTGGAATTTTCAGCTCGTTCGCATCGGCGCTGCATTTTGCCAAGGACGAGGCCGCGGCTGCTCATGCCGCCGTCATCCTCAGCTCTGCGCCCATCGAGCTGGGCGTTCAGCTATAGCGGCTCGCTGAGTATGGCGATGGACGCAAACTCGTGCCTGGCCAAATCAGGCCGCAGCGTCGCCCTCGCGAGGCGGGGACCCATATAAGAGCTTGTTCCAGCATCGGAAATGTGGATTCCCGCCTTCGCGGGAATGACGTTCTGGAAGCTGTGCATAAACGGAAGGAGCCCGCAATGCGGGCTCCTCTGTTGATGTCTCGACGTCCGGCCTAGTAGTCCATGCCGCCGCCGGGCATCTGCGGCATCGGCGATGTCCTTCTTGGGCTTCTCGGCGATCATCGCCTCGGTCGTGATGAGCAGGCCCGCCACGGAAGCGGCATCCTGCAGCGCGATGCGAACGACCTTCACCGGATCGATAACGCCGGCCGCGACGAGATCGACATATTCGCCGGTCTGCGCGTTGTAGCCCTAGTTGTAGTCCTTCTTCTCAAGGATCTTGCCGGCCACGACGGCGCCGTCCTCGCCAGCGTTCGCAGCGATAATGCGGGCCGGAGCCTGGATCGCGCGGCGGACGATGTTGATGCCAGCCTTCTGGTCCTCGTTCTCGGGCTTCAGGCTGGCGAGCGCGTGGGTCGCGCGGAGCAGCGGCACGCCGCCACCGGGAAGGAAGCCTTCCTCGACAGCCGCGCGGGTCGCGTTCAGCGCATCGTCGACGCGGTCCTTCTTCTCCTTCACCTCGACCTCGGTCGCACCGCCGACGCGGATCACCGCAACGCCGCCCGCGAGCTTGGCGAGACGCTCTTGCAGCTTCTCCTTGTCGTAGTCCGAGGTGGTGTCCTCGATCTGGGCCTTGATCTGAGCTCACGCGGCCCTCGATCTCCTTATGATCGCCAGCACCATCGACGATGGTGGTGTCGTCCTTCGTGATCGTGACCTTCTTGGCCCGGCCGAGCATCGCGACGGTGACGTTCTCAAGCTTGATGCCGAGGTCTTCGGCGATCATCTGGCCGCCGGTCAGGATAGCGATGTCCTGCAGCATGGCCTTGCGGCGGTCGCCGAAGCCCGGAGCCTTCACGGCCGCAACCTTCAGGCCGCCGCGCAGCTTGTTGACCACGAGCGTAGCCAGAGCCTCGCCTTCGACGTCCTCGGCAATGACGAGCAGCGGACGGCCGGCCTGCACGACTGCCTCAAGCACGGGCAGCAGCGCCTGCAGGTTCGACAGCTTCTTCTCGTAGATCAGGATGTAGGGATCGTCGAGATCGACGCGCATCTTCTCGGCATCGGTGATGAAGTAGGGCGAGATATAGCCGCGGTCGAACTGCATGCCTTCCACGGTCTTCAAGCTCGGTCTCAAGCGACTTGGCTTCCTCGACGGTGATCACGCCCTCGTTGCCGACCTTCTCCATCGCCTCGGCGATCAAGCGGCCAACTTCGGTGTCGCCATTCGCGGAAATGGTGCCGACTTGCGCAACTTCTGACGACGAGGTGACCTTCTTGGCCTTGCTCTGCAGGTCCTTCACGACGGCGGCGACGGCCATGTCGATGCCGCGCTTCAGATCCATCGGGTTGGCGCCGGCCGCTACCGACTTCGCGCCCTCGCGCACGATCGCTTGAGCCAGAACGGTCGCGGTCGTCGTGCCGTCGCCGGCGATGTCGTTGGTCTTGGACGCGACTTCGCGCACCATCTGCGCGCCCATGTTCTCGAACTTGTCCTCAAGCTCGATCTCTTTGGCGACGGTGACGCCGTCCTTCGTGATGCGCGGTGCGCCAAAGGACTTGTCGAGAACGACGTTACGGCCTTTGGGGCCGAGGGTGACTTTTACCGCGTCGGCCAGGATATCGACGCCGCGCAGCATACGGTCGCGGGCTTCTTGACCAAAACGTACGTCTTTAGCAGCCATATTTCATGACTCCTCGAATAATGTTGGATTGAGTTGTAGGATTCGCTAGATTAGGCGGCAGCTTTTTTCTTGCCTTTGCCGCCGGATTCTGCAGCGGCACCGCCATGGTTCTCGATGACGCCAAGAATGTCGCTCTCCTTCATGATGAGGAGGTCTTCGCCATCGATCTTAACTTCCGTGCCGGACCATTTGCCGAACAACACGCGATCGCCTTCCTTAACATCGAGGGCGACGATCTTGCCCTCTTCGTTCCGGGCGCCAGGGCCTACCGCGACAATTTCACCCTGCTGGGGCTTTTCCTTTGCGGTATCCGGAATAATAATTCCGCCCTTCGTGCGTTCTTCCTCTTCGACACGGCGCACCACCACGCGGTCATGCAGCGGCCTAAATTTCATTTCGTATCCTCCTGAAACGGACATGCGATCGGTTGGACGGGCGCGGCACAATAGCCCTCGCCTCTGTGCGCTGAGATATTTAGGCCTGTTAGCACTGTCAAGGGGCGAGTGCCAAACTTTCTCAACACGTCTCAATTCACCTTAGCGCTTGCATAAAATTTGACGGGAAAATGTCACAGCCATGTCGCGTGGCTGTGTCAGACGCGCTACTCCAATCCGCAACAAATCTTCATTCATGGAGAACCAAGGCATGTCCGATACAACCGATTTTGCCAATCGGGCGGCGCCAGAGGGCGCGCCGGAACCCGAGGAAAAAGAGATAAAGCGCCGCGCTGCAGGCTTCTGGTGGTGGAGTACGGCGCTTGTTGCCGTCGCCGCGCTCGTTGGCGGCGCCATGTATTTATGGGTCATGGGCCTCATGGCCAACCAGCCGAAACCGCAGCCTCAAACGCACACGGCGGCGCGCGAGAAGATCGAAAGCGCCTACTTCTTCCGCATCGACGGCAAAGACGGCCAAGGCCGCGCCGCCTCTTTCGATTTCATTATTCTCACCGGTGACTACACCTGGGTAAAGGGCAGCACAAACGAGGTTGCCTCCCGCGATACGGTCATCCCGGAAGCCGAAGCCGCCGAACGCGTCCTGACCCCGAAAATCCGCAACTTTTTGGCAAGCGCCAGCGACCTCATCGCGGTGGGCCTTGCCTCGCAGGAAGGCGAGCGCGAACGCGAAGAGGCGCGGGCCTTGGCGCGATCGTCAACGATCTCCGGCTGGCTCGTCAAAGTCAGCGCCCCCAGCATTCAGATTTGGACGCTGACGCTCGGCCAATATAACAAGGGCTGCAAAGCGCAGGAGGACGCAGACACGAGCTTCGAGCGCCCGATCATCCTTGCCGGCGTGCGCGCGAAGGCGGAGGGCACCAACCTGCAGGAAGCGCTGGCGGATGCCATCGGCGGCCATACCAACCTGCCGTCCCGCGAATGCTATTCGCGCTTCGACATGAGCCGCGTTATCGCGGGCCCTACGGCCGCTCAGCGTTGACGGGTTGGAAAGCATTCAAGCCGAACTTGCTCTAAGCTAAGAATTTCATCCCGGGACTCGATTACCGGGATGTTCCCGCTGTGGCGTTTGAGGCGGCTTGGCGTCTTTCCGCAGCGTCATTCCCGTACACGGCAGCGTCAATCCTGAACTCCGCAGCGTCATTCTCGCGTAGGCGGGAAACCATTTTCGATGCCGGAACAAGCTCTTAGATGGTCCCCGCCTCCGCGGGGACGACGCTGCGGCCCAGAATTTTTACTCTCCGCGTCAAAGGCCGGGCACTTCCCGCTTCAGTTTCGCGATCGCGGTGACCACGCTTCGCGAGGAAGCGGCAAACTCGCTTTCCCAGCCGAGAACGGTCTGGTCAGCCACGGCTTTGCCCGCGTTGACCTGCTCGACGACGCAGCCGGCGGCCCGGTGAAAGCGCGCATGCTCCGCAATCAGAGTTTCGAGTGCGGGCATGCCGGCGAGCTTCTGCCTGGCCTCGCTATGGAGCCATACCCCAAAAAGGCAACGGTTATCAGCGCCAACGGCGGCGGGGTCGAGCTTCTTGGTAAGAGTCACGGATGTAGGCCAGGAGCTTCATCTTCCATGCCGCATGGGCTTTAACCGCATCGTCCCAATTCACTTCACTACCTCCCCTAGAAAACGGCCGCCAGTACGCGGCGCCCACCGGCCGGCAGGGCGGGCCGCAACGGGCCTTTTGCCAGCTCACAACCAATTTCGGCCTTGTACCATTTTTGCCAAATTTGTCATAAGAATGTTGCCAGCAGAACGATAATGGATTTATACCGTGCGTTAAGGCCGGTGCGTCTGTGCCTGTAGCCAAGCCGTTCGTTCAACGGCGCGCTCGCGCTGCGGCCGGTCCGGCTGGCGGCGGAAGGAGGATTTGTTTGATACCGCAATCGCAAGCCGCCGCAAATGTCCCGGCAAGAGCCCCTTACAGGCTCCAGGACAGGCTTACGGCACTCAGGAACTTTTTTGCGGAGATGGAGGCGCAACTGCCCGCCATTTTCGCCATGAGCCATCGAAGGCTGCTTGAGGTGGAGCCTGCACTTGCAGGCTATTTCAAGGGAGGCCCGAGGGAGCATCTGCCACTCTTCTTTGCCAAGATTCAGAGTATCGTGAAAACCACACGGTCGAGCCAGCTCTGGCCGGCCAGCGCGGCGAACGGGCAGATGCCGATCCCCGAGGTCGCTGCATTCGGGCGCGCCCACGCGAAATTTGGCCTGAAACCCGCACATTTCAGTCTGATGAACGACATGCTGGCGTGGACCTGCAAAGAGGCTGCTTTTGAGGAGTTCACCTTGCCGGTCGAGGAAGGGCTCGCCTTTGTCTTCGATGTGCTGGGTGCGTCGCTGACGGCCAAGGATAATGGCGGCGATGTGCTGTCACGCTTGCGGTCGCGCTTCAACGGGCCAACGCTCTTAAATCCAGACGTCTATTTTGACGAAAAAGCAACGCCCGGTGCCACCTGAGGGCAGGCGGCAACCGCCCAGGGCGTCAAGCCGCTCGCGTGTTAGCGTTACGGGCGCTCCCAATCGATCGGATCATGCTGCCGCCCTGGCAGACGTCCGTCTACGCCTCACAAACTCTCGATCTTGCCTCCGGTGACATCGATGCGCTGCGCCGGGGAGTGGGCCTCAGCCTTAGCCTTCTCGATGGCCGCCTTAACCTGCGCGACGAACCGCCGTTTTCCTACAATGCGCCAAATGTCCCGGCTTGCCGTCTTAATGACCAGCTTGTGGCGTGCCGTTGCCGCTACCGCCACAATAGCGCAGCAAAAGGCGACTATTAAGACGTCGTCATATTTCAACGCTTCGTCCAATCCCAATCGATAAATCGAAATGAAAGCGGCCAGATAGGTCAGCGCCGCAACGCCGAATAACGGCAATAAAAACCGGCGATCCTGCTTGGGCATGATCCTCATGGAGGAAATATTGCCAAAAGCCAAAGAGGAGCCTCCAAAGCTCAGCCGGCCATCCTCGATTAAGACTTCGCCACTTTCGATGGTAATTGAAGAGTTTGCGTTTGCCATACTTACCCCCAACCGGTTGTTAGCCCAGTTAACATCCTTGCCCCATCCGCAGTTCGAATGGTTGCGATGAAGCGCCTGCGCTTCGTCAATATCAAAAGAAGCAATTCACGGCCAACGGAGGTGCTTAGTAATATGGGCTCTCACCCCGCTGCGGAGACAAGGTGAGAGCTTTCGACGGCGGGGTACTAATCGCCGCCAACGCAGCAATTACGTGCAGAATACGTTTAGCAAAGTGCCGGGCCGGATAAACCAATCTGCAGTCGCGAGCGTCGATCGGCTTTCTGTTTTTTCGAGCATCGATCTTGTTTTGAGATATCTGTGCCAATTCGGCAACAGAGCCGTCTCCTTCAAATTGTATCGCTATAATGTTGCGCTCCTGCGAACCCGGCTGACGTTGTACCAAGCCCTAAACCGGCGGTGCCAGCGACGGTCCGGCGATACTTCCCGTGTTATATCGATAAGGTAACCGCCAGTAAATTCGACGGGCGCCTCGCAAGCTTCAAAAAAGGCCAGGGGAGTACGCGGTCGAGTCAATGACGCGTTAAGTAGCATCGGCTTGTTGTTTTGTCTTCCGCGCCGGGGAGGCTGTTTGCGTTGCCTTCCGGGATGTTTTCCACAGGCCCGATCCGATTGCGGACAACGCGCCTAAGCCGGTCGCGCTCAGCAGATTTAGATCGTATAAAACCGCGGCAGCGGCATCGCCGCCGTTCCATCTCCAGCCGAGGGGTCACGCGATGCCGGCCGAACATGAGCTCAACCAGCAATACAAAGCCGCCAGCGCTGCCGGCGAGGCCGCGCTCACCCGCTTTCTGAGCGAGTGCTTCACCGAAACGCTTTTGATGCGCGAGCACGTATCCAGCAGCGCGCTTGCAGCCTACTTCGCCGGAAAATTGGCGCAAGACGGGAAAGCGGCACAGATTCAAGGCGTTATGGTGCTGGAATATCTCAAATCCTGGGTGGAAAGCGAAGAGGCGAAGATCGCCCGCGCGCGCCGCCTGCGCTTTACCGAAAAGCGCGAGGGCAGCGAGATTTTCGACGAGGCGCGCCTCGCATTGCGCGAGAAAGAGGCCGAACATGCCCGCGAGAAGCTCGGCGCCTGGAAGGAACTCGAAGAGATGCGCCATTGGCCCATCCGCGCGAGCCGCAACCGCGCCAACGCAGACGGCTTGCAAGTTTAGCGTGTATTCCGGGGCCGCCCGGAAAAGAGCCATGGCCGTCAAAGTTAAGACAAATTTTCAATCAGAAGTCGTAAAGCTCAGGACCTGACACATCTTTTACGTGCAGACCTGTCTTAGTGTGCGTTTGAGTAACTTTAGCCAATGAGCTTGGTCATGATCGATGCCTACGGCGTGTTGGGTGTGGCAGCCAACGCAGGCGAAGAAACCATCAAGATAGCATTCCGCAGTGCAGCAAAGAAATGCCACCCCGATCTTAACAGCGGCGGCCTCCTCGCCGAGTTGCGTTTCAGGCGTCTACTTGCGGCGCGCGACGCTCTTATAGGCCGCAGGCGGCGCTCGCATGTGCGTGCCGGGTCTTTACAATTGCGCCCGCCAGCCAGGACAAAGGCCTTTGCCCTCGCAAGCGGGTTCATGTTCGCCACCACAGGCATGGCGATGGCAGCGCTCTTGCTGCTTACGAATTACGAGCCGCCCCAGGAGGCTGCCGCCTTCGCGAGGAGGGCGTCCCTGGACCGTCCCGCCTACTCAATTGCAGGCGTTGACAGCACCGCCATCCGCTATGCGGACCAGGCAGGCATCACCGCCGCGCACCGCCCCAAAGGTACCCCTGGCCTGGCCTGGCACGCGGCTTCCAACGGTGCAGCTACGCGCCTTCCAATGACAAGCGTGAGGTTCACTGACTTGCAATGGGCAGTGTCGAGAGCTGCCTCCCGCATGTCGAAGACTTGGCGCCGTCTTGCCGGCAGCAGCGAGGGCCCTGAGCGGCTTTGAGAAGCCGGGCTAGCCCGCATTTCTTACAAGATCGCGCGATGATGGCACCGAGGCTCCTTAGCTGCGCTATCGCGCTTCGCGCTACTTGAGCGCGTTTGGCCCAGCAGGGCTTTTGAGACCGCAGCCGGTACAAAGACGTACCGGCGAGGATCGAAAATGGCATGATGGGGCAAAGATCAAGCCAGGGCGCGCGAGATTGTGAGAAATGCAGGCTAGGGCTTAGTCTTGCGCCCGGCACGTAGGGCCGTCGACGATAATTGCGACAGCGGCCCTGAAAGATAAACCCAGGCTGGCGGCGGCAACGAGCACAGCGCAGCCGCCGCGTTTTCGGGCATGCGGAAGCGGCCGAAACACGCTGCCGCCTGCGAGGCGAGCGCGCGAGGGCGCCAGCCGGGGCGATCCTCGACCGCTATGGGCATAAGGCGGAAGATGGACTGCCATTCGTTCCAGCGATGGAAGCTTGCGAGATTGTCCGCTCCCATAAGCCAGACGAAATGCACGCCCGGAAAGCGGCGGCGCAAGAAGCGCAGCGCCTTCGCGGTATAGGCAGTACCGATCCCCGTTTCGAAAGCCGTGACCGCGATGCGCGGATGGCGGGAGAGTTCGCGGCAGAGGCGGATGCGCTCGCCAAGCGGAGCAAGCCCGCTGTGCTCCTTCAGCGGGTTGCCGGGCGTCACCATCCACCAGACTTGTTGCAACTGCAGCCGCTTGAGCGCGTTGAGGCTGATGAGCCGGTGCGCGGCGTGTGGCGGATTGAAAGAGCCGCCGAGAAGCCCAATCCGCATGCCCGGCTGCACCGGCGGCGGCCGTAAATCCGCGTCCTGGACCCCTGCCGTCATACGGGCCTGATCTGGCCGTTGCCGCGCACGGTGTATTTGAAGGTCGTGAGTTGCTCGACACCGACCGGCCCGCGCGCATGGAACCGCCCGGTGGCAATGCCAATCTCGCCGCCCATGCCAAACTCCCCGCCATCGGCGAATTGCGTCGAGGCGTTGTGCAACACGATTGCGCTATCGACCTCGCGCAGGAAGGTTTCGGCCGCGGCGGCGTCCGCGGTCACGATCGACTCCGTATGCTGCGAGCCGTAGTTCGCGATGTGATCCATGGCGCCGCGCACGCCGCGCACCAGCTTCACGGAAATGATCGCATCGAGATATTCAGTGTGCCAATCGGCTTCGGTGGCCTCAACCGCGCGGGGATCGGCCGCGCGCGCGGCTTCGTCGCCGCGCACCTCGCAACCGGCATCGAGCAGAGCCTTGACCAGTGGCTGCAAAGCGGCCGGCATCGGCGTCATCGACGAGCAGCGTCTCGGCGGCGCCGCAAATGCCGGTGCGCCGCATCTTCGCGTTCAGCACAATCGTTTGCGCCATGTCGAGGTCCGCGGCTTTGTCCACATAGACATGGCAGATGCCTTCGAGATGGGCGAAGACCGGCACGCGCGCCTCCTTTTGCACGCGCTCCACCAGGCTCTTGCCGCCGCGCGGCACGATCACATCGATGGCGCCATCCAGCCCCGCGAGCATGCGGCCAACGACTTCCCGGTCCGTGCTGGTAATGAGCTGGATCGCGGTTTCCGGCAGTTCCGCGGCGCGCAGCCCTTCCACAAGGCAAGCGTGGATAGCCCGGTTGCTGGCAAGACACTCCGAGCCGCCGCGCAAGATCGCCGCATTGCCGGACTTGAGACACAAGCCCCCGGCATCCGCCGTCACGTTCGGGCGGCTTTCGTAGATCATGCCGATCACGCCGAGCGGCACGCGCACCCGCGAAATCTTAAGCCCATTCGGCCGCTCCCACGACGCGATCGCGGCGCCAACCGGATCGGGAAGCTCGGCGATCTCCTCCAGCCCCCGCGCCATCGCCTCGATGCGGGCTTCGTTGAGGCTCAGACGGTCGATGAAAGACGCTGGACGGCCTGAATCGCGCGCGGCTTGCTGATCCCCCGCGTTGGCCTGCAAAATCTCCGCCGTCTTCGCGCGCAAGGCAGCCGCAGCGGCGCGAAGCGCCTTGTCTTTTTGCTCCGCCGGCGCAAGCGCAAGCACGCGCGCAGCTGCCTTCGCGTTCTGCCCGATGGCGGCGAGATCGATGGCTTGCGTGTTATCGTTTGCTGCTTGGGATGCTGCATCGGACATTGTCATACCGCCGGTTGATTGGAAGCCCAGGAGAAGCTTTCTCTTTGCGCCTTTACAAGAGAGGACTTGAGGCGAAGGAACACGATATAGACCGCCAAATCGCGTTCCGCCTCGTCATCCACGGCAATTTTCCTCTCCGTTGCCACTTACGGAGTGTAACGCCATGTCGTCGCGGTGGATGAGCGCGGCGCGGCCAGCATAGCCAAGCACGGCCAGGATTTCCATGGAGTTGCGGCCCGCGATCAACCCGGTCTCATCCGCGCTGTAGCCGATGAGGCCGCGCCCAACCTCGCAGCCCGCTTCGTCGCGGATCACGACCGCTTCGCCACGCTCGAACTGACCGATCACGCTCTTGACGCCTGCGGGTAGCAAGCTGCGCCCGGACAGCAGCGCCACGCGCGCGCCCTCGTCGATGACCACGGCGCCCTTCGGCTCAAGCGTGCCCGCAATCCAGCGCTTGCGCGCGGTGACGGGGTTGGCGGCGCCCAGGAACCAAGTGCAAGGCGCGCCCTCGCCTAAAGCGCGCAGCGGATGCAAATCCTTGCCTGAGGCAATCACCATATTCGTGCCCGCCGTGACCGCGATCTTCGCCGCGGCCAGCTTCGTGACCATGCCGCCGCGCGACAGCTCCGTGCCGGCATCGCCCGCCATCGCCTCGATCTCCGGCGTGATGGCGCTGACAACATCGAGCCGTCTTGCGTCCGGGTTATGCGCGGGCGGCGCGGTGTAAAGCCCGTCGATATCGGACAGCAGCACGAGGCAATCCGCGGTCATCATGGTCGCCACGCGGGCTGCCAGCCTGTCGTTGTCGCCGTAACGGATTTCCGAGGTGGCCACCGTGTCGTTCTCGTTGACGACGGGGATCGCGCCGAACTTGAACAGCGTTTCGATGGTGTTGCGCGCGTTGAGATAGCGGCGGCGCTCCTCCGTATCGCCCGGCGTGACGAGGATCTGCGCCGTTGTCAGCCCGCGCGCGGCAAACACGGTTTGGTAGGCGTGGGCGAGCGTGATTTGCCCGACCGACGCAGCGGCCTGCGCCTCTTCCAGCCGGAGCGGCCCCTTGGCAAGGCCAAGCGCGCCGCGTCCGAGCGCGATGGCGCCCGACGATATGAGGATGACGTCCCTGCCCTCGCCTCTGAGCGCCGCGACATCGCCGGCGACGGCTTCGAGCCAACTCTGCTTCAGCGTGCCGGTTGCGCGATCGGTGAGCAGCGCCGAGCCGATCTTCACCGCGATCCGGCGCGCGTTCTGCCATTCGGGCCTGGCCGCATGTTTGTTTGCGTTCGTCATGGTTTCAGGAACGCCGGATTTTTGCGCCCGTCAAGCCTCCGCGGCCGGCCTTTGGCGGCACTGGCGGCGGCAAAGGCGAGCGGCAGCGCGGTCGTGAACTTCATCTGCTCCATGGCGAAGGCGGAACTCACGTCGGTCAGCTCGATCTGGCCGATGAAAGCCTTATAAAACCGGTCGTAGGCTTCGATATCGGGCACGACCACGCGTAGCATGTAATCGACCTGACCGCTCATGCGGTAGGCCTCGACGATCTCGGGAAATTTCTGCACCACGCTCTGGAAGCGGTCCAGCCAGGCTGCGTTGTGCTGGTTGGTCGTAACCGCAACGAACACGGTGACGCCGGCGCCAACGGTTTTAGGGTTCAGCAGCGCGACGCGCCGCTCAATCACCCCATCCTGCTCCAGCTTCTGTATGCGCCGCCAGCAGGGCGTCGTCGAAAGCCCGACCTTTTTGCCGATTTCGGCAACAGGCAGCGTGCTGTCCTCCTGCAGGATGGTGAGTATCTTGATGTCCATGTTGTCGAGCATTGCCGCATCCGCCAAAATAATCTCAATTCGGTGCCGTTCTTGAAAACATAGTCTATGCCGGCAACCTACAGCCTGTAAACAGTAGAATGAAAAACCCAAACTCGCCCTCTGACGCAGTCCGATGACCGCGTTTGCGGCGCCATCAAAACGTAAGCGAAAGCCCTTCTTCCGCGGCGATGCATCTGTTTGTGTCGATCCTGTCCACCGCCGCGAGCATCTCCTCACCCATATGGGTAATGAGATAGCGCTTGGCGCCGATCTCATCGAATTTGGCCGCAAGCCGTAGGTAGTCGAGATGCATCGAGGATTGCACGCTGAAGTATGTGCATTCAGTCAGGAACAAATCGGCGCCGCGCCCGGCCGCGATAAGGCCTTCGCACCAGCTTAAATCGCCGGAATAGGCGAAAACGCGGCCCTGGTCCTCGATGGACAGCGCCAGCGAGGGCGCCCCGGAAGCATGGTCAACCTCAAAGGCCGAAATGGGCAGGCCGCGCCACTCCGTCACCTTGCCGGGCGGTAATTCGCTGAACACCAGCTCAAATTTCTTCGGAATGTCCTTGATGGTTGGATAGAGGCATTCGAGCAGCGCCAGCGTCCGCGCCTCGATGCCGGGAGGGCCGAGAATTTCGAGCGGCTTCGAGCCCAGCTCCATGAACATCTTGTCAAGGAACAGGAACGGCAGGCCGCCGAAATGATCGCCATGGCAATGGCTGATGACGACGGCATCGATGGCGGAGACGGTGACGCCGGCCCGCTTCAGTGCGAGCGGCGAATTCGCCCCGCAGTCCAGCAGCAAGCGGCCTTTGGACGTTTCGAGCAGATAGGCGCTATGAAAGCGCCCGCCGGAGCCGAACGCGTCGCCGCAGCCGATGACCGTCAGTTTCATAATCACTCCTTCCGTCGAATTTGCCCGGCCCTCTCCCGCTCGCCTTCACGAACCGGCCACCGGCGGCGGCATGCGCGCCAGGCCTTAAGCGGCGCTTTTCGAACTTGAAGCAGCATATCGGAAGCCCATCGAGTAAGCGTCAAGTGCCCGCGTTATCGTATGTTATCGATATAACCAGGATACTTCCGGCGCGCCCTCGCCTCTGCCACGCCGGTGAAAGTCCACACGCGTGGGCCATCTTGCACGGCGCCTGCTCCTGCGCCCCGCCAATACTCAAAGCCGCGCTGAAGATCGTAATTGCAGCAGCAACGATACCTGTCTTACCTCCAATTCTGCGCGTGCCTCGTCCTCCCTGTTGCTTGTTCAGCCAGTGAAGCACGCGGTCTATGAATGTGAGCTGACAATAATATCGCCGGAACACAAAGGAGTTTCAGGCATTTGGCAAAAATGCCGGCTTCGATCCGGCCGTTTTTGCAGCGTTCTTGCCTGCGGATAAGTCCGAATTCGGAGCATGCGCCAAAGCGGACACTGGCAAAGAATCGGTGAGCGCGCTAAAAGAAGCGGCTGATCCGTGCAACATCCATAATCCTGGCAAGATCGCCGTTTATTGGAAGGACCGCAGCCTTGACCGGCGCGCATGCCGGCCGGAGCAAGCCAAGGGGACCGATTTGGGCCGCATACTCGCCATATTCGCCACGATTTTGGTCCTGCTTTTGGCCGCGGCTTTTATTGCGCCCGCTGTCGTCGACTGGAACGATTACAAGGCCAGCATCGAGAAAACCGCCTCGGCGCTCTTGGGGCGCAACGTGCGCATCGGCGGCGAGATCGGCGCGGTGCTGCTGCCGGAGCCGCATTTGCGCGTGCGCGATCTCACGGCCGGGAACGGCAAAGGCGGGGTGACGCTCACGGCCAAATCGGCCGACATCGCGCTGTCGCTGCAGGCGCTGTTCAGCGGCCGTCTGGTGGCGGACCGGGTGACGCTCAAGCGTCCCTATATGACCTTGGATTTCTCGCAGCCTGCCCCTGTGCGGCCTATCGCAGCCGCCGCCGGGCCTGACTTTGCGGCGGAAATCGGCACCGTGGACATCGAAGACGGGCGGCTGGCCATATTTGCCAAGGGCAGCGGGCTGGCGGAAACGTTCGGCCTCACGAATGTGAGCGGCAGCATCGCCGCCGCGCCAGGCGAAGCTTACCGCTTCACCGGCCGCGTTTCGCACAACAGCCGCCAATTCGATGTGAAGCTCACCGCCGCGCCAGCGCAGAACAAGACGATAAAGGTCACCGCCACCGCGCAAGAAGCGGGAACGAAAGCATCCTATCAGGCCGAAGGCCTGCTCAGCGGGGATGACGATCCAAGCTTTCAGGGTGCGCTCTCGCTCAACCTTCCGCAAACTGCGGCAGGCCCGGCGGCCCTTCCCTTCGATATCCAACTGAGATCGGCCGGAACCTTCAGCTTTTCCGAAGCCATGCTGAGCGAGATCGTGCTTACCATCGATCCGCAAAACCGCCAGCAGATCGTGACCGGCTCCGCAACCATCGGGTTCGGGGCGAGGACCGCGGCGCTGACGCTGCGGGCCGCATCGCTGGACGCCGACGCTTTGCTGTCCGCTTCGGCGGGCCAGGGGCTCCTCCCCGGCGTTGCATCGCCGGATTGGAGCGGCTTCAAGAGCGCAGCCGCAGGTCTCCTCTGGCTCTACCCGGAATATACGGTGAGCCTCGCTTTTGAAAGCGGGATGATCCAGCTCAAAGGCGAGCCGGTCGAGCGCGTAAAGCTGCACGGCTCGCGCAACCGGCAGGGCTGGGTGTTCGAAGAGGCGCTGGCCGCGCTCCCCGGCGACACCTCGTTAAAGCTCGCGGGCAAACTAACTAAGGTCCAGGGAGAGCCGCAGTTCGTGGCAACGGTCGCGCTCGACGGCAAAAGCCCGTCGCGGCTGATGCGCTGGCTTGCGCCTTCGGGCCCGGCCGGCAAAAGGGTACATGCCGGAGCCTTCTCTTTGCGCGGGTCGCTGTCGCTCACGGGCGAGGCAACCGCCTTCGAGGGCATAGAAGGCAGCCTCGACGGTACGCCGTTCTCTGCAAGCCTGCATTTGGACAAGGCCCCTGTGCGCAGGCTCCAGCTTGCGCTGAAGAGCACCAGTCTGGACCTCACCGCCTTCGAAACCGTCCAGGAGGATGGCGCGTCGCTTTCGGCGGAGGCACTGCAAACGGCGTGGCAATCGGGCCTTTCGCAGCTCGCTGCGATGCTGGGCGCCCGGCCCCGAAGGCTTGCAAACGGCCGATGTCGATATCTCGGCCGGCGCCATCAAGACCAGCACCGCCGAGGCGAAGAACGTCGCCATCCATGTGAAATTCGACCCAAGCGTGATCTCCGTCTCCAAGCTGAGCGCGGAAACCGCCACCGGCCTCGTTCTCAAAGGCGAAGGCTCCCTGCCGTTGCGCGGGCCGGGCCAGGGCCGGTTCGAAGGACGCATCGAGGCGCAGTCGCCGCAGGCCGCCGTTCAGCTTGCGGTCCTCGCCGGTTATGGCCGCACGGGTCTGCGCAACCGGGCCGCCGCCATGGCGCCCGCGGTTTTGTCCATCAGCGCGCAAACCTCGGCCGGACCGCGGCTGCCCTGCTTTCCGGCACGCTCGGCACGGCGCGCGTGGACGGGCGCGTGCAGCTCAGCGGCTCGCTGTCCGAGTGGCGGAACGGCCAGCTTTCGGCCCAGTTCAAGTTTTCCGGGCCGGATGGCAACAAGCTGCTTGCAATAATTTTCCCGGATGCGGCCTTCCCGCCCGCCGCTTCGCCGTCCCCCGGCACTCTCTCGTTAAGCCTTACCGGCCTGCCTGCGCAGCTCGAAACCATGGCCACGCTCAGCGCAGGGCCGCTGCAGATGCAGCTCAACGGCACAACGGCCTTGGACGCGCAATCCTTGACCTTCAAGGGCAAGGCGGACGCGTCGAGCCAGACGCCGGAGCAGTTCCTGCCAGCGCCGGTGCTGGCGCTGCTCGGCGGCGAGCCGCACGCGAATTTGCATGTGAGTGCAAGCATCGCCGCGGGGCCTTCCGGCTTCGAAGCCCGCAGCCTCAGAGCGGAGGCGCCTAAAAGCGTGACCGCCGGCCAACTCGCAATCGCTATGTCTGGCGGCGTCACGAAGGTCAATGCGGAGCTCAACGCGGACCAAATATCCCTGCCATCCCTGCTCGGCCATTTCCTGTCTGGAGCGCCGGACCCCATCTCACTCAACCTGACTGCGGCGGCGCCCCCGGCCGATATCTGGAGCGGGCGGCCGTTCTCGCTCTCCGCATTCCGCGAAACCCAAGGCAAAGTCACACTTAACGCCAAGGCCATGAAGCTCTCCGATGCGCTCGTAATCGCGGGCGGGCGGTTTGAGGCGAGCCTCGAAAACGGGCGGCTGGACCTTGCAATCCTCAAAGGCAAGGCGCTTGGCGGCGACTTCGAAGCCTCGCTTTCGCTGACCGCAAAGGAAAACGCCGTCGCCGCGGATGCGCGAATTTTCCTGTCTGGCGCCGATCTGGCGCAGCTTCCGGCGCCCGGCACTGGGCCCGCGCTGCTCGGTCAAGCCTCGCTGTCGCTGTCGGCTGCTGGCCAGGGGCTCTCCCCGCGCGGACTCATCTCGGTGCTGCGCGGCCGCGGCTTCATCCGCGTCTCGGACGGGCAGCTTGTCAAGCTGACGCCGGTCCCTGTCGAGCCCGCCGCAGCCGAATTGCTGGCGGAGCAGCTTCCGCTCACCGAAGACGCGATCTCGAAAAAGGTCCTGCAAGCGGTCCAGTCCGGCAATTTCAGCTTCCGGCATTTGAAGGTCCCCGTGACCGTGCAGGACGGCATCCTGGAAATCCGCCGCGCCTCTTTCCGGAGTTTGCCCGCGGATGCCAAGGGTAAGACAGCGGTTGCGGGCAAGGACGGCACCGTGCGCCTGCAAGCCTATCTCGACCTCAACAAGGCGCAGGTGGACAGCACCTGGCAAATGGGCGTCCTTTCGGACCGGCGCAATACAGTGGCAGCCGGTCAAGGTGATGCTGGCCGGGCCGCTGCGCGAGCTGGGCGCAGGCCGAAAACGCTTGCCGCCGAGGATTTCGTCCGTGCCGTGCTCGTGCACAAGATGGAGGGCGACATCACGCGGCTCGAAGGCCTCAACAAGCCGCCGCCTCAGCCCGCCTCGAAAGGCTGGACAGCATCGCAGCAATCCGCGCCTAAGCCCAAGCCCCACAAGCCCAAAGCCGCCCCCGCCGCCACCGTGAAGCCGGCGCCGCCCGCTCTCGAAACCGTGCCCGCGCGCACCTACGAGCAGCGCATGCGCGACGCGGTCGAGAATGCTCCGGGTCCGGCTACGGCACGCTGAGCCAGTTCAATAATCGAGGGCAAAACCCCTCATCCTGTCCTCCTCATGCAAGCTCGCCTTGGCGAGCTTGCCGCTTAAGTGGCCAAATCCGCAAGCGGATTTGGCGCGAGAAGGAACGCCTGAACAGGGCGAATTGCGCGCAACGCCGTCCCCTCTCCCAGTGGGAGAGGGTGAGGGGTGTAACGTGCTCAGTCAGATCCAGCGGCGGGTGTTGCGGCGGTAGGCCTCGTACTCCGCGCCGAAGCGCTGCGTGAGATAAGCTTCCTCGCGCTTGACCACGCGCTCCTGCAAATAGAGCAGCAAGAGCGGAGCCAAGAGGATCAGCCAGCCGTTGGACATGGCAACGCCGAGGCCCAAAAGGATCAGCGTGAGGCTCAGATACATCGGATTGCGCGTGCGCCGGAAGATGCCGCCGGCGGCGAGCGCATTGGCCTTGTGTCCAGGGTGGAAGGTGGTTCGCGCGCGCCGCATTTGCAGGAACGCGAGCCCGGCAATGGCGCCCGCGCAGGCGAGGATGAGACAGCCGCCGATCCTGGCTTCCAGCGGTACCGGTCCGGCTTCCGGCGGCAAGGGCACGAAATAGCCGAGCGCAAGCCCCGCGGCGAGGAACAGTCCGGCGACAACCGGCGGGATGGGGAAAATTCGCGCATTGACCGGCTCTGCTTCGGTGTGGTCTTGTCCGCTCATGGATTCGCCCTCGCTGAATACTATGAAAGATATCGGCGCACCCCTCTCAAATGTCACGCCCCTTGCGCGCGAGCTTGAGCCGCGGCTTAAGGCGGCTTTGGACGCGAAGGCCAAGCCCCTTGGCGCGCTCGGACGCATCGAGGCGCTCGCTGTGCATATAGGGCTTGTCACCCAATCGCTGAAGCCCGCCCTCGGCAAGGCGGCGCTGGCGGTGTTTGCCGGCGATCACGGCATAGTGGCGGAGGGTGTCACGGCCTACCCATCGGAGGTGTCGGCGCTCATCGCGCAGATGGTCCTCGACGGCCAGGCCGGTGCGAACATCGCCGCGCGCGCTGCGGGCGCCGAGGTGTTCCTTATCAATGGCGGCCTCAAAACGCCACCGGTTGCACCGGCCAGCGCTGAGAACGTGCTGCGGGACATGCTGCCGCACTTCTTCGTAGGCGAAGGCACGCGCAATTTCCTCCACGAAGCGGCGATGACAGAGCCGAAGCTTTCGGATGCTCTTCTGCATGGCGCCAGGGTGGCGCTCATCCTGAAAGAGGCGGGTTTCGGCGTGCTCGCGCTGGGCGAAATCGGCATCGGAAATTCAAGCGCGGCCGCCCTTGTGGGCCATGCCGTCACCGGGCTGCCCCTGGAAAGGCTCGTAGGCAACGGGGCCGGCGCCCCGCCGGGCGGCCTCGAACATAAGCGCGATGTGCTAACTCGCGCTTACGCCCGCGCGCCCGTGCGGGAAGGCCAAGACGCGCTGCGCGAGTTCGGCGGCTATGAGATGGCCATGCTGGCGGGCGCCATGTTCGAAGCCGCGCGGCAATGCCAAGTTCTGCTCGTGGACGGCTTCATCGCCACCGCCGCTGCCTGCGCCGCGGTTTCGATGGCACCTAACCTGCGAGAATACCTCATCTTTGCCCACCGCTCGCCCGAGGCTGGCCACACTGCGCTGCTTGAGTGGCTCGGCGCCGAGCCGCTGCTCGATCTTCAAATGCGGCTTGGCGAAGGCACGGGCGCGGCGCTTGCCATACCGCTCGTGCGCATGGCGGAGGGCCTCTTGAACACCATGGCCGATCTGCCGGGAGAGCGTCCAAGCTGATGCAGTTTCGCAGAGAACTCCTCTATTTCCTGCTTGCGGTTCAGGTGCTCACGCGCCTGCCGGTGCCGCAGATGCGCGGCTTCGCGGATAGATGGATCCAGCGCGGCGTGAAATATTTTCCGCTGACCGGCGCGCTTGTCGGCGCGGTTTGTGCGGCGATCTTCCTCGCGGCGTCCCAGTTCTGGCATGGGATACTGCCGGCGCTTTTGACCGTGGCGGCGGGCGCCGCGATTACTGGCGGCCTGCACGAGGACGGATTTGCCGATTTCTTCGATTGCATGGGCGGCGCCACGCGCGAGGCGCGGCTTGCGATCCTGAAAGACAGCCTGCTTGGCACCTATGGGGTGCTGGCGCTCGGCCTCGGCGCGGGCGCGAAGATTTTGGCGCTGGCGAGCTTGCCGGCGGGCATCGGGGCGGCGGCCTTGGTTGCAGCTCATGCCGGCGGGCGGCTGGCTGCCGTCGCGGTGCTGTCCACCCTGCCCTATGCGGGCGGAATTTCCGCCGCAAAGATCAAGCCGCTCGGCCAGGGCATCACGCGAACCGATCTTGGCATCGCCGCCGCTTTCGGCCTCGTTCCGCTTCTGCTCCTCCCGCACGCCTACACCTTGCTCGCGCTTGCTATGGCTGCGTCCGGCGCGGCCCTCACAGCGTGGACGGCCAAGCGGCTGCTCGGCGGTTATACCGGCGATGTGCTCGGTGCGGCCGAGCAGGTCTTCGAGATCGCCTTCCTGCTGGCCCTGGCGGCGGTCGTTTAGCACCGGCATGCGCCTCGTCCTTATCCGCCATCCGAAGCCGAAGTGCGAAGCGGGGCTTTGCTACGGCCGCCTTGATCTCGACTGCGAGGAGGATGCGCTGGAGACCGCCGCGCTGCGCCTGCACGGGCTTGCCCTCGGACACCGGGTGGTGGCAAGCCCCGCACGCCGGGCAATGACGCTTGCGGCGCGGCTGAGCGATGACGTTACCGTCGAGCCGCGGCTGCAGGAGCTGCATTTCGGCGAATGGGAGGGCCGGCGCTGGCAGGATTTGGGCCGCGAGGCGATCGACGCATGGCGGCGCGGCTTGCCAGATTGCGCGCCGCCGGGCGGGGAGACGCTATCGGCGATGGCGGAACGCTGCGGCGATTGGCTCGCCGCGCTGCCGCCAAACGGGCCGCCGGTGCTCGCCGTCACCCATGCCGGGCCGATCCGCACGATCCGCGCCTTGCTTGCCGGCGAGCCGCTGCTGACGCATTTCGCAACCGCCGTGCCGTTTGCTGTACCGCTGACGTTCGAGGGCCATTCTTTGGAAAAGCTGGAACAAATACCGGCGGTTCTTGCCCCTCACTGCGCCTGACAGCGCCCGCAGAAAAGTTGGCGATGGGCATTTAAGGGATCGTTCGGAAATAAGTGAGCCAAATGGCGCCGGGATTTTGGCTGGCTGCAAGGCGCAAAAGGGGGCGCATATCCAAGATATGTAACCCTTTTTGCAACGCAGCAGGCGGGCAAAAGAACAAGCCAGATGGTTCACTTATTTCCTGAACGATCCCTAAGCTGCGCGAACCATCACCAAGGCGGCGCCGGCGAAGATGAGAGCCACGCCAATCCAGCGCGTCCTTGTCACCCGCTCGCGCAAAATCCATTGCGAAAGCAGCGCAATGGCGATCAGATTCAGGCTCATGAGCGTAAAGGCCACGCTGACGTTGAGGAGCTTGAGCACCTCGGTGTAGACGATGGCTTCGAGCGCAAGGATGACGACGCCCGCCGAAATCCAAAAAAACCAGCGCCCCCTTCGCGCCATGGACTTTTTGAGAAAGATCTGGCCGAACCCTTCGAGGAGGGCACAGAATATGGCAAGCAAAATGCCTAAAGCCGTTGCTGTCATGGGAGCTTAGCCGTTTCCCCGGTTGAAGGGTTCGTTTGGCTGATGAACCACACCCCTGCGATAACGCAGGCCACCCCGGCAATCTGAATGCCATCGATCGTTTCGTCCAATAGCAGCACGGAACAGATGGCCACCGACGCATAGCTGAGCGCCGCAACTGGTTTCGCAAAGCTCAAATCCGCCTGACTCAGCACGGCAAGCCAGTTGAAGAATTGCAAGGCCATCAGGAAAATGACGCCGGCAAAAAGAGGATTGGCGAAAACCGAGCCCAAGGTGGACCATGCCGGCGATTTCGCAGGCGCTTGCAGGACGGTTGTCTTCCAGCTGAGCTGAACGAGCGTGTCGAGGGTCACCGCGGCGGCAAGCCCAATCGCAAGCTTCCACCTAAAGCGTCCATTTGAGATCATTAGTCTGCCGTTTCTCGCGCGCGGCGAAAATGCTAAAGCGCTACAGTTTTGGACTGCGGGGTACATTGCATTTGTATGAATGAGTGTCAACACTTCCAAGGCGGGTGCGCTCCGCCCCAGGGTGGCGGAGTGTGCGCTTTGTCCGCCGTGGCTTCAATGCTAAACTCCGCCCATGACAGCGGTCGCACAAGACGTTATGACTGCTGAAGACTTCAAAATGAACTGTGAAATTCAGACTTTCAGCAGCGTATGGGATGCGCTGGCAGATACGCCCGAAGAGGCGGCTAACCTGCGCGTTAGGGCGGAACTGATGCGGCAAATCGCGGGCCTGATCGAGGCCAACCGTTGGAAGCAGGCCGATGCAGCCACCCGATGCGGCATCAGTCAGCCGCGCCTCAACGATTTGTTGCGCGGGCGCATGTCGCGTTTCTCCTTGGATGCGCTGGTCAATATCGCTGCGGCTCTCGGGCTGCATGTGGAGCTGAAATGCCGCGAACCTGCGTGAGACCGGCTCAGCCGGGGCATGGAGCACAGGCGGCCAAAACCGCGCTAGGATAAGCTTGGCCGAGGGCTTGACCGCGCCTAGTTTTTTGTCTTCCATGCTTTGCGAGCGAGGCGCGGCATGGCGGACATCTTCATCTCGTATAAATCGGAGGAGCGGGCCTTGCCCGAGGCGCTCGCCAGCGACCTCCGGGCGGCGGGCTACTCGGTCTGGTGGGACGTGGACCTCGTGGGCGGCGCGGCCTTCCGCGCGCAAATCCTCGAACAGCTCACCGCGGCGCGCGCCGTCATCGTGATTTGGACGCCGGCCTCGGTGCAATCCGAGTTCGTGCTCGACGAGGCCGATCACGCCAAGCGCGAGGGCAAGCTCATCCCCGTGCGCGTGCCGGAACTCGATCCGCGCGATATCCCCTTGGGCCACCGTCAGGCGCAAACCTATCTCTTGAGCGAGCGTCCGCGCATCCTGGGCGCGTTGCAGGCGATGGGCTTATTCACGCAGCTAGCCACCGCGCCAGCGCCCCCGCCCGCCGCTATAACGGCAGACGAGCGGCTGTGGCAGGAGGTGATCGCGGAGAAATCGCTGGACGCCGTTCTGTATTATCTCCGCAAGTTTCCCAACGGCGCACACGCAGCGGAAACAGACGATCTGATTTGGGGTGTTCTGTCGACAGAAAATGCGGTGGCGTCCTACAGCCGTTACTTGGAGCTGCAGCCGGAGGGGCGGCACGGCGTAGCGGCGGAGTTTCACATCGAGCGGCTCAGCAAGGCGGAGCGCGCAGCCGAGTTGGAGCAATATGAGGATGCGGCGCAGCGCCTGGTCCGCACCTTCGCCGGGCACACGAAGTGGGTCCGTTCCGTAGCCTTTTCCCCTGATGGCCGCACGCTTGCGAGCGCGAGCGATGACAAGACGCTAAAGCTTTGGGATGCGGCAAGCGGCCGGGAGGTTCGCGCCCTCACTGGGCATACGGGCTATATCTATTCGGTTACCTTTTCCCCGGACGGCCGTGCACTTGCGAGCGCGAGCGCTGACGGTACGCTGAAGATTTGGGATGCCGCGAACGGCTGGGTACTGCGCACCCTCACCGGGCATACGAAGAGCGTCTATTCGGTTGCCTTTTCTCCGGACGGCCAGTCACTTGCGAGCGCGAGTTCTGACAACACGTTCATGCTTTGGGATGCCGCGAGCGGCGGCGCGGTTCGCACCATCGCCGGGCATGCAGACGAGATCTACTCGGTAGCCTTTTCCCCGGACGGCCGACATCTCCTCTGCGGGAGCTGTGCGGAGGGCAATGCAGACGGCTGCACAAAAGGCTCACTAAAGCTCTGGATTGCAGCGACCGGCATCGTACTCCGGGAGTTCACCAGCCACAGCGGCAGACTGACCTCCGTTGCCTTCTCGCCCGATGGCCGCTTCGCGCTCTCCGGCAGCGGCGACAATACGCTGAAGCTGTGGGATGTGTCGGAGTGGACGCAGGCGCGCTAGGGCGCTGCACCTCGCCGAATGCACAGCCATCGCGAGGCGCCGTCACCTCCGGCGCAGTGCGCGGTCCTAGTGCAGTGTTGCTGCAGGCGGACGGGAATGGTACTTTTCAGACATGAGCGCGCTCGCACAAAAAATACTGACGGTCAGCGATTTCATCGCCTGGTCCCTGGCACAGCCGGAGCCGGTGCGGGCCGATTTGATCGACGGCGCCGTTTACGCCCACGCCGCCGAGCGCATTTTTCATCTTCGCGTCAAGCATAGGACCGCCTCGGCGCTGGAGGCGGCGCTCTCGAAAGCGAAGCTCTCCTGCCACGCTCTGCCGGACGGCGCGACGGTGCGCATTTCAGAAACGTCGGCCTTCCTGCCGGATGCGCTCGTTTATTGCGGCCCGGAGCTTCCAGGCGACGCGATCGAGGTGCCAAATCCGGTTATCGTGGTCGAAGTTCTATCGCCGGAAAGTGAAAAGCGCGACATGCGGGTCAAGCTCGACGGCTATTTTCGCGTGCCCAGCATCGAGCATTATCTGATCCTCGATCCCGAAGAGCGGCTTGTTATCCATCATACGCGCGGCCAGGGCGACGTGCGGGGCACGCGCATCGTGCACGGCGGCGAGGTTCGGCTCGATCCGCCGGGTATTGTCATCGATGTAGCGGAGCTTTTCGGCGCAAGCTAATCCAGCCACTTCGCCAGCGCCCCCAGCTCATCCGCCTCGCGCGCGGGCTTATCCCACCGGATGCGGTTGATGCGGGGGAAGCGCAGCGCCACGCCGGATTTGTGCCGCGCCGAGCGGTGCGCCGCGTCGAACGCGACCTCGAGCACCAGCGCCTTCTCGGCACCTCCACGCACCGGGCCGAAGCGCGCGACGGCGTGATGGCGCACGCATTGGTCGAGTTCGCTCAGTTCCTCGTCTGTGAAGCCGAAATAGGCCTTGCCGATCGGCAACAGCGCGCCCTCGCTGCCAGAGCCCGAAGGTGTAGTCGGAATAGAAGGACGAGCGCTTGCCCGTGCCGCGCTGCGCATACATCAGCACCGCGTCGGCGAGCATGGGATCGCGCTTCCATTTGTACCACAGGCCCGCGGACGGCCGGCGACGTAAGGGCTGTCCGAGGCGCTTCAGCATCAGGCCTTCGATATGCGGCGCGCGCGAGCGCGGCGGCTTCGGCGCGCAGGCGCTTGCAGATCGCCCGGATTGCGGAAGGCGAGCGGCGCGCAGCTCCGCGCCCGCGGGCCGCGCGGTTTCGAACCAGCGGGCCATTTCCGCCTTGCGCTCCTCAGCGGCAGCGCGCGCAGGTCGCGCCCGCCGAGCGACAGCGCGTCGTAGAGCGATGATGGGCCGGGATAGTTCGCGATGAGCTTCGGGTCCGGCGTCTTGCGGTTGAGCCGCTGCTGCAGGTGATTGAAGCTGGCGATGGCGCCGCCGCGACTTCACGATCAGCTCGCCGTCGAGCACGCCCTCGAAGTCCAGCGCGCGCCAGCACATCGGGAAACGCTGCCGGAAATATCGTCGCCCGTGCGCGAGAACAGCGCCTTGCCGGCGGGCGTCGGGACCACCTGCACGCGGATGCCGTCCCATTTCCATTCGGCCATGAAATCCGCGGGCGTGATCGTTGCAAATCCGCGTCCTCGATGGCATGCGCCAGCATGACGGGATGGAACGTCACGGCGTGTTTGCAGTCGGGCTTGCCCGCGGCCTTCGAGCCAGGCGAACAGATCGAGATAAGGCGGCTCCTGCGCGTGCCAGACCTCCTCGATTTCGCCGATGCTCACGCCGCCGAAATCCGCCAGCACATGCTTCACCGAACGCGCGGACATGCCTATGCGCAGCGTCCGCAGGCCGAGCTTCAGCAGCGCCCAGCGCTCCGCCGCGGTCATATTGTCGAGGAGCAGCGCGAGATAGTCGCGGGCGCCCGGCTTATCGCGCGTCTGGAACTCGTGGATGACCTCATGCAGCGGCGGCAGGCGGTTCAAGAGCGCCGCGCGCGGATCTCGCGGCCAGATATGCGCGATCGTTTCGGACATTTCGCCCACATAGTCGTAGGATAATGCGAGCAGCACTGGGTCCACGCGCTCCGCCGCAAGATCGCGCACCAGCGCGCGCTTGAACAGCTCCAGGTTCAGCGTGCCCGCGATGACGCCCACTGCGAAGCCGCGGTCCGGGTCCGGCGTGCGCCGCAGGTAATCGGCAAGGATCGCCGCCTTGCCGAGGTTGGAATGTGTGTAGTAAAGCCGGTCGAGAAGGGCTGCGAAGGCTTGCATGAGCGGGTTATTTAGTGAGGAGCAACGCTAGCGGCCACTTCCAAAAGTTTTTTAGCAGCGCGCCTGACGTGCAGGGACGGGCGTTAGATGGGCTAATTTTCCAATCGTCGCCTATCTTTTAACGTGGTTGCGCCATTAAAAAGGCCAGCGCCCTGGATAACGCCATAAAAGCCGCCATTTACAGGCCATCGCCGTACATCGGGCCGCTCGAACTCCGTACCTATCTAGAAGAATTTTGGGTAAAAAAATGACCTGAAAACAAGTTCGATCCGCCTTTATATAACAGGTTGCACAAGAAGTAAGCGAGCACGGGATTCTTAGCGATTTGGATGCACATAGTTGTAATTGTGTATTGTATTTGGCTCAGCTCTGTGGTGGTTTTCGCTGCATATAAGGCCACCAAAGAAAAGGCATATATAAAAGCACCACTTCACAGAAAAAGCTTCATTATCGTCAGCACAATTTTGGAAAATATATTTTTATTCGTGATTGGAATTTCTATTTTTTGCGCTATCGTTTTCTTGATTGGCGGTAGCATAATGATCTATGGATAAATCCAATGAATCAATCTGAACATCTGAGGCCAGCCTGAGAATATCCTGGCTAAGTTTGCTTTTCCCCCTGTAATTGATGCCATGAGCTGTAATCCGGATGGGTATCGAAGGATCGGAATAGATGAATTCGGTCTTTATAAAAGCAATGTTTTCAATCTTGATGGTCGCACTTGATGTTTCTGAACTTTTCGTTGTATCTGAAGATGTGTTGTACACATCAAAATTCGGTAACCCTTTTTCATTGTACTGAATAACGACCCTGCCTTTATTCAAAAAAACCCGCGTTATTTTTATGGGACCATGAATGATACTGCCAAGGTCAACGCCAAACGAAATATCCCGTGCGCTGATAAGCGTATCTTTTGCGAAGGGGGAACAAGATTTCAGGGAGAAATCTGTCAGGGTAATCGTCAGGTTCGGAAAATGATGGAAGAAGGAGATATCCATCGATGAAAAATTCAGTTCAGTTTTCAGTCTTTTATTGGCTGTATTTTTGACGATCTCTGCAAATTTTTCCCTGAAAAGAAAGGGAGTGCAAACCATGAATATCAGTATTATCAAAACAACTGATAATACTATTCCGGTGATCTTTACTATTTTTTTCATATAAAATTTCCGGATTTGTGAAAATTCTATTTTCCCCTATCGAATCCAAATCTCCATACCAATGCAGCTATAATTGAGCCCGTTATGGGTGCTACGAAAAAGAGCCAAAGTTGCGAAAGGGCTTTGCCACCTGCGAAGATAGCTGGCCCCAGGCTCCTGGCGGGATTGACTGATGTTCCGGTAACAGGGATTGTCACAAGGTGGATCAACATTAGTGTGACCCCTATAGCCAAACCGGCCATGGCGCTATTGCCAAATTTCGAAGTTGTACCCAATATCACAAAAATAAAGAGAAATGTCATTACGGTTTCAATTACGAAAGCGCTGAGCATAGTGTAACCCCCATTATATCCTTCTCCCCATCCGTTGGAACCCAGCGCCCATTCATTTAAGCTGAATCCGGGCCGGCCTGAAACGATAAGATAGAGCACAGCGGCGGCAACGATCGCACCAAGACACTGGGCAATGATGTATCCGACAGCATCCTGCCAGGTCATTTTACCAGCAGTTAGAACACCAATGGTGACCGCAGGATTGATATGACAACCTGAGATACCTCCGATTGCATAAGCCATTGCTACCACGGCAAAGCCAAATGCAATTGCAATTCCAAGCAATCCTATACCACTTGGACCGGTGCCTGATATTCCCGCAATTACCGCTGAGCCGCAGCCGAAAAGGACAAGGCTGAAGGTGCCTATAAATTCCGCAGCATACTTTTTCATGATTCTTGGTTTTAATGGTTAATAAATTGAACTCTTACTCCCTTCTAATAAATCAGATACAGAAAGGGCTGATAAACCGGGTTTACACTAATACAGTATTCATTACCGGTTATAGATCCCGATAATATATTACTACTATATACAAGTTTGACAAGGAATAATCCTTGCTGATCAATTTCTTATTTGGCCAGAGAGCTGAGAGCCGATTCCCAAACAGGCTTGGTTTTTGCCCAGTCGCCTTTAAATACAGAAGGCGAGATATGGGATTCAAGGGTTTGGGTTAATCCGGCAACGGTTTTAGTCGTATTTGCGGTTTTTGCATCCTTCAGCCATTTCCCTTTAACTGCACTCCAGCCTGCATCCATTGCCGAAGGTGCAAGTCCGCCCTGGAGTTGTTGGAGGGAACTGCTTACTCCTGAAGGATTGTCGGTTTTGCTGGCTGATTTAGTGAAGTCATCTTTTTTCTTTAAAAACTCATTGGTAAAAGCTTTGTCCGAAAGATTGCTGGTCAGTTGTCCGACCAATCCACCCAGGTTGGCTTTGGAAGTGACTTGCTTGGTTGTTTGATCGGTTGCCTTCTGTACATCTTTTGATGACGGAAGATCCACGTTCTGGGCTTTGATAAAGCTAAAGGCCAGAACCAGCGCGATTAATAAACAGAATCTTGTTTTCATAGTAATAAGATTTTAACGAGCTAATATACATAATTTATTCTGAAAAATTCAATATAAATTTGATTCATTTATATTATTCAACATTTTCCGCTAAAATCGGGCCAAAGAAGTAATAAATTGACTCTTCATTGTGGTTAATATTTAACTGAAAATCAATGCTTAGGAGAAATGTTAAAAAATGTTAAAAAAAGTTGGGTAAAAATTTGGAAATAGCATCCTGTTTGACGTACCTTTGTATCCGTTTTTAAAATCAATAAACAAATGAAAAAACTCGCATTAATTTTAGTTATCGGTGCCGTTACGATGATTTCTTCATGCGGCCCAAGCGCAAAAGAAAAAGAAGCAAAAAGAATTGCTGACTCCACGAGAGTAGCTGATTCAATGGCAATGGTACAGGCACAACAGCAGAGAATTGCCGATTCAATTGCCAAGGTTCAGGCAGCTCAGAAGAGGGTAGCTGATTCAATTGCTCATCAGGATTCAATCAAGAAACACCTGATTAAACCTGCAAAAAAAGCTGTGAAACCAGCTCCTACCAAAAAAGCACATAAAAAATAATTTTCAGGTATTAAATCAGATTGAAGAAAAAGCTCCGTATTCCGGGGCTTTTTTTTGTCCAAAAACTCTCATGAGTTCTGGTTTTTCATTAATTTAGAGAAATTTTACAAGGGTACGAAAACTTTTTTGTCATCTTTGTATTTTACACAATTTCATATAGTTTCAGATGAAAAAACTATTCAACATCTTATTTTTCTTTCTTCCTGTTATTTTGTGTGCTCAAAAGGATTGGTACAAACCAGCATCTTATGATTCGTTGTGGAAAATTGTTGGAATTGCAGGTTTCTCTGCAGGAGAAGCTGATTTTATAAGCCTTGCCTTTAACTCGTCTGATATTCGACCTTATATGGCTTATGTGGATGATGCTAATTCTTACAAAGCAACGTTAATGAAATTTGACGGAACCAACTGGATAAATGTTGGAAATGCAGGTTTTTCAGCAGGCAGGACCTGGTACACAAGTCTTGCATTTAGCCCATCTGGTCAGCCGTATGTTGCTTATAAGGATTCGGTAAATTCTTCGAAGGCAACGGTGATGGAATTTGATGGAATCAACTGGGTGAATATTGGAAACGCTGGTTTCTCAGAAGGAGAGGCTGGATATACAAGCCTTGCCTTCAGCACATCGGGTCAACCTTACGTGGCATATCAGGATTTGATTCCAAATTCAGTTTCGAGAGCAACAGTAATGAAATTTGATGGAGCCAATTGGGTGAATGTTGGAAATACAAATTTCTCCGCAGGACCAGTCAGTTATGTGAGTCTTGCCTTCAATCCATCTGACGGCCAACCCTATGTTGCCTATCAGGATCAGGTCAATTTAAATAAAGCCACTGTAATGAAATTTGATGGAAACAACTGGGTGAATGTTGGAAATGCGGGTTTCACAACCGGAGAGGCTGATTGGACGAGTCTTGCCTTCAGCCCATCTGGTCAACCCTATGTAGCTTTTCAGGATTCCAAGAACTCCTATAAAGCGACAGTAATGAAATTTAATGGAACAAGTTGGGTGTATGTTGGAAACGCGGGTTTTTCGGCAGGGGAGGTTGCTTGTACAAGCATTGCCATCAGTCCGGCTGATGGTCAACCCTATGTGGCTTACGAGGATTGCGGGAATTCCTGTGGAACGACTTTAATGAGATTTGACGGAATCCAATGGATATATGTTGGTACAGGGGGTTTTTCCGCATACAGCGTTTATTATACAAGTCTCGCTTTCAGTCCATCCGGTCAATCCTATGTAGCATTTCAGGATTGGTCAATCGAGGGTAAGGCAACGGTCATGTATTATGATGTACCTGTCGGGATCAATGAGATACAGGAATCAGGGTTATCCCTGTATCCCAATCCGGCATCTGAAGAAATAACGATAGAACTGTCAGGTGAATTAATTGGAAGCACTTTGTCAGTTATGAATATTGAGGGTCAGGAACTCATCACATGCCCAGGTATTGCGCACAAAACCAAGATAGATATTCGCACTTTGCCCAATGGGGTTTATTTTGTGCGATTAACTAATGATAAGACCATAAAAACCGGAAAGATCATTAAACAATGATCTGCCAGGGTAAGCAATATTTGCGGTGGCAGGATTATTTTAACGCTTTCTCTATTTCCTCTTTCAGACCAGCCTTGAATTTGCCGGGATTGCTCTTACCATAATCGAAAGCAAAACGCGTAAGGTCTTTCTGTATTTCTTTGCCTTTATCCAGTTTAACAATGTATAGGGCCTGTGCATTGATATCGAATCTTGCCATAATTTTTGCATTGGCTTTGTCCTCAGTATTAACCACTTTGAACAATATCGTCCCATTGCCGGTTTCTTTTGCAAAATAGGTTTGCATCACGGTTTTTGTATTTGCTTCAATGGATTCATCAATAGGGCACCGTTCCGTCGGATGGAAATAGTACACTTCCACTTTCAACGGGCTGTTTGTCTGTCCTTTATTTTGGGTCCACCCGGTTGTCGATCCAATCAACGGAATCAGGATTAAAAGAATGAGAAACTTTTTCATAAAACAAACTTATTAAATATTTTAATTCTTAAATGCACCTTGATCGAGTGTCCTGTCAGACCACCTTAAGTGCAGCATTTCCTCCAAGGAGTTCGGTCAATATTGGACTTGGCTTTGTAATGTAAGGTCGTCCACCACTTATAAGCTATATCATGCAGTTCTTAAAGATCAGGCTGGCATTGTGCCTCCAGGTTCCTTCAGATTCCTCCTCACGAAGGGCACCCTTATCTTAAGCTTATGATTTCTACTGTCAGGTTCGTAGCGGACATACACCATAGTTATCGTTCATGCCGGTCGCAACAAAACCATGGCGAAGTGATTTTTATCATCCACCAAGATTTCCTTAAAAAAACTTACATTATGTTTCCCTATTTTTTATTTCGGGTGCTGATCCCAAAAGGAAGATATAATGGGCAGAAGCTAAATAAACTGGTAAGTATGAAAATTCCTGCAATGACCAGTAATATTATTGCAAGTGTTCCTGAAATTACGTGTAAAAAATAAAGGACGATAACAAAAGCTGCAATCAGCAGCCTGATGATAATGTCGATGGTTCCCATGTTCTTTTTCATAAAGATCAAATTTTAGGTTAAAAAATCAAATTATATAAAAACAATGCTAAGAGAGCAAAGAAAAAAATCATCTTTGCAATTTTTTTTATTTCAAAAATACGATAATTCCTTGGAGTTAACATTTTCCTCAATGATGTGATGATTATTCTGATTGGTCAAGTATTTTGATCTCAGAGGTTATTTCCACCGATTTACGAAGCGTTTCGGAAACGCCACAATAATGCTCTTGTGAAAGATCGATTGCTTTTTGAAGCTTCTCAAGTGGAAGTTCTTTCCCCCGGAACTCATAGATTAGTTTGATTTTAGTATAATGTTTTGGATGTTCCTCTGTTACTTCCCCATCAACTTTTACATTAAAATAATCTGGTTCGATTCTCATCTTTTTTAAGATTGAAATAACATCCATCGCAGTGCAACCACCCAATGCCACTAAAAGTAAGGGTTTGGGTTCAGGTCCCAGGTTCGTTTCTCCGGCAGTTTCTTCAAGGTCAAGCATTAGTTCATGTCCATAAACATTTGCTTTAAAAGCCATATTTGTGGCCCACTTAATGTCAATTGATTGTGAAGTCATTATATTGAATTAATTTTTTATGTGTTGTAATCTGATATATTCAGCTGCACTTAAAGCTGCTATCGTGCCATCGCTGACAGCAGTTGTTACCTGACGATACCGTTTGGCAATACAATCCCCGGCAGCAAAAACTCCAGGAATTGATGTTTCCATTTCAGAATTAACGATAATCTCACCCTTCTTGTTGAGATCAAGCTTCCCCACTAAAAATTCTGTATTTGGCAGATAACCAATAAAAACAAAAGCTCCATCGGTCTTAAATTCCTGGGATTCACCAGATTTCAGATTTTTTATTTCAACTGAGGTTATGCTTTCATTACCATGAAATGCAGTGATTGTTGAATCCAAAATGAAATTAATCTTTGAATTGCTGCGTGCTTCTTCAATTTCATGTTCATAAGCCTGGAATTGGTCAAACTGGTGAACAACAGTGACTTTTGTGGCATATTTTGTCAAGGAAACGGCCTCTTCGAGTGCTGAGTTTCCGCCCCCTACAACTACGATCTCTTTCCCAGTGAAAAAATCACCGTCACAAGTGGCACAATAGGAAATCCCTCTTCCTTTGAAATCATCTTCTCCGGCAGCACCGATTGTGCGAGGTCTACCACCAGGTGTAAGGATGATGGTATCTGCGTTGAAATTAGTGCCGTCTGCCATTGACACCTGTTTTATTTTTCCTTCAATATTCAGATGGGTAATCCTGATATTTGCCTTTATCTCACATCCGAAAGATTGGGCTTGCTTTTTCATAATATTTGAAAGCTCATAACCTGTTATTGCTTCAACTCCCGGATAGTTTGCAATTTCATATGTCAGGATCATCTGGCCACCCACAACACCTTCATTCAGGATCAGTGTGCGTGCCTTTGCACGGGACAGGTAGATGCCTGCCGTTAACCCGGCAGGCCCTGCCCCGATAATTATCGTATTATAATGATTATTTTCAAGCATTCTAAGTAGGTCGAATATTACGGTTTGACAAATTCTGCATCAAGTATTGTCGTTATCTGTTGTTCATTTTGAATACTCGTGGTCGCTTTCACTAATTTCCCGTTTTTGTAATAGACAGTAAAAGGCAATCCCATAAAACCCCTGCATTCCGGTGCATTGCGGATAATATGCGATTCAGGATTATCAAACTCCATATCGGCAAACCGGACATTCTTATACGTTCCTTCCAGGTTTTCCATTATTCCATATACCGGGATACACATAGGTCCATTCCTGCCGCAGCATATCATAACGTTATCATTTTCTTCGATGAACTTCTTGTGGTCATCAACTGTTAAAATGTGTTTCAAATTTGTTTGTAACATACAGTTCATTTTTAAGGTTATTACTTAATGTTATTTGTTCTCACCATTTCATGGAGAGTAGTTTATTCAGGAAACGTTTTTCATCTTTAGGCAAAATCCTTTCGATGTTGCTTTTTAATGATTGACGGGATTGGGCTCCTCTGACTATGGTTGGTTTGCCTGTTTGTGCAATAAATAATAAGGTCGGGATGCTTGAAACGCCAAAAGCTTTTGCAACTTCCGGATCTTTCTCTGTGTTTATCTTATACACTTTTATTTTCCCGGCATATTCATTTGACAGATCATTAAGTATTGGCGATACCAATTTACACGGAGCACACCAGTCTGCGTAGAAATCAACTATTGCGGGAAGTTCACCTTTGTATTTCCATTCCTTACTGAATGTATAGTCATAGATTTTTTCTTTAAATTCTCTTTTGCCAAGATGCACGACATGAGAGTTATTTGTTTTCATAACAGAATGTTTTTTAATGGACAGGCTATTAACATTTGCTGCAAGGGCTGTTTAAAATGAAAAATCCAAGAAAACTTCCAGTGATTATGCTCATGAAGGGATTACCGGTAATGGCGCAGGATCCGGATGAGCATCCTACAAAATGGTAATAGAGGTATCCGGCTGCTCCCCCGATGACGACACCTAGAAAGGGTCTAAGGAAATAGGAAGATTTAATGAATTCCTTAAATGTCTTTGGTTTCTTTTTTACTTCGCAAGATTGATCCATCGCTTAAAATTTTATGCAGCAAAGATAAAACAATTTTTTGAAATAAAGCGCATAAATATCACCTTGATCGTTTTAATAGCACATTTTGTTCAGAATAAAAAAGGTGATTATGTTACCATGCAATGTCATGGTTATTGGCTGGAAATAAGAAAACAGAAATGTGATATTTTTAACAATCTTCATTAATTTGCTTAAAAAAACAGAAAATATTTCTATTTTTGAAGGAATGTTCATACAATCAATTCATTTGGTTCAAATTAAAAGCCTCCTCCAATGAAAAAAATTGTCATTTTAATTTTTGCAGTTTTCGCACTGGTTTCTTGCAGGCATGCAGCAGATAAGAAAGGTGAACAAGGTCAAATGATTATTAAGACTGACTCAGCTAAATCCTGTTGTGCCGCTAAGGATGGTTTATTCCTGCACATCTCTTCAGGATATGATAGTCCGCATAAAGTTCTTATGGCACTGAAGATGGCAGTAATGATGTCGATGGATAAAGATGTGGTTATTTATTTCGACATTAAAGGGGTGGACCTGGTAATGAAAAGTTCAAAGGAAATGAAATTCAGGGATTTTCCGACATTGCATGAACTGCTCGATCAATTGGCGGAAAAGAAGGTTATTATGATGGCCTGTCCTACTTGTCTGAAAATAGCAGGCTATAGTCAGGAAGACCTTCGTCCGGGAGTTATCATCGCTGAAAAAGACAATTTTTTCAACTTTACAAAAGGCCGGATTATCACCCTGGATTATTGATTTTCTCCATGGACGTGAAACGGGTAAAGATCCATGGAACAGTCCAGCCAATCAATGTCCCTATAAGAATACCCGCCAGTACATCGCTTGGGTAATGTACGCCTAATGCCATTCGTGAATAGCCTACCAGCATAGCCCAAAGATAGACAGTGATTACTATCTTCTTCTTTCTAAACAACCGCGACAGTGCTGTTGCAATTGCAAATACTTCCAGTGTATGGCCGGATGGAAAGGATGAATCTCCTCCTTCAGCTAATTTATCAATGGAGGTAAAAGCTTTAAAGGGTCTTTCCCTATAAATAAATGTTTTTAACCCCTGGCTTATGATTGCAACAAGGATCAATACTGATAAAAGTACAATAAACTTTTTAAAAACAGATTTTGATTTGTTAAGGATTGATATTATAAATACTATCAATATTAATGAGATGCTTATATATGTATTACAAAAAGATATAAGCCGCAGGACCGGAACAGAATGCGGGATGAGATGATGGTTTAACCAATTTAACGAGGCAATATCATAATTCTTGAAGCACATAATCACAGATCCAACGGCTTTTGAAGATAGGGAGTGCAAAATGTATTATCTACAACCAACACGAGCCCATGTTCCCTGGCAAGTGCAGCACAGGCATCAATGTCGGTAATATCGATCGTAGGATTTGCGATCCTCGTATAAATATAACCATCGCTTGCTCCCGAAAAGCAATCAGCTCCGTTTTGGGCACTTTTAAAGCGAAAGGTTGAAGTCTGGTAAATAGGTACTGTAGCACTTTCGAACTGGTCTTCAATTTCTCCCACATGGATTAGTTTTGTGGAAAAGCCTGCATCTTCAAGGTTCATGGAAATTACTTTTTAAGTTTTGCAATAGGATTTTTATTTTAATTCTGCAAAAATAATGAACATTTGTTCATAATTATAAAAATTATTGTACTTTTGTAAAAAAAATACAAGACTATGCCACAAATGAACCACACGGGTCCTGAGGGTAAAGGCCCCCGCACCGGAAGAGGTTTAGGCAGTTGCAGGAAACCAGATAATGCAATGCCTGATTCGAACCAATATCAGTTAGGAAAGGGAATGGGATTAAAATGCAAATCAGGTGGAGGAAGAGGCAAGGGACGAAGGTTGCAATACGGTGATAATAAACAATAAAAACCAAAGATATGAAAACAGCTATTTCTGGGCAAGATAAAGACCTGACCTCTCCCGTCGCCTGTCACTTTGGAAGGTGTTGTTTCTTCCATATTTATGATGATGAAACGGGTGCCATTGAAATTTTCGAAAACTGCGACAAGGAAAAAGGGGAGTGTGCCGGCGAGGCAATACTAGAGTGTTTGATTGCGAAGGATGTTAAACATATCGTCTCAGCTAACTTCGGCACAAGAGTTCAACAGGAGATGGCGAATCATGATATTAAGATGACTTTGCTTACTGATTGCAGCAAAACAGTCGGTGATATCATTCGTATTATAAAGAGAAAGCAATTAATATCTAAGTTTTGACTACAAAAAGTAATATTTCCGATAACTTCTTTCAAACGCAGCATTTCAAGGTAGTTTTTCCTAAACATCTTAATTCGAACGGAACATTCTTCGGGGGAGAAGCCATGCAATGGCTGGATGAAGTGGCCTTTATTACTGCAACCCGGTACACCCGTCAGCGTATGATAACCGTTAAGATTGGGAATATCCGCTTTTTAAAACCCATTTTACCAAATACTATCCTTGAAATAGTCGGTAAAATCGTAAAGACCGGGCATGTGAAATTATTTATTAAAGTTGAAGTTTATGCTGAAGCCATGTATTCTCAACTCCGGGAAAAAATGCTGGAGGCAGATTTTGTCTTTGCTTCCTGCAATGATGAATTATCTCCTGTCCCTTTAAATAAGAATGTTCATTGAACTTGCGTTTATAAATATAATTCATCTTGATAATTAATGCCACGACCAAAGAGAAAACGTAATGTAACCCACCCTCCCTTGATGGAGGGATTTAAGCCATTTGGTGTTCCGATCTCAGATCTTGAACCGGTTATTCTGTTTTTCGAAGAGTACGAAGCCTTACGTTTGTTGGATTATTTAGGTATGACCCAGTTGGAGGCAGCCCATGAGATGGCTGTTTCGCGTCCAACCCTGACACGGATTTACGAAAAAGCCCGCAAGACCATTGCTGAAGCTTTCATAGATGGTAAAGCTATTTTTATCGAAGGAGGCGATTATCATACTGACGAGTTCTGGTACCGTTGTGAAGCATGTCATAAACTGCTGATCAGCGAACAAGAGATGGTTTCATGCTCATATTGCAAATCAGATAAAATCAGACCATTATCAAAAAAATCAGTAAAAATGGATCAACACAAACAGGAAGACAACCCTGGTTTTTGTATTTGCCTGCATTGCAATATAAAGATAACACACCAACCGGGAATCCCATGCAGGGAAATTGCGTGTCCCCAATGTGGAAAGAAAATGATACGTGAAAATAGTTATCATCATCAATTATATCTTAAAAAGAAAGGAAAAAAATGAAAATCGCTTTACCCGTTCATAATGGTTCAATAAATGAACATTTTGGACATTCAGAAAATTTTACTGTTTATACAATTTCACCTGAAAAAAACATTGAATCCGTAACCCCTGTCGTGTCAGACGGATGCGGTTGTCATTCGGGAATCGCACAGATCCTGGCTGAACAGGGAGTATCCTTTATGCTTGCCGGGAACATAGGTGCCGGTGCAATCAATCACCTGAATGAATTTGGCATTGAGGTAGTCAGAGGATGTTATGGCCAGGCAGATAAAGTCATTGCCGAATTTCTTAAGGGAACCATTAGAGACAATGGGCAAATCTGTGCCGCACATGAAGGTGGTTGTCATGATCATGAAATTAAATAGCAAACCAATGAACGAGTTTGATCAGAAGGCCCAGGATTGGGATAAGAACAAGATGCATATTGAAAGGACAATTGCTATTGCCGGTCGCCTTCAGAAGTTGATTCAGGACAAACCCGGCATGAAAGCGCTGGAATTTGGCGCAGGAACCGGTTTGCTTAGTTTTTATCTAAAAGACCGGTTTTTGGAAATAACACTGATGGATAGTTCGCGAGAAATGCTGAAAATGGCTGAACAAAAGATGGAGTCAGGCGACCATTCGAAAATAAAAACATTGTTTTTAAACCTGGAAAAGGACGAATACAGTGGTAATCCGTTCGATATTATTTATAGCCAGATGGTACTGCATCATATCCAGGATATTGATGCCATCTTCCGGAAATTTTACCATCTGTTAACTCCCGGAGGGATATTGGCAATTGCAGACCTTTACCAGGAGGACGGCTCATTTCATGATGGCGATATGAATGTTCATCGTGGATTTGACCCGGAAAAATTTAAATCAATTCTCCTTCAACAAGATTTTCATGATATTCAAATTGATCCTTGTTTTGTTATCCGGAAAGAGATCTCGGCGGATAAAATTAAGGAGTACCCGGTTTTTTTAATGACGACACATAGATAGAAATATACAGGATATGATAAATCATTCACATCATCATGAAAATCCTTCCGGCAGATTATTTATCAGTATCTTGTTGAACGGCTTGATCACACTGGTTGAAATTGTCGGCGGGATTTTCTCCAATAGCCTGGCACTGATTTCAGATGCCATTCATAATCTGAGTGATACCCTTGCCTTGATACTTGCCTGGCTGGCGAATAATTTCAGTGGCAGAAAGCCCAATGCCAGGCGCACCTTTGGGTATAAACGATTTGAAATTCTTTCGGCATTCATAAATGCATCGATTCTAACTACGATTTCTATTTATCTTATTTATGAGGCCATCCTAAGGTTTTTTCATCCGGAACCCATCCGGTCAGCCCTGATGCTTATTATTGCAGTCATCGGGCTGATCGCAAACCTGATCTCTATGTTGTTTCTGCAGCGTGATTCGAATAAAAACCTGAATATAAAAGCAGCCTATGTGCATCTTCTGGGGGATACATTATCTTCTGTGGCAGTTATTGGAGGTGCCGTCCTTATCTATTACACAAAGGTCTTATGGATTGACCCGTTGTTAACGCTTATCATCAGTATCGTGATTATCATTCAGGCATATAAAATCTTGCGTGAATCCGTCGATATCCTGATGCAAAGCACACCTGAAAATCTCAATCTGGATGAGATCAAAATCTTTCTTGAGAAACTTCCGATGATCCGTAATATCCATCATGTTCATTGCTGGCGACTCCAGGACCATGACATCTTGTTCGAAGCTCATATTGAAGCCTCTGAAGACCTATTGCTGAGTGATTCCAATAAATTAATGAAAGAAGTTGAGGAAATATTAAGACAAAAATTCCATATTACTCATACTACCCTGCAGGTTGAATTTGATGTTTGCGGAGATAAAACGATGATCAAGCAGCCATAAACAATAAATGGTAATATTTTTCTTAAGCACTTACAAACATTAAAATAGCGTTCAAACCTTTTTGACGGGTGAAATTTGACTTTGAAAGAAGTTTTTCAATCATGGCTTTCCCTGGAATTAGTATTCGATCACACGTATTGTTACTCTTATCGGAATGTTCTTTTCCAATTGCAAACGTTTCAACCAGTTACCAGCTTTATCGAATTCAAGGTATTTATAAGAGTATCGATGAGCAATGCCGTCTTTAGAGTTAAACCGGGTTTCTTCAATTAAGTTATGCCTATTGTCGAAACGGTAAGTCATTCTTTCATTCATGCTGACTTAACAGAAATGATTTCCTCCTCAATATTATTACCATTTTCATCATATGAATAAGTGGCTGTCTTAAGCAAACTTCCATCCGTTTCACTCCACCTTTTTTCAATTTTGTTCCCTTTTTTATCATATATAAAAGTTGCGAGGTGGTCTACTGCATTGTTTGTATACTTCCATCTTTTTTCAACTTTCTACCCTTCAAATAGAAGATCAATCTCACCTCTTTCCCTTATACACTCCATTAACTTGCTTTTCAGTTTCCAGCAGGTCATCTGACGAAGTTCAATTTGCCGGGATAATTCATAAGTGGAGATACCTGGATTATTGCATACCATATACATGATTCTGAAAGCCTCGGGAAGTTCTATCCTGCAACGATGAAAAATGGTATGTGCCGTAGCAGACTCTTCGTGCTTACAACGCGTACAACGCCTGGAATAAGGGGTTTTCCCTTTGCAATAATTTGTATTTCCGCAGTTCCGGCATGTATATCCTTCAGCCCACTTCTGATCAGCAATTAATTGCAAACAGGATTCCTTTGAATCGAAGGATTTGATTTCAATTTTATCAAATAAGATTTTCATATTCATTATTCACTACTGGTTATCAATGAATTATATATATAGACAACGGCATTTCAAGATTCTTCTCCTATAACCTAAAATTACTTTATTTTACAAATTTAATTAAAAGGTGATACTAATGCGATTTATTTGTAAAATTATATTTATCTTTGCATCGAAATTTTAATTCTATACCCTCATGAAAAAAATATCAGTTATTGTTTTTGCTTTTTTTATTATGGTCTTTACCTCATGCAACAGTGTAGGTGGTAATAAAACGGAAAACACTACTAGTGAGATAAAGGCAGGTGCTGTCAATCAAATAAACACCGAATTGTTTAAGACATTGGTCTATAATTATCAGAAAAATCCTAAGGACTGGGTTTTTGAAGGAACTCAACCGTGTATTATTGATTTTTATGCAGACTGGTGCAGACCTTGTAAAATGGCAGCTCCGATTATGGAAGAGCTGGCAACACAGTTTAAAGGGAAGATTACATTTTATAAAATAAACATTGATCAGGAAAAGGAATTGGCCCAGACGTTTAATATCCAATCAATACCGGCCCTTCTTTACATTCCAGTGAAAGGCCAGCCTCAAATGTCCGTTGGACTTTCCAGTAAGGATGGCTATATTCAACAAATTCAATCCCTGCTTTTAAAAACTCAAGTAACAAATTAATATTTGTATTAGTCCATTCAGATAAAATATTTTATTGTTTAATAATTTAATAATCATTTTATGGCTCTTGAACATTTGACTAAACAGACATTTCTTGATAAGGTCTTCAATTATGAAGTGAATCAGGAATGGAAATATGAAGGCGATCTGCCGTGTATTATCGATTTTTATGCTGATTGGTGCGGACCTTGTAAAATGGTAGCTCCAATTCTCGAAGAACTATCGAATGAATATTCAGGTAAAATCAATATCTTCAAAATAGACACCGAAGCTGAACAGGAACTTGCTTCAGCATTTGGGATCAGAAATATTCCATCAATGCTATTCTGTCCAAAAGAAGGGCAACCCCAGATGGCAGTCGGCGCTTTACCTAAAGATTCCTTGAAACAAACCATAAACGATTTATTATTAAAGGAACAGAATTAATAATCGCCGTTCGCAGTTTAGATTTGTCCTATTCACCATCAGTAATTGGTAAATCTTGTCCTTCACATTGAAGGTGCCAGGTAAAACGAAGCCCCGGTTTCCTGGGGCTTCGTATTCCCGTCAATCCAAGATTATTTTGACGCCTGTTCAATCTAATTATTTAACCCAACCTTGAATTTTCCGGGGTTGTTTTTCTCTTCATCAAATGCAAACCATGTCAGGTCTTTCTGTATCTCTTTTCCCTTTCCCATTGTAACGATGTAAAGGGCTTTGACGTTTTTTTGAGTACTAACTCCAGCCGGCCCTGAAAAGCCCAGGTTAAGGGAAAGAATCAGCGAATTTTTTATACGCCCATGCACTTTGATTTTTAATTCTTTCTGCTGTTCAGTTCTTTTAAAAGGAAGTCTTTGGATTTATATCCTGTAATACGGTGAATTTCTATCCCGTTTTTAAAAAGGATCATCGTCGGAATACTTCGGATTTTGAACTTAGAAGCCGTTACCTTCTGTTCTTCCACGTTTACTTTCCCAATGGTCACTTTACCATCAACCTCTTCAGCCAGGTCATTCAAAACGGGTCCCATCATTTTACAAGGTCCGCACCAGGCTGCCCAGAAATCAACAAGAACAATTCCTGACTTTATCCTTTGTGAAAAATTCTGATCTGTAAAGGTAACGACTCTGGGACTATCCGGAACTGATGGGATACTACTCATTTTTCGTTTAGCAACCACCATCAGCAGTAGAAAACCAATAACTGCCAATCCCAATAAACTAATTGTTATCCACATAATGATTTTATTATTGGCGACAAAGTTAAGAAAGATTTTTTAAGGGTGATATTTATGCGATTTATAATAATTGCTATTCAAATAAAACGGGGAGGCATTTCAGGTAATGAAGAAAAGCTTCTTTTATTTCTGTTTCATCAGTCCGCACAAGGACAATGTCCTTTGATTTCATTCGTAGTTCGTGAGGTTTTTTGATTTCTCTTACGATCAAGATATTACAATCAATAAGGTTGTAAAAATATCCAAATCCCGAAGTTATTATTTCACTTAGAAGATTCCATCTCAGTTCCTGGTGAATGATCCTTCCTGAAGCTATAGTTGCGATGAGAAAGGCCCTGGAAGTACAACATGTTGGTTCTATATTTACCCCGTCATCAGTTGGGATTGCTATTTTTATTATCCTGTTCATTTTGTTCCGTTATTATCACGGAAGTAAAAAAACAATGCCAGTGGCCGGTAAAATGCATGAGCAAACTTTGAAAAAGCAAATAACAATACCAACTCCATTGAAATGATCGTGTGGATGAGTAAAACAACATGATTGAATAAATAATTTGCATTCAAAGCAACAGAGACCTCCAGCCAAAATCCCGTTATTCCTGCAATCCAAAGAAAGAATAAAAACATCCAATCGGCAAGACGGGTCTCAGAATAAGCTTTAGTTACTTTTTTAAGACGATAATTAATGGCAAGGCTGGTCCCATAAACCAGCAACAAACCGGCAATGGTCCCAATAATACGACTGGGCCACCATATGTTTGTTTCAGGATCCTTGAGCATAAAATCAAGAACAGTTGCAACGAGCAGACCAATAAATCCCCACATAATTGACCAATGAACAAACCAGGGTTGTTTGAACCATAATTTCTTATTCCAGAAAGAATCCTCTTCTTTATCACAGGTTTTGTAACGGTTCATTGTTGCAATCTCATTACCGACCATTACTAACGAATTCAGCCAGTTCCCCTTTTTATTTTCTTTGTTATCCGGGGTTTTCGTCAGTTTTAAAATCATTGCAATCACTCCCCATGCAACGGATAATCCGGTTATACTAAAGATTACCAATCCCATATTGTGGATCACGGCATATGGAAAAATGGAAAATAACCAACGTGTCACTTCATATTCGGGTTTAAGGGTAAAAAGAAAAAAGCCAAGAAGGATGGCTAAAAATAAAGTTATACCTATAAATCCCGGGTTACTTTTAAACATCAGTCTGGTTATTCCCGTGGGTTCATAAGAAGCAATTGCATACCTGCGTAAAGCGGCCATATAATCACCAGGGCCAGCCTGGCGTGGACATGTTTCCGAGCAATCACCGCAGGCATAGCAAAGCCAGAGTTCTTTACTTTGCAGGATCTCTTTTTTTTGTCCTAACATTCCCTGCCTTATAAACATCCTGGGAAAATTTACATTTTTATCGGTAAGTCCGCAAACTGCAGTACAATTACCACAGTTAAAACAAGCATCAAAATCTTTGGCCCCGTATTTCTTAAGTTCGGATGCAAATCCAGGATCAATTCTCGACATGAGGTGTATTTTTTAATTTATAAGCATAATATTCATCTGAATCATCCAATCCATCGGATTCTACCAGGCTATATTTATTCATGGTCATCAGGTGGTAGGTCACGAGTTCGGGATTGAGATTAAGTTCTTTAGCCAGTGCCGGAATTGTTTTTGAATCCTTTCCGAGGCAGGCAGTCAGTTGTCGCCAGATTTGAGGCATATCTTTCATCAGAACACCTTCCTTGTTTTCACTTTGTGATGCAGTTTCTCCTTCTGTTTCAAGTTCAACTTTTTCCATAAATCCATCGATCATTCCTTCTATTTCATTGTTGGAGTATTGTGCAATGTCGATTGCATCGACCGGGCAAATAGGGGTACAGATACCACATCCTTTACATACAGCTTCATTCACAGATGCAACAGTTTTCCCGTGCATCTCAAGCGGATGGATTGCATCATATTCGCATACTTCAGCACACTTACCACACCAGGTACATGCATCAAAATTTATGCGGGCGATAATGGGTTCAAGCTGAATGGTCGGATTCTTTGTCAGCGCATTGATCTTTACCGCTGCTGCCAGGGAAGACTGAACCGATTCAGAAATGTTTTTCGGCCCCTGGCAGGACCCTCCCAGGAAAACGCCATTGATAACTGTCTCTACAGGTCTTAATTTAGGATGGATCTCGTTGAAGAATTTATCGTTTCCGATCGGAATCTTTAATAATTCAGAGATTTGTTTACTATCACTGCGTGGAACCATTCCTGTGACAAGAACCACTAGGTCAGTTTCAAGTTCCAGTTCCTGACGTTTTGTCAATTCATCTTGAACTTTTATCAGGAGTTTACTACCTGATTGTTCCACGACTGGTGGAGTTCTTTCCTCGTATTTCAAATAGATATCGCCGCTTTTAGAGGAACGTTCATAAAGTAATTCCTGCTTACCATAGGTCCGGATATCCCGGTAAATATGGTAAACCTGCATTTCTTTATATTTTTCATGAACCATCAATGAACTGTGGATGGCTGTTGTACAACAAACCCTTGAGCAGTATTTGTTTTCTCCTTTGGTTTGTCTCATTCCCACGCAATAGATATAGGCAATAGATCTGACTTTATGATTATTATAGGTCAATGTTTCTTCACTCTTATCGATGAGTTCACGAAATTCAGGCAATGTGATTACTCCGGGATACTGCTTATATCCAAAGTTACCCTCTTCCGGTTGGTAAGAATCAAAACCCGTAGTAACGAGAATAGCGCCAGCTTTCAGGTTAAGGTCTTCAGTTCCGATTTTAACATGAACGAAGAAGTTTCCAAGACTACCTGACACTTTTTCTATTTTAGCCCCTGTGAAAAGTGTTATGTTTTTGAGTTCTTTGATTTGTTTGTCAAGTGCTTCAATGACTGCATTTCCTTTCTGACCAGTAATAAAGAGATCTTTCCATTTTGCAATGTTTCCGCCGGTAGTATTTTCCTTTTCTATGAGATAAACATGGTTTCCCATTTTGGCCAGATCAATTGAAGCCCGCATACCTGAGACTCCCGCTCCTATTATAACCACTGCTCTTGTAGAAGATACTTCAATGTTTTCAAGGGCTTCGGAATAAGATACTTTCCTGATCCCTGACCTGATAAGTCCGGCGGCTTTCAGGGTCGCTTCTCCGGGTGTGTCAGAATGTGCCCATGAACATTGTTCACGGATGTTAACCTGGGTATAGTTATAAGGATTTATCCCGCCACGCAGTGCAACATTCCTGAAAGTATGAAGATGAAGTTTGGGTGAACAGGATGCAACAACAATTGCATCCAGCTTTTCATCTTCAATATCCTTTATCATTTCCTTTTGATTGGAATCGGCACAGGCAAACATAACATTCTTTGAAACAACGACCCCTTCCTCGTTTTTAACAAGATCTTTGATCCGGGATACATCTACATAGTCCGAAATGTTTCCGCCGCAATGACAGATATACACTCCAATCCGTTCTTTTTTTTCTTTGTTTTCCATAGATCATTTACTATTCAGATAACTTGAAACTTCTGATGCGGCGCATCCTGCCGATAATATTGAATCAGGAATATCCATCGGTCCTGCCGCTGTTCCTGCCACAAAGACACCTTCAATGGTAGTTCTTGCAGGACTGGTCAACACATCGACCTGCCTGATGAAACTGAATTCATCAAGTTCAAGATGAGCATTTGTAAAAGCCTTTACGATTTCATTATTAGGTTGAACACCAACTGACAGGACAACCAGATCATGCGAGACTTCTTTCACCTGCCCTGTTTCGATGTTTTCGAAACGAAGGATCAGATCGCCACTCTGATTTTCTTTTTCCCTTATTCTTGCAATTTTCCCTTTCACGAAATTAATTCCCATCGATTTTGACTGCTGGAAGAATTCCTCATATCCTTTACCGAAAGCCCGGATATCCATATAATAAATAGTAATATCAGCCATAGGCAAAGCACCCATTAAAAGCTGCGCTTGTTTGATTGAATACATGCAACAGATCTGAGAACAGATTGGGTTGTTTTCAGAGGCCATAGTACAGGAACGATAGTTTTCAAGACTTGTATCCCGTGATCCCGTGCAGAGGACATAGGCAATATTTCCCGGCATCTTTCCATCACCCGGGCGTAAGACGTTGTTAAAGGGTCTCGTAGGTGCAATCAACCGGTCCATCTGCAATGAATTGATGACATTTGCATACTTCGCAGATCCGTATTGTGGTTTTCCATCCGCGTTGAACAGATGAAATCCCGACGAAACAATAATACTGCCTGCTTTGGCCGAAATCTTTTCCTCCCTTTGCGAGAAGTCGATAGCATTGGCAGGACAGGCGGTGATGCATTGATGACATTCACGGCAATTGCTGCAATCCAGACAACGTTCAGTACTCTGTTTTACCTGTTCTTCAGTAAAGGTGTACTCAATATCTGTAAAATCCCTGATCCGCTCTGCAACAGGCCTTAAATTATCATCCATTGCAGGTTTATGAATTATATTCTCCCGACCCAGGACTAACTTTTTATCGACTGCAGTTAATTTGTCTCCGAACTCAAATTCATCAGGATTCTCATTATTAAGATATTTATCGATATATGATGCGGCTTTTTTACCTTGTCCTATAGCTTCTATTATGGTCGATGATCCGGTTACAGAATCCCCTCCGGCGAAGATCCATGATGTGGAAGTTTGAAGTGTTTTAGGATTGACTTTTATTCTGCCGTTCCCGGCAAGTTCCAGCTCATTCTTAAAGATAGAAGTGGTGGGATGCAATCCTATGGCTTCTATTATAAAATCGACATCTTCCGAATATTCTGATCCTTTTATTTCTACAGGGCTTTTTCTGCCACTCTCATCCGGTTCGCCTAATTTCATACGGATCAGTTCTGCTTTTTTAAGGATCCCGTTTTCGCCACTGAATTTTACAGGATTACGAAGCACTTCAATTTTAACACCTTCTTCTATTGCTTCCTGCAATTCCACTTTCCAGGCAGGCATCTCTTCAAGGCTCCTGCGGTAGATTATCCTTACCGATGAAGCTCCAAGCCTTATTGCAGTCCGCGAAGCATCCATTGCAGTATTTCCCCCACCAATGACCATTACCTTTTTACCTGTCAGATCTCCTTTTTTACCAATTTTTGATTCACGAAGAAAATCAAGACAGGAAACAATTCCTTTCAGGTTTGAACCTTCGATCTTCATGGAAGTGGTTTCATGAGTACCGACCGAAACAAATACTGTATCAAAACCTTCTTTTTTAAGATCCTCAAGGTGATCAATTTTACGGTTGACCTCGTGTTCTACCCCAAGGGACAGGATGTTTTGAATATCCCTGTCTACAACACTATTTGGTAACCGGTATTCAGGCAGGGTCAGTTTTAACATTCCCCCTAATTCCTGAGCCGCTTCAAATATCTTTACCTGGTGACCTTTTAAAGCCAGAAAATAGGCAGCCGTAAGACCTGCTGGTCCTGATCCAATTATTGCTATTCTTTTCCCTGATTTCTTTTCAATGTTGATCTTTGGTGGTTCAGGGTGTTTTGAATAATAGTCTTCTGCAAAAAATCTTTTAATCCTTCTGATATCCACCGGGGCTTCCAAACTACCCCGCGTACATTCCCCCTCACAGGGTGCATAACAGGCTCGGCCAAGGCTTCCGGGCAAGGGGGCATCTTCCATGTGTAATTTCATGGCTTCTTCGTACTGGCCGTTTCTAACCAGCGTGATATATCCATAAGGTTTTACTCCACCCGGACATGCTGCAATACAGGGTGCTGAAGCATTCTGCCTGTCAATCACGGCAATCCGTGGATTTGCAAGACTAAATGGAATATAAGCAACTTTCCTTCCTGCCAGATTCATATTGTATTCATCCATTCTCACTTCCGGGCAGGCCTGTTCACATTCCTGGCACCCTGTGCATGTCTCGGGAATAACATATCGTGGATGTTTTGCGACATTCACATCGAAATGACTATTCACCTTCTGAATACTTTCAATTTCACTGTTCAACAGGATTGTAATATTCTTATGCCTTGCTGTTTCCGACATCTTAGGTGTAGTAATGCAGGCAGCACAATCAAGGGTAGGAAACACTTTACTCAACTGAATCATTTTGCCGCCGATCGACAATCCTTTTTCGACCAACAGCACTTTGTAGTCCATATTGGCAAGGCTCAATGCCGCTTCCTGTCCGGCTATTCCACCGCCAATGACAAGGGTATCATAAGTTTGGTTATTCTTTGTCATTCCAGTTCAGCTAATATTTTTGTAAAATTCGACATATGACTTGCAAATGGCTCAGCACAAACGGAACAGATGGCTGCCATCCTTATCCTCTTCGGATTAATGTTGTTCTCTTTCATGAGGCGTTGGGATTCTTCAATGATGTGATTCGTCAACTCCGGGCATTTGGGACTGTACGAACATTCATGTCCGTCGGCTGCAATAAATACACCATCAAAGCCTTGTTTGAACGCATGTAAAATCCAGCAAGGTTTAATTCCTGACGAACAAGGCAGACTGATGACATAGACGGCCGGAGAATAATGGATCTTCCTTAATCCCGCCTGATCAATGCCAGGGTCTGAAATTTTATCGGTGGAAAAGACCAGTATTTTTGGTCGGATGTTTTTGCTCTCCATTATAGAAAAGATTTTATAGGTTCATTCAGGCAATATCTTCAATTGAGACCATATTCTTCGGGGTCCCTGATTCAATAAAAATGAAAACAACATGTAAGCTAAACAGGACCGGAATACCCGGTCATTTATGCTTTCTTCAGGAACAATCTTGAATAACTGTCTTCTTCAATGATTCCAAGGAATTCATGGGTCATTTTCTGACACCACTTTGGAATATCATTTTTTGTTCCTTCATCGGAAGAATAAATTTCCATGATCTCACCGGAATTGATTTCTCCGATTCCTTTTTTTGCGGCTAATAATGGTCCCGGACAAGCAGTTCCGCGGGCGTCTACAATGGTATTTGGCTTTAAATTTCTCAGTTCTTCAGTAGTCATTGTTATTTGGTGTTATATGAATAATTGAATTTTACTTTCCTGGGCATCTGAAAGGAATGTTGCGACTCCGCAAATAGTCATACCTGGATAGTCGATCATTTCTTCTTTTTTGAATCCCATGAGGTTCATTGACATTTCACAAATATTGATCTCAACGCCGATCTCCCCGGCAGTTTTCAGCATTTCCGGGAGTGATGCGACTTTGTGTTTTTTCATTATCCCCTTGATCATCGCGGTACCCATGCCCCCCATGTTCATATTTGATAATTTTACTTTCCCGGCACCCCTGGGCAACATCATACCAAACATTTTTTCAATTAAGTTTTTTCCCTTCCCTTTTTTCTTTGGATCACGCAAAGCAGTGATCCCCCAAAAGGTGAAGAAAAGTTTTACTTTCATATCATAGGCGGCAGCCCCTGTTGCAATGATAAGAGCTGCTAATATCTTATCCAGGTCGCCCGAAAAAACCACCATGGATAATTGATCTTTTGTTCCGGCTTCCATCCTGGAAACTTTAGTTTTTAATTCATCAATCTGTTTTTGCAATTCGAGTTCCATAACTTATGATATTATAATATATATATATGTTCATATTTACGGGACAAAGGTAGCATTGTGAAACATTACACAATACAATTTATCTGTGATTATTCTCACAATATGACGTGATATATATCACAATATACCTATCCCTGATGTTTTGGATGAAGCTACAACTTCCCTACGGATAGACGCGATTTCTTCGATTGCCCGGATGGTGATGTCAATCTGCTCAACGGTATTAAAAGGGCCGGCGCTTAACCGGACAGTTCCATGAATTTTATCGGTTCCCAGCTGCGTATGAACAAGCGGGGCACATTGTAAACCTGTGCGACAGGCAATGTTGTAATCCACATCCAACATGATTCCAATATCTCCTGCTTCAAACCCTTTAATATTAAAACTAAGAACCGGATTCTGGTTTACAGTATTTTCAGCACAATAGGTAACTACGTTATTTATCTTCTGCACTCCATTCCGAAGCCTGTCCCAAAGTTTGATCTCTCTATCATGTAGTTGATCTATCCCCTGTTCCAGTACCCATTTCACTCCTGCATGCAACCCCGCGACCCCGACTATATTCAATGTACCGCATTCGAGATGATACGGATATTCCTCCAGGTGTGTTTTCTGCGCAGACTTTACTCCGGTACCACCAAACCGGGTGATTTTAACAGGGACTCCTTTCATTACATAGGAGCCACCGATACCCGTTGGCCCCATAAGGCATTTGTGGCCGGTAAACACGACTACATCGATTCCCATGGTTTTCATATCAATGGGAATTGCGCCTGCACTTTGGCTGCAATCGACCACAAAGATAACCCCTGATTTTTTACAGATCTTCCCAATCTCAGCAAGAGGCTGAACCGTGCCTATTACATTGGAACAATGGTTCACCACGACCATCTTTGTGTTTTTCCGAATGGCATTTTTGAAATCATCAGGATTTACATAGCCATGCTGATCAAATGGGATATAGGTGACATCGATAATTTTATTCAATTGCATGTGATAAAGGGGGCGTAATACAGAATTGTGTTCCAGCATGGTGGTGATCACATGGTCGCCGTTCTCAGCCAGTCCCTGCAGGATCATGTTCAGTGAATCGCTGGCGTTATAGCTGAATGTCAAACGATTTGGATCATCCCCATTAAAAAGGGAAGTGAGCATTTTTCGTGTATCCTGGATGACTTCTTCCGCTTCAATGGCTGCATCAAAGCCTGAACGGCCGGGGTTTACACCGTGGTTCCGGTAAAAATCCGTCATAAAATCATATACCACATCTGGCTTTGGAAAGGTGGTAGCAGAATTGTCAAGGTAAATCATAGTACTCATGGCAGGATTGAGTTAATAATTATGAGATTACTTTTATTCATTTTTCAGGATCAAGGCATCGGCCACAATCTCGGCCAGGGTAAGTATCTTAACGCCCAATTTAAAAGTTAGATTGATTTGGCTGAGCTGATCCACGCAGTTATGGCAGGGAGTAACTACTATTTTTGCCCCTGTTTTCCGAATTTGTTCAGCTTTGACTTCTGCGATTTTCATCCGACGGTCGTTGTATTCACTCATAGCCAATTGTCCGCCTCCCCCTCCACAACAATAATTATCGATCCCATGGGGTGTCATCTCGATAAAATGCTGAACGAAATGATTCAGAATGTATCGCTGTTCATGAATGATACCTCCACTCCTGACCAGATTGCAGGGATCATGCAGGGTCACAATATCCGTTATTTTGTTCTTATCCATTTGGATCTTTCCTGTTCGAATATATTCAGCAATCAATTCTACTGATGTCTTCACCTCAAAAGGGAAATGCTTCTGAAGGTAATTTGGGGCCTCCCAGCGGAATGCCCTTGATCCATGCCCGCATTCAGCGAGTACAACAGTTTGGGCTTGCAGTTTTTCTATCTCATTCATCAGGCGTCCGGCAATCAGGCTGGCTTCAACTTGGTTTCCTGAGAAATACGCATAGTTCGTAACATCATACATCTGTGTAGAAAGTGTCCAATTTTCTCCGGCAGCATAAAAGATTTTTGCCATTGCAGAGATTGAAAGCGGGAAAAATTTCGGTTCCCTGGGATTCAGTGTGTACAATATTTTTGTCCTCTGGCTATTTATCGGGATACGGGCTTCCGGATCATTTATCTCATCAGTAAGTTCCTCTTCCATCCATTGCAATGTGGCAATAAATTCCTCTGTCGGTATGCTCATATTGTTACCGGTTTCAACCGCTGCATCAACTGTGGATTGAAGTGTTGCAGGAACCAGTCCCATTCTGGAAAGCATTGTCCGTCCGGTACGGACAAGGTAGGCGATGTCGACACCAACTGAACAATGCATAGTGCAACGGCCACACATCGTACATGCACCGAATAGCAGGTCTACCATTTCATCCGTCGTTTCCTTGTTCAGTTCCCTTGCGTTTACGAGCCATGGCAAGGCTCTCCCTGTTAGTGTATGATACCTGCGATAAACCGAACAAACAATATCAACCTTTCGTGCGGGTGTGAAACGGTCATCCTTTGTCGTCATATAATAGATGCAGCTTTCTGCACAAAGTCCGCAATGAACGCAGCTGTTCAGGTTTGTAATAAGCTTACTGTCGGCCGGATGTTCAAATACTTCAACCCCTTTTCTGATCTGTTCTTTGGTTAAAACTTCCATCCGTTTCTTTATTATATTTGTTTTGGTGGCCATACCCCGCGCCATCCATAGAAAAATCCAAGATGATACCGTGCTGCAAAGAAATAGATTGCATGTTTCAGTTTTCCTGCGGGAAAATAAAGGAGCAACAAACTGGTTAGAATATAATAAACCGGAGATGCCTTATCCCATAAAAGACTAATAGCCGTTAACAGTTGGAAGAGGGTCACCAGGATATTGGAAATGTAATCATCGGGATTTGACAATATCCATAACCCTTTTTTAAGCAAGCGTTTGATCAGGATACCTGCACCGCAACCGGTTGTGGCCATAAGGAAAATGGCAATCGCAAGTTTGAGAATAACTGGGTAGGTGATTCCTGACCAGGACAAGAAAAAAAGTAGTATGGCTAAAAACGTTCCCAGGTGAAATGCGATACCCGCAAAATAGGTAGGCAGGTGCAAAAACGCTGTTTCTTTCTTCTTAGGGCTCATGGCACCTATGAATGAATACTGAATGGCTGGAGTGATCTTACCGGCAGGAGTTGCGTATTCTTTTGGTTTCCCCAAATTCAGTAAACGGATCAAATGAACCAGGGAAAGGAAAAGACAAATACCGAGGGAGAACAATGAGATCCAGTGATACCAGTGCATCTTTTCAGGATTAACTATACACAACCATCCGGTTTCGGCAATCCAGCAACCCTGCATGCACCGCGTGCCGGACCCAGCGGAAACAACTCATAGATCTCGCGAAGCTTAATCCCGGTCTCCTGGCAGATCGTCCGGATCATCGGAGCCATAGCTTTTTCATCCCAGTTCCTGCGGATAATTTTCAGAATACTCCAGTGTTTTTCAGTCAGTTCCGGGATCCCGTCATACTTTGCAAAAAGCTTTGCTACATCTTCGTCCCAGATCTCCGGTGTAGATAAAAAACCGTCACCGTCAACGGTAAAGACCTTTCCATCGATTTCTAATGTTGGCATATAGTTGAGTTGCTTTTAAGTTGTTCTAAATTATATTCAGCTTCATTCAAGTGTAAACCATTGATCAACATTCATAAAATTCTTAAAATCGCCATTATACCGGAATTCATTTGTAATCATATCGTACGAATAGTCAACACACCATTTACTTTGATTTTGCTGTATCTGCTGCAATGCATCAAGAATGTACTCCAGCTGCCGGTCTTTCATGGTCGGATGAATAGAAAGTCTTATCCATCCGGGTTTGTCAGACAAATCTCCACGATCGATTTTATCGGTTATCGCTTTTGATTTTTCATGACTTACATTGAGCAAATAGTGTCCATACGTTCCGGCACATACGCATCCTCCTCTCACCTGTATGCCAAACCGGTCGCTTAGCAATCGTACTACCAGATTGTAATGAATGGAATCAAAGTAAAATGAAATGACACCAAGCCGGTCATCGATGGAATCAGCCAGGATATGTAAACCGGGAATCTTTCGTAAACCGGAAAAGGCACGAGTGATAAGCTCTTTTTCACGTCTGTGCATTTTTTCGATCCCCATTTGATCTTTCAGTTCCAGTGACAATGCTGTCCTTATGGCTTGTAAAAATCCAGGAGTGCCGCCATCTTCACGAATTTCAATGTTATCGATAAATTTATATTCGCCCCATGGGTTTGTCCAATCAACAGTTCCTCCACCGGGCTGATCCGGGGTTTTATTGTTATAAAGGGAAGAATCAAAAACGAGAACACCTGATGATCCCGGGCCACCAAGAAATTTATGTGGAGAAAAAAAGATAGCGTCCAACTTCTCCAGCGGATCCTCCGGATGCATATTGATCTCATCGTAAGGTGCTGATGCAGCAAAATCTACAAAAGCCAATCCACCATATTGATGCATCACCTTCGCCATTTGGTGATATGGTGTCCGTATGCCGGTAACATTGGAGCAGGCTGTAAAAGAGCCGATTTTCCGCTTCCGGTTTTTATATTTCTTTAGTACTTCTTCCAGTTTCCCAACATCCACAAGAAGATCTTTACCAGGTTCTATTACGACGACATCAGCGTACGTCTCATACCAGGTGGTCTGGTTGGAATGATGCTCCATGTGCGTTACGAAAACGACCGGTTTCTCTGAATCTTTTAAACACGGATGGTGGGCAGTTTCCCCACATGATTTCATCCCCAATATGCGTTGAAATTTCACAATTGCGCCTGTCATTCCAAAACCTGTGGTCAGGATCACATCCTCGTTTTCTGCATTGACATGTTTCTTGATCTTCTCATGGGCTATTTCATATGCCTCGGTCATCAACCGTCCATTTTCGCTGGTTTCAGTGTGAGTATTCCCAATAAAAGGACCAAATGAGTTCAGTATCGTATTCTCTATCGGATGATATAACCTTCCGCTCCCGATCCAATCAGCATAGATCATGATCTTCTCGCCATAGGGTGTCGTATAACGATGATTATATCCAACTGTATTGATCCGGAATTTTTCAAAATAATGTTCAAGATTCATCCTGGCCTTTTCAACTACAGCAATATTCAAATCATTAGTGTGATCAGTAATCATTTGTATTATTTAATTAAGAAACCGGAGAAATTGTGAATGGATGAAACCGGAGTGTTCGTTCTTAGTTTTTTCATCATCAGGGACAACAACATGTATTGGTTTCTTCATGTGCTGAAAAATCCAGGAATTTGATGAGTGCTGCTGTAATGTTCGCTTCCCTGGTTTTTATTATTTCCTTTTCATGGTTCTTCAAATAAACCATCTCTTTAGGATCTATTTCCCTGACTATCACTTTTTCACAATCTTCGATACCATGGTAGTTTCTTTCTAATGATGCCCTGATCTCACCCGGAGGGTTTAACCTCACTTCCTGAAAAACAATTTCACCCAATTTTATTGTCGACACAAGATATTCTTTTGCAGTTGCAAAATTCTGACTGATAGTTAACCCGTCTTCCGTAGGAATTGCTATTTTCATTTCTTTTCCTGTATTAGTAATATAAGTAATGGATTTGAACGATCAAAATTACACATCTTAAATGTTGAATATGATTTGGGAGGCGTGATACTTCTTACTATTGAATGTGACTCTTACTATATTTTGATGGATTTTTTTTGTGCATTATTTGTGATATTTATCACATTGTGGTATATGTTTTTTTCGCAACTTTGCATGCTCAAAGACAATTATTTCTATGATTTAATTCAATATGATATGGTTTCTGCCATAATTAAAAATGAAAATTCCTGTCATGATTGTAAAGATATCTCCTGCGCCGCTGCAGTGCTTAATTCAAGACAGTTAGGGCTGGTTTCTGCAAACAGCCGGGAGACCTTTTTGCAAAAAGGAGAAGTAATTCTGCACGAAGGCTCACTGACATCTCATATTATCTATTTAAAGAGCGGTTTAGCAAAGGAATATATTAAACTCCCCGGAGAGAGGGAACAAATTTTACAAATTGTAAAAAAACATACCTATCTGGGGTTGCCTTCTTTATTTGGTGACAGGATCAATCATTATTCCTATGCGGCCCTTGAAGATTGTAAGATATGTTACATCGATATTAATAAGTTTAATAGTCTTGTTCGCGAGAATGGAAATTTTGCTTATGAGATCCTTGTTTCTACAAGCCGGGACAGTTTGAACAATGTCAACCGTTTTTTACACCGGTCGCAAAAGAAAATATTCGGACGTGTTGCAGATGCAATCCTGTACTTTTCAAAGATAATATACGAAGAAAATCAATTTGAATTGCCCTTTTCACGGCAGGAATTTGCTGACCTCATAGGGGTTTCCAGGGAAAGTGCAACAAGGGTTCTTTTAAAATTCAAATCTGAAGGGATCATTGACCTTAAAGGCAGATCTATAACAATTATCAAGGTGGATGTATTGGAACAGATAAGCCAGACGGGGTAATATTGTATATCCTGATATTCTTTTCGAAGCTCAAATAGAAACCTCACAGGATCTGCTTCTGAGTGAATCTTGTGCATTAATGAAAGAGGTTGAATTTGAAGTTTGCGGCAATAAAGCGATGATAAAACAGCCATAATAATTTATCATACATGGAAACATATAGCTCACCTCCTCTTTCCTTCACTGGTATCCCTTCAGGAGTGAAGCATTTCAGGGCACTGCAATGTTGCTGACGAATAGTTCCGACTTCGGTTTCTTCCATTTTCACTGCTTTCTGTAAGTCTGACAAGGCTTTTTGGTCTTTTTGCAATTCCAGGTCTTTTTGTGTCAATGTTCCCTGATCATTCTTTTGAATTGATGCCAACTGTTTTGTCAGGTCATCATTTGTTTTCTGAAGCAAAGAATTTTTCTGCTCAGATGTGGCTGTCTGATCTTTGTACTTTTTAAGTTCCGATTGTGATTGAGTAAATTTCCGGGTTGAAACACAGGAAGATACCAACAAAAGAGCAACCGGGAGTAGAATCAGATTAATTCTCAGGGTTTTCATGGCTTTCTTTTTTTGTTGATGATTGATTAATGTTTGAACAATATCTTTTTAATAAACATGACAAATTTAGACGCCCTTCCATGAGGTTTAATTAAAATGACATTAAAACAGGATTAAAATGTCATTAAAACATTAATGCGAGATTCAAAATAGACATGGTGTGAATATATTTATTCATCCAGATTTCTTTATTACTTTTATCACCGTCCATTTTCCCATTGAATGTGAAAGTGAGAATGGTTTAAAGTACAACCCATTTTATCAACAAGCAGGAGGTATTCTAACAAAATGAATTATTTAATTACAGTCATTTTTGTTATCGGTTACAGCTTAATTGTATTCGAAAAGAAAATTAACATTGATAAAGCCGCAACTTCAATTATAACTGGGATACTCTGCTGGACGCTTTATATTATTTCAGGTACTTCGTATACTTTGATTTCCGGACAATTGATGTCACATATGGGAGAGATTGCCGGGATCTTGTTTTTCCTTATAGGAGCCATGACAATTGTTGAATTGATCGATGCACATGAAGGTTTTACGATCATCTCTGCCTGGCTGAATTCAGATAACAAAAGAAAACTGCTTTGGTTGATAGGGTTTGTGACATTCTTTCTTTCGGCAGTACTGGATAATCTGACTACAACAATAGTGATGATACTTGTGATCAGGTCATTGATCAATGATGAAAAAGAGAGGTGGGTGTTCACCGGTATCATTATAATTGCTGCAAATTCGGGCGGAACCTGGTCGCCTTTAGGAGATGTCACTACCACTATGCTTTGGATTGGCGGTCAGATCACTGCCTGGAATATTGTTCACAGGCTTATCCTGCCGAGCCTGGTTAGTTTGATAGTGCCCTTAATTCTTGCTACTTTTATGATCAACAGAAAAAAAATGGAGATTCAAGATCGTAAACAGGGAAAATCAAAGGTAGTTTCAAATTTTGAGAAAAACACAGTTTTGATTGTTGGTATTCTTGGCCTTTTTTTGGTCCCGCTTTTTAAATCATTAACACATTTACCCCCGTTTATGGGAATGTTGCTTTCCCTTGGCATTATCTGGGTATTTGTTGAACTACTTCATCGAAACAAAAATGAAGAAGTCAAAAGCACTCTGTCAGTAATTGCTGCATTAAGGAGATTGAATATTCCGACAATTCTTTTTTTTCTTGGGATTTTACTTGCAGTTTCCGCACTTCAATCTTCCTCTCTTTTAGACCAATGGGCTACTTCATTATCTAAATATATAGTGAATCAAAATATCCTGATTCTTATCATAGGGGGATTGTCTTCTGTAATTGACAATGTACCGCTTGTTGCAGCAGTACAAGGAATGTACGGCTTGAATATTTATCCCACCGACCATTATTTCTGGGAATTCCTGGCATATGCTGCAGGGACGGGTGGAAGTATATTGATCATAGGATCAGCTGCCGGCATTGCTGCAATGGGTATGGAGAAGATTACATTCTTCTGGTTTCTGAAGCGCTTTTCACTACTTGCTCTCATGGGTTATTTGAGTGGAGCAGTAACATATATTTTTCTTACCAATTTCATGGGATAAGTATATTTTTTTTGAAATTTTGATAGCCTGTTAAGCTTTAACCGTCAAGAATGGAAATAATAAAACTGGCATGGAGAAACCTTTGGAGGAACAAGCGCAGGACGGTCATAACTTCGGCATCTGTTTTTTTTGCTGTATTTCTGGCCCTCATAATGCGTGCCTTCCAATTTGGGAGCTATGAACTGAATATCTCAAACCTGGTTCATTCCACTACCGGTTATTTCCAGATCCATGCTAAAGGGTATTGGGATGATAAAGTCCTCTCCAATACTTTTGTTATGACACCCGGGATTAGATCAATTTTGACCTCCGACAAAAAAATCAGTGGGTTCGCTATACGTCTTGAATCCTTTTCCCTTGCCTCTTCTGGCAGCCAGACAAAAGGCGTTATGGTGAGCGGTATCGTTCCTTCAGAAGAAGACAGTCTAACTTCTTTGAGAAAGCGATTAGTTAATGGAACGTTTCTTAAAGAAAATGATAACGGGGTCTTGGTTGCCAGGAAACTGGCCAGGTTTCTCAAAATAAATGTTGGAGATACCCTTGTCCTGATCGGCCAGGGTTATCATGGCGAAAGTGCAGACGGTGTTTTCCCGGTAAAAGGGATCGTACATTTTGCCTCACCTGAACTTGACAAGCAGATGGTCTATCTTAGTTTACAAGCTGCTCAATCACTTTTTTCCGCAAATGATCTTATTACTTCTGCTTCAGTCAATCTAACTGACCCGGATAAATTTGACCTGATCGCCTCACAGGTAAAAAAAAGATTGGATAGCCAAAAGTACGAAGTGATGACCTGGAAAGAAATGATGCCCGAAGTAGTTCAGGAGATACAGAGTGATAATGCTTCCGGGCTTATCATGCTGGGTATACTTTATATGGTTGTTGGTTTCGGAATATTCGGGACAGTACTAATGATGCTTAATGAACGATCCCGTGAATTCGGAATGATGATCGCAATCGGTATGCAAAAAATCAGGTTGACAAGTATTGTAGTAACGGAAATGCTGTTCATGGGAATTCTGGGAGTACTATCAGGTAACTTAATAGCCATCCCTCTCATTTTTTATTTTCATGTACACCCTGTCCTTCTTTCGGGAGACATGGCGACATCGACAATTGAAATGGGATTTGAGCCTCTCATGCCAACCGCATGGGAAGTTAGCTATTTTGTAAATCAATCGTTAATTGTATCCCTGATTATAGTGGTAGTAATGATCTTTCCGGTTATTAAGCTTGCGCGCTTTAGTCTAACCAATGCATTAAAACATTAAAGTCTGAAGAATGATCTGGATTATAGCCTGGAAAAATATCTGGAGAAATAAGGTCCGCAGCCTGGTAGTAATAATGGCCATATCGTTGGGTCTCCTTGGTGGGATTTTTTCTTCAGGAGTGATGAAAGGAATGGGCGATCAGCGCGTGAGAGAAGCAGTCAGTAGGGAGACTTCCCATCTTCAAATCCATAATCGTACATACATTGAGGATAATGATATTAAGTTTACTATCCCTGAGAAGGATTTTATGCGTCTCTCTGATATACTTGATACCATGAAACAAATCTCCGGTTGGAGCCCCCGTATAAAGTTTCAGGCAATGGCTAACAGCGCTGATGCGAATACGGGGGTGATGGTATATGGAGTAATGCCAATAAGAGAGCGTAAAGTATCAGAGATCATTGGAACAATTTGCGATTCTTGTGGGGAATATCCCGAGCCTCAAAAAAAGAACATGATATTAGTGGGTGAGGCTTTTGCAAAAAAGATGAAATTAAAATTGCATTCTAAGGTTGTTCTTACTTTCCAGGATATGACAGGAACACTTACCGGTGGTGCATTCAGGATTGGCGGAATATACATGACCAGTAATTCTGCATTTGACGAGATGAACATTTTTGTCAACAGCACAGATATCGGATCCCTGTTGTCGATACAACCTGGTAAATATCACGAGATCGCATTGAAGCTAAAGGATTTCAGCCAGGTTAGTATGGTTCAGGGTGAACTGAAAAGGTTATTCCCGGATTTATCGATCATGAATTGGAAACAGATTGATCCTGTTTTGGGTCTGCTTACCGATCTTATGAATACATGGCTCTATCTATTTATGCTGATAATACTTTCAGGCCTTGCATTTGGCATCGTCAACACCATGCTTATGGTCATTCTTGAACGTTCACGCGAGCTGGGGATACTTGCTGCAATCGGTATGACAAAACAGAAATTGTTTCTTATGATCGTGTTAGAATCGGTATATCTTTCTCTGACCGGAGGGTTGATGGGAATGTTTTTGGGCCTGGGATTGATTTATATTACAAACCGTACAGGAATAAATTTAAGCCACTTAGCTGCAGGATTTGAGAAAATAGGGTATAATCCACTTTTATACCCCGGCCTTGATTTTCAATTTTTTATTGTTTTGATTCTCATGGTCATCGTCATTGGTATACTGGCATCGGTATATCCTGCACTGAAGGTCTTGCGTCAAAATCCTGCAGAAGCGATCAGAAACGAATAAATAAACTCCTCTCTCTTTTAATTATCAATCGAGAAAATCTTTTTATGATTATTTGGGAAAGCTTTGATTTAAATGATAGTTGTTTGAAAACCATCCCGGCAATAAAATTCAACACTCGGTCTTCAACAATAAATTCATTTAAATCCCAGGTTTAGGATAAACGATTGATTGCCCCCATTTTTGAATTAGTTCTAAAGATGAAGGATTTTCCTCCATTTTACCTGATGGCTTTATGCTCAGAACCGGAATATGGGAGTGATTTACAACCTGCTGTGCTAATGGCCCGATGAAGGCAGTTCTTAAATTATAATCAATATTTGCAGAAAGAATGATCAAATCGGCTTCGAACTCAATTGCAGTATCTATAATGGTCACAGGAAAATCCTTGCTCGCAGTTAGTGAAGATTGAAACAGAATTTTATCTGTATATAACTGTACCTTTAGTTTTTCCATTAATAATGTGACTTCCTTCAAATCATCAGATTTCTTTTGATCAGCAAGTCCAAGCAGCATTACTTCTGAGTTATTTTTCTCAAGAATCGGTAGGGCATAATAGTATTTATTCAACATTCCAGGTTTAAGTCTGACCGGGAATAATACTTTTTCAAAATCTGTTTTCTGCCAGTTTCCGGGTATTGTCATCACAGGACATGTGGCATTTCTAATTACCCGGAAAGCCTCTGAACCAATAAAGAATTCTCTTATTCCGGATATACCATGTGCTCCCATAATGATCAGACTGATGTTTTTTTCAGAAGCATATTGGCATATTCTGTCTCCCGGAATCCCATAAAGAACCTTTCCGGTAATTTTAACACCTGTCCGCTTTTCTATATTTTTAGCAAGTTCATCGACCTTTGTGCTCATTGTTAATTTTGAATCCGGTACTAACCCGGTGTCACATAATAAGACCTCGGGTGGTGGCGTAACAGAAATCATGTCGACAACATGTAAAATTGTAATATCGGCATTTTGTCTCTTAGCAATGGCCATACCTACCTTTAATGCACTTTCTGAAAGTTCTGAGAAATCAGTTGGAATCAGAATTGAGGTTATTTGCGTTTTCATAATAAACAATTTTATTGTTTAAACATCCAATTAATCCGACCCATCCAATCAAGGGTTATATGTTCTCCAAAAAACTCCTTGAAAAATCTGTAGTAGAATAACTCCTCTTTAGTCGACAGTGTCCATCCATTTTCAAGCATTCTTTCTGCTTTAAAATCCGAATTGGATATCTTTGTAGAAACATAATCTGAAATTAATGACCCTAATCCGGAATCTTTCTGGATTTTGGTTTTTGATTGAATTAAAACAGAATCAGGCAAAACACCCTCCATTGCCTTTCGTAAGATCCATTTTTCACTGTCATTATTAAGTTTTAGGTTTGGTGGAATTCTTAACACAAATTCAACAAGATTAGGATCAGCGAATGCAAGACGTGAGGTCAGACCGTATGCCGCAGTACACCGGTCAACACATTGTAATACTGTATTGTGCATACGCCCAAGAAGTCCAAGAAGCTCTTTATTAAGATCTCGTTCCGGAATTGATTTAAGATAATCATATCCGGCAAAAAGCTCATCTCCACCAACTCCTGAAAAGACCTCTTCGACATATTCTGAGGCTTCTTCTGCTATCAGGTAGTTAATAATACCTGATCGCACTATTTCGGCATCAAATGATTCAAGATGATAGATTACCATGGGCAGGACCTCCAGCACCATGTCAAGATCAATGATCACCTCATGATGAAATGAACCTAAATATCTGGCCATTTCTCTTGCATATTCAAATTCGGGGGCATTACACAGTCCTCCAGTAAATGTATGTAAATTTTTGACCCATGATCTGGCCAGAACTGCAATGGTACTTGAATTCATTCCCCCGGTAAGAAATATCCCTATGGTTTCTGATGAAATTCTGCGTATGACAGTCGATGCCAGTATGTTAAGCAAATCTGTGGCAATAATCTCCGGATCTTTCTGTAAGGATGTTTTTGTTTCAAGACTGAAATATTGTTTTACACCTGATTCGGTGACCTTATGACCTGAAGGGATTTCATGAATTTCTGTTGAAAACCTTAATAACGCTTTTACTTCAGAAGCAAAACAGAAATCCCCCTCATAATTTGAGGTGAAATACATTGGGGCAACACCAAGTTCATCACGGGAAATCTCCCAGCTGCCATTGGGTTTTGCAACTTCGAGTTTGTGGCCAAATCCAGGACCATCCCTGAATATTCCGTTCTGAAGCATTTCTTTCATTCCTTCATCTTCATGACTGGACCATCCTATCCCGATTGTTGCTCCATCTTTTTCTATGATTGTATTTCCATAGTTTCCCCGATGAGAGAGTAAATCAATCATTCTTGAAACCACTTCATGTTTTCCTTCCTTTAAAATACCTGCAATTCCGGCCATATTAATTTATTTTAACTTTTGGATTGTTTTATTTCGGTTAATATCTCTGTGAACCTTAATGCTTCTTTCAGAATTACCGCATTTGTGCTTTCAATAAGCATTTGTGCGATACCTGCATTGCATTGTCAGATCTGAAAAAGGAAGAAGAATTAAGTAATCAGGCAAAGCACCCGGTACTACCGTATCAATGAGTCGGGGGTGGGCGAATGGTTAAAGAGTTAGCCCACATCAGGGAATAATAAAAAAATTGTGTCAGATCAATGAAAGATGACAGATAGGGGGGATAAATGTGTATTACGTTTGAAAGTATAAGGTTTTTCTGCACCGGTTCCTGAGGAGGGATCCCACGAGGCCTTGTTTTATTAAAGTTCAGGAGTGACAAAGGATGTGACGATTTTGTCTTTATAAATTGTGGGGAAGAACCGATGTCAAAATTATTAGGTGAACTCCATTGAATAAACCCGGATGAAGAAAAATCGAAAGAACTCTGAAACACAGGAGTACAATTTCCAAACTCTGACTCTGTAAGTAATCCCTCAGATAATCCCCGCCCAACAACATTATTTACTAATGCAAAACCCATCAGTGAACATAGAACGAAAAGATTCTTCCTTAATAATAGAATAAAATATTTTCTGACAGATTTCATATAATAAAAAAACTATAAGCTGGTGGTTTTATTATTCAAACTTATATAAATATACTGGTTTTTGCAAAAGCCGGGATTTTGCTACCGGCTGAATCTTACGTTAACAAGGTTAATATGGCTGAAGAAAAGCATTATTTTTTGGCGGGATTGGATGAAAAAAGGTGCCCGGAAGTTTTGATTCATCATCCAGGCCATCAGGTAATCCAATAAGGTTTCTCTTGAAGAGTTCAATTTCGCTTCTGGAAGGTTTTACCTTGAGCTAAGCTTTATTGAGAGATTTTCGAGGGGATAATTGCGTCAATTGCATACTCAGGAAATGATTCTTAATCAAAAGTAGGAAAAGATTCTGAATAAAATGACAGGAAACTAACTTTATATGCCTGGTAAGCATTATTGCGACAAGCCTGATTTATTCGATCTTAACTATTTTATAATTCAATATTTTTGTTCCCCCGTACCTGACCGTCAGATAATAAATACCATCCGCGAAGCCGGATAAATCAAGTGCCGGTGAATTCATCACATTCAAAATAGTTTCTCCATATACATTACGGGCGGTCACCTCCAGATCCTGTTCCCCTGCACCTTTGATATTAACGATCCCATTTGTCGGATTCGGATAAAGTACCGGTTCATTTTTGAGACCGTCTTGATTATTGATTCCGGTCACAACCACCTGAACAGTAACCGAAGCAGTATCCGAACATCCCAGATTAGTATCTGTAATATTAACAATATATGTCGCCGTGGCTGTTGGATATAATGTGGGATTTTGAAGTGAAGATGTAAATCCTGGTGGAACTGATGTCCAGGAATAAGTGTACGTCGGGTTGTTTTCTGTTACTGACGTAACATGTGAATACAGAGTCACCTGTGTACCGCTTGATATCTCTGCAGATGAAGCGCTGGCATATGCAATTGGGCCCCTGATGTAGCATTCGGAATAACGCAACGCATTGGAAACATGCCCGGCCGGCACCAATGACCATAGTGTTGTTCCATTCTGATCAATTTCGATGATCGAAGTGCAATAGGTAAGGCAAATTAATGAATTGCCATTTGGCAATTGCTGGGAGGCACCTTCACTTGATGTCTGGCAGGAAGCCGTATAACGCCAGGCATAACTTGCAGGGGCATAAGCCTGACCCGGAGTCTTTAGATAATTATATCCATCATAAGGTGGACAGAAAATATCCACGCAGGAATTGCCCCCTGTGCCTCCTTCATTGTTAAAGCCGCACAGATAATTGGGGAAATATGGATTATCAGAAGAGACCCAGTGGGCATTGTGTGCAGCATTAAAATCAATCGGGCCACTTGTTTCATAAGCAGCCGGGTTCCCCCACCTGTAAATAATATCTCCGCCATGACCGGAGTTTCCGCCGGTATGGCCTGCTGCCTCCGCAGTAGTCGTACTGTGATCAATTACAAAAATCTCACTGAAAGTACGAGAACTAAAAGTGATTTGATCCAATGCAGGATTATAATCAATTCCATTCATATGAAAAAAATCAAGCGAATTAATGTAATTAATGTTTATTAGCTGTGGGTTTTGGGATATGGAAGGAACATAATTATCCTTTGTCGGATCATAATCCTGGCACAGATGGTCCCAAAGCAGCCATTGCCACACTATAGTTCCTGTTGTTGGTCCGGTTTGATGAACCTCAATTATTTTATCCGAATGTCTGATCATACTAACAGATGCTCCTGCCTGTGTACCCTCCGAAGCAGTTTTGACATCCAATGCGATCATAAGTACATTCCCATTAGGTAAAGGAAGAATATCATGGTGCAGAACTGTTGAATCGGTAGAATAAATGAAGTCCCAATCCACATTGCCATTCCAGTCAACCTTTTGAACCTCGCCTGAGGTAGGACCATCGTTAATTAAATTGCCGGTGTAACTAACAGTTCTCACAACAGTATCCCCGGGAATTAAATAAGATGAAAAGCAGGTTTTTTTATCGGCAGCGAAAGTCCATGTTTTATAAATGTTACTGTTCGTGTCGATCAGATACGCAGTAGTGCTGCCTTTTACGCTGTAGAAAGTATATAACCCCCACATTTGGGCATCTGTATACCTCCAGGTCAGGAGGCAAATTATCAGTAACATTTTTCTCATGACAATTGTTTTCAGGGGTTAGGGATCAGCTGTTGGGCATTAGATGTTGGTTTTCTGTTTTTATTATAATTTGCACGTTGCACTTTACAGTTTGCACTTGTCAGGGGATTACCGTCATCCTTTTAGTTTCCGATTTGTTCCCGGCAGTGAGGGTATAAAAATAAATGCCCCCCTGAAGGTCGCGTGCATCGAACTTTCTTTGGTAGTTCCCAGGAATCATTGTCTCATCGGCAAGTATCGAAACCTCTCTCCCGAAAATATCATAAACCTTAAGTGTTACATTATTGTTGACGAACAATTGAAAACTTATGACAGCAGAAGTACTTACAGGATTCGGGTAATTCTGATCCAGCCTGAATGTCGATGAGATCTTTTCTCCATTTTCTTTAATTCCGGCCGGATAACATTCGATATAACCTCCTGGTGTAAGATCTCTTCCGGTAAATGCAGGATAATCAGGTGGATATCTGTAGACCCTGAAAACCGCATTCAATGTTTCATCCGGATGTGTGGGATCATGCGGTATTGAATCTCCCTGGCAGAGGGGACCATGGGTAGTGGTCGGGTTGATATATTTCCAAACAACGAGCCCGGCTGTCGTGACTTCAAAAAATGTACCCAGAGTACCGTAGTCGATCAATGTATTTCCATTTTGTAACCGCTGTGCTCCGGAGATATCCCTTGCATACATCGAATCGGGCGGAGTTGCCTCATACATCCAGGTCAGCGCTGTCGGGCCATATGCAGAATCGGGAACTAACGTATAATTTCCGTTACCATCCACCGGAGGCGTTATTTCTTCTATAGATGAATATCCCCAGATCAAGCCATTATTAAAACATGTGAAATCACCGGCACCCGGGCAATCCGGATGAACCCATTCAACATCGTGCTGTTCATCATAAATTTGATTATTATTTGTCCCTCTGCCATAAGTTAAAGGATTTCCCCAACGGTAAAGAAGATCACCGCCTTTTCCATGCACTCCGCCTGAATGACTTGCTGACTCAGCTGTTGTTGTACTATGGTCAATTACCCAAACTTCGCTGTTCCCTCTTACACTTAAAGCAATCTCATCAAAAGCGGGATTGTAATCAATAGAATTCATGTGATTCCAGAACAAAGGCAATATCCTGTGATCACCAGCACAATCAACCAATTCGGGATGGGCATTGACCACACCATAATTTGATTTTGTGGGATCATAATCCTGGATCAGGTGATCCCATACATGCCATTCCCAAACTATGTTCCCTCCAACAGGTGGCGTCGGCTGTACCTCTATAACACAATCGGGAGCCATATATCCAAAATTAAATATATCCGGTGAGAGTTCATTCGGATTAAATCCTGCAGCAAGAACCTGGGCCAGTGATCTTTTTTCTGCCACCAGCATGATTATATTCCCGTTTGGCAGTAATTTTACATCATGGTGCTGGGTAAAAGTATCTGTCACATAATTAAATTGCCAGATAAGACTGTCATTCCAGGTATATTCTTCAAGTCTGCCTCCTTCACCGCCGCCCAACTGAAGTCCTCCCGGGATCATAAGACTACAGGTTCTGAGCAAATTTCCATTTTCAAGAAGATAGACTGATTGACCAGGTTGGTAAGTGCTTGCTGTCCACTCATGTACTTTCTTTCCTTCGTTGTTGATCAAATAGGTCATGGTGTCATGCTTGGGAGCAAATAAAGTGTACCCGACGAAAGCATTGACGGTGTCATTCAGAAACAGACCGACAGTTCTGTTTTGACTGTAACCTGACCCAAATCCAAATAAAATCAATGCGGTGACAAAAAGTTTCTTTTTCATAGGACATTTCGATTTACATAATGTTTTATTTCAAAAGCATCATTTTTATTGCAGATTGATGTATACCGTCTGAACAGGTACAGATGTAAACTCCGCTTTCCCCCTGGTTCCCATCCCAAGTAGTTGTATACCATCCCCTGCTCTTCACCTCATCAACCAATCTTGTTACTTCCTGACCAAAAATATTGCTTACCTTTAAAATAACATGCGAGGTATTGGGCACGAAATATTTAATTGTCGTAATCTGACTGAATGGATTAGGGTAATTCTGAAGCACCTGGATTGTTTCAGGCAGTATACCTTGTATTTCATTCACTCCGTTAAGAACCGAATTTTTTCTGGCGACACGAAAGCTTACATGATACCAGGGAGCGTAAGGATCCCCGGGTCCTCGATAGTAGGAAGGGTCACGGTTCGAAACACGCGAATGCCCGTCATTCACAGAGTCAATGATATCTCCATTGTACCAATTTCCTCCGCGCATACCTCGGTATTGTTTGCCATCAGGCATAATCGATCCCGAATCCGGACCTTCCGGGTTATCATATGGACTAATGCTATAGTAATTTGTCAGATACCAATCATTTACAAACTCCCAAACATTGCCGGCCATATCATAAAGACCGAAACCATTTTCCCCATCAGAAGTCTGGTAAGTTGTTGCACTTCCCGGCCAGTTATAATCTGATTTCTGTTTCAGCGTTCCATCATAAAATCCGACAGGTGTTGTCAAAGGATAGGCGCCTGTTTCATAAGGATCGCCTGAATTGGGCCAATTTGCTTTTGTCGTATCCAGATCATTGCCCCAGGGATATTTACAATAAGGGTTATATTGCCCTCCCCGACCGGCATATTCCCATTCTGCTTCGGTTGGCAGACGGTAGCCGTTTTGTGTAAAATCACAATTCCAGGTGGTTAAATTATAACACTGCTGCAAACCGTTTTGCAGGCTCAGCCAATTGCAGAACGTTACTGCTCCTTTCCACATAACACCCACCACCGGGTGATCTGACCTGAAATCTTCAATGGAAAATGCACTCCCATCGTAGCCAATACTGTAATACGGAGCATATTGATAGGTGTAATACAGTGTATTTGTGTCTCCGGTAAGATGGACTTTATTATTAGTGACCTGTATTGATCCTGTCACTAAAGATGAATTCAGAAATGTAAGGTACTGCTGATTCGTCGTAATATTTTGCCCTATATAAAAAGAATCGATCTTAACATTATGAACAGGTAATTCATCACTGGGATGATTAGGATCCCAAAAGCCATAATGATCACCCATCTCATATTCACCTCCGGGTATCAGAACATCAACTATGTTCAAATATTCATTATCCATCCCTCCTCTGACGAGTAAGACATTTTCCTTTGATGTTTTGTAATTGTAGGAAACAATTCCATAGAAAAGATTTATATCCCACGCTTTCGATGCTGTTAAAAATAAAGTAGTTGAAGACCAATAAGTTCCTGAAGTAATATTGGTAAAATAATTTTTATTAAAAGAAGGATTAATTAAACTGACGTCATTTAATGACTGAAGCTCTTTTACATTGGGCAGTCTCCAGTCAGTTTTACCTCCTAAAGAAAGGGTTCTGCTGTATGCCAGCGCTTCTTCCCATGTCATTGAATCTGCAGGCTGGATCTTCTGCCACATTAATCCTGTATTGTTGTCAGTGATGGTTCCATCCCCATTATCCGTAAAGTGTGAAACATGAAATTGTGTCGAGATCGGGTCTCTTACAACCCTTGTACAGAAAATTCTTGTCCCTCCTGCACTTATTGTTTCGTTTTTCGGATGAGCACCGATACCCCCTCCTGCGTTGACAACCCAGATATATGTCGAATCATCGGCTCGTTTCTCACCTGTCCACCAATATTGGGCATTTGTTTGAGTAAAAACAGAAACATCCAATGCCGGATTGAGATTGTTGTAATTGTTGATACTTAATAGTTCAATACCTGTAGGTAATCGCCAATTGTTGTAGCCCCCAAGCGTGAGATTTTTACAATACTGACTGGCATTTTCAAAGGTCATTTCACCTCCGTCGGTTTTCTGCCACATCAGTAAGGTATTATTATCAGTAATAGTCCCATCCCCGTTATCAGTAAAAGAAGGGGGATTGATCAGGTAGTCTGAATCCTCTCCCGGTGTCGAAGTGTAACTGTTTGTTTGTCCTGTGTCCTGCAATTTGAACGGAAGAAGGCGTTGGGAATTTACATGGAAAAATGCAAAACAGACAATAATGGTTAAGATCGTCCTTTTTAATTTAAAGCAACTCATAATGACTCATCTATTAATTTACCTGATTAAAATCATTTTCTTTGTTAATACCTGGTCATCGGCTGTCAGGATATAAAAATACATTCCGCCTGACATCCGCATTCCAGAGTCATTTGTACCATTCCAGTTTAGAGTGTACTTTCCGGTGGTGCAATACTTATTATAGAGTGATTTCACCTGGTTTCCCGTAAAATCATAAATCACCACTTTTACCTGTGCAGATTCTGAAATCTCAAATTCAATTGAAGTTCCATTTGTAAATGGGTTCGGGTAATTTTGGTTTAACCGGTCATCTTGTTTTATTGGCTGCTGTTTATCGTTAACGCTAAGGTCCTGTGGTGTCCAATAATCGGGTGTGTCACCTGTCATTGTGGCCCCTGGTGTCAAATCATGACCTGCAAGCGCCGGATGGTCGGCATCATACCGGTATGCCCGGAAAACACCATTATAAGTAGGATAATGATCCGTTTTTATTTTCTTTATCCCATCCCTTGTCATTGGGTTTATGTACTCCCAAACAATGGAAGTGTCGGAAGGAACAATTTCAAAAAAATGGCCATCATTCATCGAGCAAATGAAAGTATTTCCATTGGGCAATCGTTGGGCACTTGACCCGATCGTGCTATAAAATGAGGTATTGTTTTTACTGGAAAATCTCCAGACGATCTGTTTTGAAACATTTTTATTTTCCTTCATCAGGTTGGGATCCGGTGAACTTACCACAGAATAACCTGCATCCGGAGGATTCACGAAATTGCCCGTATTCACTCCTGAGGAATTTAAATAAGGATTGATTTCAATAATGTAAGATTGGGGTGTCAGCTCAAAAAGATTTTCAGCATTGTCAAAGACTAAAAAGTTCCCTGCACCTTGCAATCCTGATCTTATCCATTGGATATCATGAGAACCTCCGAGCTGTTTATTTCCTGCAGTTGCTTTTTCCCAGTTACTATCAACTGATGGCGGATTTCCCTGGTTGTATTTTGCAGGGTCGCCGAACCTGTATTTAAAGTCACCCATGCTGCTTGCTGCGCGCGCAATACTGCTATCGGGATTGTTCGGAACGAACGTATTTCCATGATCGATCACATAAAATTCCCCATGTACGGAATTAATGACAATCAGATCCAAGTCCTGGTTATAATCGAGGGAATTGCAATGCAGCCAGTCGCTTCTGACAGGATTGCCCCTTATATTCAGGTTAATTCTACCCGGAGTATTTGCAATAATCCCATAAGTCGGCTTGCTTTGGTCAATATCCTGCACTACATGGTCGAAAAACCACCATTCCCAGATTACTGTCCCCTGTCTGTTAACCTCGACGATTGCATCCATTTGAGCCCCCGTATAATTATAGGCAGGATTGCATCCGGCATCGAGGCACTGCTGGGCAGTCAGATCTTTATTTGCAATATAGATGAATGTTGAATCCCCAAGTTTCGTATTAAATATTTTTTCAAAATCATGATGCCCATGGTAGTTTGTACGACTCTCTGTATATTGCCAAACCACGTTCCCGTTCCAGTCGAGTTCCTTCCATTCATTCTGATTACTGGGGTTACCTCCCACTGCATCAAGCAAAGTGCCTGCTTCAGTAAAACGCGGGTTAGTGCCTAAATTCCATGTGTGAATCACATGTCCCTCGAAGTCTATTAAATAGCTGGTACCCCTGGTTCCAAATAACGTATATCCCGCATAAGTCCTGGAATCATCCCAATATCTTGTTTCTGTTTTTATCATGAAACTTTCCTGGGAAAATGTTGAGAATGATAAAAGGAGAAATCCTGATAAGAATAGAACCTTTTTCATAAGCGTGGTTTTAAATTATAGCTTCAAAAATAATGTACTATAATCCTTCATTCCAAAAAAAATCAATGTATTGGTAATTTTTATCAGCAGATCCTGAAGTTTTTACACATCACTTTTTTATAGATCAAATTTTTGAATCCTTGCAATTTGATTCTATAATTCTTGAAAATTCAGGATGGTAAAATAAGAATTAAGTCAAAAAATTTTTATCGATGTAACCTTGAAATTTATTTTTATATTGATCGCTCACAGGAATATAAACATTCCCGTCGAAAACTATCCTGTTCCTTTCTATCACGGAAATCTTTGAAAGATTGACAATAAATGACCTGTGAACCCGCATGAAACGATCTTCGGGCAACTGATCCTCGAGTGACTTCATTCTGAGCTGCGTCATCACAGGCTTAGCGTTGATCAGATGAATTCTGATATACTCACTCATTGCTTCGATATATTTTATATCGTCAAAGTTTATTCTGAGGATCTTATACTCCGATTTTATAAAAAGAAATTCTTTATTGCTTGTGACTTCTGCCGGTTTATTTTGAAGTGCATCGAACCAGGTTTTAACTTTATTTGCCGACTTTAGAAAATCGCTGTAACTGACCGGTTTATGCAGGTAATCAATAGCATCTACCCTGAACCCCTCCAATGCGTATTCACTATAAGCAGTAACAAAGACAACCAAAGGAGAGTTTTCCAGCGTTTTAATGAATTCCATTCCGCTGAGATCAGGCATGTTGATATCTACAAACATGAGATCAACCAGGGTTTTATCCAATATTTCAATGGCTTGTAAAGCGCTTTCACAGGTTCCGACCAACTCCAAAAATGGCGTTTTTTTTATGTACCCGGCTATTTGTTTTAAAGCCAGGGGCTCATCATCAATTGCAATGCACCTGATCATAAGGGAACAGATAAATTCACAGTAAATAATTCTATTGTGTCGATAATATCCAGATGGTAATTATTACCATAGAGTAAGTTCAATCGTTTCCGGGTATTTTCAATCCCTATACCTGGAAATTCATGATTGTGGTTGTTTTCGGTTTTGCTATTCTTTATTATGAACAAAAGCCTTTCATTCCCCGTGATCAGATCGATGGTTATGAACGATTCATTCTTATAACTGATTCCATGTTTAAATGCATTCTCAATAAATGAAGTGAACAAAAACGGAGGTATGGATGCATCCGGTACAGTTGCCGGTAAATTCAGGGTAATCCTGACTTTCTCGCTGAACCTGAGTTTCATCAGGTTAATATAGCTTTCAAGAAACTCTATCTCTTTCTTTAATGTTGTCTTCTCCGTTTCAGTTTCGTACAAAAGGTATCGCATCATCTTCGAAAGTTTGATAATGGCTTCTTTGGCTTCTGTTGTATTCGTATCGACCAGGGCATGGATATTGTTCAGGGTATTCATAAAAAAATGAGGGCTCACCTGCGTACGTAATAGGGTTAGCTGGGTAGCTACATTTTCTTTTTCCAGTCTGACTTTTTCATTTTCAACATTTATCCATCGCAGGGCAGAGCGTAATCCAGTGTCAAATCCGACAACCAGGACTGAAAGTATTAAAAAGTTTGCAAAGGGAGGAACCGGTCTTGGTTGGCGAGACTGGGGAGGTAGGGCTTGTTGATCGGATCCATCAGGCTGAAAATCTGGTTGGGACCTTGGATTATTGCCTGTCTCTATGCTTAACGAAGGCGGGGTCTGTTTGATTTTTGCATAATAGACATAAGAGCCTATCGTAAGTAACAGGATTAATCCAAGAACGGATAAAATAAAAAACAGCGGTTTCCTTTTGAAAAGCAGCCTTGGTACAAGAATAAACCTGTTTATCAGGAAGAGGATGGAAAGGGGAATAAGAATTTCAAGCTGGTTCAATACGCTTCTCGACAATGGATTGTTATTGTCTTCCCTGAAAAGTATGGGGGTGATGAGAAGTACCAGCCACACGAAAATAACCAGCCCCATCTCAGCATATCTTATGGTACTGTGTTGGATATTTATTTGGCTGTTATTATTTCTCCGGGAAAATTTCATTGAAGATGCTATTTAATTGATCAATGAATAAAGTTACCATACATTTTATTTCTGCTTAGGACCCGGATCTTCAGGCCTGGGGGGACGGGAAGCTTTCTCAAGTTCCTGATATTTTATAAACTTGTCTGCTGATAGTATCTGCTTTATTTTCTCATCCCGTTTCTTTTCCAAAGGTTCAATTTTTGATTTATCGAGGGGTACCCGTGGATCTTCCTGTGTTTTCATGAGGTTATCCATTTCTGAATAGAAGTCTTTAAAAGCTTTTGTAACAACCTCATTCTGGGTGGCGTTAAGGACCAGAGGCTGGATGATCATTGTTTCAGCGTTTTTCATCCTTTCCTCACTTGAAGGAGGTTTGAGTCTGCCTTGATTATTGTCATCGGGCGGGGGATCAAGGGTCCTTAACTTATCAGGATCAAACCCGGCAGCAATGATAGCGTTTCTGTTTTCTGGCCCTGCATGAATTCCTGCTTCCCGGAACTGCTCATGAATCGCCTTGGCATCGGCTGCTGTTAATTTTGAAGGATCGTATTTCGATAATATCTTTTTTATCGTTGCGGTTTGTTCGGGAGATAAAATCTGGGGGGTACCCTGAGTCTTCGGTTTAAGATTTTGATTACTTTGGCAAAAAACCAGTCCCTGGGTAAGGCTTATAAAAATTAATACAGCTAGAATGCTTTTTACTGTTCTTTTTAAAAATATTCTTTTCATGGCAGATTTAAGTTAGTTGCGTGCATATGAAATTTCCAGTTCTATCTGGCTTAATATTTAAGGGATGAGATTGAACTTTGATTTTATCAGTAATCTCAGCAAATCTAACCTCAACCAAAAGGAGAAACAAAAAAAATCAACAAACAGGAAGTTTATATAACCAGAACCAGAGATTTTATAAACGAAGTCAAACCACCTGCTAAATGAAAAACAGCTTTTTGACCGATTTAATCGAAATCTGCTCATATACAGATTTTTCCTTATTATAATATTACACACAAAAGGTGCCTGACCCTGCAGATCATTGGCAATTTATTTCTCCCCTGGGTTAGTTATTTTCTCTCCTTCAAACAAAATATCAATTTCTCCTTTTTCCCTGATACATTCCATTAACTTGCTTTTCAGTTTCCAGCAAGTCATTTGCCGGAGTTCCATCTGGCGGGATAATTCATAAGTGGATATCGCTGGATTATTGCATACCATATACATGATCTTAAATGCCTCGGGAAGCTCTAATTTACAGCGGTGAAAAATGGTATGCGAAGTTGCTGACTCTTCATGTTTGCAACGTGTACAGCGCCGGGAATAAGGGGTTTTCCCTTTGCAATAATTTTTATTTCCGCAGTTCCTGCATGTGTATCCTTCAGCCCACTTCTGATCAGCAATTAATTTCAGACAGGCCTCTTTTGAATCGAATGATTCAATTTCAAGTTTCTCAAAATGGATTTTCATTGTTTAATAATTGATCATCATCGTTTTAATCAGGTAAATATGGATGTACCTTTATTCTGTCGTCTGAATTTTGTAAATCTTTTTTCCCTTAATTCAACAAAAATAATAAAAAAAGGTGATACTTATGCGATTTATATTTAAAATAAAGCTATAAACGATTTATTATTAAAGGAACAAAATTAATAATCGAAGAAAGTTTCGGATCCTGACTGCATCAGAAATTAAATATCCTCCTTTCACATTATTAAAAATTATAGATAAAAACAGAATCCGTTATCCCGGCTAAGAGATAACGGATTCTGACTTTTTGTAAAGCCCTTATAATGAGAGCTTAAGTGATCTATTCAAGTACATGTATGTGTTTTTCATGGCACATATCCTTCAGGATCTTTGGCCAAACAGTCACGCTTGTTTCTCCAAGATGCGCTTTTTTAAGCAAATACATATAAGTCCTTGATTGTCCGATTCCACCTCCAATACTAAGTGGCAACTCATTATTGATAATTGCTTTATGGTAAGGGAAGTTCAGGAAATCAAGCTGTTTGGTCATTTCGAGTTGTTGCCTTAATGTTTCAGCATTAACCCTTATTCCCATGGAAGTTAGTTCATGGCGTCTTTTGGTTACCGAATTCCAAACAAGAATATCACCATTAAGGCCATGCATAGGCTGGCCACTTTTTGACACTGTTGGAGTCACCCAATCGTCATAGTCGGCAGCCCTCATTTCATGGGGATATCCATCTTTAAGAGTCCAACCGATGCCGTATATGAAAACTGCAGGGTAAACCTTCAGGATCTCTGTCTCACGTTGTTTCCTGGGCAGATCAGGAAAACGATCAAGGATTTCCTCTGCATGAAGAAATTTGATCATATCGGGCAAGATCGGGGTACTTGTTAGTCTTTAGTTTCGGGAAAAGTTTCATGGCATGTTCCTCGGCGCCTTTCAGTACCTTCCATATTCTTTCCACCACTCCGGTCAGGAACTCAAGATTGCGGTCTTCTTTTGTAATTACTCTTTCCCAGTCCCACTGGTCTACATAACAACTGTGGTCATGGTCAAGGAAGTAATCCTTGCGAACTGCCCGCATGTCGGTATAAAGACCCTCACCCAATTTCAATCCAAATTGTTTTAATGCCATTCTCTTCCATTTGGTGGCAGCCTGAACCACCTGGGCTTCGATGGGGTGTTTGTCATAATCATTCTTGATATGGAACTGGACAGGGGTTCGCGACCCGTCGCGATCAAGATAGTCGTTGACACCACTTTCCACATCAACAATCAGAGGACACTCGACCCTCATCAGGTTGAGTTCCTTACAAAGATGTTCTTCAATGTACTGTTTTACAGCGGTTACGGCATTTTGAGTTTCCTTAGGATTAAGCAATGAAATATAATTCTTGGGTAAAATCTTTTCAACTTCGGCATAGTCTCCAATTCCTGGACCAGCCAAGTCAGCTTTTTTGTTTTGCATGTTTTTGACCTCCATTAATTTGTTAGAACTATTTATTAATTAAAACTGTAATGTAATTACTGTTTAAACTTCCCTGCCTCGTTGTTGAAAAGTTCTTCCATTTGTTTTGCCAGCTTGTCCTGGTTATTCTGAGAGGCCAGCATTTGTAAGTTACGTATCATCTCAAGGGCATTCTGGATGTCTTCTTTATAGGCATCTGCGAAGTTGCCGGTAAATGAATAATAATATTCCAGGTTTTCAGTGTAGATCTTTGCAATCAGTTTGACTATCTTATTCCCCTTTTCCACATCTCCTGCCTTATAATATAAGTTAGCGAAAATAGCATCATCCATATCAATAGAGAATTTCTGATAGGGAAAATACTTAAAGAACAGATCCATCAACTCCAAAGCTTTCTTTTTCTCTCCCATACGGATCAATGTTTGTGCTGTGCGCAGAATGTTGGTCTTTGGCCGGTAAGCATTGTTCCGTGTTTCGGGATCGATATATACATGAGGATCATTTACATTACCCCAAGCTGATTTGTGCATCAGGATATCGTAGGAATTCAAGGCATCAACCCCGCCTAACCCGGGAATATAGTCCTCCGGATCGGCCTTTACCGGCATAAATTTATAGACCCATCCTTCAACCATGCTGTAATTATCAACATTAAAATAATCTTTAACACTGGCAATCGCCGAGAAATAGATTGGACGTTTCCATTTATTGGTGGCAATAATATCCAGGTTCATTATATCATTCTTTGTCAGATAATTCTTTTTGATTGTCCAGCAAATTGAATCTACTATTCTATCCTTAAAGTACGGAGGCACAATTCCAAATTTCAGACAGGCTTCCTTGTCAACGGTAATTTTAACATTCTTGGTTGGAAAAACCTTTACTTTCTGGCCACTCTGGGTAGTCATAAAAGTCCGGGGATCATCACTTCTTATGAACTCTATCAGGTCTGACAGTTCGATATTTCCTTTGATACCGAAATCATAATAGGCAATCTCGTCATTGGATCCCGGCTGGTATTGTTCACGTGTAAGGGTGAAGGGTAAGGGGTCAGAATCATACTCTTTGTTGTACATCTGGTCGATGTACCAGGAACCCGAAGCCAGTTCGAGGTTCACAATCCTTACATCCGTTCTTACTCCTTCAACCTCCTGGCTGTACCATAAAGGGAAAGTGTCATTGTCGCCATTGGTAAAAAGTATGGCCTCCTTATCGCATGAGTTGGTATAATCGGAAGCAAAGTCACGTGCTGCATATTTCCCTGAACGGTCGTGATCATCCCAGTTCTGTTGTGCCATTAAACCCGGCACCAGTACCGTTGCAAGAATAGTAACACCTCCGATGGCAATGAAATCTTTTACCTTCAATTTTTTTATTGCCTGGTCGATTAGCGATAAAACACCGATCCCTATCCAGATTGAAAATGCATAACACGATCCCGCGTAGGAATAATCACGTTCCCTTGGCTCATAAGGTTGTTGGTTAAGATAGGTGATAATGGCAAGTCCGGTCATGATAAATAAAAACGTAACCACAAAGCCACTGCGGTAATCGTTTTTAAACTGGAACCAGATCCCGATCAACCCGAGAATAAAAGGAAGCATGTAGTACTTGTTCGTAGCCCTGTTCTTCAGATTATCAGGAATTCCCGACATGGCATGACCGTACCACATCTTATCAATGAATGAGATGCCGGTGATCCAGTTGCCATTTTTAATATCATGAGGACCTGATCCCTGTAGGTCATTCTGTCTACCTGAAAAATTCCACATTAAATAACGGAAATACATCCACCTTACCTGGTAAGAAAGGAAGAATTTAATGTTTTCCAGGAATGTAGGTCTGTAAAGAGTTTGTGTATTCCCATCCGGACCCGTAACAGAAATTGGCACGCCGGGCCCTCCATATTCTTTGTAAAAAGAAGAAGCACCTTTCCGGTTGGCATCGGTAGTCCACATTCTTGGAAAGATGGTAGTGAACCTGGGATCGTAAACAGGAATAGTACCCTTTCTTTCATCAATGACAACGTACTTTCCGCTTTGTTCATCTCTTTTATAAACCGGCGATCCATCTGCCATATCTACCATCGGGGCGGTATAATATTGCCCGTAAAGAAAAGGCCAGGTTCCGTATTGTTCCCGGTTGAGAAAAGAAACCAGGCTGATAGCATCCTTCGGAGCATCCTCATTGATCGGGGTCCCGGCATTTGACCGGATCACAAGACCGATAAATGAGGCATATCCGATCAACAGGAATACAAGCGAGAGAAGAACAGTATTCAGAACAGGCTTGCCCTTTCTCCGGGTGTAAATAAGTCCCCATACGATCAAGCCGAACAATAGCAGGAAATAGAAAATTGTTCCTGAATTAAATGGCAGACCAAAAGAGTTAACAAAGAGCAATTCAAAAGTTCCGGCCAGCTTGGGGATCCAGGGAATCAGGAAGTACATGATAAAAGCCGTGATCACAAAGGAAACACCCAATGCAATGACAATCCCCCACCGTGAGGTTTTAAATTTCCGGAAATAAAATACCAGCGTCAGAGCAGGAATCGTCAACAGGTTGAGCAGGTGAACACCGATAGAAAGTCCGATCATAAAAGCAATGAAGATCAGCCACCGGTAATTGTGCTTTTCATCTGCCACCTCATCCCATTTCAATATGGCCCAGAAAACGATCGCCGTACACAGGTACGACATCCCGAAAACATTGGCTTCTACCGCTGAAAACCAGAAGGAATCTGAAAATGTGAATGCCAGCGACCCGACAAATCCTGCGGCAAAAATGGACCACATTTTTGATTTGGTCATCTCTCCATCTTTTACGATGATCTTCCTGGCAAGCATGGTGATGGTCCAGAAGAGGAAAAGAATGGTGAAACTGCTGGAAAGACTGAGCATGGAATTGATCAGTAATGCCACCTTAGTCGTATTTCCAAATGCAAACAAAGCAAAAAGCCGTCCGATCAGCTGGAAAGTCGGCGCTCCCGGCGGATGCCCGACCTGAAGTTTATAGGCAGTTGCGATGTGCTCGCCCGGATCCCACCAGCTTACAGTGGGCTCGATGGTCAGAAAGTAAACCGTGGTGGCAATAGCAAAAACAAGCCAACCGATGGCATTGTTTAATTTCTTATACTGATCCATGTATAAAAGTTTATACTGAGAATATTACAAATATTCGCAAATTTAAATTTTCTTTTTCAACAGAAGGTATATTCTTGTGTTTTTATTATTGTTTAAACTTGCCTTCCTCGAGGTTGAACATGGTTTCAACTCGTTTTGCCAGCTTATCCTGTTTATTCCGGGATGCCAGTACCTGTAAACCATGAAGCATTTTCAAGGGAGTTCTGGATATCATCTTTATAAACTTCCATGAAGTTTAGAGTAACCGAATAATAATATTCCAGGTTTTCGCAATAAATCTTCGATATAGTTTCGACTAGCTTGTTTGCCTTATCAAATTGCTCTGTTTTATAGTAGAGGTCCGCGAAATAAACATCATCCATATCTACCGAAAACTTTTGTAATGGAAAATTCCTGAAGAAAAGATCTATGATATCCAGGGCTTTCTTTTTCTCTCCAAGATGGATTAGTGATTGGGCAAGGCGAAGCATGTTCATTTTAGGTCGATAAGCATTGTTCCGTGTTTCAGGATCGATATAGACACGAGGATCATTTACATTGCCCCAGGCCGATTTGTGCATCAGGATATCGTATGAAGTCAGGGCATCAACACCACCATAAGAAGGATAATAATCTTGCGGGTCGGCCTTTACCGGCATAAATTTATAGACCCATCCTTCAACCATGCTATATTTATCGACATCAAAATAATCTTTGACACTGGCAATCGCAATATAATAAATCGGTCGTTTCCATTTGTTTGTTGCAATAATATCCAGGTTCATGATATCATTCTTTGTCAGAAAATTCTTTTTGATTGTCCAGCAAACTGAATCTACCATTTTATCCTTAAATGAAGGAGGCACAATCCCATATTTCAGACAGGCTTCCTTGTCAACGGTAATTTTCACATTCCTGGTTGGAAAAACCTTTACTTTCTCTCCACTCTGGGTAGTTAAAAAGGTTCGGGGATCATCACTTTTTATAAATTCTATCAGGTCTGAAAGTTCTATGTTTCCTTTGATCCCGTAATCATAATAGGCGATCTCATCGTTGGATCCCGGTTGGTATTGCTCCTGTGTTAGGGAGAAAGGTAAAGGGTCGGAATTATATTCTTTGTTATACATCTGGTCGATGTACCAGGAACCCGAAGCCAGTTCGAGGTTGACAATCCTTACATCCGTTCTTACTCCTTCAACCTCCTGGCTGTACCATAAAGGGAAAGTGTCATTGTCGCCATTGGTAAAAAGTATAGCGTTTTTATCGCAGGAATTGAGGTAATTGCATGCAAAGTCGCGGGCTGCATATTTCCCTGAACGGTCGTGATCATCCCAGTTCTGTTGTGCCATTAAACCCGGCACCAGTACTGTTGCAAGAACAGTAACACCTCCGATGGCAATGAAATCTTTTAACTTCAGTTTTTTTATTGCCTGATCGATCAGCGATAAAACTCCGATCCCTATCCAGATTGAAAATGCATAACACGATCCCGCGTAGGAATAATCACGTTCCCTCGGCTCATAGGGTTGCTGGTTAAGATAGGTGATGATGGCAAGGCCGGTCATGATGAATAAAAACGTAACCACAAAGCCACTGCGGTAGTCGTTTTTAAACTGGAACCAGATCCCAATCAACCCGAGAATAAAGGGCAGCATGTAATATTTGTTCGTAGCCCTGTTCTTCAGATCATCAGGAATACCCGACATGGCGTGACCGTACCACATCTTGTCAACGAAGGGGATGCCAGTGATCCAGTTGCCATTTTTGACATCGTTGGGGCCTGTACCCTGAATATCGTTCTGTCTTCCTGAAAAATTCCACATCAGGTAACGGAAATACATCCACCTTACCTGGTAGGAGAGGAAAAACTTTATATTTTCAAGGAACGTGGGTTTATAAACGGTCTGTGGATTTCCATCCTGTCCTGTTATAGAAATTGGTACTCCGGGGCCCCCATATTCTTTATAAAAATCACCGGTTCCTTTACGGTTTGTGCTCCACATCCTGGGAAAGATCGTGGTAAACCTGGGATCGTAAACAGGAATGGTATTTTTCCGGTCATCAATAATGATGTATTTTCCGCTTTGATCATCTCTTTTGTAGATCGGTGATCCATTTGTATAATCCACTATCGGGGCTGTATAATAAGGCCCGTATAGAAATGGCCAGGTTCCATATTGTTCCCGGTTAAGGAAAGAAACCAGGCTGATAGCATCCTTCGGGGCATCCTCGTTGATCGGGGTTCCGGCATTTGACCGGATCACTAGACCGATAAATGTGGAATATCCGATCATCAGAAATACAAGCGAGAGAAGAACTGTGTTCAGAACAGGCTTGCCTTTCTTCCGCGTATAAATAAGTCCCCAGATAATTAATCCGATCAATAAAACGAAATAGAAAATTGTTCCGGAATTGAACGGCAGACCAAAAGAGTTAACAAAAAACAACTCGAAGGTCCCGGCCAGCTTTGGGATCCAGGGAATCAGGATGTACATGATAAAAGCCGTAATCACAAAGGATATTCCCAATGTAAAGACAATTCCCCATTTTGTGGTTTTAAATTTACGGAAATAAAACACCAGCGTCAAAGCAGGTATCGTCAGCAGGTTGAGCAGGTGAACCCCGATAGAAAGTCCGATCATAAAAGCAATGAAGATCAGCCACCGGTAATTGTGTTTCTCATCTGCCACCTCATCCCATTTCAATATAGCCCAGAAAACGATCGCCGTACACAGGTACGACATCCCGAAAACATTGGCTTCTACCGCTGAAAACCAGAAGGAATCTGAAAATGTGAATGCCAGCGACCCGACAAATCCTGCGGCAAAGATGGACCACATCTTTGATTTGGTCATCTCTCCATCTTTTACGATGATCTTCCTGGCAAGCATGGTGATGGTCCAGAAGAGGAAAAGAATGGTGAAACTGCTGGAAAGACTGAGCATGGAATTGATCAGCAATGCCACCTTGGCCGTATTTCCAAAAGCAAACAAAGCAAAAAGCCGTCCGATCAGCTGGAAAGTCGGCGCTCCCGGCGGATGTCCGATCTGAAGCTTATAGGCAGTTGCAATATGCTCGCCCGGATCCCACCAGCTTACCGTGGGCTCGATGGTCAGAAAGTAAACCGTGGTGGCAATAGCAAAAACAATCCACCCGATGGTATTGTTTAATTTTTTGTACTGATCCATGTATAAATGTTTATGCTGAAAGTATTACAAAACTTCGCAAATTTAAATTTCCTTTTTCAATAGTAATCAACTTCTTATAATTTTATTTCAAACAAAACCCTGGGATCGGGTTAATCTACCTGCAGGATGAGGCCTTTAAGGTACTCTCCTTCCGGATGATAGATGCTGACCGGATGATCGGGACCCTGTGAAAGATGATGGAGGATTCGGATTTTCCGACCTGTTTCGAGGGCAGCTGACTGGATAGCCGACCGAAACATTTCGCGGCTGATGGCCTGCGAACAGGAAAAGGTCATCAGTATTCCCCCTGGGTTTATTTTTTTTATTGCTTCAGAATTGATATGAATATAGGCCTGCAGTGCATTGTGCGTAATGTTGTGGTGCTTTGCAAATGCAGGAGGATCGAGAATGATCATATCAAAGGTTTCTGTGTTCCTGACAAGAAATTGTTTAACATCTGCAACAGAAGATTCATGTCGTGAGCCGCCGATCCCGTTTAAAACCAGGTTCTCTTTTGTCCACTCAATAGCTTGTCTCGAACTATCGACAGAATGAACAAGGGTAGCACCTCCTTTCAGGGTATAAACAGAAAATGCACCGGAATAACAGAAGGCATTCAGCACTTTTTTATCTTTCGCGTAAAACTGTGCAAACATCCGGTTGCTACGCTGGTCAAGGAAAAAGCCTGTCTTCTGGCCTTTTTCCCAGTCGACCAAAAACAGATGCCCTGTCTCGTTGATCAACCCCTTTTGCGATACCCCGAAAATGTAACCATCTTCAAGGCGATTGATTATCCCGCTATTTTCTCTATTCGATGGCGAAACAGGTAGTAAAGTTGTTTCAGCACTCTTGTCATAAACTGCCTTCAGGGCCTCACCGTAAAATTCTTTAAGGATATTGACCAGGTCGTTTTTAATCAAATGCATTCCCAGACTGTGGGTTTGTAGAACAGCTACTCCATTGTACCAGTCAACAATAAGACCCGGAAGTTCATCGCCCTCAGTAAAGACAAGGCGGTAGGCATTTGTCGGGGAGGAGGAGGTTAGTCCAAGAGTTGACCTTAACCGGTAAGCTCTTGCAATCTTTTCTTTCCAGAAGGAATAATCGATTTCCTGTTGCTGAAAAGTAAATAATTTAACCGCAATGGAACCATCCTGGAAATGTCCTGTACCAAGATAATCATGAGAAATGGAATAGACCTCCACAATATCGCCTGGAACACAGGAACCAATCGTTCTTTCTATTGCTCCGGAAAAGAGCCAGGGGTGTAACCGTTTCAGCGAAGCTTCTTTGCCTTTTTTAAGAACTACCCTTGGGTATCTCGTCATCCTCTTTCAATCTAAAAAATCCTTAACAATTCTTTATCAGAAAACGGAATTCTTACGATTTCCGTATGAAGGATGAAAAGTTTTTTCTGTTTTATGTACAAAAACTTTATTTTCTTTGTACTTTTGCCACTTATTAAAACTAAATTAAAATTTGCACAAAATGAAAAAGTATTTAATTCTCTTATTAATCCCTGTTCTCTTTGCTTGCGGCAGGGCTGCCAAGAAAGAAGCAGAAGCACTGAAGGCAAAAAATGATAGCCTTATGTCACAGACCATGCAAAAGGATGAGTCCATCAACGAATTTATTGCAACAGTGAACGACATTCAGGGGTCACTGGACACCATTAAAATGAAGGAAAACATCATCAACCTCAGCACCAATAAAAGCGGTGAATTAAAACTGTCAGCGAAAGACCAGATCAAGACCGACATCACATCGATTTACATGCTGATGGAAAAAAACAAAAAGGAACTGGCTGACCTTACCCGTAAGCTAAGATCGAGCAATATGAAGGTCACGGAACTCCAGAAACTTGTCGACCGCCTGCAGAAAGATGTTAATGACAGGAATGTTGAGATCACGGCCTTACGCGATAAACTTGCCAAACTGAACATCACTATCGAAGAAGCCAACCTGCGCTTGGATACACTTACCAGGGTAGTGAAGGCCCAGTCAGGCAAACTTACTGAACAGCAACAGACCCTTGCCCAGCAGGAAGCTGCATTGAATACAGCTTACTACGTTGTTGGAACTGAAAAAGACCTTATAAAGAACGGGATCCTTGCAAAAAATGACAAGTTGCTCTCCGATTTCAACAAGGCTCTTTTCACTAAGGTGGATATTCGTAAACTTACAGAAGTTTCCATCCTCAGCAAAAAAGCTAAGGTGCTATCCAACCACCCCACTGCCTCTTATAAACTGGTTGGGGATAAAAAGATCGTACAATCATTGCAGATTACCGACTATAAGGCTTTCTGGAGCAATGTCAGGTACTTGATAATCATGGTTAATTAACTATCGAACCGGTTACTAAAAGAGAGGCAGGTTATAACAATTTGCCTCTTTTTTTTTGCGTCTTTATAAGGAAGGTTTAAGCCCTTTTTCAAATTCATTCGTATAATCTACTGTCTTTACGAGGGATCCCTTTTCATTATAAAATTTCCAGACACCCGTACGACGGTCATCCTTGTAATAGCCCTCAATAAACACATTACCATTTTCATTATACATGATACGTTTACCCTCACTTTTACCGTCCTTGAAAAAACCGTCACTCCAAACATTCCCATTGGAATAATAATAGACCCATCTTCCATTGCGCTTCTTCTCTTTGTATTCACCTGTCATCTGAACCTTTTTATTCGGGATACCACGTAGTTTCCCGGATCAGTTCACGTGAAGCATCTTTCCCTTTATAAATGCATTCCCGTTTCGGTGATCCATTCGGGTAAATCTCCTCCATGACTTTCGTCTCATGGATACACGAGACAAGTGAAAAGATCAAAAGCAGGGAAATCAAACAATGTTTTTTCATCTTCATTAACAATTGACTTTTTGTAATTTATATCTAAGTGTTGAATTCCAGGCGGCTTCCCTTGTGTCGTTCATTAATGTTTCCATTTCTGTAAACAAGATTCCCGTTTACGAAGGTATGGGTCACGCGCGATGAAAATTTCGTTCCTTCAAAGGGCGACCACCCGCATTTAAACAATAAATTCTCTTTTGAAACTGTCCATGGGTCATGGATATCCACCAGTACAAGATCCGCAAAGAAGCCTTTCCTGATAAATCCCCTGTCTTTGACATGATATAAAACAGCGGGTGCATGGCACATCTTCTCAACAACTTTTTCGATGGAGATCTTTTTCATGTGAAAAAACTCAAGCATGATCACCAGCGAATGTTGGATTAAGGGGCCGCCGGAAGGACAACTCAGGTAAGGATGCTTCTTTTCTTCTTCCAAGTGAGGAGAATGGTCGGTGGCGATAATATCAATCTTATTTTCCAGCAGCCCTTTTAAAAGTCCCTCTTTGTCTTGTTCTGTCTTGATGGCCGGGTTCCATTTGATCCATGAACCAAGCCGGGCATAATCACGATCGTCAAACCAGAGGTGATGAACGCACACTTCTGCTGTGATGCGCTTTTTGTTTAAAGGAATATCATTTTGGAATAATTCCAGTTCCTTCGCGGTCGAGAGATGAAGAACATGGAGCCTGGTATTGCATTTCATGGCAAGTTCAACCGCTCTTTTTGTGGAGACGAAACAAGCTTCTTCGCTCCGGATCAGTGGATGAGCCTCAACCGGGATTTGTTCTCCATATTTTTCCTGCCATGCAGCAAGATTCTTCCGGATGATCCCTTCATCTTCACTATGGATAGCCACGATCATCCGTGAATTTAAAAAGATCTTTTCCAGTGTATCCGGATTATCCACAAGCATATTCCCGGTTGAAGCCCCTAAAAAGACTTTCACACCACAGATCTTTGTTGGATCTGCATTTTCAATCTCTGTCAGATTTTCATTGGTGGCACCAAGAAAAAAAGAATAATTGGCAAAGGACTTCTGTGAGGCAAGTTTATATTTTTCTTCAAGGATACCGAGTGTAGTGGCCCTGGGATCGGTATTGGGCATATCCATAAAGGAAGTGACACCACCTGCCACAGCTGCCTTTGTTTCAGTGTAAAGATCGCCTTTCCGGGTCAATCCCGGATCACGGAAATGCACATGGTCATCAATTACACCCGGAAGCAGAAATTTACCGTGGCCATCGATCAGTTCAATGTTTTCAGAATCTTCCGGAATGGGGTTATAGGAACCTGCAGGTATGATTTCTCCTATGCGGCCGTCTCTGATCAGTACGCTGCCTTCGAAGATCCTGCCTTCATTAACGATTTTAGCTCCTGCAATTAGGATTTGTTCCCATGGAAAAAAATCAGGTGAATAAACCGGGTGCAAAGATAAGAGGAAAGAATAAGCCTTATGCCACTGGCTTGTACTTTTTAAACAGACTTCTCCATCTAAGGCTGATCACACCGAAAATGGCTTCTTTGAATATCCCTTTGCTCATTTTGGATTCCCCTACAGTACGGTCGGTAAAGATGATGGGAACTTCCATGATGTTAAATCCCATTTTCCAGGCAGTGAATTTCATTTCGATCTGGAAAGCATACCCGGTAAACCTGACCTTATCGAGTGGTATGGCTTTCAGCACTTTCCTGGTATAACATATAAATCCTGCAGTGGTATCCCTGATCTTCATTCCGGTTATGAACCTGACATAGGCAGAGGCATAATATGACATCAAGTACCCTTCCCATCGGCCAGTTTACTACGTTTACCCCGGTAATATAACGTGAACCGATGACGACATCCGCCCCTTTGTTTTTTGCAGCATCATATAGCTTGAGCAGGTCATCCGGGTTATGTGAAAAATCTGCATCCATTTCGAAAATAAAGTCATAGCCGTGATCCAATGCCCACTTGAATCCGTGAATATATGCCGTACCCAGGCCCAGTTTGCCTTTTCGCTCTTCCATGAAAAGACTGTCAGGAAATTCACTCATAAGGGAACGCACGATATCTGCAGTTCCATCGGGAGAATTATCTTCAATGATCAGAACATGAAAATCTTTTTGAAGGGAAAACACTTTGCGGATGATCCGTTCAATATTGTCCTTCTCCTTATAGGTCGGGATGATTACTAGACTATCAGACACTACTGTAATTTTTTCTACGAAAATAATTCATTCCATCGGAATAAAAAAACGAGGAATTTAAATATTAATTTTTTAATTCGCCATAAAGAAAAGAAAATTAAGTGGACATCCCGTCATTCGTTATGCGTACACATCACTGATTATTCCAAGGGTGGGGTTATCCGTATCGGGATCTGTTCAAGAGCCTGAAGTGCATCTTTACCTTAGCGGTTTCCCTGAAAATGAGCATCAGCCTGTTTTTATCTTCTTTCATTCTGCAATCTGGGGGGATTGGTTTTAATGTACTCCAGAATTGCCGAAAACTGCGGTGACTGAAAATAAGCAGAATCTTCATTGCTGATAAAATAACAAGCCAGCCTGTTGTTCCGGAGGATCAGTTTCTCAAAGCCAATTCTTTTTGCAAGCCGGCGAAGACGGATCGTATCAATCAGATGCCAATGTTTGCTCCGGAACACGCCCGAACCGGTCTTCCAGTTTACCTTTGAATTTCAGCAGTTCATATTCAGATCCCAGGGAGTCAAGTTCTTTATAGAGGCTCAGCCTTTCAGTGATATTGGTGATATAGTTATCCGGGATCATGATCTCAAGATCGGTTTCAATCTGACATTCCTTCACAAATTCCTTCGGGAGCTCTTCCTGGAAAACCTCTTTGAAATCCTGTTCCTTTACCTCCATGATCGCCTCGTCAAGGATCTTCTGGTACATTTCAAAGCCGATCTCGGAAATGAAGCCACTTTGTTCTGCCCCAAGGATGTTTCCGGCGCCGCGAATATCTAGGTCACGCATGGCAATGCTGAAGCCGGAACCGAGATCTGAAAACTCTTCGATGGCGCGTAAACGTTTCCTGGCTTCATCGGTCAGTGATGACATCGGGGGTGCCAGCAGGTAACAAAATGCCTTCTTATTTGAACGTCCCACCCTCCCACGTAACTGGTGAAGGTCGCTCAGCCCGTAATGGTGTGCATCATTAATAATAATGGTATTGACATTCGAAATATCCAATCCTGATTCAATAATGGTCGTCGCCACCAGGACATCATAATCCCCTTCGATGAAATCTACCATTACCTGTTCAAGCTTTTTCCCATCCAGTTGCCCATGTGCAATTCCGACCTTTGCCCTGGGAACCATCCGTTGGACCATGCCTGCCACATCAGTTATATTCTGGACCCGCGTATTTACGAAAAAAACCTGTCCTCCTCTCGAAAGCTCATACTGGATAGCTTCCCTGATTACATCTTCCCTGAAAGTATGGATCTCCGTTTGCACGGGATAACGATTGGGCGGAGGTGTATTGATGATCGACAAGTCTCTTGCTCCCATTAAAGAAAACTGCAATGTCCTGGGAATAGGAGTCGCTGTGAGCGTCAGCGTATCAACATTTATTTTATAATGCTTGATCTTTTCTTTGGCAGAAACTCCAAATTTCTGCTCTTCATCGATGATCAGTAATCCCAGGTCTTTGAATTTTATATCCTTGCTCAGCAAACGGTGGGTGCCGATCAGGATATCAATCTTTCCTTCTTCAAGTTCTTTAAGGATCAGATTTTGTTCCTTTGTGGATTTAAAGCGATTAATAAAATTTATCTTGCATGGAAAGTCGTGAAGCCGCTCGGAAAAGGTCTTGTAATGTTGTAATGCCAGGATTGTAGTTGGTACCAGGATAGCTACCTGGCGGCTTTCGGCAACTACCTTGAATGCTGCACGAACAGCGATTTCGGTCTTCCCGAACCCCACATCCCCGCAAATCAGGCGGTCCATCGGGAATTCTGCTTCAAGATCTTTCTTGACATCAACAGTTGCTTTTATCTGATCGGGTGTATCTTCATAAATAAAAGAAGCTTCCAGCTCAGTCTGCATATAGGTATCCGGCGAACAGGCAACGCCCGTTGCCGCCCTTCGCTCAGCGTACAATCGTATCAGTTCCCGGGCAATATCTTTGACCCGGGTCTTGGTCTTGTTCTTCAGCTTATTCCAGACATCCGAACCGAGACGATTAAGCACAGGTGCACTCCCTTCTTTACCAACGTACTTTGAGATCCGGTGAAGAGAATGGATGCTTACATATAAAATATCATTGTTTTTATAAACCAGCCTGATCGCTTCCTGCTCCTTACCATTGTTGGTGATCTTCTCCAGTCCGTCAAACCGTCCTATCCCGTGATCAATATGAGTCACAAAATCGCCTGGGCGGAGGTCATAAAGTTCTTTGAGTGTAAGCGCCTCCTTGCTAACATAACCGTCACGAAGATAAAACCTGTGATACCGCTCAAAAATCTGGTGATCCGTATAACAGGCAACCTTAATGTCTTTGTCGATAAAGCCTTCGTGGAGTGGAAAATTGATGGTTGTATGTAAGTCGTGACGCGTGACGCGTAACGCGTGACTCGAGCTGTCTAATAAATCACTTTGACTTTCATCCTGTTTCTTTACCTGGATATCATCGAGTATGCTTTTCAGCCGTTCTTCCTGTTTAGGATTGTCAGTTAGCAGGATATTCTTTAATCCATTGGTTATATTCTTCTGAAGATCTGCAAAGAGGAGGTCGAAATTTTTATTGAATGATGGCTGGGGCGACATGTTATAATGAACCATTTCTCCAGGACTGGAAAAATAATTCTTCCCATATTCAATCAGACGGAACCGTCCGATCTCATCCAGGAATTCCTGCCCCGGCAGGAAAAGGCTTGCATCATCATTTTTATCCAGGATATCTGCTGTAAACCGGACATCCTCAGACCAGATCACCGAATGTTCAGGCAGAAATGAAAAAAGAGAATCATATTTTATCAGCCTGTCCCGGTTGATACGGATATCAGGGATGATTGAAATCTCTTCCTTTTTCTCAATGGATAGTTGATTGGTAGGATCGAAGGTCCGGATGGAAGCAACAGTATCACCCTCAAATTCGATACGATAGGGATGATCCCCTGAAAATGAGTAAACATCAATCAAACCTCCCCGCAATGAAAACTGGCCGGGTTCGATCACGAAATCGGTCCGTTCAAACTCATATTCAATCAACAGATCCAGCACGAATTCCAGGGAAACGGATTCATCTGATCTTAGCTTCAAGGTGTTTTTCTCCAGGAATTTTTTATTTACTACTTTTTCCGAAAGAGCTTCTGGATAGGTGACAATGATAAATTTCTTTGCCCTTGAATAAAGCCGGTTCAGGATCTCCGTCCGGGATAATAGGCCAAGATTATCCTTTTTAATGGCATCAAATGACTTTTTAAAGGAGGAAGGGAAAAAAAGGATCTGTTTTTCCCCGGTTTCTAAATCCCTGTCTTCCATGATCTGCTCAAGATCGTTATAAAAGTAAGCAGCCGCTTCTTTATCCGGAAGAATATGAAGATGCAACCCCGGTACAGCAATAAAAACCGCAGCGGAAACAAAGGCCTTAGATGAGCCTATGATGCCTTTAAGCTGGATCCCGGGGAAGGTGGTTTGGTTTTTTGCCTTATCAGAAAGGGTTTTATCATCCGCTTTTAACAACCGGGCTATCGCTCCCGTCCTGGGATCATTAATATATAGTGAAAGCAGATTCGTATTATTCAATATACAGAGATAATAGAGGACTGATATTCCGGTTTTAACCCCGAAGTGTGGCTTTTAATAAAAATCATGATGCCTGATTTATCTGCAAAGTTATGAAAAGAACTGCCATATAAAGAAATTCTCTACTTTTGCCTAATGGACATCAAAGTATTCAAGTTTGGTGGCGCATCGGTCAATAGTGCGAAGGGAATAATGAACGTGGCGTCCATCATCAGACGGTACCCCGATGATGACATAGCGGTGATCATCTCCGCAATGGGTAAAACAACCAATGCCCTTGAAGAATTACTGGAATTTTACATGTCGGACGATGCAATTCCGATGGTAGATTCCTTTAACCGGATTAAAGCATTCCATTTTGAAATCCTGGAGGAATTATTTAAGGAAAAGCCCCACCCGGTTTTTAAGGAAACAGAGGATCATTTTGAGCATCTCCGCGGATATTTGCGCAGAGGACAATTTACCAGGGGTAAGAAACGGGAATACAATTTTGAATACGACCAGGTGGTAAGTTACGGGGAACTTCTTGCAACGACCATTATTCATCATTATCTCTCACTATCAGGCATTCCAAGCTGTCTTTTTGATGCACGTGAACTCATCTGTACTGATTCTTCTTACCGCGATGCACAGGTAGATTGGGTTCTTACCGGAAAGAAAATCCGGCTGAAAATGAAAGATTATTTCAGAATGAACAAGTCACCCCGGAAAGTGGCGGTAATCCAAGGCTTTATAGGCGGTGACAAGGAGGGAAATACAACCACTCTTGGAAGGGAAGGCTCCGACTATTCCGCGGCTATCGTTGCCTGGTCACTGAAAACAAAAGAGGTTACGATATGGAAAGATGTACCAGGTGTGATGAATGCAGATCCGAAATGGTTTAAGCATGCGAAAAAGCTGGATGTTTTGTCCTACCGTGAAGCCATTGAACTTGCCTATTATGGAGCCTCGGTGATCCATCCAAAAACCATCAAGCCCCTGGAGAATGCAAGGATCAAGCTTTTAGTAAAATCTTTTTTACACCCTGAAAAGGATGGAACTACCATTGAACACCTGGTAAACTGGAAAGTTTTGCATCCCGTTTATATACTCAAACGGAACCAGGTACTGATCTCAATTTCACCAAAAGATTTTTCGTTTATCCTTGAAGAAAACCTAAGCCAGATTTTTCATATCCTTGCTAAACATCATGTAAAAGTAAATGTGATGCAGAATTCAGCGATCTCCTTCACAATCTGCGTAGATGCTGATCATCTGATTAAAGCGAATGTTTTGGCTGCACTTCAGGAAAGTTATTCACTCCGGTATAACGATAATGTTGAATTACTGACTATACGCCATTACAACCCTGCAGCGATCAGCCGCGTTACCAAAGGCAGGAAAATACTGATGGAACAAAAAACCCGGAATACCGTTCACCTCGTTATTCAGTGATATTTTTTACTCACGAGTTCACCAGTTCACCAGTTCACCACTTATCCCTCCGGGATTACCACTGGAAAATCGTACCTGAAATCCTCAACGTTCGGCTGTTCCAGGATATTTCCCAGGAAATCCCGGTAGGCATCCGTGAACGAGAACTTTTCAATGTTATAATATTCCTCCGAAAGTGATTTGTTTCCAATGGTTCCCATATCAATGGAGGTAGTATTGAATTCCTCCAATTCCATGAAAGGAACAATTTTTTTCACAACAGGCATTTGTCCGTAATCTTCACGCAGAAGCAGGTCGACAACCTTGTCAGCCAGAGCAGCCGTAAGGCGGCGGTCATACTTACGGCAGTGTCCGCAACGGGGATAATATCCTGATATCTGCGCACGGGCTTCAATTCCAAGTTTGGCATAAAGTTCGGAAGCAATAACTCCGCTGATGCCTCCAAACCGCGGATGACCATATTCATCCACCTCTGAGCTGGCATAAACGACATCGACTTTGCCTGTCTTTTCATTAAACCATCTTACTCCTTCCGAAACCGGGATAACAAGGTACTTATTTCGTGATTTCATGTAAGCTTCTTTGACAGTATCGAAGAAGGCTTCTTTACGTGCTTTGGTGATCTCAAATTCTGGCACCAGGCCCAACGTGGCTCCCCCAAACGTGGCGCTACCTGTGAGCCAGCCGGCATCACGGCCCATGACTTCCATTACGATGATGCGTGAATGTGATTCGGCCGTGGTCTTTATTTTTGAAGTGAATTCAGAAATGGCTTTTGCAGCAGAAGGGAAACCGGGACAAAGCACTGCTTCAATCTCTTTTCCACGGTATGAATGTATAGTAAGTGTTCGCAGATCATTATCAATGGTTTTCGGATAACCGATCACGGGGATACCTTCGGTTTCAAAAAGACGTTTGGCTGCCCCGTTGGTGTCATCCCCACCGATGGTCACCAAAACGTCGATTTTATATTGATCGAGATTTTTTAAAACCTGGGGAACCCTGGTCTCTGGATTTTTCTTTGACGGGAAAGGGTTGGTCCGGCTGGAACGTAATGCACTCCCGCCATACCAACCATCATAAGGATGATTGGTCAAATCCACGATATCTCCCTTGCCGAGCAAACCTTTCCATCCTTTCCTTACACCATAAACCTTAAAGCCAAGCAATGATGCGCGGTTGCGTATCGATTCAATACTATGGTTAATGGCAGGGGTATCTCCTCCTCCTGATAATATCGCCAGTGTTTTCCCTTTAAATAATTTCTGATCCAGTTTCATATACTTACAATTTTAGTTCAAATGCTTTTAAAATCTTTTCTACCAGGACTTTTGCCAGTTTATTCTTCGACTCCACCGTCCAGCCGGCTATATGAGGGGTCAGGATGACTTTGTCAGATCCCGCCAGGAAACGGAATGCCTCAGGAAACTCCCCTGACAGGTTCTCAAAAGACGAATCCTCATATTCAAGCACATCCAATGCAGCGCCAATGATCTTTCCAGACCTGAGCTGGTTTACCAGGTCGCCGGTATGCACAACAGCTCCGCGGGAAGTATTGATAAACCATATATTCTTTCTGAACCGTTCAAAGAAAGCCTTATCACCCATGTATCGTGTCTCTTCCGTTAGCGGAACATGCAGGCTAACGATATCGGCCAATTCGAAGATTCGTTCCAACGTGGTCTCAAAAGTATTCCCGTCAGAATAATTTTTTTTATATTTATCATAAGAGATAACATTGGCTTCAAACCCTTGCAACCGCTGCGCAAAAGCACTTCCCATATTACCATAACCTATGATCCCGATTGTTTTACCTTTAATCTCTGTTCCCCGGTTTTCTTCACGTTTCCATTTTCCCTCTCTGACCTGCCGGTCAGCACGGCTGAGGTTATTCATCAGTGAAAGTAACATACCGGTTGTATGTTCACCTACTGCATCCCGGTTCCCCTCGGGTGAATTGAAACACTGTATTCCCTTGCTCTCAGCGTATTTCACATCAATATTTTCCATGCCTGCTCCCACTCTTCCGATAAATCGCAGTGCTGTTGCTTTTGAAAGAAACTCTTTATCAAGTGTGATCCTGCTCCGTATGATTATCCCAAAATACGCATGAACAATCTTCGCCAATTCTCCCTTTTCCTGATTTAGAAAAAATTCACAGGCGTATCCATTTGCATTCAATTCCTCATGGATTAAAGGATGCACAGAATCAAGGAAAAGAACTCGTTTCATTTTCAGTTTTAAATTTATCTCCCCTACCTGTGAATCAAGAAAGGGTCGAAGCAGTTTGGTGCAAAAATACCGAGTTTCGTGAGATAATTCAGTATTTCAAATTAACTTTCAGGATTAAATCTTAACTTCGAACCCTAATTTTACTACTGTGTGGAGTTTTCTTGTCCGGCGTATTTTACGTGACCGTGTTGCAATTCTTATCATAATCGGCATTCTGACTCTTTTTATGGGGTATAAAGCCCGTGAAGTTGTTCTTTCTTATGATATGGTGCGAATGCTTCCTGCATCGGATTCAACCACCATCATCTATGAAAATTTTAAAAAACAGTTTGGGGAAGATGGTACTGTCATGTTTATCGGTATCCAGGATAAAAATCTCTTTACTCTGGATAAATTCAATGACTGGTTTGACCTCTCCAATAAGATAAAGAAAATTCAGGGAGTGGAAGAAGTACTCTCAAACACATGTTTATACAGACTTCAGAAAAACGACTCAATTAAAAAGTTTGAGTTCAAGCCAATCTGTCCCACAAAACCAAAGACCCAGAAGGAGCTCGATAGTCTGAAAACCGTTATCTACTCCATGCCTCTCTATGATAATCTGATCTTAAATAAAAAAACAGGGGCAACCCTCATGATGGTCACCATCAATAAGGAACAGGTCAATAGCAAACGCAGGGTTCCCCTCATCCACGATATCAAAGCAACAGCAGATAGTTTCGGGATCAAATACCATACCGGGGTTCATTATTCCGGGCTGCCTTATATCCGTACGGAAACTTCCCTAAAAGTTGAAAAAGAACTGAAGTTCTTTGTGCTCATGGCATTGTTAGTAGCAGCCGTGTTCCTCTATATTTTCTTCCGCTCATACAAAGCAGTTCTGTTCCCGATGATCATCATTGTGATCAGTGTGATCTGGGCACTTGGAATGATTGTTCTTTTCGGCTATAAGATCACCATACTCACCGGGATCATTCCTCCATTGATCATTGTGATCGGAGTAGAGAATTGTATTTTCCTGCTCAATAAATATCATTACGAATTCAGGATCCATAAAAACAAAGCCAAATCCCTATCCCGAGTAATTGAACGGATAGGAAAAGCCAACCTGCTTACCAATGCTGCTACTGCAACCGGATTCGCTGCTTTTATAGTCACCAACAACAAACTCCTTGTTGAATTTGGAACCATTGCTTCCCTCAATATTATGGTTGTCTATGTTTTGTCGCTGACATTGGTTCCTATTTTCTTCAGCTACCTGCAGCCTCCTCAATCAAAAGATACACGGCACCAGGAAGCCAGTATAGCCAAAGTGATTATTGATAAAGCCGTGATCCTGGTTAATACCCGCAGAAATATAATTTATATCTTAACCGCTATCTTCATGCTTATTGCAGTAACCGGGGTCGTTCGACTGCATACAAGCGGAAAAATTGTAGATGACATCCCGAAACGGGATGCTCTTTATGTTGATCTTGTATTCTTTGAAAAGAATTTTAAGGGTATAATGCCACTCGAGATCATTGTAGATACGAAAAAGAAGAAAGGAGTACTGACACTGGCCACTCTTAAACGTATCGACCGCCTTCAGGACACCCTTGCAACCTTCCCCGAACTCTCAAAGGCATTATCTGTCGTAGAGGTTGTAAAAACAGCAAGACAGGCATTCTACAACGGCGATACTGGTTATTACAGCCTTCCTGAATCCAGTGAACTCGCTTTTATGGCCAGCTACATCCCCGAACTGAAATCGAAAAAAGTAAATCTTCTCAGGAATTTTATCGATTCAAATTACCAGTCGACCCGGATCTCTGTTCAGATGGCCAATATCGGTACAAAAGATATCGATCGTATCCAGAAGAGCCTGAAGCCAAAAATTGATTCCATCTTTAATCCTGCAAAGTACAAAGTGACCATTACAGGAACAAGCGTCGTTTTTTTGAAAGGCACTAATTTCCTTATCAAGAACCTTTGGGAAAGTATTCTGCTTGCCGTTATTGTGATTGCCATGTTGCTTGCATTTTTATTTACTTCGTGGAGGATGATCCTGATATCCCTTGTGCCAAACCTTATACCGCAACTGATGACCGGAGCACTGATGGGATTTGCAGGAATTCCAATCAAGCCTTCAACTATTCTTATATTCAGTATTGCGCTTGGTATCTCCGTGGATAACTCCATACAATACCTTTCGCGATACCGGCTTCAACTGAAACATTCACATGGTGATATACCCTCTTCAGTAATCTCAGCACTTAAAGAAACAGGGTACAGTATGATTTATTCTTCAACTGTTCTTTTCTTTGGATTCGGGATTTTTGTCCTTTCATCTTTTGGAGGTACACAAGCTCTTGGATTTCTTATCTCCTTTACACTCCTGGTTGCAGGACTTCTGAACATGTTTATACTCCCTTCACTATTATTAACCCTCGACCAATGGAGTACAACGAAATCCTTTAAAAAACCAATTCTCCCACTCTATGATGAGGATGATGACATACAACTTGATGAACTTCCATTGGAGCAAAAAGCCGGAGAAGAAAAAAAGAATAATGGAGAATAGGGCCTGGAAGATTGAAAATAAAGGATAGAGGAGTGTGGATTTTTAACTTATGAAATAAAAAACCTGATAAAATGAAAGGAATCATCCTCGCGGGTGGGGCCGGAACCCGTTTACATCCACTTACATTGGCCGTTAGCAAACAACTGATGCCGATCTATGATAAACCGATGATCTACTATCCACTGTCAGTACTTATGACAGCGGGAATCCGCGAGATCCTTATCATTTCTACACCTGTTGATCTTCCAAGCTTTGAAAAATTACTTGGGGACGGATCACAATTGGGTTGTTCATTCTCCTATGTTGAACAGGCAGTTCCAAACGGGCTTGCACAGGCCTTTGTGCTTGGCGCAAAGTTTGTCGGGAAAGAGAAAGTCGCACTTATCCTGGGCGATAATATCTTTTATGGCCGTGGCCTGCCTCAGCTCATGCAGGAGAATAGTGATCCCGATGGAGGCGTGGTATTCGCTTATCACGTTAACGATCCTGAACGTTATGGGGTAGTAGAATTCGACAGCAATTTAAAAGCTATTTCCATCGAAGAAAAGCCGAAGCAGCCCAGGTCGAATTTTGCAGTTCCCGGACTGTATTTTTATGATAATTCTGTACTTGAAGTTGCCCGTAATATTAAACCAAGCGCTCGTGGAGAATATGAGATTACAGATGTCAACAGATATTACCTGGAACAAGGGAAGCTGAAGGTCGGAGTCCTGAGCCGTGGAGTTGCATGGCTGGATACCGGCACATTCGGATCACTCCTGCAGGCTGGCCAATTTGTTGAAGTGATTGAAAACCGGCAGGGCTTAAAGATTGGCTGCATTGAAGAAATAGCTTACCGTATGAACTTCATCGATCGTGAACAGTTGGAGAAAATTGCACAACCCCTGTTGAAAAGTGGTTACGGACAATACCTTCTCAACCTGATCAATGATTCTTATATTCTTTGATCCATGCATTCCCTCAGCGAGCTGCAGAATATCATCAGGAAATCATTTGATCCGGAGACTTTTAAACGGGAGCCATCAGAACTTTACGATCCTATCGCCTATACCCTGAACCTTGGGGGAAAACGCATCAGGCCGCTACTGGTTCTGCTGGGTTGTGATCTTTTCCACGGGAATATTGAGAAGGCAATCCCGGCTGCGATAGCTATCGAGCTATTTCATAATTTCACCCTTCTTCATGATGATATTATGGACCGCGCACCTCTGCGACGCGGGGAAGAAACTGTTTATAAAAAATGGAATACCAATGTTGCCATCCTCTCAGGTGATACCATGTTTGCCCTTGCCTGCGGGTTCCTTTCACAGGCCGACCCTGAAATTCTTCCGCTGGCATTATCGGAGTTCACCAATACCGCCCGTCTGGTTTGCGAAGGCCAGCAATACGATATAAATTTTGAAACACTGAAAGTGGTCAGCATCAGCGATTACCTTGAAATGATCCGGCTAAAGACCGCTGTACTGATCGGGTGCAGCCTGAAGCTGGGTGCCATCCTTGCAAAAGCTCCTGCCGTTGAAACTGTCAGGATCTGTTCATTTGGAGAAAATATAGGTCTGGCTTTCCAGCTCCAGGACGACCTGCTGGACGTTTTTGGCGATGAACAAAAATTCGGGAAGGAGATCGGAGGTGATATTCTTTCCGGAAAAAAGACATATCTCCTGTTGAAAGCTTACGAAATTGCCCCGGAAAACCTAAGATCAGAGCTCGATGAATGTTTTTCAAATAGACTGATTCCTGATGAGGAAAAAATCGCCCGGGTAAAGAACGTCTATCAGTTGCTGAAGATCAGGGAACTCACCCTTGAAGGGATCGGAAAGTACTTTTCAAAAGCACTGCAATCATTTAATGAGATCCATGAAGATGAAAACAGTAAAAAGGTACTCAGATCCTTCGCAAATGAATTGCTGAAAAGAGATTTCTAGAAGTCATCTCTCCCCTCCCTCTTGGGGGAGGGGCCGGGGGTGGGGTTTTCCGGATTTTTCTTTTCAATTTCTTCCAGCTCAACATTAAGTATCTCCCATTTTTTTATCGCCTTATCGAGCAGGGACTTCCATTTCTCATATTCATTATAAAGCTGACCTCCCAGTACCTTATCTTTAAACTTTTCAGGCTGGATCAGCATCTCTTCAGTTTTTTTAATCTCTTCTTCAAGACGTCCGATCTCGTTTTCCGATTTAGTGATCAGGTTTTGTATTTTCCGGATCTCTTTGTCGAAATCTTTGCGTTTCTCCCAATTCACTTTATTGGAGGATGATTTTTTAGCAGACTCAGTCCCAACAGTTTTTTCTCCTGTTTCCAGTTGCGTAAGGGCTTTGATCTTCCGCGCATCAAGGAAATCGTAAATATCACCCAGGTATTCCTTTATCGCCCCCGCCCTGAACTCGAAAACCCTGTTGGTCAGTCCCTTCAGAAAATCACGATCATGCGAAACCACGATGAGTGTCCCGTCGTATTGGATGAGTGCATTCTTTAAAATATCTTTCGAATGCATATCAAGATGATTGGTCGGTTCATCAAGGATGAGCAGGTTCGATGGAATCAGCAGCATCTTTGCCAGGGAAAGCCTGGATTTTTCTCCACCCGAGAGCACTTTCACCTTTTTATCTATTGTATCTCCGCTGAAAAGAAATCCTCCCAGGATAGTCCTGATCTTCGGGCGGATATCCCCGGTCGCAATATCATCAATAGTCTGGAAAACCGTACGGTCAGGATCAAGGAGATCCGATTGATCCTGGGCATAATAGCCGATAACAACATTGTGTCCGTATTTCAGTTCCCCGGTATGGGGAGTCTGCCTGACAATGACTTTTGACAATGTGGTTTTTCCTTCTCCGTTTTTTCCCACAAAGGCGATCCGGTCGTTTTTGATCACCGTAAAATTAAGGTCATCAAGAACCCGTTTCTGGGGATAATCTTTAGATAGGTGCTTTGCTTCCAGGATGACCTTCCCTGAATGTGGTGCTTTGGGAAATCTGAAATTGATGGATGACTCATCAAAAACATCCAGTTCAACTTCGTCGATCTTTTCCAGCATTTTGATCCTTGACTGAACCTGTGCCGCTTTCGTTGCTTTGTAGCGAAACCGTTCTACGAAGCGCTCAATCTGCCTGATCTGCCTTTGCTGGTTATTATAGGTCGCAATCTGGCTGTCAAGCCGTTCTTCCCGTAAGGTAACATAACCTGAATAATTTGCCCGGTAATCATAGATCTTTCCCAATGAAATTTCAACCGTCCTTTTCGTTACGTTGTCGAGAAAAGCCCGGTCGTGCGATACCAGGACAACAGCTCCTTTATAATTGATAAGGAAGTCCTCGAGCCATTCGATAGATTCGATATCCAGGTGGTTGGTAGGTTCGTCGAGAAGCACTACATCAGGAACACGCAGCAGGATCTTTGCAAGTTCAACCCTCATTTGCCAGCCACTGCTGAATTGGCTCATCGGCCGGGTAAATTCATTAATATCAAACCCTAACCCGGTAAGCACTCTTTCGGTATTGGTTTGGATGGATGATCCTTCCAGTAAATTAAACCGTTCGTAAGATTCCGAGTGTTTACGTATAAGATCGTGGTAATTATCCGAATCAAAGTCGCTCCGTACTTTTATTTCGTGTTCAAGCGATTCTATCTTTGCTTTCAGTTCCAGTATCTCCGAAAAAGCAGTCATTGCTTCCTCCACAACAGTTTTTGCACTGCCGGTAATCATTTCCTGCGGAAGGTACCCGATGGTCCCACCGGATGGAACAACAACTTCGCCTTCATCCGGTTTCTGAATGTTTTTTATAATCTTAAGTAAAGTAGATTTCCCGGCTCCGTTCTTACCCACAAGTCCGATTCTGTCCTTATCATTGATGATAAAAGAAACATGATCAAAGAGTGGCGTTCCGCCAAATTGGACCGAAAGGTTATTTACTGAAATCATGGGATACAAAGATAAAAAAAAGGCCCGCCGAAGCGAGCCTTTTTCAATATATTCCAATTAAGGATTAGTGTGTTACTGTGATCTTTGAGGTCTTGATACCTTCTGTTGTGGTAATCTTGACAAAGTACACTCCTGCATTGAAGCTTGCAACATCCAATTTTGTGATCTTCAGATTTACAGAATTATTCTTGTAGATCGTCTGACCAACATAATTGATCACTTCAATTGTCTTGATGTCGTTGGAAGAAACAATGTTCACAACATCGTTTGCAGGATTCGGATACAATGAGATCGTGTTCGTCAGCTCGTTGATACCAACTGCTGGGAAATTGATTGTAATTGTATCTGAAGAAGGTTCGCAAAGAGTCTGACCCGGGTTCAATGAATCCTGGAAGACTGCAGTAACGTAATATCTCCAATGGAATGGAGCCTTAGTGCTACTTGGATGAACATCCTGCCACGTGGTATCAGTACCAGAGGTAATATGTTTTTTCAGAAGGAACACATTGCTTGTTGAATCGGCACGATACACATTGTATCCCATCAACTGTGATCCAGTTGGTGCTTCCGGAATAAGAAGTGACTGAGGAGCGCCAACTGCAACATTTGAATAGTCTGTTATAGCACCTAAATAAGTGCTACGATCTGCAGTTGGTTTTACATTCTTGTTGCCCAACTGGTTCAAGACATCAATTGTTGTTATTGGAGCATCTTTGTCCTTAGCTCCGTTTTCACAAACATTAGCACGTATCATATAGGTATCCAGTGGATCTGCTCCATAGAAAGTTTTTGCATCTTCCCATGTTCCATTATTATTAACATAACCAAGTCCATTTGGATATCCGGGGAATGTTGAAAGTATATCAACACACTCGAAGTTCTTCATTGGAAGTCCGGTGTAACCGCTGTAATCTACCATAGCCCAGAATTGTCCGGTGTACGGAATATCAGGACAGGTTACATTATCCCATGTCCCGGAGGGCCAGGCAGCGCCAGTATTAATAAACGATACTGAGGAACCAAGAACCACGGTATGGTTTGAATTGTAAACCCATACAACACAGCTTTGGGCCGATGAATTACCATTTGATGAAAAATAGATATCAAATGATTTAATTACACCAGAAGCTCCGGCAGAAATCGGGAAGAAATTACCTTCCATGAATGTGCCGGCCGTTTGAGTGCTTAAACCATCACCAGCCGTACCATTATCAAAGGTATAGTTCTTGAGACCGCAAGAGGCAGGGCATTTTGGCGAATGCCAGGTAAGTGTTGTTGTGAACTGGTTTTCCTTTCCTGTCAGTAAAGTCGGAGGTCTGCATACGCCATAGATATGGATATTATCAACATACCAATGCAGTATGTTCCCTGAATTTGCGCCATTGGCACGGAAACGTAACTGGAAGGCTTTACCCATCACAGCATTGATATTAATATGCTTAAGACTCCAGTCATAGGATCCTGAATCGGCAAACTCACCTTTGTTTGTCCAATTGCCACCAACCAAAACATCAATATCCATTTTTTCAGTTCCGGTAGCATGCAGGTCAACTAACTTGAGATCAAAGTCACAGAACATATCAGCACAAGTCCATGCGGATGCGTTGATAACCGGTGTAACAAGTGATGTACTATAGTTTGTAATAACCGGCTGCCATGTGAAGTCAGCACAAGGTAACGGATCACCTAAAGCGGTAGTGAGTGACCAGTGACCCTGATTTGGTGAGAATGTCCATTGCTGGTAAGTGAATGAATCCTGATCCCATGGTTCAAAGAATGGCAAAGGATAACCGCAGACAATCGTAACTGCTGCAGATGGTTTTGCCCTCATTGAGGTATCCACGAATGATGGAGGATTATAAGGATTTACATTATATTTAGCATCAACCGTATAATGATAAGTTGCTGGTGCCAGGTTATAGTCATAATATTCCAGTGAATCCGGATAAGGCCAATAGACAAGTAATAACCCGTTACGGAAAATATTGTATCCGAGAAGTACAGGAGCAGCAGCAGGTGCATCAGGTGTAGGATTAACCACAGGTCCGGCTACAGCAACTCCATCGTTGGTACGAGTGCTGGGATCCGGGGCACCAAAAGTTCCCTTTGCTAAGGTCGAAGGATCAATCACCGTTGTTGGAGCATCTTTGTTCAAAGATACTGCACAAACATTGGCACGTATACTCCATGTTTCAGGAGCCGGGTAACCGAAGAAAGTTACAGCATTAGACCACGCACCAGCATCATTAACATAAGCAATACCATTTGGTTGCCCTGGTATAGCGGTTACATCATCCATTCCCATACCATTCTTCATATTACTTGGAGCAGTATAATCAACCATACCATAGAATGCCCCGGTGTAATTAACAGTGGCAGTGAACGGGACATTGATCCATGTACCGCTTGGCCAGGTAGCTGCAGTATTCACAAATGGAACAGAAGTACCAAGTAAATTGTGAGCAGCATCATAAACGTACATAACACAAGTTTGTGCCGTCCATGTACCATACTGTGTAAACCATACATCGAATGATTTTATTTGTCCGGATGCGCTGGCAGCGAGTGGGAAATAATTACCCATAGAGATGGTTACACCTGAATACCAGGTTTGCCCATTCCAATAAGTACCGCCATCATAGGTGTAATTATGGAGTGTACAACCACCGCAATTCGGCTTATGCCAGGTGATCAATGCTGAACAATCCAGTGATGTTGCTTGCACCGTATCAGGAGGACAGAGGAATTTATCAGTCCATGTGGTACAATCCGGAGATGAATAACCGCTTCCATAAATAGCTGTAGCGCATACCAGGTATGATGTACCATAACTGACATGTGATGCAGGTATTATGTAAGAGGTATCCGGTGTAAAGCCATCGCTGATCCCATTCAGGGTAACTTCGTACCCGATGATACAAGGATCATGAGGTGTGGTTGCAGCAATAACCTGAACATTGTCGATAGCCCAATAAGTAATCCAGTCACTATTCACTCCGTATGCTCTGAAACGAACCTGGAAGCCTGAACTTGGTGCATAATTAGAGATATCTACACTTTCTGTCGTCCATGGCATATTCTGACCTGAACTGTTGTCATAATTGCCAACACTATGCCAGGTTGCTCCGTTCCAGATTTCAACTGCCATTTGTTCAAGGGTAGTTGTTCCGTTGGCAGCCAGTGTGATATCATAATTCAGCTTAAGAACCGGTGAATGAACTCCATATAAAGTCTTGCTCGTCAGTGCTTCGCTGTAGTTTTGCTGTTGAGGATAATAATAAAATTCAGCACATGCACCCGGGTTACCAATACCAGCGTTTATCTGCCAGTTACTACCGGCATCAGGTACCCAGCCATTGGTTGCAAAACCACCCGTGAATGTCTCGTTCAGAAGTATTGTTTGCTCTTGTGCCGGATTCCAATTTACCAAAGGACCGTATCCGGTTAATAAATCCCTGTCATGAACGGCGATTCCCGTTGGAGCTGCTTTAATTTGAAGCAGGTTAACGTTAAATGTCATGTCGCCAAAGATGGGGATATTAAGTTGAGTATAAAGCTGAAAGTCATATTTATTAACTGTCAGGTTATAATTTCCTTTCCAGAAATTGTGAAAGGTATAGGTTCCTGTAGCATCCATTACATGGGTATAGATCGTATCAGGAATCATACCACCCGTGTTTGTAAATGTTACTACAGTGTTGACCGGAGTAACGCTATCGCAGCTCAGTGTAACATTAACTGTTACGTTGCATGTCCAGCATTTTCCAAGAACGTTTGAGAACGTAGCAGTCGACCAGCGGTTGAAGGTATATTGTGCTTCTACAGCCCAACGGTATGGATCACATGGCAAACTCGGCCATGAATTGTCTACCGCAGTGAGACCGGTTGGGGTGCCAACAGAGGTCCAGAGTGCCGGTGTGGCTTCCTGGCCTTGCAGTAAACGCCATACCTGGTAACCGATGAGAGCATCCGGGCTTAATCCCGTTTCGGGAAACATTTTCGGGCTGCCTTCTGTTCCGGTTACGGTTGAAGGAGGATATTCATAGATCATGCTTTGTATCGGAGCTGCAGTAATAACCTTGGGTTCCTGGTTTGTCATAAACAAGGGGCCGCCGGCTCCATTCACAATGGCACGGATCATATAGTTTCCGGGGCCTGGGAGCCATGGGATATTACCCTGCTTTGAATAACTTCTCATCGCATATACAGTGGTATCAATGGCGATACCTGGGGTGAGGTTTTCAGCACCCAACTGGGTCATGACGATAAAGAAATCACCGCTGGCGATAGTTGCCGGAGTACCAAAAGTGGCTTTTGTCCATCCGTATGCCGTAGGAGCGTTTTGCCAATTAGCACCCGCAATTGGGACACCAGGTAAACCATTAACTGAGGTCCAGACTTCTATTTTTACTGGACTGAAAGCATTGAATCCGCTTGGATAGTTCTGGGCTGTCCCAATGTCAAGGTAGAATCCTTTAACGATTGTAGGATAGGCAAGCGGGGTAAACTTAACGGCATTCATATTGGCGCCGTTTCCGGTGGCATAAATACCAAAGTTATCCTGAATACCATCATCATAGATCAGATCATAGTCGGCAACCGGTAAACCCCAGCTTAGGTTCACAGCCGTTTGGCCAGTATTTAATGCTGCCAGGAACGGGGATGAAGGAGGAGGAGTAAGCTCGGCTAAAGCGATGTTTTGAGTTACAGGCGGTGGTGAAGGGATATTGGCTGTAACTGGTTGCGATGTGAACGTCGTAAACCCTTCTTTGGAGGCAATTACCGGATTGGGTCCCACCACGTATACATTCAAGCTGTATAAACCTCCTGCTACTGAATAGGTACTATATGTACCCCAGGTAACATAGGCTCCGACAACAGGGTTGCCATTGGCAGCATTTGTTATAATACCTGTAATAATACCAGGTAGTGGCATCATGCAGAAGTTGTATGTAACGGTTGAATTTGCAACGACTGTCACAGGTCCGGTATAAGTCGTATAACCTCCGAAGACAGCTGATACGGTCTGTGCACCGACCGGGCAGCCGGCAAGTGTATAAACACCAGCGCCATTGGTTGGTGCAGGACCAGCCCAGTTACTTCCGCTGCCAACGTATACGTTAACACCTGTTAGGTTTGCATTCGTGTTGCAGTTCTTTACGGTTCCGGTAACTGTTCCTGTCTGGAGTCCATTTACATGCATGACGTCAAAGTAAACATCATAGCCGTATTCCGAGGTGAACAGCAATCCAATATACAGCGTTGGCTGGTTGGCTGCACCTACAGGCAATGCCTGTGTGTTAACTAACCACATATTTCCGCCAGCATTGTAATTAGACCAATTGGTTCCGGCATTAGTCCAGAGCGTACCGTTTGTTGAATACTGAATCTGAACCCCATCACCGCCTGAGAAGGTAGTTTGCCCATACTCAGTAAAATCAACGGTGATGTTTTGATAGCCGACCGTGGAAATGGCTGTGGTTTGATATAACTTGTTTTGATAACCAGCCGATGCATCCCACGAGTCAAAAATGACCATTTCAGTGCAACCAGGATAGGGCGATGCAGCCGGATAGTTACCTGAAGATCCAAAGGAAGTCCAGCTACCATATCCCAACTGGTTGATTGCCCAACCTGCAGGCGGAGTTGTACCAGAAGCAGTACCCCAGTTCTGTGTATAAATCACAGTCTGGGCCTGGGTCTGAGACGCAATTACCAATATTGATAGTACAACTATCAACATTGATAAATACTTCGTAACATTTCTCATAAGGTTTGATTGTTTTAGTTAATAATAGGAAGAAAATATAAGGGATCAATTAACATGATTAATTGATTATATGGAGGAAAGTTCTTCATTAAGTTTTCTTTTTTATCCAATACGCAAAAGTAAAATAAAGAATTTGAAAAAAAAAATTTTTTTCACCTTTTTATTACAAATTTAATCTTAACTCATTGGCGTAATTTCCCGTACCTCACAAGTATATTAAAATCCATTATGTAAATGATTGAATTTTAATAACATACCCATAATGTCTTCGAAAGGGGAACCCGCCAGCAATACTTCTAATCGAATGTAAAATTACAACAATAATTCATCAATATGACACAATGATGAAATTTTATCCTGGAATGCCCTACTTTATCACAGAAACCTTACTTGTCTGTACGCCATTTACTGTCTTGATTCTGATGAAGTAAACGCCTTGCTGAAAACCCGAAACATCGACTTTCAGGTCTATCCCGGAAAGACTGGAATTCGTATATATTTTTTCCCCGAGATAATTAAAAATATCGATCGCCATGATTTCACCGGATGATTTGACATTGATAATATCGTGTGCGGGATTCGGAAAAACTTTCAGGAATTGATCAGGTTGAGAAGAAATACCCACCACCAGGTCGACAAGAACGGTATCAGAGGAAGTACTGAATGAACAATCAGTATTATAAGCTGTTACGTAATAACGGTAAATATTTGTAACGAGCCCATGGTCAAGATAGGATGTATCGTAAACCGGACCGGGAGTCAGGAGGTTAAACCCGCTACCACTGATTTTGCGGAAAACAGAATAACCTTCGGTTGAAGTAGGTGTGGCTGGAAGGAGAAGTTTTTTTGACCCCACTGCGCAATCATCGATGAGCCAGTTGTACCAGAGACCTTGTCCGTCACCATCTACTGCCTGCCATGCTATATCTGCCACTTCGCCTAAGTGCTGGGAAAGACTGAGGGTATAAGGAACTGTCCATTCATTGTATCCTGTATTGGAAGGAAAAGGCGGGAGTATTGACATATCAAGCAGGGTCTCCCAGTGAGCACCCTGGTCTTCAGATATTTTCACATAATAATGGTCATTGTGGATAGACCCCTGGAAAGCATAGCTCCAGAAGGTGAGATCGCCGGTGATTTGAACGTTTTGTGCAATGAGCCATTCATCCTGGTGAGAATAATCCCAGGTTACTCCTGCAGCATGCGTTCCCGAATGAACGCCTGCCGGATTGTTGCTGTTTGTTTGTTTCCAGGTTACATCGTTGAGATTGGTTATGATCTGGGTCCAGTTATCAGGAGGAAAAGTCGCTTCTTCGAATCCTTCATGCAATGGAACTCCGTCTTCACAGACCGGGGGCGACCAGGTCAGAAGGATATCTTGTCCGTTGGGTGCTGCAGAGAGATTTTCAGGGGGTTTACAAATGCCATAAACATAGATGTTATCAACATTCCAATTTACAATATCATGAGAATTTTTTCCGGATGCACGAAACCTGATATTAAATGCATTGCCTTTTACAGGAGAGATATCCAGGTGGCTTGATATCCAGAATGTACTTCCTTTATTTGAGAATTCAGCAACCCCATGCCAGGTATTGTTATAAAATACTTCAACATCAAGTTTCTCATTCCCCGTGGGGTTGTCATTGAGCAGCCTGTAATCGAAATTCAGCCAGATATTTGAACAGGCCACAGAAGTAGCATCGAGTACGGGCGATACCAGTGAATAGGTATAATTAGTTCTTGGCGGGGTCCAGGAGAATTGTGCACTTGGGGCAGGATTTCCAAGGGTACTGGTGATCGACCAGTTTCCGGCATCCGGATCAAATGTCCAGTTGTTATAATTGAAATTTGCCTGGTCCCAGGTTTCCAGGAACGGGAGAAGATGTCCATAAATGATTTGCACAGAAACAGGGCCTGCAGGATAGGATTCTGAGAAATGCCCCGGATTTCCATAGGAGGTCATATTATAAATTGAAGCCACCTTATATATGTACATCCCTGGGTAAAGACCAGTATCATTATGTTGCAAAGTGTCTGCATTTGTTATTGAATCAATTTTGATTCCATCCCTGTAAATGATATATCCTGTTAATCCCGCAGGATTTAATTTAGAAGGATCCTTTTTTTGAGTGACTGGTTTGTCCCATGTCAGGTGGGCTGTAGCCACAATATTTGTTCCCTGCAGATTGATGGGAGGGGGAAGATATCGTGAGGTGAATGAATAGCAATTCTTCGTCGATGTACCACTTCCATAGATGGCATCCACACACGCATTATAGAGATTTCCGTATTGAAGATTAGATGGAGGTATCTGGAAAAAAGTGTCACGTGTGACCCCGAAAAGAATGTCGTTTATATAGAAATTGTAACCGAGGACACATTCGCCGGAAATGGCTGATGATTCCTTTGCTTCCACCACAATATTATCAATATTCCAGTTATTGATATAGTCGGAATCTTCGCCGTAAGCACGAAACCGTATTTTGAAAGTAAGGCCGGAATAGGCTGAAATGTCGAGGTCCTGGCTCGTCCAGTTAATATCTCCCTGGGAGTTAGTGTAGTTTTTCAGCATATGCCATGTGGCACCATCCCATAGCTCAACCGCCATCTGGTTCAACGATGTCGTACCATGGTTACTCAGGAAGATATCGTATTTTAGTTTGAGTACGGATGAATTTTGCCCGACGATTGGCTTACTGGTAATTGATTGCTCGTAATTCATTTTTGGAGGCCACCAGTCGAACATGGCAGAAGGCACAGGTTTTCCGATTGCAGTTGATACGGTCCAGTTTTGGCCATCAACCGTCCATCCATTTGTCAGAAAACTACCACTTTGCCAGGTCTCATTGAACAAATCGACTAATCCCGACGGCTTGTTCCAATGTGCAACCAAACTGCTATCGTTTACGAATAAGTCAGTGGGGGCTGTCTTATTTTGAAGCAGTAAAACATGTAAAGTCGTATCGGTGCTGATACTGTAATCTTCAATTAGATCCTTGTATCCGAACCTCATAGCCTTTAATTCATAAGTCCCTTTCCAGAATGCAGGAAAAGAAGCCGTTCCTGAAGTATCGGTTAATTTAGTGTACATGGTATCCGGATAAACAAGGTTTTTAAGCATTATGGAAACCCCTGTCTTGGTTGATGAATCACAGCTAAGTGTAATTTTTACTGTTGTGTTGACTGTCCAGCATTTTCCTATCACATTTGAAAAAGAATAATCGGAGTTCTGGTTGTTTGTATAGATTGCCTGGGCTTCCCAGCGATAGGGTCCGCAGGGAAGGGACGACCATGCATTGTCGGTCATCTGGGTTGAAGTGACCTGTCCCAGGTATGTCCAGATCGCAGGGTTCTGTTCTTCACCCTGCATCAGCCGGGATACGGAATATCCGACAAGATTGACCGGCGCAAGATCAAAGGATGGAGGGCCACCTGGCCCATTCACCAATGCCCGCATCATAAAATTACCGGGGCCGGGAAACCATGTGTTTTGTGATGCTATACGGGAATAGCTCCTGAAATGCGGATAGTTCTCATCAATAGCCAGGCCCGCTGCATTCGGGTAATTTCCGCCCTGGACCATCACCAGGTAAAAATTCCCGCTATTGATTACTGGGGCCGAAGGGATTGAAAAATTAACCCAGCCAAAATTCGCAGGAAGAACTTCGACCGGACCGGCAATTTGTACGCCTGGCGTTCCCCCGGCACCGGATGCATCGTAAACAGAAACCTGAAATGGAACAAAAGGTGTACTCCCTATAATGTAGTTTGCTGAAGTTCCAATATTGATCTTTCCTCCTGTAACGGTTGCAGGATAACCAACAGGGGTGAATTTCACGGCATTCATGTTTCCCTCCAATGTCCAAACGGTGAAATCATCTTGTAGTCCATCATCGTAAAGCAATTCGTAATCCCCCCTGGGAATCTGCCAGGAAATATTGACAACAGTAGAGGAGGGTATTGTATCCAGCGCTGCGACAACCAGTGCTGGAGAGTTAACGCTTTCATTCAGGCAAATGGGAAGGTTGACGGTTGCTCCCTGTCCAAAAATAACGGGGGTGCTCGCAAAAGGTACAAATCCGGGTTTTGAACACGACACAGTCCATGTTCCGGGTTGAGTTATTGAGAGTGTATAAATTCCACCTGAAACTGAATAGGTACTCAGGGTTCCGACGGAAACCACTGCCCCGATGATGGGGGTTCCCGTGTCACAATTTGTTACAATACCCGTTAGTGTTGCCGGATTTTGTGAAGAGCCCGTCAATACTGACAAAGAAAGATAAAGAACCAGTAAATTTTTAAAATGTAATATACTGGTTGATACAGTATTCATGGGAATAACTAACCTGAGTTTGGTTTATACGAACGTTCTGTTACAAAGATACGCAAAAACCCATAAAGTTGCCTGATTTATTAATTTAAACTAAGGATAAGATTCTATGAATTGACGGAGCTAGTTTTTGATGCACCTTCCTGAGAATGCATTCACCCTGCTGCTGGGATAGTATGAAACACTTGGGTTGAAAGAATTCATTCCGTGCACCCATGCTTTATAGGGTCCCGGGAAATCACTGGACCAGTAAAATCCTGCAAAATCAAAAAAGCTATTGATACGGTTAAAGAAATTGGCTCCTGCTATCAGGGCGTTGAAACCTGAATACCCGGTAGCCTTCAATGCCGCCCCCGCAAATCCGTTATTAATATAATTGCTGAACAGTAAGGTCCATTCTGCTTCTGTCGGAACATGCCATCCGGGAGGGCAGATACCCTGTGAACCCGGGACATCGTTATATGCCATCAGTTCATCCCATTGATACATTCCACCGTAAAGGTTACAGTTTGAAGGATTATCTCCGTAACAATATTTTTCGGGTATGCAGTTGTTTGTCTGGTCCTGTGTCGAACCTATCACAGTTCCATAATTGAGATTCTCCGCCATCCAGCATTGCGATCCAATCAGGACTGTTTCGTAAAGTTTGTTGTCACGCACATCTTTCAGGTTCCCACCGCAGGAAAATACACCTGGATTCAATACAGTAATTACGCGCGATGCGGTATTTATACAGCCATTGACATTGGTATAAGAATAGGTGATTGTATGTGGACCAACCCCGGCCGTTGCAGGATTAAAAGTTCCGGCTCCTGTATTTACGCCAGCTCCTGAATAAGTTCCTCCCAGGGGGATTCCCTCTCTCAGATGGATAATGCTGGCAGCAGAAGTTGTGATTGAATCGGTACAAATGATAAAAGAGACCAGGGGGTTTGGGTTTACCAGAATTGAGAAGGCCGGTGATGAAACTCCGTTTCCGCAACTATTTACACCCTTAACCGTAAGACTTGCAGTTCCAATAAAGGTTGCCGACCAATTAATAGTTATGGAGGCTGTATTCCCGCTGATGGTTCCTGCCGTTCCTGGAATAAGTGTCCAATTATAGCTCGTGGCATTGCTGACGATCCCGATGGAATAACTAACTCCGCTCGATCCCTGGCAAAGAATAGCTGTACCGGTGATAGCTCCAGGTGTACCGGGTAACGGGTTGACAGTCACAGGATAACTTGTCGAATCCACGGCAGTGCATCCGTTTGCATCATGGTAATTTATAGAAACCGATTGGGAACCTGGGGTAATCCAGGTAATTGTTGCAGAATTATCGGTCGCCGTTCCACCGGCTGTGATTGTTCCACCGGCTGTTACGTTCCAATGGTAATTGGTCATTCCCGGTTGGGTAGTATAAATTACACCTGAAGTTCCAACACAGAGTGTTGCAATACCAGATAGTGTCGGTACCGGCAGCGGATGAATAATTACAGGAAAGATAGCAGGGGCAGTTGCAGTGCATGTATTTGCATCGTGGTAATTGACAGAAACGGTTTGTGCCCCGGCAACATTCCATGTAATTGTTGAAGTGTTGTCAGTGCCGGTACCACCGGAAGTAATGGTTCCACCGGCAGAAACGTTCCAAACATAATTTGTCATGCCTGGCTGTGTTGTATAAACAAGCCCTGTATTTCCTTTGCAGGCTTCGTTGTTGCCATCAATAGCAGGAGTTGGCAATGAATGTACGGTTACCGGGAAAACCGTTGAAGCGGCAGCAGTGCAACCCTCTGAATCATGGTAATTGACGCTGATGGATTGTGAACCCGGGGTATTCCAGGTGACGGTTACACTATTGTCGGTGTTTGTTCCGCCCGAGGTAATAATTCCTCCTGCAGAAACTATCCATTGGTAACTCGAATTACCAGATTCGGTGGAATAACTAACTCCTGTTGCCCCGGAACAAACAGCACCCGGACCTGTAATTGTCGGTATGGGAAGTGGGTCTAAAATCACCGTTGCCGATCCGGAAACCGGTCCGGAACCAAGACAAGCCGAATTTGAAACAGAAACGAGGGTGTATGTTCCCGGTATGTTAGTGTTGAAAACATAAGGAGAGGCTCCATTGTAATTGTTAATCGCAGGTTGGGGGACACCATTAATAGCATAAGTGAAATTAAAAGGACCTGTTCCCGAAAGGGTTATATTTACAGGAACTGTACTGGTTCCATCATTGCAGATCTCTCCTCCCCCGCTGATTTGGGCTTGAGGACAATTGGCCGGGGGAGATGTGCATTGTTGAGTGAGTGTACAGTTCGTACTATCGGAAAAAACAGCCGTTAATGTATGAACTTGTCCGTCGCAGGGGATACCTGTTAAATTATAAGGCAAGGGACTGACAAAGGGAGGGTAAAGTGTTTCTGATATTGGAGGTATAGCTGTGTTATCGGTTATTATCAATGTTCCGGTAGTTGGTGGATTACTGAATTCAATATTTCCTGAAATGGAAAAGGTATTTGTCAAACCATTGCATGCCGATGGCGTTGCAGTTATCGCAATCATTGAACAAAACACAACAATATTACAATTGGTTACCCCTGATCCGCCCGTTTGTTGAAAAGTTATTGTGCCTGGCTGCTGGCTGAAATTCGTGATTAAAAGAATGTAGATTTGTCCAACCTGCGCATTCAGGATGTGGCATGTTTCAGTTGCATTGGGTGAATAACTGCAATCAGTTATATTACCCCTTGGATAGAAGTTTGCACATCCGGGAGCATTGTTATTACAACAAGATGGCTGTGAAGGGCCGCCACATGTTCCTGTAAGACCGGTGGCGCATCCATCTGTCAGACTGGTGAAAGGACCCCAGCAGATAAAATCTACATCATGATTATTACTTTGCTGAATCAGGATAATGATATCGCCTGCTACACCGACCTGCATATAAAAATATGCAGGACAAGGATAACTTCCAAGACATCCATAATTCGGATAGCCACCTACCGGTGGTGGGGCTGACCCTATTGTTCCAGCCGGAAATGAATAAATATTGCTCGAACAGGCAACCTGGGCCTCATCGCAGGTTGGTGTATTAAGGGGACCCAACGTCTGTTGAAACTGTATGGATTGGATAAATGCCGGTCGTTTTGAAATAATGGTTTGTTCATAAAGATCATCAAGATGATGCAGCATTTTTCCTTTGTCTGTATTTCCGGTCACAAATAAAGTGGAATCTTCACCAAACTCACTCTTATCCTTCATATAAATTCCGTCTGCCTTTGCCGCTTCGTAAAAATAACCTCGTTCAAATGAAGAAGAGAATAGTGAAAGCCTTACGGAATAAAAATTGGAAGCACCGTCGGTATGGTCAAATCTTACAAAGCGTTTCAATGAATCAGGTAAAGTATCCTTACATCCGGCCGAATCTGTTGATGATTCAAATGAACTTCTCAAATCATTTTCAGGAATGTTGCCCTGAACAGTTCCACCTAAAAACAAAGAGGAAATAAGAATTGTACAGGATACAACGTACATCTTAAAAAATACAAATTTCCTGTTTGATTTCTTTATTGACATGAATGGCGGATACGTTAACTTAATGCTGAATTACCTTGCCCGTAATTAACTTTTGGAAGCTCAAAAATAGACAATACCTTTCATATAACAAGAACTTTCCAGTTTATTTTATACTCAATTCCTTTGGATATCAAAAATATTTTCTAAATTTGCACTCCCAAAAAATCAAGTCACTCAATATATAAACAATGTACGCAATCGTAGAAATAGCCGGCCAGCAGTTCAAAATCCAGAAGAATGATGAGATTTTCGTTCACCGGATGGATCTTGAACCCGGTGCAAAGGTGGAATTCAAGGAAGTGTTGCTGGTCGACAATAATGGAAAGGTCAGTATTGGCACGCCACATGTTGAAGACTGCAAGGTGAGCGGGAAAGTGCTCGAACATGCAAGAGGAGATAAAGTGATCGTTTTTAAGAAGAAAAGAAGAAAAGGGTTTCAGAAAGAGACCGGCCATCGCCAGGACTTCAGTAAGATACTTATAGAATCGATTACCCTTAAGGGCGCAGCAAAAGAGAAAAAAGCCAAAAAAGAGACGGAAGAAGAATAAAATTCCGGCAGTAACTTTTTTTGAAAAAGAAATTTGATCATAAATATTTAATTCTGAATTGATATGGCACACAAAAAAGGTGCAGGTAGTTCAAGTAACGGCCGTGAATCACATAGTAAACGTTTAGGTGTAAAAATCTATGGTGGGCAATTTGCCAAATCGGGAAGCATTATAGTCAGGCAACGAGGCACTGTTCATAACCCAGGCCTGAACGTCGGTATCGGCAAAGACCATACATTGTTTGCATTAATCGATGGAATAGTTGAATTTAAAAAAGAACAGAAAGACCGTTCATTTGTCTCCGTTCTGCCTTTTGAGACCTCAAATTAAGAGATTTACGTTATTAAAATATTCCAGGTTTCCCGGGTTCTCAACCCGGGATTTTTTTTGCTTTCACGGGACATCCCTGCTTTCAAAGATTTCACTACTTTTGTCTTATTAATAAGTTGACTCCAAAAGGTCTATTCTTTTCAGAGTGGCTACTTAAAATAATTAACCATGTTGGTATTACAGACAATTCGTGAGAACCCTGAAGAGGTTTTAAAACTTCTCGCCATTAAAAATTATGATGGGAAAGAAATCATCCGAACAATTCTATCCCTGGATGATAAAAGAAAAGAAACCCAGAAAATGCTGGACGATAACCTTGCTCAAAGCAATGCCCTTGCAAGGGATATCGGGAAGCTTTATAAATCAGGGAAAACTGCTGAAGCCAATCAACTGAAAGTAAAAACCTCCGAGCTTAAAGAACTTGCCAAAGATCTGAGTACGACATTTGAAACTACTAAAAAAGAGCTTGAAGAAGTTCTTTTGAAAGTCCCCAACCTTCCTCATCCTTCCGTTCCCTCCGGGAAGACACCTGAAGATAATGAAATAGTTCACCAGGAAGGCGTTATTCCGGAACTTCCGGAATCAGCAGTTCCACATTGGGACCTGGCATCAAAATATGACCTTATTGATTTTGCCCTGGGTAATAAAATTTCAGGTGCCGGATTTCCTGTATATAAAGGAAGAGGAGCCCGGTTGCAGCGTGCGCTGATCAATTTTTTTCTTGATCATGCCGTTGCTGAAGGATATAAGGAAATTCAACCGCCCTATCTCGTAAATGGGGCATCGGGTTATGGTACAGGACAACTTCCTGACAAGGACGGTCAGATGTACTATGCTCCACTTGATGATCTTTATCTGATTCCCACGGCAGAAGTTCCGGTAACTAACCTGTATCGTGATGTTATCCTGAAGGAGAGTGATTTTCCCATAAAGAATGTTGCTTATTCCAGCTGTTTTCGCAGGGAAGCCGGTTCCTATGGAAAAGATGTCCGTGGATTGAATCGCCTGCATCAGTTCGACAAGGTTGAGATCGTACAAATCTCACATCCGGAAAAGTCATATGAGGTTCTTGAAGAAATGGTGTCCTATGTTTCCGGACTTTTACGTGCCCTGGAATTACCTTTCCGGGTATTAAAACTCTGTGGGGGAGATATAAGTTTTACCTCCGCCATGACCTATGATATGGAAGTTTATTCCGCAGCCCAAAAACGATGGCTGGAAGTAAGTTCTATTTCTAATTTTGAGTCGTACCAAGCCAACCGGATGAAATTACGTTATAAAGACGAGACCGGCAAAACACAACTTGCGCATACACTCAATGGAAGCGCACTGGCATTACCACGAGTTGTGGCAGCGCTGCTTGAGAACAACCAAACGGAAGAGGGTATTAAAATTCCTGAAGCATTGGCCAGCTATACAGGGTTCAGAATGATTGAATGAAGATCGAAGAATCACAAAGAAATTATTGTACATTTGAAACTCCTTTAGATCAAACTAAAATCTGATTTACATGAAAAAATTTATGGTTGTGATTATCCTGGTCTTTTTATCGACCGGCGTGACTTTCGGACAATTCTCCTATGGCCTGAAGATCGGGTATAATGCATCGAAATTGCATTCAAGCCTCGACTCCATTAAATCTTCTTTCAACTCAGGATTTCATTTCGGAGTTTTTGTGCGTGTCGGTAAAAAAGTTTATCTCCTGCCTGAACTGTACTACACCTTGCAGGGCGGTATTTTCGAGAACAACGTTTCGAATACTTACAACAATTGGAAACAAAAAGTTACAGTTGGAACAATGGATATTCCAATTCTGGTAGGATTCAAGCTGATCGATGTGAAAGTCGTGAACTGGAGGATCATGGCAGGACCCATGGCATCCTTTTTAGTAAATTCAAAGATCACAGATGTTAACCTGAATCCCGGCCCAATTACAAAATCTGATATCAGCAATGTTAACTGGTATGTACAGGTCGGTACGGGAGTTGACGTTTTCTTCCTGACCCTCGATATTCGTTACCAGATCGGACTGAACCAGATGATAAGATCCGCCGCTTCTTTAGCAGGGAAAGCATATGATCTCAATGCTACCAACAATATGTGGGTAGTGAGTTTGGGATTTAAATTATAAACGGTATTATGCAGGTTGATGGTAGAAACTACAGGACTGTATGGATGGAAGATTCTACCATCTTCCTGATCGGACAGAATCTTCTGCCTTTTAAATTCAGTATCCTTGAATTGCATACTTATCAGGAATGCTGTCATGCAATAACCTCGATGACGGTCAGAGGTGCAGGTGCTATTGGCGCCATGGCAGGATTTGCAATGGCCCTGGCATTCAAACAAGCGCCTTCCGGAAACCTGCTTCCCTTTGTAACAAATGCCCGGGCCCGGATTGAAACCACACGTCCAACTGCCCGGAATTTATTCTATGCCACCGAACGGGTTTTCATAGCAGGATTGATTTCGGTAGAAGCCGCCGTTAATGAAGCTCATCGTATTGCCAACAAAGACGCCCTCGACTCAAGAATGATCGGGGAGATAGGGAATGAATTGATACCCAACGGAGCCAGGATTGAAACACATTGCAATGCCGGTTGGCTTGCTTTTGTCGATTATGGAACCGCCCTCTCCCCTATTTATGTGGCACATGAGCATGGTAAGAATGTTTTTGTTTATGTTGATGAAACCCGTCCACGGAGCCAGGGAGCAAGGCTGACGGCCTGGGAACTTAACAATGCCGGGATCCAGCATGTGATCATCGCCGACAATGCCGGCGCACACCTGATGTCACAAGGCAAGATTGACCTCATGATCACCGGGGCAGATAGGATTGCAGTGAACGGTGATACTGCCAATAAAATAGGCACTTTGGAGAAGGCCATCGCGGCAAAAGAATACAACGTTCCTTTTTATATTGCCGCACCAACTTCTACGATTGATGTAAATTGCAAAACCGGAAACGATATTACCATTGAGGAACGAAGCGCTGACGAGATCCTTTACCAGGAAGGACCGGGAGAAGACGGGAAGAACCACAAGATCCTTGTCTGTTCACCAGGGTCTGTTGCTTTTAATCCGGCATTTGATGTTACACCGGCTAAATTCATTACCGGGATCATAACTGAAAAAGGAATGATCAGACCCGCAGAAGAAAATATCATTAATCACTTAAAACTCTGACAAATGAAAAATTCCAGGTTGTGGGGAATATTGCTGGTTGTGGCTATATTCCTGCTTTCGCTCAACGCTTCTGCCCAACAGAAGAAAGAAGCACCCGCAGGCGATAAAAAGGTCAAAACAGAAAAGAAAGACAAGGAAGAAAAGAAAGACAGTACCATGAATTCCGGCCTGGTGAGTGGCTTGAAATTCAGAAGTATCGGCCCGGCATTTACTTCTGGTAGAATAGCAGATTTTGCTGTAAACCCGAAAGACCACAATGAATGGTATGTGGCCGTAGCATCAGGACATATCTGGAAAACAACGAACAACGGAACAACATTCGAGCCTGTTTTTGACAATTACGGGGCTTACTCGATTGGCAGCGTGGCCATAGACTCCTCTAATACCAATGTTGTTTGGACAGGTACCGGCGAACGTAATTCACAGCGAGCCTTGGGTTACGGGGATGGAGTTTATAAAAGCATGGATGGCGGAAAAAGCTGGAAAAACATGGGCTTGAAAGAATCACGCCAGATCGGGAACATAGTTATTGATCCACGTAATCCGGATGTGGTTTACGTTGGAGCAGAAGGTTCAGTGTGGGGCCCTGGCGGCGATCGGGGATTATACAAAACCACGGATGGCGGGAAGACCTGGAAAAAGGTGTTGGAGATCAGTGAAAATACGGGTGTAAAAAATGTCCTGATGGATCCACGGAACCCGGATGTATTGTATGCTTCTGCAGAACAACGCAGGAGGCATGTCTTCACCAAGATCGGGGGTGGTCCGGAAACGGCTATTTATAAATCGACCAATGCCGGTGAGACCTGGGACAAGTTGACTTCCGGACTCCCCTCTGTTGATATGGGAGGCATGGGGATGGCTATTTCTCCGGTTAATCCCGATGTGATTTATGCAATAATTGAAGCAGGCGATGATGCCAGCGGGTTGTACCGTTCTTCGAACCGCGGCGCGTCATGGCAGAAAATGAGCGGACATGTTTCACAGGGACAGTATTTTAATCGTCTCTTTTGCGATCCTAAGAATGTCGATAAGATCTATAATATGGAAACCGTTTCACAAGTTTCCGAGGATGGAGGCAAAACCTGGAAGTCGGTCGGGAATAATAAACGCCATGTGGATGACCATGCTATGTGGATCGAACCGGAAAATCCTTTGCATTACCTGATCGGAGGCGATGGCGGCGTCTATGAAACTTTTGATGGGGGAAAAGAATTCATCTTTAAATCCAATCTTCCGGTTACCCAGTTTTACAGGGTACAGGTGGATAATTCCCTGCCTTTCTATTATGTATACGGAGGAACACAGGACAACAATTCAGTAGGTGGACCTTCAAGGTCAATAAGAGGAGAAGGTGTTCTTTCCGATGATTGGTTTGTAACCAACGGAGGAGATGGTTTCTGGTCACAGATCGACCCTGAGGAACCGGATATTGTTTATGCTGAATCTCAATATGGGGGAATGGTAAGGTATGACCGGAAAAGCGGTGAAGCGCTTGATATCCGCCCGGAACCGCGAAAAGGTGAGGACAGTTATAAATGGAACTGGAATACTCCCCTGTTAATCAGCCCGCACTCACATACAAGACTCTATTGCGCGGCAAACAAAATTTTTCGTAGTGACGACCGGGGCAACACATGGCAGGTAATCAGTGATGACCTTACAGCAAAGATCGACCGTAATACATGGCAGGTGATGGGAAAATACTGGAGCATTGATGCCGTGCAGAAAGATGTATCCACTTCCCTCTATGGAACTATAATTTCCCTCGCCGAATCCCCTGTGAAGGAAAACCTCCTTTATGCCGGAACTGATGATGGGCTCATCCAGGTGACTGATGATGCCGGTAAGAACTGGACTAAAATTTCGACATTTCCGGGGATTCCTGAAAACACTTATGTAAGTTGCATTTTCCCATCCCGTTTTGAAGAAAATACTGTTTATGCATCTTTTGATAACATCCTGCGCGACGATTTCAAGCCTTATCTCCTAAAAAGCACAGATAAAGGGAAAAGCTGGACCTCTATTTCGGGAGATCTGCCTGTTAACGGAACCGTTCACAGCATCCAGCAGGATGTTGTGAACCCTGAACTTCTTTTTGCAGGAACCGAATTCGGTTGCTTCTTTACTATTGACGGAGGCAGGAAATGGATCCAGTTGAAATCAGGAATTCCTACAATCCCCGTGAGAGATATCGTGATCCAGAAAAGAGAGAATGACCTTGTTCTCGCTACTTTCGGTCGCGGCTTTTATATTCTTGATGATTATACTCCGCTTCGCACAATCAGCAAAGAGAGCCTCGACAAAGAAGGATATATCTGTCCTGTAAAGGATGCATTGATGTACATTCCGAAAGATGGAAAAGAAAGCCAGGGCTCCATGGTTTATGCAGCGAAGAATCCCGATTTCGGTGCAATTTTTACTTATTACCTGAAAGAAGTTCCTAAAACCCTGAAGGAGAAAAGACAGGAAAAAGAGAAAGAGTTGTTCAAAAAAAGTGAACCGATACCACAACCCTCAGAAGCAGATCTCCGTGCGGAAAAGAATGAGATCCCACCTTACCTGACTTTCACCATTTCAGATGAGAATGGGAATGTTGTAAGAACAATCAGAAAGAGCCCATCGAAAGGTATTAACAGGGTGAACTGGGATCTTCGTTACCAGGCAACACATACCCTCGAGGCAGGAGAAAAATTTGATCCTCTGAAAGACAATGGCAGTGGAATATTTGCTATGCCTGGGAAATACAAAGTTTCCTTTTCCCTGACAGCTGGCGATGAAACAAAACTGATTGCCGGACCTGTGGATTTCAATGCTGTTGTTCTTAACAATACGACATTGCCTGCAACCGACCGTGCAGCCCTCGTAGAATTTCACAAAAAAGTAGCAGACCTTGCAAGAGTTATGCAGGGAACGGAAGAATATGCCAGTTTGCTCAACAAGAATGTGAATGATATATTGCAATCCCTGAACAGTACTCCCCAGGCCTCTGATGAATTGAAGAAGAAAGCCATTGAATTGCATCTTCAGCTTGACGAGATCCTGAATGTAAAGTTTAACCGGAGAACCAATAAACCCAGCCTGGAAGAAAACCCTCCGGCACATGTACCTTTGAATCTCAGGCTTGAAAAAATCACCTGGGCAACCTGGTCATCTTCTTCGCAACCTACACAGATACAATTGGATGCTTATCAGATCCTGAAAGATGAATTTCCCCCGGTTTATGAACAGGTTAAACATATAGGAACGGTGGATCTTCCTGAACTTATAAAGCAGATGGACAAGATTAAGGCACCACCTGTTCCTGGATGGTTGCCAGAGTATAAATAATTACGAATTACGAATTATTTCGTTTTCAGGAAGTAATCAAAAATTTTATTCGTGATGTACCGGATCTGTCTTTCCTTTAATGAATAGAAAAAAGGAAGCCGTACGATACAACCAGCAAAATGATCTGTGTTAGGTAAATCACGACCATCGTGTTTATTCCTGAAATAGGGGCTTGAATGAAGCGGAAGGTAATGGAAAACAGCTTGTATCCCCTGTGAACGGAGGTAGCCGAGCATCTTATCCCGCTCTTCCTGTGAGGGCATCAGAAAATAATACATGTTACCATTGACGGTCGCATAGGAAGGAATTACAGGAAGTTTCAGAAGACCTTTATTTTCCAGGGGTTTAAGTAAATGATCATATTGGTTCCAATGAGCGATCCTTTTACGCTGGATCTTCTCAAGAATTTGAAGTTGAATGTAAAGAAATGAGGCAATAGCATCAGATGGCAGGAAGGAAGATCCCAGGTCGACCCAATTATATTTATCCACCTCCCCACGGTAAAATGCAGCTCTGTTCGTGCCTTTTTCCCAGATAATCTCAGCACGAGTCACATAGTTTTCATCGTTGATTGTCAAAAGTCCCCCCTCTCCGCAGAAGATATTTTTTGTTTCATGAAAAGAGAATGTCCCGAAATGACCTATTGAACCAAGCGGTTTGTCCTTGTAATAGGAATCCAAAGCATGAGCTGCATCTTCAATCACGATGAGGTTATTTTTTCTGGCAAGTCTCATTATTTCGTCCATCTCGCATGCGATCCCACAATAATGCACAACTATTATGGCTTTCGTCCGGGGAGTTATCAGCGCTTCAATCTGAGCAGGATCAATATTGGGCACATCGTGAAGAATATCGGCAAAGACCAGTTTTGCTCCCCGTAAAACGAAAGCATTGGCAGTAGAGACGAAGGTGAACGAAGGAAGAACAACTTCGTCGCCAGGCTGAATGCCTGCCAACAGACTTGCCATCTCCAGCGCATCGGTGCAGGAAGTGGTCAGCAATGCTTTCCTTACTTTATACCGTTCTTCAAAAAACTGGTGGCATTTTTTTGTGTAAGTCCCGTTGCCTGAGATGGTCCCTGCCTTTATGGCACGTATTCCAGCCAGGATGCTCGTGATGGGGTAATAGGGTTTATTGAACGAAATGTACATCGTATAAATGATTAGATGATGGAGGTTGCAAGCGATGAAAACAAATCGGTTTGATAACTAACAATTCTTATTTTTGTACGAAATTAATAGATTTATTCATACAATCAGGCAGTGGCGCAAAGAAGTTATTTCCAGGATATAATGAGTGTATTCGGCAGCAATTTAGCCGTAACTGCCTGCAGCTTACTGATTGGAATAATCCTTTCACGCATCCTGGGTGCTGCGGGATATGGTCTTTATTCTTCAATTATTGTTGTACCGGTAATTGTAATCGGATTTACCCAATTAGGGATCCGCCGGGCTACCATGTATCATCTCGCGTCAAAAAAATTACCTGAAGACAATATTGTTTCTGCTGTTTTTATTTTACTTCTGATAACCAGTTTACTGACTATTCTGATAAGCGGGCTTGTCTTTCTTTTTTCAGAATCGAGGAAAGCAGATCCGGTTCTTCTGACACTTATTATGATCACTATTCCGTTTGTCCTTTGCAATGTATTTGCAGGAGGGATATTCCTTGGGAAACAAGAGATCCTGCGTGCCAATATCCTGAATGCAGGGCCTACATTAGTTAACCTGATATTTGTTATTTTCTTTGTCTGGGTTCTCAGGTTCTCGGTCAGAGGGGCTTTCCTGGCGCTTTTCCTTGGAAATCTCTGCATGTTTTTTTTCGTTTATTACATTATTAGAAAATCATATCATATCACATGGAAGTATCATGAAGGGATCATGAAAAGCATGGTACGGCTCGGAATCGTGTTTGCCTTTTCTATTTTTATCATGCAGATGAATTATAGGGTCGATATTATTCTTCTAAAAAAATATTCCACCCTTGAACAGGTTGGACTTTACACCGTTGCCGTACAAATTGCTGAACAATTGTGGCATGTTCCTTACGCCATCGAGACGATTGTTCTTACGCGCAGCGCTGCTTCCCCCGATGCGCAGGCATCGAACCGTATCGTCGCTTCGATCATGCGGGTTTCTTTCCTTATCAGTATCCTTTTAGGCGGTGTGGTTTATCTCGTGGTTCCTTATCTGGTACCACCAGTCTTTGGACATGATTTTGCCAAAAGTGTTCCGATGATCCGGGGTATACTACCGGGCGTTCTGGTGCTGGTGGTGTTCCGCATCCTCAACAGCCGCCTGGCAGGAATGGGGAAACCCCAGGTGGCGATCTATTGTTTTATCCCAGCCCTTATCATCAACCTGATCCTAAACATCATCTGGATACCCCTGCACGGTGGAATGGGTGCCGTTTGGGCTACCAATGTCAGCTATGGCACGGGTTGTTTCATTTTTCTTTTCGCCTATGCATGGAAAGTGAAGATGCCGGTGGTTGAGATCTTCCGATACAGGAAAAGTGATTTTTATTTTTTCAAGAATATTAAGAAACGACTTCTACCTCATTAAAAGCTTCTTTATCCTCTTGTTCCAGAAAAGTTGATAAATTAACCAAAGCACTATATTAGTGAATTTAAGATAAAGCCATCTCGAAAGGTTGATCCACGAGGATCTTGAGATCATCCTGTCGGGAGTATTTTCAAGGACTATCCTGCCATAATTATGATTACAGGCATAAGCCCAGTAAGCTGTCATGAAACTTTTCGTATTCCACAAAGTTCTGAACATTTTCTTTCGCATGGCTACCTTATTGTACAACTTAAGCCATATTTCATTCATGTTTGTTTCAATTTCCTCAATTTTCAAATTTGGTGTATCGTATGTTGATTCCCAAAAATGATAATGCTGCCAGTCTGAAGGATAATTATTTAAAAGTATTCTGTTCTGCTTATTCAGCTTAATATTTAAGTCGGTACCCGGAAACGGCGTAAGAATAGTAGATTGATAAGAATCAATTGCACTCTTCTTAATAAACTCACCCCGGGCGTATAAATCTTCTTTTTTGTCACTATCCAGACCAAATATAATGGTAGCAAGCACTGCAATGCTATGCTTATGGAGTTTTTTAAAGATCATTTTGTAGGAATCGACTCCCCGTTGAAGGTTAAGGTTCTTTCTTACTTCTTTAAGTGGTCCGGAAGTTTCAGCTTCAAAACCCATCAAGATTAATACGCAGCCACTCTTCCTTGCCCAATAAAGTACTTCGTCATTATCTGCAAAGTTCAATGCGGCTTGTGAGAACCAGTATTTATTAATTTTTCTTTCAACCATCCCTTTAAAAAGTCTGATCGCCCGTTCAGCAGCTCCCTTTTTATTATTTACCAGGTTATCATCGACAAAAAACAGCATAGGACGGGTCGTCTCTTCAAGTTCGTCAAGAACTTCTTCTACTTCGCGTTCCCGGTATGTTCTGCCACACATTTGAGTAACGGAACAAAATTCGCATCCCGATGGGCATCCACGGGAGGTTTGCACCAGGTCATAGGTATAAGGGTATTTATATATTTCGCGTCTTACATGAGGAACAAGATTAATATTATTGATCCCCCCTTCATACAAGGGTTTTATCTTACCCGATTCAAAATCATCTATTACTGTCTTCCAGGCCCCCTCAGCCTCACCCGTAACAACTGTATCAAAAAAATTAACGGCTTCTTCCGTACACATGGAAGCATGTATGCCACCTAAAACTGTGTGAATACCTGCATCATGGTAAAGTGCAGCAATCTCATAAGCCCTGGGGGCATTAGCAGTGAAACATGTAAGTGCTACAATGTCGGCAGTTCTAAATGTAAATTCCTCATAACTTTCATCCAGAAATTCCACTTCCCAATTATCAGGTGTCAGGGCTGCAACAATTCCCAAACCCAGAGGCATAAAACGGGTACTATTATCATTAAGAAAGCCTATTTGAGCTTTATTTGCCGGATTGATAAGAAGTAATTTCCTCGTCCCGTTTATTAACATATTTAAATTTAATCTGATTATGGCTAATCTGTGGCAAAATTGAACTGCAAATTTACTAAATATAATTAAGTCTTTTGTGATGTAAAGGACTCTTGTCCGTTAAGCACCATATATGTTCTTTTCACTTATGATTGGTAAGTGAAGGAGACCATAATTGAAATAATCCTTTTCGGGAAAAGCAAAATATGGTTAATCAGTAAATGATTTTTTTGGAAAGCTTCCGGATCATTCTTGTCCAAAAGAGTTGATATATCAACCAAATAATCTTATCAGTAAATCTGATATACAGTGTCCGCTTGAGGTTATTCTGCTCAATATTTGAATTCATTCCACTGGGGTTTGTTATAGGAATATTTTCAAAAAACATACGGCCATAATTATGATTACTGGCATAAGACCAGTAAGCTGTCTTAAAACTCCTGGTATTCCATAATGTTCTGAACATTTTCCTACGCATGGCTTCTTTATTATACAAACTAGGCCAGATCTCGTGCATGGTTGATTCGATCTCTTCAGAACTCATTTTTGGCATATTTATAGTGGCTTTTGTACCATCATATTCTTGCCAATCATCCGGATAGTTATTAAAAACAATCCTGTTTTGTAATTTCATCCTGTTAAATAAAATCGTTCCCGGCAGGGGAGTAAGGATAGTACATTGAAATGAATCGACAGCACTCATTTTAATAAAATCGCGACGTGCATACAAATCTTTTTTATTATCGCTCTCCATACCAAACATCATAAACCCAAGGATCCCGATGCCTTGCTTGTGAATTTTCTTAAAGATCTTGTTATAGGAATCAACGCCCCTGCTCAAATTCAGATTCTTTCTGACATCTTTGAGGGCCTGGACCGTTTCAGCTTCAATACCCAGCAGGATCATATTACACCCGCTTTTCCTCGCCCAGTAAAGGACTTCATCATTGTCTGCAAAGTTTAATGCAGCCTGGGAAAACCAGACTTTTTTAATTCCCCTTTCAATCATACCTTTAAAGAGCCTGATAGCCCTTTTATCTGCACCTTTTTTGTTGTTTACAAGATTATCATCGACAAAAAACAACATAGGTCGGGTCGTTTCTTCAAGCTCATCCAGGACTTCCTCTACATCGCGTTCCCTGTATGTTTTACCACAAAATTGCGTTACTGAACAAAAATTGCATCCATTAGGGCATCCCCGCGAAGTTTGTACCAGGTCATAGGTGTATGGGTACTTATAAATATCCCGCCTGACATGAGGCACATTATGGATGTCGGTTATTCCTCCTTCATACAGATGTTTCGTCTCACCCGATTCAAAATCTTTTATCACAGTGGGCCAAACGCTTTCAGCTTCACCTGTAACCACAGTATCAAAGAAATTAGCAGCTTCGTCCGTGTACATAGATGCATGTATACCTCCCAAAACCGTGTGAATGCCCGCTTTCCTGTATATAGCAGCAATCTCGTATGCGCGCGTGGCATTCGCTGTGAAACTCGTAAACGCAACCATATCGGCAGGCCTGAAACTGAACTTTTCAAAACCCTCATCAATAAGTTCAACTTCCCAATGAGCTGGGGTCAGGGCTGCAACAATTCCTAAACCCAATGGCATAAAACAGGTACCCGGATCATTAAGAAATCCTGATCGTGCATTGTTGGCCGGATGTATGAGAAGTAATTTCCTGGACCCGTTTTTTACCATTTTTATATGAGGGTATTTAACTTATTTTGAGTTTGTAAAGATACTTAAACCCTCGTGGTATTTGTTAATCGAATGTGGTATTTAATAGTGGAAACGATTGATCAGAGATGTCAGGTTTATTAAATTCACCCGTATTTATTGTATTTTTGCCCTGAATGTTGGTTTTTATTGATTTAATTACATTCCTGTATGGAAAAAGATGATTTAAGCAGGATCCCTCTCTTCTTTATCTTTGGAAGACCCCGTTCGGGAACTACCTTACTCACTACGCTTTTTAATGCTCATCCGAATGTGAGAATTGCGCCTGAATTTCCTGTTATGTTATTCCTCTATCAACAGTTTAAAAAGGTCAAAATATGGGATGAACCTACAATTCGTTCGTTTGTTGATCATGTTTTTTACTTTTCAAAATTCAGTGTCCGGAGGATTGAAAATTTGAAACTCGACAAGGAATTTATAATCAGCGAATTAATGAAATATAAAGATGTTGGCTCTATTCAACTCTTCTTAAAAAGCATTAATTATTATGCTTACTCGGTATATGATAAAAAGGAAACCTTATGGATTGGCGATAAAAACCCGATATATTCTATTTATATCGACCGTTTAAGAAGAATCTTCCCTGATTCTAAATTCATTTGCATTATACGCGATTATAGGGATAATTTTATTTCGATCAAAAAACTTGCTGAAAAGAAGATCGCTGTGGAAGCCCCTGTATTGACCCTCCAGGTTGCCAGGTGGCGATATTTTATCAGCCTTTTCCTTGACTGCAAGCGTCGTTTCCCAGATAAATATTACATTCTGCGTTATGAAGACCTTGTGACTAACCAGGAGACTACTGTCCGGTCTCTCTGCGACTTCCTCGGAATTCCTTATGATCCATCCGTTTTTGATTTCTATAAAAAAAAGGATGATGTGATGAACATCTTCAGCAATACAATCTGGGAAAAATTTCACGACAATCTTTTAAAACCTGTCAATACAGGCCGGATGAACACCTGGCAGGATAAACTTACCAACCAACAGGTCAGGCTGGCTGACCAGATCGCAGGTAAATTTGCTGACCAGTTGGGATATGAAAGGCAAAATAAGCGATTCAACATTTTGTTGTTTCTTAAATCCTGTCCAATGCTGGTGTATAATTATATCTTGCTTACACTGATGATCTTTGGCACTTACCTCCCCGCCAAATTAAGCCAATGGTGGTTCTTTAAATCAATCGTCCTGCTCAAAACTTATATGCGATTTTTTGGAAGGAAATATACTTCTGAGACAAAACTTAAAAATGATTGAAATTTCTCCTGGTTTTCAAGTTTCTGCACTAATCCGTTTAGTATCAAATTCACCGTTAATATAGCGCTGCATTAATTTAAAACGTTGAAGTTTGCCACTTGAAGTTTTTGGCATTTCATTTGATTTTATCAGAACCATTTCATCAACGGTAACACCAAGATTACTGCGCAGCAGTCCCCTTAGTTTATGGAAAGTCTCTGCTGCTTTCTCTTCCGGAAGACTGGCGACAAACGCGATCACTTTGTCCTGACCTGTTTGCCTGCTTGTCGTTCCTCCAAAACAAATCTTACCGTACTTTATATCATCTATAGAACAGGCTATGTCTTCAAGATCGTTGGCAAAATAGTTCCGGCCATTTTTAAAAATGATATCCTTATACCGGCCGCTGATATACAGTCTGCCTTCAAAGAAAAATCCTATATCTCCTGTACGGAACCAATCCCCACAATAGGCCGATACTGTTGCTCCGGAATTATTATAATAACCCTTGGTTATGCTTTGCCCTTTTATCTGAATGTGACCTGAGCTTCCATCCATTATAACCTGGTCATTATCATCCACGATCCGGATTTCTATATCATTCAATCGCACCCCTACTTCTGAAAGTAACCTGGCCATTGGTTCGGAAGGATCAACTGGTTGAGCTTTGTTTTCCCGGTCAAGAATGGGAGCATTGAACGCTTTGATCACTGATCGTTGAAGCAACGGTGCAAATGAAATGGCCAGTGTTGCCTCCGCCATTCCATAAACCGGCATCATGGCTTCAGGCCTAAAGCCAGACAGTGCAAGTGTATCAACAAATTCCTGCATGATTTTCACTGAGATTGGTTCTGCGCCGTTCATTAAGGCCTTTAGGCTGGAAAAATCCCAATCAAAGAAAGGTTTACTGCGCTTTAAATATCTTAAAACCAATGCCAGTCCAAAGTTTGTACATCCCGAGAGAGTGATCTTTTGCTGACTCATCAGGTTCAACCACAATCCCGGCTTCATGATAAAATCAATGGTCTCTATATGGTACTGTGATATAATGGAATATATTGGAACAATGTGCGTTCCGATTAATCCCATATCATGAAAAAGAGGCATCCAGTTGCCAAATTTATCAGAATGTTGAATGTCAATCGCAATGCGTATAGCATCAAGGTTAACCATTATGTTCCGGTGTGAAAGAATAATTCCTTTTGGATTTCCTGTGCTACCCGATGAAAATTGGATGAATGCAGGGTCATCAGGATTCAAAATGGGCTTGGAATATACACCGCTACAATCCAATTCCCTAATATGTTTAATTTTTCTTTCAGGGAATTCCTCATGTACCTTCACATCCGCACTCATAAAAATATAGGGTTCCTCTAATTGTTCATAAACATTCATCAATTTTACGACCGCCGGGTTGTAACCCGAAAAAGTCATGGCAGGTTGAAGAACCGTAGGAACTAAACCCAACAAAAAACTGGCCCAGAGAAGTTCAATGATCTCCTGATTATCCTGTACTGCAATGATTAATTTATCCCCCTGCCCTAAACCCAGGTTAACAAGACCTGTGGCAATATGCTCTGCTGAAGTGAGTAAATCCCTGTAGGTCTGTGTTGTAAGACTGCCATCCTTGTCATAATATCCGATGAATAGATCCGGATTGATCCGTGCTGCCCTTATTAAGAGATCAGGTAATGTCAGTTCGGGTTGGTAGTATTCACTCTTCTCAGGCATGATTTTTTATGTTGATCGAATTGCGTTACAAAGAAACGAATAAGTCACTTATGTGGCAAGTATCGGTAATATTCTTAAATTTGCTTTCTAAATTTTTTATCACATGAAGATTGAAGATTTCATTACCCACCTTGAAGAAGAATATGAAGATCTGAAGCCTGGTACTCTCAAACCCAACAGTGTTTTCAGAGAAGTCTTTGAATGGAATTCCATTAATGCGCTTATCCTGATTGCAATGGTCAAGACTGAATACGATGTGACCATCAATGCTGAAGATATTGCCACCTCAAAAACAGTAGAAGATCTGTATAGGATAATTGAAGCCCGGGTGAAGTGATCCCCTGATCCCCGATTTCACTTTTTTTTCAAAAATCTCTTTCCTTTTGAGACAGTCTTGTCAGAATGATGTGGAATCGAATAAACTTCCTATAAATAATCCAGTTTGTCCCAATTTATGATCCTGTCATTAAAATCCCCCGTCAGGTAACGCTGCATCAGCTTATAGCGTTGCAGTTTTCCACTGGATGTTTTCGGGATTTCATTTGATTTTATCAGGACTAATACATCAACGGCAACTCCAAGTCTTCTGCGCAGTAATTTTCTGAGTTTCCTGAACGTCACCGGTGCTTTTTCTTCCTGCAACCCTGCAATAAAGGCTATTACAGTTTCTCCCCCTGATTCCCTGTCGGTTGTGCCGCCAAGACAGACCTTCCCATACTTAATTTCATCGATCGTACTGGCCAGGTCCTCCAGATCGTTTGCAAAATAGTGGATTCCGTTTTTAAATATGATATCTTTAAAACGCCCGCTGATGTATAGTCTTCCATCATAGAAGAACCCTATATCACCAGTCCGGAGCCAATCCCCGCAAAAAGCTTCGGAAGTTGCACGAGGATTCTTGTAATAACCTTTGGTTACGCTGGGGCCTTTTATCTGGATATGTCCTGAAATTCCTTCTTCGACCACCTTATCATCATCATCCGTAATCCTTATTTCCATATCATTTAATGCCACTCCAACTTCTGAGAGTAGCCTTGCAGAAGGATCTGAGGGATCAACAGGTTGGGCTTTGTTTTCACGATCAAGCATATAGGCATTAAAGGCTGTAGCCACCGAACGGTTTGGGAGCGATGCAAATGAAATGGCAAGTGTGGCCTCTGACATGCCATAAACCGGCATCAGGGCTTCAGGTCTTAAGGTGTAATGCACGAGTGCATCGGTAAAGTCCTGCATAATTTTGACTGAGATAGGTTCAGCTCCGTTTAGCAACGCTTTCATAGGCGTGAAATCCCAATCAAAAGTTTGTTTACCTCTTTTTAAATATTTTAAAACCAGTGCGAGCCCGAAGTTTGTCGTACCCGTTATAGTTACCTTCTGCCGGGTCATCAGGTTCAGCCATAATCCCGGATTCATGATAAAATCAAGCGTTTCAATTTGACATTGGGATTTACAGGAATATATGGGGTTAAAATGGTATCCGATCAGACCCATATCATGAAAAAAAGGCATCCAGGTGCCGAACATATCATCAGGCTGGTTCGAGTCAAATCCGAAACGCATAGCATCAAGGTTCACCATCAGGTTGTTATGTGAAAGCATAACACCTTTGGGCTCGCCTGTACTGCCTGATGAAAATTGGATAAATGCCAGATCATCAGGTTTCAATTCAGGTTCAGGAAATGTTCCTGTTATATCCAGTTCCTCTTTATGTTTAACTTTCCCTTCCAGTGGTGCACAGGTTTGCCTGATGTCAGAATCCATAATAACATAAGGAGCATCCAACACCTCAAATACTTTTTTCAGTTTCATTAAGGGGGGATTGTCGTCATCAAATTTGGCCGGAGGCTGAAGAACGGTTGGAACGATCCCTAGAAGAAAAGAGCCCCAGAGCATTTCTACCGTTTCCCTTTTATAACGTGTAGCAATGATTATTTTATCCCCTTGTTTCAAGCCGATATTAAACAACCCGGAAGCAATCCCCTTTGCTTCATAAAGTAATTCCTTATAGGTTTGAACCGAATAGTTGTTATTTTTATCGCAATAACTGATAAACAAGTTGGGGTTTTTAACAATTGTCCGGTTCAGGAGATCAGGTAGTGTTAGTTCAGGATAGTAATATTCAGATTTTTGAGGCATATATATTTTTTAGTCCTGGGATGAATGGTGAACTGTGGTTACTTTTCTTCCATCATTTTCTGTCCTTCTGCAGCAAGTTGTGCGATGGATAAATCCTCAAAGAAGAATGATGGTGGCCATTCGAATCCAAACATGTTTAGAGTATCCTCTGCCAGCAAGACAGCCCTTATTGAATCGATTCCATAGGTTGCCAGAGATTTGGCAGGATCAACTGGTAACCCTTTATTCAAATGAAGTGAAGTCCATGAAATCAGAAAATCCTCGAGATCTTGTGTAGCCATTTTATAAGTATTTACATATTGCAGAAGCGCAAATGCGCTTCACGCTGCAAAATTAGAAAAATGGAACCTAAATGTAAAAAAAAAAGTACTTTTGTAGTGTAGCAACTACAAAGGTTAGAAACAGAACTATAAATGGCCATCTTTGAGATACCCGATGTTCGGATTGCCGGTATTTCGGCATGCGTACCCAAAAAGACCTTATCCAATCATGATTACAACTGGATAACCCAAAAGGAACGTAACCAGCTGATCCAGATGATCGGAGTAGAATACAGGCATGTTGCAGGACCGGGACAAACAACATCCGACCTTTGCTTCCAGGCAACAGAACAACTGCTGGATAAGTTGGGGTGGGAACGGGGAGAAATTAATATACTTGTTTTCGTTTCCCAGTCGCGTGATTATATTATCCCGTCGACCTCTGCCATTCTGCAGGACCGGCTCAGGCTACCCAAAACATGTATAACTATTGATATTAATCTTGGATGTTCCGGTTATGTATACGGTCTTTCGGTTATTGGCAGTTTGATGAGGACCACCGGAGTACAAAAAAGTTTACTGCTGGTTGGTGACCTTTCTAATGTAACGTCCAACTACCGCGACAAAAGTACTTATCCACTTTTTGGTGATGCCGGGACAGCCACGGCCCTTGAACTTAAAGCAGGGAAGACGCCCATGCAATTTAACCTTCAAACCGATGGAAGTGGTTATGAAGCGATTATTATTCAGGATGGAGGCGTGCGCAACCTGGCCAGTAAAAAATCTTTTACTGTTAAAAAACACGGAGAAGGGATTTATCATAATCAAATGCAGGTTTCATTGAATGGTATTGAAGTGTTTAACTTTTCCCTTCGTGAGGTAGTTCCTAATATCAAAACGACACTTAAACACTTTAACCGCCAGCTTGATGAATTCGACTTCCTTTTGTTTCACCAAGCCAATCGATTGATCAATGAAACTATCCGCAAAATGCTGAAGGTGGATCCTCTCAATGTCCCCTATTCTCTTCATGACTATGGGAATACAAGTTGTTCTTCTATTCCACTGACTATGGTCACACAGATCCGTGACCGGTTAGCTGAAAGTTCACAAAGGCTGTTACTTTCTGCCTTTGGGATCGGCCTTTCATGGGGCACTGCCCTGATAGAAACCGATGGTATTGTTGTTCCTGAAATCACTGAACAGGAGGCAATTCCAATACAATCTTAAAAAAGATGAACGCATTTGATCTGAAAGGTAAAACTGTTCTTGTCACCGGTGCCTCATCGGGCCTGGGCAGGCAAACTGCCATTACAGCCAGTGAATATGGCGCACGGATCATAATTACAGCGCGGAATGCAGCCAGACTGGATGAAACATACCGGTCCCTTCATGGGGAAGGACACCAGCAATTCCTTGCCGATCTGACATTACAGGCTGATATTGACCGGCTTGTGTCTGAATTACCCATGTTGGATGGTTTGGTTCATAGTACCGGGATTTCCGACCTTGCTCCTGCCCGTTTTATCACAGAAGAAATAATTTCCAAAACATTTCGTATCAGCTTTGATGCCTCTGTACTTCTGACAGCAGGAATTTTGCGGAAAAAAAAATTGACTAAGGGCAACAGTTCCATCGTATTTATCTCTTCCATCTCTACCCGATACCCGTTTGTAGGTGGCGCCACGTATATAAGCGCCAAAGCTGCGCTTGAGGCGTATGCCCGGGTGTTGGCGCTTGAACTGGCATCCAGGGGAACGAGGGTTAATTGCATAGCTCCAGCATTTGTGCGTACTCCCATGCTCGATGAAACTGCCGAGAATTTTTCCCGGGAAGTTGTCGACAAAATTGAACAGCGTCAATTGCTGGGCCTTGGCGATCCTGTTGATGTTGCCAATACTATTGTATTCTATCTGTCTGATGCATCAAAGTGGGTGAGCGCAACAAACCTTATTCTAGGAGGAGGATGAAAGAAATGAGTAAAAACAAACCTGATTATTCGATTGTTGTCCCGGTTTATAACAGTTGTGAGTCGCTGGAAGAGTTATACCAGCGGATTACGCAAACCATGGATAAAATTGAAAAGACGTTTGAGGTTATTTTTGTAGACGATGACAGCGTTGATAAAAGCTGGAGTATTCTTGAATCAATACAGAAGGCAAATCCGGAAAGGGTAATTGCAATTCGTCTGGCACGGAATTTCGGTCAGCATAATGCCACAATTTGTGGTATTGCCCAGGCTTCAGGAATCTATATAATAACAATTGACGACGACTTGCAAAACCCTCCTGAAGAGATAGTGAAACTGATAACTACCATTGATAACAGTGATGCTGACCTGGTTTATGGTATTTACGATAAAAAACAGCACTCCCTGGTTCATAATCTTGGTAGTGCCACTCTTAAAGCAAGTTCCCGGTATTTGACCAGAACCAAAGGCATAGGATCCTCATTCAGACTAATGAAATCCTCACTTGGAAAAAATCTGCTCAACCATCAAATCAATTTCATTTACATTGATGAACTTTTTAACTGGTATACCAATCATATTGCCTTTGCACTGGTCGATCATAAGAAAAGGCCTTACCAAAAATCAACCTACACCCCGCACAGTCTTTTTTCAATGATCTCTAACCTTGTGATCTACTATACTTCAATACCCCTGCGTATGATGGTTTACGGCGGATTCATAATTTCTATTTTTACTTTCTTTATAGGGTTGATGTTCATTTATAAGAAGCTTGTCCATGATGTACCCCTCGGTTTCACAGCTCTGATCGTAGCAATTCTTTTTTCTACCAGTATCATATTACTTTCTCTGGGAGTTATTGGGGAATATTTGAGTCGCATTTATATGGTTCAGAACCAAAAACCCCCCTTTGCTATTAAGACTATTTTGAATAATGAAATTCGGTAAATACGGGATAATCCTGGAACGGCTGAAGGAAGAAGATATTGAGATTGTCAGGCAATGGCGAAACTCAGATCCTGTAAGGCTGAATATGAATTATCAGGATATTATTACTCCGGAGCAGCAGAGGCAATGGTATAAATCAATCAATAACCTGCAGTTTAATTATATGATGATTCATTACCAGGGCAAAAAAATAGGGATCCTGAATGATAAAAACATTGATTGGGAGGCTAAGTCTTCAGAATCGGGGATCTTTTTGGGGCGGACAGAATATTATAGTACATTCGTCCCTTACATGGTGTCCGTTGCAGGCATTGAGAGTACATTTTATTTGTTGGGATGGAAGAAACAATATGCACATATCCTGCGCTCTAATATCAATGCGATCAGGTTCAATTTGCAACTCGGATATCAACTTTGTGATGAACAAGAAGATATCGAGAACCAGCTTTATGAAATGACTTGGGATAGTTTTGAAAGAAAGGCAGGAAAAATAAGAAAGGCCGTCCGATCTCTGGCAGGAAATGATAACTATGCCAGAGTATTGTTTGAACCGGCCGATTATGAAACAGGGCTGGCACAAATGTTTGAAACTTTAATAAAAAAGTCTCCTCATCAACTTGAGCGTAAAGTTACCCACGAAGGCATATGGTATCGGGAGACAGGAGAACATAATATTACGAAATAATTCGAGGGTTAGCTATGCTTTTCAACTCCATTGGTTACATCGTTTTCCTTCCCATCACTGTATTGTTGTATTATCTTCTTCCCTCTAAATGGCGCTGGGTTCTTCTTCTTGCGGCCAGTTATTTCTTTTATCTCCTCTGGCGTGTTGAATTTGTGCTTGTTTTAATGTGTGCTACCATTGTTTCCTATTTTGCAGCATTGCAAATGGGAAAACTTCCCCAAAAAAAACAACGGCTAAAATACCTGGTTTTATCTATTGTCATTAACCTGGGAATGCTAATTTTCTTTAAGTATTTTGGGTTTCTAACTGAGATTGTTAATCAGATTGCAGGAATTGCCGGAAAAAGTAGCGTTATCCCTTACTATGGCATTCTTTTACCAATTGGCATTTCCTTTTATACATTCCAAACGATCGGCTACACTATTGATGTTTACAGGGGAATACTCAAACCTGAAAAAAACTTAGGTATCTATGCCTTATTTGTCTCCTTTTTCCCACTTGTACTTGCCGGCCCTATTGAACGGGGACGCAGGTTAATCCCACAGTTTCATATCAAACACGATTTTGACCCGCAATTGTTTGCAAGTGGACTTCGTTTAATCCTTTGGGGCATGTTTAAGAAAATTGTCATTGCCGACCGTCTGTCAATTTTTGTGGAGCCGGTATTTAATGATATTAGGTATTTCCATGGCCCGGAAATAGGGATAGCGATTGTCCTCAAGTTTATGCAGGTATATGCTGATTTTTCAGGTTATACTGATATTGCCATCGGGTCGGCCAGGCTAATGGGATTCAAACTCAGTCCCAATTTCAACCGGCCATTTAGTGCACAATCGATTTCTGATTTCTGGAGGCGTTGGCATATTTCCCTTACTTCCTGGTTGCGTGATTATGTTTATTTTTCATTGCCTTTTAAATATCATGGCAAAATAGTAAACTGGCGGGTTAATCTCAACCTGATAATCACATTTATGCTTGTTGGATTATGGCATGGCCCTTACTGGAATTTTATACTTTTTGGATTTCTGCATGGGCTCTATATGGTATTGGCGAGAATTTTCAAGCCATTTATGTTACACTTAAACCGTATCAGCGGTTTAATCAAAGCTCCCCGATTGTTAAAAGGGCTGAATATAACTGCTACTTTTTTATTAGTATGTTCTACTGGATTTTTTCTCGGATCACATACACTCAGCGATTCTTTTTTGATGATTAGAAACCTGGCTGATTTCAGCCGGACCGACAAAGCAATATTTTTGCAATTGCTGAAAAATAATGGCGACCTTTTATTAGGTATTTTACTGATTATTTTTATGCTTTTCTTCGAATACCAGGTTGCAGTCAAGTCTTTTGAATCTAAATTCATGAGCAAATCAATCATCATAAGGTATTCAGCTTACCTTTTCATGTTGTTTTTCATACTTGTTTTTGGTGTTTTCTCAAGTCAGAAGTTTTTCTATTTTCAATTTTAAGCATGAACCGGAATAAACTGTTTTTTAAGAAGTTGGGCGTTTTTATTATCCTGGTTTTAGCGCTTAATGCTATACTGAATGAAGTATATAATCATTGGATGTACTATTTCCGGCTGGCCAGGACCCAGGACGAGCAATTTAAAGCCTATACGGGTCCCCTGAAGTACCTGATGCTGGGAAACTCACATAATAGGGTCAGTCCGGCAATCCTGGGAAATGGTTTTTGTTATATAATGCCAAAGGAAATCTACACGCAGACGTATTACAAACTAAAGTATATCCTCGAAAAGACAACTAAGAGACCGGAAAACATATTACTCTCCATCGATCCTGTAAACTTTAGTCCAAGAGCAGAAACTGAACTATCATTTGATGGATATTGGCGAAAATATCTGAACTATTTTGAGCTGGCACATGATTATCACAACTCTGACTACCTTTTGAATTGGGTCATTGGCAACTTCTTTTCCTATGCGGGAAATTATAAATATATTTTAATGTCGATTCAATTTATCAATGCCGACCTCCATCAGATAAAGAACGGTTATATTCCTGCCAGAAATTATTTGAATTTTGCAAAAGAATCTAATCGGGACGCGATAGGATTTGAAATCGCGACAGTCTACCTTTCAAGCTATTCTAAAAAATCAATATTGGGGGAAGCGAGGTACTACATCAAAATACTCGACTTATGCAAACAATATAATATTCACCTCATCCTATTACGGATGCCCATGACGGATGAATATTTAAAATACGCACGGAAGTTAATTGATTTGGATAAACTTGATTGCGAAATTATAGATCTCACCCTTAATCATTGTGATGATTTTAAGGTTTTTGATTACAGAAACGAATTCCACGGGAAACCGGAATACTTTTTTAATGCCGATCATATAAACCCGGCTGGAGTCACTATTATCAGCGGGAAAATCAAAGAAGAACTTGAAAAAAATCAGTAACTTCAAAATTTAATAAAGATTCTGGAAGGTACAATTCCTTATGAAGAGAACGATAGGAATTATTGCACCATTCATCGACAGGCTAAAGGTGTACTCCGACTTCAACCTCAGGCTTAGACTGAATAACAGAGAATTAACGCTGGCGGCATTGTATGAGTTTGCAAGTAAGGGCTATGCCGCTGAGCAGGTTTCACGTGGTATTGATCACGAAGAACAGATCCCTGCGGCAGGATATTATCTTGAAGGGCTGTTAAACCAACAGGGCTATGACACTATCCTGACCAACAAATACGATATTAAAACACTCAAAACCATTGCTGAAAGGGATCCTTTTGCTATTCTGGTTTCAACTACGATGATCGTAACATCAGATTCGCTCCTTGAACTATTTTCCTCGATCCGGACTGAAATGCCGGATACGCATATTATTGCCGGCGGTATTTTTGTATGGAAAAATTATTTGTGGTACCGAAATCATCTCAGGGCACCGCATCAATCTCCTCCTGAATCCTGGATGCTTTTCCATCCTGATCATGCGGGCATGGATGCAGATGTTCTGGTCGTTGCCCGGCATGGAAAATCATCCCTCCTCGATGTCCTGGCAGCGCTGGAAAAAGGCAGAAGCGCTTCATTTGAACAGATCCCGAACCTCGCTTTAACAGGAGAAAAAAGCTTTACATTTACAAAAAGAGAAGAAGAACAGGTGGATTATAACGAAGATTATACCCGGTGGGACCTGATCCAAGAAATCCCTTCTAAACTTCCGCTTCGCACATCCATCGGCTGCCCTTACCGTTGCAGGTTCTGCGACTTTTACCAACTCTTTCCCCATATTTTTATCCGTTCAGAGAAAAGCCTTTCAAACGAATTGAAGTTGATGAAAGAAAGGTTAGGACAAACATCGGCGATTATCCACGTTTCAGATGATAATGTATTTATCAATAAGAGACGCATTCCGGATGTCTGCAACGCCATTGCTAAATCAGGATTCAGGAAATGGATTAGCTTCATGCGGGCAGAAGAATATTCCGAAACCGAATTAAATTTAATGGAGCAGTCAGGGCTGCTGATGGGAATGGTGGGCGTTGAATCTGGCGACCCGGGACAACTGGAACGGATGAATAAACACCAGAAGATAGAAAATGTCAAAAGAGGGGTTGAACAACTCGATGCCCATGGCATTAGTACGCTGTTGACTTTTGTTGTAGGATTTCCAGGCGAAAACCAGCAAACCCTTAAGAACACTGCCAATTTTCTGAACACGCTATCCCTGTCGAATTCATTGGCTTGTTATCATTTGTATCCACTTCTTGTTGAGCCCCTGAGTGAATTGGCCGATCATTCAATCCGGACTAAATGGAAACTGGAAGGATTTATGGACAAATGGTCCCATTTTACCATGAATTCAGAAGATGCTATCGTAGCCAGCTATAATCTGTTCAGGGAAGTGAACAATGTGCCATATCATTATTTTGAAGAGAGTAACTTTTTCAACAGAGCAAAATTCAATCTTCCAACCCGGAAATTATTATTTCAATTGCGACAGCAACTTACCATCAAACTGATTGAAAATGCTCCATGGGAACAAATCGAACCTATTCTCCGGAACCTGGCACAAAAGATGAATTTATCCGTCGACAGAATTGGGGAATCACTTCGGCATGAGATTTCAGTACCCTCCATTTAACTCATTGCCCGGGAGCTATTCTTTCATTTCGCCTTTGTTCAGCTTCCTGAGCAAGTCCATAATAGTATTGCGATTTTTGAACATCACCTTTTGCCTTGTATATCACACTCAGATTCGTACAAGCTTCATAGGTCGGGTTTCGTTGAGCTGCGTCTTCAAAGTATTTGATAGCGGTCGTGGTATCACCATGTAAGATAAAATAATACCCGATATTGAAATAGGGGATATCCAGGTCAGGATACTTTTTAATCATGTCTTCATTCATATGGATAGCCTTCCCAATATCTCCTTTTTCAAAGTAAAGATCTGCAATTTTAAAGAATGCTGCCATTGATCCGGGATTGATCTGCAGTACTTTTTGGTAACAATAGATGGCGCTGTCAGGTTTATTTTCTTTGTGATAGACCATGGCCATATTCACCCAGGCAGACTGGAGTTCAGGTCGCAACGCGATGGCTTGCTTCAGAAAAACAAGTCCGGAATCAAACTTGGGAGTAAACTCGATATATGCGGTAGCCAAATCATTCAGCGTAGTATAGTCATCAGCATAAAGTTTCAATGCCCTGCGGAAATGGGTAACGATTTCCCCCTGCAATCTCTCGTTAACCGCACCGTTTTTCTGAAAATTACGATCCTGATAAACCAATGATGACAAATATTCTGAATACTCCACATTGGCCTTGAACGACTTTTCCAGGTGTTTTATATCGTTTGTATAGAGACTGAACAGATTACGCCAATCACGGTTTCTGCTGATGGTCATTGCTGTACATGGAATCAGAAGTAAGGCAATAATTACAACGATCTTTGCCCGTTCACTAAATTCAATGGTGAGACTTTTAGGATCGGTCCGGAAAGCCATGAAAATAAAATACACCAATGCAATGATGAATCCCAATGAAGCATTAAAAACAAACCGTTCGCCGACAATACCTACAACGGGTGTTACCACATTCGTGTATATTGCAATGGCAATAAAAAAATAGAGGATGGCAAATGAAAGAATATGTTTTTCCCGCAATTTTAAAATTGCATAGATAAATAAACTAAGAAATATTATAAAGGAAATTAAAACCCAGATGTTTCCCCAGCCTGTAATAGGAATCATATTGTAACCATAATAAAATAACAAGGGATGCGGGAAGATCAGTATCCTAAGATAAAACAAGAGTGTCATCATCCCTGTGCCTGTTCGAATAAAGAGATTTTTATTCATGAACAGTGGATTTTCAACAAAGGCATTCACATGGATGGGAGCCGGAAGAAAGAGGTGAGGGATGTAATAGGAGAGAAATCCCACAATCAATACTGCCCCGAATATCCAGATGAAATTTTTCGGTTTCATATCAGTGAAAAAGTACAGCACCAAAGGATAGATTCCAACGAAAGGGGTTATTGACGATTTACACAAGTAGCCCGTAATGAAAACGAACAGAGCTGCAATAACATAGATGATCTTTTTCTTCTCGGCATACTTCAGAAAAAAATGCAGACCACCAAGACCACAGAGAAACGAAAGCAATTCATCCCTGTTTTTAAGGCTGGCAACTACTTCCGCATGAACCGGATGAACCATGAAAAGCAGAGTAATCAGGAATGGAAAGAGGATATTGTAATTCCTAAGCAAACGTTTTAAAATGAAAAACAGCAGGGTGGAAATCCAGAAATAGAGAAGTACATTGATGATGTGGCTTATACCGGGCTTCAGCTTACCAAACAAACCGTATTCAATGGCAAAGGTCATCTTAACGATAGGCCGGTAATCGGATTGCTGGCTACCCACATTACCTTTCGTGTCTATATAGTAACTGGAAAATATCTGGGGAATCGCTGCAAATCCTTTTTTTACTAATTCATTTTTCGGGCCTGTTACGAAATTATCATCCACCGCATATTTGTTGAGAACAGTATTGCCATATAGAATAAGGCTAAATACAAAAATGAAGAGAACAAAATAACGGTTTGCTTTTTTTGAACTATTTGTTTTCACTACCTCTTTAGGTGGAATTCTGGTCCTACCGGGTGAGGTCCTCAGTGGAGTTTTCGATTTGGACGAATTCTTTCTCATGGTTTACAAGTCATGTAGAAATGCAAAAGTAGGAATTTTAAATTAACTCTGAGTGACCTCCTCGATGGTTCTTGTCAGTTCTATAAAGTCAGCCACATTCAATTGTTCCGCACGTTTGTCCAATAATGCTTGAATTCCGGGGGAAAGTAATTTCCCTGAAGGGATCATCCCTTTCAAGGCATTTCTTAATGTCTTTCTTCTTTGGTTAAATGCAGTTTTTACCGTGGTGAAAAAAAGTTCCTCATTACAATTCAGTTTTTTTATTTCATTTCGTTGTATACGGATAACGGCAGATTTGACTTTGGGAGGAGGATAAAACACTGATTCATTTACCGTGAACAGGTACTCAATATCGAACCATGCTTTCAGCAAGACACTAAGGATACCATACTTTTTTGACCCCGGGGGTGATGCAACTCTTTCGGCAACCTCTTTCTGGAACATGCCAATTACTTCTGCGACCGAATTTCTATATTCGAGCACCCGGAAAAGGATCTGGGTGGAAATATTGTAAGGAAAGTTCCCAATGACTGCAAACGGAACAGGAATTCCGGAAAGGTCTGCCTGCAGGAAATCTTTCTCCATCAACCTGCCTGAAATGGCCGGGTATTGTTTTTGAAGATACAAGACTGCTTCGCTATCAATTTCAAAAAAAATGGAATTCAACCCGGGATTTTCAAGAAGATATTTTGACAGAACTCCTGACCCCGGACCTACTTCTACAACATTGATGATATCCTTTGAAAGACAACCGACAATCTTGCGAGCGATGTTTTCATCATGGAGGAAATGCTGACCCAGGTGTTTTTTCGGCCGTATCATTTTAGAATCCTTTATCTCCCCTTAATAGCCTGAACCTTTTCCGGGATTCCGGAACGTAAATGCTTCCAGGATATTTACTCATCAGCGCTTCATAAAATGCCATTCCCTTAGATTTATCTTTGATATCTTCCTCATTCATACGGGCGCGCAGGTAGAGGGCCTGATCGGCCAGCACATCGTCAGGATAAGTCCTGACAATTGTTCCCAGGAGGGTATCTGCTTCCTGAAATTTCCCCTCTTTTCTCAGGATATCAGCTTTTTCCATGTACATATGGGGAAATATCGTATGATCTTTGAATGCCAATGAAATCGAATCTAACGTTTTCAGGGCGTCTTCATTTTTATTCCGGTATTCAAGAAGATCGGCATGTGAAAAATATCCCAATGCAATGGTGTTACTATCGGCATCAAAATGTTCGCTGATTAAAAGTGATAACGCCATTGCATCATTGGCAATAAGTTTCGCGGTAGCGGCTTTCAGGATGTCCAGCTGCGCTTGTGCCCATTTGAATTCACCAATGTAATAGGATAATTTTGCATTCTTAAATTTAGCGTCTTCCCCGATTTCATCGTTTTTAAAATCCATATAGACCTGTTGATACAACAAAGTGGCCTCCCAAACATTGTCAGTGAACAGGTATATATCAGCCAGTTCCAGCTTTGCCTGTGATTTTAGTTTAAGGTCGATATCATTTCTTTCCACAATTTTCGACAACATTTCGATGGCTGATTCATTCTTCCCAAGAAAAAAAGCATCAAGGTGTGCAAGGTCTTTCGTAAGAATTACAAACTGATTATGATTATCAGTGAGGGCAATCTCTTTTTCGAACTCTTTTTCAAGATCGGTCAGGGATTTTTGAGATGGATTTGGATGTGAAACCAACTGGATGAATGTTGTATTCAGCAATTCCGTTCGACTTTCATCATAAAAAGGAAATTCTTTGCCTTTGGATACCACATATTTATAGGCTTCAATCGCGGATTCATATTCCTGGTTTGATACTGCCATTTTTGCCAGCTGAAAAACCCTTCCTCCGTCTTCCTTTAAACGACGGTCAAGTGAACGCGCCTGGATCAATGCAAGATCAAAATCTTTTTGCTGAATGGAATACCACCAAAGCATTTCCGAATAATAAGTTTTATCGGGCTCTTTCTGTGTTTTCTCCAGCACGTACTTACGGAATGCCTCGTTCTTTGAATTATCAGGATCATTGGCCAGATCAAATTGTAAGCGGTCTTCAATGGATGTCAGATAGGTATTGTTAAATTCCAGCAATCCAAAGTATTCATTCAGCACTTTATTAAATTCCCCGGTCCTTTCATAGATCATCGCGAGTTCGAATCCAAAAGTATATGTATTATTCAGGAGCTGACGTCCTTTCAGGTAAACCTTTTCTGCATATTCATTCTCATTTCGGCTGATGAAAGCATTCGCAAGATCAGAAATCTGTTGCTGATTTGGTTCAAGTTTCCGGATAGTTTCATCGTATATTTTTTTGGCTTTCTCCTCTTCACCTTTCCTGTAAGTAATATAACCCAGGTCGACCATGAACTTCAGGGATTCCTTATCATTTTTCTGGGCGGATTTTACCAGTTTTTCAGCCCTGTTAAAATCGCCAATCTCAACCAGGCAGACAAAATAATAGGAATAGAGGGAAAATGAAGGTTTCAGGGCATATAACTTTTCATAGATGTCTGCCGCCTTTGCAAATTCTCTGTCCATGTAAAATTGCATGGCAACCTGTTCATCATTATTATCTGAGGCATTTGTCTGGAATGGTAGTACAGGGACAGTGGCAGCCGGATGATCCTGTGCAATGCATTGATCAGTTATAAGTGAACAGTGAATAGTGAATATGAAGAGGAAAAAATAAAAAAATCGCTGGCGCATAATTAAAGATTACTGGTTCAACCGTTTGATGGCGATCCATGCCATGAGTCCCATTCCTGTTTGCAGGCAACGTTCATCCACATCGAATGTACTGGTATGAAGATTGGAAACGATGCCCTTTTCTTCATTCCTGATCCCAAGCCTGTAAAAACAGGAAGGCAGTTTGTTGGCAAAGTAGGAAAAATCTTCCGATGTCATTCGCGCATCAAGCTCAAGAACGTTCTTTTCTCCAAGATATTCTATGGACCATTCACGGATTTTAGAGGTTAGTTGAACATCGTTATCAAGGAAAGGATACCCATGCGCTATTCTCACTTCACAACTCCCCCCCATCCCTTTTGCAATTGATGATGCCATGAAGGTAATCTTTTCATGAATAGTCCTTCTCCAGGCCTCATCATAAGTCCTGACTGTGCCTTCAATGGTAACCCTATCGGGAATAATATTTGTCCGGCCTTCCCCGCAGATCTTGCCAAATGAAACCACCGTCGGGATAATTGGATTTGCATTCCTGCTGACAATCTGCTGCATTGCTACTACAATATGGGATGCGATCAGGATGGGATCGATCACCTGTTCGGGAGTTGCAGCATGTCCGCCTTTACCTTTGACGGTAAGATAAATTTCATCCGTAGAAGCCATGTAAGGTCCTGGTTTCAAACCTATCATTCCCACGTCCACAGTGTTAATCACATGTTGGCCGATTACGGAAACGGGTTCCGGATTCTTTAGTACACCCTCACGAATCATGCGGATGGCACCTCCGGGATAGGTTTCTTCTGAAGGTTGAAAGATCAATTTTACACTCCCTTCAAACCGGTCTTTAATCCGGTTCAGGATCTTTGCTGTACCCAGCAGGCTTGCCATGTGAACATCATGACCACAGGCATGCATTTTTGAAGGGACCAGGGATTTGTACTCAACTGCATTTTCTTCACGAATGGGCAATGCATCCATATCAGCCCGCAATGCAATGTTTCTTGATTCCGGGTTGACCCCGTTGATGATGCCGACAATTCCGGTTTCCGCAACTCCTTTGACATAAGTGATCCCGTATTCATCAAGCTTTTTACAAATGAAATCGGCGGTTTTATATTCTTCACAGGAAAGTTCCGGATGTTGATGAAAATGACGGCGGATTGCACATATTTCCTCAAAATATTCTGAAGAAAGACTTTTTATCTGATCCTTAAGATTATTCATAACCGGATGATAATTAAATATCCAAAGATATTACATTTTGTTCATCCTGTGAATAATCCCTTATTGTTAATCTAAAGGATTCATCTCGTTATTGATATTAATTTTCTATCTTTTCTTCTTTATAAGCCTTATTACTTATAGCGGTATATTTCCGTGTTTTTTGGGGGGATTTGTTTTGCTCTTGTTTTGGGTCAATTCAAGCGCCTGTATGAGTTTAATCCGTGTTTCTTTTGGATAGATGATTTCGTCGACATATCCCAATTCAGCAGCTTTATAAGGACTTGCGAAGGTGTTACGGTAATCATCCACTGCTTCTGCCCGCTTATCTTCTGTAAGCCTCCCTTTATGTAGAATATTGACGGCTCCTTCCGGCCCCATAACTGCAATTTCACCAGTCGGATAGACATAATTCACATCCCCGCCGATATGCTTGCTCGACATTACACAATACGCTCCACCATAGGCTTTACGTGTAATAACTGTGATCTTGGGAACGGTTGCTTCACAAAAGGCATAGAGCAATTTCGCCCCGTGCTTGATAATACCATTAAATTCCTGGTTCGTTCCCGGAAGAAAACCAGGCACATCTTCAAAGGTGATCAAAGGGATGTTAAAACAATCGCAAAATCTTACAAACCTTGCGCCCTTTATAGCTGAATTGATGTCAAGCACACCTGCCAGGTAGGCTGGTTGATTCGCCACGATACCAACCGGTTTCCCGGCAAACCGGGCATAGCCGGTTATTATATTCTGTGCATAATGCGGCATCACTTCAAAGAAGTTGTGATTATCTACTACGGCATTGATGATTTCCTTCATGTCGTATGGCTTGTTCGGATCTGCAGGAATGATCGTTTGAAGCGCTTCATCCTGTCTCATGATATCATCTGTACAAGGTTGCGTTGGGGGATCTTCCATGTTGTTTGACGGCAGGAACCCCATTAGCTCACGGATCATCATTAGTGCCTGCTCATCGTTCTCAGCAGCGAAATGTGCGATACCACTTTTTGAATTATGTGTCATGGCACCTCCCAGTTCGTCCATGGTCACTTCTTCATGGGTAACCGTTTTGATCACCTCCGGACCGGTGACAAACATATAACTTGTTTCCTTAACCATCAGGATGAAGTCGGTCATGGCCGGAGAATATACTGCCCCACCGGCACAGGGTCCCATAATAGCAGAAATCTGAGGGATTACGCCTGAAGACATGACATTACGGTAAAAAATATCAGCATACCCTGCAAGGCTTTCGACACCTTCCTGGATCCTGGCACCACCTGAATCATTGAGACCTATCACCGGGGCTCCAACTTTCATGGCTGTATCCATAACTTTGAGAACCTTATCGGCATTTGCGCGGCTCATCGTTCCTCCGAAGACAGTAAAATCCTGGGCAAAGACGAAAACCAACCGGCCATCGATCTTGCCATAGCCGGTTACCATGCCATCACCATAAACTTTCTTTTTCTCCATCCCGAAATCCTTACACCGGTGGGTAACAAGCTTATCAAATTCTACGAATGTATTTGGGTCAAGGAGACCCAGAATACGTTCGCGGGCCGTCATTCGTTTTGCCTGGTGCTGCTTTTCAATTTTGTCGATCCCACCACCCAGTTCTGCCTGGCGGTTTTTCTCTTCTAACAGATGGTAGCTTTCCTCTGGAGTCTGCATCTTGAAATTAATTATGAATTAAACATTATGAGTTACCAATTATTGAGACAAGGCATATATTCAGTTTAATTCGCCATTCCCTATCCTCTGTTCACGACCTTTATTCCAACTTAATCATAATCTGGTGTGCATTTACTATGTCACCTTCTTTTACCAGGATCTCCTTTACAACACGATCGGCGGCGGCCTTAAATTCACTTTGCATCTTCATGGCTTCAACAACGATCAGAGTCTGGCCGGAAACAATCTGATCGCCAACACTGACTGGGATTTTGACTACTTTACCAGGCATTGGGGATGAGATATTATTGCTGCCTTCAGAATCGATTCCTGACTTTCTGCTTTCCCTGTATTTTGTCTCGGCATCAATAATCTCGGCCACAAATGACCTGGCAAAAGTGTTCACAATATATTCCTTGCTCGTTTCTCCTTCTATGAGCTCAACATTGTAAGAATGCCCGTTGTAAAGAATCGAATAGACACCTTTTTCCACCATCACAACATCCAGGTCATACTTTCTGTCATCCACCTCAAGAAGCACCTTATTTCCTGCCCTGTTCAACAATTCAATCCGGGCCGTGCGATGTTCAAGCTTGATTTCATATGCCATAAATATTGAGTTTTATAATCGTAAAACACTTCTTTTTCTTCCGAAATCCTTCCAGGTTGAAGCGAATTCTTCTGTGAATTTTTGGGGTTGAACCTTTTCGATCTTATCAAGATAATCTATAAAACATGCAATCATAGCCATGTCTTCACATTCGGTTCCACATAATTTGGAAGCAAAAAGACGGTCATGATTCTGTTCAATAAAATGGGTATTATATTTTCCACCAATAAAATCAGGAACATCCATGATCCTTTCCAGGAATTTAATATTTGTTTTTACGCCGGTTATCTTGTACTCATATAGCGCCCTGCGCATACGGGCGATAGACTCCGACCGGGTTTTTCCCCAAGAAATCAGTTTGGAGATCAGTGGGTCATAATGCATGGGAATTTCATAGCCCTCATAAACATATCCATCATACCTTACACCCAATCCAAGCGGAACAGTGATATGTGTAACTACACCCGGTTGAGGCATGAAGTTATGATCAGTATCCTCAGCATAGATCCGGCATTGGATGGCATGGCCGTTCTGTTTTAGTTCATCCTGTTGCAAAGTCAGGGGTAACCCATTTGCAATGTTTATTTGTTCTTTCACAAGATCAACCCCCACTACTCTTTCCGTGATCGGATGTTCTACCTGTAAACGGGTATTCATCTCCAGGAAATAATAATCACATGCATCATTAACGATAAATTCAATGGTACCTGCGCCTTCATAATTCACAGCTTTCGCTGCAGCGATCGCAAATTTTCCCATTTCATCCCGCAGTTCAGGCGTCATCAATGGGGATGGTGTTTCTTCGATTACTTTTTGATGCCGGCGTTGTATCGAACATTCACGTTCAAAAAGGTGTATCACATTTCCATGTTGGTCTGCAAGTACTTGAAATTCGATATGGTGAGGTGATTCAATGTACTTTTCAATGTAAACGGAATCATTGCCAAAGGAATTCATCGCTTCAGATTTTGCCGTTCGGAAAAATGGCAGCATTTCATGGGGATCGCGTACTAGTCGCATTCCTTTTCCTCCGCCACCGGCAGAGGCTTTTATCATCAAAGGAAATCCAATTTGTCGTGCAATTTCCAAGGCCATATTTTCATCTGTGATCTTTTCTGTCGTACCGGGAACAACCGGTACACCCGCCTTGGTCATGGTCTGCCTGGCTGTGATCTTATCTCCCATCGTAGCTATGCAATAACCGGATGGCCCGATAAAGATGATCCCCTCCTGTTTACAACGATCAGAAAAAGCTGCATTCTCTGATAAAAAACCATAGCCCGGGTGAATGGCATCAGCCCCCGATTTCTTTGCCGCATCAATAATGTTATCGATGTTCAGATAGCTCTCCCGTGATGGTGCCGGGCCAATATAATAAGCCTCATCGGCATACCTTACATGCATGGATTTACGGTCGGCTTCCGAATAAACCCCCACAGTAACCAACCCTAATTCCCGGCATGATCGCATCACACGAATTGCAATTTCCCCCCTGTTTGCAACGAGAACTTTCCTGATCATATATTCATCTTTTAATAATATTAATTGTGAACAAATTCACAGTCAACCAATTAATTATGTATGAACGGACGAAATTAGAAATATATGTTAAATTGACAAAAATAAATATGTTAATGTTTTATAAAATACCTGATTTAGCTTCTCAGGGAATTGCGATTGGTTGTCAGGATTTTTACGATATTTGCTGCATAATTTGTTTCCCTGATATGTACCGGATTTCCCAATTTATTATTGTTTTCCTGTTTTCAGTCACAATTCTTTCCTGCAAACATGGCGGGGAAAAGAAGCAGGCAACAACAACGATAGACTCTACCGCAATCCGGCTTAATGAAAAAGTAAAGCTTGATTCATTGTCAGCCGAACTCGATCATTTTATCCATGATCCCTGTTTTACGGGTGCTACCATAGGGTATACAATCTATGATTTCACAAAAGGCATGCAAAATATGATTTTTGATCATAATGCTGCATTGGGGATGGTTCCTGCTTCCACTCAAAAGATTCTGACTACAGCAGCCGCACTGGAGTTATTCGGTGAGCCCATTTATCAGGAAGTCACGATTACCAACCTGAACAGTATCAACTGGCGTGCTAACCGGTTGTTACAGAAAATCGGACAGCAGAAATACGGCAAATATGATTTCGTGCATGGGACACAAGCCGTGATGGAGTACTGGAAAGATAAAGGGATAGACATTTCAGGAATGAATATGTGTGATGGAAGCGGTCGTTCACATGATAATATTGCCAGCCCAAGACAATTGGCAGATGTTCTTTATAAAATGACCACTTCACCTGTATTCCCGGTTTTTTACAATTCACTACCATTAGCCGGGATCTCAGGAACTATGCATAAATGGCTTATAGGAAGCTCTGGCGAGGGAAGGATCCATGCTAAAACCGGTTCTCTTGGGGGTGTCAGAAGCTACGCCGGATATGTAAGTACACTGAGTGGGAAAAAGATTATTTTCACGCTGATCATTAACAATTATACCTGCCGGACAAAGATCCTCAAACAACGCGTGGAAGATTTTATGCTTGGGATGGTAAACCTCTGAAGATTCTGCCGGGGTGAAGTGTCAAACGAATTGATTATTTTTCCCTTATCATTGCATTTTCTTTATCTTTGAGGCGTACGATAAATATCATTTCTCAAGGTGCTTCACAAACTCCTCAGACGTTTCACAGATTGGCATAAGTCTCATTTAGGAAGCCGCACCATGCTTGTAATGGCAAGCATACTGGTGGGGATCATATCTGCATTATCAGCTATCGTTCTGAAGACTTTTGTACACCTTATGCAACAGATATCCGAAGATCTTTTCAAGGTTTCAACACATCGTACCTGGTATTTTCTGTTGCCGGTCATAGGTATTTTGCTGACAGTTTTGGTGGTCAGAGTTTTCTTTAAAGGTAAACTGGAAAAAGGGTTGGGGAGTATTCTTTTTTCTATCGTTCGCAAATCAGGCCGGGTGGAAGGAAACAAGATGTACTCACACATTATTACCAGCGGAATAACAGTGGGTTTTGGTGGCAGTGCAGGGTTAGAAGCTCCCATTGTCATCACAGGCTCAGCGATCGGCTCCAACATTGCTACCCGGCTTGGCTTCGGAGACAAGGAAAGGGTGTTACTTCTTGCATGTGGAGCTGCCTCAGGAATAGCAGCAGTTTTCAACTGCCCCATCGCGGGTGTCATCTTTGCCATCGAAGTCTTGCTCACGGATATAACCATCCCGCTTTTCATTCCCCTTCTGATATCCACCGCCACCTCCATCATCGTTTCAAAGCTTTTGTACCGCGGCCAATTATTTTACCTGATCACCAACGACTGGTACTACCATGCCATCCCTTTTTATATCCTTCTCGGCGTTATCTGTGGGCTTATTTCCGTTTATATGACAAGGGTTTCACTTTTCATTGAGGAGAAAATGGAAACGGAGAAGGAGAATTACTTAAAAGCCCTGGTTGGAGGATTACTTTTATGCGGGCTGATCTTTCTATTCCCTCCTCTGTTTGGTGAAGGATATATCACGGTAACAGCCCTCCTGAAGGGATCTTTCCAGGATATCATGAACAACGGCATTTTCAGTGGGTTCCATGATAATCCCTGGGAGTTAATTATTACAGTGTTTGCAATCGTCATGATAAAACCCATCGCTACTGCCCTGACACTTGGTTCCGGAGGAAATGGAGGCATCTTCGCTCCTTCTCTCTTCACGGGTGCCATGGCTGGTTTCGGACTCGCCTTCCTGGTGAACACGACAGGCATCAGCGATCTTCACATCAACAATTTTGTAGCAGTAGGAATGGCTGGCATTATGGCCGGTGTAATTCATGCACCACTGACTGCCATCTTTTTGATTGCAGAGATCACAGGCGGATATGTTCTTTTTGTTCCGCTAATGATCGTTTCAGCACTTTCTTATTTCATCAGCAGATACTTTGAGCCTTACTCGATTTATACAAAAAAACTGGCTCAAAAAGGACATGTATTTACCGGTGATAAAGACACTAATGTCCTCCGCCAGATCCTTCTTGACGATCTCATTGAAACAGAATTCTTTCCGCTCCTGATTACGGACAAATTCGGGAAACTGATCGAGGCTTTTACAAATAGTAACCGTAATATCTTTCCTGTGGTCGATGCCGATAAAAATTTCATCGGCGTTATTCAGCTTGATAATGTGAAGGAATTGCTTTTCCGGCCGGAAATTAACGAAAGCCTAACCATCGGGGATATCGTTTCAAGGGATATTCTTTCCATTGATGCAGGTGAAAATATGGAAGTAGTCATGTCAAAACTGGAGAATTCCAATCTGTGGAATATTCCTGTTACACGGAATGGAAAATATCTTGGATTTGTTTCCAGGTCAAACGTTCTGTCATTTTACAGAAGGATCCTGAAAAAAACATCTTCTCTTTTCTGAGGTTTCAGACGAAGGATTGAAGGTCGTAAAGCTTCTTGTAAACCTTGTTATCCTCCAGAAGAGCGAAATGCGTGCCTCGCTCGACAATCTGTCCATTTTGTAATACAATGATCTCGTCGGCAAATTGTATTGTGGAAAGCCTGTGTGCGATTACAATAGAAGTGCGGTTTCGCATAAGGTTTTCGATGGCCTGTTGCACCAGTCGTTCTGATTCGGTATCCAATGCAGAGGTTGCTTCATCGAGTATCAGGATTGGCGGGTTCTTCAGTACGGCACGTGCAATGCTTAACCGCTGACGCTGACCTCCTGAAAGCTTAGTTCCACGGTCGCCTATATTGGTATAATATCCTTCAGGCATTTTCTCGATAAACTCATGTGCATTGGCTACTTTAGCAGCAGAGATCACATCTTCCTCACTTACATTCACCATCCCGAAGGCAATGTTGTTGAAAATCGTATCATTGAACAATATTGTTTCCTGGGATACAATTCCCATCAATCCTCTCAGATCTTCGATTACCAGATTACGGATCGGAATTCCATCAATAAGAATTTCACCTTCTGAACAATCATAAAAACGGGGTAAAAGATCTACCATTGTCGATTTTCCGGCCCCGGAAGGTCCAACCACTGCAATGGTCTTCCCTTTTGAAATAGTCAGCGAGAAATCCTGCAGTACATTCTCTTTGTCATACCGGAAATTGATATTACGGTATTCTATCTTGTTTATAAAATCCTTCTTCCCGATGGCATCCGGTTTTTGTTCTATCACTTCCGGAGCAACCAGGACCTGGGTGATCCTTTCGACAGAAGCTGCACCTTTCTGAATATTATAATATGCCTGGGTAATTGATTTGGCCGGGGGCATCAACTGGGAAAAAATACCAAGGTACACTAAAAATGCAGCAGCATCAAGTAAATTACCTTTGGTGAATACCAGGTTTCCGCCGTACCATAGAACAATGGTTACGACCATAACACTGAGAAATTCACTGAGGGGGGAGGCCAGGTCACGTTTACGATATAGGCGTATCATTAGCCTTGTGTAATCCTGATTTATCTTTTTAAACCGGTTGTCAGCAAAGTTGATCGCGTTAAACGCCTTGATGATCCTTAGCCCTGAGATCGATTCTTCGATCATGGAAAGAATAAAGCCCATTTTTTTCTGGCTCTTATCGGAAGTGCGTTTCAGACTTTTCCCGATACGACCAATGACAATGGCGCTGACTGGCAGCAGGACGAGAACAAAAATCGTCAGGGATGGACTGATGACAAACAACGTTACAATGTATGCCACCATTGTGATAGGATCGCGGAAGGCCATTTCCAGCGAGCTCATTATCGACCATTCCACCTCCTGAACATCGTTTGTCATCCTGGCTATGATATCTCCTTTCCGCTGTTCGTTATAATAGGACAACGGCAGGATGAGTACCTTTTTATAGAGGGCGTTCCTAAGGTCCTTGACAACACCATTCCTAACAACCGCAAGGAAGTACATCGCCATATAACGGAAAAAATTCTTAAAGAAATAAAGGATAATGATGATGATGCCGATGTAGATGAGGATCCTGCTGTTTCCATAAATGTGGATCAGTTTGCCCGATTCGAAATAAAAATTATCCTTTAGTGAATTAAAGTCGGTCCAAATCAGTGGGGGTGCAGATTTCGGGATTTCCATCTGATTAAACAGCATCTGAAGAACCGGGATGAACAAAGTGAAAGATACCAGCGAGAAGAATACGGCAAAGATGTTAAAAAGGACATTCAGGAAGGCATGCCACCAATAGGGCTTTGCGTATCGTAGTATTTTGAAGAAATTCCTCACCGGTGCAAAGATAAAAGTTTCTCTCATGAATTAAACAAGAAAGAAAAGTCAGTGGATAATAAAATTTCATGATCCCGTCAAAGGGAGTGGAATTATTTATCCTGCAGCAATACGTAGATTATTCTTTCGTAATATCTGCATAGATGTCAAGTATCTCCTTTTTAAAGCGAGATGGAGCTTCCAGGTAACCCCACCCGTTTTCGAGAACTTCAATACTGCCAAACGCAGAATCCGATACCGGGACGATCCCATAAGGGATATTCCTTTCTTTCAGCACCTCCTCCATGTTCTCAGCTTCAAACTCATTATTAAGATCGAGGATCTTCTCAAATTCGTCCATAGGTCATGATTATTTGCATCAAATATAACATTATTTTTTCTTTTTTGTTTTTGCATTCTTGATACTGTCAATCCTGGATTGTTCGGGACCATTATTCCGGATCTCCATTTTGTACTGCAATGCGGTATCAATTCCTGGTTTCTTAGTGTTGGTTTGGTTGCTGGTGGCAGGATTTCCAGGAGTATGCTCGTTCTTAAGGGATGTGTCTGCCCGGCTGCCTGCAGCACTATCTCCCTTTGTTCCTTTTTCAGCACAGGAAAAGAAAACCATTCCAAACCAGGTGCAAAGAATAAGGCTATTCAATAACAATCTTTTCATCCGCTATGATTTTTTTGCCGGACCTAACCTGTAAAAAATAAATCCCCTTTGTCAGAGCCCCTTTGTTAAATGTGAAGAGATTCCTGCCTTCTTCAGCCATATCTTTTAAAAGTAGTTTCACCAGATTTCCCGAAACATCATTGATCACAATTTCAACAGGGGATCTCGAATCCATAAAAAACTCAAGGTTAAAAACGTCAAAAGCCGGATTTGGAAACACCTTCATCCTTTCTGCCGGAAGGGTTTTGTTACCTGGGACCCCAAAGGAAACACCCGTTATCTGACCAATCCAGGTATTCAGGGCATTCTCATTTGCTTGCAATGCACCGTAACATCCGCTCATCCAGATTTCAGGGGAAGATGCGTCCTGTTTTCTTGAAATGCCTGTATAGTCTCCCCACCGGGTTACCCCATTGCTCTGAAGGACGTCTACGTATGTTTCTCCGGTCTTTAAAAGTGTGGAAGAAGAACTATTTCCTGTATCATCAAAATAAACTACTCGTGTTTCCGGATAGATTGTCGAGCTGCTGCGCGAGAATGCAATCATCACAGACTTATCTGTTGAACTGGTGCCGAATGAGGCAACTGCAGGGTAACAGTAATCATAACCATCAGCACCGAAATTGCTATTCCAATTTGATAATGAAGAAACTGTAAGACGATTGTAGTCGATACCGTAATAGTTAGCAGTACGCTGAGAATGGAATGTAAAATGAACGATCCCATTCAGGTAAAAAGCACTGAATACCCTTGTATCATCAGTATTTAAAACCACGGAGGTGCCGTTTTGCAAAGCATTACCGGCAAGATTATAAGTTGCAGCGACAGTGTATGCATTGATTTGAGGCGATCCAGTCAAATCATCGGTAATTTCATAAAAATCGATCTCCTTTGTATTACCGGAAGCATGCGTGCTCACCAGGTAGATCCCTGGACCATAGTTTCCTTGCTGACCATAAGATGCAGGGACCATGGTAAAAGGTGAGTTTGAAATATTATGCCAGTATTGCCAGCCCAGGTTTCCACCATTGTATCCACCTGCTTTGGTTATCTGGTAAATGACGGATTCACAATTGCTGCCATTGTCGAAAAACAGGTTACCGGTAACATAAACCTCGTTGTTTGAAACCCCGATCTTGGGATAATCAAACCAGCAGCCGTTACCTAATGGGTTCCCGGTCAGTTTGTAATAATACCATCCATCATTCGGGTTGTTTGATTTTGAAAAGCAACAAACAACTTTTGAGGTTGCAGAAGCCGTTGTGTGGAGAATGACCATGAAAAACCGGTCGGATCCGGAATCATAAAGTACGCAGGGATCATAAAGCATTCCTGTAAGGGATGGATCGTTAAAAAAGTTCGTAAAAGAAGATGAATAAAGATTATTTCCGTTCATATCGTAATACTGGAGATTGCTGTTGACCACGGAAACTATATAGCCACCGTTTGAGATAGCCAGTGAGTTATCGGGTGGGGTAAATCCTGCATAGACATTGGCTGAAAAGTTTGTTCCGATGATTGGGGCGCTTAAAACTGACCCTGCTGGTTCATCCGGGTAATTCCCTTTCAGGTTATTTATTTTTTGTTGGGTTTTATCTGCAATTTCTTTTTGAACTTCTTCCGGAAGCTCATGAATAAAAGCAAAACCAATCAGGTTTGAATTCCATTCGGGAAGATTCCTGTCGAGGTTGGAGGATCTGACCTCCTTAACCGTCATAATGTTGGATTTTTTGGGATTCAGCGGGAGCTGGTATTTCTTTGCAACTTCATTGCTGATTTGTACTTTTTGGTATTGTGCCAAGGCAATGGAACCCAACAGGACCAATGCCAGAGAAAGGTAAATCATCCTTTTCATTGGTGCGTTTTTAAGGTTAAAACTGAATCGAATAATAAAATTTATTCACCAAATATACTAAGACATTAGCAAAAATCAACAGGGGAAATATTAATTTCTTGATAAAAATGTAATCTGAAGAAAGTTAATATCCTTAATAAACAACTTGTAAACAGATGTTTCTAAATTTGCTTATTATCGCATATTTTCGTAGTTTTATCCATCAATTCCCAAAAGATGAAGTTCCTTTACTTTCTCTTATTCCCGGCCTGTCAGTTCCTCTTCCCTTCCCATATTCTGGCAGGGAACACCTCAGACTCGCTTACGACGGATAACAAAAAAGACAAAGTAAAAACGGGATGGAACTTTGGCGGATTGCCAGCAGTGAGCTACGACGCCGACATGGGTTTTCAGTATGGTGCCCTGGCAAATATTTATTATTATGGTGATGGTTCAACTTATCCGCAATACTTTCATTCTTTTTATTTTGAGGTTTCACGTTACACAAAAGGTACCGGGATCAACCAATTCTTTTTCGATTCAAAAAAGCTGATCCCAAAAATAAGGGTCACTGCTGATGTTACTTACCTTACCGAGAAGGCCCTGAATTTTTATGGATTCAATGGTTATCAGTCGGTTTATAATCATCCCTGGGAAAATGATAAGGAAGACACATTGATATACAAGACGCGGATGTTTTACCGTTACCAGCGGGATTTGCTACGAATCGGAGCCAGTTTCCAGGGAAAATTATTTCAGAAGAATCTCTTGTGGTTGGCGGGATTCACCTTTCTGAAGATCAATACAGGCCAGGTAAATGTGAACAACCTGAACAAGGGTGTGAAGCAAAGCAAAAAATTACCTGATGTTCCCGGATTGTATGAAGATTATGTAAAATGGGGAATTATCGGTAAGGATACT
>CAWDBP010000002.1:0-276893 GCA_963800585.1 uncultured Bacteroidales bacterium
ATAATCTTTTACGTGTAATTCATCAGCCATGGCTTCGATCCTGCGGTGCAATTCCAGAAGTTTCTCTTGGGCTTTCTGGTCAATCATCTGGAAGGAAGGTGAATTGATAAAGTTGTAATTAATGGTCAGCAACTGAACAGGCGGCTGAAATTTTGAAGGATTCGGCAGTGAAAGGTCTTCCTTGTCCAGGTTGTAGGCTTTGGTGATCCGTTCCAGGGCTTTTTCCATACCACGGAGATCCTTTTTAAGCTTTGCCATTTTTAACAATTCGATAGCCCACTGGGTTACATGGTATCGCATTGCTTCTTTTGTATAGGTGCGGACATCACCGAAAAGCCTTCTGCAATTGCGAATATCTTTATAGGCCTGTCCTTCAGAAATGCCAAACTGTTTGACCATAAAAACACTCACATCCCGGTCGGTACTCAATTCATCATTCAGTTGCATGAAGCATGCGCTCCACCGAACGCGGATCGCTTCATCCTCGGGGTCCAGATTCATTTTATCTGAATGGTAATACTCACTGATGCGATCGAAGGTCGTTTCAGAAATGATCATGTTCATACATCATCCATTTTAGCATTCTCAATTATTTTCATGGCAAAGGCCTGAGCTGGCGAAGACCCGTTCTGAGCCAGGTCAAAGATGCCTTTGCGTACTTCAGCTTCACGTTTGAGCCTGCCACGCTGAAATGCCTTGAAAGTAACGTTATCATGATCCTGCAGGAGAACAACAAGTTCAGCAGGATCAACTTCCAGGATAACGGCAATTTCTTCTTTTGTGAACATCAGCGAAGCGTAGGTTTCAACTTCGGTGATGAACGATTCATTCTGATCGATCAAATGCGCTTGTATTTGAGAGTTCTTTTAATATCCAATCACGGTGAAAAGCTGCTACTGTTTTATCGCAGCAAAGAACCCCGGCTTCAATGCGGGGGTTCCGGGTATAGTTTGCGGATCCTACCACACTGATCCCCCAGTGGTCGTTTTCGATCACTGTTACCTTGGCATGGCACTTGGCGGCTTTGATATCGGTTGTGATTTTTTGAAGGAACTGAAGTTCTGCAGGCTTGCGGATCCCATTGCGATAATCGAATATGCCTTTGAGTTCAAGGATCAATCCATGTTCAATGAATTGATACAATTGACGAATGGCATATTCTGAGATAGCCCAGGTAGTAAAATAGACTCTGGCCGGTCCGGTTTGCTCAAGCAGAAAGAATAAAAGATCATGTGTTGACCAGTCTCCCAGTGATGCATAATGAACACTATGTCCATCGATAACCTTTCCAAAAACCTGGTGAAGCTTTTCATTGGCTTTGCCAATGGTCAGAAGATTAGTACCTTGTAAAAGGAACAGAAGCGGATTTTGTCTTATCCGGTTTTGTCTTTGCGAGATCCTCAGTTGAAAACAAAGTCATTTTCCAAGTCTTTTATTGATATCATCTAACTCAAACTGGAACTTTTCCAAAAGTTCCCGGTTCCTGGACAAGGACTTTAAGGATTTTGAATCAGCGACCAGACGTTTGTACCGTGTGATGTAAGTACGAACATTCATCTGCCGCTGAATCAATCCGGCAGTGTCCATATCTGAAACTGATTTTGTCTTTTCTTTGACTGGCTCGGGAAGCATTACTCCATTCTTTTCAAAATGTTCAATCCTTAGTTTTAATTCGATTAAACTATCATCCAGGTCAAGGATCTGAAAAGCGATATCTTTTCTCTCCAGGATTTCCCTGTAAGGCAGAATTGCATGACGGTTATCCAGCATTTTATAGATCATTTTCTGTTCTGATCTGAGTTTTTCAATGCTAGTGGCATCTAGTGGAACTTGCTGTGTTGTCTTTGAAATATCCTGCTTTATTTGCGGATTCGCCAAAGCAGGAGTTTTATCAGAAACCGCTATGTGTTTGGCAATCTTGTCAAGCTCATATGACAGAGTCAACCGGTTTTTCCCGGTTGCTCCCCCAATGCGTAGCATCCTGCCCATTTTAGAGCTGTATCCGTAACGGTCAAAGAGTGCAAGACCAGTTAAGTATTCCTGGTCAGTATTTATCCAAAGAAGAATTTCATGATCCATGCAGCGAAAATATCACTGCAATTGTATAAAAGAAAGGACATTAGAAGTGATTGTTAAAACGATGTCTTTTAACAGCTTAATTGGAAAATATTAATTTGAATACATTAATGGCGAGTCTTCCACTACCAGAAAATCAGAGAAATTATTTAGGTATAATATGGATAAAATACAGGTATTTTAAAAAATTGACGTATATTTACCGGGTAAAATAAAGGTATAATACAGGTATATATGTTTGAGAAAAAACTGGAATTCGATTTTAAAATCAACCAGGATATCCTTAAAAGGATTAGTAATATAGATGGCTTCAAGTCGACCTGGATAGGAATTGAGAAAAAAGAAAACAGGTATCTGAAGGAACTCCGGCAGGTTGCAACCATCCAAAGTATCGGGTCATCTACCCGTATTGAAGGTGCAACCATGAATGATGAGGAAATTCAAGCCTTGCTTAATTCGATGAAGATCACAAAGCTCAAATCGAGGGATGAGCAGGAAGTAGTCGGGTATTATGAAGCGATGGATCTTGTATATTCCAATTTCAAAGATATTTCATTAACGGAGAACTACATTAAACAGTTTCACGGAATACTCTTGAAACATAGTGAAAAGGATGTACGGCACAGAGGCAAATACAAAAACTTTCCAAATAAAGTGGTAGCTAATTATCCCGGAGGTCAGCAGAAGGTGATCTTCAATACAACAGAACCGCACCTTGTAGATAAAGAGATCCAGGAAATTCTCCAATGGAGCAATGAACACCTGGAGAAAGGTGATGTTCATCCATTAATGATCATTCCTGTATTTGTTTATGAATTTCTTTCCATTCATCCTTTTCAGGATGGGAATGGACGGCTATCCCGGCTATTGACAACGCTCCTGCTGTTAAGGCAGGGATATTCTTTTGTCCCCTATATTTCATTTGAGAATATCATTGAACGCAGGAAAAAGGAATATTATGAAGCCCTCATGATTGGCCAGAAGTACCGGTACACTAAGAAAGAAAAGATTGATAAATGGATTTTATTTTTCCTGGATTGCCTGCAGGAGATGATCGATCTTCTCAACACGAAGTATGATGTTTATAAAGATAAGGGCGGATATCTAAACCCCAGGCAGAAAGAAGTACTGGAAGCCATCCGTATCAATCAACCTGTCAAATTCGGTGATATTGTTGCTGCATTACCAGCCTATTCCCAGAATACGATTAAGAAGGATTTGGTTTACTTGCTCAATGAGCACCAGATAGAATCAATCGGCAGGAATAAAGGAACGGTTTATACTATCAGGTCGGATAATAATACATGATCACAAGACAAGTGTAAAGTGCCTGCCTGCGGGCAGCCGCAGTGCGGGGTTTACTTGATTTTATATTTGCTTGACGTATTCATGTATAGTGACTCAACCACCTTCTTTCCCGCCCCCCCATTGATGCTTCATGCTTGTTACCGCGAGTTTTTCTCATTCAAATAAAAATAGATAGTATCGTTTTTGATTTTAAAATTCGAGCTATTATCATAAATCTTGTCCTCTTTATCCTTCGTAAATTTTACTAATGGGCACCTCTTAAAACTGTGATTTTGTAAAAATCTTAAAACAAAAACTTGCAATATCAAATGATCTGTTTTTCTTGTCATTGAAAAAACAGAAATATGAATGTCGTTCTTTGAAATTTTGTAACCTATGGACTCATTTTGTGGCTGATTTACAGTATGATTGCTAATTTCTGTGATTTTATGAGGAAGATCGATCTGAAAAAGTTGTAGATGAGGTTTCTTAATCCAATGGCTACTGCACATCGGTCAATGCCAATATTCCGGATTAGTTGCCCGGCATTAAGGTTCATCCACTGGTATCCGAAAACATGCTCAACACGGGCACGGGTCTTTGATTTAACTGTGTTTTGCTGTTTTTGGTTGTCCGTCAATTTTTTGTTCCGGTATGCTTTTTCGTGGGTAAGATTTTTCATTTTAACAGCCTTAATAGCTTTATCACAATTTTTTCCACTATATGCGCTGTCGGCATAAACCGGCTGATCTTCCTCGTCTGGATCAAGCAGATCTTCCATCATGACGCTGTCATGCACGCTGGCCGGAGTAACCTGATAATTTGTAATAAGTTTGCTCCCACTATCGATCTTGATGTGGTTTTTGTATCCAAAAAATGTCTTACCGTTTTTCTTGGTCCAATCAGCATCCAAGTCTTTTTGTTCAAGCTTATTGGGCTTGTTCTGCCAATCCTCAGGGACGTTGCCTTCACGAACTTGTTTGTTTTCTTCCCGGGTATTACGCTGTCTGGGGACCTGTACAATTGATGCATCAATGATGGCACCGTCTTTTAACAACAAGGAAGCCTTTTCAAGTTTTTCATTGAACAAAGAAAAAATTTCTTCAATGATATAATGGGTTTTCAATTGTTCACGATAGCTCCAGATGGTTTTTGCATCAGGTACCTGTGCGTAAGATTCTATACCAAGGAATTTACAGAAGCTGTGGCGGTCAAGAATTTGATACTCGGTATTATCATCAGACAGATTGTACATCCTTTGTAGAACCAGTACTTTGAACATCATCACACGATCATACGGAGGCCGTCCTCCTAATGAAGGATCAGTCACAGGAAAAGCTTTATCTATCGTAGGACGGAGGTCTTCCCAACGGATAAAGCGGTTTAACTGTTCCAGAGAGTCATTCATGTTGCTGATCTTTTCCTGACGAAATTGGTCTTCAAAGAGTCCACGGTTCTTGTTTTTGCGCATCTTTCATTATTTTTACCAAAGATACGCGTTTTATAGTTATGTATAAATTTGATATACAGTAAGATATGAACTTTTTATTAACAATTTAGTTTTTAGAGATACCCTAATGTATAGACTATTTCATTTTTCTTTAATTCAATCTTGAGGTGTTCTGTAATATAATCCTTTTTCTCAACTTGGAGGTCCAAGTTATTGCAAGATCCTGTAATATAATTCATGTCAAAAAAACCTAAAGAGTCGGTCGTAAATGCTCTATTACCAACCTTAATAATTGCACCTGGTATTGGTTTTTCTGTTCTTGAGTTGTAAACAAAACCATGCTTTTCAACAACACAATCACAAGATATCAAAAGACACATAGAACCGATTATTGAGATTAATAATATTTTGTTTCTCATAGGTTTTATTTTTTAAAATTTGGGCTAACGCCATGCCGGCTGCATGTTCGTTAGATTATTGTAATACATGGAATCTCAACAAACTCCATGTGGAATCTACGTTGTTTTGATGGAGTTCAAGTTTTATAAGTCCAATTGATCTTGCAAGATAAACAAGATACACAACTGAATCGTATTCCGAGATTATGCTTCGGGATCGGGTCTCGATAACGTTGTAAAATATATTACTATTTAAGGTAATAGAATCATAGATATTTATAATTTTAAACCTGTAATCGGGTCCATTTACAAACGAATACCCAGGATAAAGACTGTCTGGAATCATGCATAGGAATCCTGTTTCATTGTTTAATTCAAATTCAGACCCTCCAGGCCAGAAATGTGATTTCCTATAAAATGCCCCACCATAAAAGATATCGTAAAGTTCAATGCTTGGCCCAAGATCCGCGGAACCTTCTGTAAAAGAATGTTTAATATTTTGAATATAAGCACTATCCGTTTTGTTGGAAAACTCATTCTTATAAACCCAGAAACTTCCGCTTTTAAAAAGTGAATATTGCTTAATATTCTCAGGAATGTAAATGGTTGAAGGAACAGATGGGTGTTTAGTACAGCCCCAAAAAAGTGACAAAGAAAAGAAAGGTAAAACTACGAACTTTAAAAGATTGAAATTTTGTGTAGCCATGTTGATGTACATATTATGCTTGAATATAATACTCCGCGTGCAGCCGCATTGCGGGTTTTAGCAGATTTTATCTTTGCTTTTTGTTTCCATTTTATTAGCCACAACTACTTCCCTTACCGACAAACCCCGCATTGAGGCTGCATGCTCGTATAGTTATTTTATTATTTCCTTGCTAATTTCAAAATTAAAGCTAGACTTTCTAGCCTGATAAACCGTGATTTTCTTTGAATTGCAAATTTCAATTATTTCATCGCGAACTAATGGATTCACTTTCATTCCAATAATTATTTCAGCTATTGTTTCATTAGAAAAATGAATAAGTCTACCAGAATTGTCTGGAATATTTGGAAAATAATTTATAAACATTCTATATTCTTCTTCGTGGATCCAATCTGATGATTTTGTGAGGGTTTCAGTAAATCTTCTGTTTATAATATCAGGATCATTAGGATCCTTATAAACCTTTGGTTTAATTTCAGGGAATTTATCTTGATAAGTTACATATCCGCAGGCAGCTGCATAAGGCAACAATGAATTTCTTAACCGCTCTTCAAAAAAGCCTACACAAAACCCTTCATGGCTCGCTGCATAGTGTGACCATAATAATACACTGTTCCATCGACAACTCAATGAAAGAACTCCGAAATACTTATCAAAATATTCAAATTCAATTTGATCATGCTCTTTTTGGTAGGTCTCCATATCTTGAAACCTTCGTTCCGTTTCGTGAATTTTCTTTTCTAGATCTGTCGTACGTTTATTGACCATTGGATACAACCGAATAAATTGGTCAGAGATGTATTTATCCTTTTCGGCTGGAGAAAGTAGTAAAAAATTCTGTGGTATCCGACAATCAAAGGGATCATTGAAATCTCTTGCAGAAGCCATAAACACCTCATTTTTAGTGATTACGTTTCTGTGAAACAAGTTATCCCAGGTTCTATACTTATATACAATGCTAGGAAATTCTTTCATGCTAATAAAATAATTATACCTAACGCCTCGTGTGCAGCCGCATTGTGGGTTTTACCTGACATTATATTTGCGATTCGTTCTCATGTTCAGTAGCCGGGATCCCTTTGCCTTACCAACTAAACCCGGCTTGCGGTTGACGGTTTGTTATGGGGCGATTATTTCTTCTGGAGTTTCACAACAACCGTCTTTTCCAAGTTGTTATTGACTTTGACAAAATATAAACCATTTGATAATTCACTAATGCTGATGTTCCTTGAATTGTTACTGATTTTGACGGTCTGTCCGACCAGATTTATGAATTCTACTTGAGTTATTTCACCAAAGATACTGTTTGATTTTATTGAAACGGTTTCAGAAGAAGGGTTTGGGAAAATACTTACGGTATTTAAATTTGTGTTTAGCTCTTTCACTCCAAGTGACAATAACGTTGAATCAGTTAACGCAACCCAATACACATTAACAGTATCAGGTCCGTTCATATAATAATATTGATTTTGATAAAAGGTAGCGGAGTCTGTTGATTTTAATTCGTCTCTAAAACCTCCTGTATCCCACCAACCACCAGGATGGACACTGGTAAAAACACTCCCGTTCAGGCAAGGGTTGTTGAAGGTCGAATGATTCCAATAAGCTTTTATTGGGAAGTGAGGTGATACAATATTAATTTCGGCAACTGGAAATATTGACCAGAAATTACCACTACCACACGTATTTGGGACTATTTGAGTTTTCGTCTCAAATGCGGTTTGACCGAATAGTCTAAATGAATTCTTTTGAAACCACACATTACCTGCTCGTACATTAAGGGCTGATGTGTAGGGATTTGAGATAATATTAATTTCTTCAAAAACAGGATCCAATGAGTCTGTTGCATTAATATCATAGCCAAGAGTAATACTATCCTTGTTTCCTATTGCATCAACAAACTTCATTTGAAATGAGAATTGTTGTGCATGGGCAATGTTTAATGAACAGATTCCGAAAATAGTCAGTAGAAATGTTTTCATAATCCTGGTTTTGAGTACGTATTTATAACAATAATTGCCCCATAACGCTCTGCGGACAGCCGCTTTGCGGGCGTTAGCAGAGTTTATCTTCGAGTTTCGTTATCATTTTCATTAGATCCGACTACTATCCTTACCAACTTTTGCCCGCATTGGCGGCTGCCCGCTCGTTAGGCTTAGTATTATTTTAGTGGAAAAAATAGTTCGATGGTCTTAATGTCATTTTTCTTAATTGCATGGGTCTCGTAATCTAAATCAACGATAATTAAAGCATATTCTTTAACATTTATCAGAAATTCGCAAAAACGTTTGTTGGATCCATTAATACTAATACTATCAAGATCAATGACGTTGTTTTTAAATGTTAAAGGTCCGAGGCTTATGGTTGCAGTACTGTCGTTCTCAAGTAATGCATCTATTTGAATCTCTTTAATATAACTAATTTTTTCATAATTATGAATCAGATGGTATTTAGGACTATAATATATGAGTGTAGATGTATCCATTTGATTATTACATGAGGTTAGTAATAAAAGACCTTGTAGAATCAAAAGATAAAGTGTTTGTTGTTTTATATTACTTCCTGATTTCATCTTATAAAATAATATTAAGCCTAACGAAAGGGTAAACTCAACTCTTGATGTTATTTTAACTATGTTTTCATCCGAAACCTGCGGTTATCCATCATATTTCAGTTGTATAATCGCATTGAAATACATACCATCCACCAAATATAATCCAAAATATTGCACAAAGAAATTTCTGAAATATTATTTTTGGATGAAAAAGACATCAACAGGTTAGGACCCCATCTTGATCACATCCAAACTGCTTGCCTAATAAGTTGCCTAACTTTAGGCCCCTACTTTCAAAACATCAGTAAAATATGAATACACAGAAGACCGGATTAATCCCGCCGGGGTCACTTAGATGAATTACGAATTACGAAGTTTCAGACAATTCACTGCAACTTCATGTAATCCTTTGCGGATAATCTGCGAGGGATTTTTTTATTGGTAAAACATCATTTAGAGTTGGCATTAGCTTATCGCCAAACTGGTTGTCATTTAATCATAATGATACCGGCAACTGTAAATCAGGATTTCATTTCCGGTTACCTGATAAACCAGCCTGTGCTCCCGGTCAATACGACGCGACCAATATCCAGCCAGATCATATTTTAGCGGTTCAGGTTTTCCAGCTCCTTTGTAAGGTGTTCGCTGAATATCTTTAATAAGCTCATTAATCTTTTTAAGAATCTTTTTGTCTTCCAACTGCCATGAGATGTAATCCTCCCATGCATTTTGTGAAAAGATAATTTGCATTATTCTTCAATTAATTCTTTTTGAAAAGATTTTCCTGTTTTCATCTGGTGAATAGACTCATATAGCCTGTCGGCGTTTGCTTTTGAACTAAGCAAATGCATCGTTTCAAGTATAGAATTATATTCATCCAATGAAATCAGCACAGTTCCATTTCCAGGCCCTCTTTTAATAATCAATGTTTCATTATTCTTTTCAACATCATCAAGAAACTGTTTCAGTTTTGTCCTGAACTCAGTGAAATTTGCAGCTTTCATTTTTTATTGATTTTTAATAAAGTACAAATATAAGTACTTTATAAGTAACTTATACAAGTCCATATTAATTATTTTTCAGAAAAATAGACTAATCTTGAAAAAGAAAACAGGAATAACTCTCATCCGGTAGAATAAATTTTTATTTCTTTAATTCAGTTTATTTGTTTAAAGACAAAATTAAGGAAAACACTTTATCTACCGGCTCATTTCATTGGTTTAAATTCTTAATCGTAATGAAATCTGCATTTAGCAATGAGAATTTCATCTTCTTTGAACCTATAGATCAGTCGGTGTTCTTCATTTATTCTTCTTGACCAATAACCTTTATATTTAAATTTTAATGGCTCAGGTTTTCCAAGACAGGAATATGGTGTTCTTGAGATGTCTTTTAATAATTCATTAATCTTTAACATCATTTTCCTATCCGTCTTTTGCCAATACAAATAATCTTCCCAAGACTCATCAACAAAAGTGTATTTCATCGTTCTATAAGTTCTTTTTGAAATGAATTTCCACTTTTTAGTTTTTCAATTGCTGAGTCCAACCTTTTTTCATTGGTTTTAGAGGATAATTCATGTTGTGTAGCACTCAATGAGTTGTATTCTTCCAATGACATTATTACTACTCCACTATCTTTACCTCTATTAATAATAAGAGTTTCAAAGTTTTCTGTTACCCGATCAAGATATCTTTTAATATCTTTTCTAAAATCTGAAATTGTTGTTGTTAACATATAAAGATTTATTTGTACGTTTTAAGGTACAAATATACGTACAAAATTTAAGAAATGGTGAAAAGTGGTTGACAATTATGAATTACGAATTACGAGGATAGTACCGGTAATTCTGGCGTTTTGGCACCCTGCTATTTCTCTTGACAAAATCTGCTATTAATGGTACATTTGTGAATAATGAAAATTAACACAAATCAATCCTATAAAATCCTGAAATATGAAAATAGCAGTATTGGGAACGGGTATTGTCGGGCAGACCCTGGCAGAAAAGCTGGCGTCGCTTGGACATGATGTAACAATGGGAACGCGAGATGTTAAAAAGGCGCTTGCAAATAAAGGAACCGATCGGTTTGGCCGGCCGGAATTCGGTGAATGGAATGCAAACCATACAAACATTAAAGTGGCCACGTTCGCAGAAGCCGCTGCATCCGGCGAGTTCGTCATCAATGCCACCAATGGTATGGGATCACTGAATGCCCTTGAACATGCAGGTCATGATCATTTGAAGAACAAGATCCTTCTCGATGTTTCAAACCCACTTGATTCTTCACACGGAATGCCACCCAGTCTCTGGGTCAGTAATACGGATTCCCTGGGAGAGCAGATCCAGCGGGCATTTCCGGAAGCGAAGGTAGTGAAGAGCCTCAATACCATGAATGCCAGCCTGATGGTCAACCCTTCATTGGTGCCGGGTGATCATACGGTTTTTCTCAGTGGAAATGATGCAGATGCAAAACTAAAGATCAGGGGGCTCCTGATCACTTTTGGTTGGAAAGATGAGAATATTTTCGACCTTGGCGATATCACGAGTGCGCGCGGAACTGAGCAGATCCTCCCTTTATGGGTTCGTATTATGACCGATCTGCAACATCCGTATTTTAATTTCAGGGTTGTGGTTGGAAAGCCGCTATAGTACTTTAATGAATTTCCCGGAAATGGCTTCTCTTCCTGCCCTCAGTGTAAACAGACAAACGCCGGAAGGGTAATTTGTTACGTCAAGATCGATGCTATGACTTCCTGCTCCCATTCCAGCATCTTCATGGTGATAGATCTGAATTCCAGCAGAATTATAAACGTCAAGGATAACATTATTGGAACTGCCGACAAAATAGGTCAAAGACAATTTTGTGTCTGCAGGATCAGGGTAAGGTGACCGGTCAATTCTTAAAGAAGGTGGTTTTGCTAATGAATTTGAGTTAGCAGGTTTAGTATTGCTTATTGAAGCTTCTTTCAACGGAGGGTACAAAGGGTTATATCCGTTGGTACCGATGTCAAATCCCCTTCTATAGGGTTTAGGGCGGGAGGAATAATCAGTCAAAGGTGAGGAATGAAATAAGGCACAAGCAGTATCGGCAAAACCAACTCCGGCGGATGTCATGGACAAATAATTGTTCTTCTCCAGTACAACACAGGAGGGATCTGTCAATACAATATATCCGTTGTTTCCTGCACCAGGATTTATAATAGCATTGGAGGCAATAAGGTTATTCCTGCTCCGGGTACTTGAAAACTTTATACCGTTGGTTTTTGGGTTGATAATATCATTAAAAAAAATTGAAAAAGAATTACCGGGCGCACATGATACATCACCAACATATATCCCATGTTTCATTTTGGCAGGATCACCGGGATAATAATTCCACCCCGGATCTACAATTATATTGTTGTATATCTTGTAATTCCCAAGTCCAAGACTTTCGATACCATCTCCTTTTCCCTTGTAAATATAGTTGTTGTAACAATCGCAATCAGACCCGCCACCAATCATGAACCCAGACATCTGATCATCCACTCCTGCCTGGCTATCGTACATCACGAGATTATTGAAGATCATGCAATCAGAAGTCGCCGAGCCAACCTGTATCCCATCCCATCCTGAATATTTTACAATGTTGTTGTAAACCCGCACTCCTTTGAGAACACAGGGTAAGACCACAGTGTCTTTCCCGTTACAATTGATAGTTTCGCCCGAATAAAAGCTGCTGCCAATGTACATCCCTTCGTTCCCGGTATTCAAAAAGTAATTATCATGGATTACGGTATTGTACTGCGTAAAATGACTACGAACCGATGATAATGTGCAATCAGGGTCGGTTTTTGCATATACCCCTGCGATCAATGTGTTCGCAATATATATATGATCTACTTCAACATCTGAGGACAAATAACCGATACTAAGTCCAGTCCCTTTAGCTACACGCGAGATCATAAAACCATAGAAATATCGCGTATCCCCTGTACCGGTTAACCTCACGTACCGGCAATTATTAAGAACGATGCCGTAGTACCAGTCGGTATTTATATTAACTGTCCCGTTGATGTTACTAAATACAATAGGAAGCCGGTTACTTCCGGTAAAATTTTTAAGTTGCAGGTACTGTTTGCTTCCTCCCTGAAAGAACAAGGTGTCACCTGGTTTTAACCGGTTATAAGGACTTGAATTTCCATCAATGTACGTCACACCGGAAGGGACTATCATCCTGCTGCTTTGTGCACGGACTTCCTGATTACCAATATGACAGATAAGAAAAAGTGCGATCGGGATATGAATAAATTTATGCATTACCCTTATGATTTATGGTGAATGTATGTACGAATCCCGGTCGAGTGCTCATTCATTGCCAGTGTGATTTGAAACTGTTGCTCAAAAATCATCGTCCTGAATAAAAAATCCGCTTGATTCAGATCAGTGTCTGTTGCCGGATTCCCTTTCATTTTTTCTTTCAGTACCTCCACGTGAAGGTCTTTTGTGATTCCTTTTCCCACTGCTTTCAGGTAGGCTTCTTTCCGGGTCCAGATCTCATAAAACCGTTTTTCCGCTTCCTCTTTTGAATGTTGAATGTAGCGCATTTCTTCCTTCGTAAAAAAATGCCGGACAATGGGTTCATATTCAAACTTTTCATCGATTCTCTCTATATCGACCCCGATCTCGTGTTCCGGATCAAACGCAAGTGCAGAAACGCCTGAACTATGCGAAAGGTTAAAAAACAGTTTCCTTGAATATCCTGAAATTGAAGGTTTCCCAAACAATCCATGATCAAACTCAATGGTTTCCGGAGATATCTCAAGATAACTTCCCAACATTTGCCTTAAGAAACCATGAACTACAGTATAACTCTTTCTATCTTTAGAAAAACGGAACCGGCGGCTCTTTGCAATTTCCTGTTCAGATAAAAAACTTTCAAAACGATTAAACTCTTCAGGGTTGACTTCATCTGTTTTCAGGATAATCAATACCGGGGAATTCAAATCGGGAAGAGAACTCCAATCTGATTCCAGGAATATATTATCCGGTTTTTCTGAAGTAGTTATAATTGTATCCGTATTTTTCATGACTGAGCCATAGATTCATCCAAACTCTTCTGAAGAATGGATGAAAAATGTTTATCATTCGGTGGAGCAAATGTACTTGAATGTTCTCCGGGAATTTGATGTATAACCACACCACCCAGGGCATATTTGTCCCATCCATAATTAACAGGATCAGGAATATAGAATGTCTGGCGTGTTGCCTTAAAAAGATGCACTCTACCCATATAGGGTTTTAATACATAACGTCTGCCCGCACGCGTATTCGCCAAATGAACTTTGTGCATGTATTTTGGAAGCTCCTTTTGTTCTCCCTTTGAAATTCCTTCATCCATACTGACCTTGACATCCAGTCCCCTGATTTTCTTCCCGAGTCCACGCAACCTGCGTTTAATGACCAGGAACATCGATTCATCCGGGTTTTTAAAGAAATAAGAGATATTCCAGGAAAGATAGTTCACCAGATATTTTCCTTTCGAGCCAATCCTCTTCAAAATTGGACTGTTATTTTCCGCTCCCTCTGCTACGGTATCCAAAAGGCCGATAAAACTCACCTTCTTTCCCATCTCCCTTAATTGATGTCCGATTTCAAAGGCAATCATTCCCCCAAGCGAATAGCCTGCAATCTGATAAGGCTCTTCAGCATCAATGGTCATGATTTCTGAGATATAATAAGCAGCAATCTCTTCTATAGATTCCAATGGTTTATCAATTCCGTTCAGACCTTTGGCCTGAAGTCCGTATACCGGCTGCTCAGGATCGAGATAACTTATTATGGTGGTGTACAAAAGAACGTTCAATCCCATACCATGAACAAGGAAAAGCGGTTTCTTTGATCCAAGGGGGCGCAATGGGACGAGGGATCTCCATTTTTCAGGACCGATACCATTCTCGATCACCTTTGATAGCTTTTGAATGTTACTTTGTTCAAATAAGGTCGCCAGGGGAAGCCTGATCCCGAATTCCTTCTCGATCTTAATGATCAGGGTAACTGCAATCATTGAATGGCCGCCAATCTCAAAAAAATTATCCAATATTCCGATCTTTTCAATCTTAAGAATGGACGACCAGATGGCAGCTAGTTTTTTCTCAGTAAAGGTCTTAGGCTCTGCATATTCTTTTGAAATCGCAAAGGAAACCCCTGATGGTTCAGGAAGCGATTTCCGGTCGACTTTGTTATTGGCTGTCAAAGGAAGTTTCTCCATTCTGACCAGGGCCGAGGGAACCATATATTCAGGTAATTTCTCTTTAAGATATTGCCTGAGTCCGGCTTCATCCAAGCCTGAATTTTTATCTGTAACATAATATACAACCAATATTTTCTCACCTTGTTCATCTTCCCGGGCAATAACCGTATTTGCCCTGATGCCATCGAACTGTGAGATGGCTGATTCAATTTCGCCGGTTTCAATGCGAAAGCCCCGGATTTTCACCTGAGAATCAACCCTGTTCAGGTACATGAGGTTCCCATCCGGGAAATAATGAACCAGGTCGCCTGTTTTATAGATCCTGGATTCGGGGTTTCTGCTATAGGGGTCGGGTACGAACCGCCCGGCAGATATCTCCGGAAGGTTAAGGTACCCGGCAGAGACACCTTCTCCCCCGATGTAGAGTTCTCCTGCTATGCCGACAGGAACAGGCTGCAGTTTTGAATTCAGAACGAGAAGCCTTGTGTTGTCAATTGGCCTTCCAATAGGAACATAGCCTTCGCCGACCGCATCTTCCGGATTGAGTTTTTTTATCACTGAATAGATGGTTGTTTCGGTTGGACCGTAGCCATTCCATACTTCCCTGCAACGGGATAGAAGTTCCCTGGCAAGTTCCTTCGAGAAAGCTTCCCCGCCACAAACCAGTTTAAGGTCTTGTTTTCCCTTCCATCCTCTGAGAACCAGCATCCTGAAGGTTACAGGAGTAGCCTGGAACAAGGTGGCACCTGTTTCATCGATCCTGGTCTTCAGCAATTCTACGTTCATTGCCGTATCTTCGGATGCGATCACCAACTTTGCCCCGTTAAAAAGCGGAAGGTAAATCTCCATCTCTGCAATATCAAAAGAGATAGTGGTGGCAGCAAGCAGAATATCCTGCGCAGTGACGTTCAGCGATCTGCTCATTGAACAGATCAGGTTGATGACTGCGTGTTGTTTTACCATAACTCCTTTTGGCTTCCCGGTGGAACCTGAAGTATACAGGATATAGGCATTATTATGCACATTGCCGAAGCGAAGATTCCCGGATGATTCATTGGAATATTCATCCTTATTATCCAGGAGTACGATCCTTGCTTCCGTCTCCGGCAGGTTTCCAGCCATAGATGATTCAGAGACCATGATAAGTGGCTTTGCATCATCGAGAATAAGTCCCAGCCGGGCTTTTGGATAAATAGGATCAAGTGGGAGGTATGTAGCACCACTTTTCGAAATGGCCAACAATGCAACAACCATGTCAATACTCCGGTGTAAGCACATCGCAACTATTGTTCCTTCCTTTGCCCCCTGTTTTACCAGGTAATGGGCCAGGCGGTTTGCCTTTGCATTGAGCTCTGAATAGGTTAACTGTTTATTTTCAAAAACCACTGCTATAGCATCCGGTGTTCTTAGTACCTGTTCTTCAAAAAGATGATGAATACATTTATCTTTCGGATAATCAACCTGTGTGTTGTTCCATTCATTGATCATAAGATTGTGCTCCTGTTCCGTAAGCATCGGAATTGCTTTGATGTTTAAGTCTTCATCTTCAGCAATGGCACGAAGGATTGTAAGGTAATGCCCCGACATGCGGGCAATTGTTTCTTCCCTGAACAGATCAGTGTCATATTCAATAGCAAAATCAAGGTCATGTGTATAATCATTTACCGTCAAGGTAAGATCAACCTGGGATGAGACCCGTTCCCCGTTCAATAATTGCATTGTTGCACCCGGGAGTTGCATCTCATTCGAAGAACTATTAAGATAATTGAAAAGCACCTGGAATAATGGATTTATATTCATCGTTCTTTTCACCTTCAATTCCTCCACCAAACGATCTACAGGAATTTCCTGATTCTCATAGGCTGAGAGAAATCTTTGGATTGTATTCCTGTTGACCTCTGAAAAGGCGATCTCATCAGGGAATGTAAAACGGATTGGCAGGGTGTTGACAAATACACCTGTCAGCAAATCAAGTTTCGGGGTACCTCCGGTTTGCAACCGGAAACCCCAGTACAAAATCTTCCTGAGAAGAATAGCGGTTAAGCAAAACGGCAAAGGCACTGAGGAGGGGCATCGATAAACCTGTGCCTGCTTTTTTGCTCATGGCAACCAGTTTTTCCTTAAGTTCGGGCTCAACAGAAAAATGATATTCTGTTCCATTGAAAGTCATTTTATCAGGACGGCGAAAATCAAGTGGTAGCTGCAGCACATCAGGAACTCCGGAGAGTCCGGTTTTCCAGAATTCCAGTTGAGCTTTATAGTCTTCTCCCATTACCCATTGATCCTGGAACAGCGTGAAATCGGTATATTTAACCGGTATCTCAGGTAGTTTGACAGTTTCATGTTTCAGTAAAGAATCGTAGACCTGTCTGAACTCGTCCATAAAAATACCGAGAGAAATCGCATCAGAGATAATATGATGAATATTGATAAGAAAGATAAACTCCCTGCTTCCTGTTTTTAATAGTTGAAACCGGAACAGGGGGCCGGTTTCCAGATCAAATTTATAACTGGCATTTTCTAAAGAGCACTTCTTAATTAACGTCGTGATCATTTCCTTTGGTTCTGCATCAAGCTCTACTAAAGATATATTCGCGGAAAGAGAGGGCAGGACCTTTTGAACAGGTTCTCCATTGACCTTTGGGAAAATAGTCCTGAATGATTCATGGCGTTGGATCAGAATGTTGATGGCCTTTTCAAGGACTTCAGTATTCAGGTTTCCGGTAATCCGGTAATCCAGCGGGATATTGTAAGCCATCATCCCGGGATTAAAATTTTCCATGAACCAAATTCTTCTTTGTGAGGAAGAAAGTGGAAAATCATTTCTTCCCGGGTCTGACCGGGGAATTGAACGCTTTTGTTTATTTATTATAGTGCCGGCTTGTTCATCAATATATTTAAGTAATCCGGAAATAGTGAGCCGGTCAAAAATGGCCCGGAATGGAACCTCAACATTGAATTCTTTTTTAATCCTTGTGATGAGTTGAGCAGCCAGGAGGGAATGTCCTCCAAGTTCAACGAATCCGGAATTGACACCAACTTTATCAATTTTTAAAATATCTTTCCATATTGCCGCAAGACGAATTTCACGCTCAGTAGAAGGAGCGACAAAATCCGCATCTTCTTCGAAATCCGGAAGGCTGGAAGCTGAAAGTGTCTTCCTATCGATTTTATTATTTATAGTAAGAGGGATCTTATCTAATTTAGAAATTATAGCTGGAATCATATAATCGGGTAATTTTAATTTTAAGAAACTACGTAAGTTAACCTGGTTAATATTTTCAGACGGTTTAGCTGTATAATAAGCCACAAGCATTTTATCACCGGAAACATTATCACGTGCTATGACGACCACCTCTTTAATGCCGGGAAAAGAACTTAATGTCGATTCAATTTCGCCCAATTCGATTCTGAATCCACGGATTTTTACTTGTGTATCAATTCTTGTTATAAAGGCCATATTCCCATCGGGCAAATACTTCACAAGATCGCCTGATTTGTAGATCAGTTCATCCTGGCTTTCACTAAAAGGATTCCGGACAAACCGTGAAGCTGTCATTTCAGGATGGTTCAGGTAACCGGGTGACAGTCCGTCGCCTCCAATATAAAGCTCACCAACCACTCCTACGGGTACCGGCATCATTTTTTCATTTAATATGTACATCGTATTATTATCCAGGGGCCGGCCGATGGAAACGATGCCTTCTCCCGTTGCGTCTTCAGGAATAACTTTTTTCGCGGTATTGTAAATAGTGGTCTCTGTCGGGCCGTAGCAATTCCAGACTTCCCGGGTGCAGGCAACCAGTGCTCCTCCTAATGCCCTTGACATCGCATCTCCCCCACTGATGATCTTAAGATCCTTTTTCCCTTTCCACCCTGCCTGGATCAGCATTTTGTGGGTAACAGGTGTTGCCTGAAAGATCGTTGCGTTGCTGGTTTCAAACTTCTCTATGAGGAGCTCCATGTTCATGGAGGTCTCCTGTGAAGCTATTACCAATTTTGCGCCATTCAGCAAAGCCAGATAAACATCAAGTTCCTCTATATCAAAGGCAATTGTGGTAACGGTCAAGACAATATCATCGGAGGATACTTTTAGCAGTTTCGAAAATGAATTGATCAGGTTTACCGTGGATCTTTGAAGAACCGGAACACCTTTAGGGCGGCCGGTCGAACCCGAAGTAAATATTACATATAACGGGGCCTGTGCATTGCCATTCGGAAGATTATCCGTTGGTTCATTGGTATATTTTTCCTTCTCATCAATAAGGAGAATCTTTGCAGTTGACTGAGGTATGCAATCCAGTAATGTTCTCTGGGTTAAGAAAAGCAAGGGATGACCATCTTCAATCATCATCTCCTGACGGGCCTTCGGATAGATTGTATCCAGCGGAAGATACGCCGCACCTGTCTTTGAGATGGCAAGCAATCCGGCTATCATTTCTATTCCACGTTCCAGGCAAAGCGCTACAATCGTATTTTCCTTCGCCCCTTGTTTTGCGAGGTAATGTGCCAGCCTGTTGGCCATTGCATTTAATTCCGCATAGGTTACATGATCACCTTCATACTCTACAGCAATATTATCAGGCGTTCTCAATACCTGCTCTTCGAAAAGATGGTGAATACACTTATTGCTGGCATAATTAACCTTTGTATTGTTCCATTCACGGAGTATCTTGTGAATCTCCTTTTTTGTAAAGTCAGGAAATTCCTGTGACATCTCTATTGTTTTCGTAACCATCAAATCCGTTTTCATCATATTCTCCCACTCTGTTATTGCAATTATTATTCATTACTTAATTTCCTGTACTCTTTCAACCTAAACCTATTTCATTATTCATTTTAATTATTCTGACGTTGAACGTCTGATTGTTTATTCATACTTTCATCCAGTGACTTTTGCAAGATATTTGCAAAATACTTATCATTTGGAGGAGCGAATGCATTTGAATGTTCTCCCGGGATCTCATGAATTATGACTCCTCCTTTTGCAACCCGGCTCCAGCCATAATCTTCCGGTTCAGGAATATAGAATGTTTGTTTCTGTGCTTTGAAAAGATGGACAGTTCCGTTGTAAGGCCTGATGGCGTAGTTCCTGTTGGCCCGGCTGTTGGCCCTGTGAACCCTTCTCAGAAATTTCGGAAGTTCATTTTGCCTGCCTTTTGAAACGGGCTCTCTTTCCTGTACGGCAAAATCAATTCCACGTATTTTCTTTTCCAATCCATTCCATCTGCGCCGGATGACGGATAATTTTGTCTGGTTCGGCTCTTGGAAGAAGTTGAAAATGTTCCATGAGATATAATTTATGGAATATTTTAAATTGTACTTATTTCTGCTTATAAATGATAATTGGTTAACAGTACCCTCGGCAGTGGCATCAAGCACACCTAAAAAACTGACTTTTTTCCCCATTTCATCCAATTGCCGCGCCATTTCATAAGCGATCCTTCCTCCAAGAGAGAACCCGGCTAAGGCATAAGGGCCTTCTTTATCTATGGTTTGAATCTCGGAAATGTAATAGGCGGCAATTCCTTCAATTGTGTACAATGGCTCATCGACTCCATTCAATCCTTTGGCCTGAAGGCCATAAACGGGCTGTTCCGGATCGAGGAAATTAACCACTGTTGTATAAAGGAGAACATTTAATCCAAGGCCATGAACCAGAAACAGAGGTTTTTTTATACCGGCAGGACGGATCGGGACCAAAGAACGCCACTCGATGGCATCTGAGTCCTTATCAATCAGTTCGGCAAGCAGATGGATTGTACTCCGCTCGAACAATGAAGCCAGCGGCAGACGGATATTAAGTTCCTTTTCAATTTTAACCATGAGGGCTACGGCAATCATCGAATGACCTCCAATTTCAAAGAAATCATCGTGGATCCCTATCTTTCTCTGGTTTAATAATGAGGACCAGATACGTGCAAGGCTTTGTTCAGTTTGTGTTTTTGGAGCAACGTACCCAGTTGATTCCCTGGAACTATTCAGATCAGGGTCAGGTAACGCCTTTCTGTCGACTTTCAGGGTGCTCGTCAAAGGGAATTGTTCGAGGAGCACGAAAGCTACCGGGATCATATAATCAGGTAACCTCTCCTTTAGATACTGACGGAGTTCCTTTTGCGTGATTTCTGTCTTTCTATCTGTAACATAATATGCAATAAGCATCTTTTCACCGGAACTATCTTCGCGGACGATCACTACATTTTCCTTTATTCCTTTTATTTGCGAAAGAACGGACTCGATCTCTCCAAGTTCTATTCTAAAGCCCCTGATCTTAACCTGGAAATCAATCCGGTTCAGAAATGCAATTGTTCCATCGGGTTGGTATTGTACAAGGTCACCGGTTTTATAAAACCGTTTTCCCGAACCAGGCACAACAGGATCCTGAATAAAACGTTCTTTGGTCATCTCAGGTAAGTTAAGATAACCGGTTGACACTCCTTCACCCCCAATGTATAACTCACCGGGAACACCTATAGGCACGGGCACTTTTTTTGAATTCAGCACATACAAAATAGTATTATCGAGCGGGTTCCCAAGCTCAACATATCCTTCGCCTGTTGTATTTTCAGGCAGAACTTTCTTTACGAGTGAATAAATGGTTGTCTCAGTGGGTGCGTACCCATTCCAGACCTCTTTGCAACGCTGAAGCATTTTACCGGCCAGTTCCCTGGATAATGCTTCTCCGCCACTCAGGACTCTAAGGTCGGATTTTCCTTTCCATGAACTCAGGATCAACATTTTAAACATAACGGGAGTAGCTAAAAACAAGGTTGCGCCGGATTCATCGAATTTCGCTTTCAATAGTTCAATATCATGAACGGTTTCCTGGTTGGCAATGACGAGTTTTGCCCCATTAAAAAGCGGCAAATAAAAGTCCATTTCTGCCACGTCAAAAGCCACAGTGGTAACGGCAAGTAAGACATCTCCTGATGTGACCTGCAATTTCTTTGTGATGGAATTTACCACATTCAGCGTTGAATGATGCTTTACCTGCACGCCTTTTGGCTTTCCGGTAGAACCGGAAGTATAGAGAATATATGCGGGCTTTTGCGGATTGCCGTGATTGAGGTTTTCAGCCGACTCATTGTTATACGCCTCACGGTGGTCAATATAAATGATTTCGGCTTTGCATTCCGGCACATAATCTTTCAATGAATCTTGTGTAAGAAAGAGCACCGGCCGGGCATCATCAATGATAAGCCCCAACCTGGCTTTTGGATAAATCGGATCCAGGGGAAGGTAGGCGGCGCCTGTTTTAGCAATTGCAAGTAATCCAATTATAAGATCAGTACTTCTTTCCAGGCAAATCGCCACAATTGTATCTTCCCTGGCCCCCTTACTGACCAAATAATGTGCAAGCTTATTCGCTCTTGAATTCAGCTCTGCATAAGTCAATTCTTCATTTTCGAATACCAGCGCGATTGAATCCGGGGATTTTCTTACCTGTTCTTCAAATTGCTGATGGACGCATCTGTCACTGGGATAAGGTGCCCTTGTCTGATTCCATTCATGCAACATAAGATTGGATTCAGCAGGCGTAAGAAGAGAAATCGCCCGGACTGGCAGGTCTCCCATGGTGGGAATTTGCTGCAGGAAGGTAAGGAAATTTCCTGCCAGGCGGACGATTGTTTCTTTGTTAAAAAGGTCAGTATTATATTCAAAAGTGCAGTCGAGACCGGATTTGTGATCATGTACTGTCAGATTAAGATCCAACTGGGATATGTTACGCTCTCCATCAATCATCTCGAAAGTAAGCTCAGGAAGTACAATCTCTTTCCTGTACACGGTAAGATAATTGAAAAGAGCCTGAAATATTGGGGGAGAACTCATATTCCTTTTTACTTTCAGTTCCTCTACCAGTCGCTCAAAAGGCACCTCCTGGTTTTCAAATGCAGCGAAGAATTTCTCCCTGGTTGCCCGGATGGCTTCTGTAAATGTAGTATTCTCTGAAAAGTTGAACCGTACCGGAAGACTGTTGATTAATACACCAATAAGAGATTCCAGTTCAAAATGATTTCTTTTGGCAACAGGAACACCTATGACAAAATCATCCTGCAGGGAGTACCTGGATAACACCACTCCAAATGCAGTTAGTAAAGGGATAAACAAACTTGTTCCATTTTTCTGGCTGATCATCGCCAGCTTATCTTTAAGTTCGCGATCGATCTTAAAGTGATATTCTGTTCCGTTATAAGTTTGAACCCTGGGACGCGGATGATCAATGGGAAGTTTAAGAATATCCGGGATGCCTGCCAGTTCTTTCTTCCAGAAATTCAGTTGTTCCTTATATTCTTCTCCGGTCAGCCATTGTTTTTCAGCAGTAGCATAATCGGAATACCGGTATAGGACCGGTGGCAGGTCAACTTGTTTCTGATTAACGAGAGATTGATAAACCCCGGCCAATTCCTCCATAAATATCCCCACAGATGAAGCATCGCAAACCAGGTGATGAAAATTTAAAAGGAAAATATATTCTTGTTTTCCTATGATCAGTAAACGGAAATGACAAAGCGGTCCATGGGTGATATCAAATTTATATTTTGCATGTTCCAGTGAATGTTCCCGTATGAGCTCTTTCTTTAAGCCTTCCGGTTCCTTTTCGAGATGAACGATTTCCATTGGAACGACAACCTCCGGCAGTATCTTCTGAAAAGGGAAACCCTTTACATCTACAAAGATGGTACGCAAAGCTTCATGCCGTGCAATCAAAAAGTTAATACTTTGTGCAAGAAGGTCTGTGATGTAAATTTCCCTTAATCCTGAAATCAAGCGGGATGTTGTATGCGGTAATCGTCTCATCAAGATTTTCCATGAACCATATCCTGCTTTGAGCAGAAGATAATGGGTACAAACCGGTGGAGTTAATTGTATGTGTGAGTGTCATAACTTTTAGATTATGTATTTTGAACATCAAGTTTTTCAGTATTGAGCATTAAGGCCATTGAAGTATAAATCAACAGGCTTGTCGGCATCGTTCCCAATACAGCATTTCCATATGATGCGACCATGACACCCATCATTCCAGATGCCAGGGCTGCCATTTTTAGTTTTAGTATAGGGTCACGTATTCTGAACATGATCCTGTACGAACCTTTTATCAAAATATAGAAGAGAATAAAAAGATGAAGTGCCAGGCCAACGATACCCTGTTCTGCCCATATAAGCACATACCAGCTATCGGTAGCAATATTTGACAGAAATGCATCAGGCAGAAAAGCTTTTGCTTTTACGCCTGCATGACCAATGCCTCCACCGAAAGGTCTTGAGGCAAGATAGGTACTCAGCTTTTTCTGATTCTCAATACGCACCTGTAAAGAAGGATCATTCGGATTAAAAGCAGACCGCATCCTCCGGATGAACGAATTGTCCTGTCCGATTGAGGTAAATTTAAAGAATACGAAAACAAATAAGAGTAACACTGTTCCCGAGATCATCCATACTCCACTCTTGCGCAGGATGAAAAAGAAAGCAAACCCAGCAAGCGGAATGCTGATAACACCGCGTGTTCCGGAAAGGAACATCCCGATAAATCCCAGGACAGCGACCATAATGAAAAACAATTTTCTTCCTCTGTTCTTCTCCGTAAATGCAACAATAATTGCGACAAGGGCAGAATAGGCCTGGTTTGCACCAAACTGCCCCGCATCGCTCAGAAATGAGAAGGCACGCAACTGGCCCCAGATAATATGCGTTTGACCTGCAGAAGTACTCAGCCAGATCTGTTCCCAGGGATCAGGGCCAAGTGTTATCTGCATAATCCCTTTTAAACTGACAAGAATAGAAAAAACACCCCAAAGGGTAAAGAAAAAATCTAATTTGCGCAAATTATCAATAAAGAGCAACACAAGCGGGATGATCAGCATCATATAAAGCGATATTCCTCTCATCCCTGAAAACCATGCCGCATGACTCTGTGCTTCAGGATTAAAAAACTCAAGGATGGAATAGCCAAGCCATATTGCTGCAAGCAGTGTTACATCTTTCTTTGCGGGTTTCCAGATCTTTTTGTCATAAAAGTGATTGATAATAAAGGCAACATAGGTCAGTACCAACACAATATCCATGCCCAGTCCGATCTGAATATCGGAATCAATATAGCGTGAAAGACCAAGCAGGACAAATCCAAGGGCAATGGAAACCCAGAGCCCGGTAATTGGTTTCTTAAATAGCCAGTAGAAATAGAGGAGAAGGAAAGGAAGGGTGATGAGAACCAATGCCCCGTCCATGCCCATCCGGGCAATCACCCATATTGACATTGCAGTGACCGACAAGAGGAATAATACGAACTTTGGAGAGCCCAGTTTTTCCGAACCTGTCGATGTATCAAATTGATTGAGTTCCTTTTCCATTACTTTAATATATTCTTTTGATTATTCTCATAATCAACAATCCTCTGTTTTCCCATACTTCTGAAGGAATCGAATATTCCCCTGTAGAAATCGATCCCTGAGGAAAATATTTTCCTACGTTCCAATCCAATCTCTTTATCTAAAAATAAAATTCCGATCCATACCCCTAAAATGGTAAATAGGACAGATCCGATTGCTACTCCGGTCAATGATTTAAAAACAAACACTGCTATCAAATCACCAATCACATTGGTAATTGTCATGTATAATACCTTTAGGAAATTACGGTCGGGTCTGTTAACGCTATCAAGTCCTATTCCTGTCATCCGTTCAATGGGCAAAAGAAGTCCGTATAAAGAAAATATCCTTACGATCATTACTGCGCTGGCTCCTGTTGCAGGATCGGTTCCCATGTATTGATGTCCTCCAAGTATCATCACAAGGTAATCGGCAAAAACAAAAGTGATAAGACTGATTATTGCAAACAGATATGTCATGGCGCCAGAGTACGTATAGAAAAGATCCCGGACTTCCTGAACCTTGCCGAGCAGACTTGCTTTTGACATCTTTGGAAAAGCAGTTGCTACGAAACTCCGCAATGGGATTTGCTGGAGCTCCAATAATTTCATTGGAATACTGTATAATGCTACAGCCGCCGTTCCCATCGGGCTCAAACTGATTATCAGGGTATCGGCACTTCTTAAAAGATTTGTCCCAATCAGGGTAAAGGTGGTGTACTTTCCGAAGTCCAGTAAAACTTTATTGGTCTTCTTTGTTGCTTTAGCAATGTACTTTATTCCATCCCATCCATTAGATAAACAAATAACCGAGGTTATGAGGTTGATCCCAAGCTGAACCAGCACAATTTCTGTAAGGCCCAACCTGAAGAAGAGAAAATTTACCAGTACGAAAAAAAAGAATCCGATGCTATAAATACTATTGATCAGTAAGATCTTGTCAAATTTCAATTCAGCCTGTAAGATCACCTGGGCTGTATTAAATGGAATATTAATGATCATAAATAATGGATACCAAAGGAAGAATAGATCATACCCAGTGTGTTCAATGGGAGCAGGAAATGCAAAGTGGCAGGTCCAGATAATTACCGCAATTCCTGTTGTAGCCAATAAAAGTATCAGGATAAACGATCCTACCAACTTTTGCCATTCCTCGTCCTTTGATCCGGAAAGGAACCGGATAATGGCAGTAGTCGTAATACCGAAACGGAACATATCCACAAAGGCAGCAGAAGCGATATACAGTACCCACCTTCCAAAGACTTCCGGGGGAAAACTCCTTACCAGGAGTGCAAAGCTGGTGAATCCGAACAGGGAAATGCACATATTTCCTGCAAGGGATAAGAAATTTGCTTCGGAAGTGATCTTTTTAATTGTTGCGTTCAAGTGATTCTCTTTGGTTTTAACGGTGAACAATGAGAGAATTAAATCCTGACTTTTTTCTTCATCGAACGGTGACCCCAGCTTTTCTTTCCAGGGACCTCTCCTATAGCTGATTTGACAACCTGCATCTCGACTCCATTCAGCAGGAAAAGCGGGTTGTGACGAGTACGTTTCATAAATGTGCTTAATGCACCCTGGTCGGCTTCTGACCAGGAACGATTTGACCGGCAGACCATAATTGACAGATCTGATGAGGAAACAAGTCCTGCAGGATAAGGAAAATAAAGAATAGGAGGAAGTTCGACCAGTATATAATCTGGTAAAAACGTTGAATCGTAATGGCTTCCATTGATCAGATCAACCGCATTGCTGATGGAGTAGTAACTTTCATCAACATGATAAATAACATGCTCTTCCGTATTGAGTTGATTTTCCGGTCTGGAAAGTGTCAGTGCTACCTGATCTGCAGCGTGGGCTGAATGTCCATTTGCAGGTTTCAGCGATTCCACAGGACGATGTTCGTTGATCAGTTGCGGTTCCAGTACAGGTTCGCTTATATCCGGTGAATCCATTCCTGAAAATTCGGATTGCAGCAATGATTCCCCTGAGAAATTGACCACAACCACCTTCTTTCCCTGGTTCTTAAGTTTCCGTGCAAGATTATTTAATATGGTTGTCTTCCCCTCTTCATTTTGGGTACTGAAGAACAATATAGTACGTGGTTCATGGGTTATAAGCCGGCCCTTTGGATAAAGTTCTACCTGCTGTATTATCATTTCCATCAATCGACTGGTGATAAAAGGAAGGTTTATCGTATCTGATTTTTCTGTAATCCTGGGATAAATCCCAGCTGGCTCAAGGCCAAGTATTTTCGCAGCTTTATCCGGATTCTTCAGCGTAGCATCAAAATATTCCATCACAAGGATAACAGAGACAACAATCAAGAATCCCAGTAAGGCAGCAACAACGACAAGAAGTAATCGCTTTGTTGGATTTGGCGCCAGCGGATAATAAGGGGGGTCGACCGCCTTGATATTTGAGGAAAGTTCAACATCCTGAACTTTTAACTTTGCCAGGTTTAGCCCTTTAAGTAATTCAAGATATTCCTGTTCGGCAACTGCAATTTCACGTTCGATCCTTTTTAAAATGACTCCCTCCGGAGCATAACTGTTATATTCCTTTTGTGATTTTTGTATTCTGCTTTCCAGTCCTGAAATTTCGGATTTCGTCTCCTGATAATCTTTTACATTGGCCAGGTAATTCTCAAGAAGGTTATTCTTGGAGGCATCCCCTACCGAGGTTTTTGAATCATACATCCCATCCACCAGTAGGCTTATCTCTTTTTTCAATGTCTCAGCCTGGGTCTTCAGATTACTCACATCCTGATTATCCCGGGAATTGGCGTTACCAGTTTCAACTGTTGCAAGCCTCGTATTTATTTCAGACAGTTGATTACGCTTTTCAATTAACTTGGCGCTCTTTTGCTGTAAATCCTGTTGTGCATTCAGCTTTTCTTCCAGTTTCTGAATTGCCGCATTATCTCCGGCCAGTTTAACACGTTTACTTTGCAACAAGGCTTCAAGATTTCCTGCGGCACTGCCGGCAGCACGGCTTTGGTCGGCGAAGTTTACAATTTTGTTTTCTTCATTGAATTTCAGTAAACGGTCTTCTGCTGCTGAAAGCCTTGCTGCGCCCACTTTTAGTTTGTATTCAAAATACTTTACTACTGCATCCGAACGGCTCTCTTTGATCTTCTTATAATTCTTCATGCAAACTTCTGTCAGCAGAACCAGGGTTTGCTGGCAGATACCGGGGTCATCCGAATTGTATTTCAATTCGATCAGGTCGCTGGACGAAATACGCTGCACACCAACCGAAGAAATAGCCTTGATCGAATAATGAGGATTACTAAAATTAAGCAACCGGTAAAGGTAGTTGGTATCGTCGCTGACCATGTAATCATGGAGGTTTTTTACAGTCTGTTCATAGGCTGCCTGATCAATATAACCCGGTTGCAGATTCAATGAATTATCCGGATTACGCTCGGTAAACGAAAACACTCCTGAAGTTCTTGCAGTGTCGGAATTCTGGATACCAGCTTCCGTCTTGCTTCTCTTATAAATATGCCTTACGACAAGTTTATTTATGTAAGCCGGAGTTGTCCGTTTCAAATCCAGGAAAGATTGCATGGAGATGTACCGGGGATCATGGCGACTGAGCATCAAATGCTGGGCAAGCAACCGGATGGCAACTTCCTGTGAGGTCTCTCTGGATTGGATTACCGTGATCATGTTATCAAAAGCGGCATTCGTTGTAAATACATTAAACGATTGGTCAAGCTGTACGCTGGTGCCACTGGTCATCCCGGTATAGAGTGTTGTTTTTGAGGAATAGATATTCTTTGTAAGGAAGGCTACTGCCGTTCCCAATAATGCAGGGATTAAGAGCAGTAAAATAATATGTTTCCTGAAAAGTCTTAAAAGGTCAGTTGCTTTCATTGTTTTGTTGAATTTCATTGGTAATATTAAAGTTAATGCCGGTCATCACTTCCATGATCATATAGGAATTGATGAAATCAATCTTTGCAGTCTCAAAATCAGTCTCGGTATGCGACCCGATCTCAGAGACCCGTGAATAGTCATCCAGAGAAATGGTTCCTTTCACAAACCCTTTCTCTGCCATTTGGGTATTGATCCTTGAGGTTTCCAGGTATTTTGATTTAATTTTCAAGAGTTGTTGTTTTTCGATCATATCATTATATTGTTTAATGACGAGTTCCCTGATTTCATTTTTCCGTGTTTCCGAGAGAGTCTCTGCTTGTTGTATTACGGCTTTGGCAATCTTTACCTGGTTTTTACGATTCACCAGGTCGTATATCGGTAACCTGATAAATGCTCCCACCCCGTATTGAGTTTCATTTTGTTTTAACGTAGTTGTTTGCTGGCTCTGCCCACCTAAATTATTGTTGTAGAGATAATCAAATGTTCCGTACCCGGCATTGGCTTGTAACCCGATGTCCTGGGTCCATTGGGCCTGGCTGGTATGCAAATTGCCTTTATTAATAACATACTGCAATTGTGTGAACCTTAGCCCGGGATCATGGGCAAAGGCAGAATCAAGCAATACACTCATTGGAGGCACCATTTGGGTAATGTCATCCGTTAATGGGTTAAATTTCCTTTTTTGTTGTGCATAATCGGAATTATTCACAAAAACGATATAAAACACCAACAAAAAGAAGATTCGAAAATAGTTCATGATCATATAAAATAATTTTTAACAATTCAAACAGATTCTTTTTGTACTATAACAGGTAATGTTCTCATTATAAGTTTCATATCGTAGTATAATGAATATTTCTTATCGAGAAACAAATCAGCATACTTGATATCTAAGTTTTTTCTTTCTGCGTCAGACATAGCTCCTTTTCTTCCGCGCTTTTCAACTTGCCATAAACCGGTCAATCCTGCAGGAGCAAGAAACCGTTTGGCCATGGCATCTGAAGTAAGTTTTTCAGCTTCGTAAAGCGGAAGAGGACGATTACCGACGATGGACATATCTCCCTTGATAACATTGATCAATTGCGGGATTTCATCGATGCTGGTATTCCGGATTATCTTTCCAACTTTTGTAATCCTTGGATCATCCTGGATTTTAATAAAAGGAGGTTTAGCTTTTTCAACCTTTGTCTTTTGAGTAATGTACCAGGTATCACAAATTGAATATGTCTCACCGTGCAGAACGGGCGAACAATAAACAAAGTCCTCCTTTTTCATACATGAACAAGGCTTTTTCAAATCAATAACCGTATCTGGCGAATGGGAGACATATTGGTTTTTTTTCTTTGCAAGTTTCTTAAGTTCATCTTCTGCCCCAACGCGCATTGACCTGAACTTATAAAAGTAAAAAGGCTTTTGTCCGACCCTTACAGATGTATAGTAAACCTTTCCTTTTGATTCGACCCTTATAGCAATCATAACCAATAACAGGATTGGCGAAAGAAGGATTAAAGCCAGGGAAGCGACAACAATATCAAACAGTCGCTTGGAAAGTGGGATCTGAAAGTGTGCTGACTGCGCCAAATCAATTTTATTAAGTTGTTTCTGTTTTCTAAAATCTATGAGGGAGTCTATCCGGCTTAATAAATCCACATTAGAAGGTAATGGAAGCAAATAGATATCATCTATTCCCTGCTTAATTGCCCGGGTTACAAGTCCTTCTTCATATGCTTCAGTGATAAGGATGAAGGGTATTGAATTCCATTCCTGGTAATCCCTTAACATCCGGTACATCGAAAAGCCATCCCCATCAGGCAGATATCGTTCGCAGAGGACGACATCTGGTTTGTCTATTGAAAGAAAATTCATCTTGGACAAGGCAACATTTTCCTTAATCTTTAAGTTCACTCGCGGATGTCCTATCAGCCTGTTCACTACTTCTTTATTTGAACCGATATACAGGAGGTTAATTATTTCGCTCATGGGTGATTGGTTTTTTAATTTTTGTCTTTTATCTGCGACTTAGTATATCTAATATTTTCTAAGAACATTTTCCCATTATCCGATGTAATGGGTTTAAAGACGCTATACTAAAGGCATCTTATGACCAAGAAAGCGTGAGATTTTTGAATTTAATTCAACTGGATGAAAAGGTTTAATGATATACCCATTCATGCCAGAGGCGCAGATCTTTTGTTTGTCCTCTGCAAATGCGGATGCTGTTACAGCCAGAATCGGAAGTGTTTTATAATAATCACCTTCAAGACTCCTGATCTTCAGTGCAGCATCATAACCACTCATTTCCGGCATATGAAGATCCATCAGCACCAAATGGTAATGTTTCTCCATGACTTTTTGCACAGCCACCCTTCCATTCTCTGCTGTGTCAATGATGGCATTCCATTTCGTAAGCAACCGGGTAACAATGCTCTGATTAATCTCGTTATCTTCTACAACCAGTACTTTCATGCCTTCAAGGGAATGTATTTCATTGGATTCCGTCAGTTCCTCAGGTTGATTCTTTGTGCTTTTTTTGAATTTCAGGTAAACAGAAAATGTGCTCCCTTTTTTAGGTTTGCTCTTTACTTCGATACGTCCTCCCTGCTTCTCCACAAGCATTTTAGTGATCGCCAATCCAAGGCCTGTGCCACCATATTCCCGGGTAGTGGAGGCACTTGCTTGTGTAAAGGCATCAAAAATATCTTTTTGTTTTTCCTTGGGAATTCCAATCCCGGTATCGGAGATAATGAACTTTAATTCTATACTGTCCTTCTGTTCCTGAAACACTTCTGTTGTAAGTGTAACCTTCCCTTTTTCCGTAAATTTCAATGCATTCCCAACCAGGTTAAAAAAGATCTGGGCAAGTCGAACAGCGTCACCTATGATAAATGCCGGAACTTTCTCTTCAATATAAAAATCAAGAGTGTTTCCGTTTTTCATCATTCCGTATTGTAAGCTTTGCTTTATTCCGGAAATCAGTTTCCTGATGTTGAAGTCGATTTCCTCGAATTCTATTTTACCTGAATCAATCCTGGAAAAATCAAGGATCTCATTTATCAGTTGAAGAAGGTTTTCGGCTGAAAACTTCAGCACATTCATATCTTCCAGTTGATCCCTGCGAGGTTCTTCTGATATCAGAAGGTTAATTGTATTAATAATGGCATTGAGAGGAGTACGGATCTCATGGCTCATAGTAGAAAGAAACTGTGTTTTAGCAGACAGGGCTTTTTCTCCCTGACGTTTTGCCTCTATTAATTCTTCTTCTATAACCTTACGCTGGTTAAGTTCCTCTTTATCTTTGATATCGTTATCAGTATTCATTATACTCGGTTTATTCATTTGTCAAAATAGTTATAAACATACTGTTCTCATTGCGAAAATTCCTCTTCCCAACATCCGTTTCAAGAATAGAATCATACAACAAAGCCAGTAATTTATGGAATAATAAATGGCAGGAAAGATTTTTACTGATCCCCTGGTCCATTGGATTAATTCTCCATTTCTCCAGGAACACTCTTGGAATTTAAATGTATCAATTATATGTATTAAAGCTTTTTTCATTCTTTGCCTGAATTACCTTCCCTGAATTCTAAGCAGGATGTAATTGATCCGAAAAACTATTATATTTATTTAGACTTATTTTTAATAAAGCAGCGGGACAAAGGTACAACGGAAAATCAATTTTCCAAAGTTTATTTAGATTAATTTAATATTAATTATAAATAACTCAGTCCTTGCTCACATTTTCAGCAACTTATCTGTTCATTTAAGAACAATAGTTTTCAATACGCAACGATTAATTTTCTATAAACTTGTAAAATGGTGGGGATGTAAACTTCAATTTAGGGAGATGTTGAGCTTCCTGATTTAGGAATTCATATTTATAAGGTTTTCCGAGGCAAAAAAATACCCCGAAAACGTAATGTTAACGGGGTATGTTCCTTTTGTTTGTGCCCGGAACAGGACTCGAACCTGCACATCCTTGCGAACACTAGTCCCTGAAACTAGCGCGTCTACCAATTCCGCCATCCGGGCGCATTACCTTTGATCTGGGTGTGATAGTGACTGGATTATAAGTTTTTATTAAAGGTGTGCAAAAGTAGAGACTTTTTATTTATCAACAAAATAATGTGCCTGGATGGAGACGATTTATTGCTTCACAATCTTCTGAACTATCTTAATTCCACTGGCAGAAGTGATCTTTAAAGTATAAAAACCAGAACTCAATGAATTCATATCAAGTTTGACAAGGTTCTCACCTTTAGTCAACGAAAGATTTTCACTAAGTATTTTTTGTCCTGTGAAGTTGTACATCTCTGCAGTCATGTTCGCTGAATTTACAAGCTTGACATTCAGGCTGAGTATATCTTTCACAGGAACCGGGTAAGCAGTAAAGCTTTCAACTGACGAAAGTTCACTAACTCCTGATATGCTATTCCCGTCAAATGTCATCGTGACATTAGCAATTTGATTAGCGGCGCTCAGTACAACTTTAACCTGGTCGCCAGGGACGTTTGGTAGTTCTGGCTTCAGGTAGTAAGTGCCATAGGCCATTCCATTGAAAGTAAAAGTGCCGGATGCATTGACTCTTCTGAATCCAATTACATTGCCCTGGTCGTCGGAGAGCAGCATAGAAATCTCGTCTACTGAAGTTGATTTCAGTCCCTGGGTAATTACATGGCCGTTGATGCCACCCTGACCTATAAGCATATTACCTGCATGAAGCAGATGGATATTATAAGGGTTGGCCGGTTGGCCCAGATTAATCTTGGTTGCCAGTTCCCAGTATAAGGCTTGTTGATAATACGTAGGCAGATAGCCACCGATGGAATCAAAAGGCACGGCCCAGATCACAAACTCACCATTGGGAACATAAGGGAACATATAGATACCAGCAGAATCAAGCGGGGACATCGCAAAGAAGGGCATGCCGCCAGGCAGCGTGTCATCTGAAAATATCATTGCTACCCCGTGAGGCATTGGAAAGTTCCCTGCGATAACCTGTCCATAGACCTGATGTAGATCAGTGCTGTCGCCAACAAAGATCTGCTGAGTACTTGTAAATGTACAATTGGTCGAGTCCTGACGTACAGTGGTCAGGGTTACGGAATAAACTCCAGCCGCCGGATAAGTATGATCAATATTTTTACCGCTGCCGTTTGTTCCATCTCCAAATGTCCACGCATAAGTCGCGGGCAGGTTCATTGGCATATGGCCCTCAAAACTTATATGCAACCAGTCGGGCATATGATTGAACCAACTTGCACAGCCTGGGGGAGGAGGTGGGCCTGCAGCAACGTCATGACATTTTGTATCAGTACACTGGGGATTAGTAGCATTAATGGTAAGACAAACATGGTAAATCCCATCATTCGCATAGGTATGTGTCGGATTCATATCCGTTGAGAAAGTACTGTCGCCAAAACTCCAGGACCATGTGGCTCCATTACCGATGCTCTGATTGATAAAATGAATTGTTTTCAACATCATATTTGAATCGCAGTACCAGGTGAATTCAGCGTGACAGGGAGGCGGAGGATTCCCGACACAAATAGGAAAATTCTTTGTAAAATTCAGATTTCCAGGCCCGAAGCCAAAGTTCACATAATGCATATGCTGCATACAGTCCCAGGTCGATACCATCACAATTCCCGCAGGTACATTCCCTGGAATAAAAACAATTGTATCCGTATAAAAGCCATTAGGCATTGTAAAAACCACATGATGATAATAGAAACCGCCTGTAGCAGAATCAACATCGATATGTACAGGATAATTGGGAACCGGTGCCCCCGAGGCGCTGTCGGTAACGTACCCTGACAGGTTAAGCATATTGTTCTGCGCCATCAGGCTGAAGCCTGCAAAACACATTATCAGGAGAAGAAGAAGTTTTTTCATAGGAAGCAGATTTTAACGTTATTACTACTTTGTTGGATGTATTTGTTTAATAAACCCCGAACTTGTTATAAGTTGCCTGAATTATTATTTTTTTTTATAAAGTTATGAGAAATGCTGTTCTCAAGCCTACCGACCAGGGTTTCTTTATGGCAGGTGAAGATTCATAAATCGAGTTGAAATAATATTTCACATCTGGTTCCAGTTCGATGCTGAACCTGTGAGACAATCTGAATGCAGCACTGATTCCGCCTGTTTCCTGCCAATTAAGTTGCATACGGCCGGGTGTAATATTGCTAATGGTCAAAATCCTGTCTTGCCCGGATTCATAAGTTGAAGAGATGTTTTCGCTTTTTAGTAAAACTGACATCACTGCACCTACCCTGACGCCCAGGGACAGCCATCTGTTCTGCCAGAAATCATATCCTAATATCAATGGCACCTGCAAGTAAGTGTAACGTTTTTTATTATAGGAATAATTATTCCTGGTGGACGTGTCATACACATTATTGACTGTTGTATATACGGTTGGAACGAGTTTATCACGCTTCTCATTCCATCTAAAAACAATGGAGTCGAGCTTGTCATAAGTTCCAAGGTACGGATTAGTTTGAACATTCATCTCATTGGAACCTTCAGTGATACTCAGTCCCACACCTATTCTCACTGAAAACCGGCCAAAATGTATATTTCCTTCAACTGCCATGTTGTTTACAAATTTATCGCCGTTAAAAGTATTGAACATCCATTCAGGCGTGTAAGATACTCCTGCGTTAAACATCCACTTGTTTGGCAGTTTGCTTTCCTCCCGTAAATCCGGCATTTTTTCTTCGTTCTGAGGAACCGGTTCAACCTTCTGTGCATGATCAGCCGCAGGCGTGATAGAAGTATCTTTCAATACTACTTCCGGTTTGTTTTTACCGTCTTCTGCCAATTGAGGGTGATCAGATGGCGTCATAACAGGAGCTGTTTGAATACTATTATTTCTATTGGGTGATGCTTCCGTTACTTTCAATTCATTATTCAGCCGGGGGTTTGCATATGATTTACTTACATTTGACTGAGTTTTCGTATTTGATTTATCTGCATTCGATTGAGTTTTTGCATTCGATTGAGTTTTCGTATCCGATAAATTAACGATTTCATTTAAAACAGCTGGTTTCTCCTTAACTTCCTTATTTATTATCTTAACAACAGAAATACTTTTATCAATTTTTTTAGTATTTATTTTTCCATAGGTGTCAACTTTAACACTTTCTTTATGAAAACCATTATCTTTTTCAACATGACCTTCCTGAATAATCAACATTCCAACTCCTGCCGAGATCAATAATCCGGCACCTAATCCTCCGATCCACCAGCGGATGGCAGATCTTTTTGCGATTATCTTCCCGGCGTCCCGGATGAATTCATTCCGTATCCCGGGGGAGGGAGTGACCTTATAATCCGCCAACTCACGGCGGAAGAGGTCATCTATTGGATTCTGCTTTTGCATAATTCATTTCATTTTGATATTCACTGAGGAGTTTCCGTAAAAAACACCTTGCTTTCGATAATTGTGATTTAGAGGTATTCTCTGCTATTCCTAAAAGCTCTCCTATTTCTTTATGAGTGTAATTTTCCATCACATAGAGATTAAATACTGTACGGTATCCAACCGGAAGTTCACTAATAAATTCCATGAGTTGGTCTTTTGAAAAATCATATCCATTGAAATCATCCTGATCATTAAAATCATCCTGAATATCCAACCCCGGATACAGTTCAGTGGACATTCTTTCCTTTTTATGATCCCGGATGTATTTCAAAGCTGTATTCACCATTATTTTCCGCATCCAGCCTTCGAGGCTGCCCGGTTGTTGTTCCTTAAAATCCCCTATGTTCAGGATAATCTTCATGAATCCGTCATGCAGAACATCTTCAGCATCTTCACGATTTCCCATGTATTGAAGGCATACTCCAAACAACCATGGGGAATGACGATCATATAAGATCCCAATGGACGCCTGGTCAAGGCCAATTGCTTTCTTGTTTCTCTTAGAGAATATCATCCAGTTAATATAACCCAATCTTTTTAAATGGTTGCCTGATAAACAGCAGAAAATCCGAGATAAAAAAAGTCCCGTACCGGATAATTGGAACGAGACTTTTTACTGTGCCCAGGACAGGACTTGAACCTGCACAGCCAAGGGCCACTACCCCCTCAAAGTAGCGTGTCTACCAATTTCACCACCTGGGCAAAGCAAGCGTGGTTTTTGAATTTGTGGCTTTATATAGGTATTGTTGAGGGTTTTGGGAGCGCAAAATTACATATTTTATTTTATGCGTCAAGAGTTTTTTTCATCAAATCAAGCTTAAACCGAATGCAACGAGAATTCCAACACAAACTGTAATGAATTTTTGAAGGTTGTACTTATGGTTTTCTTCCGTTTCAAAAAGGATCGATGTTGATACATGGAGGAAAATACCAATGACAACCGCCATAACGTAATTAAAATAAATACCGATAGCAGTTGCAGATATACTATGGATGATGTTACTCAGGATAGATCCCAATGGAGTCATTAATGAGAAGACCAGGAGAAAAAACAGTGCCCTCCGTTTTGAAAGTCCGTAATGAAGGAACAGGCTCATCAGGGTAAGCGAAATCGGAATGTTGTGAATCACAATTCCCAGTACCAGCGTGTGTTGAATTCCTGTTGCGAAGGCACCGACGATTGGCATCCCTTCCAGAAATGAATGAATGCATAAGCCAATTAAAAGCAAAAACGGTGAAACCTTCTCTCCTTCCGAATGGTTGTGGCTGTGGCCATGTTCCGCCCCTTCAGTAATAAGCTCGAGTACCAGTTGGATCAAGAAACCCAGCATGACAAACAAACCGATGTACTTTGCCGGTGAACTAAAAACTTCAGGTATCAGTTTCAGGAAACTTATTCCAATAAGGAAAGCCCCGCTGAATGCGAGCAGGAGTCGAAGTAACCGCTGCTCATCTGTCCGGATAAAAAAGATGAACGATCCGCTGGCAAGAACAGTCAGGATCAATACGAGGTATAATATCAGAAGGGTCCACATTAAATTATGAGTTATGACATGATTTGTACTATAAACGGTATTCAAAGAAAATGAATATTTTTGTAAAGACAAAAAAAATCTCAAATGGAAGACAAGATAGCTCAGCTTAACCCACAACGACTCTGGTATTATTTCCTGCAGATCTGCAGAATTCCCCGCCCTTCAAAGAAGGAAGAACAAATAGTTAATTATCTCCTGGATTTTGGGGAAAAGATGGGTCTGGAAACGATTACCGATGAAACCGGCAATGTATTGATCAGGAAACCAGGAACATCCGGAAATGAAAAACTAAAATCAGTAATCCTTCAAAGTCACATCGATATGGTTTGTGAAAAAAATGCAGGTACAGACCATGATTTTGAGAAGGATCCGATTGTTCCATGGATCGAGGGTGAGTGGGTTAAAGCGAAAGGGACGACTCTGGGTGCCGATGACGGGATTGGAATTGCCGCTATGCTTGCTGTCCTCGAATCGACGACTATCCCGCACGGGCCTCTGGAATGTTTGTTTACCATCGATGAGGAAACAGGTCTGACCGGAGCCTTCGGCATAAAACCTGGTCTTCTGAAAAGCTCAATCCTGATTAATCTTGACTCGGAAGATGAAGGACAACTATTTATTGGCTGTGCAGGGGGTGCAGATACTACTGCCCATTTCGAACTGGAAACCGAACCGGTACCGGAAGAAACTTCAGGCTATAAAGTCAGTATTACCGGGCTTAAAGGCGGTCACTCAGGTGATGATATCAACAAGGGACTGGGAAATGCCGTGAAGATACTTACCCGTTTCCTGTGGAATAGCGCACGTGATTTTCAGCTGAGGGTATCATCCATTGATGCCGGGAACCTTCGGAATGCCATTGCCCGTGAAGGGTTTGCCATTATTGTTCTTCCGAAGGAATTTAAAACCGACTTTGAAGAATATGCCAACCAGTTTCAGAAAACGCTGGTTGAAGAACTTCATACCTCAGAGCCTAATATAAAATTCGGTAGTGAGGCCTGTCCTTTACCAGGAAGTGTTTTAATGCCCGACCTTGAATTCCGGTTATTGAACTCATTATATGCATGTCCGCATGGTGTCATTGAACTCTCCCGGGACATACCGAATTTTGTTGAAACTTCAACCAATCTTGCTTCAGTCAAATTTACAGATAACCTGATCAAGATAACCACCAGCCAGCGAAGTTCAGTTGAAACGGCCAAAAAAAATATACTTGACATGGTTTACTGTGTCTTTAAACTTGCAGGTGCTGAGATTGAACAGACAACAGGGTATCCGGGATGGAAACCCAATCCCGATTCTGTCATCCTAAGCCTGTGTGTTGATTCTTACCGGAAGCTATTTCAGGAGGAGCCTCTTGTCCTTGCTATCCATGCCGGACTCGAATGCGGATTGATAGGAGCTATTTACCCGGGAATGGATATGGTTTCATTCGGACCAACCATAAAAGGAGCGCATTCGCCTGATGAACGACTTGAAATCAAAAGTGTAGTAAAGTTCTGGGAGTTACTATTACATCTCTTACAAAGGATTCCGGCAAACGCCTGAAGGAAAGATTGTTTTATCATTACAACCTGAATCCGAATCCCAGCCTGAAAACCGGATTCGAATAGGGTGACTGATAGGTTTCATTCAAATTATAAAGTACCACAAGGTCTATGAAAACCCGCTGACTAATTGGCTGTTCATATCCCACGCCGACATATAGGCTGCTGATCTCCATAATGTCTTTTCCTTGCTTGTAAGTATATCCGTAAGGATCGATGATGGTTCCATTGGGATCCTGTACAAAGGGGCGGGTATAATAAAGGTACTCATATTCGGCATGTGCAAAAAAGTTTCCCAGGAAATTATCAAAGAGGCTACGAAGATAATAGCGGGCAAAGACCCTGCCGCCATAAACATTCGCCTTGAAATCTAGCCATTTCTGGTTAGTGTCATCCCAGAAGTAGTCTTTTGTCTGAAGGTAATCGTACGAAAAGCCAACGCCAAGGTGAAACTGGTCAACTACACGAATCATGATCTCGGGTGAAACATCAATTGCAGTAACTGTTCCAAACTGGAGTCCAAGATTCCCTCCGACTGAAACCCGATTCCAGAAGTCCTGCTTCTTTTTAACCTGTGATTCCTGTCCTGATGACAATAAAGATAACTGGGAGAGCAGAACGATCATCCAAAGGATCAGGATATGTTTATATTTCATGGTACTGTATTCCTAATAGTGCACAAAAATAATGAATTTAGGAATAAATGAGAAACAAAAAGAAAAGATAATGTATCACGGATATTTTTTTACCTATATAATAAGGTGTCTATAATTAAATTTTCCATAAATCTGACAGATAATGAACCTAAAGGAGAAAAAAGTACAAACTTTTATTTCAGCGTAATGTATTAGTGATTAATGCATGAGGAGTTTTCATTCACAATAAATTAAAAAATGTTTTAATCGGATGGTGTTAAATCAAAACAATAGTGTACTTTTGCAGTCCCGAATTAAAAAAGCGGGGATTGTTCTTAGAAGTACTGTATAAAGGCAACTGAAAACGTCAGTAGAAAGGGCAGGTTTAGAGTTTGTTTAAATTTTTATTAAAAATTTTCACATAATAATTTGCTCGTTACAAAAAAGGTTGTACTTTTGCAGTCCGAATTTGAAAAAAGCATCCCGGAAACGGGAAGAATAAATAACGTTCTTTGAAAGATTGAAGTAAGCCTAGTAGCAAATATCCCAAAGTTTTTTCTTTGGTTATAACAAATCTTGAAGGATTCAAATTATACATTTTACAATGGAGAGTTTGATCCTGGCTCAGGATGAACGCTAGCGGCAGGCCTAATACATGCAAGTCGAACGGTAACAGGTCAGCAATGGATGCTGACGAGTGGCGCACGGGTGCGTAACACGTATGCAACCTACCTTTGACTGGGGGATAGCCCCGAGAAATCGGGATTAATACCCCATAAAATTATGATGAGGCATCTCATTATAATTAAAGCTCCGGCGGTCTTAGATGGGCATGCGCGACATTAGCTAGTTGGTGAGGTAACGGCTCACCAAGGCTACGATGTCTAGGGGTTCTGAGAGGATTCACCCCCACACTGGTACTGAGACACGGACCAGACTCCTACGGGAGGCAGCAGTAAGGAATATTGGTCAATGGACGCAAGTCTGAACCAGCCATGCCGCGTGAAGGATGACAGCCCTACGGGTTGTAAACTTCTTTTGTACGGGAAAAAACCTTCGGTCGTGAACCGGAGCTGATGGTACCGTAAGAATAAGCATCGGCTAACTCCGTGCCAGCAGCCGCGGTAATACGGAGGATGCAAGCGTTATCCGGATTCATTGGGTTTAAAGGGTGCGTAGGCGGAATGATAAGTCAGTGGTGAAATCCTACAGCTTAACTGTAGAACTGCCATTGATACTGTCGTTCTTGAGTACAGTTGAAGTGGGCGGAATGTGTCATGTAGCGGTGAAATGCTTAGATATGACACAGAACACCAGATCGCGAAGGCAGCTCACTAAACTGTAACTGACGCTGATGCACGAAAGCGTGGGGATCAAACAGGATTAGATACCCTGGTAGTCCACGCCGTAAACGATGATTACTCGATGTTGGCGATATACAGTCAGCGTCTAAGCGAAAGCATTAAGTAATCCACCTGGGGAGTACGGCCGCAAGGTTGAAACTCAAAGGAATTGACGGGGGCCCGCACAAGCGGAGGAGCATGTGGTTTAATTCGATGATACGCGAGGAACCTTACCTGGGCTAGAACGCTGGATGACCGATCCGGGAAACCGGATTTCTCTTCGGAGCAGCCAGCGAGGTGCTGCATGGTTGTCGTCAGCTCGTGCCGTGAGGTGTCGGGTTAAGTCCCATAACGAGCGCAACCCCTATCTTTAGTTGCCATCAGGTAATGCTGGGGACTCTAGAGAAACTGCCTGCGCAAGTAGTGAGGAAGGTGGGGATGACGTCAAATCAGCACGGCCCTTACGTCCAGGGCTACACACGTGCTACAATGGCCGGTACAAAGGGTCGCTACCTGGTGACAGGATGCTAATCTCCAAAACCGGTCTCAGTTCGGATCGAAGTCTGCAACTCGACTTCGTGAAGTTGGATTCGCTAGTAATCGGATATCAGCAATGATCCGGTGAATACGTTCCCGGGCCTTGTACACACCGCCCGTCAAGCCATGGGAGTTGGGGGTACCTGAAGTCGATAACCGCAAGGAGTCGCCTAGGGTAAAACCAATGACTGGGGCTAAGTCGTAACAAGGTAGCCGTACCGGAAGGTGTGGCTGGAATACCTCCTTTCTAGAGATGATTTGTTATGATTATCCGGATTCGTCCGGATATGATATTTGCTACTACTTACTTCTTTTTTTTGACCTAAAATCAGCCCAAACGAGCTCAGGGTATCTTACCTCTTAGCGAAAGGATTAACGGTTACAAATTAGGGTCGCGATGATCATTTAGCAATTGTAATTCGTAATTCGTAATTCGTAATTCAAATTTAGTCCCGTAGCTCAGTTGGTTAGAGCACTACACTGATAATGTAGGGGTCGGCAGTTCAACTCTGTCCGGGACTACATGAATCGCTTGGGGAATTAGCTCAGTTGGCCAGAGCACCTGCCCTGCACGCAGGGGGTCAAGGGTTCGACTCCCTTATTCTCCACAAAGAGGATGTCGATGTGAATGCAAGTGTGTGTATAAGAATACCCACTTACAACATCAACTAGGAAACCTCAAAAGTTCTTTGACATATTGAAAGAAAATACAACAGAGTTAGTCAATAGATTAACACTATATCCTTTATTGGAAAATTAGAAAGAAAGTAATTAAGAGCGTATGGTGGATGCCTTGGCTCTCAGAGGCGACGAAGGACGTGATAAGCTGCGATAAGCTTCGGTGAGGTGCAAATAACCTTTGACCCGGAGATTTCCGAATGGGGCAACCCTTCCTGTTGAAGACAGGAAATTCCGAGTAATCGGAATGCTAACCCGGTGAACTGAAACATCTTAGTAACCGGAGGAAAAGAAAACAATAGTGATTCCCCAAGTAGTGGCGAGCGAAAAGGGAAAAGCCCAAACCAACCTTGTTACGGCAAGATTGGGGTTGTAGGACTGCAATGTGGAATGTAAATTTGTAGTAGAACACTTCTGGAAAGTTGGACCATAGACGGTGATAGTCCCGTAAACGAAACAGATTTACTACCTAGCAGTATCCTGAGTACCGCGGGACCGGAGAAATCCTGCGGGAATCTGCCAGCACCATCTGGCAAGGCTAAATACTCCTGAGAGACCGATAGTGAACTAGTACTGTGAAGGAAAGGTGAAAAGCACTTCGAACAGAGGAGTGAAATAGAACCTGAAACCGTGCGCTTACAACCGGTCGGAGTCCCGATTTATCGGAATGACGGCGTGCCTTTTGCATAATGAGCCTACGAGTTACTCCTCACTGGCAAGGTTAATCCCGTTAGACGGGAGGAGCCGAAGCGAAAGCAAGTCTGAATAGGGCGTTCAGTCAGTGGGGGTAGACGCGAAACTTTGTGATCTACCCATGGTCAGGTTGAAGCTTCGTTAAACCGAAGTGGAGGACCGAACCAGTTTACGTTGAAAAGTGCTTGGATGAACTGTGGGTAGGGGTGAAAGGCTAATCAAACTGAGAGATAGCTCGTACTCCCCGAAATGCCTTTAGGGGCAGCCTTGGAGTTGAGTGTCATAGAGGTAGAGCTACTGATTGGACTAGGGGGCTTCACCGCCTACCAAATCCTGACAAACTCCGAATACTATGACATATATCCAGGAGTGAGGCATAGGGTGCTAATGTCCTGTGCCAAGAGGGAAATAACCCAGACCATCAGCTAAGGTCCCCAAATATATGCTAAGTTGATCTAACGAAGTCTGATTGCATTGACAGCTAGGATGTTGGCTTGGAAGCAGCCATTCATTTAAAGAGTGCGTAACAGCTCACTAGTCGAGCGATCGGGCGTGGATGATAATCGGGCATTAAGCATATTACCGAAGCTATGGATCTTTCCGATTTATCGAAGGGTTGTAGGGGAGCATTCCAGTTGCAGCGAAGGTGTACCGTAAGGTATGCTGGAGCGTCTGGAAAAGCAAATGTAGGCATAAGTAACGATAATGCGGGTGAGAAACCCGCACACCAGAAGACCAAGGTTTCCTGATCAACGCTAATCGGATCAGGGTTAGTCGGGCCCTAAGGTTAATCCGAAAGGAGATACCGATGGACAATAGGTTAATATTCCTATACTGGCAATTATTGCGATGAGGTGACGAAGTAGTGAAAGGTCTGCGTACTGACGGAATAGTACGTTGAAGGGTGTAGGTATACGTTTGGCAGGTAAATCCACCAAATGTGCTGAAACCCGATAGTACCGTGAGTCTTCGGACAAGCGGATAATGACCGTAATCAAACTTCCAAGAAAAACCTCTAAGCTTCAGATAATTGCCACCCGTACCGGAAACCGACACAGGTGGTCGAGGAGAGTATCCAAAGGTGCTCGAGTGAATCATGGCTAAGGAACTAGGCAAATTAGTCCTGTAACTTAGGAAAAAAGGACGCCCCGAGCAATCGGGGCCGCAGAGAAATGGCCCAGGCGACTGTTTATCAAAAACACATGGCTATGCAAAATTGAAAGATGAAGTATATGGCCTGACACCTGCCCGGTGCTGGAAGGTTAAGAGGAGAGGTTAGCAGCGATTTATCGGGAGAAGCTTTGAATTGAAGCCCCAGTAAACGGCGGCCGTAACTATAACGGTCCTAAGGTAGCGAAATTCCTTGTCGGGTAAGTTCCGACCTGCACGAATGGTGTAACGATCTGGGCACTGTCTCAGCCATGAGCTCGGTGAAATTGTAGTTCCGGTGAAGATGCCGGATACCCGCAACGGGACGGAAAGACCCCGTGAACCTTCACTATAACTTTACATTGACTCTGGATAAACAATGTGTAGGATAGGTGGGAGACAGTGAAGCGGCTTCGCCAGGAGTCGTGGAGTCAACCTTGAAATACCAGCCTTTGTTTATCTGGCGCCTAATCCCTAGCGGGAGACAGTGTATGGTGGGTAGTTTGACTGGGGTGGTCGCCTCCAAAAGCGTAACGGAGGCTTTCAAAGGTACCCTCAGCATGCTTGGTAACCATGCGTAGAGTGCAATAGCATAAGGGTGCTTGACTGTGAGACAGACAAGTCGAGCAGGCAGGAAAGTGGGATATAGTGATCCGGTGGTTCCGAATGGAAGGGCCATCGCTCAAAGGATAAAAGGTACTCCGGGGATAACAGGCTGATCACTCCCAAGAGCTCATATCGACGGAGTGGTTTGGCACCTCGATGTCGGCTCGTCACATCCTGGGGCTGAAGAAGGTCCCAAGGGTTCGGCTGTTCGCCGATTAAAGTGGCACGTGAGCTGGGTTCAGAACGTCGCGAGACAGTTCGGTCCCTATCTGTTGTGGGCGTTGGAAGTTTGAGGGCACCTGACTCTAGTACGAGAGGACCGAGTTGGACAGACCGCTAGTGCATCTGTTGTGGCGCCAGCTGCATCGCAGAGTAGCTATGTCTGGATGAGATAAGTGCTGAAAGCATCTAAGTACGAAACTCAGCCCAAGATGAGACTTCCTTTAAGGGTCGTGATAGATCACCACGTTGATAGGATACAGGTGTAAAGGCAGTAATGCCAAAGCCGAGTAGTACTAATTACCCGTAAGCTTTCTTCTAATACAGTGCTAAACTACTGTACAAACTGTTGTATTTTCTTTCTCTTATATGTCAAATCGTATTCGTAAGGGCATACTATTATTTGCTCTTGCAGAAGATCTTACGGTGACTATAGCGGTGGTGATCACCTCTTCCCATTCCGAACAGAGAAGTTAAGCCCACCCGCGCAGATGGTACTGCACTACAATGCGGAAGAGTATGTCGTCGCCGATCTTTTTTAAAATCCTCCCGGGAAAACGGGGGGATTTTTTTTTACCCTTTTCCCAATCATCATCAGGATATATTATTACCTTTACTCCTCCTTTTCTTACCTGTAAATGCTGAAAGATATTCATCGTTCCGTCCTTCTTATCCTGTTCCTCCTAATTGCCATCCATTCATCAGGGGCTATTGCTGATTCTATCAAGCTTAAAAAAGATTCGACCAAAGTTTCCTATTTCTTTAATGACTTCGAGAAATTCGGGAACCTTGATCTACATCCTTTAGATACTTCAATAACCGGCTATCAGAATTACGACCCTTTGCTGAAACAATCCGCCTTTCATGAAACACAAGGCAACATAGGCCAGGCTTCACGTAACCTTATCTTCTATCCATTTCTTGCCAATGCCGGTTTCGATTATGGAATTCATTCTTTCGATCCTTATCTCTTTCAAAACGATAGCGTAAAGTACTATAAAGTGCTTAAGACCTTTACAGAACTCCGATATGAACAAGGCGCTCAAAAAGAAACCTTTTTCCAGGCCCAATTCAGCCGTAACCTATACCGGAGTCTTAACCTTGGGTTCGACTTCCGGGTAATGAATGCCCCTGGGGCATACCTTAGGCAACGTACCAACCATATCAATTTTGTTGCGACACTTCAGTACTTTACTAAAAATAAACGGTATGGAGTAATCGCTAATTTTCTAATTAACCGGCTTATCATCAGCGAAAACGGTGGCATAAAATACGACAGTATCTTTGAACAAAACCTGGAAACCAACAGACAGATCTTTGCCATCAAACTTGAGCAGGCAGAAAACAGGGTTCGTGAAAGTGGTTTTTTTATGAAACACTATTTCGATCTTTCCCGTCATCCGAGAAATCTAAAAGACACCGCCTACCAGTCACATAAACATTTCGAGTTTGGGAAATTGGTCTATACCTTTCAGTATAACAGGCAGTTTCTAAACTATATTGATAATGACTTAAAATCAGGATTTATACCACAATATTTTCATTGACTCAACACAAACTTATGATTCAATAACCGTGACCCGGATAACAAATGAACTGGCATGGAGCAATCCAAGTTACCGGCCTGATAAAAAATTCAGGCTTCTCCAGGTCGAAGTGCACTTCAAACAACAATATGTGGAGGTCAGGGATATAACCTATCGCAATTTTTTCATACAATACATTCCAGCGGCTGCAATTTCATTTCATCCTTATTCGAGTTTATTCCTTACGGCTCATGGCGATTATGTTCTCGGAGATTACAATGGCGGCGATATGAGCCTTAGAGTTAAACTCAGTCAGACACTCGGAAATCCGGAAGGGAAAAATGGGGGGATGATATCCCTGAAAGGAGATTATGCTTTTCAGAAACCCGGATGGTTTTATGAACAATATTCAGGAAACAACTTCAGATGGGATACCGCTCTGCAAAAACAAAGCATGATCTCAGCATGCTTTGAATATGCATTCCGGAATATTTTTACTGCAGGTGTCAATATCAGCAGAATAGACCATTATGTTTACCTCGATTCAACAATCCGTCCTTCACAGTATAATAAGGAATTTGGATATGTTTATAGTTACCTGAACGGGAACCTGAATATCGGGCGTATCCGTTTTGCCGGACAGTTTGCCTACCAGACTATCCAGGGAACCAGTGTTTTAAGGCTGCCAGCATTCCTGGGTAACCTGACGGTTTATTATACCCAGCCTTTGTTTCACAGGGGTGCGATTGTGCAACCCGGATTGAACTTTAATTATAACACATCTTATTATGCCGACAATTATATGCCCGCCCTCAGATCTTATTATCTTCAGCATAATCAACAAGTGGGAAATTACATTTATATGAATGTATTTGTAAATATGAAAATTCAACGAGCCCGTTTTTTTGTTGAGTATTCACATTTCAATGCAAGTTTAATGGGACGAACTTATTATACGGTGCCCTCCTACCCCATGCAGGACGCAGCTTTCCGTTTTGGAATATCCTGGAGATTTCATGATTAGGGGTCGTATACAATAAAAACCATCTGACTAAATATTATTTGTTTACACCATGCTTTTATGATAAAGGAAGAAGAAATCAGGAATAACCTGGTAATCAGAGTTGCAGAAGAAATGTTAACAGCAGCCCGAACAGCTCCAAAAGCAAGAGGGGTTGACAACATGGTACTTGCAATGGTTACCGGAGACGAAATTGAATTGATTGCTAAAAAAATGGAAGAGATCGGGAACCGGCCCGACGGAACTCCTTCTTTTATCAGGGATGCTGATAATATCCGGAAATCACAAGCCATTGTATTGCTCGGAACACAAATCAAGTCCCAGGGACTGAAGCTCTGCGGTCGCTGTGGTTTCCCTGATTGCGATGAGAAAGATAAACATCCCGATTTCCCATGCACATTCAATACCGGAGATCTCGGGATTGCCATGGGTTCAGCAGTAAGCTTAGCGATGGATCACAGGGTCGACAACCGTGTGATGTATACTATCGGGCAGGCCTTACTTGAGATGAAATTTCTTGGAGAAGAGGTAAAGATCGCATTTGGGATCCCACTATCCGTTAGTGCAAAAAGCCCTTTCTTTGACAGGTAAAGTATTCTTCTTTTAATCTTCAGAACCCCACCCCCAGGCTCTCACCCTGAGGGAGGGGAGTGACCCCACCCCCAACCCCTCCACCAAGAGGGAGGGGAGTTTTAGACATCAGATAAATGACAATTTTATGGAAAAGAGAAAATTTGGAAAAACAGGAATCGAAGTCTCAGTGCTTGGATTCGGAGCCATGCACCTGGGTAATGCAAAGGTTGATGATGCAACTGCCGACAGAATGTTAAATGAAGTCCTTGACCTCGGAATCAACCTGATCGATACTGCCCGTGCCTATGGCCAATCAGAACGCCAGATAGGGCAATTTTTATCGCACCGGAGAAGTGAATTTATTCTGTCCACAAAAGTCGGCTATGACGTGCAATGGGAACCGGACTGGACCTATAAAGCAGTAGTTGGTGGTATTGACCAGGCATTGAAACTCCTGAAGACCGATTATATCGATATTGTCCATCTTCACTCCTGCTCGCTGGATATTCTTGAACGTGGAGATGTTATTCATGGGCTGGAAAAGAAAAAGAAAGAAGGGAAGGTCAGGTTTATTGCCTATTCCGGGGAAAACGAAGCATTAAAGTACGCGGTCTTTTCAGGGAGTTTCGACAGCATCCAGACCTCTGTTAATATTTGTGACCAGCGGGTTATTGATGACCCCCTCCCTGAAGCAGTTGAAGGAGGTCTTGGAGTTATTGCAAAGAGGCCGGTTGCCAATGCACCGTGGCGGTATGCTGTACCTCAACCCGGTCATTACAGCTCGGAATATTGGCACCGCTTAAGTAAGATGAAGATTGACCTGCATGGAATGAGCTGGCTGGAACTCGCCATTCGTTTTTCTGCTTATACCAAGGGAGTCAGTTCCTGTATTGCGGGGACTTCAAGTCTTGACCATCTGAAAGAAAATATCCTGGCATTGGAAAAAGGACCTCTGGATGAAGCCATCATTCAAAACATCCGGTCAGAATTCCGGAAGAATGATGATAACTGGGTTGGGTTGATTTGAGTAATCAGAATGGTGATCAATTTAAAATGGCCTTATTACCACTTCCCTGCCTTTAACAGTCTTAATTTCCAGGAGGCCTGAATGGATCTTGATTGAACCGGCGGCACCCGTCACTTTCAGTCTCAGCCTTTTAATTTGATAAGGATCTTTAAGGATCAATTTCCCCCCTGCTTCCGGAAGTATCCTGATCTCTGTAATCTTCCCATCTGCTTTAACGGCTGACATGAGGAAAGCCCCCCGGGCACGTAAATTGTGAAAAGAGATATTTTTCCAGGAGGCAGGTACAGCCGGGAAGATCCGGATAATGTCATCCTGGCTTTGAAGCAACATTTCCTGAATACCGGATGCACAGGCGAAGTTTCCTTCTAATGTAAAGGGCCGGTAAGTAAAGTTTGATTTACCCGATTTCGATTGATCCCCGTTAACATGAAAACTGTTTGGGAGACAGAAACAGGTCGCAAATGTTTTTAATGCGTTTGCAGCATCCTGTCCCCTGCCGGCACGTGCATACAGGTTGCCCAACCAGGCATACGAATACCCGCACCACTCTGAAGTTCCGGCTTTCTCTAAATCATGTAGGGAAGAAGAAATGATTGCCTGGTCATGTTTCCCATTTAAATTGTCGATAAGTCCCAGAGGAAAGATTGCCATCAGATGGGAGAAATGCCTGTGAGAAACAGTATAGGAAAGGTCTTTAGTGATCATCAGCGAATTGTCTTTATTTAAAGCAAAAGCCGGCCATGATGCCTGATCCCTTAGCCAATACAATGCATCATTGTCATTTCCGAGGAATCTGGCCATCTCATAAGCTTCATGATAGACTGATCGTATCAGGGCCAGGTCAAAATTTGTTATCTGCTTATGCCAGGCATCAAGAGAATTATCTCCCATTTCAGGACTCGAACTGAGGGGCAATCCTTTTTCTCTTCCTTCCTTTATAGCAATATTGTCTAAATACACTGCGACTTCATGTAAATAGGGATATGCTATTTTTCTAAGGAAAACCGTATCATGACCGAATTTCCATGTTTCATAGAAATACTGCGCCAGCCATGCCGATGTTGTGGGTGACAATGCATATTGGATCCAGCCACCCATAGGCTCCCCGGTCAGGGTCGATACTCCGGGAAAATTAAGTCCGGGACATTGAAAATAGGTATTGGTATATTCCCTGGCATGTTTCTGATTCAGTTCGATCCAATCTGTAAACACCTGAGTTTCTTCCATATGATTAGAGGCATAACCCGGCCAATAACTCAGCTCCGTATTCAGGTCATTATGATAATCCCCTTTCCATGGAGGGAGCGAACCATTATCTGCAGTCCACACTGCCTGTAAAGTTATAGGTGGTGCTCCTTTCCTGGATGCACTGCCGAATTTATAAATCTCACGGTACCATTGATTTTCAAGGATCGTATCCGGGATATGAAGGTCGCTCTTTGACCAAAAATCCTGCCACCAATGCGCATGATTATTAAGAGCATCCTCAAAAGAGACTCCGCTTGCTGCTGCATCATGAGTCAGTGTCCAGGCCGATTTGTCGGGTGAGTAAGGTGTTCCTTTTGTCGTAATACTCCAGCATCCTTCAATGGATCTGTCATCAGCTTTCCGCCAGATCACCGATACCTCATAAATAAAATCACCAAATCCTTTCTGGATGTAATAAATGGAATTCGGATTGTATTCAGTTTTACCCTGGGGATATCCCAGCCTGGAAAGCCCTTTTCCCTGTACAACATCTTCCTTTGTATCTTTAACAGAATCAGAATAATGGGGAGGATCAAAAATAGCTTTAAAAGGTATCGGTGGATTTTCCCAGCGAAACCATCCAAGTGTTTGTGTTGCATCCACAAAGGTCAAAAATCGTGAACCTGATTTCCATCGAACTTCACATAACGTATTTTCAAGATAAAGATGAACCGATTCAATTTCACCTAAGACCCTGACTGGAAACTCAAGCGATCCTGCAGGGATCTTCGATGGAGCAGGATCACGGTCGTAAGGAAGATCAAATAATTTTTGTACCGTATCGTAGGATCTTTTATCTACCTGGTCCTTGACCCATGTAAAGCTGAATTGAGGAAGGGTTAATTCTTTCACCGGTCTCAGGTCCCAGAGATCAGCCCGGTCAAGTGATATTCTCAAATCTGAATCCTTTTCCCAGACCAGGGCTCCCAGCATACCGTTCCCTAAAGGGATCCCTTCATCCCAGGAGTCAGCCAGCCGGTTAAAATGAAGGTCATGACTCGTCTTTACCTGACTGTAACTTAAGATCACGATCAACTGAAATATGAAAAGAAATATCTTTTTCATTTATTGTTGCTATTCTTTTTGATCTTAAACACCCACGCGTATTTGCAAGGCGGATGATGGATGCAGTCAGAGGGAACCTTTATTCTGAAATCATTCCCGTTCATTTCCCATTTCAAAACTCCCGGATGTCCAAGTAATTGTATGGTCGATCTCTTTGAAGGCTGAAGTCCTTTCACATAAATATATGGAGGCATTCCGGTTTCCTTTTCGTCAGCCAGGTACAAAACAAAGATCGTTCCATCTGGCAGAGAAGTGAAGCAGGTTTGAGCATTTTTATAAGGTTCAACCGGGCGGGTCTTATAAATGGCTTCATCGTTTATTTTCATCCAATCGCCGATCTCTTTAAGGCGGGCATAAGCAGTATCAGCAAGTTCACCTTCCGGAGACGGGCCGATATTAAGCAGAAAATTACCTCCTTTGGCTACTATATCGATCAGCATATGAATTAGTTGCCGCGCGGGTTTATAGGTATCTCCTTTTACATATGACCAGGAGGTTGCCATAGTCATGCATGTTTCCCATGGATAATCGAGGGGTTTTGCCGGGATCTGCTGTTCGGGTGTTCGATAGTTTTCATATTTCCCGGGCACTTCACGATCGACAATAATTAATCCCGGCTGATGTTTTCTTGCCATTTGAGCAATAGCTGGCATGTTGATATTCTGGTTGTTGGCAGAACTTACCCATCCGCCGTCAAGCCACAGGATATCGATCTTTCCGTACTGGCTCATCAATTCTTCTATCTGATGATAGGTATAGTTGCAGAAGTGCTGCCATCTTTCGGGGTATTTTTTAATATCATAGTTCACATTCCGGTTGGGAGTGGCCCATTCTTCTGCCCAGTAATCATTTGAATGCCAGTCGGGTTTTGAAAAATAGGCGCCAGTCCACATCCCCTTCTTCCGGAATGCATTGAAGATCTCTTTTGCCACATTCGCTCTGGGATTTGTATGAAAAGGACATCCCGGGTCGGTAATCTTATAATCGGTTTGCTTTGTGTCGAACATACAAAAACCATCATGGTGTTTAGTCGTAAAGACTACATATTTCATCCCGGCACCGGCAGCCGCGGCAGCCCACTTATCAGGGTCAAAACGCACGGGATTGAAAGTGGTCTTTAAATTTGTGTAAGCACGGCAATAATCCATGTAATTTTTAATTTTTCGTTTACACCAGGGTTCGTCCTCTGAACAAAGCGACCATGATTCAACAATACTCCATTGGCTGTAAGTGCCCCAATGCATCAGGAGCCCGAATTTCAGATCTTTCCATTGCTCGATTTTATTCAGGATTGCTGTATCGGTTTCGGGAACATATGCAGGCTTTTCCTGGGAAAAGGTTGTAGAAGCAATGATAATTAAGAGAAATAGTAGTGACTTCTTTTTCATTTGTCTATCATTTCATTTGGTAATTAATAGGAGTTGTTCTTATCCGGATTCTTTTACCGCTAAGACGCGAAGACGCTAAAAATACGCTAAATATCAGCATTGTCTATTTGCACCTTAGAGGTGAGAAAACTCAGGTAAAACGATCATCTCAAAAATAGCACTTTTATTTAAACCAAAACTGTAATTTTACCTGACATTGATTGACAAGGAATAAATCGTAATTCGTAATTGTATTATGCCCTGGACCTGCCCGAAATGTAACCGGATCTTCAGATCTAAAAACCAGGATCACAGTTGTCTGGTGTTTAGGCCTGATCATCTTTTCTCCGATAAACCTGAAAAGATCAAAGAAATATTCTACCTGATTGTATCGACAATCGAAGAGCATGGCAAGGTTCAGGTTTCATTTTTAAACCACGCCATAATCTTCAGCGCTAAAAGTTCATTCCTGGCCCTGAAACCAAAAAAACAATATATGGATGTAGAGATTGTCCTGAACGAAGAAGTAAACGAATTTCCGATATATAAGATAGTCAGGGCTTCCAGGAACAAATTCGCACATTTCTTAAAGATTGAGGAACCGGAGGAAGTTGATGTGAGCCTAAAAAAGTTGTTGATCTTGGCCTGGAAAGAAAACACTAAAAAAAGGATTAAATCATCCCTCTCTGTTTTTTAATCTCTTCACAGGAGGTATTATTCCAATGCACCTCAACAAGAACAGATATTAAATATTACAACTCTACTACCCGCTGTTACATATGTCTATTGGACAAACACTGAAGAAGCGGGAAGTAAATTCCATTGGGTTTTCCCTTCTCCTTATGATAAAGGATTGAGCGATTGAGAAGTATATGTTGTTAAAATATTTATCAGAATTTAAAAACAACGTTTAGAGATTAAAATATAATATTCATAAAATATTATAGACAATAAATTTGCTTTTGTCAAGTAATCGTGTTATATTTGCCTTTAGGAATATAAATAAGAGTTTACATGTAAGGGTCAGTCTGAGATATTTCATTTTGCTGCAAGAATGAGTAGTTGAGACTGCGTATTTTTTGAAACATTACAGTTTGTCACCAGGGCAATTTCAGAACCCAAATTACTCTGTCAAACAATTGAGTTTTATACCACCGCCTTCGGCGCAATAGATACGAGTAAAGTTTTATCATTGATTTTTTGGGGTATGCAATCATTGTTTTTCAACAATATTGCTTGAAACTTCCTGTATTCTGGTTTTTACTTTATTCCCGCCTCAAGTGAAAAAGGCATCTTTTTGCAGGCAACTTTGTATGGAAAATCTTGTCCTTTAAGAGAATGCAGTATTTTTAATCTTAGGAAAAACAATTTCGAGGAAATACTCCCCATTTCTGCCTCAGGAAATGGGGAATAAATCAGAGAGGTTCATTTATTCAAAACATTGAATAAATGGTCAAAATGAATGTCTATTATTAGATTATTTGTAATTTTAAAATTTATTATCATGAAGAATATAGTTAAAATAGTCGCAATCACAGCTTTTATTATGATCGGTATGTCTTCTATTACCAGAGCATCGTATCCAATTAAATTTTCTGTTAATATTACTGATTCATGCTCTGGTAATTGGACTGGTGATTATTGTATCAGTTGTTATATCGTACTCGGAGGGACCGATTATTGCTCGTATTATCACTGTTCGTTAGCTTTAGGACCGAATACTATTTCTTATGACTGTCCTAATCTTCCGCAGGTATCGGATCCTGATTATACAATTGTCGTTACAGTTTGCAGGGATCAGAGTCCTCCAACAACATGTTGTGCAACACAACGTGATTCAGGTTTGTATAATTATCAACTCAACGATGGGTCTCAGACAATAAAAGTCATCTTGCATTAACCCTGTTCTTTTCATAGATAGAATAATTTAATTATGACACTTAAAGAAGGGAATAAAAAACACAGAAGAACTGGATTTGGCATGAAGATGAATTTTATGCTTCTTTGTTTTTTATTCCCTTCTTTATTATTTTCCCAGGGCGAATTCAATAACTGGTATTTTGGTCAATATGCCGGTATTACTTTTAATTCCGGGGGTCCGGTTGCATTGACAAATAATATGCTTTGGATCGTCCATGAATCTGCCTGTATTTCTGATTCTCTTGGAAACCTGTTATTTTATTCAGATGGAGCGGAGGTATATAACCGGTTACAACAATTGATGCCGAATGGAACAGGAATCATATGTGATTTGAACCACGATCAATGCGTCTTTGCAGTCAAAGAAGTTGGAGATGATAGTTCCTACTATCTCTTTACCATGAATAATTATGTTTACCCATACCCGGACAGTACCTGGGGACTACGTTATTCCGTCATCAACATGCGCCTTGATGGCGGGTTGGGGGATGTGGTTTCAGGACAGAAAAACATACCTCTGATGAGCACGAATAACCGTCCATTGTTAATGACGGCTATAAGACAAAAGAACAATCGTGATATATGGCTAATTTTGCATAATTCTAACGCAAATAATAATTATCTGGCTTATTCAATTACTTCGGCTGGAATAAACCCGGTACCGGTTCAAAGTCTCAGCAGTTTCAAGCATCATTTATTATACGGTTTATCTTCCGGTTCCCTGAGGGTATCTCCGGATGGACAAAGACTTGTCTTTCCATGTGATGATAGTGTTGAATATTGTAATTTTAATACTTTGACAGGACAAGCTACATCTTTGTTTCGTTTCACTTCTACAGTTGGTTATGAGGGACTGGAATTCTCGATCGACTCAAAATATCTTTATGCCACAACTAATGAGAGTGGAGGTGGATCAATTTATCAGTTCGATGCAACAAAAACAGATTCATTATCATTTGTGCAAAGCAGGGTATTGATCGGAAATGCTACCTATGGTTGTTGGCTGCAAAGAGGCCCTGACCATAAGATATATGGGACTGAAGATGGCCCTATCGACTCATTATGTGTGATCAATAACCCTTCCTCACCAGGAATTTCTTGTGGTTTCACATACAATTCTGTTTCTTTAAGTGAAGAATGTTTAAATGGATTTCCGCAAAACCTGGAACGTTATTATGTGATCATTAATCATACAGGAGAATGTCAGTGGAATCCTGTAAATTTCAACCCTGCTATCTGGCCTCAGGCCGACAGTATTCACTGGGACTTCGGGGATCCGACCTCAGGTTCTGCAAACTATTCAAACATCCAAAACCCTTCACACATTTATTCCAATGCCGGAACTTATACCGTTGAATTATATGTAAGACATATCGATAACCGCACTGATACAGCCTGGCAAACAATTACTATTCTTTCAAATCATCAGGTATCTCTTGGTCCCGACAGAACTATATGCCTCGGTGATTCAATCACTTTTGATGCCGGAGCATGCAGTGGATGTACCTACCAGTGGAAGAACGACGGTACCGGTTTAGTAGTAGGGACAAACCAGACTTACAAAACAGGTCTTGCAGCTACTTACAGTGTCATTGTAACGAGTCCTGATAATTGCGCCGGCATGGATACAGTTCAGTTATTTACCCCACCTCTACCATCGGTCACTAACAACCCGCTTTCTGAATCAATTTGTTCAGGAGGATCAACAAATATCAATTTGACTTCGAGTGTTCCGGGTACAAATTTTCACTGGACCGCTTCTCTTACATCGGGTAATATCACCGGATTCAGTGCTGATTCGGGGCTGACTATCAACCAGGTGTTAATTAATCACCTTTTAACATCGGGAATAGTGACTTATCATATAACTCCCAACGTTGGAAGTTGCGTGGGATTACCTGTGGATTATGCTGTTACGGTAACTCTCCCTGATAGTGTAAAAGTTTCTATCGGGGCTTCACAAAACAACGTTTGTGCAGGAACATCCGTAACCTTCACAGCTGTGCCATTAAATGGAGGTCCAACCCCTTCTTATCAATGGAAAGTTAATGGGATCAACTCAGGAACCAATTCCAGTACTTTCACATATACTCCTGTAAATAATGATGTTGTAACCTGTGTTCTTTCTTCATCATTTACATTCTGCATTTCAAATAACCCGGCTACTTCAAATGCGATTACAATGACGATAAATCCAAGTCAGCCGGTAAGTGTTACTATAGCACCATCACAAAATCCTGTTTGTGCAGGGAATTCAGTAACCTTCTCAGCCACGCCGACAAATGGTGGGTTGACTCCTGCATTTCAATGGAAGGTAAATGGTGTTGGTGTTGGGGCCAACAATCCTATTTATTCTTATATCCCGAATAATGGGGATATTGTAACCTGTGTTCTGACTTCAAATGCGACATGTCCTACTGGAAATCCCGCAAGCAGTAATCCTGTTATTATGACTGTCAATCCAAACCTGCCAGTCAGCATAACCATCGTTGCAGCTTCAAATCCCTTTTGCCAGGGAAGTTCTGTAACCTTCACGGCGACATCTGTTAATGAAGGAACCTCGCCGGCCTACCAATGGCAGGTAAATGGAGTTAATGTTGGGGTCAACAATTCGATATATACATACAATCCATTGAATGGGGATTTGGTATCTTGTGTATTGACTTCAAGTGTTGCTTGTTCACTTGGGAATCCGGCATCATCGAATACAATAACGATGATTGTGAATTCAAATCTTCCGGCGGGTGTTACCATTGTTGCATCATCCAATCCCTTTTGTCCGGGATCATCAGTTACATTCACAGCAACACCAGTAAATGGAGGGGCTTCACCATCCTACCAATGGAAAGTAAATGGAGTCAATGCAGGCACGAACTCACATACCTTTACCTATAACCCTGCAGATGGTGACAGTGTTCGTTGTGTGATGACCTCCAACCTGAGTTGTGTTACAGGAAATCCGGCAAGTTCAGCAGAGATAATCATGAGTGGAACGCTCTCTCCAATAGTAACCTTTACCTCATGCTTTGATACAATTACTACCGTTAATGCTAAACCCATTAAACTCAAAGGAGGAATTCCCCTGGGTGGAACTTATTCCGGTCCGGGAGTCAATTCATTGACTGGTGTCTTCACACCATCATTAGCAGGGACAGGGACAAAAACAATCACATATTCCTATACTAATGTTGTTCTTTGCACTGCAAGTAAAAGCATCCATATTATTGTTCAAGCTGCGCCGGTGTTTACCTGTGGAAATAACCTGACTGATATCCGGGATAACAAAGTATATCAGACCGTTCAGATTGGATCACAATGTTGGATGGCCTCTAACCTGAATTTTGGAACGATTCTCGCGTCATCACAGGATCAAAGGGATAACTGCATTTCGGAAAAATATTGTTACAACGACAATCCAACTAACTGCGCAAACCAAGGTGGACTTTATCAGTGGGATGAACTTATGTTATATGATAATACTGCTGCTGATCAGGGTTTTTGTCCTCCCGGATGGCATATACCCACAGAAAACGACTGGAACACGTTATTTGCGAATTACATAAATAATGGATTTGCCGGAAGTCCGCTGAAGTATTCAGGGTATTCTGGTTTTAATGCACTTTTATCAGGAGCAAGGCATATTGATAAAAGCTGGGATTTTCAGGGCTTTGCAACGTTCTTTTGGTCATCTACTGCTTATGGTGGGTATAAAGCATGGGCACATGGGATGAATAATCCGGATCCGAGTGTATCCATCTATCCGGCAAGCAGTGGGAATGCGTTTTCAGTGCGATGTATTAAAGATTAATTCGCCATTTTTCAAATCATCCCTCTCTGTTTTTTTATCTCTTCGTAGGCGGCATTATTCCAATGCACCTCAACAAAAACGGATATTAAATATTGCAACCCGATTACCCGCTGTTGTATATGTCTATTGGACAAACACTAAAGAAGCGGGAAGTAAATTCCATTGGGTTTTCCCTACTCTTCAGGATAAAGGATTGAGTGATTGAGAAGTACAAGTTGTTAAATAATTTATAAGAATTTAAAAACAACGTTTAGAGATTAAAATATAATATTCATAAAATATTATAGACAATAAATTTGCTTTTGTCAAGTAATTGTGTTATATTTACCTTTAGGAATATAAATAAGAGTTTACATGTAATCTGTCCTTCTCATTTCATTAATTACTGTGAAAAAATCCCAAGTTGATTTGACAATCCGGAAACTGGAAAAAAACAACTTAGAGCCCTTTTCCCCTCGTGTGATCGAATTTAGTCAAGGATTAAACCGTAACATGATAAAAACTCCGGGAAATTTTGCTTTTAATTCTCTGGGTGGGGTCAATAAATGAACAAGCAATCTCTATTCTGCTGGTCTTACAGAAAATGAGAATATTTAGAAGACCCATCTTTGTTGGTTATTCCTTATCCAATATAGGTGACTGCAATTTTTACAGAAAGGAACGAGGGGTCATCCTTAAAGTTAATGGTGCCAGAGGGTTTGACTGCGAAAGTGGAAACTTTTAATCTTCCGTTGAATTTAATACAAACCTAATACACAGTAAAATGAAAACAACGATTCTTTTTTTGATAGTCTTAGGACTGTCTTTAATCAATGCTCCTTCCGTAAGAGCATTTGGGTTTAATGATCAACCCAATATTGTGAGCATGACAAATTATGCCCCCGAAAATTCTGTTGATGTCACTTTGACAAATGACGGTGGGGCTGATGTTTGTAATAGTTGTCCAACATGGTATATTTCGGTTTGGGAATGGGATGGAAATACAGGATATCAACAAATTGGATCTCCGAAAACTTTTTCAAGTGGACCTAACTATAAATGGACAGGTTTAACCTGGGATTATACAAATTATCCTTGCCTTGTATTGATCTGGCATTATGTTGATACTAATGGTGATGGTGGTTGCGGTTATTCAACTCCTGATCAACATCATTCCCAATGTTGGACAAATGGTAATCCTCAAACAACATGGTCAGTATCAGATTTTTACCCTTGTTGATTATATCTGTAAAGATGGGAGAATATGACAATTTTCAGGTACTGAAGTGAAACAAATTGATTCTTTTATCACCAATTTGACTTGTATCTCGGAATTTTAATCTTTTTTCTGAATGATTGCCGGGTGTATTATTATAATTTGCAAATGAAACGCCCGGCAATCATTTCACAAATTAGAATAACATCCAGATCTTTGGTTTTTGAATTCATTTTAAGTAATTTTACGGTAGAAAAATTGAATTTAATTTGAATATGAGTCATTTGTTGACATATCTGACAGATAAAAGAATCATAAAACAAATGGCCATTCTCGTTCTTATGTTCCTTACTTCCACAACTCTGTTCGCCCAATCCGATTATGAATTCTGGTTTGCTGCACCTCCTGTTACTCAACAGTTTGTTCCTCCCAGCCCTATATTGTATCAAAATCTGAATCAGCCCATCCGGCTCTATTTTACGACTGCAGAAGGGCCTGCTACTGTTACCATCTCCCAGCCGGCTAATCCCTCGTTCACTCCAATTGTCGTTACAGTCAATAATCCAACTGCAACGGCTGTAGATCTTACAAGTTTTATTGATAATGTTGAAACAAAGCCTGCTAATACAGTCTTGAATTGGGGCTTGCATATTACTTCAAATAAAAGGATCACAGCTTTTTATGAAGTTCAATCTCCTCACAATGCCGAAACCTGGCCGCTTTTAGGTCGAAATTCATTGGGATATGAATTCATAATTCCTTCCCAGCAACATTATTCAAACTATGAGTATTCATCTCCTCCTGCGTTAAATTCATTTGAGGTGGTCGCCACCGAAGACACCACCACCGTTAAAATACTTCCCAAAGTAGGGATTGTGGGGCATGCTGCTCTCGATACGGCTATCATTGTATTGAACCAGGGACAGTGCTGGAACGGAAGTGCTTTGTCAGGTGATTCCACTGCACATCTTGCCGGGTCATTTGTATTTTCTGACAAGCCGGTAGCTGTCACTGTATCGGATGATGCGATACATGTCCCTGCTGCTTCTAATAACTCGGAAGATATCGCAGGAGCGCAACTAATGCCAAGACATCTGTCTGGAACAGAATTCGCATTTAATTCATCTGGAAATGGATTAGGTTATCTGAATAAAATTTATATCTACGCTTATGAGAATTTAACTTCCGTTATATTCAATGACAGCAACAGGATTATATCAAGGATAATTAACCGGGGAGATTCAATGGAAATCAGACAAATTGTGAAAAATGGTTTAGGCGGATTGTTCCATATCCAATCTGATAAACCAATACTTGTTATGCTTTATAGTTTTCCAGACGAGATATATCCCTTTGGCTTTTCATCACCGCAGGCAAGTTCAGTAATTGTACCACCCATAACTTGCGGAGGGGCCAAGAGGGTTGTGGCCACCTCAACACCTCCTACTGGGTACAACTCAGAGTTGGATTTTGATATTATTACAAATAAAGCCAATATCCCCTATTTTACGACTAATCCGTCAGGTATCCTTGATACCAGTAGTTATAGTGTAATTCCAGGTACATTTGGAACTTTAGTTATTCTCCCCGCCGTCGCTTTTGGGAGTTGGCCACTAAGTACGACTTTTGAAATCACAAACAGTAAAGGAAGGTTCCAATTCCATTTATCAAAAGATTGTGATGCAACAGATACTGCCGATTATGCAAAGAATAGTTTCGTTTCAGATTACAGTACTTTGTACCTTGGGGCTGATAAAAAAATGTGCCCCGGTGACAGCATTCTGCTGGATGCAGGTTTTGGATGGGACTCGTACCTTTGGAGTACAGGAGATACAACGAGTACAATTTGGGTGAAAAGCCCCGGGACCTATTGGGTGTCCACAACCCAAGCAGGTGGTTGTAATTTGAGTGATACGATAAATATCTCTTATTATTTCTTTACCCCGGTTAATCTTGGGCCCAATAGAGAAATATGTAATGGTGACAGTATCTTATTAGATGCTGGAAGTGGCAGAAACTGGTATTTATGGAACACAGGAGGTAGTACTCAAACTATTTGGGCAAAGGATACGGGTTTCTATTGGGTAAGAGTGCCGGATGTACATTGTATTATCTCTGACACTATTCATTTATCAACTACTCCGGTTCCGTCAGTTACGAATAATCCACTATCCAAATCCATATGTTCAGGTGATTCTACGCATATTATATTGATATCAAGTGTTGCTGGAACGATGTTTCATTGGACGGCCAGCCTTACTTCCGGGAATATAACGGGTTTCAGTGCTGATTCAGGACTTGTGATTAACCAGGTTCTTATTGATAATCTTGCGACCCCGGGAGTTGTTACTTATCACATTACACCCAAAGTTGGAAGTTGTGCAGGTACCACTGTAAATTTCCCGGTCACCGTTACTCCCGGAGTACCGGTCAACATTAGTATCTCAGCTTCTCAGAACAATGTCTGTGCAGGCACGTCAGTAACATTTACAGCTGTTCCCACAAATGGAGGTCCAACTCCTTCTTATCAGTGGAAAATTAATGGGGTCAACTCGGGAACAAATTCAATCACTTTCACATATACTCCTGTCAATAATGATGTTGTAACCTGTGTTCTTTCTTCATCACTTTCATCCTGCATTTCAAATAACCCCGCTACTTCAAATTTAATAACCATGACGGTAAATCCAGGTCAGCCGGTAAGTGTTACTGTAGCACCATCACAGAATCCGATTTGTACAGGTAATTCAGTAACATTCACTGCAACCCCCACAAATGGTGGTTTATCACCGATTTATCAGTGGAAAGTCAATGGCGTTGGTGCTGGAACAAACAGCCCTACTTATTCTTATATTCCGAATAATGGGGATATTGTTACCTGTGTTCTAATTTCAAATGCGACATGTCCTACTGGAAATCCCGCAAGCAGTAATCCTGTTACAATGACTGTCAATCCAAATCTGTCAGTCAGTATATCCATCGTCGCCTCTTCAAATCCTTTCTGCCTTGGAAGCTCTGTGACCTTTACAGTAACTCCTGTCAATGAAGGTGCCTTGCCAATCTACCAATGGAAAGTTAATGGAATACATTCAGGTACAAATAGTCCGACTTTTACTTACACTCCAGCCGATGGGGATCTTGTGATTTGTATCCTTACCTCGTCCGAAACCTGCACAACAGGGAATCCGGCATCCAGCAATACAATCACAATGGTCGAGAATAATAGTCTTCCCGCAGGTATTACCATCGTTTCTTCAACAAATCCTTTCTGTCCGGGATCATCTGTCACTTTCACTGCAACACCAATAAATGGAGGAACAACACCTACATACCAGTGGAAAGTAAATGGAGTGAATGCCGGGCCAGACTCACATACCTTCACCTATAACCCTGCAAATGGGGATAGTGTACGTTGTGTGATGACTTCTAATTTGGGTTGTGTTACCAATAACCCTGCTAGTTCATCAGAGATCATGATGAGCGGGACACTGGCTCCAATAGTTACATTTACTTCCTGTTTTGATACTATCACCACAGTCAATGCCCAGCCCATTAGACTTAAAGGGGGTATACCACTGGGTGGAACCTATTCAGGTCCAGGAGTAAATCCATTGACCGGGATCTTTAACCCCGCCACAGCAGGTGTCGGCACAAAAACAATCACATACACCTACACCAACGCAGTAAACTGCACCGCCCTCGCCCACGCCCATATTATCAATTATCCATTATCAATTGTCAATTGCGGCAGTCCAATAACAGATATAAGAGATAACAAGGTATATCCCACCGTTCAGATTGGGTCACAGTGTTGGATGGCCTCTAACCTGAATTTTGGAACTATTCTTGCATCATCACAGGATCAGAGGGATAATTGCGTTTCAGAGAAGTACTGTTATAACGATAATCCAATAAACTGCACGAACAAGGGCGGACTTTATCAATGGGATGAACTCATGCTATATGATAATACTCCGGCTGACCAGGGATTTTGTCCACCTGCCTGGCATATTCCGACAGAAAACGACTGGAACACATTATTTGCCAATTACATCAACAATGGATTTGCAGGAAGTCCGTTGAAGTATTCAGGATATTCAGGGTTTAATGCATTGTTATCCGGAATGAGGCATATAAATAAAAGCTGGGATTATCAGGGGTTTGCGACCTTTTTCTGGTCATCGACTTCTTATGGTGGCTATAAAGCATGGGCGCATGGGATGAATGATTCTGATCCAAGTGTTTCCATCTATCCAGGAAGCAGGGGAAATGCGTTTTCAGTGCGATGTATTAAAGATTAATTCGCCATTCTTCAAACCATCCCTCTCTGTTTTTTAATCTCTTCGTAGGCGGCATTAAGCCTTTGGAATTTCTCAGTAGCAGCTTTTTTGATATCCTCGCCAAGATGTGCTACTTTATCTGGATGGTATTGGATAGCTAACCTGCGGTAAGCCTTCTTCACTTCATCATCTGTCGCATCGGGATTGAGTTCAAGAATATCGTAGGCATTATTTATATTCCTGACAAACATGGCTTTGATGGAAGCAAAATCAGAAGGGGCAACACCCATATACCCGGAGATCTGCTGAATGACATTTTCTTCCGATTGATCAAACTGGCGATCGGCAGTGGCTATGCCAAAAAGGTAATGAAGAAGTTGCAGCCGGGATGGATAATCCATAAATTGTCCCACCTGGATACTTACATCCTGAAGGTTGATCTCCTGGTTTAAAACCTCCTTAAGAATCAAAATAAGGCGGTTCGTTTCCTCTACACCAAATTGTGCAAGAAAATAATTCCTTACATATTCAAGTTCCGACTTTACCACTTTGCCGTCGGCTTTCATTACGGCGGCTGAAAGCACCAGCAGGCTCATGGCAAAATCTCCACGGGCACTACCGTGGTAGTAAGTTTTTTCTATTCTCACCCCATCCAGAACAGATCCCATTGCAAAGCCAAGTATAGCGCCAATTGGACCTCCGAATGCCCAGCCCAGCCCTCCGCCGATCCATTTTCCATATTTCTTTCCAGGACGTTTTTGTCCACTCTCATTCACGCCCTTCCTGTTCACAATGCTAAGAAGTGCGTAAACGAAAATGATTCCAATTACGAGGATAATTACAAAAGTCATACTGGGACTATTTATACTTATTCAATATTTTCGCTTAAGGGAAGCCCGTATTCCTCTGTCATCCGGATGTTCATGGTTTCGAGCTGATCGAGGACCGGATTGTAGATCTCCGGGATAGTGGGGATATGAACACCTTTCACTGTAATCTTTCCGAGGAGGATCATTTCTGCGGCTATGGCTGCGGGCAAAGCCACGGTCCGTGCAATAGAAGTATCAGTAGTCAGGGTGCCAAAATCAAGCATTCGCGAGCGGATTATTTCCTTTCTGCCATCTGAATAACCTGCCAGGAAAGTATGCTGTAAGACAACCATATCCCTCTCTTCCGGTCCCAATCCCATCATACTGATCATCTTGTCGGAGGTCACTTCAAAGGTTGAATCAATTCCACGGCCCATTGGTTCTGATCTGAACATGCCGAGCCATTCCAATGTATCAAGGGCATATGAAGTAACAGGAATATTAAGGAAGGCTGCAACCTGCTTTCGTATATCAGTCGAATTTTGTTTGCCTGCCTGGTGTGCGATCATATCGGCATACGTCATTCCTTTCATATCGAATGTATCACCGGAGATCAGGTTCAATTGTTTCATAACATCGAGTGTTTCGCACCAGCCCTTGTAACGGAATGTGCCGCGATATACTGTCTGCGCTTCCGGAATTCCATAGATTGTCCGGTAAGCCATAGAATCCCTGTTGGGGTAAACATCAAGTATACCTACCTGCGGGAAATCTACCTGGAAGGGATTCTTAAAGAGGTCGTTGGTAGGAATGTTCACTTCTTTGCCATGGCGCAGGAAATGTGCATCATTATTTCCAGCAAGGATCACTCCCTTGGGACTCCACGAGAACTTGTACCGGAATGGATTGTTGGCTGCTTCAGGGGCCGGGAGCGCTCCGCAGAGTGAATAAAACTCGAGAACAGCACCTTCATTTGTATGGATCTTATCGATGATGCGCATTGCCGACATATGGTCGATTCCCGGGTCGAGACCCATCTCATTCAGAAAAAGAACTCCTGCATTTTTTGCTTCTTCATCAAAGGCCATCATATCAGGCTTCACATAAGAAGCTGTAACCAGGTTTTTCCTGTGTTTCAGGCAATGTTTTGCGACCATTACATGAAATCGATAAGGTAGCAAGCTTACCGTAAGATCATGTCCCGCCACCAGGGTGTCCAGCGTTTCTTCATCATCCGCTTCCCAGAAAATGGTCTGTCCGGCGGGATGATTTCCAACCATGGTTTTGGCCCTGTCAGGGGTATTGGAAGCTACCGAGACTTTAAATTTCTTTTCAAGCAGGTACTTGACCATCGGGTTTGCTACGAGGCCGGCGCCAAGAATGAGGACTTTTTGCATGGGTATTGGGTATTAGATAAATGGTAAAATGGTAAAATAGTAAAATGGTAAAACAAGTTTCAATTTAATGCTTTTCCAGGAACTCTTCGAGATACTTGAAGTCGGGGGTGAGTTCACCACGGTGGAGGATCAATCCTTTTTTTATTGATTTTGGAAGATCGAGGTCTTCGAAGGAATCTTCAAAATCAGCATCTGCAATAGGTTTTACAAAATTCATCAGGACTTCCCCAAAACCATTTGAAGCATCACGTGGCAACTCTGCAGGGAGTATATCTACAGCCATCATTAACATCCCCTCCCCTTCGTGGCCCATCGTTATTTTTTCAGTTTCCGCATTATAGACGTACAGGGGCTCATCGATAGTAGTTGGTTTTAATGTGCACTCTACCGATCCTTCCACATCACAACTTATATCTCCGATAACGCTCAATTTCGGACGACCTTTTGAGAATAGTTTTTTAAGATATTCTTTCGTGACCAACTTAGGATAACGACGATCCCAATAAACACAATTGATCAGCATTGACAGATGGGGAATGTATTTTTCAAAAACGCTCCGGTAATTCCGGGGATTCGCATAATAGTCATGGAGGTCAAAGGGCTCTCCTCCAATGTGTTCTACCAAGTCTTCCTCATGAAATATCACTTTGTAAATAATGTTATCCGGTAATTTTTTCCTGTCACGCAGATTCAAGCAGTTTTTCAGGAGAGATTTCCTTAACCGGCAAAAGGCCGCAGATTTCCTGTGCACCCTGAGATACATTCCCATATCCCGTAAAACCAATGACAAATGGTAATAGTTCATTTGGGATTCCTTCTTCTGCAATTCGCTGGCCGATGGCCGAGATATCGTCCCGGGCTTCCTTCAGGGAATGATAATGGTGCGATTGCTTAATCTTCAGAAGTGTTCGATATGTAACCATAGTCCTTCATCCTTAAACCCAGCGCCCAGAAGGAATTGATCATGCCGGCAAGTCCGGCATATTTACCAAAAAAGATCAGCCGCTTACCTTGTTCATCGACGACTTTTTCATATTCGATAAGGTTACATTTCAGCTCCATCATTTTTTTCAGCATGGGCATATTATAGGACTGCCCTTTAATGACATGAGAAAAGAAGACATAAGTTTTATCCGGCTCAAATAAGGCCAGCGGGATCTCTTTGACTCCGAATATTACAGAACATTTTCTCAGGTCTTCTTCAATCAGTGCCCCGGCTTTCCGGTATTCATCATCTCTGAAAATCCGTTTATCAGATGATTGAACGATGATATCAAGCTTTTTCTGCTTAACTAACCGTTCAACTTGTTTTGGTGTCAGTGGAGCCCGTTTTTCGAGTAAATATCTATCTTCGTGGCGTATTCCGATATAATTTGTCATCAGGGCAGAAGTTAAATGGGAGTCCAAAATTAGAAAAAAAACTTGGATTTGCTGTGTTTTATAGAGTTCTGGCGCAATTAGTTTTCATTAAAACTGCTCAAATGCGGGTTGTTAATAATTTTTTCATTGACCTGGGTATAAAAGTGCTTTACATTTGCATAAAAAACAAAACTATGAAGACTTATATCAGAACATTCATTCTGCTTGTGGCTTTCGGTTTTTCAGTGAACGCTATGAGCCAGGGAACTTCCCTCACTGTTTTTTCAGAAAATGGTGAACATTTCATCGTATATGTAAATGGAATTCAGAAGAATTCTCCGGAAGCCGATCATGTAACGGTAGAAGGCCTGGGTGGTCCCAGTTTCAAAGTCAGGGTCGTATTCAAGGATCCCAGTATCCATGAGATCAATAAAACAATATTAAACACGCCAAATGGGGAATTTTTTTATGCGGTAAGACCGAGTAAGAAAAAAGGAGAGTATGTCTTTGAGAAAACAAGTTCGGATAATGTGAATTCCAAGGAAACAGTACAAGAAACTCCAACGACTTCGGCCGCTAAGCAAGAGACCAAACAATCCAACGCTAAAAGTGAATCCACTGCAAAGAAAGCAGGTGCAGGATGTGATAATCCCATGACTGAGCCTGATTTCCAAGCCTCAACAGTAGCCATCTCAAGCGCGCCTTTTGACGGCATCAAACTGACCCAGGCAAAAAAGATGGTTGAATCACATTGCCTGTACGCCCGCCAGATCACCGAAGCCATGTATCTCTTAAGCGTCGAGAGTTCACGTTTGACTCTTGCAAAAGATGCATACAAGCATTGTTATGATCCTGAGAACTATAGTGATGTAAAGGACGCGTTGCATAGTAAAAAATCGAAAGACGAACTTGATCATTATATAAATTCGTCCAAATAGTTAAGGATGAAGAAATTCTGGAAATTCTTTTTCCGATTCCTGAAATATTTCCTTATCCTGTTTTTCTGCTCTTCTATTTTCTTTGTCATACTCTATCGTTTTGTTAACCCACCGGCAACTCCACTGATGCTGATCCGTAATGTACAACAGGTCACCAACGGGGAACCACTCCGCTTATCAAAAGACTGGAAATCGCTGAATGAGATTTCCCCCCAGCTTCAATTGGCTGTTGTGGCCTCGGAAGACAATCGTTTCCTTGAACATTCCGGTTTTGATCTTGAAGCCATCAAGAAAGCACAGGATTACAACGATCGTAAAAAGGGCAAAAAAGTAAGAGGGGCAAGCACCATATCACAGCAAACCGCGAAAAATGTTTTCCTTTGGCCCGACAGGACCTGGGTACGGAAAGGGCTCGAGGTCTATTTTACGTTTCTCATTGAGACGATCTGGAATAAAAAGAGAATTATGGAGGTTTACCTGAACGTGATCGAAATGGGAAATGGTGTTTATGGTGCCGAAGCAGCATCACAAAATTATTTTCATCATTCTGCAGCCTCACTCACCCGTGATCAGGCTGCACTGTTAGCTGCCATTCTTCCCAATCCCCGAAAGTGGGATCCTTCCCTACCATCGACCTATTTGAACGGCAGGAAGCAATGGATACTGTGGAACATGGCAAATATCGGGAAGGTAGAATATTAATTTTCCATCAATTTCGCCCTTCCTGGCAAAAAAATCCGTACTTTTGCCGCTTCAAATTTTTAGTATCAATAGTAAAGATTATCAATTATTTAAACATTGTGAACTATGTCAAAAGATGTCAATGAAAAAAAGTATGTTTACTTTTTTGGAGGTAAAAAGGCAGAAGGTGAAGCAGACATGAAAAACCTGCTCGGTGGTAAAGGCGCTAACCTTGCTGAAATGGTTAATATCGGGTTACCCGTCCCTGCCGGATTCACGCTTTCCACGGAAGTATGCACAGCTTACTACGAAAACAACAAGAACTACCCGCAAGAATTAAAGAAACAGGTTGAAGGTTGTTTAAAAAGGACTGAAAAAGATATGGGCGCTATTTTTGGCGACAAGGACAACCCCTTGCTGGTGTCTGTAAGGTCGGGTGCACGGGCATCCATGCCGGGCATGATGGAAACCGTTCTGAATGTCGGCCTCAACGACGCTACCCGTGAGGGATTGATTAAAAAGACCAACAACCCGCGTTTTGTTTACGATTCACAACGCCGCCTAATTCAGATGTACTCGGATGTGGTGATGGAAAAAGCTGCCGGTATTGAACCCGCTGAAGGGATGGGTGTGAGGAACCAACTGGAACGGGAACTTCATAAAATGAAGGAATCCAGGGGATATTACAGCGATACCCAACTTTCTGCAGATGACCTGAAACAATTGATCGACATCTATAAGAAAAAAGTAAAGGAAGTATTGGGAAAGCCTTTCCCTGAAGATGCCATGGAACAACTGTGGGGCGCTATCAGTGCCGTATTTCAGAGCTGGATGGGGAAACGCGCCATCTCTTACCGGCGGTTTGAAAATATACCCGATGAATGGGGAACTGCCGTGAATGTTCAGTCAATGGTATTCGGCAATATGGGCGACACTTCTGCAACCGGGGTTGCATTCACCCGTAACCCGGCCACCGGTGAAAATTATTTCTATGGTGAATGGCTTGCAAATGCGCAGGGAGAAGATGTTGTTGCCGGGATCAGGACACCAAATCCAATCAATGAGATCGGGAAAAACGAACATACGATGCACTTGGCTTCCCTTGAAACTTCGATGCCTCAGGTTTACAAAGAACTGAATAAAATCCAGCATACCCTTGAGACCCATTACCACAACATGCTGGATATCGAATTCACTATCCAGGATACCAAACTCTACATGCTTCAATGCAGGGTTGGAAAAAGGAATGGACCTGCTGCCGTCAAGATGGCACTGGATATGTACAATGAAAAGCTTATCACGAAGGAGGAAGCCGTAAGCCGTGTAGAACCTTCACAGCTTGATGAACTGCTGCATCCCATTTTGGATCCAAAAGCAGAACTTGCATTAAAACCAATGGCAAAAGGCTTGCCGGCTGGTCCAGGCGGCGCTACCGGACAGATTGTTTTCAATTCAGAGAAGGCAGTCGAATGGGCAAAAGCAGGCAAGGCTGTCATTCTCGTCAGGGAAGAAACCAATCCTGAAGATATCGAAGGTATGCGCGCAGCCTATGCCATTCTCACCGCACGCGGAGGGATGACCAGCCATGCTGCACTCGTTGCCAGAGGCTGGGGAAAATGCTGCATCGTAGGTGCAGGAACGCTTAAGATCGAAGCCTCAACCAAAACCCTTTCTGTGGATGATATTGTGCTTCATGAGGGCGATTACATCTCACTGAACGGATCGAAAGGATATGTATACAATGGCAAGGTAAACATGATCAAGGCCGCAGAAGAGAATCCCGATTTCCAGGCATTCATGAGCCTTTGTGATGAAATTCGTGTAATGAAGATCCGTACCAATGCCGATACGCCCGATGATGCTGCAAAAGCAAGGGCTTTTGGCGCTGAGGGCATCGGATTATTCCGTACCGAACATATGTTCTATGGAAAACATGCCGAAGAACCCCTGTTCATCCTCCGGAAAATGATCGCTTCAAATACGGAAGAGGAAAGACGGAAAGCGCTGGATGAACTTTTTCCATTTATGAAAGCCGATATGAAAGGTACACTGGAAGCCATGGACGGTTATCCTGTAACTATCCGCACCCTGGATCCACCCCTTCATGAATTCATTCCTCACAATCCGGAAGGCCGGCATAAAATTGCTGAGAGCCTTGGAATTTCAAAGGAAGAATTCGACAAAAGAGCGGATGCCCTTCACGAAACCAATCCGATGATGGGACACCGTGGCGTCAGACTTGGTATAACTTTCCCGGAAATCACGGAAACCCAGGTAAAAGCCATTTTCGAGGCTACTGCCGAGCTTCTCCGGGAGAAGAAACATCCATTCCCCGGAAATCATGATCCCGGTTACCTGCAGTGTGAATGAAATAAGCAACCAGTTCAAGATCGTTGACCAGATCCACCAGGAAGTCTGCAAGAAATTCGGAATTAAGGAAATTCCGCATATGGTAGGGACTATGATCGAGATACCCAGGGCTTGTCTGACAGCAGATCAGATTGCAAAGACGGCCCAATTCTTCTCATTCGGGACCAATGACCTCACCCAGATGACCTTTGGTTTTTCAAGAGATGACATTGGCAGTTTCCTGCCCGATTATCTTGATAAAAAGATCCTGCCCGTTGATCCATTCCAGGTGATTGATTTCGAAGGTGTAGGCCAGCTAATGAAGATTGCTGTTGAAAAAGGCCGGAGCACGCGTAAAGATCTGAAGATCGGCATCTGCGGAGAACATGGCGGTGAACCAAAATCAGTGGAATTCTGTCATTCGCTTGGATTCACTTATGTGAGCTGCTCACCCTTCAGGGTTCCCATTGCTCGTCTGGCTGCTGCACAGGCAGTTATCAAACAAAAGAAAGCATCAAAGAATTAATAATTCTTTCTCAGATGTATTTATTAAGAAAGGCTTCCTCCGGGGAGCTTTTCTTTTTTTAAACCAGTCATTTCTTAATCACTTCCAACCGGGTTTGCAACCGTATATCTGCAGAAGAGGCACCAACCAGTATATCATACATCCCGGGGACCACTGAATAATCATTCCTGGAATAATCCCATTGTCTTAACTCTTTAACGGCCAATGGAATTGAAACCGTTTGTCCTTCTCCCTTCTTTGTTTCGATACGCTGAAATGCCACCAGTGATTTTATTGGCTGCAAATTACCGTTTGCCGGTCGCCTGGAATAAACCTGTACAACTTCATCCCCGTCATAATTACCGATATTTTTCAGCTTAAGGCTGATTATTACTGTGTCTGAAGGGGAAACTGTTGTTTTCGCCAGGCTGAGCCCGGAATATGAGAAGGAGGTATAGCTTAATCCATAGCCAAAAGGAAACAAGGGATCGCCGTTAAAATACCGGTAGGTGCGCCCCTTCATAGAATAATCCTCAAAAGCCGGAAGATCATTCACCGACTCGTAGAATGTAACAGGTAAGCGCCCGGCCGGATTATAATCGCCAAAAAGAACATCTGCCAATGCATTGCCTCCTTCTTCACCCGGGTACCACACATCCAGAATGGCAGGCAGGTTATCTTTTGCCCAGATGAAGGATGATGCACTGCCACCTGTCAATACTAGGATAACCGGTTTCCCGGTTTTATATAGTTTTTTCAACAATTCCGTTTGATTGTCAGGGATATCCAGGCTGGTGCGATCGCCTCCACTGAAGCCCTTGATTTCAACCTTCATTTCTTCTCCTTCCAGGTTTGGAGAAATTCCTCCGACAAAAATTACAACATCGGAACCAGATGCCAGGTCCAATGCTTCTTTTTCTGATCCGTATGCAGAGACATCAGGGATCATATCCTTGCGGATCGTATCGTCTTCCATCGCCTGAACCCCAATAGCATACTTAATGCTAATCTGTTTCCCTGCCTTATTTTTAATTCCCTGCAGCAATGTGATCGGCTTTGACGGAGTTCCATTATAATTTCCCAAGAGTACGCTGAGTTTATCGGCATAAGGTCCTATGACAGCGATGGATTTTATCTTCCTGGAAATTGGAAGGGTGTTATTTTCATTTTTCAGGAGAACGATACTTTCCTGAGCCACCTTCCGTGCAAGCAAACGGTTCTCTTCTTTATCATTCTCAGTATAAGGAATAGCAGAATATGAAACATCACTGTCAGGGTCGAACATTCCAAGCCGGAAACGGGCTGTGAACAAACGCTTCACTGACTGGTCAATTAGTTCTTCGCTGATGTAACCATTTTTCACAGCATCAACCAATGAACCATATTCATCGCCACAGGTAAGATCACAACCTGCCTTTACACCAAGCACTGAAGCCTTTTCTGCATTTGCGACCAAGGCATGGCCATTATACATATCCCAAATAGCACCGCAATCGGAGACCACATACCCACTAAATCCCCACTTCTTCCGCAGGATCTCATCCAGGAGCAGATCGCTTGCGCAGCAGGGAACATTATAAACCCTGTTATAGGCGCCCATGACAGAATAAGCTTTTCCTTCACGTATCAGTGCCTCAAATGCCGGAAGGTAAGTTTCATAGAGATCCTGCTCACTACACCACGCATCGAACTTGTGACGCAAAGGCTCAGGGCCGCTGTGAACTGCAAAATGCTTTGCTGTGGATATTACTTTCAGGTATTTCGGATCATTCCCCTGCAATCCTTTCACAAAGGCGACGCCGATCCTGGCTGTCAGGTAAGGGTCTTCTCCATATGTTTCTTGTCCTCTCCCCCACCTTGGATCCCGGAAGATGTTGATATTCGGCGACCAAAATGTCAATCCCTGGTTCATGCCACTTACTCCTGCCGGTCTGATGGCATTGTATTTAGCCCTCGCTTCAGTAGAAATCACATCGGCTTCCCTGAAAACAAGCCCGGGCGACCAGGTGGCAGCCATCCCGATGGCCTGGGGAAAAACGGTGGCGACGCCGTTACGGGCCACGCCATGGAGACATTCGCTCCACCAGTTATAGGCAGGTATGCCGAGGCGTGGAATGGCAGGCGCATCATTCTGCATCTGTAAAACTTTTTCCTCAAGAGTCAGCCTTGAAACCAGGTCATCAACCCGTTCCCCAATGGAAGATTTCGTATCCCTGAAAATCTCCGGCTTCGCTTGACCCTTAACAACTAAGGTAAAACATGAAATTACCAGTACCTCAATAAAGATCCGATAAAGATTATATCTACCCATAATTCGTAATTCGTAATTTTAATTAATGTTTCTTTTCATCTTTTTTACAACATGGAGGCAACTTTGCGTAAGCGTTATTATCTGCCGGGATGCTGTCGGCATCATATCCAAGTTTGGAAATCGCCAAACGGATTTCAGCAGGAGTTGTTTTTGAAGGGGTATAAGTTATGGTCGCGATTTTGCTATCTACATCCAGAACGATATCCTTAATTCCTTTTTCATAAGCCATCCCATTTTCAATTCGTTCCTTGCATTGGCTGCAAATAGCAGAAGTCTTAACTTTTAATTCTGCTGATTTTTTATCCTGTGAAAATGATCCGCATGAAAAAAGAAATACAATCCCTATACTTAAGGCCAGACTTTTTATAATGATCTTTATTTTCATGGTTTCTATTTATTAGATCTTAAAAATTTAGCTTATTCTGAAAGTCTTTTTTACCGCAAAGACGCTAAGGCGCTAAGTTCGCTAAGAAGTTGTGAGTTCATTCTTTATTTAATAAGAAGTCTAATTCCCGCATAAACCGTCATTCCAACCACTGGTCCCCAAACCATAGAGCCATCAAAATAGGTGTGATATGGTTTCATGAATTCAGCAATCCGGTTATCCTGTGTAAAATTAGTCAGATTCTCGCCTCCAATATAGACATCGATGTATTTAAATTTTTTTGTAACCTGGCCAAGAAGCTGGAAGTAAGCAGTTGAATGGCCGGGTTGCTGAAGATCAACCGGCATTTTCTGTGTATCCGGAATCCTGGCAGGTCCATTCAACTGACCGGTAAGATCAAACATCCATTTCTGGAATTTTGTGGCGTAGGACAATGTTACCAGTCCTTTATATAGGTTGACAAGTGGTTTTTCTCTAAGTACTCCATCTTCAGTCTGCTTCACATCATTCACCCGGAATGCTATTGTCATGGACAATCTTTTTACAGGTTCTGATATTAATTGTGCCTGAATGCTGTTTGCATATGATTTTCCATGAAGGTTGGAAAAGAAAGCTGCGGTCGGAAGGCTGTCAGTATTCACTACCACCTGGTTGAGAAAACTTGTTCTATATGCATCGATATCGAAGGTTGCTTTATTATGAAAGAGTTTGAAATCCTTTGTAAAGTTCAGTCCAAAGTTCACCGCCTTTTCCTGCTTCAGTGGTTCGGTGAAGACAAATGAACGCTGGCTGATAAATAGTGCACTGTTTTCTGCCAGCACGTTGGCTGTACGGTATCCTAACCCAATTGAACCCCGTATAAATGTCGATTCATTAAATTTATACCGCAGGTGTAACCTTGGTGTGACGAAAAATCCCCAGAGGTTATCATAATCTCCGCGCAGTCCTAAAATGGCCGTAAATTTGTCCTTCAGGTTCAGTGTATATTCAAAGAATGCCCCGGGAACAAATTCAGTGCGGTTCATTAGGAAGTTTATATTTTTCGAGCCCACGAGTGTATAGAGATCCCTGTTGGTCGATCCATGGTTCACCTGATATAAATAGGTAGGTGAATCCTGGATGTAGTTTTCCCTGAAATCATCCAAAAGATAACTGAACCCTGCAGCGATCTTATGAGTATTCTTTTTTAATGAAGTATTAAAGATAAGGTTGGCATAGAGACTTCTTTCATGCCCATTATATTGGTCGAGACCATAAAATCCGGTTTGTTCGTGGTTCACCCCGGAGAGGATCAAACCGATACTTGCTTCGGGATGGTTTTTGATAAAAAAACCATTCTTCCAAAAGCCTTCAATGCGTTTGGTATGAATCTCAAACCCATATTTTTTAGTATCGTTGCTGATCCCTGTGGTATCAAAATTCATAGTTCCTTTGTTAAAATCCATCTGTCCTCCTTCGCGGGTCTCATCCAGGTATTTGATTCCCAGTTTTGAAACCATTTTACCCGGGTTGATATAATCCCACCTGTTAAAAATATTGTAGGTCTGAAGTTTCGGAAGATCCATGAAGCCATCATGATTCTGGTCTATTTTGTTACCAAACTCATCAATATGGGCCATCAGCATAGTACTGAGTTTATCATTTAATTTGATTGATCCGTCGATATTGGTCTCAAACCGAAGGTTGCTGTTTCCATAGAGGTTTATATAAAATTTCTCTGTATTCTCCGGTTTTTTGTACTCCACGTTAATCTGGCCTGTAGTTGATTCATAGCCATTTACAACCGATGCCGTTCCTTTGGAGATCTGGATCGATTCCATCCACGAACCTGGAATATAATTCAATCCATAGGTGCTTGCCAGACCACGGATAAGAGGAACGTTTTCGGTCATGATCTGACTGTATATTCCAGACAGCCCAAGTAACTGAATTTGTTTTGCCCCGGAAACCGCATCGCTGTATGAAACATCTACGGAGGCATTGGTCTCGAAACTTTCTGCCAGGTTACAGCATGCTGCCCGTTGTAATTCACCGATGTTGATTACCTGGGTTTGATGAGCATTCAGTTTTGAGATCAATGAATTATCCTTTTTTTCTTTGATTTCGACAACTGGAAGTGTAGTCTTTTCCGGAAACATTTCTATCTCAACTGGGATACTATCAGATGTTATTTTAATGGTATCCTGGCGATAACCCAAAAACCTGACCACAATCCGCTGATCCGTGATCCCTTTATTGGAAAGGTTAAATTCTCCGTAATTATCTGTTACCGATCCTATTGTCGTTTTTATCCATTGAACGGTCACGCCCGTCAGGGGAGAATTTAAATCGCCTGCCGGTTTTTCATAAACAAAACCAGAGATACCTTGTGAGAAAGCACGAAATACCGAAAGAATAAAAAATATCAGCAATAATAAAAATATTATTTTCCATTTCTCCATGAAAATACTTTTTGTGATTTGTATGATGAACTGACAAGAGAAAAATACATAATTCTCCCTGAAGGGATTCCCCCGGAGAATTGGTCAGATCAACAAACAGGTTCAGGGATCCTTATCTGGTGCAGGAAATGTAACAGGATCACGCCGGATAAGGGTGGCGGTGAAGGATCAGGGAAAGGGATATAGGAGGCTTTTGATTCCTGGATGAACTGTAATTTTAACAGTGCAGTTTCAAGGAAATGAGTGACCTGGAATTCAGGTACCGAATATTTCTCAAGAATGGGAAACCCCAGAAAAGGAGCTTTAATAAACAAATGGGAAATCCTGCAGCAATCGGCATCATTCAATGATGTTTCTGAACTTCCTTTCGTGGGTATATTCAAATTATCATCACAACAACACGCTATTTTCTGCTCAAAGATCTCCCTGAATATCCGAACCTCTTTTTTTTGATTACTTCCGCAGGTGTGAATATAAAATGATATTCCTGTACTGCTAACAATAAATATTAGCAGGAGTAAGCAAATCGATGCAGAATGCACTATCCGGGATATCACAATTTTTTTTCTTAATTCTGATGCAAAGATATGGATAAAAACCTTTATCTTTGTCTAAAGTATTTTTTGTTTCCAACCTCAAATTTAATCCTTATGAAAAAAATTTCCCTTGCACTTCTCCTGGTGCTTATGAGCCTGTATACCTTCTCTCAGGAACAGGAAGTTAAACTGAAAATTGATTATCCCCCAAATTACCAGGTCAATACCGCTATTGACAATATGGGATACTGGGCGAGAATGGCTGAATTGGGACTTGTTTCTGTCCAACCGATGTACAGACCTGCACCTGCAAAATTTACAGGTACTAAGGTATTCAACAATAAAGGGATCCTTATATCAGATTCGCCTGATGTTCCTGTAACGACGAATGTCAATGGGGAAAGTGAAAATTCAATTTTTGGAGACCCGAATGATAAAATGCATGTCCTTGAATCGAATAATGCCACCCCACAACCCAGTAACGGCACCACATATGGGGCAGACTGGTACAATTCATTTGATGGGGGGTCAACATGGTCAGGAAACTATCATGGCGCAGGTGGCAATAACCAAGGTGACCCGGCTGCCTGTATCAACATAAGCGGGAGATATTTTGTAGGATACATCAATTCAGGGGATGGGCAAAGTGTATCATATTCTGATGACAATGGCGCTACATGGGCGGTTTCATTAGTTGAAGCTGGTTCTTATTCCAATTTCCACGATAAAAATCATTTATGGGTTGATAACTGTCCAACCAGTCCATTCAAGGGAAATTTATATGATGGATGGATGACTGGCAGCAGCCAGGTTGCAGCTTCCCGTTCTATCACAAATGGAACCACATGGGAACCATCACAGGTAATCTCGAGCGCCATTATATCTGGTGGACAGAAGCAAGGGGTCAATTTCAAAACGGGTCCGAATGGCGAAGTCTATGCAGCATTTGCAGTTTATAATGCCTGGCCGGGCGATGAAACATCCATCGGCTTTGCAAAATCAACAGATGGCGGTGTTACCTGGGCACCTGCCGTAAAAATTATAGATAATATCAAAGGCATCCGTACTTCTGGTGTTCCACAGAATCAACGTACCAATTCTTTTCCATCGATGGCCTGCGATATCAGTAATGGTCCTTACCGTGGCAATCTTTATGTTTGCTGGACCAATCATGGAGTTCCAGGATTAAATACCGGTAATGACATCGACTGTTATATGATCAAATCATCTGATGGTGGAACGACCTGGTCGGCACCAATCCGTATCAACCAGGATCCTATCGGACAGGGTAAGACACATTATTTCCCGTGGGTTACCTGTGACCAGGCTAATGGTTATGTAAGCGTTGTTTTTTATGATAACCGTAATGTTGCCAATAATCAGGCCGAAACATTTATGGCTTATTCAACCGATGGATGCAATACTATTACAGACATGCAGGTAAGCGATGTCTCCTGGACCCCTTCACCAGTCCCACTTATGGCCACAGGATATATGGGCGATTACCTTGGCATCACCGCTTATAACGGGAGGGTATATCCTACCTGGACGGATAATCGGTTGGGTTATGTCATGACCTGGGTATCCCCAATTTTATTGATTATTCCCGAGGGTTTTGTTGGTGTGACAGATGAGGTTCTTAATGATACCACTTATGGAAATGGAAATGGCCATATGGATTATGGAGAAACTGAACTTTTAGGTCTTACCATGACAAATACTGGTACTGCCGAAGCCGACAGTGTAACTGTTACAGTGAGACCTAATAATCCATATGTAACCATGATGGATAGTGTTGCATTCTATGGAAATTTTGCAATTGGTCAAGCCAAAACAATCCTGGATACATTTAAATTCAAAGTTGCCGATTCCATCCCGGCCTGGTACAATGCCCAGTTCCTCGCTATAGCAAGAGATAAGAAAGATAGCGTATGGACTACTACATTCTCAATTGTGGCACATGCACCAGCGGTTACCATTATTTCCAAAACTGTCAGTGACCCACCCCCCGGAGGAAATGGAAATGGCCGGCTCGATCCCGGAGAAACAGCCACAATTAACATTGTGACACAAAATACAGGTGATTATGATGCCGTGAATGCGATGAGCATACTGACTAAAGACAATCCCTATGTCTCTATTTCCAATCCAGTCCAAAGCCTTGGCACCTTAGTTCCGGGCCAACAGGTTACCGTGCCCTTCACAGTTACGGTTGCCCCGACTGCAGCGATAGGGTCTGCGGTAAGATTCACAAATAACGTCTATTGTGCTACCAAGCAACATGATACAAAAATATGGGTAGAGAAAATCGGTTTGATAGTAGAAGATTTCGAAACCGGGAACTTTTTAAAATTCCCCTGGCAATTCCCTGATGTTCCCTGGACAATCTGCGATTCTTTACCCTGGGAGAAACTTTATTGTTCACAGTCGGGCCATATATCAACCACAGGAACATCCAGTTTGATGCTTCATTATAATGCACTGATCGACGACAGCATATCTTTCCACTGGAGATTACGTTCACAATCTTTACCTGCTGCTGACAAGTTGAAATTCTTTATCGACAGCGCTATGGTTGGACAATGGTCAGGAGACCAGGAGAGTTGGCACTATTCCGCTTTCCCTGTACTCGCCGGACCGCATACATTCCAATGGGAATTTGTGAAAAATGAGGCTTCATCTCCAAATAATTATGCTTCATGGCTTGACTTCATCGTTTTTCCACCTGAATATATAACATCGGCCTACGCAGGTGGTAATGCTTCAGCATGTGCCGGACTACCTTATCAATTGAATGGTATGGCAATAGCTTATGATTCCCTGCTTTGGACAACCTCCGGGACGGGTGTATTCAGTAATCCGAGAATCCTCGACCCGATTTATACTGCAAGTCCGGCTGATATTGCTGCCGGTTCTGTAAATCTTACACTCGAGGCCTTCAGTGCACTCGATCATGACACATCCAGTGTTATGACACTTACTTTTGCAAAGCCACCAACGGCAAATGCCGGAGGTGCCCAGCAAATCTGTGCAGGATCAACCTATACTGCGGCTTCATCAACTGCCACTAATTATTCAACTCTTGCATGGACTACCAGCGGTGATGGAACATTCGATAATCCAGCCAACCTGCATTCTGTCTATACACCAGGTGCCAATGATATCCTGCATGGAAATTTATACCTGAAACTTTCTGCTTTCCCGATTGTGAATAGTTGTCCTGTTGCTTCGGATAGTCTTCAACTGACGATAAATGCACTGCCAATAGTACAACTGGGAAGTGATACGACAATGTGCAACAGTCATCAAATCACCCTCGATCCAAAAGTACCTGATGCAGTAAGTTATCTATGGCATCCCTCCGGGGCTACCACTGCAACCCTGACTGTCGATTCAAGTGGAACAGGAGTTGGAATAAAGACCATTTCTGTTGATGTTACAAATTCGAAGAATTGTGTTGGGTCCGGTACGATCCACATCACGTTCAAGGATTGCTCAGGTATTGGAGAATTGAAGGATGTAAGTTTCAGGTTATATCCAAATCCGAACAATGGTCTCTTTATGATAGACATTAACGCTACACAGGAGGAAACAGTAAACCTCAACGTTTTAAATACATCCGGCGTTACGGTTTATTCGCTGAATAATCTTGAAGTATCAGGATTTGTTTCCAGAAATTTAGATCTGGGTACTTTACCTGAGGGCACTTATATTTTCAGGATCTCGAAAGGCAATGAATCCACTTTGAAGAAGTTTGTTATTAAGAAATAAGTTCACGATTAAATAATGAACGAAGAGGCTGCCTCAGAAAAACGAGGCAGCCTTTTTGATTATCCGTCTCAAATAATAAGGATAGCTCATATTTTGAGGTGTTCAGCCAAAATCATTTCATTAAAAAGGGTGGGGTTATTCAAAAGCTTCACTTCTCTGATAGTCCCAAGTTTTTTGCAATTACTACTCCGGTAAAATGGTGAGGAGCGTTCTGGCAAACCTGCATGAATATTATTTAACAAGCAAAATAAGGTTCTAAAGCAACTGTTTACTTAACTTGCAATAAAGAAACAGAATTAGGTACCGGATTGCAAAAGTAATACATCTATCAATAAATGGTACCATTGTTGTCAAAAGATAAGTTCCATTCAATTATAGGTTCATATTATAGTACTATCATATATCATTATCCTAATATGTGGCGTGCAGATGTCAGGTTGATCAGCATAACATATAGACACAGTTAATTAAATATCACTTAATTATATTTTATGGTTTTCCGCTATTGCATCTTCTATTCAGAAAATGTACCTTTAGGATAAATTTGAAGTAAAGTTTCTTGTTAAGAACTATCTGATTCAGAACATTCAAATCAATGTATTGTAATATGCTGGTACCTTTAACAATCCTTCCCGTTAATTCAAAGACTAGCAATTAATCATTTTACTTAATAAGGATTCCATGAAGAAATTCTATGCTTTACTAGTTTTATCCATTTTCGCATACGGGATTGTTCTGCCATTAAGAATCTCTGCACAGACATGGTCATGCGGTAAACCCTTCAATGATTCCAGAGATAGTATTGTTTACAATACAGTTTTGATCGACAATCAATGTTGGATGCAACAGAACCTGAATTATGGATAGTACAGTTCAAACAGGGACTCAATGTTGGATGCAAAATAATCTTAATTATGGAACGATGATAGATTCAACGTCGGACCAATTATCACCAGGAGAGAAATATTGTAACAATGACGATAATAATAATTGTTCAACTTATGGAGGATTATATCAATGGGGTGAGGCGGTAAATTTTCTATATGGGGCATCAGATTCAACATCATGGAATCCAGTACCGGTTGATTTTGTAAAGGGTGTTTGTCCTCCAGGGTGGCATATCCCTACAATGGATGAGTTCAATATATTAGCAACTGCTCTTGATGGTTGGGGTATTGCTGGCTATTATATGAAAGAAATTGATACTACTCATTGGATTAATCCAAATTTGGCAGATGATTCATCACGATTTATTGCTTTAGGCGCTGGAGTTTTGAATGGATGGATCCATAGTTTTGGTTGGTTTAAAAATGAGTCATTTTTTTGGACGAGTACTGATTATGGACCTAATTCTGAAACATATTCTCCTGCCTTAACTCATGGGACAACCGCATTATGGCCTGCATATAATAATCCTAAATATGACGGTTTTTCTGTTCGTTGTATTAGAAATTACTGAAAACTTTTAAGCTTGATTAAAAATTTAATTCAGTATGAAAGCAACTATTTTTTCTATTGTCATTTTAAGTTTAACATATTTGTCTCCTATCACTTCCGGGCAAACTCCAAATACATGGACCCAGAAAGCCAACTTTGGAGGAACTGCCAGAGAGGCTGCAGTTGGATTTAGTATCGGGAATAAAGGATATATCGGCACCGGGGAAGATCAAAATTCAAACGTTTGCAGAGACTTTTGGGCTTATGATCCTTCCACTAATACATGGACACAGAAAGCTAACTTTGGAGGTATTGCCCGAGAAAGGGCAGTTGGTTTTAGCATTGGGGCCAAAGGATATATTGGAACCGGACAAGGAGCCAGTAATGCCTTGAATGATTTTTGGGAATATGATACTACTTCAAATTCATGGACTCAAAAAGCAAATTTTGGAGGAGGAGTCAGAATGGATGCTGTGGGCTTTAGTATAGGGTCTAAAGGGTATGTTGGGACAGGAGAAAGCATAGCCGCAGACGAGAACGACTTTTGGGAGTACGATCCTTCTACTAACATATGGACCCGAAAGACCAATTTTGGAGGAGCAGCAAGATATTGGGCTGTTGGTTTTAGTATCGGGAATAAAGGCTATATTGGTACAGGTAGGGATTATTATTACAACCTTTATAATGATTTTTGGGCATATAATCCTACCACCGACACATGGACTCAAAGTGCTAATTACCCGGGAGTTCCAAGAGATATTGCTGCTGGTTTTGGTATTGGCCCTAAAGGTTATATTGGAACCGGGTTTGATAATTTCAACACTTATAATGATTTTTGGGAATACGATACTTTAACAAATACATGGACACAAAAAGCGAATTTCGGGGGAACAGCAAGATGCTGGGCCGTTGGTTTTAGTATTTACAACAAAGGATTTATCGGAACGGGTGTTACTAATCAAAACATTGGTTTAAATGACTTCTGGCAATATACACCAACCTGTTCTGCTCCACCCTCTCCCACAAATATGACCCCATCTGCAAATCAGAATATTTGTACCGGACATTCAACGGTTCTCAGTGCCAGTGGTCCAGGAACCTTGGGCTGGTATAGTGCAGCAACCGGTGGCATTTGGTTGGGGGCTGGAACGAATATTACGACACCTGTTCTAACATCCAATACAACATATTATGTGCAAGATAGTACCTGTATGGCAAGCGCTTCACGAACCGCCATACCTGTCATCGTAAACCCGCTTCCTGTTCCTACCATCACAGGAAATACAAATATGTGTGTCAACTCGGGATATTATAACTATGCTACCGAAGTCGGAATGCAAAACTATTCATGGTCAGTATCTTCCGGGGGGATCGTTGATTATGGCTCGTCGACAAACCAGATAACTGTGTCATGGATTGTAGCAGGAAGTCAAACCGTTAGCGTAACCTATACAACCCCCAATGGTTGTAATCCTGCCAACCCTACTTTCAACAATATAACAGTAAACCCTCTGCCCGGACAGGCAGGCAATATCTCCGGAAACTCAACAGTCTGTACAGGGACAAATGGTGTGGCCTATTCCATTGTTGCCATTCCAAATTCCACAACCTATGTCTGGTCGTTACTTCCGGGTGCATCCATTGCTTCCGGTGCAGGGACAAACTCTATCACGGTAAACTTTGCAGACAATGCAACGAGCGGTGATATCATTGTTTATGGGAACAACATATGCGGAGATGGGCCTGTTTCTCCTGATTTCCCTGTGACAGTCAATGATATACCACCCACGCCAGTAATAACCAATACAGGTGACACCTTGCAAAGCAATGCTCCGGCCGGGAATCAATGGTATTTCCAGGGAACAATGATCACAGGAGCTACAGGCCAGGATTATGTGGCAACCCTTCAGGGCTACTATTGGGATATAGTAACCCTTGATGGCTGTCCTTCAGACACTTCAAATCATAAGATGATCATTGTTACCGGTATGGCAAATCACCCTGTTTTCGGAGTAAATATCTTTCCGGTACCCAATGAAGGTAAATTTGATATTTCAATTACCGCTCAGGTTGATGAAAAATATACAATTAGCATTTATAACAATCTTGGCGTTGTGGTCTATAAAGAAGAAAATTTAAACGTTAATGGATCAATCATTAAAAGGATTGACTTGGGATCAATACCATCCGGGGTTTACACTGTACGGGTTACCAATTCTTTTGAAAGCATAGTAAAGAAGGTGATTATTGATTGAAAGAAAACGGGACTTGAAAACGTGACGGGAAGACGTGAAGAGAAGATGTGATAACCAGGTAATTATTTCTTTGTAAACTTTGTGCCACCTTTTTAACCGCAAAAGCCTGAATTGCCAAATCTGTTAAAATAGGATGTGGTCGAAAAAGAAGCCGTACATTTGACTTCTGAAATATTGACCTTTCCATGGGTGATTACGATGTAGTTGTTGTGGGTGCTGGCGCTGCAGGTCTGATCGCGGCCGGAAGGGCTGCAGAACTGGGAGGGAAAGTCCTGTTACTTGAGAAAATGGAACGGGCTGGCAGGAAATTATTGATCACCGGGAAGGGACGTTGTAACATAACCAATGATGCACCGCAAAGTGATTTCTTTGATCATATCTATCCAAATTCACGTTTCCTGAAACATGCTTTTGCAACTTTCTTCTCGGCTGACATCATTCGATTGCTTGAGAAATATGGAACAGAAACGATTGTAGAGAGAGGTGGCAGAGTATTTCCCATATCCAACAACTCGGCAGATGTTGTAAAAGCACTATTGAAATGGGTTCAGGAGAATCACGTTGAGATAAGGTACGGACATCAGATTGAACGAATGATAACTATTGGGGGTGAAATAAAAGGACTCCTGGTTAAGGTGAATGGGGAAACCATAAATATCAACTGCGACAAGGTTATTCTATGTACGGGAGGTTGTTCCTACCCTGCCACCGGATCAACCGGCGACGGTTACCGGATGGCTAAAAAAGTGGGTCATACGATTGAAACTCCACACCCTGCGCTCGTACCAATCGAAACGGAAGGCGATCTGGCACAAAGACTTCAGGGACTAAGTCTGAAGAATGTCAAAGCAATGGTATGGGTCAGCGGGAAGAAGCTTAAAGAAGAATTCGGAGAGATGCTTTTTACTCATTTCGGACTTACCGGACCTATCATCCTAAGCTTAAGCCGGTTCATTGTGGAAGAACTACTTAAAGGACACAAGGTGGAGGTGTCAGTCGACCTGAAGCCTGCCCTGGATGAAGTGAAACTGGATAACCGCCTGTTGCGCGATCTGGATGAGAACGGGAAAAGGAAGATAGATAACCTTTTCAGACTATGGCTTCCGTCTTCATTGATCCCTGTGTTCCTGAAAGAACTGGGTATCGACGGACAAAAGGAAGGCCACCAGCTTCAAGCCAAAGAACGTAAAAAGATCCTTTTAATGATGAAGGACCTTAGGTTCAGGGTAACAGGTTATCGCCCGTTCAAAGAAGCAATCATCACTGCAGGAGGCGTCGTTACAAGCGAAATCAATGCGAAAACAATGGAATCAAAACTGATAAAAAATCTCTACTTTGCAGGTGAGGTGATTGATCTTGATGCTGATACGGGAGGATTTAACCTTCAACTTGCCTTTTCAACGGCATGGCTGGCAGCCCAATCCTGCATGATCCCACTTTAACCGACTGAAGTAATTATATTCATGGCAATTTTAATTCCGTCGGCCGCACTGGAAACAATACCCCCGGCATAGCCACTCCCCTCTCCTGCCATGAAGAGATTCGTAAACCCTGCACATAGCCCGTTTTTCTCACGAACTACCTGGACAGGCGAGGATGTTTTACTTTCCAAACCTAAAAGATTCCCCCGTTCATATCCTTTTATTTTCCTGCAAAAATCAGCAAGCCCTGTTTTCATGGAAGCCCTTACCACTGATGGAAGCATCTTCCAGAGAGGTGCAGGTTTAATTCCGAGAGGATAGCTTGTTTCCGGGAATTTATGAGGTTCCCGCTCAGAAAGGAAATCACTGATACTGCAAAACGGCGCCATGTATCCATTGGTATAATCATAGAAAGAAGCTTCGAGGCGCTCAAGCCACTCAAGCGCTTCCAGGGCAGTCACCTTTTTCCCTGAAAGTTCATCCGGATGCACACCTGCCACGCAGGCAGCATTTGAGAACCTTCCATCCCTTCCATAAAAGCTCATTCCATTTACAATGTTTAAGTGTTTGTATGAAGTTGCAGGAACCACAATACCACCCGGACACATACAAAATGAATATACAGGATGCTTCCCATCCCCTTCGGATGTCACGCGATATTCAGCTGCTTTGACGCCAGGCAGTGTTGCTACGCCCCATTGTGCGAAGTTGATATCTGACTGCATGTGTTCGGCCCGGCATCCGAGCGCAAAACCTTTTGTACGAAATGGAACACCCATACCGATCATCATCCGGTAAGTTTCATAAGAAGAATGTCCGGGAGCCACAATAAAAAAATCTGCAGGGATTGAATCATTTTCGGTTATCGCTTCTTCTACCCGTCCGTCCCTGACAGCCATATTTGAAAGAGTACTTTCAAACCTGATCACACCTCCAAGGGCGGTGTATTTTGCACGAAGAGCCTTTACGATATTTTTCAGGTTATCGCTTCCGACATGGGGATGTGTCATGAAACGGATCTCAGTTGGTGCCCCGGTATCAATGTATTCCCTGATGAAAAAATCGCGCTCAGGTGAAATGTGCTTAGAACGGGAAGTGAGTTTCCCGTCTGAAAATGTTCCTGCCCCCCCTTCACCAAAGGAGTAATTGGCAACCTGGCTGAATTCTCCGGTATGCTCAAAATTTGCAATCCCTTCCGAACGTTTGTCAACCTCTGCTCCCCTTTCAAGGATCAGGGTATCGAATCCTGCCTTTTGTAAAACATAGGCTGCAAAAAATCCTGCAGGTCCGCTGCCGGTGATCACCACCCTCTTGTTCCTATTAACATAAGGAATATCCAGTGCTTCTTTATTTGCCGGTTCATCGCCCCTGATATCTTGTGAAGACACGGCAATTTTCAACAACCAATGAATATTTCCTTTTTTCCTGGCATCAAGGCTCTTTGCTTCAATCTGCCAGGAAAAATCACGCGTGCCCGTTTCCTTTGCAATCTTATCCTTCAACTCCTTTTCAGAATAGCCGGTAGGAACTTTCAGCTCGATGATTTTAAACCCCATGCTTCACTTTTCTTTTTAAGCAAAGGTAAAGCTATTGGTTGTGAAATGAGTGACAAAATCGTGACGCGTAACGCGTGACGCGAAAAAAGGAAACAGTGTAACACAGTGACAAAGAAACAAAGTCTATAACTTTATTACCTTTACGGACTTTAAAACTAAATGATCAAGCAAGGCTTATTTGAAGGAGAAAGCGTTACCCGGAAGGAACAATGCAGGATGTGTGGTTCACTGGATGGGATTAAGATTGCTGAGACTGAATTCTGGGACTTGCAGCATTGCGATATCGTGCAATGTGTCTCCTGCAATCTCATTCAACTGGATCCTATGATCATTGCGCAAAATACTGCCATTGGTTGTCACGCTTATTACCTGAAAGAAATACAGGAAACCCCCTTTTATGAGCAACAGAGGAACCTGGTTAGAAATTACCGGAGAGGAATTGTATTTGCAAGTTCACTCCAAAAAAAGGGCTATCATCCGGAAACCGTACTGGAATTCGGACCAGGGTCAGGATATTTCTCTGCAGGCATTCAGTTCCTATTTCCGGAATGCAAAATCACTGTTGTGGATATCGTGGAAGATGTTTTAAAAATAAATCGGGAAGTTCATGGATATGAGGCTTTCAGTGGAAGTCCTGAAGATATTCATTTCTTTGAAGAACGGAAATTCGATCTCATTATCGCAAGGGATATCCTGGAACATGTAACCGATATAGGAAAGGTTATCAAGAATATGAATGTATTGCTCGACCCAAATGGGTTATTCCATTTCATTACCCCAAACGGGAAAGAAGATGTCTGGGGGCATTATCTAAATTGGAAGTTTACCAGAAAACCGTCTGAACTCCTTATCAATCATGTTAATTATTTTGAGGGTACCGGGTTGTTGAAATGTTTAACAGATTCAGGATTATCAAAGATTGATTATTTTACTTACCAGGTCAAATATTTCCTGAGGGGTAAAGGCTGGAAGTATTCAAAAAAACTGGCAGTCCCGGTTTCCACAAAACAAAGCGCTGATAAATTGATCAGGTCGTGGATAAATGAAGATATTGTTCCTTCTTTTAAGAAAGAAGAGATCCTGGATACTTTCATCTTCCGGACAAAAATGAGAAGGTTGATAAGCCTGTATTGCCTTTTCAAACATCATTGGCTTATCCATCTTGATCCCGGGAGGAATGTGGGTCATGAAACCTATGGGTTGTTCGTCAAAAAAGATGTTGGCAGATTCCATCATCTTTCGTAATATTGAAAAGTAAAAACTGATTCCTGATCTTTATGAAAAAAATCTACATCCTTTTCGCTTTGGCATTGCTGTTTGCCGTCTCCTGTTCAAAAGAAAAAAAAGAAAACTTCATCGATCTGAATATCCCCTGGAAATTTAAAGCAGGAGATAATATGGCCTGGGTCAATCCATCGTTTGACGATTCCAAATGGACCACATTGCTTCCAACGAAAAACTGGGAGGACCAGGGGTATGAGAAACTCGATGGTTTTGCCTGGTACCGGATAAAGTTCCTTCTTCCTTCCTCCCTGAAAGAACAAGCGCTGATGAAAGACAGTCTCCAGTTTCTGCTTGGCCGTATTGATGATTGTGACCAGGTTTTCCTGAATGGTGAACTGATCGGGCAGAATGCCAGGACCCAGGCGATAAAGACTATTCCGGGCAATGACTTTATCAAAGAACACGGGATCTGGAATACAGACCGGCGGTATGTACTAAATGTTCATGACACCAGGATACTATGGGATAAGGAAAATGTGATCGCAGTGCGCGTTTATGATCAGGGAGGACTTGGAGGAATGTTTTCAAAGCCATTTAAAGTCTCCATGGTCAGCTTCAGTGATTATGTAAAATTTGATTTCACAAAAAGCACTTTTCTTTTCCTCTCGAACAATTCAATCATGCGGAAATTCATCATTGAAAACCGTTCGGGAAAAGACGAGTTCACCGGAAACATGTCGATGAGCGTCATCTCTTATTCTGACAATGCTATTCTTCTTCATGAAGACACGGTACTCAAACTTAAACCGAACTCAAAAACCGAAACCGGCTTTTTCCTTCAAAACAACCCTTCAAAGCCGGCATTTGTTGAGATCATTTTCACTGAAGCGAAAACGGGACAAAGTATAAGCTGGAACCTTGAACTTCCTTATATTCTCACTCCCGCTGTTAAAAAAGAACCGAAGATCAATGGGGCAAAAGTATTCGGCGTGAGGCCATGGGCGCCGTTCATGTTCAAAGTAGCTGCAACCGGTGAGGCGCCTTTAAAATACGCCGCAAAAGATCTTCCGGAAGGACTGACGATCGATTCGACCAATGGCGTAATTAAAGGTGTTGTGAAGAAAAAAGGGAATTACCTCGTGAACCTGAGCGTAATAAATGCTTCAGGCACGGCTAACCGTCAATTAAAGATTTTATGCGGCAATACACTGTCTCTCACACCTCCCCTTGGCTGGAACAGTTGGAACTGCTGGGGATTGAGTGTGAGTGATGAAAAGATACGCCGTTCGGCCGAATCAATGAGAAACAGCGGTTTGATCGATCATGGGTGGACTTATATCAACATTGATGATGGCTGGGAATACATGCATGATAAAGATGGGAAGATCCTGCCCAATTCCAAATTCCCCAATATGTATGCATTATGTGCATATGTGCATTCGCTTGGACTTAAAATTGGCATCTATTCCTCTCCCGGGCCAAAAACATGCGGCGGTTATGAAGGCAGTTATACCTTCGAGGAGAAAGATGCAGAAGCATATGCCAGCTGGGGAATTGACTACCTGAAGTACGACTGGTGCTCCTATGGAAATTTATTCCCGAATCCTACTAAAGAACAATTGAAGTACTCCCTATGAGGTAATGAGAAATGCACTTCATAAGGTGAACCGCGATATTCATTACAGCTTGTGTCAGTATGGAATGGGAAAAGTGTGGGAATGGGGAGCCAGGGTTGATGGCAATTCCTGGAGAACGACAGGAGATATAGAAGATACCTGGGAAAGTCTTTCGGACATTGGTTTCAGCCAGGGAAAATGTTCACCATTTTCTGCTCCCGGGCGTTGGAATGATCCGGATATGCTGGTAGTCGGATGGGTAGGCTGGGGGCCTGCACTTCATTATACCGGACTCACACCAAGTGAACAATACACGCATATTTCACTCTGGTGTCTTTTATCTGCCCCAATGCTTATCGGATGCGACCTTGACCAGCTTGATCCTTTTACCCTGAATCTGCTGACCAATGATGAAGTCATTGCCGTGAACCAGGATCCGCTGGGCAAACAAGCAACACAGGCAAAGGCAAACGAATCATGGCAGATCTGGATCAAAGACCTTGAAGATGGCAGCAAGGCCATTGGTTTATTTAACCTTACGGATGCCCCGATAAATGTTCCGGTTGACATGAAAGAGCTCCAAATGCAAGGCCGCTGGAATATGAGGGATCTTTGGAGGCAGAACTGATCTTGGTGGCGTAGAAAATCATTTTGAAGTGAATGTACTGCCACACGGGGTAATGCTTATTAAAATAGCGAAATAACTAAAAGTTGAAATAGAAAAATAAATGGTAATATGGTAATATGGCAAAATGGTAATATAATTATCAATTGTCAATTATCAATTACTTCGGCTTCTTAATTTCTGCTATTGCCCAATCCAGTGAAGATTGAATCATTTCCATTGGAGGTATTTTTGATGAATCCATTTTCCGTCATGGAATGGGTGAGGCCTCTGGAATAGTCGATATCATTTTTAGCTTTATCATAAGCTTCCTGCCATGTCATGGTTACACGGGCTACGCCATCTTTGATGGCCTGCATGGCTACGTCGGCTGCTTCATGAGGAAATACGCCGGCTTCTTCCATATTCGGAACGATATCCTTTTCATGGATCCCTCTTTTCTCTGCAAAATCAGCCAGTGAATGGGCGGCTGCAATGGCCATATCGTCGGTGATCTTACGTGCGCGAACCATAAGGGCACCTTTCAGAATCCCCGGGAACCCGATGGAATTGTTAACCTGGTTGGGGAAATCTCCCCTTCCTGTGGCAACGATAAAGGCCCCGGCTTCTTTTGCGGCATAAGGGTAAATTTCCGGAACCGGGTTAGCGCAGGCAAAAACAATACTTTTTTCTGCCATGGACTTTACCCATTCTTTCTTGATGATATCAGGACCGGGCGTGGAAAGTGAGATCAGTACATCAGCTCCTTTCATTGCTTCTTCCATGGTCAGTACCCTGCCGGGATTCGTTGATTCGCATAATTCCCATTTCCTGTAAAAACGTTTATCTGCCTTGATATCTTCACGGCCAGTATGTAACGAACCCTTGGTGTCGAACATGATAATATTAGCAGGATTGGCCCCATCGGTAATGAGCAGACGGGCAATGGTAGTATTTGATGCACCAGCGCCATACAGAACGATTTTGACCTTTTTAATGTCTTTCCCGGACAGTTTTAATGCATTGATCAATCCTGCAAGTGTCACACAGGCAGTTCCCTGGGCATCGTCATGCCAAACGGGGATGTCACACTCTTCCCGCAGCACATCCAGCACCCTGAAACAATTAGGCTGGGATATATCTTCCAGGTTCACGGCTCCAAAACTGGGTTGAAGCATTTTAACAAACTGGATAATCTTTTCAGGGTCATTTTTGCAGTTTTCATCCCTGCTGTCGATACACAAAGCAACTGCATCCACACCACCAAGGTATTTCATCAGAAACGCTTTGCCTTCCATCACTCCCAGACCGCCAGGAGGGGTACAGTCACCATCACCGAGAACCCTCGTCGAATCGCTTACAACGGCTACAAAATTTCCCCTGTTAGTGAGCTCGAAAGAGCAATCGGCCCGTTCGCGGATATTGGTGGAAACTTTTGAAACACCGGGAGTGTACCACACGTTGAACCAATTGAACCCCATTACCGGAGCTTTGGGAATGGTCTGGATCTTCCCTGAATAGAAGCAATGAGCCTCCTGTGAAAGTTTCTTCAAAAACAGGGTCTTGGCTTTGGCAATCTGTTCCTGAGTAAAATCATCAGGAAACACTTCATTGAGATTTTCGAGATTTAGTGCTATCTTTTTCATGATGATGCTGATTTTTTGTAAAGATAATAAAGTTATAAAATCCAAAAGTTAGAAAGCTATAAAAAAAGTCACAGAGTCACAAAATCGTGATGCGTAACGCGTGACGCGTGACGCGAAGAAAACAGAAGAGTCACAAAGTCAGAGTAAAATATCAATTATCCAATACCTAATACCCAACACCCAACGCCTAGTACAAGGTAAACCTCACAAACCTGCATTCCAGGGGTCCATTGAAGACTGTAATCTTTTTTGAAGGATGCAGCCCTATGAATTTCAATGCCTTCAAGTCCGATGAGATGATCCAGGCCTCAAATCCTTTGTATTTCTTCTTTAGCACATCACCAATAGACTTATAAAAAGCTATTATATCATCAACCGGAAGACGTTCATCGTAAGGAGGATTGCAGATGATCATGCCGGAACTGCTCCTGGGCATCGTATTCTCAAATGCGGCGACTTCAAGTTGAATCTGTTTCTGAAACTTCGTGAAGGTAATATTCTCTGTTGCTGTGGCTATCGACCGTGATGCAATATCAGAGCCAAAGATTTCTACACCTTTGTCCAGTATTTTTGCATTTTCTTCCTCTTTGATCTTTTGCCATAATTCCGTATCAAAGTCCTGCCATTTCTCAAAGCCGAATACCGGCCGGAAATATTCTGAAGGGATGTTTCGCGCAAACATATTTGCTTCGATCAGTATCGTGCCCGATCCGCACATGGGGTCGTAAAGCGGAATGGTCTTGTCCCATCCTGAAAGCTGGATGAGGCCTGCGGCAAGCACTTCATTCAAAGGTGCCGGTCCCGTTACATGCCGGTACCCTCTTTTATGAAGCGATGACCCGGAACTGTCGAGTGAAACAGTGCAGGTTTCCTTGTAAAGATGAATGTTGATCCTCAGGTCGGGGTTATCGAGTTCGACCGAAGGACGGCTGCCGGTCTTATCCCGGAAACGATCGACTATTGCATCCTTTGTTTTTAATGCAACATATTGGGAATTGGTAAAAACAGAAGTGGCATTGACGGCATCCACGGCGAGGCTGTTATCATTGCCAATATAGTCTTCCCATGGGATCCTGTTAATATTATCATAAAGATCTTCCTGTTTCGAAACCGGGAAAACAAGAATGGGCTTCAATATTCTCAATGCTGTGCGGCAACAGTAATTTGCCCGGTAGAGCAAGGTTTTATTCCCTTCAAATGACACTGCCCTTTTGAGGATTTGCGTATTCGCGGCACCAAGCAGATCCAACTCCCTTTTCAGGATTTCCTCCATCCCCGCCACAGTTTTGGCAGTATAGACTGCATTTATTTCTTCATTCTTCAAATCGAGATCTTTAGAACCGGAAAATATGAAATGATAATCACCGTTTAAAAATACGAATATTTTTTCACCTGAAAATATACGATTGAAAATGATTCTTACCTTTGAAAATGAAAATTCCCAGTTAAAGCCGGGCAGGCAAGATCAAAGAATTCCTCCCCACTGGTTTTTTGGGTTGGAAAAGTCGTTGAAAGCAAAATTACGAACATTAATCTTTATGACCGGTACAACAAGAAATATATTCCTGCTATACTTCATCTTTGTTTCGCTCACCGGTTTCTGCCAGGAAATCTATCAGGTATCAGGGAAAGTGACCGACAGTAAGACGAAAGAGCCTCTTGCCTTTGTAAACATCGTCATCAACAACAGCCAGTACGGAGGCACCACTGATATCGATGGAAAATTCAGGCTGCATAGTTCTGTTCCGGTAGGGAGACTTCAGTTATCATATGTCGGGTACCTTCCGCTGTCATATCAAGTTGGAAATAAAACCGATAACCTATCGATCCAACTTACCCGCACAGAGATAGAGTTATCGGAAGTGGATATCCTTCCCGGGATTAATCCTGCTCACCGGATCATCCGTAATGCCATTGAACACCGCGATCAGAACGATCCTGAGAAATTAAGTTCATTCTCTTATACTTCTTATGATAAGACCATCTTTACTGCAGAAAACGACACCTCAGTATACAGGGAATTGAAAGACACACTTCCAATAAATGAGCAGCAGCCTGTGACGGTAAGGGTGAATATCAAAGATACAGTGAAGAAAGATTCGGTGAAAAGAGATTCCCTGGATAAAGTGATAAAAAAAATCCTGAGCAAACAATATCTTTTTCTGATGGAGAATGTGACCAAGCGGAAATTCCTTGAACCTGATAAGAATTACAACCATGTTGTTGCTACACGGATGTCGGGCTTTAAGGATCCTATTTTTGTTTTTCTAACCACTCAGATCCAATCCTTTTCTTTCTACAAACCCTTTATCACCATTTTCCAGAGCACTTATGTAAACCCGATCAGTCCGGGAAGTTTAACTAAATATTTCTTTAAAATTGAAGACACTTTATACTCAGGGAAGGATACAATCTTCAGCATCTCTTTCCGCCCCAGGAAAGGTACTAATTTTGACGGATTGAAAGGAGTTATCTCGATCAATACGAACAAATGGGCCATCCAGAATGTCATCGCACAACCTTACCAAAATACGGGGGGACTCAGGATCAAGATCCAACAGCTTTATGAGCTCGTGGATGGCGAACATTGGTTCCCGGTGGAGTTAAATACGGATGTCAAGTTCCTGATGATGCAAGTCGGGAAATATGCTGCCATTGCCAAAGGACGAAGTTACATCCGCGATATTGTACTGAATCCAGAGCTGGTAAGGCGGGAGTTTAACCACCTCGATGTTGAGGTTGATAAGGCCGCCATTGACCGGCCGGAAGAATACTGGAACCAATACAGGATCGACAGTCTTACCAACAAAGACCGGGAAACCTATCATGTTATTGACAGTGTAGGGAAGGATGCCAACTTTGACAAAATAGCAAAGTCGTTAAAAACCATAATATCCGGCCGGATCCCCTTCAAATTCATAGATTTCGACCTGAGCCGCATACTGGGTTATGACACTTATGAAGGATTGATCCTTGGCTTGGGCATCCACACCAACGACCGCCTTGCGAAATGGTTCAAGGTTGGAGGATTTTATCAATATTCATTTGCAATCTCCACTGCCAAATACGGTGGCGATGCAAGTTTCCTGTTGAATAAACGTAACGATTTCACAATCCAGGGGGGGTATTTCTATGACCTGGTTGAATCGGGAGGCGTCAAATTCTTTGATGATTACAACTCAGTTCTCAGTGGGAATTTCCAACCTCTCCTGGTAAGAAAGCTTGACCGAGTTGAAAATGAAAACATTTCATTGACCATCCGGGCGAGGAAATACTGGCTATTCAATTTCGGTCTTTCCCGCAGTTTTAAGACCTCAACCACATCTGATCTTGCTAACACCATTGGAAACGCTGTCGTCCTTCAAAACCAGTTCCAATTCACGGACGTAATTGCAGCAGTGAAATGGGCTTACAAAGAGAAGTTCATCCAGACCATTGATGATAAGATCTCACTTGGAACCAATTATCCAATAGTATGGGTGCAATACACACACGGGATCAAAGGCCTTCTTGACGGGGACTTCGATTATAACCGGCTCGACCTGAAGATCAGGAAGACATTTATGATAAGATATCTAGGGAAACTAACCTTTCAATTCAATGCCGGTTATATTGATCGAACGCTACCGGCATGTAACCTTTATTATGGGGTTGCCAGTTATCGCCTTATTACTCTCTTTGCCCCGAACAGCTTTGCCACTATGCGGATGAATGAGTTTCTGTCAAGCAAATACACTTCGTTGTATGTGTATCACGATTTTGGATATCTTCTTTTTAAAGGGAAGAAATGGTTCCATCCCGAATTTGCGCTCTCCCAGAATATCGGATTCGGCTGGCTCGATCACCCGGAACATTACCAATATGTGAATTTTTCACAGGAACCTTATAAAACCATGAACCTTGGATATTATGAAACCGGCTTGCTGATCAACAAGCTTGTCGATCTAAAACTTTACACGATTGGCATTGGTGGCTTTTATCGCTGGGGGCCCTATTCATTAAATAATACGTGGGATAATTTTGCAGGAAAGATCACAGTTATTTTTCCATTAAAATTTCAATAAGGAATTCGGTCAGTATTCATTAAATGAGTTTCATAGACCAGGGACAAAAGAAAGGAATTTATAAAACATAGTTATCTTTGTATCACTAGCGAATGTAAAATTTACAAGCACCAATAAAACATGGAAACTCTTTACCAGAAGTACAAACTCTTTTTCATCATCCTGATTATCTGTGTAATTGGTTTTCTGGCATGGTATTTTTCGCAGATCCTCATATGTATTATCATAGCTGGAGTCATTTCAATAATCGGTTATCCTTTTGTTGAATTGTTAGACAGGATACATTATAAAAAATTACGGCTTCCCCATGGGCTAAATGTTCTTCTCACTCTGATTCTTATTCTTGCAGTTTTGCTTGGTCTTTTGAGTTTTTTTATTCCGCTGGTCATAAAAGAAACCAGCATGGTATCCTCGATTGATTGGCAGAAACTCTTCGATTATTACCGGCCACAGATCCAATGGGTGCAGCACACCCTTGTCCATTACGGAATCATTAAAAAGAATGCGACCTTTGAATCGCTGTTAAAAGACAACCTCGCCCATTTTCTTGATCTCAGTATCTTTTCAAACATTCTTTCCGGTGTAATTTCTTTTGCGGGCACTTTTTTCTTCTATTTGTTAACCATCCTCTTCCTATCCTTCTTCTTCCTCCTCGATGTGATGATGCTTCCCCGTGTTATCCTCATGCTTGTACCTCTGAAATATGAGGTTCAAACAAAGAATGTAATGCTTAGAAGTAAAACGGTACTTTCAAGGTATTTCAGAGGTTTGATCATCGATCTTCTGGTTATGACCGCATCTTATTCAATTGCGTTAAGTATCATCGGCGTTGAAGGTGCACTTGTCATTGCATTCTTTGCCGGAATTGTCAACATCATTCCTTATGTCGGGCCACTTATCGGGGTCGGAACAGGAATTATTCTGGGTGTTACCGGTGTTGTGAGTGAAGGTTATTATGGAGCAATTGGTTCAACAATGTTAGGGGTTCTGATTGCAATGCTCGTGGTCATTCTGCTTGACAATATTTTATATAGTCCACTGATACAGGGAAAAAGTCTGAAAGTTCATCCTGTCGAAATATTTCTTGTTATAATTGCTGCCGGCAGTACCGGGGGTATCCCGGCAATGATCATTGCTGTACCCTCATATGCTTTCATAAAGATAGTAGGGGAAGAATTTTTCAGTCAATTCAGAATCTTTAAGAATGCAAAAGTGGAAACAAATAGTAAAAATCGTGACGCGTAACGCGTGACGCGAAAATAAAAAATAGAAAATATTAGTACTTCACAAACTTTAGTAACTTTATAACTCAATTCGTAAATCCAAAATCGTAATTTCAATCGTTAATCGTAAATCGTTAATCGTAAAATAATTTGTATGTCAAAGTCAAGTTCAAAGGTCTTGTTGTCCGGCATCACGGGGCTGGCTGCAGGCGTTGCTATCGGGTTGCTGTTTGCACCCGCAAAAGGGTCGAAAACCAGGAAAAGATTGAAGAGACGTCTCATGAGTCTGGCTGATTTTATTGAAGATGATGTTAATGACAAGCTGGGAGCACTAAGATCGGTATTCGCAGGCGAAGAGGAAGAGGATGAAGAAGAAGATGATCTGGAACCCAAAGCTGAAAGTGTCAAGACAGAAAAACGTGATGAATAAGCCTTGGTTTGAACTTTGTAACACAAAACGCGTGACATCTTAGAATTAAATGAATTATATGGTTAAATAATTTGTAATAAAACAAATCATGGAATCGCAAAAGTTAAGTGATAATTTCAACGAGATCTCTGGAAATGTCAAAGATTACGTACGATTGAAGATTGACTTCCTAAAGCTGACCTTGACAGAAAAACTATCGCTGATCATTTCGGCATTACTTATTTCAATTATCCTGTTCCTTGTTTTCCTCTTCATCAGCATGTTTGTCAGCCTTGCATTTATCTTCTGGTTTCGTGACCATGCCGGGCCTTTATATGCCGGAGCGCTTATTGTTGCCGGGTTTTATCTCCTGGTAGGTGTTATAGTTTTTTTTATGCGAAACAAGATCTTTATAGATCCGCTTGTATCGAAAATCTCAAAAATATTACTGGAGGAAGAGGATGAAGAAAAATAATTTTCCGCGGAGTACGATCCGCAAGATAAATTCAATGCATGAGTTGCAGTTGGAAAAGGCACGGTTGAAGCTGGAACTCGTAAAATCAGAAGACAAGATAAAGGGTAATTTCCGGCACATTCGTTCTGCTTTTTCATTGAAGAATATTTTTTCAACGGTAACAACTGAGCTCACAAATCCAACTTCAATTTTAATGAAAGCCTTTACGATTGGAAAAGATTGGCTCGGAAGACGGAAGAAAAAGAAGAAGCAGAAAAAGGAAGAGGAAAAAGCTAACGAGATGACGAGTTAAAAGGTCTTTACATTAAAATTAAGGTAAGATCTTTTAATTGACTTTTCTTCACCGCCAAGACGCTAAGACGCTAAAAAGCGCAAAAGAATAAATTCTAAATTGTAAATCTATTTGGTTCCCCGGTTCATTAATCTGTTAAAACTTCTTTCAAGTTATTTTATTTCTCGTTTATTGCGTCAGGTTATTCATTGGGGAAACCCCTCAAGCCTTTCAATCGAGCCTACCAATTGCTGCAACCTGCATTGCCCGGAGTGTCCCAGCGGAATGAACATGCTTACGAGGGACAAGGGGAATATGGATCTTGGTATTTTTCAAAGTCTGGTTGATCAGGTATCTCCTACCCTGTTTTATCTTAACCTCTATTTTCAGGGGGAACCTTATATCCATCCACGGTTTCCGGAAATGGTCAAATACGCAAAATCGAAAAATATCTATGTTTCAACCTCTACAAACGGACATTTTCTGACACCTGAAAATGTGAGATCAACACTTGAATCGGGACTAGACAGGCTGATAATTTCCCTCGATGGCACTAATGCCGAATCATATGAGCAATATCGCGCCGGAGGAAACTTTGATAAGGTCATCACTGGGATAAAGGAAATCGTTAAACAGAAAAAAAAGGACGGGTTAAAAAAGCCAAGGGTCATACTTCAATTCCTTATACTAAAATCGAACGAGAACCAGATAAAGCAGATCCGGCAACTTAGCAAAGATCTTGGAGTCGATAAGGCTGATGTAAAGACTGCCCAGTTCTATGAATTCAAAGAAGGAAATCCGCTTATGCCGGATAATAAAAGATTTTCAAGGTATAAAAAGATACAGATAAATCTTGGCAGCCCTCCCCGATACGAGATTAAAAACCGGTTGCCAAACCATTGTTTCCGGATGTGGAGTTCAGGTGTTGTCACCTGGAATGGTGAGGTAGTGCCTTGTTGTTTCGATAAAGATGCAACTTACAAAATGGGGAACCTGAACGAGCAGCCTTTCGGACAAATATGGAAAGATAAATTTTATGGTGAATTCAGAAAAAAGATTTTCTGTTCACGAAAATCAATCGATATTTGTAATAACTGTACAGAAGGAAGCGGGATCACTTACTTCCTTTAGTTGATATTTATCTCTAAGGTCAAGATCCATTGATCAGCAACAAAAAGGGGTGTGATCATGGTATTCTGTAATATGCAACCCGGATGTCAGGTCGATACCCTGTGTAAATAATAATGACAAAGGTTTTCAGTTATTTTCATTATAAATTATTTTCTTACCTTTGCACACTTAATTTTCAGCCCAATGGTAATGGATCCAGACAAATTTCAGGGTGAAGGACTAACCTATGACGATGTGCTGCTGTTACCGGCCTATTCAGAGGTTCTTCCACGCGAAGTGGATGTTACGACATTGTTGTCGAAAAACATTCGTTTAAATATCCCAATCGTTTCTGCTGCAATGGATACGGTTACCAACTCAACCATGGCGATCGCAATGGCACAGGAAGGCGGAATCGGCGTATTGCATAAGAACAGTACAATTGAAGCCCAGGCAATAGAAGTCAGGAAAGTGAAACGGGCAGAAAATGGTATGATCCTGGATCCGGTCACCATAAATGTTAACGGTTTGGTGGGAGACGCATTGGGACTGATGAAAGAGTATAACATCGGGGGTATCCCTGTCATAAACGATCAGAAAAAACTTGTTGGTATTGTTACTAACCGTGACCTTCGTTTTGAGCGTGATGTATTGAGACCGATCACGGAAGTGATGACAAGGCAGGTATTCACCACAACCGAATTTACAGATTTCGCGAAGGCAGAAGAGCTCCTGCAGAAGTATAAAATTGAAAAACTCCCCGTTGTTGACACTCAGAATAACCTCGTTGGACTCATCACATACAAAGACATTATAAAGATCAAGGCCCGGCCCAATGCCTGTAAGGATTCACGCGGCCGTTTACGCGTTGCAGCTGCCGTTGGGATAGCCAAAGATACCATCGACCGAGTTTCCGCACTTGTGAACGAAGATGTGGATGCCATCGTGATCGATACCGCTCATGGCCATACCCGTAATGTTATGGATATGGCCAGGTGGGTACGAAACAAATTTCCAAATATTGACCTCATCGTTGGAAATATAGGCACGGGGGAAGCCGCCATAGACCTTGCTAAACTTGGAGTTGATGCCGTGAAGGTCGGAATTGGTCCGGGATCAATTTGTACAACGCGCATCATTGCAGGAATAGGTATTCCTCAGCTTTCAGCCATCTATGCAGTCACCAAAGCTTTAAAAGGTTCAGGTATTCCAGCTATTGCAGATGGTGGAATCCGTTACACAGGCGATATCGTCAAGGCATTGGCGGCTGGCGCTCATTCAATAATGGCCGGTTCTTTGTTTGCAGGCGTCGATGAATCTCCCGGTGAGGCTATAATCTTCGAAGGAAGAAAATATAAGACTTACCGCGGAATGGGATCGATAGAAGCCATGCAGATGGGTTCCAAAGACAGGTATTTTCAGGATATGGAAGATGATATCAGAAAGCTGGTACCGGAAGGTATTGTAGGAAGAGTTCCATACAAAGGTTCCCTTTCTGAAGTCATTTACCAGATGGTAGGCGGACTCAGGTCGGGTATGGGCTATACCGGGTCGAAAAATGTGGAAGAACTTCAGAAAGCAAAGTTCCTGAAGATCACCTCCGCAGGGGTTGTTGAAAGCCATCCTCACGATGTGACCATAACCCGTGAGGCTCCAAATTACAGCCGTTAACAGGAAGAACAATTACACAGAGATAAAAATCCAATATTTATTAAATTAAATTAGTTTAACGATGAAAAAAAAATTTGCACTTTTTCTTGTACTATCGATCATGATTGGAATCGGGGCTCCTCTAAAGGCCCAGGTGAAGGATAATGATGTACTTCTGACCATCGGGGGCAAGCCGATTACGGTAGGTGAATTTATGGCTGTATACCAGAAGAATGATATGAAGAAAGGCGAACCGATCGATACAAAAAAAATGGAAGACTACCTTACCCTTTATATAAATTTTAAATTAAAAGTACGGGAAGCCGAGGAGCTTGGATTTGACACTGTGACCTCTTTTGTGACTGAACTTAAAGGATATCGTGACCAGCTTGCTAAACCTTATTTTACCGACCAGGCAACTATCGACCGACTGATTAAGGAAGCATATGATCGTGAACAATTTGATTTGCGTGCACGACATATTTTCGTAAAACTGGCGCCGGATGCATTGCCAAAGGATACCATGGAAGCCTGGCAGAAGATCTCGAAGATCAGGGAACGGCTGATGAATGGAGAATCTTTTGAACAAGTTGCAGCAGAACAATCGGAAGATCCTTCAGCCAGGGATCGTGAAGCCAACCAACAACACCCATTTTTGCATGGGAACCGTGGTGACCTAGGCTATTTTACTGTTTTCGACTTTGTCTATTCGTTCGAGAGCGGAGCCTATAATACAGACCCTGGAAAAATTTCTCCCATTATCCGTACCGAATATGGTTATCACCTGATCAAAGTCACCAGCAAACGTGAAGCACTTGGGAAAGTGACAGCAGCACACATCTTCATGTCGATTCCAAAATATGCCACGCATGTCGATTCTTTAAGGATAGCCCAAAAAATTGACTCCGTTTACCACAGACTGAAAGATGGCGCTAAGTGGGAAGAAATGGTCAGATTGTATTCAGATGACAAGGGCAGCGCTCCAAAAGGCGGCTTGTTGCCTAAATTCGGGGTTAACAGGATGGTCCCTGAATTTATTGATGCCGTTTACACTCTTGCAAAAGAAGGCGATTTCTCAACACCTGTCCAGACACCCTATGGCTGGCATATTATCCGGCTCATTGAAAGAAAAAAACCAGGGACATTTGATGAAGAAAAAGCAGACTTAAAACAGAAAGTGCAGAAAGATGGCCGGTCAGACCTGGCAAAACAAGCTGTGTTAGCAATGATCCGGAAAGAGGGCAACTTTGCGGAAATGCCAAATACGATAAAAGATTTTTATAAAGTAGTCACTGATAGCATATTCGCCGGAAAATGGGATGTCAACCTTGCACAGAATCTTTCCAAACCAATGTTCCAGATTGGAAACCAGCATTACACCCAAAAAGATTTTGCCAATTACCTGGCTAAGAATCAACATAAAACGGAGAAACAGAAAATCATAAGTTTTGTGGATAAGATGTACAAAGACTTTGTTAACGAAAACCTTATAAAATATGAAGACTCCCGTCTGGAGTCTAAATATCCAGATTTTAAAAACCTTATGAATGAATACCGGGATGGTATTCTCCTTTTCGACCTTACTGATCAAAAAGTATGGTCGAGAGCCACAAAAGATACTACCGGTCTTAAGACTTTCTATGAGAGCAATAAAAACAATTACATGTGGGATGAACGACTGGATGCCACAATTTATACCATCAGGAACCCAAAACTGACTCAGAAAGTGAGAAACTTTCTTCAATCAGGACTAGCGGATGATGCGCTCCTCAAAGAAATTAATGTTGATACAGCCAAGAATCTGAAGATCGAATCGGGGAAATATTCCAGAAAAGAAAACAAATATATTGACGCTGTAACCTGGACTCCCGGTTTATCAAACGATATTCCTGCCGATCCTGGTTTGGTAATAGTAAATGTAAGAAAGGTTCTTCCGGTTGAAGCCAAGACGTTGAATGAAGCCCGCGGTTTGATAACCAATGATTACCAAAACTACCTTGAAAAGATATGGGTAGAATACCTGCATAAGAAATATACGGTAACGGTCAATAAGGATATCCTTTCACGTATCAAATAACCCTTTGTGAAGAAATTCATTATTGTTCTGCTGATCCTGATTACGGGATGTTCTTCGTTTTTCAAAAAAAAAACGGAGCATGCTATAGCCAGGGTTTATAGTGATTATCTGTATGAATCTGAACTTAAAAGCGTCATTCCAAAGGGCACGCAGGCAAAGGACAGTATAGGGGTCGCAAGAAGTTATATAGATGCATGGATCCATCAGCGTTTAGTCATTCACCAGGCAGAGAAGAACCTTACCAATGACCAGATGGATTTTACCCAGCAGCTCGACAATTACAAAAATTCCCTCATCATTTATACCTATGAGAATGAGCTTGTTAAACAAAAGCTTGATACGCTGGTCACAGATGAGGATATTGAGAATTATTACGGCACGAACCAGCAGAACTTTCTTCTGAAAGATAATATTGTGCAGCTTCAATATGTTAAGCTTCCCCTGAAATCAGCCTATGTAAAGCAATTCAGGAAACTGCTCGGATCTGACAATGCCACCGATAAAACCCGTCTTTCGCAAGAATGCGAGCATTATGCCTCCGATTATTTCCTGGATGATCAGAACTGGTTGCCGTTTAATGATCTTCTGAAACAGATTCCCATAAAAACATACAACCAGGAAGAATTCCTGAAAAATCACCGGGAACTTGAATACCAGGATTCTGCATTCATATACCTTGTAAGATTTAAGGATTTTAAAATAAAAGAAAGCATTTCCCCGTTGAGTTTTGAGAAAGAACACATCCGGAACATCATCCTGAACAAGCGGAAGATCGACCTCATAAAAAAGATGCGTGAAGATATATTTGAACAGGCACAAAAGAAAAATGATTTTGAAATATATTAAAATGAAAATTTTCCTGAGAACGATCGTATTTTGTCTTCTGACTACTGTATTAACGATACCAGCAAAATCGCAGGAAACCAAAGACTCAATTGTCGATGGGGTTGTAGCAGTAGTTGGTGCTAATGAGATTCTGCGGTCAGACATTGAAAACCAGTACATGCAATTCCGTTCTCAGGGAAATATACAGGGGAGTGCAGAGAAGGTGAAGTGCCAAATCCTGGAAGGCTTGCTTTTCCAGAAGCTTCTGTACCATCAGTCACAGATTGACAGTGTAAAGGTCACTGATGCACAGGTGAATGAACAAATGGACCACAGGATGCGGATGTTCATTAGCCAGATAGGTTCACCGGAGAAATTGGAAGAGTATTATCAGAAATCAATCTCAGAGATCAAAGAAGAGATGCGTGATATTATCAAGGAACAAATGATGGTACAGGAATCCCAGGAAAAGATCACCAAGGATGTGAAAATAACCCCATCAGAGGTCAAGGCATTTCTTAAAAAACTACCGAAAGACAGTATCCCGGAAATCTCATCTGAGATTGAAGTTGGCATGATCATGAAATCCCCAACGATTGGAGAAGCGGAAAAGCAAGCTTGTATCGACCGGTTAAAAAGTTTTAAGGATAGGATCAAAAAGGGTGATGATTTTTCAACACTCGCTGTTTTATATTCTGAAGATCCCGGTTCAGCAAAGAAAGGCGGAGAACTGGGCATGTTCAAAAGGGGCGATATGCATCTTGAGTTTGAGGCTGCTGCCTTTAAATTAAAACCCGGAGAGATTTCTGATATCGTGGAAACTGAAGACGGATTTCATTTAATCCAGATGATCGAGCGGAAAGGAGAATACATCAATGTACGCCATATCCTTCTGCAGCCAAAGGTTTCAATGGCCAGTATGATCCGTTCAAAAAACATACTCGACAGTGTTGCCACACTTATTGAACAAAAAAAGTTAACCTTTGCTGAGGCCGTGATCCGTTTCTCAGATGACCCTTCACGAAATAACGGAGGATTGATGGTCAATTCTGTGACAGGAACAAGTAAATTTCAAGCCAATGAGGTTGATCCCAAGATCTTTTTTGTGATCGATAAGCTGAAAGTTGGCGACATCTCTTCACCGGTACTTTATAAGACCGACAGGGGTAAGGAAGAGTACCGGATATATTATCTGAAAACCAGGACCACTCCTCATAAAGCCAACATTCAGGATGATTACGCCAAAATTCATGAGATGGCACTGGATCAAAAAAAGATGGATGTGATGAATAACTGGATAAAGGAACGAATTGGGAAAACATATATCAGCATCGACGAGGAATACCAGAGATGCCCATTTCAAAGGAACTGGACAAAAAAATAATGATGGAAAATATGCACTTTAAATCGGATGTAGAAGCCGTTGACGCGCTTGTTCAAAAGTATTCTGTTTTACGTACTGAAATCGCAAGGGTAATTATCGGGCAGGAGGATGTCGTTAAGAACCTGCTAATATCGATTTTCTGCAAAGGTCATTGTCTGCTTGTAGGAGTACCCGGGCTGGCGAAGACGCTCATGGTGAATACTCTTTCGAAGGCCCTGGGTTTAAAATACAGCCGGATCCAGTTCACACCTGATCTGATGCCTTCCGACATCATTGGGAGTGAGATCCTGGATGAAAACCGGAAATTCAGATTTATCAAGGGACCTGTATTTGCGAATATCATCCTTGCCGACGAAATCAACCGTACACCCCCGAAAACACAATCTGCCCTTCTGGAAGCAATGCAGGAGAAAGCGGTGACTGTTGCCGGCATCTCGTACCAGCTTGAAGAACCCTTCTTTGTCCTTGCTACCCAGAATCCTATTGAACAGGAAGGCACCTATCCTTTGCCGGAAGCCCAGCTCGACAGGTTCATGTTCAATATCTGGCTGGATTATCCCTCCTTTGCAGAAGAAATTACTGTAGTCAAAAACACCACATCACGCCATGCTGAATCGACAAATGTTGTGGTCAGTGCCGTGGAGATCCTTTTTTTCCAGGAGTTGATCATGAAAATTCCTGTCCCGGATAATGTATACAATTACGCGGTAAATCTCGTCGCTAAAACACGCCCGAATACAACCAGGGCAGACGAAAAAGCAAACCAGTTTCTCACGTGGGGGGCAGGTCCAAGAGCTTCACAGTACCTGATACTTGGTGCCAAGTGCCATGCAGCGATCAACGGAAAATATTCCCCCGATATAGAAGATATTAAGGCCGTTGCACATGCTGTTCTTCGACACAGGATCATCCGGAATTATAAAGCTGAAGCAGAAGGAATAAGGGTTGAAGACATCATTGACCACCTGATAAAATAAATGATTAAGCTCAGTTCAAGAATGCCTTCTCACTATTAAACCACAAAAAATAATTTATCAAAGAATGAAAAACCGAACATTATTTCTGACCGTTCTTGTTTTTAGTCTTTATTCCATATGTTTATTAATTCCTGCCTGTAATTCCACTGAGGCACCTTCAGATAAAAGTTCGGATCCTCTTAAAGGGAAGATAACTATTTCGGGGGCTTTTGCACTTTATCCACTGACAGTAAAATGGGGACAGGAATTTCAGAAGATCCATCCGAAGGTAACCATTAACATCTCGGCAGGTGGCGCAGGGAAAGGTATGGCTGATGCTTTGTCGAAAATGGCCGACCTGGGAATGTATTCAAAAGAAGTAAGTCCTGAAGAGAGAGCCAAAGGCGCCTGGTATATAGCCGTTTCCAAAGATGCTGTGTTGCCGACAGTTAGCTCGGCAAATCCAGTAATAAAGGATCTTAAGGCCCATGGACTCACGAAGCAAAAATTTTTCGATATTTTTATCTCGGGAAAAATAAGGACCTGGGGCGAGGCCACGGGAACCGCTTCAAATATCAAGCTTGAATCCTTCACCCGTTCCGATGCCTGTGGTGCAGCAGAGATGTGGGCAAAATATTTACAAGGTAAGAAACAGGAAGACCTCCAGGGGCTTGGCGTTAATGGAGATCCTGGGATAGCTGAAGCCATCCGTAAAAATGCAAGCGGCATCGGGTACAATAACCTTAATTTTGTTTATGATATGACAACACGTAAACCCTATGAAGGTATTGATGTTGTACCTATTGACCTGAACGGTAACGGGAAGATCGATCCGGAAGAAAATTTTTATGGGAGCCTTGACCAGGTGATGGATGCCATCAGGAGTGGCATATATCCATCCCCCCCAGCCCGTGATCTTTACTTTGTTTCAGCAGGAAAACCAGGCAATAAGGTAGTCCTTGCATTTCTGAACTGGGTACTTACAGATGGGCAAAAATACCTTGCTGAAGCCGGATATGTTGCGGTTTCACCGGATAAACTGAAAGCCGACCTCGAAAAGCTCAAATGATCCGGGAAAGAAATTTTAACTTAGAAGAGAAGGATGTATCTACTCAACCGAATTCAGCGCCATCGGGTTAATTACACCTGGATGATTGTAAGTGTGCTGCTGGTTGCTTCTTTGCCTTTTCTCTTATTTCTCGGACTTTATCTGAAATCATTCCTGCTCATTCATGATTACCACCTTGGGGACCTATTGTTCTCAAAAGTCTGGAAACCGGGAAGTGGCAAATTCGGGTTTTATCCATTTATTGTTGGTTCTATCTGGGTTACATTGCTGGCTATGTTAATTACCGCTCCCATCAGCCTGCTTACTGCCATCTATGTAACACAATATACCAGAAAGCGGTTTCTTCGCATCATGCATCCCGCAATAGACATACTGGCTGGAATTCCTTCGGTGGTGTATGGAGTATGGGGCATTCTCGTGATCGTTCCTTTTATTTCCCATTTCGTAGGGCCTCTGTTTGGAGTTCAAACCCTGGGTTACAGCATCCTGGCCGCGGCATTGGTACTGTCGGTCATGATCATTCCATTCATCCTGAATATCCTGATCGAGGTTTTTCGCACCATCCCGGTAGAGCTCAAAGAGGCATCATTATCACTGGGTGCAACACAATGGCAAACGGTAAAAAGCGTATTGATAAAGAAGGCGCTTCCGGGTATCATTGCAGCTTTTGGATTTGGGCTGGCACGTGCATTCGGGGAAACAATGGCGGTGTTAATGGTGGTTGGTAACGTAGTAAAACTGCCTAAAAGCGTATTTGATCCCGGCTATACATTGCCAGCCCTGATAGCCAACAATTATGGAGAAATGCTTTCTATCCCGAAATACGAATCGGCGCTGATGTTCGCTGCCCTGGTTTTGCTCGCAGTATCGTTATTCTTTAACCTGGTGATGCATTTTTTTATTGACCGTTACAATAAATTCTCAGCATGAGGTATTCAGGAAAGATAGAAGAGAAGGTTTTTAAGGTTCTGATGGTCATCGCCACCTATTCCATCCTTGCTGTCCTTGCACTTATCATTTTCAGCATTTTCGCCAAGGGAATAAAAGCATATGTCATGGGAAATCCTGACCCAGGTACCTAAAGGTGGGTACTATTATGGGAAAGGAGGAGGCATCCTGAATGCTATTCTCGGATCGCTTTCTCTCGCCTTTGGCGCTACTTTTCTTGCATTCTCATAGGTTTGCCCGTAGCGCTTTATATAAATGTTTTCCTGGTAAGACAAAAGAAACTGATCGCATTCATCCGCTTTATTTTAGATCTTGTCTGGGGTATTCCTTCGATCGTTTACGGAGCATTCGGATTTTCCATGATGATCCTGCTGGGCATCCAGACCTCACTGCTGGCAGGGATGCTTACGGTGACTTTATTCATTTTACCGATCATGATCCGATCAATGGACGAGATCTTACGGACAGTGCCGATAGGGCTTTCGGAAGCTGCATACTCCATCGGGGTCTAACAAATCAGAATTGGCGTTCAAGATCTTTACAGGCAAACGGTGTCGGGCATCATCACCGCCATTCTGCTTTCTTTCGGTCGTGCTATCGGTGATGCTGCCTCTGTTTTATTTACAGCCGGATACACTGATAACCTTCCTAATTCGTTGATGGAGCCTGTTGCAACTCTTCCACTATCGATCTTTTTCCAGCTGTCATCGCCTGTACCTGCTGTCCAGGACCGTGCTTATGCGTCCGCCCTTGTACTAACGATAATTATACTCCTGGTCAGTTTGTTTTCACGCGGACTTGGAAAGAGATACCATAAAACAAAAGTTAATTTTTAACCGGTGAGACCTGATGGATATGGAACCAAATAATAAAATACACATTGAGAATCTGAATGTTTTTGCCGGAAAACAGCAGATCCTGAACAACATCAACATTGAGATCCCGAAGAATAAGATCACTGTAATACTGGGTCCCTCGGGTTGCGGGAAAACAACCCTGCTCAAATGCATGAACCGTCTGACGGACCTTTATCCTGAGCTGAAAGTGACCGGGAAAGTGATCATCAACAATAAGAATGTACTCAATGCCGGTGAAGATATAGTGAAACTCAGGCAGTACATGGGACTTCTGTCACAACACCCCTATCCCCTGCCTATGAACATATACAACAACATTGCTTTTGGATTGAAACTGAAAGATGTAAAGAAGAGAAGGGATCTACAAAAACAGGTAGTTCATTACCTTCAGCAGGCGAATCTCTGGGATGAGGTAAAGAATCGTTTGAGAGAACCTGCATCACGGCTTTCGATCGGGCAACAACAACGACTTTGCCTTGCCCGGGGACTGGCCGTGAACCCGGAGATCATTCTTGCAGACGAACCAACTTCCGCCCTGGATCCAATTTCGAGCCAGTACATTGAAGAAAAATTCGTCGAATTAAAGAACAATTATACTATCGTCCTGGTAACACACATACTCCGGCAGGCAAGGCGTATTGCCGACTATGTCGTGTTCATGTATCTCGGGGAAGTTATTGAGCAGGGAACGGTAGAAGAAGTCTTCGGGAACCCAAAAATGGAGAAGACGAAACAATATCTCGGCGGAACATTTAATTAGAGACAGCCTTAATTTAATTCCATCAGTAACTTCTTCAGCGTTTCTTTAATATTGGCAGGCTTGAAATAGCCCATATTTTCCAGTTCATTTATTCCATTCATTCCATTCTTTAATTTTGGCTCGAGATTTTTTGCCTGGTCGAGGAATATATTTGCATTGGCTTTATCACCCTTACTGTAACTAATAAATGCAAGTCCCAAAAGTGAGTCAAAACTCTTACTATCCAATTCCAGGGCTTTCCGGAATTGCAACTCCCCATGATCATAATCCCCTTTGGCCAGATAGAAATAACCTACTTTGTCATATAGTCCTGCATTTTGCGGATCAATCCGGATAGCTTTAAAACCATCGGCAATGGCATTGTCCCACTGATTAAGCCTGCCATAGGCAAGACTGCGGTTTGACAATGCATCTTTATATCCAGGGTCAAGTTCAATTGCTTTTGAGTAATCGGCAATAGCTTTGTCAAAATATCCAAGATTAGCATACGTCAACCCCCTGTTTGAGTACCCTTTCGAATATTTTGGATTTATCTGTAAAGCTCTGGAAAAATCTGTTATTGCTTTATTATACTGACCAAGAACCCCATATGAAAGGGCGCGTCCCGCATAGGCGTCAAAATCCAATGTGTTAATTTCAATCGCTTTAGAGAAATCATCAATGGATTTGTCCCATTGGCCGGTATGCTGATAAGCCACTCCACGGTCAACATATCCCCATCCGTACTTCGAATCCATCTCGATCACCCTGGTAAAATCAGTTATTGCATTATCCCATTGTTCAAGCGAGGTGAAGGCAATTCCCCTGTTTGCATAAGACTTATAAATGTTATTGGGGTATTTTTCAATTACATCATTCCACAGGGTGAAATCATTTTCCCAGATTTTAGTCCTGTTAAATGACAGGACTGTAAATATGAGAATGATAAAAAATAAGACACCCAGTACCTGTGTTTTCCATTCTTTCTTATTCCGGATCAGCTGGTCGGTCGACCATCCTGCCAGGAAGCAGAAACCCAGATATGGGATGTAGGAAAAACGATCGGCCAGGAACCCTATTCCCTGAGTCAGTATCTGGGCCTGAAACATTAGGATTATATTAACGAGGAAGAAAAGACTTCCGAACAAAATCGCACGGGTTTTGCGGGTAACCCGGTAAATTAAAAATCCAAGAACTAAGATAAAAAGTGGACTTATGTAATACAAGAAAGGCAGTGAATGGCCAGGTGCACTTAACCATGGATAAAGTGCACTTAATTGAAATGGTGCAAAGAATTTGATTATGTAAGCACTTAACGCATAAAATCCCATAAAAACCTGGTCTGAAATGCTGACAATCTCAGTTGCTTTTAATGCACCCTGTTTTTGAAACATTAATATCTCTGCAATACCAAAAATCAGAGATAAAATAAAAAATGGAACTTTTTCGATAAGAACCTTGCTTTTTAAAGGTCGCCCGAGGTAATAGTCAATTAAGAGTAAACTTAAAGGCAGTGTCACTGCTGTAATCTTAGAAAAAAGTGAACAAATGAAAAGGAATAAACTCAGAAGAAAAAACAATAGTTTATTTTTCTGCGAATTTAAATAGTTGAAATAAACAATTATGGATGCACAACAGAACAAGTAGCAAAGCAGGTCCTTCCTTTCAGCTATCCAGGCAACGGATTCCACGTGCATTGGGTGAACCCCAAAGATCATGGCTCCAATTGCCGCATAGACCGGTTTTAGCTTTAGCATTCTGAGGATTTGAAATACAAGCAGTGTGCACAGCAGGTGCAGAATGAGGTTCGACAAGTGAAAGATGAAAGGATTGAGCCCGAATAATTTGTATTCGACGGTAAAGGTCAGGATTGGAATAGGGACATAGCTACTGGCAACGGTAGTGGTGAATATTTCTTTTAATGAACTTTGATTTAAGTTTTGGATTGATTGGTTATTAATAACATATGCACCATCATCCCATGTTGGAATAAAGCCATTCTTCAAAGATGGAAAAAAAGCAATGAATGTCAGGCATAGGATCAGGATCATTAAAAATAAAGGTTTCTCAATTATCGATTGTTTTTGTTCAATCTGGTTTGGAGGATCTTCCCGGTGGGTATTTTTAGCATATGCTAAGGCAGGTTTGGAGCGGGGTTTATATGATTTCTTTGACATAAGTTAGACTCTTGAAATCTTTGGCAGTATAAATGCTTATGCAAAAATAGAATAAAGGTAATTTCTTTGCGATCTTTGTGAAATTCTTTGCAACTTTGCAAAAGCAGATCAGAAATGATAGAAAATCATTTAAAAAATGGATAATACCGGCAAAAGTACCAGTTTAACTTTCCTGGAAAAGATCATTCTACTTGCCCTGGATGATAAAGGCTGGTTTGGCAATTCAGAGAACAGCATTAAATTCGGACTGGCCGGCGCGATATTATATGAACTATTCAAACATGACCGCATTGAGTTTAAAGAAGGGGTATTAGTGGTTAAAGACCTGACAGCTATGGAAGACCCGCTCTTTGACAGGGTTCTTGAATTTATGCGTTCCGTTAAGAAGAACAGGAGTATCCGCAATTGGATCCAGCGGATGGTCTATAAAAAGATGATGATCAGGAAAAGTATTATCCGGTCACTCATTGCAAAGAATATGATCCGTAAAGAGGAATACAGTTTCTTTTGGGTCATGTACCAGTTCAAATATCCTGTTATCAATACCGAACTTAAAAACCGGGTGAGAGAAGAGATCTTCAACCGGATCGTGAATGAAGAAAAGTTGAATGGATATGACCTGATGATGATCTCGGTGATGGATTCATGCAAGATATATCGTAAGAACTTCAGGAATTTCCCTAATTATCCAAAATTCAGGAAAAGGATCAAAGATTTACTTAGGTTCAGTGATCCGGAGATGGAAGATGTAAAACTAATCGGAGCCATCGACTATGCTATACGGAGGGCCATAGTGGCTTCAAACGTCTCCATTCACGCATAAAATTTCCCCTGGTAGCTTTCGCGTTTTTCAAGTTCTGCCTCAATCCGGCGAAGAACTTCATCATAGCGGATCAATCCCATATTTGTTTCTGTCAGAAACTTCGGAGGCATTTCACTAGTAAAACGTTCAATGACAATGGATGGATTCAGTTTTTCAATAAACCGGATGATAAAGTCGATGTAATCATCCAATGTAAATGAATGGAATGCAGAACGGTTTTCCGTGAATTCCTGCTCCATACGGGTACCTTTTACAATCTGAAGCTGATGGAATTTAATTGTATCCAGGGGGAGCCGTGAAATCACCTCACCTGTACGGAACATCTCATCAAGATCCTCACCGGGTAATCCGAAAATATAATGGGCGCCTGTTTTTATCCCATATTCATGGATCTTTCTTATCATCCGGATTGCGAGTTCTGAATCGTGGCCACGGTTGATCCTGGCCAGCGTTTGGTTGTTGTGAGTTTCAACACCATACTCAACCTGGATATACCATTTCTTTGAGAGTCCAGCCAGGTATTCCAGCTTTTCGTCATCCACGCAATCAGGGCGTGTAGCGATTACCAGCCCTGCCACACCCGGATAAGAAAGGGCCTCTTCATATTTTTCTTTCAATATTCCAAGTGGAGCATAAGTATTGGAGAATGGCTGAAAGTAAACCAGGAATTTCTTTGCCCGCCTGTAGCGTAGGGAATGAAATTCAATCCCTTCCTCAATCTGTTGCCTTAAAGGTTTTTGCGGATCACAATAGGAAGGGTTGAATCCACGGTTGTCGCAATAAGTACAACCACCTGTTCCTTTGGAACCATCCCGGTTTGGGCAGGTAAATCCTGCGTCGATTGTTACTTTCTGGACCCTCCCACCGAATTGCTTTTTTATGTACTCCGCATAAGAGTTAAACCTGCGGGAGTGGTGCCAGGGATATGGTTCATTATTCTGCATTTGTTAAATACACAACTTACATATTCAAGACGATCTCGGTGCCAAATTCCGAGCATTTGAGTTTGACAGCACCTTCCATCAGGCGCTCAAAGTCATAAGTCACACGTTTCTTCAGGATGGATTGCTGCAGGCCTTTCACAATCAAATCAGCCGCTTCTTTCCATCCCATGTATTCCAGCATCATCACGCCTGACAGGATCACCGAACCGGGATTGACCATATCCTTTCCGGCGTATTTTGGAGCTGTTCCATGCGTGGCCTCAAAGACTGCATGTCCTGTCATATAATTAATATTGGCACCCGGGGCGATGCCGATCCCGCCAACAATAGCTGCCAGTGCATCAGAAATATAATCGCCGTTCAGGTTCAATGTTGCGATAACTGAATAATCTGCAGGTCTTGTAAGGATCTGCTGAAGGAATGCGTCTGCAATCACATCTTTGATGATAATCTTGTTGTTAGCAATGGCCGATTTCTGGGCCGCTTCTGCAGCTTCTTCACCCTGGGTTTCTTTTATTTTATCGTACTGAACCCATGTAAATACATGGTCGGCGAATTCCTTTTCAGCCAGCTCATAGCCCCACTTCTTGAACTGCCCCTCGGTAAATTTCATAATGTTGCCTTTATGAACCAGGGTCACCGAAGGCTTCTTTTCGCGGATGGCATATTCAATGGCAGCTCTTACCAGACGTTCGGTCCCCTCTTTGGAAACCGGTTTGATGCCGATCGAGGAAGATTCAGGAAAACGGATCTTCTTCACGCCCATCTCTTCTATTAGGAAATCAATAATACGCTTTGCTTCAGGGGTTCCCTGCATCCATTCAATTCCGGCATAGATATCTTCTGAATTCTCACGAAAGATAATCATGTCAGTAGTCTCAGGTCTTTTAACTGGTGAAGGAACACCTTTAAAATACTTCACCGGCCGAAGACAGACATAAAGGTCAAGGATCTGGCGCAGGGCCACGTTCAGTGAACGGATCCCTCCACCTACCGGGGTGGTTAACGGACCTTTAATGGCAACAATATATTCACGTATCGCATCCAGGGTTTCGTCAGGGAGCCAGTTGCCGGTCTGTTTGAAGGCCTTCTCTCCTGCCAGGACTTCCTTCCATATTATCTTTCGCTTTCCCTTGTATGCTTTTTCAACTGCCGCATCGAATACCTTAACACTTGCGTTCCATATGTCAGGACCAGTCCCGTCACCTTCAATAAAAGGGATTATCGGATGATCCGGAACTATTAATTTTCCTTTTTCAATTGTAATTTTCTCTCCGTTCATTCTTCTGTTTGTATTAATGTAACATCATTTTATTGCCGGCTTCTCGTCCCCCGGTTTCACCGGGGGTTATTCATATTATGCCCTCCGGGCAAAGACAAGTGTAATATGCAAAATGTAAAGTGTAAAAAAACCAAAACCTAATATCCAACACCTAACTTCTATTGTCAATTATCAATTATTTCTGTATTCTAATCGTTAAGTCGTTTAACAAGTGCACCCCACTTTTTATCCACTTCAAAATAGTGTTTCAGGTAATAATTTCCCAGGAGAAAATGGGCTTTAACAACTTTGACGCCTCTTGCCGCCATGCTGGTAAAGAAATTCTCGATCATCCCCGATGCGATCCCTCTTCCCTGCAATGACGAGGTAACTACGACGCCATCCAGTAAAATATTATTATTGTCAAGATTTCGCCAGGTCATCCCTGCTATGATCTTCTCATTTTCATCGGTCACTATGTAATGATGATCGGCATCAGAAATCTCTTTCGGGTAATTTTCACGGAAGAAAAGTTGATAAAGCTGGCCTATCTCCCTCGGTTCCACCGGATCACGCTGGATATATTCCGTGCCGGATTTATCAATAACCAGGAATTTAACGACCAGGTGTTCCTTCAAACGTTCACCCACTTTCATAAAATCGATCTTCTGGTCATTCATAAGCCGCGGGAAAATCATCCTGCTAAAAATATTTTTATCATCTGCACCACTAATCACCGACTGCAGGGCCGATAATTCAACAAGCTGGATCGGCAGTAAGTGAGGTTCTCCCATCATTTTCTCAAGCAGTTTATCAAAATTAACTTTTACTTCTGCTGATGCATCCATAAAAAAAGAATACCTGTAGAAATAATAACGTACAAGTTCAGGATACTCCTGCAGTTTGTATAATTCAAGTAATTCAAATAACGTTTGTTCCTTTGCCGCACAGGTTGTTAACGGGTTCATCCTGTACCATTCAGTATATTGGTCGATGGCACTGTACAGGGCCAGTGGCAGATAATATCTTTTTTTGCTGGCGGTAAGGTATTTAGCCAGGTCGTCGGCCAAGTTGCCATTGTCAAAATAATAAACCGGCTTTTGTTCCAGATCCTTGCGAAGAGTTTCGAGAAAGGCCATTGCTTCTTCCCTGCCCAGGGCCTCGATACAGGCATCAAAAATCCAGGCAATCTCCATTTGTTTTCCACACCAGGGATACAAAGCAGCGGTTTTACAATAAAAATCCTGGAGGATTGGGCCGACTAATGATACCGTATTTTTATAAGTGGTCCATCCTGTGAGTGAAACAATGACTGCACTTTCACGGAAATCCATTTCCGGGACCACTACATTATTCGGGCTGATAAGACCTGGAACAATCTGGTAGCCACTATGATGCCATGCCCTGAAGATCACAGTAAACGCCTTCGTAAAAACTTTTTTCCAGGAGTTCGGATTAACAAAGCCAGCCGATTTATGGACCTCAGCGAACTCACGGATCTTGTCCCAGGCGGTAAGTCCACCGATGTATTGTGTGGAAAGGATCCCAAGTCCTGGCCGGCTGCTGCCCAAGAAAGGACCAACGGCTGGTCCATAAGGGAAACCGGCGAGTGAGGCCAGCCAGTAAAACGTATCCTGCTTAGGCCTGAAATCAGGATTCTCGCTCATTACCATATGCAGATCGTAATGTTTTCCTGATTTCGTATTTATACTCAAACGGTAATGCCGGAATTCCTTATATGCCTGAAGACGAAGCACCCAGATCCCGTTTGAGGGAACATCATATAAGTCAAAACTCTGTTCGTTAAAGGCAAGGATAATACTTTCGGCCAGGTAAGTCGTTGATTGAAAAATCTTCAGGATCCGCTCTTTCTCCAGACCCTGCATCCCATATTCAAACAGTATCTTCTTTTGCCATATCTCTAAAGGATATTCCGGAATCTTCTCTTCCATCGACTTTTCAAACACCTCTGAGAGCCGGTAAAAATACTCTTCCGCCTTTTTCGAGAGGTAAAGATCTTTCTTATGAAGGATCCATCTCGATAATTCTGCACGCACGGATACATAAAACTCCAGGTGTTCAACTGCAAAGTTGAAGAGCATCCCGAGAACGCTTTCAAACTGCTGCTGATTTTTCTCATTGGCAGGCCATTCCATGTGAGTGCGATACCAATATAGCCGTTGTTTCAGCGCATCCAGCCTGTGTTTTCCGAAATTACCCGATGCTATTTCCCTTATTGATTTCTTATTCAGGAATGAAAGTCCCGATTCAATGAAAACCGTAAGATTCTGGATCTGCTCCGGATCGGGAGCTTTCAGAAGGATCGTCCGGTAGGCAAGTGTACGTATCTCTTCTTCCTTATGATAAGCCAGGGCTTCCATTCGCAGACGCATCACCCACGCAAGCCTTGGATCAACCTGGTTAAACATCTGTCCTAATTCGGTAACAGCCTTAATTGATTCTTCAACTGAAAGGAACAGGGCCCGGCAAGTGAGTTGATGAGCTTTGAACAGTTCCTGGTTCCGGATTGATTTAACCGGGAGAAGATCATCCTCCTTATAATTTCTGTCCTGATTAAAATAAGCTGATTCAGAAATAGCTCCAAGAGCAAGATCCCAACCTTCCTTCACCGGACAGAAGGCAACCAACTGTGGATTTCCCAACCAGATCTTGGGCTGTCGCGCAAAAATACCAAGATCAATATCAGTGGAGGCAATTTTATAGCGCAGATCTCCGATCTCATAAATGTTGGTTGCGGTTTTCGAAACATGAAGATACCGTTTATTCCTCCTGTCAAACAATTTCCCTTCCTTGTAAAGAATGTCGTTTTCCAAAATGCCAAGATCCCTGAAAAACCACCTGGGAATACGGATATTAAAATCTTCAATTGGGATGGATATGACATTACTGATGTAGAGGGTTTCAATAACAGGAAGAAAATTCTTCTCGATCGTCTTACGATTAAATGAACCTTTCGGAGTCAGTTCTCCCATTTCACTGCTGAAATGCCTTTCGATCAGAGTAAAGTTGATCACGCGTTCATAGGGCGCTGCATCAGCATTTGCCGCCATCACGATCTGGTGAAAATATTCATTCAGGTTATCACCGGAAAGATCTTTGTATAAGGGATCTTCTTTATCAGGAGAGATCAACAGGACATTATAGGGCCGGTTATCGCCAACCAGGAATGTATCTTTTATACCCGGTACATTATAAAACTTTTTTTCGATGACCCGGGGTGCCACTGTTTGTCCCCGGTTATTCTTATAAATATCCTTGATACGGTCAACTATCTCATAGTAACCGGCTTCAGTAACAGTGAAGACATCGCCGGTCGATAACCAACCGGTCTTATTTGCAGGATCAGGGTAAGGTATATGGTCGCCAGGACCGGCTTCTTCAAGGTATTTACCTATATAATGCCCGGAAATCTCCAGCTCTGAATCCGCAGTCAATCTGACCTTCACTCCCGGTAATGGAATGCCAACTGACATTTCACGATAATGCCCGGGGGGCGTCATTGTGATGCCGCCTGTGGCTTCAGTCATGCCAAATCCGCTGCAGAGGGCAATGCCATATTGGTTAAAAAAGCGAAATACCAAGGGGTCAAGGTAGCCAGCTGCTGAAAGTCCCCAGTGTAATCTCTGCCCAACAACTTCCCTGACTGCCTGTTCCCTGAGATCTGCATTTTCAATATGACCGATCTTTTCCTGGCATAGTTCATAAAGTTCCTGCCAACGTAAGGGAATGCTGATAAAACCGGAAGGATTTATCTTTGGAAATAAAGAGAACAGCGTTTCGGCTGAGCTGTTACCGGCAAAGGTGTATGTCCCGCTCCAGAAGATAGTCCCAATCATTTCAAGGTATCTGCCGAAGGTATGGAACAATGGAAGGTAACTTAAAAAGATTTCATCCCCGGAAGATGGCAATGCAGCAGCACGTGCAAACCGCTTACTTACAATATTGTAAATGGAAAAAGAAACACCTTTTGGCAGACCTGTACTCCCTGAAGTGAACATGGTTGTTGCAACTTCAGTGTTTTTCCGGTTTGTATTCCGGGCCAGCATTTCCTCAATCTCAGTTCCGGAAAGTTTCTTGCATTCTTTCTGAAGGAAGATCGATTCCCCCTCTTTTGCCAATCCTGCTGACACGGTAAATATTTTGAATCTTGTTTTCGATTTCGCCTTCACTTTCAATAATACCGAACAGCGCTCTTTCGAATCTGCAACAACAATATTTATCTTCAGAAGATCGAATATATGAACCAGTATATCTGCGGAGAAATGAATGCTGAGAGGCGTATCGAAGATGTTATAACAGAGACAGGCCAAATCGGCACAGGCGCCTTCGAGTCCATTATCAGCATAGATCGCCACGCTTGGCACCTTCGCGGAATGATAAAATACCGTTGCTATTTCACGGAGGTGCCTTTGTATCTGTTCATATGACCATTCCACAGGATTTGGTGAAGCCATTTCCCTGAACAAGATCCGTTCAGGATGTTCATTTACGCGGCTGTTCATCATATCCTGCAGGCCATAGTTAGTATGTTGTAATATTTTGAATACAACTTCTGCCCATCGAATTCTTGCTGCATCGTCGCTCAATGCCCTGAGGAAATCCTTTTTCTTAGTCGTATCCAGGAAATCCAACCAGGCTATCCTCTCAACTAAATCTGTATTATTTGCAGAGAATAGGGATTCGGCTTCATCAAGGAGACGCATGGCAAGAGCAGGATTATCCTTTTGTGATGGATTCCTGTTTTTCCACTCCTCAACCAGGTTCACGACAGATGGCATGCGGTTATTCTTTTTTTAGAATTGTAATTAGAGTCTGTCTTTAAACTCAAATTGTTAATAAATACTGAGGTTTGATAGGATATATGAAGAAAGTTCCCAGTAATTTCGAATCAAAGATAATGAATCTATGAAAATATTCAACGATTTGCTTCTGAAGTTCGAAAAGCCTGATTGGTCTGGTAATCCTGAGTTTTGTGTGATTGATACTATTCTGGAATCGCGGCCTGATATCATTTTGATGCTTAGATCGGACATTATAGGGGATGAGAAAGCTTCAACTTTTGGACGACAAGACACACCCAGTGTTGAACAAATTGCCCGTGCTGCGATTTTCAAAGAAATGCGTGGGATGGATTACAGGGAACTGGAATACGCTCAAAGCGATTCGAGGATCTGTGAAGCCTTTATAAAACTCGAAGGAAGGGATCCATACAGTTTTCAGTTGTTTCAAAAATACATTTCCAGGATTAATCCGGAATCTCTTCATCGTTTACTTGTGGAGATCAATAAAATAGCCATAAGCGAAGGATTGGAAGATGTGAAAAGTGTTTCACAGGATTCTACCGTTGTAAAAACAAATATTCATTATCCTACGAATAACTCCCTTGTCTGGGATTGTATAAAAACGAGCACCCGGTTATTGGAGCAATTGAAACAAGAGATTGATACACTTGATTTTATTGATTACACGAAATCCGCAAAGAAGACCTTTTATGAAATCAATGTTAATCGCAAAAATAAGGATCGGTATGATTTATTTTGTAAGCAGTTGATCCTTTTTACCAAAGTAATCAATCAAACGTCCAACGCGATAAAAAAAAAGTCCACGAGTAGTATCGCCTGGGGCATTCAGGAAGAACTGACTAAATTGCTGAGCCTGATGGTACAGGTATATAATGTAGCCTATCGCAAGGAAATTAATGGGGAAAAAGTCCCCAGTGAAGAAAAACTGTTTTCGATTTATGAACAACACACCGACATCATTGTGAAAGGGCAAAGGGAAGTGCTGTTTGGCCATAAAGTAAACCTGGCTGCAGGAAAGAGCAATCTTGTCCTGGATTGTCAGGTTTTGCAGGGCAACCCGGCGGACAAATCATTGTATAAACAAACCATTGACAGGGTTATTCAAAATTATGAGATCGTTCCGCGGGACAGTGCTACCGATGGAGGATATGCCTGTTTGGCAAACCTTGAGCATGCCCAGAAAGCGGGCGTTGTAAATATTGTGTTTAATAAGGTTGTTGGCAGTATGCAGAATATTGTCAGCAGTTTGAACATGGAAACACGTTTGAAGAGATGGCGCAGCGCCATGGAGGCAATAATCTCGAATATTAAGCGTGGCTTCAATATCCGTACTTGTAGTTGGAAGGGCTGGATTCACTTCCAGGCTAAAGTTCTTTGGAGTGTTTTGGCATATAACTTCAGGGTGATGACCGCCTTAATTCTTGACCGGCTTAAATCTGATCCTCTGGTCAGCTGATTATCTAAATGACCAGTAAAAACAGGCGTTTTGAATATTTAACCTATAAACAGGATGAAACAGATATGCGTGAAATTTCAAAATCCAGTGGATGTTAACAAATTAAGCTGGGTTTTTAACAGGGTTTTGGTCTAAAAACACTGACTAAGGATTTTATTTTGCGAAAATTCCCTCTGAGCATCAAAAATCAGTCGGTTATCAACAAAATGAGGGACTGTATGGACAGACACTAATTAGGTGAACAATATTACGCATAAAATTATTGTTTATCCAAAAAGTATTATATTTAACTAATTAAATCTATTAACTATTTTTGCAAGATTCATAAGAAAATAAAAGATATATGTTACTTGATTTAGAGGCAATAGAAGAAGTTTACCGGAAAATGTTTTCCGGGGTTAATGCTGCAAGGATACTGCTGAAGAGACCACTTACTCTCACAGAAAAGATACTTTATGGTCATTTATTTGATCCTCATCCGGAAAAAGCACTTGAACGTGGCGTCGATTATGTGAATTTTCTGCCCGACAGGGTTGCAATGCAGGATGCCACGGCACAAATGGCATTGCTGCAATTCATGACGGCTGGCCGCAAGTCAACTGCTGTTCCGGCAACGGTCCATTGCGATCACCTTATTCTTGCTAAAACCGGTGTAAGAAAAGATCTTGCTGATTCATTGCTTCAGAACGAAGAGGTCTTTTCCTTCCTGCAAACCGTAAGTGCAAAATACGGCATCGGTTTCTGGAAACCGGGAGCAGGCATTATCCACCAGGTTATCATTGAAAATTATGCTTTTCCCGGTGGGATGATGATCGGCACCGATTCACATACACCAAATGCCGGTGGACTCGGAATGGTAGCCATTGGTGTTGGTGGTGCTGATGCCGTTGATGTTATGTCGGGCATGCCATTCGAGCTTAAGATGCCTAAGATCCTCGGTATCGAGCTCACGGGGAAACTTAACGGTTGGGCCTCTGCAAAAGATGTGATACTGAAGGTTTCAGGGTTGCTGACCGTGAAAGGCGGTACCGGACTCATCATTGAATATTTCGGAGAAGGAGCTAAAACCATCTCATGCACGGGTAAAGGTACCATCTGTAATATGGGCGCAGAAGTTGGGGCGACATGTTCTTTCTTCGCGTTTGACGACAAGATGAAGGTTTATCTTGAACACACCGGAAGAGGTGAAGTGGCTGAACTTGCCTTGAAAAATGAGAACCTGCTTAGCTCTGATGTCGAAGTACTACAAGATCCTTCAAAATATTATGATCAATATATAAAGATCAATCTTTCTGAATTAGAACCTTATATAAACGGCCCTTACTCACCTGACGTCGCCCATCCGATCTCAGAATTTTCTGCATTTGTCAGGGAAAAGGGATATCCTGAGAAACTCGAGGTTGGTTTGATCGGTTCCTGTACAAATTCTTCCTACGAAGATATCTCAAGAGCTGCATCTATTGCCAGACAAGCCCTGTCAAAACAATTAAAAGCCAGGTCAGAATTCATCATAACTCCCGGATCTGAACAGATCCGTTTTACCTGCGAACGGGACGGACTATTGAAGATGTTTACCGATATAGGCGGGATCATTATGGCCAATGCCTGTGGACCCTGTATCGGGCAATGGGCAAGGAATATGGACAACCCTGCCCGGAAAAATTCAATCCTGAATTCCTATAACCGGAATTTTGCTAAACGTAATGACGGTAATGAAAGTACGCACAGCTTTATTGCTTCTCCCGAGATCGTAATGGCACTGACACTTGCAGGAAACCTTCATTTCAATCCCTTGAAAGATAAACTTGTTAATGAATCAGGGCAGGAAGTATTCCTTGAAGAGCCGGAGGGCATGGAATTGCCGCCGAAAGGATTTGATGTGAAAGATACAGGCTACATCGCTCCTCCTCAAAATCCGGATGAAATTGCAATCAGGATTAAAAGCGATTCACAGCGATTGCAGTTGCTTGAACCGTTTGCTCCCTGGAACGGAAAGGACATCACCGGGATGAGGTTGCTTATTAAGGCTAAAGGAAAATGCACTACCGATCATATCTCAATGGCAGGGCCCTGGCTGAGATTCCGCGGTCATCTTGATAATATCTCTGATAACCTGCTCATGGGAGCCGTTAACTTCTTCAATGAAAAGACGAATGCCGTGAAAAATGCAGTCTCCGGAGAATATGGTGAAGTATCTAAGACTGCAAGGTATTACAAAAGCAAAGGAATTCCCTCGATGATCGTTGGCGATGAAAATTATGGCGAAGGATCATCCCGTGAACATGCTGCCATGGAACCCAGGCATCTTGGCGTAAGAGTTGTCCTTGCAAAATCTTTTGCCAGGATCCATGAGACGAACCTGAAAAAACAAGGCATGCTGGCATTGACCTTCAGCAACCCGGACGATTACAATAAGATCCTTGAGGATGACATCTTTGATCTCACCGGCCTGACTGCTTTTGCACCCGGCAAACCTTTGAATCTAAAGATCCATCATGCAGACGGGAGCCTGGAAGAGATCACGCTGTCCCACAGTTACAGCGAGCACCAGATACATTGGTTCAGGGAAGGAAGCGCACTGAATTCAATGAAAAAAGTTGGGTGTTAGGTATTGGGATTTGGTTGTGGGATTGAGATTTGGGAGTGTAGGGGCTCAAAATTTTGAGCCTGTACTTTGAAATACGTGCATTTGGAATGTTTATTTTTATAATTTTACAGGGAAGATATAAATCGTAAATCTGATAAATAAGACTTTCATGAAAATTGATGCAATTATAAAACAGCTCTCTCCTCTGTCTGAGGAATCGTGCAAAATAGAAGAAAAACTTTTTAAGGAATACGATGTAAAACGGGGCCTGCGTAATGCAGATCATACAGGCGTTCTTGTGGGCTTGACCAAAGTAGGCAGTGTGGTTGGTTATGAAAAAGTTGATGGTAAGCTGGTAGCAATTGACGGAAAACTGATTTACCGTGGTATTGACATCAATGATTTGGTTCATGGGTGCCAGAAGGAGAAAAGGTTTGGTTATGATGAAACTGTATTTCTTTTACTTTTCGGCAGGCTTCCCGGAAAAGAAGAACTGGAAAAGTTTACGGAGGGTATGGCCGAGTTGCGTTTTCTGCCTGAAAATTTCAACCGGGATATGATCCTTACCATGAAAGGAAAGGACATCATGAACATGCTTGCCCGTTCGATCCTGGCTTTGTATACGCTGGACGAACATGCAGATGATTTATCGATCGAAAATATTTTGCTGCAATCAATCAGCCTGATTGCCAAGTTTCCCACAATTGCAGCCTATTCCTATCATGCAATGCAGCACCTGATCTATTACGACACTCTTACCGTAAGGTATCCTGACAAAACGCTGAGCACGGCAGAGAATTTCCTATATATGCTTAAAGGAACCGAATATACACCCCTCGAAGCAGAATTGCTTGATCTTTGCCTGATCCTGCATGCAGAACATGGAGGCGGTAATAATTCCACCTTTACGACGCGTGTGGTCAGTTCAAGTGGAACCGACACCTATTCGGCAATCGTGGCAGCCATCGGATCGCTGAAAGGTCCTTTGCACGGGGGCGCTAATATTGCTGTGGTTGAGATGATGGCCGACATCAAGAACCACGTCAAAAACTGGTCGAATGATGAAGAATTAGCTGATTACCTGCGTAAGATCCTGAATAAGGAAGCTCATGACAGGTCGGGTAAGATCTATGGGTTCGGTCATGCCGTTTATACCGTATCCGACCCAAGGGCTATACTCCTGAAAGAAAAAGCACGCTTGTTGTCGAGGGAAAAAGGAAGAGAAGCAGAGATGGGACTGTACGAAGCCATCGAGCGGATAGGCCCGGAAATCTATTATGAGTACAAAGACACAAAGGACAAGCTGATCTCCCCGAATGTTGATTTCTATTCCGGTTTTGTTTATGAATGTCTGAAAATCCCCAAGGAACTTTACACACCATTATTCGCCATTTCAAGGATTTCCGGCTGGTGTGCTCACCGGCTTGAGGAATTGATCAGCGGCCGCAGGATTATACGCCCTGCTTACAAGGCGCTGACCCCTGATACGAAATATATTCCTATGAAGGATAGGAAATAAGGTCAGGGTTTCTCTTCCTTTCCCGGTCCGCGAAGGTGTATGATCAGGCCATTGAGAAAGTTCCTCAGGAGCTGATCTCCTGCCTCCATATATTTTGGATGACCTTCTTTACGAAAAACAGCGCCCAATTCACTTTTAGTGATCTTAAAATCTTTAAGACTGAGAATATGAATAATGTCATCATCCCTCAGGTGGAGCGCTACACGCAGCTTCTTTAAGATATCATTGTTGGTCATTTATAATTCTTTAAGTTCTTTTTCTGCTTCATTGAACTCGTGGATGATCTCTTTAATGATCGCCCCGGCGGATTTGACCTCATACACAAGTGCTGAGGCCTGCCCTATTTCCAGTTCTCCTTCTTCAATATCGCCTTCAAACATTCCATGCATGGCTCTTCCTTTTCCAAGGATATTTATCAGCTCTTCTGCCGAAGCACCCTGAGCCTCTGCCTCGTGGATCTTTTCTGAGAATTTGTTTTTCAGTAACCTTACGGGAACCACCTTCTTCATCACAAGGCTTGTATCGCCATCTTTTGCTTCAAGTATTCTTTTCTTGAATTCAGGATGGGCCGACGATTCTTCTGCAACCACGAACCGGGTGCCTATCTGAACCCCTTCTGCGCCAAGTGCAAAGGCGGCCAGCATGCCTCTTCCTGTAGCAATGCCTCCCGCTGCAATCAATGGTAAGTCTATTGCCTTTCTGATGAGCGGCACCAATGTCAGTGTAGTGGTTTCTTCTTTTCCGTCATGGCCACCTGCCTCGAAGCCTTCGGCGACAATGGCATCGACACCTGACTCTTTACACTTTTTTGCCGATTTCAGGCTGGCAATTACATGCACTACAATCATTCCCTGTTCCTTAAGGAACGAAGTCCATGAGGCAGGGTTTCCGGCAGAAGTAAAGATGATCCTGATCTTTTCCCTGATAAGGATATCGAAAATCTCATCCCGTGGGGATAAAGAAGCGGCACATTAACACCAAAGGGCTGGTCAGTTGCCTCCTTGCATTTTCTGATATGTTGTTCCAGCACCTCAGGGTACATTGAACCTGAGCCAATCAAACCCAATCCACCGGCATTGCTAACTGCAGAAGCCAATCTCCATCCGCTGCACCAAACCATACCAGCCTGGATTATGGGGTAGCGGATAATTGAACAGACGGGTAATACGGTTTTCCCAACTAATAACGCACCCACCCCCTCTCTGAAGGGGGGATGGTAAATAAATTATCCCTGGTGGATAAACGATTGAGACCAGGGTTTTGTCGTTGCCGCCCATATTAACTGTAATTCCGTAGGGTCTGTCAGGAGAAACTTTTATTTGCGAAGCACCGGCTTTTCCTGTCAGTTGTTCAAGCATGGTAACTGCCTGGTGAACGCCAGTGGCGCCGGTTGGATGCCCCCACCCTATCAGTCCGCCGGTAGTATTGATAGGGAATTTCCCATCTCTTGTGGTATTGCCCTCGAGGATAAAGTCGGGTCCTTTTCCCGGATCAGCTAAACCCATTGCCTCCACTGCCATGACTCCGGCAATGGTGAAACAATCATGGATCTCGGCAGTCCCGACCTGGTCGATAGTAATCCCTGCAGATTCGAGTGCGGTTTTGACAGCCAAACGGGTTGTGGAAAGTTCAGTCTGCTCGATCGGCTTCTGGGTAAGATCTTCTTCAACCTGTCCAAATCCGATGACTTCAATGGCCTGTTCTTTAGGAATACCAACGCGTTTGAGACCTTCTTCAGAGACCACTGCAATGGCTGAAGCGCCATCCGATACTTTCGAACAATCAAAAACATTGAGGTGATCGACAAAACCCTTTCCGTTAGGTTCCATCATAGCCTGAGCCTCAAGGTCTTTTACAGTATTATGGAACTCCTGTGCAGTAGGGCAAAGACGTGCATTTTCGATGGCATTCCTGTACCATTTTGCAAAAGCCTTTCTTGTTTTATCCCTGCCATATTTTTCAAAATAGGCGCCTGCACGGTCGCTGAATTGTCCGGGAAAGAAATAAGCATGGCCATCTTTCCGTTCTTTGAACCAGCCGGCACCTGCCAGGATATCTGCACCATATATGGCTTTCACAGTATTCTGCACTTCCACACCAATTACAAGCACCACTTCGGCGGTTTCGGCGAGAACGCTTTTTATCCCCGTTACCAGTGCCAAAGCCCCCGTACCACACGCGCCTTCCACCCGGATAGCCGGTTTGCCCCTTAATCCTTCATCAATATAAGGGAAGAAGCCTGCCAGGTTGGCCTGCTTATTGAACCGGGATGCCATGAAATTGCCGATGGCACATTCGTCGACATTCTTTGCTCCCCCGATCATCTTCAGCGTTCCCTGTCCTGCTTCTTTGATATATTCCTCGAGACCAGGACGTTCTTTTTTCGGATTGAATTCCTTACGGCCGGTTCCCATTGAAATGGTATTGTAACCGGCAACCATATATACTTTTCTTCTTAACTTTTTCATGGTTTTCTCATTTACTTAAGGTAATCATTAATGGGTCCATAGGCATGAAAGAACCCTGTAAGCAACACCGTGTTCACATCCTTCTCGCTAAAGGCAACCTTGCTCGTGACAAGCTGAATGCCGATTTCACGTGATTTCAGGGCATATGCTTTTGTGAGTTCTGCACCAGGGCTCGTTGCATTTTTTATTGAGCTGAAATAATCCTTCAGGATCTCTTCTTTTGCGGGATTGTTGACGATGTTCTTCCAGGGTTGAACAGCAGGCATTGGCCCAAGCTTTTCATCCACCTTTTGTTGAAAATCAGCTATCATCCTATAATCCTTCTTATCCGGGTCATAGACACCAGTAACTTTCCCTTTTTCATATTTCAGGATACCGTCCTTTTGAGAGCCATCTGAGAACTGTCCACCCCTGACATTCAAAGCAAGCATTTGGTCAAGCAAAGGACAATGCAGAGCTTCTTCCTTCCTATAGGATTGCATTACACTCATGATGTAACTGCAGACATCCACACCCACATAATCGATTAGCTGGAAGATCCCCATCGGACGAATAAGATAATCCTGGCTTATGTGGTTCATCGCATAAACTGATTCAACAAAACCGAACTCTTTTTGTAGTTTCTCCACTTCACGGGTTGCGTAAAGGATATCGCGCATAAAATGTCCGTTACCTATGAACCCGGCAACATCATTAGAGGGAACAACCACTTTCCTCAGGTTCTTTGCATATGTCAATGCAAATTCCTGCACTTCTTTCAGGGTGTTCTTTGAAGCGATCACCTCCACAAGCTTCTGGACGGCTGGAGGATTATAAAAATGAAACCCGATGATACGATCGCCAAGTTTTGCCTTTTTATCCAGTTCACCTATCGGGATCGAGGACGTGTTGGTGAAGAACCATGGCTGATGAGGATTGTTCTTATTCAGATAGGATAAGATCTTGACTTTCAGATCCGGATCTTCTTTGATAGCTTCGAAGATGAGGAGCGATTCGAGGGCCGGCTCCATGCTTGTAGATGGCATGACCAGAGAGATCACATCCGCGACATACTGATCGATGATATCCGAATTCTCGATCAGATTTTTATGATCTTGATAAACAGACCTGAGGGCTACAATCTTTTTCTCGGCAGCTTTCAGTACCTGGGCCCGCATGTATTTCATGAGACCTTTAAGCGCTTCGTGAGATATATCGATAGCGTGTATCACAAACTTTTTCCCTTTGCCTTCCGGCTTCAGGCTCAGATCAGCCATCTCCAGTGCTGTCAGGAGCAGGATACCGCTGCCCATTTTACCGGCAGCTCCCAGCACTGTAACGTTTTGCAATCTTTCTTCGTAAGTCATTTGTTTGGTGTTAGGTATTGGGTGTTGGGTATTAGGTTTTGGGTATTGGGTGTGGGTTTCGGGTGAATGGGTGTAAGATACTGAGTAACCATTACAACTACCAGTTTGGTTTTCTTTTCTCTAAAAAGGCTTTCATGCCTTCCTTGGTTGATGGATAATCGAAGAGTTTCGAGAAGGCTTCTGCTTCCATTTTGCTACCTTCGCCCTGTGTAACCTCACGACCCTTCCTGATGATCTCTTTCGCTTTAACGATCGCCTGCGAACCATTAGAGGCCATTTTCTTTGCAATTTTCATGACTTCGTCCATCAGGTTCTCAGGGGGAAGAACTTTTTGTACCAACCCCATACGCAAGGCTTCTTCCGCGCTGATCATCTCTCCGGTAAGAATAAGATACAGGGCGTTCCCCATTCCGGCCAGGCGTGAAAGCCGTTGGGTGCCAGCATAACCGGGTATAAGTCCAAGACCCACCTCTGGTTGTCCAAACTTTGCTGCAGATGATGCAATCCGGAAATCACAAGCCATTGCCAGTTCACATCCTCCACCCAGTGCATATCCGTTCACAGCAGCAATTACGGGTTTTATCATTCTTTCAAGACGAAGAAAGGTTTCTTGTCCAAGTTGTGAAAAACAGCAAGCTTGTTTGAAATTCATGTCCACCATTTCGGCAATATCGGCTCCGGCCACGAAGGCTTTTCCTTCACCGGTAATCACCAGAACTTTAATGGAATCGTCCTTACTTAAGTTACCCTGCAGTTCATTGAAGCCGGTAAAGAATTCTGAGTTCAGAGCATTCATTGCGGCCGGACGGGAAATAGTGACAAGCGCTACTCCTTCTGAAATGTCGACCTTAAGGTTTTTATACTCTATCATAATTCCAGTTTTTAAGGTTACTCTCCGGAGCGAAGAAAATTATTTCCACCAAATTTATGGTACGAATATAACATTTAATTGAGATTGTTCATCATATGGATGTGTTTTTTTTGGAAGATGGAGGATAGAGGATGGATTTAAAAAACTTTCATTTACCATATTACCTTTTGGTTTAAAATGGATTAAAGATAAAATCTACCAAAGTCATCATATCGGTCAGCAATAGAATCTAATTAGTGTCTGTCCATACAGTCCCTCATTTTGTTGATAACCGACTGATTTTTGATGCTCAGAGGGAATTTTCGCAAAATAAAATCCTTAGTCAGTGCTTTTAGACCAAAACCCTGTTAAAAACCCAGCTTAATTTGTTAACATCCACTGGATTTTGAAATTTCACGCATATCTGTTTCATCCTGTTTATAGGTTAAATATTCAAAACGCCTGTTTTTACTGGTCATTTAGATAATCAGCTGACCAGAGGATCAGATTTAAGCCGGTCAAGAATTAAGGCGGTCATCACCCTGAAGTTATATGCCAAAACACTCCAAAGAACTTTAGCCTGGAAGTGAATCCAGCCCTTCCAACTACAAGTACGGATATTGAAGCCACGCTTAATATTCGAGATTATTGCCTCCATGGCGCTGCGCCATCTCTTCAAACGTGTTTCCATGTTCAAACTGCTGACAATATTCTGCATACTGCCAACAACCTTATTAAACACAATATTTACAACGCCCGCTTTCTGGGCATGCTCAAGGTTTGCCAAACAGGCATATCCTCCATCGGTAGCACTGTCCCGCGGAACGATCTCATAATTTTGAATAACCCTGTCAATGGTTTGTTTATACAATGATTTGTCCGCCGGGTTGCCCTGCAAAACCTGACAATCCAGGACAAGATTGCTCTTTCCTGCAGCCAGGTTTACTTTATGGCCAAACAGCACTTCCCTTTGCCCTTTCACAATGATGTCGGTGTGTTGTTCATAAATCGAAAACAGTTTTTCTTCACTGGGGACTTTTTCCCCATTAATTTCCTTGCGATAGGCTACATTATATACCTGTACCATCAGGCTCAGCAATTTAGTCAGTTCTTCCTGAATGCCCCAGGCGATAATACTCGTGGACTTTTTTTTTATCGCGTTGGACGTTTGATTGATTACTTTGGTAAAAAGGATCAACTGCTTACAAAATAAATCATACCGATCCTTATTTTTGCGATTAACATTGATTTCATAAAAGGTCTTCTTTGCGGATTTCGTGTAATCAATAAAATCAAGTGTATCAATCTCTTGTTTCAATTGCTCCAATAACCGGGTGCTCGTTTTTATACAATCCCAGACAAGGGAGTTATTCGTAGGATAATGAATATTTGTTTTTACAACGGTAGAATCCTGTGAAACACTTTTCACATCTTCCAATCCTTCGCTTATGGCTATTTTATTGATCTCCACAAGTAAACGATGAAGAGATTCCGGATTAATCCTGGAAATGTATTTTTGAAACAACTGAAAACTGTATGGATCCCTTCCTTCGAGTTTTATAAAGGCTTCACAGATCCTCGAATCGCTTTGAGCGTATTCCAGTTCCCTGTAATCCATCCCACGCATTTCTTTGAAAATCGCAGCACGGGCAATTTGTTCAACACTGGGTGTGTCTTGTCGTCCAAAAGTTGAAGCTTTCTCATCCCCTATAATGTCCGATCTAAGCATCAAAATGATATCAGGCCGCGATTCCAAAATAGTATCAATCACACAAAACTCAGGATTACCAGACCAATCAGGCTTTTCGAACTTCAGAAGCAAATCGTTGAATATTTTCATAGATTCATTATCTTTGATTCAAAATTACTGGGAACTTTCTTCATATATCCTATCAAACCTCAGTATTTATTAACAATTTGAGTTTAAAGACAGACTCTAATTAATAATAAAGCAGCTATTAACTTAAGGGCACCTCGTAAAACTATGATTTTATAAAAATTTAAAACAAAAACTTGCAATATCAAATGATCTGTTTTTCTTGCCATTGAAAAAACAGAAATATGAATGTCGTTCTTTGAAATTTTGTAACCTATGGACTCATTTTGTGGCTGATTTACAGTACGATTGATAGTTTTTGTGATTTTACGAGGAAGATTGATCTGAAAAAGTTGTAGATGAGGTTTCTTAATCCAATGGCCACCGCACATCGGTCAATGCCAATATTCCGGATTAGTTGCCCGGCATTAAGGTTCATCCACTGGTATCCGAAAACATGTTCAACACGTGCACGGGTCTTTGATTTAACTGTGTTTTGCTGTTTTTGATTGTCTGTTAATTTTTTGTTTCTGTATGCCTTTTCGTGGGTAAGATTTTTCATTTTAACAGCCTTAATAGCTTTATCACAATTCTTCCCGCTATATGCGCTGTCGGCATAAACCGGCTGATCTGCCTCATCTGTATCAAGCAGATCTTCCATCATAACGCTGTCATGGACGCTGGCCGGGGTAACCTGATAATTTGTAATGAGTTTGCTCCCGTTATTGATCTTGATATGATTTTTGTATCCAAAGTAAGTTTTTCCATTTTTCTTGGTCCAGTCTGCATCCAGATCTTTTTGTTCAAGTTTATTAGGTTTATCCTGCCAATCTTCAGGTACCTTGCCTTCACGAACTTGTTTGTTTTCTTCTCTGGTGTTGCGCTGACGGGGAACCTGTACTATGGAAGCATCAATGATGGCACCGTCTTTTAACAACAAGGCAGCTTTTTCAAGTTTCTCATTGAACAAAGAAAAAATATCTTCGATGATATAATTGGTTTTCAATTGTTCACGATAGTGCCAGATGGTTTTAGCATCAGGTACCTGTGCGTAAGATTCTATCCCAAGAAATTTACAGAAACTGTGACGATCAAGAATTTGATACTCGGTGTTATCATCAGACATATTGTACATCCTTTGAAGCACCAATACTTTGAACATCATCACACGATCATACGAAGGTCGTCCTCCTAATGAAGGATCAATCACAGGAAAGGCCTTATCAATTGTCGGACGGAAATCTTCCCAGTTGATAAAGTGGTTCAACTGTTCAAGTGGATCTTTCATATTACTAGTCTTTTCGGACCGAAATTGGTCTTCAAAAAGTCCCCGGGTTTTATTTTTGCGCATCTTTGATTGTTTTACTCAAAGGTACACATTATTATCAATCATATTAATCTGATATACAAATAGATATGAACTTTTTATTAACAATTTAGTTTTTAGAGATACCCTTAAAACTTGAACTTATGAAATTAAAAGTATTCAAAATCAGACAAGCAGAGGAATATTTAAAATCCGATGAAGAATCCGTTTGTAATTTTCTTGATAATATAACTGTCATGAAAACGGCTACTCAATTTGTATCAGACCCAATCAACTACTGGAATATTCTGGTCTTTTATGAGGAAAAGAAGAAAGAATCATCTGATCCTTCCAAATCATCCAAGATTGCTTTTCCAATTAATACCATGCTTAATGATGAAGAATATAAAAAGTACCGGAAACTTAAGAAGTGGAGGTACGACAAGGCTGCAGAATTAGAATTACCCCAATTCCTGATCTGTAGTAATGTTGAATTACTTTCAATTGTTAAGGCCGGAGTAGAATCACTTGAGCAACTTTATTCTATAAAAGGTTTTGGCCCTCAAAAAGTCAATAAGTTTGGATCTGATCTGGTCGGTGTATTAAATGCCGGGAAAGAACATTACTCTGAAGAAATTGTGAAGTAATCCACTGCCCTCTGGCAAGGAAACAAAGAGTTCAATTTAAACCATACACTTCTTAACGAACTTAGCGTTTTTGCGTCTTTGCGGTAATAATAAGGTTTTTCAGAGTAGTCCTATTTGAAATATAGAATTTTGTTGACTTTCCTTTGGGGATAGTAAAATTCAATTAATTTTACGATAATTAAGACATTGATGTGTGAAAAGGAACTATGAAAGAGTTATCTAGACGCTAAAACGCCAGGTTTGTTAATTATACATGTAAAAAAAAATCCAAACAAGGTCTCATGATCTTAAATGGTATCGGGCATAACATGGCAACTCTCATTACAGGGAAATATTTTGGTGGTTTTGCCGGTGGATTTACAGGCATCGGATTGGTGATCATCGGCTCTGCACTGCTATATTATCTTGTAAAAGAGATCAGGACACGGACTGTATAACACAATTACCCTCCTCATGGTTTACTCAGGATTTAATCTTGATCAACTGTTTAAATAAGGGATCATGAATTAATTCTCTCTAAAGTAATAAACCATACGTCACAATGGTTTAATCTTCCTGACGTTAATTCTAATCTTTTTAAAGGATTTAAATAATGACAAACCAAACTCTTGAAATAGAAACAAAAATTCAAATACTTAGATCACCTCATGATGTATTTGAAGCCATTGTTGACCCGGCGAAAATGTCGGTATATTTCATTTCAAAAAGCAGCGGCTACATGAAGAGCGAATCCGCTTAAAAATGAAGATAAAGGAAGCGCTTAATTATGTAATTTTATCCCGTCGATATCTTTAAGCTGACCGATAAAATAATTTATCATTAAAAGAAAAATATCAAACTTAATAAACACTTTATGCCACTCATGAAAGCCATCCAAATCAGCGCTCCCGGCGCTCCCTTTGAACTGATCACTAAAGAAATTCCTGAACCGTCCGATAATGAAGTCCTGATAAAGGCGGAAGCCTGCGGGATATGTCACGGTGATGCCATTTCGAAAGAAGGACATTTCCCCGGGATCAAATATCCAATCACACCAGGCCATGAAGTGGTTGGGATCGTAGAAAAAACAGGGTCACTGGTCACGGACTGGAAACCGGGACAGCGGGTGGGTGTTGGCTGGCATGGCGGCCATTGTCACCATTGCAATGCATGCAGGAGGGGTGATTTCGGTGCTTGCGAGAAGTCATTGACAACCGGTATTCACATAGATGGGGGGTACGCAGAGTATATGATTGCACGGTCGGAAGTAATGGTAAAAATTCCAGATGAACTTTCGTCAACCGATGCCGCACCGATACTTTGTGCAGGAAGAACAACCTTCGGAGCTTTAAAACAGAGTGACGCCAAAGGTGGCGACCTGGTTGCAATTCACGGAATGGGAGGATTGGGTCACATGGCAGTACAATATGCGGTAAAGTTGGGTTTTAAAACAGTAGTAATATCCCGTGGAAAAGAAAAGGAACAACTTGCCTATAAATTAGGCGCTCATGTGTACATTGATACAAATACCGTCGATGCAGCAAAACAACTATCAAAACTGGGAGGTGCAAAGGTTATTCTTTGTACTGCTCCCAGCGGCAAAGCCATTACTGAATTATTACCGGGACTTGGCCGGAAAGGACAGGCCATCATTGTTACGGGAGCGGGAGACATGATGCAATTTCCCCCTAATCTTTTACTGGGAGGAGAACGTTCGATAAAAGGATTTGTCAGCGGAAGCATAGAAGATGCGATCAATTTCAGCACCCTCACTAAAGTTCTACCCATGGTTGAAGTTTTTCACCTGGAGCAGGCAGCACTTGCATTTGAAAAAATGATGACTGCAAAAGTACTTTTCAGGTCCGTGCTCAAAATGGGATAACATTAAAGGTTTGGATTGATCCAGCGAATGGAGAAGGAATCAGATACTAATCGTACTTTTGAGCCTACCGGGCTTAAAGCCATCTTTCGTTCCCTCCGGTACAGGAATTACAGGTACTTTTTTTATGGTCAGAGCATTTCTCTGATCGGAACATGGATGCAACGAATTGCACTTCCCTGGCTGGTGTATAGCATTACAGGATCAGCATTTTTATTGGGACTGGTAGGCTTTGCCGGTCAAATCCCGACATTCCTGATTGCTCCTTTTGCCGGAGTGCTTATCGACCGGTGGAACCGCTATATTATACTAATAATTACCCAGATATTGGCAATGGTACAGGCTTTTATTCTGGCGTTCCTTGTTTTAAATAATTCAATAGAGGTTTGGGAAATCATCCTGTTAAGTATTTTTCTTGGTTGCATCAATGCATTTGACATGCCCGCACGTCAGTCATTTGTTATTGACATGATTGAAAAAAGGGAAGACCTAGGAAATGCCATTGCGCTCAACTCCTCAATGGTCAATGTCGCCAGATTGCTCGGGCCTTCAATAGCCGGTATTTTAATAGCATTGACCGGCGAGGGGATCTGTTTTCTTATAAACGGAATCAGCTATATTTTCGTAATCGTTTTCCTGTTAATGATGGTCATTACCCCGGGCAAGCCAAAAATTCAGAAAACAAACGTAATACAAGGATTAAAGGAAGGATTTAACTATACTTTTGGATTTAAGCCGATCCGGTATATTATCCTGTTACTTGCCCTCGTAAGCCTGATGGGGATGCCTTATACAGTGCTGATGCCGGTTTTTGCAAAGAACATACTGCATGGCGGTTCTCATACTTTTGGGTTTCTTATGGGCGCAACCGGGATAGGAGCACTGACAGGAGCCATCTATATGGCCTCCAGGAGAAGTGTTTTGGGACTGGGAAAGATCATCGCCCTTTTTGCGGCAGTTTTCGGAGCGGGAATATTTGTATTTTCCCTTTCACATTACTTTGTACTTTCCATGGTAATTTTGTTATTCACGGGGTTTGGAATGATGATGCAGATGACTTCAAGCAATACCGTTTTACAAACAATTGTCGATGACGATAAACGTGGCCGTGTTATGAGTTTTTACACCATGGCATTCATGGGTACGGCTCCTTTCGGGAGTTTGCTGGCAGGTTCACTCGCAAGTACAATAGGAGCTCCCGCTACCCTTATGATAGGTGGAGCTTCATGTATTATTGGAGCGTTATTCTTTGCACGACAACTTCCTGAGATCAAAAAGATCATTCATCCTATTTATGTCAGGATGGGAATAATTCCGGAGGTTGCATCGGGGATACAGACGGCGTCGGAGGAGCAGTGAGTAGTGCATTGTGAATAGTGAGAGTGAATAGTGAATGGTGAATGGTGAATGGTACATAAAATTAACTTTATGAATAATAGATTTTTATATATGTTATTCTTGTCATTTATTTTGATGACTGGGTTAACTAATGCACAGGTGAATACAGTTCAAGGTAATGATGCTACGTTTAATTTTATTGTGACAACTATAAGCGGGAACCCGAGGCAGGGGGAGTTCCTGATGCTTAAGAGTCATAAGACAAAAAAAATCTACCAAGCTACTACAAGTAACGAAGGAAAATGCTCGGTCACAATACCGTCATCGGATACTTATGGAATATTTTACAAGCTTTATGGGGATACAGTCAAGTATAAAGAAATAACTGTTCCCGGTGGAGATCGAAGGTTGACTTATTCACTTACCCTGAAATATGACGATCCTAAGGTTTACACCCTTAAGAATGTATTCTTTGAAACGGGACTTTCGTCTTTAAGAAAAGAATCGTACCCTGCTTTAAATGAACTTGTTGCTGCTCTGAAATCGAAGATTCACCTCGCAATAGAGATTGCAGGTCATACGGATAATGTCGGCACAGCAGAAGCAAACCTGAAACTTTCAAATGACCGTGCCAATGCAGTGAGGGATTACCTTCTAAAACATGGTATCGAGCCAAAAAGAGTCACTGCCAAAGGATATGGTGAAACGCAACCTGTAGCTTCAAATGATACTCCTGATGGACGTCAGCAGAACCGGCGGACAGAAGTCAGGATCATTGCGCATTAATCTAAATTTGTAACACCAGTACTGTGTCAGGTTATAATTTTAAAAGGTAAGTTATCCTAATAACCAACTTTTGATACTAATTTTACAATCCTGAATAGTTTAAGAGTTATAAATATTAATATGGATAGGCAATATGAAAACAAAATCAATTAAACAAACGGTCACTTTCAACGGTACTGCTGATCAAATATATCACCTGATAATGGATGAGGAAAAACATTCGGCTTTTACGGGTACGAAAGCGAAAGTGAGTAAAGCTAAAAATGGTAAATTCAGTGTTTTTGATAATTATATCCATGGGTATAATATAGAACTAATTGAAGGAAAAAAAATAGTTCAGGCATGGCATTTTACGGAAGATGGATGGCCTGATGATCATTTCTCGATGTGTACATTCCTTTTAGAACAAGTTGGAAATAAAACAAAACTTAAATTCCTTCAAACCGGTGTTCCTGAGGATAGCGTTGAGTCATTAAGCAAAGGCTGGAAAGAATTTTATTGGGAACCCATGAAAGCCTGGTTAAAAGAAAACAAAGAATAATAAAGATGACATTATGAAGCCATTCGTATTTAACTCCCAGGAAAATTCTTTGGGCCAAAGGAACTCAATCCTGAATGCTGAAAATGCAAATAAGATGAAGTCAGGGATGATCTTTTTACAGCCTGGTGAAGAAGTTGGCGAGCACAGCACTAAAGAGAAAGAAGAAATAATAATTGTATTGGAAGGTAAAGCGACGGTGGAGATTGACGGGCAATCGTTTTCAGAAGTTACCCCAGGTGCAGTTGCCTATATCCCTTCTCAGACATTGCATAATGTCAAAAACAGATCAGTCAGCAACCTGAGATATATTTATGTTGCTTCGTAGGTGAATGAATTTCATGAGGTGAGAATTCAGCTTTTATCATCAACAAAATTGTAAGCAATGGAATTAAGGCTTTTGATATCATTATACTTTCACAGGATCTTCCGGATCCGGCTGATCCTGGTTTCAGCACTGATATTATTTCTCAGGGCATTGACTGCACAGGCCCAACCCGATGCAGGTGTTAACAAGGTTACCTTACCTAATGGATGGAGCCTGAGTCCTGCAGGAAGCCAGGTTGTACTGGGTGATCTTCCACTCAATATTGCCATCACTCCTGATCTGAAATATGCTGCTGTTACAAATAATGGCCAAAGCATACAATCGGTTCAGATTATCAGGCTTAGTGATCAAAAACTTCTCGACACCTATGAGGTTGGAAAATCCTGGCTGGGTCTGGTCTTCAGCGATGATGGGAAAAGCCTTTATGTCTCGGGAGGCAACGACAACTGGATCCTGCGCTTTGTCATCGAAAATGAGAGACTGGTTTGTCGCGATACATTTAAGCTTGGGAAACCCTGGCCGGTAAAGATCTCTGTCGCCGGGATCGCCGTTGACGAAGCCAGGCATCAGTTATATACAGTTACCAAGGAAAATAATTCGCTGTATATCGTAGCTACTGACTCAAAAAAAATCCTCAAACAGATCCCACTCAGTGGCGAGGGTTATACTTGTTTATTGTCTCCGGATAAAAAGCATCTTTATTGCAGTTGCTGGGGGTGTGACAAAATCGTGATCCTTAACACCGGCTCTCTTGAAATTGAAACAAGCATCGATGTTGGTAATCATCCAAACGATATGGTTATTGACCACAAAGGAAAGATCCTTTATGTGGCCAATTCAAATGATAATTCAGTATCTGTTGTTGACCTTATCAATAATAAAGTCGTCGAAACACTGAATGCTGCTCTTTATCCTGGTACTCCGGAAGGATCTACCACAAACAGTGTAGCGCTGAGCCAAGATAATAAGACACTATACGTGGCCAATGCCGACAATAACTGTCTTGCTGTTTTTGACGTGACAAATCCTGGTCACAGCAATGGGGCCGGATTTATTCCGGTTGGATGGTATCCAACCTGTGTGCGTACCGTTGGTCAAAAAATCCTGATAACCAATGGGAAAGGACTTACTTCACTGCCCAATCCAAAAGGGCCAAATCCTGTAAAACCAACCAACAAGGTTCTTCACCAGTCAGGAGATGCAAAAAAAGCAGATGATGTACAATATATTGCGGGCCTTTTTAAAGGTATCTTAAGCATTATCTCCGCGCCTGATAAAGAAAAATTAGCAGAATATACACGGCAAGTCTATTCCAATACTCCCTATAACAAGGAAATTGAGTCGCAGGCACATGGCATGCAGGGGAACCCGATCCCACGCAAGGCAGGGGAATCTTCCCCAATCAAATATGTCTTTTATATCATCAAGGAAAACAGGACTTATGACCAGGTCCTGGGTGATATGCCCCAGGGAAACGGGGATACTTCTCTTGTACTGTTTGGTAAGAAATATACCCCTAATCAACATGCATTGGCATCTGAATTCGTGCTGCTCGACAACTTTTATGTGGATGGAGAGGTGAGTGCCGACGGCCACAACTGGAGCCTTGGCGCTTATGCAACCGATTATCTGGAGAAAACCTGGCCAACCGGGTATGGTGGCCGAGGAGGTAACTATGATGCCGAAGGAACTCGTGCGATTGCCAATAATAAAAACGGGTTCCTGTGGGATTACTGTAAAAGAGCGGGAGTAACCTACAGGACTTATGGGGAATTTGCAGATGATTACAAACCCAATATCCCGGTACTGGAAGGACATTTCTGCAAATATTATACAAGCTGGGACCAGAAAGTGATGGACACCACCCGGTTCCGGCAATGGAAGAGGGATTTCGACTCACTTCTCGCTGTTGGCCAGCTTCCCCGCCTGAATACACTACGGTTTATCAACGATCACACGGAAGGATTACGGGTTGGTCGTCCCACACCATTTGCTGCAGTGGCCGACAATGACCTTGCTGTCGGGCTATTTGTGGATTATCTGAGTAAAAGTTCAATCTGGAAGGAATGTGCAATTTTTATTGTTGAAGACGATGCTCAGAATGGGCCGGATCATGTTGATGCACACCGCAGTACAGGGTATTTAGCCGGGGGATTCGTAAAAACCGGATTTGTGGATCATACCCCCTACTCTACTTCTTCCTTTCTCCGGACCATTGAATTAATATTGGGTTTGCCACCTATGAGCCAATACGATGCTGCCGCAGAACCCTTGTGGCGTTGTTTTGATAACTCGGCCTCACATGCCGCTTTTCACGCACGTCCACCGCAAACCGACCTATTTGAGAAGAACACAGCCTTTAATGAATGGCAGAGGGAAAGTGAGAGATTCGATTTCAGCCATGAAGACCGGGCCCCTGAACAGGAACTCACCCAGGTGATCTGGGTAGCCTGCCACGGTACATCAAAGCCCTGCCCTCCCCCGGTTCATGCTGCATTCGTTAAGGTAAATGAGGCTGATAAGGATGATTAAGTCTTATCTGGAATAAACAATATTTGATAATTCCGGCCCCTGGTTTGCAACCTTTTCCAAAAAATAAGGTCTACAAGGAAGAATTGGTATTCACTTATGACATGATTATGAAAACATCTCTACGTTTTGCGATAAAAATTCTGGTACTTTTTCTTCTATTCTGTGGGGCTTATTCTGCGGTCTATTCTCAATGGAGCGCCCCGGTCAATATTTCACCGGGGGCTGTTTCAGCATTATTAAATGAGAGTATGGGCTCCTGCCTTGGTGTTAGCAATGATACGGTTCACGTTGTATGGGCTGACAGATTAAGCATAAACAAAGGTGCTATCTTTTACACCCGGTCGGCAGATACAGGATTAACCTGGAGTACTCCTGTTGCTATAACGAGCTTAAATGGCAATGCATGGAATCCTGCTATTGCAATTAATGGCAAAAATGTACATGTTGTATGGAGGGAAATTGATACAGTTACCGGACATCGGACATCAATGTATGAACATTCTACAGATGGGGGGACAACATGGGGAACCAGGGTTGTCATTGACACAGTTGTTGCAGATTGGCCTGCAATTACGGTTTCCGGCAATACGGTCTATATTGCAAATGATATTGTGACTTCTGCTTCACCCTATAATACCGAAATATTTTTCCTGAGATCTACAGATAACGGGACGACCTGGAGTGCACACCAGCAATTGACTTATTCCCTGGGCCGTTCAGAAGATGAGGCTATCACCGCCCAGGGTACTGATGTTTTTATGACCTGGAACGATAACAGAAACGGCCCAATGCAGATCTTCTATAAACATTCAGCGGATCTGGGACAAACCTGGGATGCAGATGTTCTGATAAACAGTGAACCATCCTATGGCACCATGGTAAGTGCTGATAATGCTAATATAGATGCTCCTTCAGCAGGGGCACCTTCCGGACATTACCAGATCCATCTAAACCAGTCGGCCGATACAGGGTCAACATGGGGTGCAGATATGAATCTGACCAATGATCCGGCCAATACTTATTATTATCCTTATATGGTCAGGGATGGTTCTGATCTGCATGTGACTTATGTAAAATCAGGAGCCGGAGGGCAATATCTGCATTCCGGTGATGGAGGTACAACATGGGATACACCATATAGCATGGGATTTTCCGGCATCACGCCATTTATAGCATACACGGGTTGTGTACTCCACGTGATCCTGCCTGATTCGGGTCATATTAATTATTTTCGCAACCCCACTGGAAATGCCGGACCGCATTGTATAACTACGACTGGAATTTCTCCTATTATCCAAGGAGACATGAAGGTTACAATATACCCAAACCCTTTTATCTACCAGACAACATTGGAAATCTCCACAACAGAAAATCAAGAAAATGCAGTGGTAAAAATCTTCAATGCGTTTGGCCAGCAAATAATAAGTTCAGCCTTTGGAATAAATAATAAACTGATCATTGACAGAGACAACCTGAAGAGTGGAATTTATTTTTATAAAGTTTTTCAGGAAGATAAAGAGATTTCTACAGGAAAAATGTTAGTGGAATAAACAGATCAGATTCCTAGTAACATATCAATCAGAAAAATTACATATAACAAAAAAACAGCTAGAGGCAGAATCCCTGTTAATTCTTTAATAACTTAACAACCCAAGCATATGAAACGCATGAGTACTCTTCTCCTGTTAATTTTATGTTTCGCAGGTTTCTCACAGCCGGTTTCATTTTCACCCAAGGGGATCGGAGGAGGAGGATCTCTTTATTTCCCTTCCATCAATCCCGCAAATGACAATGAGTTCTATGTCAGTTGTGATATGAGCGAAATGTTCCACAGTACCGATTTTGGCAACTCATATTCAGAGTTTCCTTACACGGCATTACAGGTATTCAGCACCTCAACCTATGAGTTTACCAGCAACGCAAGTATTGCCTATACCGACTTCAATGATGGCAATGCCGGATTTCCTGTAAAAACAACAGATGGAGGAAACACATGGAATACCATCTCGGGCTATGATTTAAGCACTTACGGTTCTATTTACAGGATGGCTGCCAATTATGCCAAACCCAATCAACTGCTGATCGAGGCATATGGAGATATATTATTTTCAAATGATGGAGGAATTACTTTCAACCTGGTCAAACATACCATCAATATGGGAGCAGGAATTATTCTCGGTGGTGTGTTCTGGGATGGGAATAACATTTACATCGGTACAAATGAAGGTTTGATAACCTCCTCGAACGGGGGTGCGTCATTTACCGTTCAAACTACTACGGGGATCCCGTCAGGTCAGTTATTATGGAATTTTGCGGGTGCCAGGAATGGAATAACCACCCGGTTTTCAATTATCACGGCTAATGTTGGCGACGTATACAATGGTCTTATGCCATGGGATTATTACAATTTCGCAAAAGGGATCTTTACGATGGATAATGATAATGGAACCTGGGTCTCAAAATCTACGGGCCTTGATTTTTCCAATGATTTTGTGATGTACATCGCCATGGCGCAAAACGATGTAAACACGATCTATCTTGGCGGCCATGATAATGCATTAGGTGCACCCCTTGTGTACAAATCTGCCGATGCGGGAGCGACCTGGAACAAAGTTTTCAATACGACTAACAATGCAAATATTATTACAGGCTGGGAAGGTTCAGGAGGTGATAAGGCCTGGAGCTGGAGCGAGACCTGTTTCGGAATTACAGTGGCCCCAAACAATGTAAATAAAGTACTATTTGGTAGTTACAGCAATGTCGAATCAACTACAGATGGCGGGACCACATGGAAGCAAGCCTATGTAAGCAGTGCCGATCAACACCCCGCAGGAAATAGCACCCCAAAACAAAAAACATATAACAGTATCGGGCTCGAGAACACAAGCTGCTGGCAAGTGTTTTGGAATGATCAGAACAATTTGATAGGTTGTTTCAGCGACATAGGAGGAATACGGAGTACTGACGCAGGTGACAAATGGGGTTTTACCTACAATGGATTCTCTGTCAATTCTTTGTACAGGATCGCTAAGGGTTCTGATGGAACTCTTTATGGGGCTTGCTCTAACATTCATGATATGTATGAAAGTACCCGGTTGGCCGATGCACAACTGGATGCCGCGGATGCAAATGGCAAGATCGTTTTTTCTTCGGATGGCGGAGCTAACTGGACGACCCTTCAGTATTTCGGGCATCCTGTTTTCTGGCTGGCAACCGATCCTAACAATACGGACCGGATGTATGCCTCAGTAATTCATTTCGGCGGCACACAAGGATCCCAGATTGGCGGCATTTATATGACCAATAATTTATCGGCAGGTGCATCCTCTACCTGGGTCAAGCTGTCGAATCCCCCGAGAACAGAAGGACATCCGGCTTCCATTGTGGTTTTGAATGATGGCAACATGGTTTGTACTTTTTCAGGAAGAAGAAATTCAAGCGGAGCTTTCACAAATAGCAGCGGGGTTTTTCTTTACAACCCGGGAAGTGACAGCTGGATTGATAAAAGTGACGCCGGCATGGATTACTGGACAAAAGACATCGTATTGGATCCCACAGATGTGTCCCAAAACACTTGGTATACGGCAGTCTTCAGTGGGTGGGGTGGACCTCCAAATGGGCTGGGTGGCCTTTATAAAACTACCAACAGGGGTACAAACTGGACAAAACTTACCGGATCGGAGTTTGACAGGGTCACCTCAATTACCTTTAACCCTTTAAAGACCACCCAGGCTTACCTTACGACCGAAACACAAGGACTCTGGATAAGCGACAATATGAATACCTCGGTTCCAACCTGGCAAGTGGTCGACAGTTATCCCTTCCGCCAACCGGAAAGAGTGTTCTTTAATCCCAATAATCAACAGGAAATGTGGGTAACCAGTTTCGGTAATGGTTTGAAACAAGGGTTTCTTTATCCCTCAGGAACAAATAACATCAATAATGAGAACAGTCTTTTAAGAGTTTATCCAAATCCGGCCACAGAAAAAATAATCATAGAAACCGGTCAAATCTCTGATCAGGGTATATTATCTGTTACGAATAGCCATGGGCAGGAAATCTTCACCCATAAGATTGAAGGATTCAAAACGGAAATTAATATTAGCACATTATCCGCTGGAGTTTATTTTATCAAGCTTATCAGTGCTAAAGGAATTTCCATTGCGAAGTTTGTAAAAGAATGAGATAATACAATTGGATAAAATTCATAACCTTGTAGTATGAAGAAGTTCCTGGTTTTGTTACTTATAGTTGCAGCAACTGGTTCTTTTGCGCAAACCCCCAATGTTTCAGGTGGAAAGATCGTTCATTATGATAATTTCAAATCTGAATTTGTCGACGCCCGGAATGTTGATGTATGGTTGCCAAACGGATACAGTCCTGATAAAAAGTATGCCGTGATTTATATGCATGACGGCCAGATGCTTTTTGATAGCACACTTACCTGGAACCATCAATCGTGGAGTGTCGATGTAACTTTGACAAAACTTTTGAAGGAAAAAAAGATTAAGGAGTGTATTGTCGTTGCCATCTGGAACATTCCTGAAAAGAGGCATGCTGAATATTTCCCCCAAAAGATCATCGACAGTATTCCTGAACCTACAAGAAATAAAATTCTCACCAGACAAATCAAAGGATTGCCACTTGCAGACAAATACCTGAAATTCCTGGTAAAGGAACTAAAACCATTTATCGACAGCCATTATTCAACCAGGAAGGATGCAGGCAACACCTTTCTTATTGGTTCAAGCATGGGTGGTTTGATTTCACTTTATGGCCTGTGCGAATACCCGGGTGTTTTTGGCGGAGCAGCCTGCCTTTCAATAAATTCCCCGGTTATGGCAGTCGAGTTGATGGATCAGCATACAGATGCCGATGTTGCCCGCAAGTTCAGGAATTACCTGATGAGAAATCTCCCGGAGGCAAACACGAAACTGATCTATTTTGATTATGGCAGTAATACACTGGACGCATATTACGGACCTTATCAAAGAGCGATTGACACCGTCCTGGTGAAAAAGGGATATAAATACCCCTTTTGGACGACGAGGTATTTTTCAGGAACGGATCACAGTGAAAAATCATGGAGTAAAAGATTTAATATTCCAGTCATGTTCTTATTAAAAAAGGAATGAAACGGCTCAATCAATTCGAAATTTATGATGAACTTCCACTCTGGTCTGCCCCCTTTGGCCTGACACTTCTCGATACCATTAGGCTGAAAAAGGGGATAAACATTCTCGACATTGGCAGTGGAGGTGGCTTTCCATCACTCGAGATTGCAGAACGGCTGGGGAGGTCGGTTGTTGTTTACGGGATTGATCCTTCGGCAGATTCAATAAAAATGATCACCGAAAAGATCAAAATTAAAGATATTTCAAATGTATTTATTAAGAAAGGTATTGCCGAGGAACTTCCTTTCCCGGATCATTTTTTCGGATTGATCGTTGGAAACAACGGGATAAACAACGTTCAGGATGAAAAGAAAGCTTTGACTGAATGTGCCAGGGTTTTGACGGACCAGGGACAGATGGTGCTTACCATGAATCTGCCACACACGTTTATTGAGTTTTATGAGGTTTTTGAGCGGGTGCTTCAGGAACAGGGTTTGACAGAGGAAGTAATCAAACTGAAAGATCATATTTATGCAAAACGGAAGCCGGTCGAATACTGGAAGAATTTAATAGAAGAAACAGGATTTACCATCCGGTCGATAAATGTTGATGGTTTTAAAATGAGATTCGCTGATGGGACAACCTTCATGGAACATTATTTTATCCGCACCGCATTTCGCAAACCCTGGGAAAAAATTACAGTAAATCCTGAGATCTTTAAGGAGATTGAAGACAGGTTGAATGGGATTGCTGAATCGAATGGGGAATTAGAGATATCGGTACCCTATGCCTGTTTTGATTGTTATAAAACTTGACATAACGGGCCTTAAAAGAAAATGGCCCCATAGATACAGGGCCATTTTCTTTCTTTTACTGAATCATGCTTTAAGCTTTTTACTCGCCTTGAACTTGACGACCTTCCGGGCAGGTATTTTAATCTCCTTCCCGGTTTGTGGATTTCTGCCTTTCCGTGCAGCTTTCTGGTAAACCAGGAAAGTTCCGAACCCTACCAGAGAAATCTTTTGACCTTTAGCTAATGTCTTGGTAGCAGTAGCCATAATCGAATCCAATGCTTCTTTGGATTTAACTTTTGTCAGCTTTGCACTCTTGGCAATGCTGTCGATCATCTCAGCTTTGTTCATGTTTGCGTTTTTAAGGTTAACAAATAAAAAGACGACCGAAATTAGTAATAAACTTATAAAAAGTCAAGTATTTCCTACATTTACATTTTTAAAAAGCCAATGAATATCCTTCCACGATCATTTTATCTAAGGGAAAATGTTGTTCTTATTGCCCGGGAATTACTGGGTAAAATGTTATTTTCGCAATTTAACGGTATAATTACGGGTGGCATCATTTTTGAAACAGAAGCCTATGCCGGGGTTACAGACAGGGCATCTCATGCCTTCGGAAACAGGCGAACCAGGAGAACAGAGGTGATGTACGACCAGGGTGGAACGGCTTATATTTACCTGTGTTACGGAGTTCACTCTCTATTCAATGTCGTTACTAATCAAAAAGAAATCCCGGAGGCTGTATTGATCCGTGCGATCAAGCCGGTTGTTGGAATTGAATCCATGCTCAAACGTACGGGGAAAAAATCAATTACAAAAGATTTTGGGATTGGTCCCGGAAAGGTATCAAAAATTCTTGGCATTCATTTTAGTAATTCGGGAATAGATCTCACGAAGAAACCTACAAGACTTCAAGAAGAGGGTATCTGGCTTGAGGATACAGAGAATATAATTGCACCCGAAACAATAATAACGGGATCACGAATCGGGGTGGGTTATGCAGGCATTGATGCGGATCGCCCTTACCGTTTCAGGATTGTCATTTAAAAAAATCCCTTCACGAAAGATCGTGAAGGGATTTTAAGTAAAAGAATATACGAATAGGTTTACTTAACTTTCTTGGTTAGTTCAGCACCTGCTTTAAATTTCACAACTTTTTTTGCAGGGATCTTGATTTCTTTACCATTCTGAGGATTTCTTCCTTTACGTGCAGCTCTTTTGGAAACTGAGAAAGAACCGAAACCAACCAGTGCTACTCTTTCACCCTTTGACATTGCCTTGGTGGTAGAAGTCACGAAAGCTTCTAAAGCCCTCTTAGCTTCAGCTTTTGTCATTTTTGCATCGGAAGCAATAGCTTCGATCAACTGAGCTTTGTTCATTTTTTTTGATTTTTTTAGTTAATACTTAATTTAAAACACCTGCAAATATAAGCCATCAAATATTTTTGTCAAGTGTTTTTTTCCTAAAACCATTGAATATGTTAATAAATCAAAATTTTTGTTAATAAATATACTGCGGAAAGCCTTACCTGACAGGCCATTCAAACAAAATGCCTGCCATATCCTTTTAGAAAGGTCAATGAATCCATGACTTTTCGTCCGGCAAGTTGTATCTCAGAAAGAATAATAAAACCATTCCTGGCGGCTATTTTCAAGTATGTCTTACCATCGCTGCTGATAGTACCAGGGGATAAAAAGTGGAGAACAATTTCTTTTTGTACCCGGAATATTTTAAAGTAAAAAGAGGTCCCATCCGCAGCAACCAGTTCAGTATACGCGCCGGGATGCGGGCTCATTCCTCGAATGAAATTATATATCGTCTGAACATCATTGTTCCAATTAATCCTGCAATCTTCTTTACCGATCTTTGGTGCTATCATCAATGGGGTTGCTCCAATAGCCGGCACCTCAGATTGTGGAAGGGAAGGCACATTCCCTGATTCAATGGCTTGTACAGTCTTAACAACCAGACGGGCACCAACCGCCATCAGTTTATTGTGAAGTTCTCCTGCAGTTTCATCAGGAAGTATACCTACTGATTCCCTGAAGATAATGTTGCCGGTATCTATTTTTTCATCAATAAAGAAAGTAGTAACTCCTGTTTCTTTTTCCCCATTGATCAGCGCCCAGTTAATCGGTGCAGCACCGCGGTAGAGAGGAAGTAATGAAGCATGAAGATTGAATGTTCCCAATGCAGGAAGTGACCAGACCTCCTTTGGTAACATACGGAAGGCAACTACAACCTGGAGATCAGGTTTAAGAGACCTTAGCTGATGGAGAAACCCAGGGTCTTTAAGGTTCAACGGCTGAAACAATGGCAGATCTCTGCTAATCGCAAATTCCCTGACAGGTGATGGATGTATTTTAAGTCCTCTTCCTGAAAGATGATCCGGTGCCGTAATTACACCGGCAACAGGATAACCTGCATCAACCAGGCTATGCAGCGAGGCAACTGCAATTTCCGGCGTCCCAAAAAATACGATTCGTGGATGATTCTTCATATTTCCGGATAAAAAAATTGCCTGTTTTCACAGGCAATTTACTTTATTTTTATCGATCATGAACAAAAAAATCTCAGTTCATGCCAGTGATTACTTATTTTTCAGGAGTCCGTTCGCCCTGGCAATGTATTTATCAATTTCCCGGCCTTCATTGGTTTTTGAAAAGTCGGTCTTTATCCTTGTATAAGTTTTCAATGCAAGATCATTTTTGCCTTCAAGTTCATAAGCCATTGCCGCCTTCATAAGGAACATCGGAGTGGTAAGGTCGTTCTTTTTTTTGTTAGCAGCTTTGAGGTAGCAGTCTATGGCTTTATCCGTATTGTTCAATTCCATGTAAGCATCCCCGGTTGCACCAATTGCCATGGGGCCGACAAGTTCATCACCCGAGCTGAATTTATCCAGTTGATCGATTGCAGTCTGGAATTCACCTTTCTTCAAGTAACAGATCCCGGCATAGTAGTGAGAAAGGTTTGCTGATTTGGTAAATTTATATTGATCGATGATATCCAGAAATCCGAGGTAGTTGCCATCACCTTTTAATGCCTTTGTGATTGAATCCATCTCGAAGTACTTTTCAGCCATGAACATCTGCGATTGTGCTTCTTTTTCCCTGGGAGCGAGGTAAATCCTTTTAAACCCAAAGTATCCAAGAACTACAACTATGATAGCGCCAACAACGATCAGGATGATCTTTTGGTTCCTTTCAATAAATTGTTCAGTCTTACTGAATGCTTCCTCAACAGCTACAATTCTTTCCTCTGTTTTATCGACTTTTTTTGCCATGGTATTTTGTTGATTTGAGGTGCAAAATTATATTTTTTCTTGATACCAAGCCATATACCTTCGATTTTTTTACATTTGTCGCTCGTTACCAACGTTTTGAAAAAAAATGAATAACTCTATGAATCTCAGTTTTCAGCAAAAAGAACAATTATATTCCTTTCTTACCGGATTCATTTCAGATAATAAGAAAAATAAATTTGAAGAAATTATTCTTCAGCGTACCCGTTACATCACAGTTGTACTGGAAGATATTTTTCAACCCCATAATGCCAGCGCAGTGCTCCGGTCCTGTGATTGTTTCGGGATCCAGGACGTTCATATCATCGAAAATAACAATAAATATGAAATTAATCCGGACGTTGCACTGGGATCGTCGAAATGGCTGAGCCTCTATAAATATAATGAGACAGGAAACAACACCACTGCCTGCCTTGAGCAGCTTAAAGATAAGGGATACCGCATAATAGCGACTACTCCTCATAAAAATGATTTCTCTCCTGAAAAACTTCCGTTGGATCAAAAAACCGCTCTCATCTTTGGTACTGAAATGGAAGGTCTTACATCGAATGTTTTGGAAATGGCCGATGGATTTGTAAAGATCCCGATGTACGGATTTACCGAGAGCTTAAATATTTCAGTATCTGTTGCCCTGCTTGTAAGAAGTATCATCGAACGTTTGCACAATTCGGAAATTCAATGGCAGCTATCCGGGCAGGAAAGCCTGGATATCCGGATCGCATGGGCAAAGGGTGTTGTAAAAAAAGCCGAACTCCTGGAGAAGGAGTTTATGAGGAAAATTAATAGCTGACATGTCTCAGGTCGCTTTTTTTTTCTAAATTTGCAGAGAAAGATGTAATCAAATAACAGAAAAATCTATGGGAAAAGGAGATAAAAAAACAAGAAGAGGCAAGATTGTCATCGGTTCTTACGGTGTAAGAAGGCCGCGCAGAATCAAAAAAGCAGTCGTGGTTGCAGATATAGCAATAAAGACAAAACCAAAGAAAGTCCTGGAACAGAAACCCAAGAAAGTGGTTGAAGGACCAGTAGTTGTGGCTGAACCTATCATCGTTCAGGAAGAGGTCATTGTTAATGAACCAGTTGCTGTGGCTTCCGCCCAGGTGGAAATCCCCCTGGATATTAAGCCAGCCAAAGCACCTGTTAAAAAAGCAGTTACAAAAAAGACAACCGTAAAAGCAGAGAAACCCGAAAAGGCAGAGAAACCGGAAAAGAGAAGAGAAACCGGAAAAAGCTGAAGCCGGAGAAGCAAAGCCGAAAGCCGTAAAAGCCAAAAAGAAGGTTGCTAAACCCGTTGAGGAAAAAGAAAAACCTGTTAAAGAATAACACTGAATCTTTTATAAATGAACTGTTTCAACGTTCAGACGTCTGGCTTATGCAAATTTGCCAGGCGTTTTTTATTTATATTTTTATGTTAAAGCGGTATTTCCCTTCGCTGAATGCGGATCAGCTTGAGCAGTTTGAACATCTTGGCATGTTATACCGGGAGTGGAATAAAAAGATCAATGTGATTTCCAGGAAAGACATTGACAACCTTGAGGTTCATCACATTTTACATTCTCTTTCTATCGCAAAAATCTTTTCGTTCATCCCTGGCACAAGGATATTGGACGCAGGTACGGGAGGGGGTCTTCCGGGACTTCCTCTTGCAATCTTTTTTCCCGAAGTGGAATTTACTCTTGCCGATTCTATTGAAAAGAAGATCCGGGTTGTAGAAGAGATCTGTTCGGAACTCAGGCTCAACAATGTTAAACCCGTAAGGATACGGTTTGAGGAAATCAAGAATAAATACGATTTCATCACTGGCAGGGCTGTAGCAAAGCTTCCGGATCTTTACAGTATGTTACGTAATAAAATATCGTCTCATTCAGTTCATTCTTTTTCTAACGGATTGATTTACCTAAAGGGAGGTGATTTGAAATCAGAACTAACAAAACCGATCCCTGCATATCAGGTTTATCCCCTTTCAATTTATTTTTCTGAAGAATTTTTTCAAACCAAGAAGCTGGTGCACATCTATGAATTATCACTTCATTAAATTTTGATCTTCAGCCTGATACGAAAAATGAACGATCCGAAGAGAAAATATTCATTGCTCATCTCATAGATTTTTCATTAATTAGCTGAAAATTTCCATCATCATTATTAATCCTAAAAAGGAGGAATTTATGGCCGAATACAAAAAATATGTTCCCTTCGTCTCGGCAGAGACAAACATGAAAGAATTTACCGTCAGGGCCCTAATCATTGGTTTGTTTTTCGCAGTTATTCTCGGCGCCGCCAATGCATACCTTGGTCTGAGGGCAGGTATGACCATTGCAGCAACGTATCCCGCAGCTGTTTTGGGTATGGCGATCCTGAAAGTGTTAAAAGGATCAATCCTGGAAGAAAATTTTGCACGTACCGTTGGCTCCATCGGGGAATCGGTTGCCGCAGGTGCCATTTTTACCCTGCCTGCATTCTTCGTTTCCGGGATCTGGAGTGAATTCTTTACATTAGGTCATTACATAACCTCCACACTGATCCTCATTGCAGGCGGTGTTCTTGGTATTATGTTTGTCGCCCTCCTCAGGCGTGTGATGGTGGAAGATGCTGAACTCCCCTTCCCTGAGTCAATAGCAGCCTCTGAAATCCATAAGGCTGGACAGTCGGGTGCAGGTGGTTCAAAATTCCTTTTTGCCGCCATGGGACTTGGAGCCCTGGTAAAGATATTAGGGGAATTGAGGTTGTTTCAGTACCTGTGGGAAAAGTTCGTCGTTTTCGGTAAACAAACGATCACAGGCACGGTTTTCCAGGGTAATGGAGGCATGATGCTTAGTTCACCCGGTGTAAGCCCTGCTTACATGGGTGTTGGATATATTATAGGACCAAAACTCGGCGCATTGAACTTTAGCGGAGGACTCCTTGCCTGGGGATTGATGGCCCCGATGATAATGTATTTTCTGATGCCGAGTGTCAACCTGCACGATTGGGCTACATTCCTTATGACTAAAGATGCCACACTGACAATGGATACTGCAATGTCTAAAGTTTCAGATCCCAGCTATCAGATCTTCCAGATCTGGAAATTCATTATCCGTCCGATTGCCATTGGCGGTATGTTAGTGAGTGCGGCATTCACCTTGTTCAGGATGAGGAAAAGCCTGAGTACAGGGATTGCCCGTTCTGTCAAAGATGTAAAGAAAGCAGCCAGCGGAATTGATTCCCATGTTCCAAGAAATGAAAAAGATATCAGTTTTGGCTGGATTATGGTTGGTATTGCAGCCGTTGCCGTCCTGACTTTCGGGATTACTTATTTTATTTTTGAAACAAATCTTCTTATTGCTATCGTGGCATCAACTGTCATGATCATCCTGGCATTCTTTTTTGCCTCCGTATCCGGCTATCTTGTGGGGATTATGGGATCATCGAATAACCCGATCAGCGGACTGACCCTGACAGCACTGGTTGTCACCGCACTGATCCTTGTTGCCCTGGGTGTCCAAGGCAATGCAGGCGTAGCAACGGTTTTAGGTGTTGCTGCCATTGTTTGTGTATCAGCGGCAGTTGCCGGAGAGATGCTTCAGGATTTGAAAGCCGGTCATATTCTTGGTGGTACGCCGTGGAGAATGCAGGTTGGGGATATCCTCGGTGTGATCCTTGCGGGTGCTGTCATGTTTGCCGTTCTTGCTTTCCTCAATGATGGTGATATTGCAAGCGGAAAAAACCTTGGCTATTCCGGTGGTTTTGGAAGCAAGAACCTTCCTGCTCCCCAGGCCAGCCTTATGGCCATTCTTTCAAGGGGGATTGTCCAGGGACAAATGGCCTGGCCCCTTATTATCGCAGGAATGCTGATGGGAACAGCCTTTATCCTGATGCAAGTTAAGAGTCCGATGCTTGTCAGCGTCGGGATGTATTTGCCCATCGAAACTACTTTTGCAATTTTTGTCGGTGGTTTGATCAAAGGTGCCGTAGATATGTTCACTGATAAGAGAAAATTCAACGCTGCTCAGAAAGTAAGGGTTGAAAACACAGGCGTACTTCTCGCATCCGGATTGATTGCAGGAGAGGCTTTGATGGGGTTGGCCATCGCCATTTTTGCAGTGTTCAATATATTCCTTTACAATTATTTCAGTTTCTTCAAAAACCCGACCTTCTATATCAGCTTCATCGTCCTTGCAATTATCGCATATGTATTGATCCAGATTCCGTTAAAAAATGCAGGTAAGCCTGATGAACCGGCACCACCTGCTTCAGGAATGTAGTAACCAGTTAACTTATAATAATTATAAGACCTCAAAGGTGATCTACCTTTGAGGTCTTATTTTAAAAAATGAAAGCATTGAATTTCTTTCAGCGAAGAAGAATCCTGAAAAAGTCCAATTATCTGGACCTGACCCCGTTTAGAATGATGGAGTTTGAGATCCTGGAAAACGGCAAGGTGGATCTGTTAATGCCAAGATTCAAGCATCATATTTTAAAGCGGGCATTACAACCGAATTGGAAAAAGGCATTTATCAGGATCCATTTAGATGAAATTGGTTCTGCGATCTGGACCCGGATCGACGGGACCAGCAATGTGAATGAACTTTGCAATCGTTTACAGGCGATCTATCCTGAAAAACTTCCTTCGCAGGAGGAAACAGAGGAGCGTGTAACCCAGTTTCTTTCACTGCTTTACCAGGAAAGATATATCACATTCAGGGAAATAACTGTAGAAAAAAAACCTGATCAAGGCAAATAATTTCCTATATTTGGGGAGGGAAAATATCTATAAACCGTATATAAATAATGGAGGAACATTGATTATGAGTAAAGACATTCTGAATTTGGAGCCAAAGGACTTATGGAAAAATTTCTACAGTCTGACTCAAATACCCAGACCATCAAAGAAAGAAGTTCAAGTACAGCAATTCGTTTTAAATTTTGGGAAGAGCCTTGGGCTTGAGACCATTGCTGATGAGGTGGGTAATATTATCATCCGCAAACCTGCCACTCCCGGCATGGAAAACCGGAAGGGAGTTGTTCTCCAGGGACATCTCGACATGGTACCCCAGAAGAACAGCGATAAAGTTCATGATTTTGAGAAAGATCCTATTGATGCCGTTATTGACGGTGAATGGGTGAAAGCAAAAGGAACCACACTTGGAGCCGACAATGGTATGGGTGTTGCTGCAGCGATGGCCATCCTCGAGTCAAAAGACATCCCGCATGGACCTGTTGAGGCATTGTTTACCTGCGATGAAGAAACAGGTATGACCGGCGCTTTCGGACTTAAGCCAGGAATACTGAAAGGAGATATCCTGATGAACCTTGATTCAGAAGATGAAGGAGAATTGTACATCGGGTGTGCCGGTGGAACCAATGCAAATATGAAATTCACGGTTAAAGAAGTCCCGGCTGATTCCGGAGTCCTTGGTTACAAGCTCAATGTTACAGGACTAAAAGGAGGACATAGTGGTGTAGACATAGCCCTGGGTCGTGGAAATTCAAATAAAGTGTTGTTCCGCATTCTGTGGCATGGTGCGCGGAAACATGGATTGCGCCTTTCATCTGTCGATGGAGGCAGCCTCCGGAATGCTATTCCCAGAGAGTCGTTCGCACTGATTACCATCCCGGTGGATAAAAAAGATGACTTCCTTAAATGTCTTCCTGGATTTATGGAAAAGATCCGGAAAGAATTATCTGCAGTAGAGCCAGACCTGAAAATAGAAGCTGTTCCTGCGGATGTTCCAAAGAGTGTCATGGATGAAAAAACACAAAGCAACCTGATCAATGCTATTTACGGCTGCCCTAATGGAGTCATGCGGATGAGTAATGAAATGCCGGGCCTGGTAGAGACTTCCACCAATTTAGCCATTGTCAAATCAGAGAATGGTATCGTAAGGGTTCATTGCCTGCTTCGCAGTTCCGTTGATTCCGCCAAAATGGATCTTGAACATATGATGCAGAGTGTTTTTGAGCTTGCAGGGGCTGAGGTCAATTTTGACGGGCAGTATCCGGGATGGAAACCCAATCCCAACTCGCCGATCCTTAAGACAATGCAGGATATTTACCAGAAGAAATATGGAAATGTACCTGAGATTAAAGCTATTCATGCCGGACTCGAATGCGGTTTGATGGGTGGTGTTTATCCGAATTGGGATATGATCTCCTTTGGACCGACTATTCGTTACCCTCATTCTCCGGACGAAAAGGTCAATATTGCTACTGTAAAGAAGTTCTGGGATTTCCTTGTTGAGACATTAAAACAAATTCCTGTGAAATAATGGGCATTTCATTAATTGAGGTGCCAGCTAAAGATAAAGTCACAGAGTCACAGACTATAAAAGAGGCCTTCATGAAAGGCCTCTTTTTTTATTTCTTACTCAGATAAACCATCTGGTCGGAGGCCGACGGATTATGTTTCTCATCCATGACGGTTACGAAGGCATCTATAAATTCTCCCGACCTAAGATGATCCCGGTACCAAAGGGCTTCCTCCTTTGATGAAAACTTTCCGATAAAACACCTGAGTATGCCATCTCTTCCTTTACAGCTCATAACATCATTCAGGTTATTAAAATGTGGTTTCAGGAATGAGAAGGCACCGATCTGAACTGTATAAAACACATTGGAACTTTGTTCCATAGGGAGAAGGGTTGAAGAATTCAGGAGTTCAGCCAGTGGGCCACTTAGTATGTGATGATTGCAATTTTTAAAGAAACCAGGTGGTAACAAACGAGTATCCAGAGTATCCCCTTCATGATATTTATCAAGATTTATGCCGGATTCAGTGGCAGCCAATGAAGGCACTGATATCTTAAACTCACATCTGCGGTTAGCCTGGTGCTGTGCTTCAGTACAATGAACTCCTTCAGCACAATTGCAATTGTTTGTCAATCTTGATTTCCCGTACCAATGACTGGTAATTCTGGCCCCGCTAATTCCTTTCTGAATGATGTAATGAGCCGCTGAAGCAGCCCGTCTCTCAGTGAGGATCATATTGTAAGCGGCAGTACCCCTGCAATCGGCATGTGCTCCTAATTCGACCGTGACTGGATTCTCGTTCATGATCTGAACAAGTTTATTGAGGGATGGTTCTGCATCCGGACGAATAAAAAAGCGGTCAAAATCGTAATAGATATTATCAACTTGATAAGAATGAATAACGCCGAATTTTTCAAGAAGAAGATCATTTGAGATCCCGGTCTCGGTTTGGTTGTCTGAGGTACTGGAAAAGAATGGAAGACAATCTGAGGAATACCCGGTTTGCATTGCTTTGATCGTGTAATTAATTCCGGTTACTAATTCTGATCTGAAGCAACCTGTTTCATTTGCCTTATGCACAAATACTTTCCCGTTATTCTCATTCAGAAAGAATACAGTTGCTGTTGGAATGGGTTCATGTGTTGTACCGTCTTTTACACAACCTGTAACCATTAACTTAGGAGCGGGATTTATTGTCGTCATTGCAGGTTGAATTTCTTTACGTTCCGTAAGAACTTCCTGATTTTGGGCCGGTGGTGTTGCTTCCGCTGTCACTGGAGGTTTAACTTCTTCTTGTGGAGTTACTTTTGGTTGTGGAGTGACTTCCTGTTTTTGTTCTGGCTGTTTTACTTCTGCTGTAACCGGTGCCGGCACTGGAACTACATTCTCAGTTGGCGGAGATGTTACTTTCTGCTCTGCTGTGACAGGCGCTGGCGTCGGAACTATTATCTCAGTTGGTTGAGGTGTTACTTTTTGTTCTGCTATGACTGTAGGTTTGGTTTCCTGTTGCTGAGTTTCTTTAGGTTGTGTAGTAACTTCCTGTTTTTGTTCTGGCTGTTTTACTTCTGCTGTAACCGGTGCCGGCACCGGAACTACATTCTCAGTTGGCGGAGATGTTACTTTTTGCTCTGCTGTGACAGGTGCTTGTGCAGGAACAGCATTTTCAGTTGGTGAAGGTGTTACTTTTTGTTCTGTCACAGAAGCAGGCTGAACCTTTTGTTCTGCTATTACTGCGGGTTTGGTCTCCTCTTGGGGAGTCACTTTTGGTAGTGGAGTAACTTCCTGTTTTTGTGCCGGAGGTGTTACTTCTGCTATTACTGGAGCCGGCACCGGAACTATATTCTCAGTTGGTGAAGGTGTTACTTTTTCTTCTGTCACGGGAGTTGGCTGAACCTTTTGTTCTGCTATTACGGCATGGTTAGTCTCCTCTTGCGGAGTCACCTTAGGTTGTGGAGTAACTTCCTGTTTTTGTGCCGGAGGTGTTACTTCTGCTATTACTGGAGCCGGCACCGGAACTATATTCTCAGTTGGTGAAGGTGTTACTTTTTCTTCTGTCACTGGAGTTGGCTGAACCTTTTGTTCTGCTATTACGGCATGGTTAGTCTCCTCTTGCGGAGTCACTTTAGGTTGTGGAGTAACTTCCTGTTTTTGTTCAGGAGGTGTTACTTCTGCTGTTACTGGAGTCGGCACCGGAACTATATTCTCAGCAAGTGCAGGCTGACCTTTTTGTTCTTCCTTGACTGCAGGCTTTGTTTCATTTTGCTGAGCCGGGTTTTGAACCGCTGCGATTGCAGGCTGAGATGTAAGTGCCGGTAACGGTCCGACTACACGGAAAGTATAAATATCATCCTCCCCTCTTCCCCCCGGACGATTGGCACTGAAAAGACCAACTGAATCATTTTTATACATTGCCAGTGCGAAATCATCATAAGAAGAGTTGATCGGTCTTCCAAGGTTTTGTGGATTCAGCCATACATTTCCAACCTTCCTTGTAACAAATATATCGAGTCCGCCATAGCCGGGATGTCCGTCAGAAGCAAAATAAAGATCGCCATTGTCGGCTATAAATGGAAATGTCTCATCTCCAAAAGTATTGACTATCGGGCCAAGATTGGCTGGTGCAGACCAGTTATTTCCTTCCCTCGTAGTAACATAAAGGTCTAACCCTCCATAACCTCCTTCCACATCAGAAACAAAATAAAGGGAAGTACCATCGGGCGATAGTGCAGGATAACCGACTGAGTAATGATTGCTGTTAAAGAAAAAGGGCTTCAGTTTCGACCATTTATCTCCTGTCTTGGTTGCTGAATATATCTTCAGCTGATTGGACTGTCCATCTTCAGAGGCATCTTTTGATTTGTCGGTTATTTTGGTAGTCCTGGTAATAAAAACCTCATTCCCGTCTTTACTAAATGTTGCAGGACCATCATTGGTTCCATTTGTGTATAATTCAGGAATAAGCCTGGGAAGATTATACTCGCCGTAAAAATCGTCTTTTTGTTTAGGATCGGCAAACACCAGCTTTAAATAACCATGTCCTGCCCAGCCGGATTTTTTTTCATCCTCGGTTGTCATAATCTTATCAGTGGCAAATACTACTCCATCATTATAAAATACCGGTCCGAGCTCCGAACTCGCAGAATTCAGGTTCCTCGCATTATTAACTTCAAATGCAAAAGGCTTCTCATCCCATGCGATGGCGCTATCACAAAAGCTGGCATATATTTTTCCCCTGTGATCATCTGGCATCATGGAATCGTACCGCAGGAATATTTTCTTTGCCGCTTCATACTCTCCGCAAGCCCGTAATGCTTTACCATAATAAAAATAAGTCAGGGGATCATTATTCCCCATTCTGATGGCCTTGAAATACCATGACCTTGCATCCTGCATATCGTTTTGAAGGCGGTAACAATCTGCCATAAGGAGAGTAGCTTCCAATTTTGTTTTAGGATCGGCTTTTTGAATGAACTGGTGCAGGATTTCTATTGCCTTTGAATAATTGTATTGCGCCATTTCAGCCTTTGCAGCTTTAATCTGCCCAAAAACCGGGATTGACAATCCGGTAATGATGATAAACGTAATGAAAACACTTCTTGCTCTCCAAAATGAAAAAGCACCGGATGAGGTTAAAGGCATAAAAGGCTTGATGTAGTTAGGTTTTAGATCAATGTACGAGAAATGGAATTTCTCCATTTTTTTTTAAACCAAAGTACGAACACCTGAAATACACGAGAAGCAACAGAATAAAAAGAAACTAACCACGTTTTGTTCATTTCTGCACATTTGATAAGGATTGCACCAATGTTTTTGACTTACCGGGATTCATTTACCGGTAATTCACCCTTAAATTGTGCGAAACTGAACTAATAAATATTTAAATTGCCTTGCAGGAATTAAAAATAATCGTAATTTTGCCGTCCTTAATTGAAATAAAATGACAAAGAGAACATTTCAGCCATCAAACAGAAAAAGAAAGAACAAACACGGATTCCGTGAAAGGATGTCAAGTGCAAATGGCCGGAAGGTATTGGCTTCCAGAAGAGCCAAAGGAAGAGTAAAACTTACAGTTTCCGACGAACCTATGGATCAGAAATAATTATTTTGTTTTGATCTCAAACAATTTTCTTATTTCGTTTTTAGAAAGAAGGTAATTTCGCAATTATCTTCTTTTTTATTTTTTGACCTCTCATCTTCTACATCATGAAAAACATCTCATTCAAAAAAGTCGCTCCGTACCTGGCAGCAATCCTTCTATTCATCGTCATCACATTTGCTTTCTTCAGCCCTTTGCTTGAAGGAAAGCGCATCTTCCAGAGTGATACTGCGCAATTCGAAGGAATGTCAAAAGAGATCGCTGATTTCCGGGCAACTACCGGACAGGAACCCCTTTGGACAAATTCCATGTTTGGCGGAATGCCGGCATACCAGATCTCCACAAATTACACCTCTAACCTTCTGGGTTATCTTGACACAATATTTACTCTGGGATTGCCGCGCCCTGCCAATATGCTGTTTCTCTATTTCATGGGATTCTTTTTCCTTCTGCTTGTCATGAAAGTCGATCCATGGCTTTCCATTGCAGGAGCCATTGCTTTTGCGTTCTCGTCCTTTTTCATGATCATTATTGATGTTGGCCACAATTCACAAGCACATGCCATCGGATACATGGCCCCGGTACTCGCCGGTTTTATTCTGACATTCAGAAAGCGATACGTCCTTGGAGGATTAATTTCCGCAGTATTCCTGTCCCTTGAACTGAAAGCAAATCATCCGCAGATAACTTATTACCTGGTCATTATTGCGGTTATTCTTGGGATCAGCGAATTGATCCAGGCCATACGATTAAAAACCTATAAATCCTACTTCCTTTCCTTTGGCATTATTTTCATCGCCGGTGGCTTTGCTTTAGCAACAAATATCACAAGTCTTTGGGCAACATACGAGTATGGGAATTATACCATCCGGGGGAAATCTGAACTGACAACCAATAAGGCTAACAGGACTACAGGGCTTGATAAGGACTATGCAACGCAATGGAGTTATGGAGTCGGGGAGACCATGACACTCCTCATCCCTAATTTTTATGGAGGAACCGATCAGAAGCTCGACATCAATTCAAACACAGCCAAGGCCCTCAGGGCTAATAATGTTCCCGAAGAGAATGTTCGTCAGTTTGTTGATCAGCACCTGCCGATGTATTGGGGTTCGCAGCCCTTTACAGCGGGGCCGGTCTATGTTGGTGCCATTATTTTCTTCCTCTTTGTTCTTGGATTACTGATTATTAAAGGTCCCATAAAATGGTGGCTCCTGGCAGCTACTATATTGTCTATCTGTCTTGCATGGGGACACAATTTCATGATCCTGACCGATTTTTTCTTCAGCTATGTGCCGGGATATAATAAGTTCAGGTCGGTGACTATGATCCTTGTGATAGCTGAATTCGCCATGCCATTGCTGGGGATACTTGCATTAAAAGAATTCTTCGATCCTAAAAGGGATCCGAAGAAGTTAAGGAAACAGCTTTTTCTTGCAGTTGGGATCGTTGGGGGAATAACCCTGATCTTTGCACTTATTCCAGGAATGTTCCTTGATTTCACAAGTTCTGCTGATGCAGCAAGGGCAAAACAATCAGGACTACCCGATTGGCTGATGCAAGGTATGCGTGAGGACCGTCAGAGCTTGCTTCAGATGGATGCCTGGCGTTCCCTGATCTTTATTTTGCTGACCAGTGTAGTGATGTACGCTGCCTTGTTTAAAAAAATCAGGAAGCAATATGCATACATTATCATTGCTCTACTGATTCTTGTCGATATGTATCCCATTGCCAAAAGATATCTGAACACTGAGAGTTTCAGGTCACAATCAGAGATGGCAACACCTTACCAACCCACACCTGCCGATGAACAAATCCTCAAAGATAAATCACCCGACTACCGTGTACTAAACCTGGCAGTAAACACATTTAATGATGCCAGCACTTCTTATTTCCATAAATCACTCGGCGGGTACCATGGTGCAAAACTGCGCCGGTACCAGGAGTTGATTGACGAGGGTATTCAACCAGACATTGAAACTCTTGCAAGAAGCATGAACACTGACAGTACCGGTGTTCTGAACATGCTGAACACTAAATATATAATTATTCCTGAAAAGAACAATCAAACAGCGGTGTTCCCTAATCAGAATGCACTTGGAAACGCCTGGTTTGTAAACAATTTCAACCTGGTTGAAAATGCTGATGCAGAACTCGGATCTATCCATAAATTCAATCCTAAGGAAACAGCCATCATCAACAAGAAATTTGCTGAAGACCTGAAAGGATTCATTCCGGGACGTGATCCTTCGGATGCAATCCTTTTAGAACATTACGCTCCGAATGATCTCTTATACAGCTACAAATCAAAAAATAAGGGTCTTGCTGTCTTCTCTGAGATATATTACCCGAAAGGATGGAATGCTTATGTTGACGGAAAGTTGATGCCTCATTTTCAAACCGACTACGTGTTACGCGCCATGATCCTGCCCGCGGGCGATCATAAAGTTGAATTTAAATTCGAACCAAAAGTCTACCGGGTCGGCGAAAAAATTTCATTGATCAGTTCTATCATTTTGATCCTGATTGTAATAGGTCTTGCTTTCGTAGAAATCAGGAAAGCCGTTACACCGGTTTCATGAAAAGAGTGCTGATCATCAGCTATTACTGGCCACCCAGTGGTGGTGCCGGGGTGCAGCGGTGGCTTAAATTCACCAAGTACTTGCGTGATTTTGGTTGGGAGCCGGTGATCTATACTCCGGAAAATCCGGAATTTCCTGAAGCAGATAAATCCTTGTTCAAAGATATTCCCATTGAAATCGAAGTGATAAAAACACCAATATGGGAACCTTATAATGCATACAAGCGATTCATCGGTCAGAAAAAAGAAGATAAGATCCAGGCTGGTTTCCTTTCTGAGAAAAAGAAGAATCCTGTTATAGAAAACCTTTCAGTATGGATCAGGGGTAATCTTTTTATCCCCGATGCCCGGAGGTTCTGGATCAAACCATCCATCAGGTTTTTGATTAAGTACCTTTCAATCCACCCAGTAGAGGCAATCGTTTCTACAGGACCTCCGCATTCCATGCACCTGATCGCATTGGGTGTGAAAAAAAAATTAAACATCCCCTGGCTTGCCGATTTCCGGGATCCATGGACAGGGATCGACTTTTATGATAAGTTACGCCTGACTACATGGGCAAACAATAAGCATCATCGTCTTGAAAAAGCAGTTCTTTCCCGGGCTGACCGGGTAACCATTGTCAGTTGGAACTGGGCAGTCGATTTCAACAGCATTTTCCCTCGTAAATACGATGTTGTTACAAATGGATTTGACCCTGATGACTTCAAGATACCCGACCGGAATGTTGCAAAGACCTTTGAACTTACACACATCGGTTCGCTGAATAAAGACCGCAACCCGGATTTACTATGGGAAGTTCTTGCCGAGATCTGTTCTGAAAATAAAGGTTTTAGTGATGACCTCCAGCTTCGTTTCATTGGTAAATGTGACGTATCACTTTTTCAAAGCCTGGAGAAGTACCAGCTTTTATCCCGGACCGAAAAAACAGAGTATATGCCTCATGATGAGGTTTTGAAGGAATCGGCAGGATCGCAGGTTCTGTTACTTCTGCTGAATAATACGCCAAATGTGATGGGTATTATTCCCGGCAAAATATTTGAATACCTGGCCACCCGGCGACCGATATTTTGCATTGGTCCGACTACTGGCGACAGTGCCAGAATCATTCGTGAAGCACATGCCGGGATAACCTGTGATTTTAATGACAAGATATCTATCAGGAATGCTCTACAGGAATTATATAGCCGTTATAAACAAGGACTTCTTCAGGACCAAGAAGGCAAAATTGATGCTTTCTCCAGGAAAGGCCTCACCGGAAAGATTTCATCTATCCTTAATGAATTAACAGGGACCAACTAAAGGAACAACTACCGAAAAACATGAAAATCATCAATATTGTTGGAGCACGCCCAAATTTCATAAAGATTGCCCCGATCATGCTCCAGATGCGGAAGTCATCAATTATAGAGCCCATCTTGCTGCATACCGGGCAACATTATGACATCGAGATGTCGAAACGTTTTTTCCAGGAGTTGAATATTCCTTCACCTGATATCTCATTAGAGGTTGGTTCTGACTCTCATGCGAAACAAGTTGCCCGTATCATGGAGCGCTTTGACGATGTTTGTGACGAGCAGAATCCGGATGGGATCCTGGTAGTCGGCGATGTGAATTCAACCATGGCATGTTCGCTGGTTGCTGCAAAGAAGGGCATCAAGATCATCCATGTTGAAGCAGGGATCCGGAGTTTTGACAGGAGTATGCCCGAAGAGATCAACCGTATGGTCACTGACGCTATCGCTGATCTTTTATTGCCTCCTTCAAGAGATGCAGTTGACAACCTGCTTAAAGAGGGGCATTCAGCCGGCAAGATCCATCTTGTCGGGAATATTATGATCGATACCCTGATGGATTTCCAGCCCCAGATCAGGCAATCGAGGATCATTGAACAATTGGGGATTGAAGATCATAACTATGCCCTGGTCACACTTCACCGGCCCTCCAATGTAGATAACATTTCTGATTTCAAGCGGATCCTGTCTGCACTGGCAAAGATTCAGGAACGATTAACTGTTGTATTTCCTGTTCACCCTAGGACACGCAAAATTCTCGATGATCCCGAATTGAAATCGATTACTGGTAGCATGCAACAAATGATCCTTTGCGATCCGCTGGGGTATTTCGATTTCGGGCGATTGGTAGCAGGATGCAGAATGGTGATTACCGATAGCGGTGGTATACAGGAAGAATCAACGGTATATGGAATCCCTTGCATTACCATACGTGAAAATACTGAACGGCCAATTACAATAACAGAAGGGACAAATGAACTGGCAGGCACAGACACCGTGAAGATCATTCATTTTGCCAAACAAATAATGGATGGTAAATGGAAATCCGGGAAAATTCCTGAACTCTGGGATGGACATACTGCCGAAAGGATAATCAACTGCATTGAGAAAGAATTATAAAAAGTTACTTTCCTTACCAGATCTATGATTTCATCAGTAGATATTCATTTTTTTTAATAGCTGCTAAATAGATTTTTGTATTTTTGTCTGGCTGCATCAGGCCAAAAAAGTTTTCATCATACCAGGATGAAGAAGATAATTAAATTTTTCTATCTCGTACTTATTCTTTCAGGATTCCAACCGACCATATCAGGACAGCCTGTTGTGAATTTTACATTGCCCGACTCCAGTTGCGTTGGTGCCCAGATAACCATTACAAACCTGACGACAGGAGGATCAACTTTTTTTTGGAGCTTTTGCTCCGGCAATGCAAATAATGATCCAACCGGGGTAAATATCGGAAACCCGGGAAACCTGCTTAATGTTCCAACCTATGTTACTCTTGCACAGGATAGCATTAATTGTTATTCCTTTATTAGTTGTCAGTTCGCTGGTATAATCCGTTATTACCATGGAACGACTTTTAGCCATGACCCTATTAGCTGGACTAATCTTGGAACATTTGGTGGGCTCCTTGGTAATTCAATTGAAGGAATCCAGGTAAAGAAAGATAATGGGAATTGGTATGGATTTGTGAATGACAACACAACATTAGTCAGGCTGAATTTCGGTAATTCCTTAGCTAATACCCCGACAGCAGTGGATTTAGGCCCCTTCACCGGTTTGGTAATGTTGCATGGCTTAGTTGTAATAAAGCAGGACTCGATATGGCTAGGATTTGCAACCTGTACGACTGGAGATAAGTTGGTAAGGTTCAATTTTGGTACGAGTCTGGCAAACATCCCGACATTGACAGATTTTGGGAATTTTGGAATAATGACCAGCCCTGGTGCATTATGTATTGTAGAAGAAGATACATTATGGTATGGTTTAGCAATGGATGTCGGATTAGACCGCTTAGAATTTGGAAGTTCTCTTCTGAATACGCCAACTGCGCAGAATTTAGGAAATCCCGGAGGGTTTAATTCGCCCGGTGGGCTGACTTTATTACGTGATTGTGATTTAACGAGTGGCTACTTTACAAATTATTTAACAGTTGGTCAGCTTGGTAAATTACTATTTACAGGAGGAGTTGGAGGTACTGTGACAGGTCAGATCCTTGGGGATATAGGTGACCTCAATAAACCCCATAGCTTTTCAGAGATCTTCCGTCAGAATGATACACTTTTTGCATACATAACAAACAGGGGTTCTTTTACACTTACACGATTAACTTTCCCACCCTGTACTGATGCTTCTATTCCTTCATCCAATCTGTTCAATCCACCACCTTTCTCTTACAACCAGACGGGCACCTATAATGTAAGATTATTGGTTGATGATGGCTTACCTGACCAGGTAAGTCTTTGTAAAACCATTGTGATCGGGCTTGTTCCCACAGTAAATCTTGGGCCTGACAAAAGCATCTGCCCGGGACAATCAACAACCCTTGATGCCGGACCAGGTTTTACAACCTATCTCTGGTCAACCGCGGCGACTTCAAGAACAATCACTGTTTCTGCGGCTGGAACTTATTGGGTCACTGTTACTCAAAGCGGATGCACTGCAAGCGATACTATAAATGTTGCTTTATTATCTGCCCCCACAGTGAACCTGGGAGCAGACACCACTGTATGCCTTGGACAAACGGTTACCTTCAATGCCGGGACTTGCCCCGGTTGTACTTATCAATGGATAAATCTTGGAACAGGTTTACCGGTTGGAAATTCTCAGACCTTCACCACAGGTCAGGCCGGGATATACAAGGCCATTGTCACGAATACAAATAATTGCCAGGCATCGGATACTGTTCAATTGTTTACCACTACTCCACCTGTTGAAACAAATAACCCGCTTTCAGAATCAATTTGCTCTGGTTCTTCAACAAACATCCTTTTGACTGCTAGTATTCCAAATGCAACATTTTCATGGACTGCAACGGGTTCTTCAGGCTTTGTTTCAGGTTTCTCAGGGGGAACCGGGAATACGATCAACCAGGTACTTACGAATACAAATACCGTGAATGAAACAGTGACCTATGTTATTACCCCCGCAATCGGCAACTGTGCGGGCAGTCCTGTTTCGTACCTGGTAACAGTAATACCGCAGAGTCCGGTAAATATAACTATCTCTTCTTCCGGTAACAACATTTGTGCCGGGACCTCAGTGACTTTCACTGCGACACCAACTAATGGCGGGTCAGCTCCATCTTACCAGTGGAAGGTGAATGGAACCAATGTTGGATCAAATTTGCCTGTTTATACTTATCTGCCATTGAATGGAGATAATGTAAAGTGTGTCCTCTCTTCGTCAAATACTAATTGTTTATCAAATAATCCAGCCACTTCCAACATCATCACAATGATCGTAAATCCGATAAATCAGGTGAATGTCTTGATATCTTCTTCTGCCACTGCTGTCTGCCAGGGAACATCCGTTACATTTACAGCAACCCCTGCTAATGGCGGGTTGACTCCATCTTACCAGTGGCAGGTTAACGGCATTAATGCTGGTACAAATAATCCTATATATACCTACACTCCTGCCAATAATGATCAGGTTACCTGTATTCTCACCACTTCATTGACAAGTTGCATACTCAACAATCCTGCAACTTCAAACACAATCACAATGACAGTCAGTTCAAACCTGCCCGTAAGTGAGACAATTTCGGCCAGTGCAAATCCTGTTTGTGCAGGATCTTCTGTAACATATACTGCCACACCGGTTAACGGAGGAACTTCGCCAACTTATCAGTGGAAGGTCAACGGCATCAATGCAGGTTCAAATTCAAACCTGTTTACTTACATCCCATTAAATAATGATGTTGTCTCCTGTTTATTAACTTCAAACCTTACCTGTACCACCGGGAATCCTGCTACAAGTAATTCGATAATCATGTCCATCAACGGTAATCCTGTTGTTACTTTTACCGCTTGCTTTGATACCATCACGATTCTCACTGCCAAACCTATAAAATTAAAAGGAGGAATTCCCTTAAGCGGAACTTATTCAGGACCCGGAGTCAACTCAGTAACAGGAATCTTTACGCCATCAGCAGCAGGAACAGGAACCAAGACAATAACTTATTCTTATACAAATGCGGCCTTATGCAGCGCTAGTAATAGCATTCACATTATCGTTCAGGCTGCACCGGCATTTACCTGTGGAAATAACCTGACCGATATACGTGACAACAAGGTTTATACAACAGTCCAATTAGGTTCCCAATGCTGGATGGCCGCGAACCTGAATTACGGGACTGTCCTTGTATCATCACAGGATCAAAGGGATAACTGCGTTGCAGAGAAGTATTGTTATAATGATAATCCCACCAACTGCACAAACCTGGGAGGTCTCTATCAATGGGATGAACTTATGCTTTACGATGATACTCCTGCTGATCAGGGTTTTTGTCCTCCCACCTGGCATATTCCAACGGAGAACGAATGGAATACGTTATTTGCAAACTGGACAAATAATGGATTCGCCGGCAGCCCTTTGAAATATTCCGGATACTCAGGCTTCGTTGCACTTTTAACAGGAGCCAGATATATTAATAAAAGTTGGGACTTCCAGAACTTTGCCACCTTATTCTGGTCGTCGACGGCATATACTTCATCAAAAGCGTGGGCACATGGAATGAATGATCCGGATCCAAGCGTTTCCATTTATCCGGCTTCTCGTGCGAATGCAATCTCAGTTCGTTGTATTAAAGATTAGGTGGTAAACTGGTGACGTGGTGAACGGTGACCTTTTTTAAATTATCAATTAGGAGTTTGAATTTTGAATGAGGAATTAATGGCTAGTAACCATTATTCTCGAGCCGGTTAAAAGTGACGAATTAATTTAAAATATAATGGACGTTTCTCCCTTAGTTTCTATTATAACCCCTACCTACAATCATGAAAAATATATTTCAGATTGTATTAATTCCGTGTTGGCTCAAACCTATCAGAACTGGGAGATGATCATAATTGATGATGGAAGTACAGACGATACCTTTAACATCGCTCAGTCTATTGCTAAAGACGATCAAAGGATAAGTGTTTTTACACAAAGAAATATTGGTATTTCCCGGTTGGCCGAAACCTATAATCTAGGATTGTCCAAATCGAAAGGGAAATATATTGCTGTTCTTGAGGGTGATGATGTATGGCTACCTGAGAAACTCTCAATACAGGTTTCAGGGCTCGAAAAAGATGACAGTTTTGTTCTTTCCTATGGGCAGGCCTATTCTTCACATGCAGATCTGAAATCGGATTATAAGCTGAATTCATTCTGGAACATTTCAACTGAAATCAAAGAAAATGATCCGGTAGGTAGCATTGCAAAACGGATCCTGTTTGAAAATTTCATACCGGCTCTAACGGTCATTATCCGACTGGAATGCCTAAAGTCAATAGGAGGATTCAAACAACCTCATCATTTACCATTGGTCGATCTGCCAACCTGGATGGAGTTGTCTCTATATGGCAAATTTTATTTTGTGAATGTCCCGGTTGCAAGATGGCGCGTTTATCCTAACCAGGTAACCAAAACGTATACAGCCGAAATGTGGGAGGGTTTTTACCAGCACGCTCTCTCTTTTTATAAGGAACATCCATCCGTTTTTGGTTCTGAAATCACAAGAAAATCTTTAGATAAATTCTATTTTAGAAAATTAGTAATTGCACACTCCCGTTCGGGCAGGTATCAATTAATCAGGAAAAATTTCAGGGAAGCACGGAAAAGTTACGCAAGATCCATTTTCCATTATGGATTTCATGAGCCTTTATGGAAAGTCAGATCTGTTATTGGAATACTCTTCAGTTTCTTTCATCTGGATATTGAAGGATTTGCAAGGATGTTAGGAAGGGTCAGCTATAAATAATACGCTTATCCGAAAATATGGAAGTGCTTCTTTACGATCCCTGAACCTGCAAAAGATGTCAGGTAATAGAGGATTGTTTTAGAAGTTAATTCAGAGCGGCGGAAATAGTAACGGGACTGCTTCATTTTTCCAACAAGATAATAATACCTGGCCATCGAGCCATTTAGCCTTTTGATTGATCTTGACACAATAGCCGGAAATTCCTGTTTGTAGTTTCGTAACACACTCATCGAATAATCATAGTCGTTTTTTCGATAATTCTCATCCAGCGAGAGGTTTGAGCCAAAAAAATGTCTTCGATAAAGGGGAATATTGATCTCTATTGAACTATTATCTTTGAAAAGTCTTAATAGCCAGTCAAAATCCGCCATTCCAAATTTCTCTTCAAAATAATTTGTTTTCAGGGATTTGTGAAACAGAATACTTCCAATATAAGCCTTTTCACCTCTTTTATTTTTGGCTAATTTGTTTAAAAATGTCTCATCTTTTTTATAGTATGTGAATTTTGTCTCCGATTTATTGCCTCTTTCAATTTCCTGGCCTGTTTGAGAGTCTGCCAAAAGGTAGTTGGAGGTGACGATTATATTGCCATCTGTCATGACATTCAATTGTTCAGTAATTTTATAGGGTAGCCACTCATCATCGTGGTCGACAATGCATATATAATCACCGGTAGCCATTTTAAGCCCGATATTTCTTCCTTTATTTGGCCCTCCTGAGTTGATTTCGTTTTGAACGAGTTTTATATCTTTATATTCTTCCTGAATAATCCTGGCAGTTTCATCAGTTGATCTATCGTCAACGACTATGATCTCCATTTCAAAATCTTTCCCTTTTCTATCCTGGTTAAGAATAGAGTCAATGGTGCGACGGATATATTTCGCAGAATTATAAGTAGTTATTATTGCTGATATTTTCAAGGTGCATAGGTTTTACGATCCTGTTGATCAACCATTGTATGTCCTGTTAATTTCGCGATGAAGATAAGAAAATCAGTTTAATTTCAAATTATCTTTCCTTCGCTGTCGTATTTAACAATTGCTTTTTTCCGCCAACGATCTGAACGGTAATAGAAATAGTAAACGACCAATCCTGCAGACCAGCCTATCGGGATCGACCACCAGATCCCGTGAACTCCTATCGATGGTATATTTGACAACAGGTAAGCCACCGGGATCCTGACAATCCACAAGGAAAACAAGCTGATGAACATGGGTATTAAGGTATCCCCTGCGCCCCTAAGAACACCGGTAAATACGAACATTGTCGAGAAAAGGATATAGAAGATCCCGATTACGACAAGATAGCTATGTCCCAACTCGATAACAGCGGCGTCATTGGTAAACAGCCGCATCAATCCGCGACTAAAAAAGAGGATAAATGCTGAAATGGTAAGTGTTAATGCACTGGTCATAAAGAAAGTTGCCCGTAAACCGGTTTTAACCCTTTCAGGTTTATTGGCGCCTATATTCTGGCCAACGAATGTTGAGAGTGCAATAGCGAAACTCATAGCAGGCATAGCCGCAAAACTATCGATCCGGCCGGCAACACTGTATGCCGCATTGGCATCGACACCGAACCGGTTCACTACCCAGTACAATGCAACCATCCCGAACGCAACAAAAGTCTGTTGAAACCCAGTCGGCAATCCGATTTTTATGCTTTGCAGGAAAATCGGATAGTCAAATTTCAGACCTTTAAAAGAAAATTTTACAACCTTATGATACTTATTAAGATAAAGTATCTGAACGATGAAGGCAAGAGCTTCCGAGATGACCGTTGCATAAGCAACACCCGCAACGCCCCATTGAAATACGGGAACAAAGAGTAGGTCAAGACCAATGTTGATAATTACAGAACCAACTAAAAAGTAAAGTGGGGTCTTTGAGTCTCCTAATCCCCTTAAAATAGCGCTCGTTCCATTATATCCAAAAAGGAAGACAAGTCCTGCAAAGAAGATATTAAGAAACACCTGGGCTTGTGGAATAATTTCCGGGGGAAGATTGATAAGCCGGAAAATGTACCTGCTGATCAGAATCCCAACAGCACTCATCAAAATTGATATGAAGAAAAGGAAAATGTACATGGTATTGATGGCCTTCTGGACTTTTGACATTTCTTTCGCACCAAAATATTGAGATATCACGATAGTGAAGCCCATTGTGATGCCGATCATGAAAGAGATCAACAGAAAGATCACAGGTCCTGATGTCCCAACAGCGGCCAATGCATTTTTTCCAATAAATTTACCCACCACGATGCTGTCGACCACATTATACAGTTGCTGGAATACATTTCCTAGCAGCATCGGGATGGCAAATCTCAGGATCAGTTTACCCTCATTACCAGTACTTAAGTCCTTCATCGGGGGATAAAATTGAACTGCAAAGTTAGCTATTCCGGGCAGAAATCCTTACCTTTGCATCAACAGCAGTTTGTTCTATCGCCATGCTTTTTGCATGGAGGAAAGTCGGGACAACACAGAGCGCCATACTTCCTAACGGGAAGGCTTTCCGGATATAAATACCGGAGGGACAGAAAGTGCCACAGAAAAATACCGCCCCGGTTTCCGGGGTAAGGGTGAAAACGCGAGGTAAGAGCTCACGATCCAGGCAGGTGACTGCAGGAGGGGTAAACCTTATGGGTTGAAAGACCATGTAAACCGGTTAAACAGGGTTGCTCGCCCAATGCCGGAGGGTAGGTCGCTAAAGCCTGATGGCGACATCAGGCTCAGATAAATGATAGAATTCAACAGAATCCTGCTTACAGAACTGCTGTTTTTTTTACATTGATCATCCTCTTGTCCAGGTTCCGGGTTTTGCACCTTCCTTTGTTAATAAAATACCTGATAATCCTGATATTTTAATATCAGTTTATCCATAAATTTTTCGTACTTTTGCTTAACCATAACTAAAATTAATTATTTGATTATGAATGACATAGAAAAAGAGATCGCCAGCCAGAATTATACAGCTGAAAATATCATCGTTCTGGAAGGACTGGAAGCGGTAAGGAAGAGACCTGCAATGTACATTGGAGACGTGAATATCAGGGGGTTGCACCATCTGGTTTATGAAGTAGTTGATAATTCCATTGATGAGGCCCTTGCAGGATTTTGTAATACGATAAATGTAACCATACACGAAGACAATTCAGTAACTGAGACGGATAATGGCAGGGGTATCCCGACTGATTTCCATGAAAAAGAGCAACGATCTGCACTGGAGGTCGTAATGACGGTTTTACATGCCGGAGGGAAATTTGACAAAGATACCTATAAAGTTTCGGGAGGATTGCACGGAGTTGGTGTTTCTGTTGTTAATGCCTTATCAAAAAAATTATTGGTTACTGTTCATCGCGGTGGAAAGATCTTTCAGCAGGAATATCAATATGGGAAACCCATGTATCCTGTAAAAATTGTTGGTGAAACAGACAAGAACGGCACCATTGTGACCTTTAAACCCGACAATTCAATTTTCATTACCGAACATTACGATTTCGAAATCCTGGCTTCACGGCTTCGTGAACTGGCCTATCTAAATAAAGGAATTACACTTACGCTAACGGATGAGAGGGAGAAAGACGAGCAAGGAAACTTTTTAAAGGAAACTTTTTTTTCAAAAAACGGGTTAAAAGATTTTATCGATTATCTCGATGCTAACCGTGAAAAATTAATGCCGGAACCTATTTCCATTGAAGGTGAGAAGAATGGCATACCCATGGAGATTGCCATGCAATACAACACCTCTTTCTCCGAGAATATTCATTCGTACGTCAATAATATCAACACTCACGAAGGCGGCACACATCTTGCCGGGTTCCGCAGGGCACTCACCAGGACCTTAAAAAGCTATGCAGATAAAACCGGGATGCTTTCAAAACTGAAGTTCGACATCAGCGGCGATGACTTCCGTGAAGGATTGACTGCTATCATTTCAGTTAAAGTCCAGGAACCCCAGTTTGAAGGACAGACAAAAACAAAACTCGGTAATAATGAGGTTATGGGCGTTGTTGACCAGCTGGTCAGTGAATTGTTATCATATTATCTCGAAGAACATCCAAAAGAAGCAAGAACTATTGTTAACAAGGTCATTTTGGCTGCCACTGCCCGTCATGCCGCACGAAAGGCCAGGGAATTGGTTCAGCGAAAAAGTGTTCTTGGAGGTTCTGGGCTTCCCGGGAAACTCACTGATTGTTCAGAACGGGACGCAACCCTTTGCGAGATATACCTGGTAGAGGGAGATTCTGCAGGTGGAACAGCAAAACAAGGACGTGACCGTAAATTCCAAGCCATCCTCCCACTTCGCGGGAAGATCCTGAATGTTGAAAAAGCCATGCAATATAAAGTTTTCGAGAGTGAGGAAATAAAGAATATTTTTACCGCCCTTGGTGTGAGCATAGGAACTGAAGAAGACAGTAAAGCACTAAACCTGGAAAAACTACGTTATCATAAAATAATCATAATGACCGACGCCGATGTTGATGGCAGTCATATCTCTACGCTGATCTTAACATTCTTCTTCAGGTACATGAAAGAACTCATTGAAAATGGCCATGTTTATATTGCAACTCCGCCGTTATACCTGATCAAAAAAGGTCAGACCGGACGGTATTGCTGGACTGAAGAAGAACGTGCCCAGATCGTCGAAGAACTGACAACTAACGGCAAAGAGAGCAGTGTTCATATTCAGCGTTATAAAGGTTTGGGCGAAATGAACTCTGAACAGTTGTGGGATACTACGATGAATCCTGAGTTCCGTACATTAAGGCAGGTAACGATCGAAAATGGGTCTGAAGCGGACCGTATCTTTTCGATGCTTATGGGGGATGATGTTCCTTTACGTCGTGAATTCATTGAGCGTAATGCAAAATATGCAAAAATCGATATTTAATATTCCCCAAAAACACTTTTATGAAGCAGAAAAAAATCGGTTACATCATAGCAGGTATATTCGTTCTTGCTATTGTGGCCTATTTTATTTTCTCAAGGAACGATAAAAGTCAACAGATTACTGTCAGGGTAAAACAAGGCACTTTCCCCATAGAGGTTACGACGACAGGTGAATTGTTCGCCAAATCTTCCGAAAAGATCCGTGGCCCCCAGGGTCTTCCACAAATGCAGATCTATTCCGTGAAAATCCTGAAATTGGTACAGGAAGGGACAAAAGTTGATTCAGGAGCTTTCGTGGCAGCACTGGATCAAAGTGAAATAACCTCCAAGATGAAGGAGATAGAAACCAACAGGGACAAAGCCTTAACCCAGTTGACCCAGCGTCAGCTCGACAGTTCACTTAACTTACGTCACCTTCGCGATGAACAGATCAATCTTAAATATGATCTTGAACAGAAAAAAACCATAAAAGATCAATCTATCTATGAGCCTCCCGCCACCCGTCGGCAAGCAGATATCGAAGTAGAGAAGTCAGAACGGGCCCTGGAACAGGCACAAAAAAGTTACACTCTTCAATACAGGAAGGAACTGGCAAACCTGGAAGATGCCAATTCAACCTATTCCCAGGCCCAGCGAAAACTTGAACAGATGGAAGATAAGATAAAACAATTCAACATCTTTGCACCCAAGAAAGGCATGGTAATCTATACCCGGAGCTGGAATGGACGTCAGCAGGAAGGTTCAACTGTTGATACATGGGGAGACTTCACCGTTGCTGAATTGCCTGATCTCTCGAAAATGATTTCTCGCACGTATGTCAACGAGATTGATATCAGCAAGGTCAAGGTGGGACAGGAAGTCAGGATCGGGATTGATGCTTTTCCGGATAAAAAATTTACTGGTAAAGTCACGAGCGTTGCCAACGTTGGCGAACAACTTCCTAATTCAAATGCAAAGGTTTTCGAAGTTAATATCCTGATCAACGAATTTGATTCCATCTTAAGGCCATCAATGACATCAAAGAACACGATCGTCACCGCTACGATTGACAATGTATTGTTCGCACCAATCGAAGCCGTTGTCAGTACAGACAGTATTGCTTATGTATTCAGGAAGGACGGGGGCAGGATCATCAAGCAACAGGTAATCACGGGAGAAAGTAATGATAATGAGATCGTCTTGAAAGCAGGAGTTAAAGAAAATGACGAATTGTTATTGCTTCCTCCTGGAAATGCAGATAAAATTAAATTGGCACAAATTCCCCCGGAAGAATTGAAAAAACATGAACTTATTTCGGCAGCAAAAATTAACATCAAACCTGGGGAGAAACCAAAAATAAGTCAGAGTATTGCTGATCCTTCGATCAAAAACACCGATGTTCCTAAAAAGGAACCCATTGTAGCACCTCCAGGACAAAGTAGTGATAAACCCAAATCTATTCCAAAAGTTAATTCTACGATAAAAGTTGCTGATACAAAAAAAGAGGATCATGCCTCAAATCCAGCCAGTAATAATAAGATTGAGAATAATGTTGTTTTCCGTATTCAGATTGCTACCTGTACCAAGGAAATCAGCACGAGTTCGGAAAAATTTGGCGGTCTACCGGGAATATGGATGTACCGCCAACAGCAATTGTTCGAATACACAACAGGAAAAGAATCCACTTCTTCAGCTTTGACAGGATTGTTGAAAGAGGCCAAAGAGAAAGGGTTTTCCGATGCTTTCATTGTAGCCTTCAAAGGGGATGAAAGGATTAGCCTGACTGAAGCAAAAAAACTTATTTCTGAAAATCAGAAATAATAAGGACTTGTCAAGCCTTACGAAATTATCAATTATTAAGGGTATCTCTAAAAACTAAATTGTTAATAAAAAGTTTATATCTATTTGTATATCAAATTAATATGAGTGTTTATTATACGTACCTTTGAGTAAACCAATCAAAGATGCGTAAAAATAAAAACCGGGGACTTTTTGAAGCCGAATTTCGGTCGGACAAGATAAGCAATATGAAAGATCCACTCGATCAGCTGAACCACTTTATCAACTGGGAAGATTTCCGTCCGACGATTGATAAGGCCTTTCCTGTGAATGATCCTTCCTTAGGAGGTCGACCTGCGTATGATCGTGTGATGATGTTCAAAGTACTGGTACTTCAAAGGATGTACAATATGTCTGATGATAACACCGAATATCAAATTCTTGACCGCCACAGTTTCTGTAAATTTCTTGGTATAGACTCCTACGCACAGGTCCCTGATGCTAAAACCATCTGGCACTATCGTGAACAATTGAAAACCAATTATATCATTGAAGATATTTTTTATTTGTTCAACGAGAAACTTGAAAAAGCTGCCTTGCTATTAAAGGACGTTTCCATAATTGATGCTTCCATAGTTCAGGTTCCCCGTCAACGTAATACCCGTGAAGAAAACAAGCAAGTTCGTGAAGGCCACGTCCCTGAGGATTGGCAGAACAAACCCAATAAGCTTGAACAAAAAGACCTGGATGCTGATTGGACCAAGAAAAACGGTAAGACATTTTTTGGATACAAAAACCACATCAAAATCAATAATGGGAGCAAACTAATTACAAATTACCAGGTTACACCGGCCAGCGTGCATGACAGCGTCATGATGGAAGATCTGCTTGATCCGGACGAGGAAGATCAGCCGGTTTATGCCGACAGCGCATATAGCGGAAAGAATTGTGATAAAGCTATTAAGGCTGTTAAAATGAAAAATCTTACCCACGAAAAAGCATACAGAAACAAAAAATTAACAGACAATCAAAAACAGCAAAACACAGTTAAATCAAAGACCCGTGCACGCGTTGAACATGTTTTCGGATACCAGTGGATGAACCTTAATGCCGGGCAACTAATCCGGAATATTGGCATTGACCGATGTGCGATGGCCATTGGATTAAGAAACCTCATCTACAACTTTTTCAGATCAATCTTCCTCGTAAAATCTAAAAAACTATCAATCGTACTGTAAATCAGCCACAAAATGAGTCCATAGGTTACAAAATTTCAAAGAACGACATTCATATTTCTGTTTTTTCGATGACAAGAAAAACAGATCATTTGATATTGCAAGTTTTTGTTTTAAGATTTTTACAAAATCACAGTTTTAAGAGGTGCCCTTAACTAATTAAAATTAAGTTCAAACAGGCTGCTGTTTAAGCACAAAATGATTAAACCAGGGTTGCCACGATAAATACAACTTCCGTGTTCGAACGTTATATCTATATTCTTAACATTGCATGGGAAGCAGTTTTCATTAATAAATTCCGTTCCATGCTCACGGCACTCGGGATCATCTTTGGAGTCGCTGCCGTAATTGCAATGATGGCAATCGGGAGAGGAGCACAAAAGGAGATCCTGGATCAGATGAAACTGGTAGGCGTCAATAACATCGTGATCTCTTATAAAACCGAAAAGAATAAATCTTCAGCGAAAAGCGATAATTCCTCCACACAATCACAAACCAAGGATAATTCAGACTCTAAAGAGACAAAAAAGTTCTCACCAGGCTTGACTTTACTTGATGCAATAAGCATAAAAAACATTATCCCGACTGTCGACAAGGTTAGTCCCGAAGTGATTTATGAAATGGATGTGATCAGGGGAGGTAAAAAATCGACTCTTAAAGTGACTGGCGTTAGCCCTGATTTCTTCAGTGTTTTTAATCTGGATCTTATTCATGGAGAAATGTTCAATCAAGAACAGTTGAAAGACGGAAAACCTGTTTGTATCATTGGTCCAACGGTTAATAGTCATTTTTTTTCAGGGGAAAATCCAATAGGAAAGGAGATAAAATGCGGACCGGTCTGGTTGACTGTTACAGGTGTATTGCGAAATCGTGAAGTAAACCAGCAGGCGCTCGAAAATTTAGGTATTTCAGATTATAACAACACTATTTATACTCCTATCCAAACCTTGCTGATTCGTGATAAAGACCGCTCAGTAGTAAACAAGAACAGTTTACAAAACCAACAGATAATTTATTTTGACCGGGGTGCCATTGCATTGGATAATCAAACTGATAACACCTCCCGTAACCAGATAGATAAAATTGTCGTCCAGGTGAAAGAAAGCAAGATGGTTAAACCCACGACTGAAGTCCTCAAACGAATGATGCTCCGCCGTCATGCCGGTGTGGAAGATGTTGATATTAAAGTCCCGGAATTATTGCTAAAACAGGAGGAAAGGACACGGGATATTTTTAATATGGTTCTCGGGGCCATTGCCAGTATATCTCTCCTGATCGGTGGAATTGGCATCATGAACATCATGCTTGCATCGGTTATGGAAAGGATCAAAGAGATCGGGATCAGGCAAGCCATTGGTGCGACAAAGAACGATATCATCCTGCAATTCCTCACAGAAGCTACGATGATCTCTATAACAGGTGGGTTAATTGGAATTGTACTGGGAATCGTTCTGTCAAAATTAATTACTGAACTCACCACCATCCCAACTATCGTTTCCCCGTGGTCGGTAGTGATCTCCTTCGGAGTTTCAGCTACGGTTGGCATTGCTTTTGGTTTTATGCCTGCCCGAAGAGCTTCACAGCAGGAACCTGTTGCTTCACTCAGACATGAATAAAATAAATCCAACAACATGCGAAGATTCATTTTTACTGTCTGCACTTTCCTTTTGATCCTCTTAATTCCTGCATTGCAGGTGGAAGCACAGAAGAGGGTCAGAATCATGACGCTCAGTGAAGCAATAGAAATTGCAAAGGACAGATCAATTCAGGCACTGATTGCCAAACAAGAGTTTAGGGTAAGTTATCTGACTTACAAAGATTTCCGAAGAGGGTACTTGCCCCAACTCATTGCTTCAGGAACCCTGCCTGATTATCAACGATCCATCCAATTATACCTGAATCCGGATGGCACCAAAAGTTATATTCCTCAGCAATTTATCAATTACATGGGTAATATCAGGCTAAACCAGGAGATTGGGATTACCGGGGGAAGTATCTCTTTAAACAGCGGACTTCAAAGAACAGATAACCTTATTAATCCAATCTCAACTTCATATCTGAGTACACCTGTCAACATCCAATATACTCAGCCCATCTTCAAAGGCAATCCATATTTATGGGACCGTAAAATCCAACCTCTTCAATATGACATTGCAAAACGAAAATACCTCGAGGCCCTGGAAGACATTAATATTGAGACTACTAACTATTTCTTTGCTGTTCTTGAAGCCCAGGTTCAAAAAAATATCGCAGAGACAAATTACCGAAACTATGATACACTTTATAAAATCACAAAGGGGAGATACCAGCTTGGAAAAATCCCCCAGAATCAACTTTTGCTGTATGAATTGAGCTTGCTAAAAGCAAAACTTTCAATTGAGGATGCACAGTTTGCTTTGAGTGATGTACAATTTGTGCTAAGATCATTTCTACGTTTACCTGAGACTGATTCCATCGTCCTTCTTCCCCCGGTAAATATTAGTTTCTTCACGATTAACCCTTACAATGCAATTGAAAAAGCTCTTGCGAATACTTCACCTGCAGAAGATTTTAACCGTCAGCTTCTAACGGCCGACATGAATGTTCACATGGCAAAAATGACCGGAAGATTTGATGCAGACCTCACAGGGATTTTAGGATATAATCAGACTGCTCCCACTCTTCCCGAAGTCTACAAAGGATCGCAGGACCTTGAAGAGGTCACACTTCAGATCAATCTCCCTATTTTGGATTGGGGCGTTGCAAGGGGAAAAATTAAAATTGCAGAATATAATCGTGATATTGTCAAAAACCAGGTAGAACAGGGAATTATTGATTTTAAGCAAAATATTTACAGGAATGTAATGAAATTCAATATGCAGCAAAACCAGCTTATGATCTCAGCAAAAGCTGATACAGTTGCAAAAAAATCCTACCTGATCACCCAGGATCGATACATGATTGGTAAAATCTCTGATTTTCAGGAATTATATACTGCACAAACTGAGGCAGATAATTCGGAAAATGCTTACTTCAATGCATTGCAGAGTTACTGGCAGCAGTACTACAATATGCGAAAATCCACCTTGTTTGATTTCGAAAACAACACTCCACTGCAGTTTAATATCAGGGATCTCAGACCATGAGATAGGTAGTGAGGTGGTGAACTAGTGAACTTATGAGTATTTTATTATCAATATTGCTTCTAAATAATCTTATATTTGCAGAAAAACAATCATTCATTTTAAAAAGATAAATTATGTCAGTATTAGTTGGTAAGAAAGCTCCCTCATTCGAAGCGGACGCAGTTGTTAATGGCGGTGAATTTGTTGAAAAATTCTCCCTTCAACAGTATATTGGAAAGAAGCATGTTGTTTTCTTCTTCTATCCTTTGGATTTTACTTTTGTTTGTCCTACTGAATTATTAGCCTTCCAGGAAAAAATACTGGAATTTGAAAAGAGGAATGTTGCCATCGTGGGATGCTCGGTCGATTCAAAATATTCTCATTGGGCCTGGTTGAACACCGAAAAGAAAAAAGGCGGGATTCAAGGAGTTAAATACCCGATCGTTTCTGATCTATCAAAAACAATTGCAGCAAATTATGACGTGCTGGCAGGCGAATGGATGTATAACGAAGATGATACCATTGAATTTGAAGGCGTGGCACAGGCATTCAGGGGATTATTCCTCATCGACAAGCAAGGCATTGTGCGCCACCAGGTGGTTAATGATTTTCCGCTGGGTCGCAGTATTGATGAGGCATTGCGCATGGTGGATGCACTTCAGTTTTTCGAAGAAAATGGAGAGGTTTGCCCGGCCGATTGGCATAAGGGAGATGAGGGGATGAAAGAAACTGCAGAAAGTGTTGCAAGTTATCTGTCGAACCATTAATCTTGGAAAATTGGAACTTTTCAACTGTTTTTTCTAATAGCTGAAAGGATCGCTGATCAGCCAGAAATAAAAGGTTATCATCTGAAGGCCAAACAATCCTGTTAATATCCAGTTTCTACCCCGTGATTTATATAACCATGACCCAATAAAAATCGTCAAGGGAAAAATAACGCTGATAAATCGTGGGAGAGAAATAACGGAACCTGAACAAAGCGGAAGGATCAGACTGATCCAAATCAACATATTCAGGCTTAGCGGAAATCGTTTCCATGCAAATACAGCGATGATAATTGCTGCTATTCCATAGAAAGAGTTGAATTGAGTAGGGAAATTTCCCTGCCTGAAGAATGCAAGCAGCGGAAACATAAATCTCCTGTACCATCCCACCTGTGCAATGCTGAAGGCAAAATATTCATTGGTCATTTGTTTCTGATAAAGACAGTAGGCAAAGAAGGTCAGAAATCCGGGAAGAAAAGAAAGAGATTGGATGATGGCAATCCTGTCAATTTTTGTTACCCGGAATTTGTAACCTTCCAGTATTCCTTTATTCTCGAGATAATATAGTCCTAACGGAATCATCATAAATAGACCGTTAGGGCGGGTCATTACCAGGAACATCGTTATTAGTGAAAATAAAAAGTACTTGTTATATTTAAGGCTAAGAAAACCGAAGGCAAGGAAAGTAAAAAAAAGGCCTTCGGTATAGAGAACCGAAAAATAATAATGGAAAGGGAATACCATCATCACTAGGGTCAGATAAAATGATTCTTTTTCTTCGACACCAAATTCCCTGCACAATTGATAAAACAAAAGAAAGCTTAAGAGTGAGAAAATGATTGCCCAATAAAACCCGGCAAGATGAACATTCATTCCTGTTGAAAGATGAGTCATGCGTAAAAGTAAAGGATACGCCGGGAAAAATGCCCACGGACTCTGCCTGTAAACAGAATCATGGCTATACCCAAGTTCAATCCTAGATGTGACTTTTGGATACCAGGATTGGGCTATATTCAAATACCACCCTGAATCATTCTTCTCAAAGATCCGAGTAAAGGCCTTAAATGATATCGGTGCCACCCCATTTTCCCCAGTTTTCTCAAGGATGACTGCAAATCCAAAATAAATGATTTTTATCAGTAATGCAATCCAAATAATAGTAGCCCATCTTTTTTTCATTCGGGCGAATATTTATCCATTTTCTTTGCCTGGTTCCAGAAAACATTCATCTCATCGAGTGACATTTCATTCAGGGGTTTTTGATTATTTTTTGCTTTTTCTTCGAGGTATTGGAAACGTTGAATAAATTTCCGGTTCGTCCTTTCCAGTGCATCTTCCGGATTTACATCAATGAACCTTGCATAATTGACGATGGCAAATAAAAGGTCGCCAAGTTCATCTTCTCTTTTTTCATGAGGTGACCCTTTGGTGACTTCGTCCTTCAATTCATGCAATTCTTCAATCACCTTATCCCAAACCTGCTCAGGTTTTTCCCAGTCGAACCCAACTCCGCTTGCCTTTTCCTGAATTCTGTATGCCTTGACAATGGCCGGCAGTGAATTTGGGACACCCGAAAGAACTGATTCATTTCCTTTTTCCTGGAGTTTGATCTTTTCCCAGTTGTCCCTCACTTCTTTCGCGCTGGTCACCTTTACGTCTCCAAAAATATGCGGGTGACGGTGAATGAGCTTCGCGATAATGTTATTCAGGACATCAAGGATATCAAAACTACCCGTTTCCGAAGCAATTTTTGAATAAAAGACCAGGTGCATCATCAGGTCTCCAAGTTCCTTCTTGATGCCATCCATATCTTTTTCCAATATGGAATCGGATAATTCATAGGTTTCTTCAATTGTCAGGTATCTCAGGCTCTCCAAAGTCTGTTTCTTGTCCCAGGGACATTTGGCCCTTAGTTCATCCATGATCTCCAGCAATCGCCCGAATGCAGCAACACGTTCTTCCATTTTTATTTTTTTACAAAAGTAAGGATTTATCGGTTTTCACGTTACTATGCTGTGTCCTATTTATCGTTCAAAGGTTATGGAAATCCTCCTAACTTTGCGCGAAAAAAACGCCATAATAATCTTTGATTTGAGAACATTATTTTTACATTCAGTCACAGCGGCTCACATTCTCATTTCATTGGTCGGTTTTTTATTATTTCTCCCCGCTCCAACCCGTTCCCAGGAATTCGAACACAAGCTTTTTACTTCAAATACGATGGTGGAGGGACGCTTTTATTATGGATTTCTGTATGCACAACATATTGAATTGGAAAGGTTTAATGGCCACTTCCCTGTATTCGAGATCAACCTTCAACAGGAGACATTCGGGAAGCACAAATGGGAAAGAGCTTATAATTATCCTGATATAGGGATGAGTTTTCTTTATACCGGCCTGGGAAAATCACCTGAGCTAGGTTCGGCATTTTCCATATTCCCGTTTATTGATTTCCCCCTGATGCGGCACAAAAATTTCTCATTCAATTTCCGGTTTGGTTTGGGAGTCGGCTATCTTACCAAACGGTTCGACCGGCTTACAGATTATAAAAACCTTGCTATCGGTTCACACATCAACGCATCGGCGAACCTGATGTTTAAAGCGCGTTACAAGTTAACCGAGCGGTTGACCTTTTCGTTGGGATTCGGGTTGCAGCACTTTTCAAATGGTTCATTGAAATTACCAAATTATGGATTGAATATCATTGCGATGAATGCCGGTCTTGCTTACCGTCTTGCAAGGGAAAATAAAACTATCGGCGACCGGTTTATATCTCCAACAGAACCCTATTCTGCAATTTTAAGACGCAATATCGAATTTGACGCCGGTGCCGCTCTGGGAATGAAAAATATGAAATCCGTCCTGGGTGAGAACTTCCTGGTTTATCATTTATACGAAAACACATTCTTCCCCGTTAAACGGAAAAGCAAGTGGGGTTTTGGGATTGATCTTTCCTACGACAACTCCGAGGTTAAAATTCTGGAAAACGAAGGTGTTAATGTTACTGACAAACTTAAGATCATACGGCCAGGGATTAATGCAGCCTACATGCTGGTTCTTTCAAAACTCGATTTTATCTTTAACTTCGGTTGCTATCTTGGAGGACTTTATAAAACCGATGGCCCATTTTACCAAAAGTTATCATTTCAATATAAATTTTCAAAATATATTTATGCTAACGTGATGCTGTTGGTTCACTGGGGTCGTGCTGATTACATAGGATGGGGATTTGGCGTGCATCTTGAAAGATTTTATGGAAAAAAACTTATTAAATAAATTAACGAAACACTTCTGTGCTACATTGTTTGTACTGGTGGCAGTGATATCTGCTATTACATCCTGCAATAAATCGGGAGCAGATTGTTTTACCAGCACCGGGACTATCATCAGGCAGTCGCGTCCTGTGAGTGATTTCGATACCATTATTGCCCGGGAGAATGTTGATATCATTCTTACGCAAGATTCGGTTAACAGTGTTGTTGTAGAAGCAGGTGAAAATATTATCGATGGGATAAAAACCGTATGCACTAATAGTCAACTTGAGATTGACAATACCAATAAGTGTAATTGGGTACGCAGTTATGACAAACCATTAATTGTCTATGCGCACGTAAAAAACCTGAGAAAGATCTATTACCTGTCGGCCGGCAATATAAGTTCAACCAATGTACTCACACCTTCATCATTTTTGCTGGATGTATGGGGTGGTTGCGGGAGTATCAATTTATCGCTTAATACAGTCCAGGGATTTATTTATGAGCACTTGGGAACAGCAGACATTACAATCAAGGGACGGGTCATTTTCAATTCTGTTGTTGCGGGTGATTATGGACTACTTCAACTCAAAGATCTGATTACAGACTATACCTATGTTGCAAACAGCGGGTCAAACGATTGTTATGTTAATTCCAACAGGTATCTGGACGCTACGATCCATTCTATTGGAAACATATATTACACAGGGAACCCTGATACTGTGCATGCACATATTGATGGGACAGGGAAGCTTATCGAGTTCTGATCAATATGCCCTGGCAAATATGACCCGTTGGGTAGATGGCTTTCCGGAATAGATGCATTTCCCGCTTTCCTGAGGATTGTTGAGAGGGATCACTCGTATTGTAGCCTTTGTTTCTTCTTTGATTTTTTCTTCTGTTTCTGCTGTGCCATCCCAATGGGCATAAATAAATCCACCGGTTGTATCAAGAATACGTTTAAACTCCTCCCATGTATCAACCCTGTATGAATTTGCTTCTCTCATATCGAGCGCCTTACTGTACAGGTTTTTCTGGATCTGGTCAAGCAGGTTAACCACCTTGTTTTCAATATCCGTCATTTGGAAAATTTCTTTCTCCAATGTATCACGCCGGGCAACCTCAACAGTTCCCTGGTCAATATCCCTTGGTCCTATTGTGATCCTTACAGGGACTCCTTTAAACTCATATTCCGAGAATTTCCACCCTGGCGTATGTCGTTTCACTGTTATCATATTTTACGGATATTCCTTTTGTCTCCAATGCTCTTTTTAATGGGATGGCCTTTTCAGAAATCTGGTCAAGTTGTTCTTTGGTTTTGAATACCGGCACGATGGCAACCTGAACAGGTGCCAGCTTTGGGGGCAGTACAAGTCCATTATCATCCGAATGTGACATGACCAATGCTCCTATGAGCCTTGTGGATACTCCCCAGGAAGTCGCCCAAACATATTCAAGCTGGTTTTCCTTGTTAAGGAATTTAACATCAAATGCTTTGGCAAAATTCTCCCCAAGAAAATGAGATGTCCCTGCCTGAAGCGCCTTTCCATCCTGCATCAGGGCTTCGATAGCATAGGTTTCCACTGCACCGGCAAAGCGTTCGGCAGGACTTTTGGTTCCTTTTATCACCGGAATGGCCATCCAATTCTCTGCGAAGTCAGTATAAACATTCAGCATAGTCTCAGCTTCACGAATAGCTTCTTCGCGCGTTGCATGAGCCGTATGCCCTTCCTGCCAAAGGAATTCAGTGGTTCTGAGAAAAAGCCTGGTACGCATTTCCCATCTTACCACATTCGCCCACTGATTGATCAGTATCGGAAGGTCACGATACGATTTGATCCAGTTACGGTAGGTATCCCATATGATGGTTTCAGAGGTGGGGCGTACAATTAATTCTTCATCCAGGCGTGCATCTTCATCTACCACCACTCCTTTGCCATCCGGTGATGCTTTAAGACGGTAATGGGTGACTACTGCACATTCTTTTGCAAAACCTTCTACATGACTTGCTTCGCGGCTGAAGAAAGATTTAGGGATGAAAATCGGAAAATAGGCATTACTATGACCTGTATCCTTGAACATCTTATCAAGGGCAGCTTGAATTTTTTCCCAGATAGCATATCCATAGGGTTTTATGACCATACATCCACGAACTGCCGAATTCTCTGCCAGATCGGCCTTGATCACAAGGTCGTTGTACCATTGCGAATAATTTTCACTCCTTGTTGGAAAATCTTTTGCCATTTATTGAGTATGGTATAATATTTGCTGATTACCGGGTTGATTTTAATGTTGCAAAAGTAATAAAATTATCACGATCCTAAGGAACTTCAAAACATTCCAAATTTCAAAAGGAGAATAGAATATGAAAAAGTTAATGATCTTCAGCGTCCTCATCGCAACTTTCATTTTCGGCTGTAAAACACAGCAAAAGTCGACCGGTTATACTTACGATGATGTATATTCCAACGGGTCCAACCCTGCAAAGACAGCTTCAAAGCCAAAGATCCAGAATACTGATCTTTCTGCGTCGCCAACGGTTGCATCTTCAGACACTTCATCCATTAAATCCAAGACTGCGGCCAAATCACAAGTAGATTATAGTGATAATTCCTATGCAGCCAGGATCAAAAGATTCAATGACAAGAATCCCGGGCTTGATTATAGCAGCGAATATTATACCAAACCTTCAGATTCCACTTCTTCTTCCGGAGGATACTCCCCTAACGTGAACCTCTTCATGGGAAATTCCTGGGGTTCACCCTACTGGGATCCTTACTTCTCGTTCGGATTGGGGTTTGGATGGGGAGATTTTGGTTTTGGCTATGGCTATCCTTACTACTGGGGTTACCCATACTATTCTCCTTATTACGGATATTGGGGATATCCTTACTGGGGATATCCATACTGGGGTGGAGAAGGCTGGCATCACCATTATTGGGATTGGGGTTATAACAATCGTTTTTATGGACGGAGGACGGTCACTTCCCCTGGTGGTGCAAACGCAAGGACTACAGCCGTTACAACAAATAAGACCATCCCCGGACGTACCAATATCAATCCTGTTCCTCCTGACAAACAACGTTATAGATATGTTCGTTCCTCAACACAAGGGAATTCAAGAGTAACCAGAAATATCCAGGATAATAAATCAACTGCAACGCGTACTAATGTTCAGCGTCAGCAACCGGCACCAAGATACGTAAGACCGGGAAGCCAGCCTCAAATGGACCGCACGAATGCTCAGGCATACTCTTCACCAGCTTACCGGCAGCCAAAATCAAGTCAGGAATACATTAATCCGCGGCCACAGCAAGGGCGTCCTGCCACCGTTAGTGAAAATTCCAACAGAACTGGTATTAACAACAATCCTAATTCCGGTAGAAGATACTCTTCTCCCGCTTACAACGGAGGTAATTCAAGGGTCTATTCAAATCCTTCCGGTAGCAGTCGTTTTTATAATACCCCTTCAAGATCATATTCATCGGGAGGTTACGGATCCTCCAGATCTTCAGGCTCAGGGTACTCTTCTCCTTCACGTTCGTATTCTGCTCCGTCCCATTCAGGCGGTGGAGGTGGCGGTAGAAGTAGTGGTGGTGGAAGCGGCGGCGGTCACGGTGGTGGCGGTGGCGGCCACAGATAATCTAATCTGAAACTAACTTTTAAGGTCAATAATAGAATTCTCTTTAGAACTTAAAATTATTTATCCTATGAAACGACTATTGATCATCATGCTGTTTTTAAGCTCTTTACCTACCCTGTTTTCTCAAACTTCATCGGATGCACTGCGGTATTCACAGATCATGTATAACGGTTCCGCACGGTTCCAGGGACTCGGCGGAGCTATGGGCGCAGTAGGAGGCGATGTTTCCTGTATCGCTACTAATCCGGCAGGACTTGGACTTTTCTCAAGTTCTGAATTTACTATCAGTCCTTATATGAGGATGGAAAGTTCATTATCCAACTTCAATTCAGAGACAAACAGGGATAATAATTTAAACATTGGGATGGATAATCTTGGTTTGGTTTTTCATCTGGAGGGTAGCGGTAGTTCAGGTTTTAAAGGATTCAACATTGCTTTTGGAATGAACCGTCAGAATGATTTCAACAGAGAGGTATTCATGGAAGGGACGAACAATAAAAATTCGATCCTTACAGGTTATGTTAATACCCTGAACAATACACCTGGCGGAATCACTTCCCAGATGATCAATGACAATTATCCTTTCGACATTGCACTGGCTTACAATAGCAATCTTATTTACTATGATACTGTAAATCATAAGTATGCAAATGATGCCCCAAACGGAGGAGTGATCCAGTCAAAATCAGTTACTACCCAGGGATCGATCAATGAATATGATTTTGCATTCGGGGCAAATTACAACGACAGGTTATATTTTGGCGCTACTATTGGCATACCTATTATCAGGTACTTTGAAACCACCCAGTACAATGAAACCAAAAATGATACTGCAATACATTATTTCCAGTCGATGACTTACAATCAGCAACTTGAAACTCATGGCACAGGGATCAACCTGAAAGTTGGTCTTATTTACAGGCCTGCCGACTGGGTGAGGATCGGGGCTGCAATTCATACTCCCACTTATTACGGGAATATGAGGGATCTATGGAGCAGTGATATGACAGGGCAATTCACTTTTGGCACCAATACATCATCACTCTCCCCTGGGATCTTTTGATTATCAACTCGTAACACCCTTCAGGGCGATCGGAAGTGTGGCATTCATCATCGGAAAATTCGGTCTCATCAGCGGTGAATATGAATATGTAAACTATTCACAATCTTATTTTTCCTCCAACGATGCAAGTTTTACAGCAGTGAATAACGAAATCAAGAACCAATACAAGTCACCGGTAAATGTTCGTTTCGGAACCGAATGGAGGATAAAAAGATTCAGGGTAAGGGGAGGATTTGGTTATTACGGAAGTCCTTATCAAACAGGCAACAATATTTCGGAGATGTATGTTGCATCCCTCGGATGGGGATACAGGGTAAGACACTTCTATGTTGACATGACATACCAATTGACACAAACAAAAGAAGATTACTATTTATACGATCCCACTACAACCAGATCCTTCACGGAACACATATAACACCGGTAACATGGTCACAACAGTCGGTTTCCGGTTTTAATTGAGATAAGGTTTTATTCTTTTTCAATCCCAGCCTGGCCTTTTGGTCCAGGCTGTTTTTATATTCTGTGTTTTTCATCGACAGGCATTGCGAGTAATATCTGGCAGCATCCTGGAAGTCTTTATTTTGTTCAGATATGATGCCCGACTGTAAGGCTGCATTCTCAGCAAAATACCAGGTCTGGCCTGCACCGTCCCGGATGGTGATCCTGAAATATTTCAGGGCTTCCAGATGATTTCCCGATTGCTGATAAATGCGACCCAGGCGATAATTATATTCCAGGAGGTCCTTGGGTGTTTTAATGAAACTTTTCACACTCTGATCAAGCAATACAGTGATGGCACGGTCTGTATAACCTCCGTCAGAAAGCAACCGCGCCTTCAGTAAAACCACATTGGGTTGTTCTTTTGATTTCGCCTCCCTGTTTGCCTGTATATCATTATCTACAAGAAGTGCACCACGGGTCAGAGCCTTGTCCATATATTCCTTCATATTTTGGGACGTTGCCTTTTAACAGAAACGTCCATGCAAGTTTCTGGTAACTTGATTTCAGGTAATTCTGTCCCCTGAAATTCTTAAGGAATCTTATAAAGTAAAGATCTGCATCGGGATCGAAGCGGTTAAGCTTATTTAACCCGGTAAGGTAATCCAGGTAATAAAAAGGAAATTCCTCATTATCTGCATGATAATCCTGAAGACACCGGATAGCATCATCGGTTTTTCCTGCCTTATAAAGAATAGATGCCCTGATAAATATCAGAAGTGGATTTTTTTGTTCCGGAAATGGTATTTTCTGGTCATCAAAATTTTGTATGATCCGTAGCGCATTTTTCCCGTCTCTTCCAAGGACTGCATCAAGGAATGCAAGATAAAACAAGGATTCGGTTCTGAACAACTGGTAAGTCTCATTATTCCCCGGATATTCAGCCATGCTCGCTATTTCATCCAGCCCTTTCTGAACATTCCCTTCCAACCCCAATAAATGGAGAACCCATGAATAGTTATCAGGAATGATACCAGCCAGGACATGGATCAATCCAAGGCCTGAATTCTGTAAAGGAAAGTCAGGGTGTAACCTTGCATTTTCTTTCAGATCCCCGTTGGCATGGCTGAAATCAAGTGCAGCCGACTTGTATTCACCGAACTTCATCCTGCAAATTGCAAACTGAATTCGCATATTACCAATACAATACCGGTAGTAGGGTGAGTCTGCATTCCCTTTACTCAATATATCTGAACGTAGTTCCCGGGCTTTCCTGAAGTTCTCAAAGGAGGCAGGATCTTCCCCGATAAACACCGTAAAGAAATCAATATAATTTTCAAGATAAACAGGGATAAGATTTGAAGGGTGTGCAGACTTTTCCTGCTTTAGCAACTTTTCTGCCGCTGTAAAGTGTAGTGAAAGAATGGACCGGTAAGCGTCCCTGCAATTACTGTTAAAATCGAATTGTGAAAAAAGGACAAGGGGAAAAAAAAACAAAGCACTGAAGAGAAACACATGTTTTCTGCTCAATGCTTTGCCGTTTCTATGGCTGAACAACATTAACGCACCAGGTTGACAATCCCATCATCAACCAGTATCCTGCCACAATATTCACAAACAATGATCTTTTTATGCATCCTGATATCGAGCTGATGCTGGGGGGGGATTTTATTAAAACAGCCGCCGCAGGCATCCCTTTCGATTTGCACAACAGCCAGGCCATTCCGTGCATTTTTACGAATCCGGGTATAAGCTGTGATCAATCGTTCTTCAATATATTTGCGGTTGATCTCAGAGTTCCTTATCAGCTCATTCTCTTCCTTTTCGGTCTCGGCGACTATATCATCCAGCTCATTTTTCTTTATCTCAAGATCATTTTTCCGGTCGGTCAGAATAGCCTGGAACCTGTTTATTTCTTCTGATTTGGCTTCGAGTGCCAATTGAAATTCACGTATACGCTTTTCCGATAACTGGATTTCGAGGCTCTGGATCTCAATTTCCTTGGTTAATGAATCATATTCCCTGTTATTCCTTACGTTCATTTGCTGTTCTTCATATTTCTTGATCAGGGCTTGTGAATCCTTGATAGCAAATTTCTTTTCCGTGACTGATTTCTCAAGGGCACTGTTCTCCTGGAGATAATTCTCAATACGGGTTTCCAGTCCTGCTATTTCATCTTCAAGGTCCTGAACTTCGAGTGGCAACTCTCCACGAATGATCCTGATCTTATCAACCTGTGAATCGATCTGTTGAAGGTTATAAAGTGCTATCAGCTTCTTTTCAATTGTGACTTCGCCTGTATCCTGAAGGGGTTCCTGTTTAACAGAAGTTACCGGCTTCCGAACCGTAACTGAAGCAGTTTCTTTTTTAGTCTTTTCGGCGGATTTTGCAGGGAGCTCTTTCTTGACAACTTGTTTTTCGACCTGTTTAGACGTAGCAACTTTTAGTTGAGCAGGCTTGGCAGGCTCAGCTTTCTTTACAAGAGGTTTTTCAACCGATTTAGACGTTGCAACTTTTAGTTGAGCAGGCTTGGCAGGTTCGACTTTCTTAGCTATTTGTTTTGCGAGCGGTTTAGTTGTTGCAGCTTTTGTTTCCGCTTTCTTAACAGGTTCAGTTTTCTTAACAGGTTCAGTTTTTTTAACTATATTTTTTACGGCCGATTTAGCAGCTACAACTTTCTTTTCTTCTGGTTTTACAGGTACAGTTTTTTTGGGTGCCGGTTTTTCTGCGGGTTTTGGGGCAATGGTTTTGGTCACAGGTTTTTTAACTGCTGTCTTTGCTGCCACAGGCTTCGGGGCTTCTTTCTTCACCGCTGGCTTCTTTTCAACTTTTTTATCTTCTTTGGCAACCGGCTTTACTGCTTTGGCAGTGGTTGTTTTGGCAACATTCGGTTTTGTTGTTTTAGCCATAAATATGCTGAATTAATAATAATGAACAGGGTTTGTGTTGATTTTTGAAATAAGGAATGCAAAAGTAGGAAATTTTTTGATCAAAATGGCATAAATCAAATCTTTTGCAAACCTTTCACTTTCATAATGACCTATATCCGCGAGGACTATTTGTTCATCTCCCTCGAAAAAATCATGGTATTTAAGGTCTGCGGTCAGAAAAGCATCAGCTCCTGAGTTCTTTGCTTCTGAAATCAAGAATGCTCCTGACCCGGTACAAACTGCCACCCTGGAAATCTTTTTTTCGATCAGTTCCGAATGCCGGAGGAAAGGAATCCCTAATTGAGTCTTCACATGGGTAAGAAATTTTGGCCCGGTCATAGCCTCATTCAATTCCCCAATCATCCCGCTACCTGAGAATCCGGCGGTATTTGAAAGCGGATAGATATCATAAGCGACTTCCTCGTATGGATGGTTCTTTATCAGGGCAGTAATAAGTTTACGTTCGAGTAACCCTGGAAAGACAACTTCGATGCGTGTTTCCGATTCAATGTGAACAACATTCTTTTCACCAACAAAAGGATGCGTATTTTCAGATGCCCTGAAGGTGCCCTGGCCGGTGACATTGTAACTGCAACAGTCGTAATTGCCTATATGCCCGGCTCCTGCATCAAACAATGCCTGTCGTATCTTATCTGCATAATCAACCGGGCAAAAGGTAACCAATTTCGACAGTAACCCTTTTCCCGGTGAAAGGATCCGGTAATTTTTAATTCCAAGTAGGTCACAAACCCAAGAATTCAATCCATTGACTGAATTATCCAGGTTAGTGTGCATGGCATAAACGGCAACCTGGTTTTGGATGGCCTTAATGGTCAGACGTTGAACAGCGTCATCCCCTACCAGGCGTTTCAACCCTTTAAAGATCAGGGGATGATGTGCGATCACGAGGTTGCAATTATTTTCTATTGCCTCATCTAAAACTTCCGCGGTAATGTCGAGTGCGATCAGCGCTCCTGAAATTTCCATTTCAGGATTACCAATGATCAGTCCGGCATTGTCATATTCTTCCTGGAATGCAAGAGGAGCAAAGGTTTCAAGTACTTGGGATATTTCTTTTATACGCATGTAAAAATGAATTACGAATTACGAATTACGAAAGACGAATTAAATTCTTCAATTCGAATTTTGAATGATATGCTGCGCATATTTTGGAATTATGATAGATATGAATACAAAAATACGTTTCTTTTCTCCTTTTGTAAAAAATATTCACCCTAACAAGTTTTTGGAATCATTTTTTTTCTAACTTAGCCTTTTTCTTAAGAATGAGGATTTTACAAATACTCTTATTCCCCTTTTCAATTTGTTACGGAGTGATCATGATGGTGCGGAACCTCTTGTTTGATCTGGGGATCCTTCATTCTCAAACGTTCGATATTCCGATTATCTCCGTCGGGAACCTATCAACCGGGGGCACAGGTAAAACTCCGCACATTGAATATCTTGCACGTCTCCTGGGTGAAAGTGTACCTACCGCAATACTTAGCCGTGGCTATGCCAGGGAGAGCAAGGGGTTTATCCTGGCTTCGCAGAAGTCAAATGTTAAATATATCGGTGATGAACCGCTTCAGTTTGTAAAGAAGTTTCGCAACATCAAAGTTGCAGTTGATGAAAAAAGAGTCAGGGGTATCAGGAAGCTGATAGACAAATTTCCCGGCATCGGCCTTATTTTATTGGATGATGCCTTTCAACACCGTTGGGTAAAGCCAGGTATTTCCATACTGCTTACAGATTATCATCATCTTTTTATGGAGGATTATGTGATTCCCTGCGGGCGGTTGAGGGAATTCCGGACGGGGGCGAAGCGGGCAGACGTGATCATCGTGACAAAAACGCCGAAGGTCCTTTCCCCTATCACCAGGAGAAGACTTGAGGATGAAATAAAGCCCCTGCCTTCCCAGCAAATCTTCTTTTCCTTCATCACTTATGGATGCTTTATTCCAGTTAATGAGGAACAGGACTTGGCAATTCTTAAAAAGTTAAGTTACATCCTATTGGTTACCGGCATTGCGAATGATTATCCTCTCCAGGAGGAGATTAAAAGAAAATGTACCGACTTATCCGTTATTAAATTTCCCGATCATCATCAATACGAAATGAAAGACCTGGAGAATATCAAACAGCGGTTTATTGATCTTCCTTCCCGGAAAAAAATCATCCTGACGACCGAAAAAGATATGATGCGATTGAAAAATCCGGAATTCAGTAATTTCCTCAAAGATCTTCCGTTATTTTACCTCCCCATCGAAATCGACTTTCATGAGAAAGACAAGGAGGAGTTTGACAAGTTGATAAAAGATTATGTTAGACAAAATCAAAGAAAGCGTTGATTTTTTACAAGCCCGTACATCCCTGAAACCGGATATAGGAATCATTCTCGGAACAGGACTGGATGGTTTAATTAATGAAATCGAGATCATTCACTCCATTCCTTACTCCTCAATCCCCAATTTCCCGGTATCCACGGTTGCAGGACATATGGGGAATCTGATATTCGGGAAAATGAGCGGGAAAAACATCGTTGTTATGCAGGGACGGTTTCATTATTACGAAGGGTATTCCATGCAGGAGGTGGCATTTCCCGTGCGGGTCATGAGACTTCTCGGAATTCAGTTGTTGATCCTTTCCAATGCCAGCGGAGGAGTGAACCCTACTTTCAATGTGGGGGACCTGATGATCATCGAAGATCACATCAACCTTATGAAGGACAACCCGCTAATCGGTCAGAATGATGACATGCTTGGAACCCGTTTCCCGGATATGGGGTATGCATACGACCGGGAATTGATCGATAAAGTAATTACCATTGCCGGTAAGCATGATCTTTCCCTGAAAAAAGGGATTTATGCGGCCGTTTCAGGACCGACATTTGAGACTCCTGCAGAATATCGTTATATACATGCCATCGGGGCCGATGCCGTAGGAATGTCGACGGTTCCGGAAGTGATTGCCGCCCGGCATATGGGTTTGCGTTGCTTTGCATTCTCCGTTATCACCGATCTTGGAATAGAGGGAAAGATTGAGGAAGTCACACACCAGAAAGTAGTTGAGGCTGCAACTGTCGTTGAGCCCACGATGACGAAGATTTTAATGGAGCTGATAAGTATCCTCGGTTAATCTATTCATTAAGGTTAATATCCATTATCTTTAATTTCCAACGTATTCCGATCCTGCATTTTTTCTGGTGCAGGGGAATAATTGCCATGCTCACGGCCACCAGGCAACCTCCGATTATCATCGTCTGCGGGTTAAAGACTCTTTGCTTGTTGATCAGGTTGTTGAACGAATCGAGAACAAAATAACCTGCTCCTGCTATAAACAGGAAATTAGTCATGAGCCTTGGGAAATGATAATGCTTATAAACTGCACCGATATCCGATACGGGAACTACTGTGCGTGATCCAATCGTGATTGAAGTGTCGGTAAGAGCCCACAAGTAGCTTTTCAGGATTACTTTCTGTGATTTTGTCTGAATTTTCACGTTATCGCCCAGATGAAATCCATAACGTGTCGGGGTACCGATCTTTTCCACTACCATCGTCATCTGGGCAAACACCCCTGAGTAGACTGCCAAAAGAATTACCATGAAGATCGACTTTTTCATGACCTTAATAATGAGTGCTAAATTAATATAATTTGGACTTATCGGTATTGAAAATGTGAAGAATTTTCGAGTTAATTCACGAACTGTAAAATAGTAATGAAGTTATTTTATTATTTATGTGAAAGGTTAATTATATGGACCAAAATATTTCGTAAACTTGCATTATAAAGTGCCCCATATGAAAAACATCCCATATTTTCTTTTTCTGATAATATCTATATGGTTGGTAACCGGATGTGTTAAAAGATCCCCGGAACAAACCTACATGATTTTGCCGTCAAGTAAAGTAAACGATTCGATCACCAAGTTAGATTCTTTGGTGAATTCCATGAAAACATTTAATAACCGACAAGCTAAAATTTACTCACGACTGGCTTTGTCAATTGCACTTAGGATGAATTCAAGCGAAGCATTGGCAAAGGCATATTTATTGATAGGAAATGCTTATTTCAACTATTACAATGACTCGAGTTACATAAACTATTTAAAGGCACTGAAAATTGCTGATAAATTCGATTTGAAAAACATTAAATCAAAGATACTTTATAACATGGCAATGGTTTATCGTGCTGCATTTGACACAAGAATGTCAATAATATATCTTGATTCCGCAATCGTCCTTTCACAAAAATTAAAAAATTACACTTTGCTTTCAGATGCCTATAATGTATTGGGAAATATAAAATACTCAATGTTGGACACGGTGGATGCAAGAAGATTGTACGATTCGGCATATAATATAGCAGACAGAAATGCCTCGGCAAGACAGATGGGAGTTGCAATGGCGAGTTTATCAAGATTTGAGAAAGATCCTGCCAGGTCTTCTGAAATGCAAAGAAAAGCAATAGAATTCCTAAAGAAACAACATGGTAACGAAGAAGAAATAGCGTCTATATTGAGTAACCTGGGGGTACAAAACTCAAATCCGGATACGGCCATAAAATACTATTTATCTTCAATTCAATATGCACAAATGGCGAATTCCTTTGAAGTTGAGATCGGCACTTATAATAATTTGGCATATGGTTATATGGATAAAAAGAATCTTTTAAGTGCTGAAACATGTTTGGTTGAACATGCAATCCCATTGGCGGAAAAAGATAAAAGTTATGACTGGCTTTCAACCTTGTATGATTCTTATACAGATGTTCTTGTAGCGGAGAAAAAGATTGGGGAGGCATTGATTTATTCGCGAAAAGCATTAAATACACGATTAGTGGCTGATAAAAAACAAGCTGCAGACCAGGTTCGTCTTCTCACAGCTTTGCTGGATTTAAAAAGCAGGGAAGTGAAAATTAAAGATGATGAAATAGTGATCCAGGATGAAAAAGTTAAAAGGAAACAAGCGTTTTTTTGGTATTCAATCGTGACCCTCCTTTTGATTATTGTTCTATTCGTAGTACTCTGGAAATCGCAAAAAAGCAATATCAGACACCAAAAAGAGCAATTAGCATCGGCAAAAAAACTGATCGAATCAGAAGAAAATATGAAGAGCCGTGTGTCAATGGAACTTCATGATCTGGTCTCTCCATTTTATATATCAGTGAGCCAACAAATTGAAAAAGCACGTATCAAGGACCCAAACATTGCAAAAGATTTGAAAGAAAGAATCACAAATATGACTGAAAATATCAGGCAAATATCTCACCGTATGAGCATCTCATTTATTGAAGAACTGACCCTTTCGGAACTGGTAACAGAGTTATGTGAAAATTTTAAAAGGATCTCTAATATTCCTATTCATTGTATGATAGACGACAAGGATCTTCATTTATCCAAAGAGGAGACTATTCATACATACAGGATTGCTCAGGAATTATTAACAAATGCATTAAAATATGTAACTTTCGGGGAGATTTCAATCAGATTGTTTGAAGAAGAAGGAAGATTTTATTTGTTGTACAAGGATACAGGTGGTGGATTTGATGTAAGAACAGTGAACAAAAAAGGTCTCGGAATTATGAATATCTATGAACGTTCTAAAATCATCAATGGTAAGGTTGCATTAATTACCGAACCCGGGAAAGGAACGAAATGGAATATTATTATTCCGCTCAAGTAAATTAATTCAAAAAAGAACAGATTTGTATAGCCTGGTTAATTATCACTCTTCATATAAGCTTTTATGAATCAAAAAATGATCAGGTTATTTGTAATTGAAGATCAAGCCACCTTGATCGTTTCAAGTTTAAAGTACCATTTCCGGCCAAAGAGGGATGGAATAATTATTGCCGGGTTCGCCACCTCGGTGGAAGAAGCCATAAAATCAGCAGATCCGGAGATACTGGGTTTATTTGTTCTTGATCTGTACATTCCAGGATCTCTCCCTATTGATAACATCAGGAGACTGAAAGAGTATTTTCCGGATAAACCTATTGCAATCTATACCGGAGAAAAGTCAATTGCATGGAAAAACAGAATGATTTATGAAGGAGCGCTTACCTATATCACAAAAGATGCGTCCCGCGAAGATATTAAGGTTGCTATTCAAAAATCCGCCAAAGGAGAAGTGTTTTATTTTGGCGAGGCAGGTTTAAGAGATCAAAAAAATACCGGGGAAAACTCTTCTTTAGAAAAAATTGATATCACACCCTTACAGCATGAGATTATCTGGTCACTTTTTGAGGGTAAATCACATCAGGAAATTTCAGATAATGTAAACCTAAGTCGTTCTAAGATGGAAAAGATACTTAAAAACCTAAGAAAATCTTTTAAAGTAAAAAATAATCTTGAATTGATTAACAGACTTACCCATTCAGGTTCACTCTGACAACATCTAAGCTGATCAACATCACATTTCAGCACCTCTTTACACTTCAAAACCCATAAATCCGTCAAAATTTGGATTTTGGGTGACCGAACCGGTCACCTTTTGGGTGTCCGGGTGATTTTTTTATTTTCCTGATAATTAAGTCAATAACCTGATCTTTGGTTGAGAAATTTACACATTTGTGTACGAAAACCCGGCACAAAATAGATTCGTCGTACACATTTGTCCTCTCTACATTTACCCGCACTAATAGTTTACGGAAGTTTCACTTAATTTTTTACACAATGAAAAAAATAGTATTTGTTACGATCCTGCTGATCACTTGTTGTATTACCCGTGGATATGACCAGGGAATACCGGTTTATCCAATACCCTCTTATGACATCTCGGTTGACGGTTTTGCAAACTTCAGACAAAACACTCTATCTCAAACCCTTATGCAACCAGCAGAAAAAAGAATATTGGATGTTGAAGTAAAAACCCAATCTGCTTCATCGGATTGTCAGGCTACAGCATGGGTATACAGTCTCGATAATACGACAGTATTAGGACCTTTTACAGTGAATTGTAACTCACCGCTTCAGACAGGAATAGATGACAGAGCGTGGGGAGTATTAATTGATACAGACGAAGAGCTTATTGTTAGTGTCTCTATCAAGTAATCAGGGTTAAAAATATTTTATGAAATAAGAAACAATAGAACCTGTAACCATGCATAGGAGTAAATTATCATTAGTGAACATTTTTTTCTAATCGTGCTTATTCTATTGATATTGAATCTATTCATTTTTGATATGAAGATCGAATTCTATATTCTGACATTCCTTTCATTCCTGGATCTCGTTATTTTTGTCCAGGCCGAGAGGAAATCTTTGGTTCGCATTACTATCCAGAGACTATGTAAAAACAATTTGGGAATTATTTTCCCCTGCAATATCCTTTCATTTGCAGGGGAACAGAAGGATGATAGAGCGAACAGATTTACAATACAATTTCTATTGTAATTCTTATAGGGTCGAGAGCGATTATTGAATGAAAGGCTCATTAAAATTGCCTTTCGAAATTAATGAGGAAATAAATGGAAGGTTCATTACAGATTGCCGGATCTCGTTGTGAATAGTTTTATACGGCTTATCTTATTGATTGACCAGAGATAACCAAAAACAGAAAGTCGATCAAAAATAAAATCCTTCTTATGAAAAAATTCGTATTTCTGATTGGCATCATAGCTGCATGTATGATGTCATCAAAATCTTTCTCCCAGGTTACTGTAGAATGTTTCGGTAATTATGTTACTACCGACCCAAATTATCAGTCTGGCGACACTTATAAAGTGAGAATTGAAGTCACTTCACTATATCCTTCGACCGGATATTCAGCCTATTGGTACGATAGTACTCCAGGCAATTATACTTTAACTGGTCAAACAGCTTATCCCGTTCAATATGTTGATCCTGCATCTACAAACTACTATACCATGACAATTATTGTTATTAAATATTATAATGGTAATCCAACTGCAATTAGGTCCGGTTCTAGTTATGGAGAGTTAACTTATCTATCTGGTATTTATTACCTTACTGCATTTAATACCATTAATGTTACTTCTTTTTAGAATAGTTTGATCTGGTTGCCTGTCAAAGTTGATTTATTTCATTGATAGGCAACCTTTTTTGAAATGATTATCTTTGTAATGAAGATCGCTCTTAATTATTCCATGAATAAAATTTACTATATTCTTTTCTTTTTTTTATTAACCCCATTTTCATTATTTGCACAGGGCGAATGGACCAACTGGTATTTCGGTTGGAATGGGGCTATGACCTTTATCTCCGGAAGCCCTGCTGGAATATCAGGCAGTGCATTAACTCAATCGGCTGGAGGTACCTCGACCAGTATATCAGATTCTTTGGGAAACCTTCTGTATTATTCTAACGGATATAATGTCTGGAATAAAAATAATTCAATGATGCCTAATGGGACAGGTATCCTTGGAGGAAATAATTGTCGTCAACCCATCTTTTCCGTGCCAAAAATGGGAAACAGCAACCAATATTACTTATTTACTGTAGGACAACCGGCTCCAACAAGTCCTCCTATTATTGGGTTGAACTATTCCCTGATTGACATGACATTACAAGGAGGATTAGGTGATGTTGTTGCCGGCATGAAGAATATTTCTATTCCTTTCGGCGACAGTGCCGTGGATCAATTAACAGGAGTAAGACATAAAAACAACAAGGATGTTTGGGTGGTTGTTCGCAAACATAGCCCGGCAAGCCAATATCTTGCATATCTTGTCACCGCAACCGGTATAAGTTCTTCTCCAGTTATTAGCACAAGTAGTTTAACAACACGTTTTTACACCCAAGGTGGTAATATAAAGATAAAAGAGGGAGGTGATTTAAAAATATCGCAGGATGGAACAAAACTGGTATGTTCTGATTCTCTAACAGAAATTTGTAATTTTAATACATTGACCGGAGTTGTAACACCAATGTTTAAAATTGCAGTCAATGCTATCGGAGCTGAATTCTCAGTTGATTCACGGTATCTTTATTTATGTATGGCTGGGTCGAGCGGAAACCAAGGTAATTACTTAGGCTGGCAGTTTGACTTATCTTATACAGATTCGCTCAGTTTTATTCAGCACCAGGTTGAAATTGGTGATGGATTTAGCTGCAAAATGCAATTGGCCCCGAATTGGAAGATCTATTGCGCCGGTGATCCTTTTATAGATTCATTACATTGTATTAATAATCCTTCATTACCCGGATTAGCATGTAATTATCAGAAAAATGCGGTTAGCTTGACGGCAGAGAACAATAGCTGTCTGGTTCAATTCCTTCAAAAATACAAAGCTTATATTCATCATGATGGTCAGTGTCAATGGGATTCCGTTCATTTCTCAGGTGATATCTGGCCTCCTGCCGATAGCATTCACTGGGATTTCGGAGATCCGTTATCTGGCGCTGACGATTATTCGAAGATTCAAAATCCATCGCACATATACTCTAATACAGGAACCTATACTGTGGAATTATTTGTAAGGCACATTGATAACCGCACGGATACATCCTGGCAAACAATCACTATTATTCCGGGTCCCCAGGTCGCTCTTGGGGCGGATAGGACAAGATGTACAGGAGATTCAACCACATTTGATGCAGGCGCCTGTAGTGGATGTACCTACCAGTGGAAAAACCTTGGCACAGGGTTAATTGTTGGAACAGGACAGACTTATAAGACAGGCCTGGCAGATTCTTATAGTGTTATTGTTACAAATTCAAATAATTGCACCGGCTCAGATACTATTCAGTTATTTACCACACCTGTACCATCGGTAACCAACAACCCGCTTTCTGAATCCATATGTTCAGGAAACTCAACAAACATCTCACTGACATCCAGTGTCCCGGGTACAAATTTTCACTGGACCGCTTCTCTAACATCGGGTAATATCACAGGATTCAGTGCCGATTCAGGACTTATTATCAACCAAATTCTTACTGATAATCTTGCAACTCCGGGCATCGTAACTTATCACATTACCCCTAAGGTGGGTAGCTGCGTGGGGTCGACAGTTGACTACCAGGTCACCGTAACACCCGGGGCACCGGTCAGCGTTAGCATCTCACCTTCTCAGAACAACGTTTGTGCGGGAACATCAGTAACCTTTACAGCCGTAACGACAAACGGGGGATTAAATCCCTTATATCAATGGAAAGTCAATGGGATCAATGTGGGAACAAACAACCCAACGTATTCTTACATACCAGTGAATGGGGATATCGTGACGTGTATATTAACTTCTTCAATCCCGGCATGCATTTCAAACAACCCTGCGACTTCTAATGGGATTACGATGATTATTAACCCCAATCTGCTGGTGAGTATTTCTGTGGGAGTTTCACAAAACCCGGTTTGTGCTGGAAATACAGTAACATTTACAGCCACACCAACAAATGGTGGGTTGACCCCTGCCTTTCAATGGAAGGTAAATGGCTTCGGTGTTGGGGCCAACAATCCTATTTATTCTTATATCCCAAATAATGGGGATATCGTAACCTGTGTTTTGACTTCAAATACGACATGTCCAACAGAAAACCCTGCTACAAGCAACGCTGTTACAATGACTGTAAATCCAAACCTGGCAGTCAGTATTTCAATCGTTGCATCTGCAAATCCTTTCTGCCAGGGAAGTTCTGTAACTTTCACGGCAACACCTGTCAATGAAGGAGCCTTGCCAATCTACCAATGGAAAGTTAATGGAGTAAATTCAGGCACCAATAGTCCGACCTTTACATATAACCCTGTAAACGGCGACCTGGTAACTTGTGTATTGACTTCAAGTATTGCATGCCCGCTTGGTAGTCCGGCAACATCAAATACGATAACGATGATTGTTAATTCAAATCTTCCTGCCGGTGTTACCATCGCTGCATCATCAAATCCTTTCTGTCCCGGATCATTTGTTACCTTCACAGCCACACCGATAAACGGAGGACCGATACCTGCATACCAATGGAAAGTAAACGGAGTCAATGCAGGCACGAACTCACATACCTTCACTTATAATCCCGCAAATGGCGACAGCCTTCGTTGTGTGATGACTTCTAATTTGGGTTGTGTTACAAATAATCCTGCAAGTTCAGCAGAGATCATTATGAGCGGAACTTTAGCACCAATTGTTACCTTCACATCATGTTTTGATACTATCACCACAGTCAACGCCAAACCCATTAAACTTAAAGGAGGTGTTCCTTTGGGTGGAACCTATTCCGGGCCGGGAGTTAATCCATTAACTGGTACTTTTAACCCGGCCGTAGCAGGAGTTGGAACGAAAACCATCACATACACTTACACAAACGCAGCCAACTGCACCGCCCTCGCCCACACCCACATTATCAATTATCCATTATCAATTGTCAATTGTGGCAGCCCAATCACAGATATCAGAGATAATAAAGTATATCCAACTGTTCAGATCGCTTCTCAATGCTGGCTTGCGGCAAATCTGAATTTTGGAGCTATCCTTGCCTCAACCCAAGACCAAAGGGATAACTGTGTTTCAGAGAAATACTGTTACAACGACAATCCCATTAACTGTACGAACCAGGGAGGACTTTATCAGTGGGATGAACTTATGCTATATGATAATACTCCTGCTGATCAGGGATTTTGTCCACCTACCTGGCATATCCCGACAGAAAACGACTGGAATACATTATTTGCCACATTTATCAATAATGGATTCGCCGGAAGTCCACTGAAGTATTCTGGATATTCAGGGTTTTATGCCCTATTATCAGGAGCAAGACACCTAGACAAAAGCTGGGATTTCCAAGGGTTTGCTACCTTCTTTTGGTCGTCGACTTCTTATGGTGGCTATAAAGCATGGGCACATGGGATGAATGATCCAGACCCGAGCGTGTCGGTTTATCCTGCAAGCAAGGCGAATGCGTTTAGTGTGAGATGCTTGCATGATTAGGAAGTGAACGGGTGAACTGGTGAGATAGCAAGTTTGAGTAGCTGAACCAAACATCTAATTTCTTAAAAAATATTCCTTCAAAACCTATTACCTTCCGACTTGAAACCGGATTAATGGCGGTTTTAATAGACCCATTGAATAACTTTTGTAGAAATGAAATATAAGTGATTATGAGCAAAGAAAATTTACCCTCAATTCCGGATGAAGTGATAGTCAGCAAAATTTACTTGATACGAAGGCAGAAGGTAATGTTAGACAGGGATTTGGCGGAACTGTTTGGTATTGCAACAAAAGTTCTGAAGCAAGCTGTTAAGCGTAACATTAAAAGATTTCCGATAGATTTTATGTTTGAACTCACAGATGATGAGTTTCAATATTGGAGGTCACAATTTGTGACCTCCAAATCGGATAGCATTGGGTTACGTTATCCGCCTTTTTGTTTTACAGAGCAGGGTGTAACTATGCTTGCATGCATATTAAACAGCCAGAGAGCTATTGACACGAACATTCGAATTATCAGGGTGTTTTCAAAAATGAGGGAAATGTTATTAACTCACAAGGATATCTTAATAAAACTGGAACAGTTCGAAAATCAAGGAGCGAAAAACGGTGAAGATATCCAATTGATATTCAAAGCACTTAAACAATTATTAAACCCGCCCCAGGAACCCAGGAAACAGATAGGTTATAAAAGAAGAAATGAACAATAATATTGTACTAATTCTTTCTCAGTTCGATGTATCAGGGTTAAACTGTTGACGTGGTGATTTTTTTTCGCCTTACGTGTCATGCGTCACGATTTGCCCATGTCTAAATAGCATGACCCGGATTTGATTACTTTTGTATTCCCTATGAGGAGATACGTTACCCTTTTACTTCTTCTTCTGTTTTTCGTCAGGTGTAGTGAGGATGAAGAGAGAAATCCTACAGACCAGAGAACCATGACGAAAAAGAAAGCCATTACAACCCCGTATTCTAAACATAAAAAAAACGACAGCATAGTTGTTCCGGTTAAGAATGTGCCAACCGGGTCTGTTTTCCTGTATAGAAAGAGAATTAAAAGGAAAGAGAAAACAACAGTGCAGCCCGAAAGAATTGCAGAAAAAAGAACAATCGATACAACACTGATCAAAAAACTTAATAATCTGCGGGATGCGGATATTGAAATCGATTTGAGAGAACCCGTAAACACGGAATATCTTTTCTCCCTTATTGAGAATCCTGAATTCTCATCGATGATCCTGTTAAGTCACGACCGGTCCTTCCGGATAAACTTTGATAATGATATATTTGATAATACCGACCGTTACTATACCAATGGTATCCGTTTTGATTTTATCAGTCCCTTTCTGAAGCAATCTCCGCTGTCGTGGCTCATGCTTCCGTACTGGGGTAAGGGCATCAATTATTACGGACTTTCGATCGGTCAGAATATGTACACCCCCTCTACGACAAAAGTCGGCGGTATTCATTATGGCGACAGGCCGTATGCTGCTTATCTTTTTCTTGGGAGTTTCAAGATCTCTAATGATCCCGGAAAGCGATTCCGTCAGACCAGCGAACTTGACCTCGGGGTGATCGGGCCGTTAGCATTTGGTGATTTTCTGCAAAAGACAGTGCATAGCAATCTGCCCACCAACAGTGAGCCACTTGGCTGGGAATACCAGATACAGAACGATGTGATTCTTAACTATAACCTGACTTATGAAAAAGGCATCCTAAGCACCCGCAGGGTGGAGCTGAACCTGAATGGAGTTGGGTCCCTGGGAACGCTTTACACTAATATGGGAGGTGGGTTTCAATTCCGCACGGGCAAAATGAATTCATACTTTGGCACTTATGGGTTTTCCAGAAATAAGTTAAATAAAGTTGCGGGATATTCAAAATTCCAGGCATTCCTGTTCGTCACTTCTCTTGGAAGGCTGGTAGGTTATGATGCGACCCTGGAGGGCGGGATGTTTAATAAATCGAGTATTTATACCTTGAACAGTAAGGAGATATCGTACCTTACGTACCAGGGAACATTGGGATTCACCTTGTCGTATGAAGGTTTCAGACTTGATGTCGAACAGTTCTTGTTAAGTCCTGAGTTTCACGGATGTGCATGGCATAAGTGGGTTCACATCGGGTTGACCATCAGTATGTGATTGTTGATAAATAATTCGTCGTGTATTTGTAGTTACCTTGGGAATAAGTCCTAATTTTGAACTATGGAAGAATTTAGCAACAGCGCTGCAGAGCCCGGAAACATTGGAAGGACTAATCTTGCTTCAGGACAGGGACTTGTGAGGAGAAAACCCAGAAAAGCTCCGGGTACTGATCTTGTTTTTGAGCATGGGAAAGTTCCTCCCCAGGCAGTTGATCTTGAGGAAGCCGTTCTCGGCGCCATGATGCTTGAAAAAGACAAGCTGGCTGCAGTTATTGAGTTACTGAAGCCTGAAATTTTTTATAAGAGCGAACATCAGATTATTTTTGCTGCAATTACGCGGTTATTTTCGGCAGTTAAGCCGGTAGATATACTCACCGTAACCGATGAACTCAGGCAATCGGGAGAACTGGAACTGGTTGGAGGTCCCTACTATATAGCAATGCTGACAAACCGTGTTGCTTCGTCGGCCAACATTGAATTCCATACAAGGATCATTCTTCAAAAACACATACAACGTGAGTTGATCAGGATCTCTTCAGCTATAATCAAGGATGCATTTGAAGATACCACTGACGTATTTGAACTTCTTGACCAGGCCGAGAGCAACCTTTTCTCGGTAAGTGAGACAAGCATTCGCAGGAACGTCAGGAGCATGCAATCATTGGTAAAAGAGGCTGTGGCAGAAATTGCCGCAGGTCGTTCGCAGGAGGGTCATTTACGGGGAGTAGGTTCAGGGTTTACAGAAATAGACCGGGTTACTTCCGGTTGGCAGAAATCAGACCTGATCATTCTTGCTTCCCGTCCGGGGATGGGAAAAACAGCGCTTGCACTGACCATGGCACGCAATATTGCAGTAGATTTTAAAAAGCCTATCGCCTTATTCTCACTTGAGATGTCGGCTGTTCAGCTGGTCACGCGTCTTATCTCGAGTGAAACGGAAATCAGCGCCGAGAAACTCAGGCGTGGTAACCTGGAAGATTATGAGTGGGAACAACTTAACTCGCGTATCTCAACATTGATTGATGCCCCTTTATTTATAGACGACACTCCGGCTTTGACGATGTTTGAACTCCGTGCAAAGTGCCGGCGTTTGAAAACCCAGCATGATATCCAGATCATTATCCTCGACTATTTACAATTAATGCAGGGAGCTCCGGAACATAAGGGCAACAGGGAACAGGAGATCAGTAATATTTCCCGGTCGCTTAAAGCGTTGTCAAAAGAGCTGGATATTCCTATAATCGCCCTTTCACAGCTAAGCCGTGAAGTTGAGAAACGTCTCGTTAAAAAGCCAATCCTTTCCGACCTGCGTGAATCCGGATCCATCGAGCAGGATGCCGATATGGTTCTTTTCATTTATCGGCCGGAATATTATAAGATGGAGGAAGATACTTATGGAGGCCCGGTGGAAGGAATTGCAGAAATCAGCATTGCCAAGAACCGTAATGGCGCCACCAAAGATGTCAAGTTGAAATTTGTGGCACGGTTTGCAAAATTTGTGGACCTGGAAATCGATTATTCATCCCTGAATACTATATCTCCCAGTGCATCGTTTGATGGTCAGGGAAGGACCCGAACGGTGATGTCCAAAATGAATGATGATGACAGGAATGAAACTGCGTTTTAAACAAATCAGGTATTCACTTTTGTTTTTTCTGCTTTTCGCTGTCCAGGGTTTACAGGCAGCGTATCTCCTCATTCCCATGGATGAAGCCCAGAAAAATCACCTGAAATCCTATGGCATTGCCTACTGGATACTGAAACACGATGTTGAGGTTGATTGGCTGCTGAATTATCGTGGCGGCAGTTTCCTTGCACAATATTCAAAACCGATTGAAAATGAATGTGTGATCAGGGGCGTTTCCTTTGAAGTACTTGCCGATGTGCAGGCTTCTGCTATCCTTCAGCAGATTGCAGATCCGGAAGTAAACATGGAAAATATAAAGCTTCATAAAGCCCCGAAGATTGCAGTTTATTCCCCAAAGAACAAACTACCCTGGGATGATGCCGTTACCCTTGTGCTGACTTATGCAGAGATCCCCTATGATGTGGTATATGATGAGGAGATCATGGCAGGAGTATTGCCTTTGTATAATTGGCTGCACCTTCATCATGAAGATTTTACCGGACAATACGGAAAGTTCTGGGCGGCTTTTCGTAATTATCCCTGGTACCAGGAAGATGTGAGAACGAACGAGGATATAGCACATAAGCTGGGTTTTCAGAAGGTGTCCCAACTGAAACTCGCAGTAGCATTGAAGATACGTGATTTTGTTGCAGGAGGCGGTTACATGTTTGCCATGTGTTCGGCTCCCGATAGTTTTGATATTGCACTTGCAGCAGAAGGAGTAGATATCTGCGATGTCATGTTTGATGGGGACCCGCCTGATCCGAATGCACAGGCAAAGCTGGATTTCAGTAAATGCTTTGCATTTGAGAATTTCAGACTAAACATGAATCCCAATATTTATGACAAATCGAACATTGATGTAACCTATACAAGGCCAAGAAGCATTAACCAGACAAATGACTTCTTTACCCTCTTCGATTTCTCCGCAAAGTGGGATCCTGTTCCAACGATGCTTTGCCAGGATCATGAAACTGTGATTCCCGGATTTATGGGACAAACAACAGCATTCAATGAAAAAACCATCAAATCATCGGTTCTAATCCTTGGTGAAAATAAAGGACTCGGTGAAGCCAAATATATCCACGGCGATTATGGTAACGGCACCTTTACCTTTCTGGGAGGCCATGATCCTGAAGATTACCAGCACCTGGTAGGAAATCCGCCTACCGACCTGAGCCTGCATCCCAATTCACCCGGATACCGTTTAATTTTGAATAATGTATTATTTCCTGCAGCAAAAAAGGAAAAAAGGAAAACCTGAGCGCCTTTAGTTTTTCAGGTACAATTTATTTTTTATTACTTTGAATGCGCACCCCTCAAAATAGTACCAGAACACATCTGAACACCCATCACTGCTTACAAAATCAATGTAGCCATCAGTCACTTGTGCATCCGGAACATGTACATTGATGATCCCACCTTTTAGCCAGGGACAACTGACATCATCCTGTAATGTGTCGCGGATGGAAGCTGAAAAATTATGACCCTTTGAAGAAATTCCGGAAATGCTTCCCTGCAAAAGAAAAAGAATATCTCCACCGGGAACAAGCGAGGAAGCCGTTGTTTTGTAGTTGCCGTTCATAGTATAGTTAATAATCCCTCCACCATATACCTTGGTAATAGTTCCCTGAGAGACAAAGACAGAGAATACCAACTGGCTGAAGGCATTAGTGCCTTCATTGGCAATACTGTCAATGCCGTCGACCTTTCCATAATCTTCGTAATAGTTTTGAAATGAAACCTTTGCATATGAACCTTTCTGAAGAAAGTCACCGGTCACAACCACCCTGACTGTTCCGGATCTTTGAACACTATCCGGAGATAGTGTGCTTCCGAACCCGAAATCATACTCCCGCTTCACAGAATCATAGATAATGTTCGCGCCATCGATTTGCGTGTAACCATTTTCTGCCAGTGAGTGATCCAAACGTGCTTTGATCAGGATGTTAAAAATAGCGGTGAATGAACTCACCGATAGTATCACATCATTAGAGACATTCACATTGGGTTTCAGGTCGTAAGCATTATTCTTCCTGCATGAGAAAAACAGACAGAGAACAATTAAACCTGTAAAAAGTATTGATATTTTCTTCATTTTAACATCCTGATATTAAAATTTATAAACTCAGATACTTTTACGATCATATATTACATAAGAATAAGAAAAGCCCAATTGTTCGTCAACAGGAAAATCTTCCTGTGACAGGATCTGCCATTCCGTAAAATCGATGGCGGGGAAAAAAACATCAGCTTCAAATTCCTTATGGACCCAGGTTAGGTAGAGGCGGTTTGTGAAAGGCAGAAATTGTTTATAGACAGAAGCTCCGCCGATGATAAAACATTCTTCACCGGCGCTGCATTTTTCAAGTGCTTCGCTTATTGAATATACCACGGTACATCCATCAAATGTCTCATCCGGAGTATCAGTGATCACAATATTCTCACGGTTGCGCAAGGGTCGGAAAGGCAATGAAAGATAGGTTTTTTTACCCATAATGACCTTATGTCCCGATGTTATCTTTTTAAACCGTTTCATGTCATCAGGGATATGCCATAAGAGGTCATTATTCTTCCCAATAGCCTGATTTTCTGCGACGGCGACGATGATTGATATCATGGATACGTTTGTTTATTAAACGGATATCTGTCCTTTTATATGTGGATGGGCCTGGTAATCCTGTAAACTGAAATCCTGAAAAGAAAACCCGGAAATATCCTGGATATCAGGATTAATGATCATTTTCGGAAGCTTAAATGGCGTGCGTGTCAATTGAAGTTTTACCTGGTCGAGATGATTCAGATAGATATGGGCATCGCCGAGGGTATGTACAAATTCACCTGCTTCCAGGCCGGTTACCTGGGCCATCATCATGGTGAGTAAGGCATAGGAAGCGATGTTAAAAGGAACGCCCAGGAAAATATCGCAGCTGCGCTGGTACATCTGGCAGGATAATCGACCTCCTGCAACATAAAACTGGAATAAGAGATGACAGGGCGGCAGAGCCATTTTATCGAGTTCCCCGACATTCCAGGCGCTCACAATGTGTCGTCGTCGAATCAGGATTATTTTTTATGGACTCCACTACGCGGGAGATCTGGTCGACATGGGTGCCATCAGGTTTTGGCCAGCAGCGCCACTGATATCCGTAAACCGGGCCCAGTTCCCCATCCGGGCCTGCCCATTCGTCCCAGATCGTTACCCCGTTCTCACGAAGATATTGCACATTGGTGCTGCCTTTCAGGAACCACAGTAGTTCATGGATGATGGAACGAAGATGGAGTTTTTTTGTAGTAAGAACAGGAAAACCATCCTTGAGGTCAAAGCGCATCTGGTAACCAAAAACGCTGATGGTACCTGTTCCTGTACGGTCAGATTTCAGGTAGCCATTTTTCAGACATGATCCAGAAGGTCGAGATACTGTTTCATTTTTTATTAATTGATAACGAATAATTGATAATTGACAATTGATAGTTGACAGTTGATATCTGATTATTCGTTTTCAGGTAAAATTAATAATTTTTTATTTCGCTTGTTTTCGGATCATGTTTATATCGAAAAAAGATTGCAAACAATATGGCTACCATTAAGGCATAGGCTGCAAAGGTTAGCCAAATGCCTTGCCAATTGAATCTGCCCGGGTTCAGTTGTGAAAATAATTATCTATTATAATACCACTTATACGGTGACCCAAGGAATGCGCCGAGACCGTTCGACATCATCATGAACAAGCCCTTGGGCGCTCGCCCTCATGGCAGGATCACTTTGGGTTTCGATATAAAGAGAACCTGAAATATTAAAGAAATCAAAAGCCATCCCGTATAAGATGCAGGATAAAATGATCATCCATAGAAGGTTGTCAGGATTCCCATAAGCGAAAAGTCCGAACCTAAATACCCAGGCAAACATGCTTATGATTATGACTTTTTTGATACCAAACCTTCGGAGGAAGAATGGGATCGTAAGAATAAAAAGGGTTTCAGAGATCTGTGAGACCGACATGATAATGGCAGGGTATTTCACAGCGACAAGGTCCTTAAAAGCAGCTATTGTCTTAAAATCGTGCAGAAAGGTATCGCCATAGGCATTCGAGAGTTGCAATGCAACACCAAGCAAAATTGCAAAAATGAAGAATATCGATCAAGCCTTCCCTTTTATAAAAAGTGCAAACGCATTAAGACCCATTGCTTTTATAAATGATTGCTTCATCCCTCTTCCGGTGGGCGGACATGCCGGCAGGGTAAAGGAATAAAGCCCCAGGAGTAAAGATCCGGCTGAAGCCACATAAAATTGTATGGCTGATGTCTCTATTTTGCTGATACTGACAACCCAGAGTGCAGCAATAAACCCGATGGTTCCCCAGACGCGGATGGGAGGATATTCCCTGATGATGTTCAACCCCCTGTTCTTCAAAGTTGTGTATGAAACTGTAATGGCGAGAGCAATCGTCGGCATATAAAAGATCATATAAAGAAAAATGATCCAGAACATCACCGATGGATCGTTGATCAGCGGAATAAAGAACAGGATCACGGCACCGGCCAGGTGAAATGAACCATATAGCCGTTCAGCATTGATCCAGCGATCCGCAATAATGCCTGCAAGTGCAGGCATGAACAGGGATGCAAGACCCATGGTCGAAAAAATCGCCCCGAAGCTGGTTCCCGACCAGTGTTTAGTTTGAAACCAATAAGCGCCGATGGTAAGCAACCAGGATCCCCAAATGAAAAATTGTAAAAAATTAAGAAATACCAGACGTTTCTTTATTCCCATCAGGAGGTTTTTAACTGAACTTCAACTGCACTATGAGAAATTAATTCCGTTTTTTTATTTCATCCCGGATCCGTACTGCTTTTTCATATTCCTCATTCTCGACAGCTGATTGAAGCATCTGGTTCAGTTCCTCAAGGGAATATTCGGAAAAAGAGGTTTCTTCATTCAGATTTTCATCTTCTGCAGGATTATCCTGTTTGGAATTTTCAGTATCCTCTTCCATCAGGATACCCGCAGCTACCATGATACTTTCATAAGTATAAACAGGACAACCGAAACGAAGGGCCAGCGCGATGGCATCTGAGGTACGGGAATCGATCTCCATCTCCGTTTTTCCGTCCGAACAAATCAGTACGGCATAAAACACCCCTTCGCTGAACTTGTTGATGATGACTTCCAGGATACGGATATCAAAGGATTCTGCAAATGTTTTGAACAGATCATGCGTGAGTGGACGTGGGGTTTTGATCTTTTCCAGCTCAATGGCAATCGACTGTGCCTCAAATCCCCCGATGATGATTGGCAGCCGTCGTTTTCCTTCTTTCTCTCCAAGGATCAGCGCATAGGCGCCGCTCTGTGACTGACTGTATGACATTCCGATAATCTCAAGCCGGATCTTTTCCATTTTCTACCTGTCGTTTCCTTAGTACAAACCTACATGAATTTTCTCAAAACGACAAATCCTTTCTAAAAAAACTGGTCAATTGAAAAATAGTTAATATTTTTGCCGTCGATCCAGATAGAAATAAATTTAACTACATAAATATGAAGAAGATTATCCTTTTGCTGGCCTCAATGATGATGCCGGCATTCATGTTTGCCAGTGAGGCAGATCTAAAAATCCCCAATTTGTCGGATAATCAGAATCACCTGCTGTTATTCGGGTTTCTGATTTGTCTTCTTGGAATGCTTTTTGGGTTCTACCAGTACCAGAAAGTCAGGAAACTTGGTGCTCATACGTCCATGCTCGATGTTGCCAAAGTGATATTTGAAACTTGTAAGACTTACCTTATCCAGCAGGGAAAATTCCTTATTATTTTATTCCTTTTTATCGGACTCTGCATTGCTTTTTACTTTCGGAGGCTCCAGCATAATTCTTTTGGCGGCGTACTGCTGATCCTTAGCTGGACGGTAATCGGGATCCTGGGATCTTATGGAGTAGCCTGGTTCGGGATCAGGATGAATACCCTTGCCAACAGCCGTATGGCTTTTGCTTCCCTGGAACGAAAACCAATCAAATTATTAAATATCCCCCTCGATTCAGGGATGAGCATCGGGGTCATGCTCGTATGCGTTGAGCTGATCATGATGCTGATCATTCTGTTGTTCGTACCCAGGGAATTGGCGGGAGCCAGTTTTATCGGATTTGCCATCGGTGAATCCCTCGGTGCTTCTGCACTGCGTATTGCCGGCGGTATTTTTACCAAGATCGCCGATATTGGTTCTGACCTTATGAAAGTGGTATTCAAGATCAAGGAAGATGATCCGAGAAATCCCGGTGTTATTGCCGATTGTACAGGAGATAATGCAGGGGACAGTGTGGGCCCGACCGCTGACGGATTTGAAACTTATGGTGTAACCGGAGTGGCTTTGATCTCTTTTATCGTATTGGCTGTTTCGGTGTTGATAACCAAATGCAACTGCTTACCTGGATCTTCGTAATGCGTATCCTGATGGTGATCACTTCGATCACTGCATTCTATATCAATAAACTTCTCAGCAAGGCACTCTATAGCAAAAAAGACGAAATTGATTTTGAACGTCCGCTTACCAACCTGGTTTGGATCACTTCCATATTATCGATCATCGTTACCTTTATTGCAAGCTACATTATGATTGGCAATCTGGGAAACGGTAATCTCTGGATAACACTTTCCGTCATAATCAGTTGCGGAACATTGGGGGCAGCACTGATCCCTGAATTCACAAAGATATTTACCAGTCCGAAATCAAAGCATGTGAATGAAGTTGTCACAGCTTCAAAGGAAGGCGGTGCTTCCATTGAACATTCTTTCCGGTCTTGTTGCTGGTAATTTCAGTGCTTTCTGGCAGGGAATGGTTTTCCTTGTTCTCATGTTCGTTGCTTACATTGCCAGTACACATGGGCTTGAGCATGTACATGGTATATCCTTCCATCTTTGCTTTTGGCCTTGTTGCGTTCGGCTTCCTTGGCATGGGACCTGTTACTATCGCTGTTGACAGTTATGGTCCTGTGACCGATAATGCACAATCGGTTTATGAACTTTCACTGATTGAAGAAAACATTCCACAGGCAACCACGATATCAGAGGGATTTCGGGTTTAAACCCGATTTTGAGAAAGCAAAACATTACCTTGAAGCCAATGATGGAGCAGGAAACACTTTTAAGGCAACTGCCAAACCGGTTTTAATCGGGACGGCTGTTGTGGGTGCCACTACCATGATCTTCTCACTGATCCTTGTCATCAAGAATAAATTCGGAATCGATCCGGAGAATATCCTGAATATTCTGAATCCATATACGATCCTGGGATTTCCTGATGGGAGGGGCAGTGATCTACTGGTTTACCGGCGCTTCGATACAGGCAGTTACGACAGGTGCCTACCGTGCCGTTGAATATATCAAGAAAAACATCCACCTGGATGAAAATGCAGAAAAAAAGGCCTCGGTGGAAGCCTCAAAGGAAGTCGTGAAGATTTGCACTCAATATGCCCAAACCGGCATGTTTAACATTTTCATTGCCATCTTTTCATTTGCACTTGCCATTGCATTTCTATCCGGTTACCAGGACACCAGTTTTGCTATTCATAACCCATTCCGTTACCCGGCAGCTTCATTCTTTGTAAGTTATCTCATCTCCATCGCCTTTTTTGGGTTATTCCAGGCTGTTTTTATGGCAAATGCCGGTGGCGCATGGGACAATGCAAAGAAAGTTGTGGAAGTCGACATGAAGGAGAAAGGGACTCCCCTTCATGATGCTACTGTGATCGGTGATACTGTAGGTGATCCCTTCAAAGATACATCTTCTGTCGCCATGAACCCAATTATTAAATTCACCACCTTATTCGGTTTGCTGGCAATGGAGATAGCTATTTCCGAAAACTTTTATCCTATGGCCCCCTATATCGGTGCCGTGTTCTTTGCAATCGCTCTTTACTTTGTTTACCGTTCCTTCTTTAAAATGAGGATCAGGAAGTAAAGCATAACCTGCGATCACATTTGAAACACTATTTCATCTGATTTATAAAGAAGCTGTCAGAAAACGACAGCTTCTTTTGTTTTGTAACAAACAAACTTTTGGTACTTTTGCATGAACACTATCCAAAAAATATAAACTCTATGATCACTAACAACTTCGCCAGAAGACATAATGGACCGTTCGGAGACCAGGTCCCTGAAATGCTAAAAAAGATCGGTGTCAATTCACTTGATCAACTCATCGATGAAACAGTTCCTGCCAGTATCCGAATGAAGGCCCCGCTGGATCTTCCCGATGGCATGAACGAGTATCAATACCTGAACCACCTAAAAATTATAGGATCCAAAAATAAGATCTACAAGACCCTGATCGGCCTGGGTTATTATAATACGATCACTCCCGGGGTTATTTTACGGAACATCCTTGAAAACCCGGGTTGGTATACTGCTTATACTCCTTATCAGGCAGAGATCTCGCAGGGAAGGCTTGAGGCTCTCCTGAATTTCCAGACCATGGTTTCGGATATGACCGGAATGCCCATTGCCAATGCTTCATTGCTTGATGAAGGAACTGCTGCTGCTGAGGCCATGTTCATGCTTTATAATGCAAGGTCGAGGGAATCAGTCAAGCGGGAAGCAAACAAGTTTTTTGTATCGATAGACCTTTTCCCCCAGAGTATAGATGTTCTCAAAACCAGGGCAGTTCCAAGGGGTATCGAATTGGTATTCGGAAAATACGATGAACTTGTTTTTACCGATAAATTTTTCGGAGCTGTTGTTCAGTATCCTAACCAGTTTGGCGCTGTGGTTGATTACCATGAGTTCACGGAAAAAGTTCATGCTGTTGGGGCAGGAGTTGCAGTTGCAGCCGATATACTCAGTCTTGCACTGTTGACCCCTCCCGGTGAATGGGGTGCTGATGTTGTCTTCGGATCGACCCAGCGTTTCGGCATTCCAATGGGCTATGGCGGACCTCATGCAGCTTACTTTGCAATCAAAGAGGATTACAAACGTCATATCCCCGGAAGAATAATTGGTATCTCTGTGGATGCAAACGGGAACCGGGCATTAAGGATGGCTCTTCAGACGCGTGAACAGCACATCAAACGTGAAAGGGCAACCTCAAATATCTGCACAGCCCAGGTACTTCTAGCCGTTATGGCTGGTTTCTATGCCGCCTGGCATGGACCAAAAGGGATACGCCAGATTGCACGTCATATAAACATACTGGCAGGTGTTCTTTCACAGGAATTACAGAAATATGGGTATCGCCAGTTGAATAATTATTTCTTTGACACCCTGGCAGTACGCATCCCCGAAGGAACATCCATCAAAGCTATCAAACAGGCTGCGCTGAAGAATAAAATGAATTTCCGTTACATGGATGCTAAAACGGTCGGGATCAGCATTGACGAAACTACCACACTCGAGGACATCAACCTGATCCTTTCCATCTTCGCCCAGGCGAATATCAAACCTTTCACTGCATTTGTATGCGATCCAAAAGAATGTGAAAAGATCACAACCATCCCTGAAAATCTAAGCCGTACTTCTTCTTACCTGGCCCACAAGGTTTTCAATTCCTATCACTCGGAAACAGAGATGATGCGGTACATCAAGAAACTAGAGATCAAAGACCTTTCGCTGAACCGGTCGATGATCCCGCTGGGGTCATGCACCATGAAACTGAATGCTGCTGCCGAGTTGTTCTCTTTAAGCTGGCCGGAATTTGGTGCTATCCATCCTTTTGTTCCAAAAAACCAGGCGGAAGGATATCAGTATCTGATCCATGAACTGGCAAAGGACCTTTGCACCATCACAGGGTTTGAAGGGATCTCCTTCATGCCCAACTCAGGTGCCGCCGGGGAATATGCCGGACTGATGGTGATTCGTCAATATCATCTGAGCCGGAAGGAAGGTCATCGCGATATTTGCCTGATCCCTTGTTCTGCACATGGCACCAATCCTGCCAGTGCCGTGATGGCCGGAATGCAGGTGATTGTTGTGGATTGCGATGCAAAAGGAAATATCGACCTGACTGACCTGAAAGCTAAAGCAGTCCAATACAAAAATAACCTGGGCGCATTAATGGTGACCTATCCATCAACCCATGGGGTATTTGAAGAAGAGATCCTCGAAATCATCAGGGTAATTCATGAGAACGGAGGCCAGGTATACATGGATGGCGCCAACATGAATGCACAGGTTGGATTGACCAATCCCGGGATCATAGGGGCGGATGTTTGCCATCTGAACCTGCATAAAACCTTTGCCATTCCGCATGGCGGGGGCGGTCCGGGCGAAGGTCCTATCGGTGTTGCCAAACATCTTGTTCCATTCCTTCCGAAACACGTATTTATTAAAACCGGAGGCGCTCAAGGGATTACAGCTGTCTCTTCAGCACCATACGGCAGTGCGTTTATTCTTCCGATTTCCTATGGATATATCAAGATGATGGGAGGTAAAGGTTTGACAGAAGCTACAAAATATGCGATCCTCAATGCCAATTACCTGAAATCCTGCCTGGAACCCTATTACCCGATCCTATATTCAGGAAGTAAAGGCCGTTGTGCTCATGAAATGATCGTAGATTGCAATACCATAACGAAAATTTCCGGTATTGGCGCCATCGATATTGCCAAACGTTTGATGGACTATGGTTTCCATGCCCCGACCGTGGCATTTCCTGTTCACGGAACACTTATGGTTGAGCCCACTGAAAGTGAACCTTATTACGAATTGAACCGACTTGTGGACGCCATGGTGGCAATTCGCAAGGAAATTGATGAGATAGTTGAAGGCAAAGCTGATAAGGTGATCAATGTGATCATGAAAGCGCCACATACAGCCCAGATGGTAACGGCAGATGAGTGGGAATTACCCTATTCGAGGCAAAAAGCCGCTTATCCCATGCCCTGGTCGGCTGAAGACAAATACTGGCCAACGGTCACTCGTATCGATGATGCCTTTGGCGACAGGAACCTGGTTTGCCATGCGGACTAATGGTGAATAGTGAGAAGTGAGGGGGGGGGTGAACAGTGAGTATTAACGTAAAAAATTAAAGACATGAGAAAGTCGTTTGCATTTCTTTTGATTACGCAGTTAATGATCATGGTTTCACCTGAACTTTTTTCTCAACCAAATTTAAATATGCAGGAGTTTGGGATATCAACGGGTGAATTTACGAACTTCCCCTGCAATCAGAATTACCTTAAACAAGATATTACGGTATTTTATGCTGCGCCTTATGTTCGTGTGGGGAAACATGAATTTTCTGCAGGCTTAGATTATCCTATGACCACACATAACTTATTTTACAGCGATTACAATATTTTCCCACGCCCTGGATTTATCGCCGGTTATAAATTTTACATATTCAATGTTTACGGGTTAGAGAACTTATTCGTTCATTATTCTTTCCAGTATTTGAGATTTAAGGGGAAGTATACCATATATCCCAGCGGGGACAACCAACCTTATCAATCGGATGAAACCGATACATACATCAATAATGTAATTGGACTGGGATATAATGTGTTTTTAGACGCTCATGGAAGGTTTGGATTTTATTATACCCTGGATTATATGATTTCTCAAACCAGTTATAAACTTTTTACCCCTGGATTTAACAGTGATCCCTACCCCTGGGCTACCAAATATGTCTGGAATCATCTGAGCACCAATATTGGTTTTATCTTTAAGCTTACATCGCTGAAGAAGAAATCTGAAAAGCCGAAGGAATAAAGCTGCACTCCATATAAATCTGGCACCGTCGAATGAAGAAGGAGTCATTATCACATTCAAAATGGCAATAATAATGATCCATCCCTTTTTAATTACCCAATTTAATGAATTCGAATTGAGAGCAAATATTTTGATTGTATGAAATATTGTTGTTTATTGCTGTTACTTTTGGTAGCACTGCAATTGCAGGCACAGAAGCCTGACATGACAATTGATTCAATTATCAGAACGGATTATGTAAAAAATAGCCGGATTAAAGATTCAGGATTAGTTATACAAGGGATTCATATCGGGATCCGGAAAGTTTATGATGAAAAGGGGAGATTATGGGCGGTACTAAATTATGGTGATTACAAGCTTCCCAGGACTATTATAACAAAAACATATTTCTTCAAAGGATCAGCCTGGATGAACGAAGGAACCTACATTCAGACTTCTGCAACCTATCTGACAAAGAATGGCACCTGGAAATGGTACTGGAAAAATGGTTCGGTTATGGATTCCGTTATTTTTAGGAACGACCATGAATTGTTCCGGGCCAGATACTCAAAATCAGGAAAGCTTCAGTTTACTGAAAAATATCCTGGAAATGCAAAAAATGGCGATCCGGTAAAAATTACCGGATACAACAGTGATGGGTCGATAAAGTATAACCGGATTGAAATTAAAGGGGGAAAAGGGTATTAATGCCCGGATCCGGTAAATGGAATGGTAATAACACAGAATCTAAATCCAAGCAATGAAAAAGGAATTGACTTTCATTTGTCTGTCTTCTTTTCTGTTGATGTTTGCAGCTAAAACTTTTGCCTGCACAACATTTATTATTACTGGGAAACACACAACAGATGGGAAACCTATATTATTTAAAAACAGAGATACGGATGAAAAACAAAACTCCCTGGTATTTTTTAACGATGGTCTGTTTAAATATATAGCTTTAGTTGATGGGACTGAAGAATGGAAGAAAATGGTTTGGGGTGGTTACAATGAAACGGGATTTGCAATTATCAACTCTGCAGCTTATAATAATAATATTGGCGATACTTCTAAATTAAAAGACCAGGAAGGAGTAATCATGAAACTTGCATTGCAAACATGCAGGTCTCTTAAAGATTTTGAAAGATTGCTCGAATCATTGCCTAAACCGATGGGTCTGGATGCTAACTTTGGAGTTATTGACGCATTTGGCGGAGCAGCATATTATGAAACCGGGAATTACAATTTTACAAAATTTGATGCAAATGATCCTTCTATTGCTCCGGAGGGTATTTTGGTCCGCACCAACTATTCAACCAGATCTGACCTCACAAAAGGCTATGGTTTTTGCAGGTACAATACTGCTGTCAGTACCCTTTCAACGGCGGCAACCCAAAAAAAGATCTGCCCACAATTTTTATTTAACAACATTTCACGAAATCTTACTCACTCTTTGACTAAAACTGATCTATGGGATGAATTGCCTAAAGAAAGAAACGTTCCCGAATTTAAATTCTTTATCGACTATATTCCCAGAGAATCAACAGCTTCCGCAATTATGATTGTCGGTGCAAAGGACCCTGATCATACTAAAGACGCAATGATATGGACTATTTTAGGATTCCCATTGACATCTGTGGCTATTCCAACCTGGATTTCGGGTGGAAGTAATTTACCAAAAGCAGTAACTATGGATGATAAATTAAATTCACCAATTTGCAGTGCCGCCCTAAAGTTTAAAAAGGAATGCTTCCCGATTACTTATGATAAAGGATGGAACTATATTAATCTATCAGTGGTCATTAATGAACAAAATAGTGGGTATATGCAATTACTTAAACCTATTGAAGATGAAATTTTTAAAAAAGCAAATCTATTAATGAGTGATCTTGAAAAAGGAACTAAAACAGAAAAAGACATTCAATCCTTTTATGCGTGGGTCGATCAATATTTATCTGATTCCTATAAGGCCAGGTTTAATATTGATCTTTTTAGTAATTGAGTGACCCGCTAACGGTTATTTGCATCAAGGTAACCCCGAAAGATCATAAAACAGCTTAAGCAGAAGGGCACCAGCACATACAGCTTCATCCGGATAAGAAAATAATCATCATGATATACAATCAATGGTACGTAATACTGGAATCAAAAGAAGTAAAAATTGGCAAGCCAGTCAAAGTAGAACGTTTAAATGAGATCCTGACTTTATGGCGTGATGAAAACAAAAAAGTATGCTGTATTTCAGACAAATGTTGTCACCGGGGTGCATCACTTTCAGGCGGAAAGATAATCCGGGGGAAACTTGAATGCCCTTTCCATGGATTTCTTTATGATGAAAAGGGTAAAGTCAGGATAATTCCAGCTAATGGAAAAAATAAATCAACCCCTGAAACAATGAAAGTAAAAGCGTATAAAACATTTGAGGATTATGGGCTTATCTGGTTGTGGTGGGGCGATGATGATAAAGTAACAAACGAACCGTTTTTCTTTAAAGAGCTGGGTAATTTTTCCTATTCTAGTTTCAAAGACCACTGGAATGTTCACTATTCAAGGGCAATAGAAAACCAACTTGATGTTGTACATTTACCTTTTGTTCACAAAACAACAATTGGTCGTGGCAATAAAACGCTTGTCAACGGACCTGTTGTTATTCGAGACAAGGAACAAATTACATTTTATGTCAACAATATTGAAGATGATGGCAAAACTATTCCGATGAAACCAGATGAGATTGTTGATTATAAAGATCTTTTTCATCTCCAGTTCCATTATCCCAATATCTGGCAAAATTATATTTCAGAGAAAATAAGGGCATTTGCAGCATTTGTCCCGGTTAACGAAGAAAACACTATCATTTATATCAGGTATTATCAGAACATGGTCAAAATTCCATTTTTGAAAGAACTGGTAAATTATATCGGTAAAATATTCAGTATAATTATCTTAAGGCAAGACAAAAAGGTCGTAACAACTCAATTGCCAAAGAAAAGTGAATTAACAATGGATGAACATCTGATTATGGGGGATAAACCAATAATTGAATATAGAAAGCACAGACAGGAACTAATGAAAAGTCAGGAGTAAAAATGAAAAACTTAACATTAACTTTTGGATTATTGTTATTTTCAATGCTAACAGGAACATATTTAAATGCACAGGACTGGGCAAACACAGGACGCTTCAGTAATGAAAATGAAGCACTCGGGGATCCTGCTCCCGGTGAAAAACGGGTTGTCTTTATGGGGAACTCCATTACCGAGGCATGGAGCAGGTTCTATCCCGATTTTTTTTCAGGAAAACCTTATATAAATCGTGGGATCAGCGGACAGACAACCCCCCAGATGCTGGTAAGGTTCAGATCGGATGTGATCAACCTTAAGCCTGCAGTCGTTGTTATCTTGGCCGGTACGAATGATATTGCAGGCAACACAGGACCTTCGACGCTGGAGATGATCGAAAATAATATTATTTCCATGGCAGAACTGGCGAAGACCAACGGTATCAAGGTCGTTCTTTGTTCCGTTTTACCAACCATTGATTATCCCTGGAACCCGGGGCTTAATCCCGCTACAAAAATTTCCTCACTGAATGAGATTATTGAAATGTATGCTAAAAAGAGTGGGATTATTTATGTTGACTATTATTCAGCCATGGTCAATGAACAAAAGGGTTTGAAGAATGAATACTCCTATGACGGAGTGCACCCGAATGAAGCAGGATATAAGGTAATGGCACCTCTTACTGAACAAGCAATAACAAAAGCCTTATTACAAAAATAAGCTCTGACAAATAATTTAAAGCCTTTCCAAAACGGATACTTAATTTCTGCCATGCAGGAAGGATGATTTCTTTTTTGCTGAATTATTTGGAATTTACTGAAATATGATTGTAAATTAGCATGAAATATGCACTTTTGTCAAGAGAGCATTATGAATGAATAACAAATACGATTTGATAATATCTTGATTGGTCAATTTATAATCAAAGGTCATGGACAATCTTTTACAAATTAATTACTCCGAAGATCTTAAACAGGCAATCAATATTGCCCAGGCCATTGCCAAAGAATTCATGAATGAAAATGTAACTCCCGCGCATCTTCTGAAAGCTTTGCTGCATAAAGAGATCGGTCTCAGAGATTTTCTTGAGTCCATTGGCAAAGATGTTTATTACATGGATGAATGGGCGGATGTTAGGATTGAATCTTCGCCCAAGGCCGGGAAAGGTAAAGACCAGCCAATCGCAGATGAGCAGACGCAAGCAGTACTGTTTGAGGCTGACAACTTTCGGCTGAAGCTTTCGAAAGACATGATTGATCCGGTTTGTGTACTCGCATCCCTTAGCACACCTGGCGTCGGATTCAGCTATGACCAGCTAAAGACCTTCCCGGTGACTCAAAAAGAGATTCTTGATGCTTTGGTGAATAAATCAGATCTCGAAAATATCCTGGGAACGACTTCTGAGGAAAAGAAAAAAGGTTCGCCGGAGAAAAAACAGAATGCCCTCCTGAAATTCTGCACCGACAAAACAGATCTTGCAAGGCAAGGCAAACTCGACCCCGTTGTTGGCAGGGACAGGGAATTGCTGATGATAGCAGAGATCCTCGGACGGCGCTCTAAACCGAACGTCATGATCATTGGTGATCCGGGAGTAGGAAAGACCGCACTGGTAAATGGCTTTACGAAGAACATTATCGATCAGAAAGTACCGGCCACATTAAAAGATGCGAAGATATTTGAACTTGATTTCGGATCGCTGATTGCGGGAGCTTCTTATAAGGGAGAGATTGAGGACCGGCTAAAGAGTATAATTCGCGAGATCGAGCAGTTTGATAAGGCAATCCTGTTCATTGATGATATTCATATGCTTCTTGACAAGCAGGCAGGGGCTTCAGGGGCAGCAAACCTTTTAAAACCCGAACTCTCAAAAGGAGAGTTAACAATCATTGGGACCACATCGATCGACAATTATACCAAGCATATCGAGACTGATGAAGCTTTCTCACGCCAGTTCGAACTCATCAAGGTGGAAGAACCGACAGAAGATGCCGCATTAAGAATGCTTGAAATAATTGTCCCGGTATACGTTCAGCATCACACTATAAAAGTCGGACAGGATGTGATGAAGGAGGCAATCAGGCTGGCGAAGCGATACCTGAAAGAAAGAAGCCTTCCTGATTCGGCGATAGACCTTATTGACAGGACCATGTCGGGCGTTAGGATGATGAAAGACACTTCGGAAAATGAGCTGGCAGGTTTGACGGGTATCCTGGAGGAAATAAAGAACAACAGCAGTAAAGCCGATGAGAAGGATCTGCTGAAAGATCTTCAGTATTTTTATAGCCAGATCAAAGACAGAATATCACCTCTTCTTATTTCACAACTGGAAGACGAGACGGATGCCATGACCCTCAAGACCTCGGGCGAGGTTCTGGAATATGTGACATCCATGCTTACGAAACTGGAAAGTGCGGCAAAAAAAGAAAAAGATTCCCTCGACAAAGGCGATGTGGGAGCCGTGGTTTCTTATAAAACGGGGATACCTATCGGGAAGGTACAGTCGCAGGAACGTGACAGGCTGTTGAATATGGATGATCATTTGAAACGCAGGGTTGTAGGGCAGGATCATGCCATAAAAAGCATCACGGAAGCAATACTGGAGTCCCGGTCAGGATTAAGCAAGGCCGGGCAGCCAATTGGTTCTTTCTTCTTCCTGGGTCCCACAGGCACCGGGAAGACCGAGTTAGCAAAATCGCTTGCCGAGTTCCTGTTCCAGGATGAATCGTTCATGATACGGTTTGACATGTCGGAATTCAAGGAGGAACATTCGGCTGCGCTTTTGTACGGAGCCCCACCGGGATATGTCGGATATGAAGAAGGTGGGTTGCTGGTAAACAAGATCAGGCAGCAACCCTACTCGGTTGTTTTGTTTGATGAAATTGAAAAGGCGCATACGTCAGTATTTGACATTTTCCTCCAGATCCTTGATGAAGGGAAGTTGCATGACCGGCTGGGCAAGGAAGGTGATTTCTCGAACTCGCTGGTGTTGTTCACATCAAATATCGGCAGTGATTATATTGTTGACTCATTCAATAAAGACATCATCCCCCCTTCCAACGATCTCATGGAGATCATGAGCCGGCATTTCAGGCCTGAATTCCTTGGCAGGTTGACTGAAATCGTTCCCTTTGCTCCTATTAATGAAAAAAATATCGTGAAGATCTTTGATATTCATCTTAAGAACCTACTGAAATCACTTGAACTGCAGGGTATAAATCTCATCGTTGAACCGGATGCAAAAGAGAAGCTGGCTATGTCAGGTTTTACGCCCAAATACGGCGCCCGGCCTATCATTGGGATTATCCGGTCGAGGCTGAGAAGACCTTTATCGAAGATGATCATTGCCGGGAAGATAGGAAAAGGATCTGTTGTGACAGTAAAAACTGATAATCAGGGGGAAATTATTTGGAATACGGATTAGGAATTATTACTTTTGACAACCATTAATTAAATATCTGAACCAAATTAATATAACAATTTATGGATACATATGATATTGGCGGTAGTGAAGTAAAAGGCGATGCCAGTGAAGCGATTAGTGAAATCCAGCAGAACAGAACATTGTTGGTTGAAAAACTCACAGCAGAAGCGCCTGTTAAACCTGAGATCGTTCAGGGGTTGACGAAAATTGATGAAGTGTTTGACCATTTCAAACCCCAGATCGATGTTGATTTTCAGGATAGCGAAGGTGTTTCAAGGCAGGAAAAACTCAACTTCAGCAGTCTTGCTGATTTTGGAGTTAAAGGGATTACGGCCCAAAGCGAATTCCTTCAGAACCTCACGATGCAAAAAGAGCAATTGCAGAAGATCATCAAACAGCTAAAAAGCAATAAGATGATGCGGAAGGCGCTGGAGAACGCAGAGACAAAGCAGGCGCTCCTTAATTCCATCTATGCCATGATCAAGGAAATTGAGAAGGCGTAGTTGGCAGTTCGCAGTCGGCAGTCGGCAGTTCGCAGTCGGGAGTATGATTTTAAAAGTTAAAATGAAATTCAAATAAATAAAAAAATATTATATGGATCCTCAAGAAAGAAAAGAAGCCAATATAGAGCAATTCAGGGAAAAAGTTGCCTCGGATATCAGCAAAGTCGAAAAACCAGAGGAGTTACTACAAACGAGTATAGACAAATTGACGGGGGTTGGTGGTTTTGACCTGCTGGAAGCAGCAATTGAAGGGGTTCAGAACCTGAATCCCGAAAGGAAAGCCCGGAAAAAGATATTTTTATCTGAAGCAGGAAAGAAAAAGGAGCGCGAAGACCTGAAAAAAGTCCTGGAACTGTGGGCTGCTATCATACAATCATCAGACAGCGTTTCTGAGATGGTGGAACAATCTGAAAAGAGTTCGGTCGTTGCAGAAAAGACGCTGAAAGATAACTTGTCAAGAGCGATCAAAGAAACACGTGAACTTGAAAAATCGTACCGGTCGGTTGCCCTGTTCTTTAAAAATACAGGATCTGACAAGATCAAGAATTTTTCGATCATGAATGCAGCTCCGGAACAGGTAAAAGACCTTGATGACACTCGTTTTATCGATGCAGTGACAGAAGAACTTGTCGCCAATTTTGACAGGCTGGACCTTCGGAATAATTACAGTCTCCTTGTTGTTCCAGGTTATCTTGGTTCCAATATGGTTGTTGAGAAATGGGGCAAGCTTGCCTATAATAATAAAGTAATGCTCATTACGGACTTCGAGCACCTTGATAATCCTGATGATGCGATGGAGATGTTCGAATCCGCAAATCTTACAGGTGGGGATATTTACCGGTCGAATGTAATGATGACCTGTAACTGGCTGGTCGGAAGGAAAAAGTTTACGGAGATTGGCGAAGAGGAAGAACTCTTTGTACCGCCATCGTCAGCATTGGCAGGAACAATATATAACACCCTCATGTCGCAGGTTGCCGCAGGGAAGAAACACGGTGGTTTGAGTGAAGTTGAAGGTGTCCGGTTCGATCTAAAGAAAAGTGAAATTGCAAGCCTTGAAAAGTTAGGGTTGGTGCCGATGGTGAATGAATATGGCAAGGTGATGGCATTTTCTGCCAAGACTTTATTCAGCGGCGATAATCTTGGATTGCAGACTTATTCGGTGGTGAGGGTCTTCGATTATGTGACCAAGGTACTGATGGATTTCCTGAACCGCCGGGCTTTTGAGAATTTCAACGTTAAAACAAAGAAAGAGATCCAGTCCCAGATCGTCCGTTTTCTCGACAACATTACGGGACCGGGAAAGCTTATCGAGAGTTTCACTATTAAACGTTTTGAGCAGGATCCTATTCAGAAAGACAGGATCTATCTTGACGTGAATATGAAGCCTTATTTCCCGGCCAAAAACTTTATGATCAAGATGGATGGACAAAAGGGAGACGACGGAAATGACTGGGATTCAAAATATGAACAAGCTTAGTTGCTTGCCAGGTAACATTAATTATTAACCTTAAATTTTACAATTATGTCGTTCAAAGCAAAAATGACCGTTGATGGTACTGATTATAATGTCGTTTCAGTTGCATATGGACTTTCACAAAGTGTGGATGGAAGCGGCAGACCGACTTCTGAAGTCAAGGCAAGTGATATCACTGTAGTAATCGAATCATCCGAAGATAATTCTATAATGGAGTGGGCAGTTGACAGCTATGGTAAAAAAGATGGATCAATCACATTCAACAAGATCGACCAGGACCAGAAGATGAAGGAGCTTGACTGGACCGATGGATATGTCACCGGCTATAATGAATCTTTTGGCGGGGACACCATGATGATGTCTGTTACAATCTCCTGCAGGAAGATAAAAGTGGGGAATGCGGAAGTGGATAACGGCTGGCCACAGTAACCTTCACATAAAAAATATCTGCGGATCGTGCATGGATTAAGTTCCTTAATTCATGCATTGATGCTATTTATCCTAATACTCCAATATTATGGCATTTACAGCAACTTTACACATTAAGGGACATTCCAAAGAGCAGGATGGGATGCGAGTCGTTTCCTGCGATTTTACCTTTAATCAAAAGGTTGATTCAACCGGAGTACCAATCTCAAAAGTCAGCGGAGGAATTGTCAATATCGGACTTAAAAACGAAAATGATTTTGACCTGGTTAACTGGATGTTCTCCAGTTCGGCTAAAAAGGATGGGAAGATCGTATTTTCATCCGGAATAACCGACAATCAATCGTTCCAGACGATCAATTTCAAAGATGCTGTGCTGATCAATTATAACCAGGTGTTTTCAGAGGAAGACGAAGTACTTGTTAACCTGACTCTTTCATGTCGTGTCCTGGAGATCTCCGGCGCTTCTTTTACTAATATCTGGGAGACTTCGGATTAACGAGGTGCGTTCTTATTTTTAAAATTTCCACGTCATGGCACATGCAAGTGGTTCTTCAATTGTTATCGGGCAAGATGAATTAAGATCATTTTCCTCATTTGAGATCAGGGAGGACATTCTGAAACTGCATGAGTTTTCGCTGGTTTGTCCCCGCAGCGCACTGGCAGCCCTAAGTTCAAATAGCCAGCAGGGCTGGAATGTGAGTGACAAGATCGGTTCGCCGATCACGTTCAGCGTCACCGGGATCGAGACACACCGGGGCAAATCAAAGGATTTTCGCTATAAAGGAATTATCACCGGTATATGTGCTTACAGAGATGAGATCAACAGCCTCCAGGAGTTAGTCCGCATCACAGGCTCAGGATCAGATATCCTCCTGGAAGACATTCCTAATTGCCGTTGCTTTGAAGACAAATCCATCAATGAGATCGTGGACCAGATCCTGATGTCTTATCCGCAGGACCTGATCTCAAAAACAGGGTCACACAGGGATTCCACGCGGTATCCTTATATTGTTCAGTACAATGAAACCACGCTTGAGTTTTCTCACCGGTTGCTGGGCATCTTTGGAGAATGGTTTTATTATGATGGCAAGAACCTGGTATGCGGGCCTGTGAAGAAAACTGAAGAAACAGGGGTTTATGGCGTAAATCTTTCAAATGTCGAAGTAAGCTCGAGCATTTCCCCATTGAATTTCCGCACAAAATATCATGATGTTGTTCATGATACAACCTCGACCGGCGATTCAGCGAATATTTCCCTTGATTCCTTTGTCGGGAAAGCAGGTAAAAATGCCCTGAGTCGATCAGGCAGTCTTTACCCCCAGAGCAGAGAATCATTTTTACCCTTTATAAATTCATTAAATGCTCAGCCGGACCCTATAAATGACACTATTTCCGTACAGAAGAAACTACTTGCAACTGCGCTTGTCAGCATATCCGGTAATTGTCTTACCCCATTGCATGTCGGGTATGTTTTGAATGTCTTTTCACAACACAAGAATAACCTTGATCCTGCGACGGTTGACCTTGGCGGCTATATGATCACAAAAGTGACTCATTATTTTACTGATCATGAAAAGAACTATACCAATACTTTCGAAGGGATCCCTTCTGAAATGGATATCTTTCCGAGGAGACAGGAGATCAATAAGCCGTATTGCCCGGTACAGAATGCCGTGATCACAGATAATAATGACACTGATAACCTGGGAAGAGTTAAGGTGCATTTTGACTGGATGGAAGATGGTCAAAGCACGCCCTGGATCCCTACGATCAATCCTCATTCGGGCGATAACCGGGGATTTTACTTTGTTCCGGAGATCGGAGACGAGGTGGTTGTTGGCTTTGAACAGAACCATCCCCAGAAACCTTATGTGATGGGAGCTATGTATGGCAGTAATCATGCTCCGGGCCAGGATTGGGGAACCAGCAAGAATGATATTAAAAAGATCCGTACGCGCCAGGGGAATACGATTGAATTTGACGACAGCTCAGGAACCGAAAAGCTTACCATCTATAATGGAACCGGTAGTTCAGCAGATTCCAACAACAATCAAATCTCTCTCACGCTGAATCCGGATAAAATAACAATTCAATCAGACGGGGATATCGAGATCAAAGGAATCAACCTGAGCTTTCACGCGGATGCAGACATTTCCATCCAGTCGGATGGCGGTAGTATAAGTTTGAAAGGATCACAGGTTTCGATCCAGGCCGATGGAGGCAGTGTAGGATTGAATGGTCAGCAGGTCTCGATCCAGGCTGATGAAGCGTTCAAGGCCGAAGGAGCCACTGCAGAAATTGATGGTTCCGGCCAGGTCACAATAAAGGGAGGAATGGTTCAAATAAATTAACAACGAACACTATGCCAGCAGCAGCAAGAGTTGGAGATCTACATACCTGCCCGATGCAAACACCGGGGACACCCCCGATACCGCATGTCGGCGGGCCGATACTTCCTCCGGGAGCGGTCACGGTGTTAATTGGCGGGCAGCCGGCTGCATGTGTCGGCGATATGGCTACATGTGTCGGGCCGCCTGATTCCATCGTCATGGGGTCGACTACTGTCTTGATCGGGGGAAAACCTGCTGCGCGCATGGGAGACACTACTACTCATGGAGGATCGATTACCGTTGGTTGTCCGACGGTGATGATTGGGGGGTAGGCGTGACGCGAAAAAGTTGGCAGTTAGCAGTTGGCAGTTAGCAGTTGGCAGTTAGCAGTTAGCAGTTGGCAGTCAGCAGTTTTAATTCGCTCCAGCGGAGCGATATGTTCGTAGCATAAAGAGTCCCTCCCCCATCCAGAAGCCGCTCCAGCGGAGCGGTATTGTATTGGTCCATAAAACCTCCTTGACTTTTGATTTATTATCCTTATATTTACTATTCAGTTTGGATAGCCGGGTTAGGATTGAGGATTTAGATAAAAAAACAAAACCGAGGTTGGACCAAACACAAGGGCGATTGATTTCATAATGGGCGGGTGATCGATTTCATGATGGGCGGGCGACAGATTTCATGATGGGCAGGCAATTGATTTCATGATGGGGCGGGCGACCGCAAGGGTCGCCCCTACGGCAGATGGGGGGATTAAATTTCATGAAGGGCGGGCGACCGCAAGGGTCGCCCCTACGGCAGATGGGGGGATTAATTTTCATGAAGGGCGGGCGACCGCAAGGGTCGCCCCTACGGCAGGCAGGGGGATTAAATAAAAAAGAGAATGAAAAAGATATTCTACGTTTTAATTTTCTTGTTGCCGGTTGTTGGTTTTGGGCAACAGGGATGGGAGAAATCTTGTTTGTTGGATTCTATGTGGATGGATGTTGGGAATGAGGGGTTTACGCCGGCAGGGGCTTCATGGACAAGTGTTGCGGTCAATTCATGGGGATCTCCGTATGTGGCTTTTTCGGATGCTGATTATTTGGGGAAGATGTCGGTGATGAGGTATAACGGGATAAGCTGGGGATTTGTTGGAAATGAGGGGTTTTCATTAGGGAGCGTGGAGTATTGCAGTCTCTTATTCAGTCCAACCGGGGATCTGTATGTTGCTTATTCGGATAATTATTATTCTAATTATTATAATAAGGCGACCGTGATGAAATTTGACGGGACGGCGTGGGTAACGGTTGGTAATGCCGGGTTTTCGGCAAACCAGGCTTTGTGGACGAGTCTTACCTTCAATCCGAACGGTCAACCGTATGTGGCTTTTGAGGATTTCGGGAATTCAAAAAAAGCGACTGTTATGATGTTTAACGGGACCACCTGGGTGAACGTGGGAAATGCCGGTTTTTCAGCAGATACGGCGGAATGTTTAAGTATTGCATTCAACACGACCGGGCAGCCGTTTGTGGCTTTTGAAGATTTCGGGAATTCACGGAAGGCGACGGTCATGAAATTTGACGGGACAAATTGGGTTAACTTCGGGAGTGCGGGTTTTTCGGAAGGAGAGGCGGAGAATGAGAGTCTCGCTTTCGGTCCGTCGGGTGAGCCCTGTGTGGCGTTCATGGATCATGCAAATAACGGGAGAGTCACAGTTATGGACTATAATGGGACAAACTGGGTGAATGTCGGGAACGCGGGTTTTTCGGATGCGACGTTTTATTTAAGTCTCGCTTTTAGTCAAGATGACGGGAGGCCTTATGTTGCGGCAGGGTCGCCTGTTTCCCTTATGAAATTTGATGGGAGCAGTTGGGTGTATGTTGGAAATCCTCATTTTTCAAAGGGATTGGTGCTTTATACCAGACTTTGCCTCGATCCATTTCATGGTGTTCCCTATGTTGCTTATTCTGATTTTGCGAATTCCGGTAAAGCCACGGTTATGAAGTATGATGTTGTTTATACCGGGGTAAATGAGTTACAGGAATCAAGGTTATTGGTGTTTCCAAATCCAGCGGAAGACAAGTGCCAAGTGCAAAGTGCCAAGTGCCATATTAAGAGTGTTGAAATTTTTAATTTGAGTGGGGAGAGGGTTTATTATTCTGAGTTTTCATCCGGGACGGGGAAGGCTGTTGAGGTTGAGCTTAATTTTCCGGCGGGGGTTTATTTTGTTCGAGTGACCGGGGACGAGACAGTTGAGGTGGGGAAAATCATTAAAGAATGATTTACGATTGGACGATTTTAGATTGACGAATGAATTTTATGATTGACGATTTACGATTAAAAAAATAAATACGATGAAAAAGCTCATTTTCATTTTATTGGTGTTGTTTCCGGTTTTTGGGGTTGCTCAGAGCAAGGTGCCAGCATTTAATTTTGGGGGGAAGATTATTCAGGGGGTGGGGAATGAGAAAAGATTGGGGACCGGGGGAAAAGATGGGATGGGGATGGGGATGGGACTGGGGATGGGGCCAGGGGAGAAATGGGGTGTTACCGGTACGGGGGGATTTATACAGATTTTTGATAGTATTGACCGGTGGGGGCTGAATACGGTTAATAATGAATGGAACATTGGTGGTAAAACCATTGATATGGTTTATGATGGTAAAAATAATCTGGCCAGTCAATTAGAGATCGTCCGGAATGGAAGCGGCTGGGGGGATTCTATTCAGGATATTTATACCTATGATGCATATCATGACCGGACAATCAGGATGGACCAGGTATGGAACGGCGGGGCATGGCGGAATGGGACGCAAGATCTCTACACCTATGATGCCAATAATAACCTGACAGACAGATTGTACCAAGAGTGGACCGGTCCCGGGTGGAATAATGTTGATGCTTATACTTATACATATGATTCGAGGAATAATCTGACCAGTGAACTTTATCAAATGTGGGAAAACCCCGGGTGGACGAATTACGAGCAGTACTTCTATACGTACGATTCAAACAATAATCAAATCATGGAGACAGATCAGGGGTGGAATGATTTTAACGGCTGGGTGAATTCGAATCAATATATTTCAACCTATAATGCAAACAACTTCCTGATCCGGAGATTGGTCAATTCATGGGACAGCGCCTGGGTGAATTATGAGAAGGACACCTTAATTTATGATTCAAACAATGATTTGACTAGCAGTACGGAGCAAAAATGGGTGGATGGTGCCTGGGTTAATTATTATCAGTATACCTATAGTTATGATTCGAGCCATAATCCGATAAGTGAGCTGTGCCAATCGTGGTGGAACGGTGGCTGGGTGAATTCATGGCAACAATTTTCCACGTATGATGTCCATCATTTTGTAGAGAGCTTTTCGTACAGGTATTTTGATGTTACGGGGAGCCAGGTGAGTTTTGGGGATAGCCTTTATTACTATTTCCGGACGGCGGTTGGGATTGATGATTTGAAGTTGCAGGGATCCGGGTTATCGATTTATCCGAACCCGGCAGAAGACAAATGCGAAATGAGAAATGCGAAATGTGATATTAAAAAAATTGAGATATTCAATTTGTGCGGGGAGAAGGTTTATGGGGCTGAGTTTCCAGCGGGAGGAGGCGATGCTGTTGAGGTGAAGCTGGATTTTCCGGCGGGGGTTTATTTTGTTCGAGTGACCGGGGACAAGATGGTGGAAGTTGGGAAAATAATCAAAGACTGATTTACGATTGGACGATTTTAGATTGACGAATGAATTGTCAGATTTACGATTTACGATTAAAATTAAAAAGAGAATGAAAAAACTTTACATTATCGCATTTATTGCTTTTATGAATTTTCCAGGCATTGTTTTATCACAAAGCTGGTCTCAATGTTATTACAATAGCAATTTCATGTTTGATAAGATATTCACTTTAGATGCAAACCATGCTTATGCTGTAGGAGAATATGGCGTATTTTTAAGAACGACTGATGGCGGTTTGACATGGGAGCAATATCAAACGGGCACTACGAGTAGTTTATATGATGTGCAGTTTCTTAATGATTCGATTGGGTATGCTTGCGGGGATGCCGGTACTTTGATCAAAACTCAGGACGGAGGTCTTGACTGGACTACCTGTACAACAAACACTTTTCTTAATTTAACCGGCCTCTATTTTATAAACAGCAACGAGGGATGGATGGCAGCTAATCTGGGCTCACTGCTGCCACTACCCTATACTATGGGCCTTATTTTGTGGACGACGAACGGGGGAAATACCGTGGCAATAAATAAACAGGTCAACGCCAGCGTTCAAAAGGTAGCGGCATATAACAATCATACAATTATTGCTATTTGTAATAGTCCGTTACATGGCTTTATACTGGAAACCACAAATGAAGGAACAACATGGCAGAACGTTTATTCGACTTCAATGGATAATCTTACGTTAAGTTCCATTGCACTCTTCCCTTCCGGATTAACCTATGTCGCTTCTCAGGTAGGTACTTTATTTACATCAGACAATTTTGGCACATCCTGGGATTCAACACAGTTGCTATTGTATCAATCGCCACTGGATATATCTTTTCCGTCGCCACTCAAAGGCTTTACTGCAGGGTATGAACCAACGATATTTCACGGCTCTGTATGTGGTACAACAGATGGCGGTCAGACCTGGAATGTTGAGAAAGAAGACTCCAGTTTCACTTCTGTAAGTTTTTGTAATGATTCCGTTGGATTTGCTGCGACATTTAATGGCAGGATATACAAATATGATATTACAACGAATGTAAATCCATTGAACAAACCAAATGGTGTTGATATAAGCCTATTTCCAAATCCAATACATTCGTCTGTAACTATTAAGATTCAGGATAAATCATCGCATAATTATTCACAAACCCCTTATGTTGCTGAGATTTATTCATTACCCGGAGATAAAATCCTGGAGCAGGCTTTTAATGGAACAGTTTATACCCTAACCGGCCTGGGAAACTTGTTACCAGGGCCTTATTATCTTGTTATCAGGAACCGGGCAGGGAATATTTATTCAAAACAAGTTATAAAAACAGAGTGAGTACTGAAGAATTAAGAGAGTAATTCAATTTTAGATTGGACGATTTTAGATTGACGAATGAATTGTTGGATTGACGATTTACGATTATTGAGGAGTTAAAATAGTTGGCAGTTGGCAGTTGGCAGGGGAATTAAATTTCATGAAGAGCGAACGACCAATTTTATGGAGGGCGGGCGACCGCAAGGGTCGCCCCTACGGCAGACGGGCGATTTGAATAACAAACAATATTATGAAAAAACTATTCTACGTTTTAATTTTCCTGTTTCCGGTTGTTGGTTTTGCCCAACAACCCTGGTACAAATCTTCACCGCTGGATTATATGTGGATGAATGTTGGTAATGCGGACTTCTCAGCGGGAGAAGCTGATAATACAAGCCTCGCCTTCAGTCCATCTGACAGTCTGCCTTATGTGGCATTTGTGGATTATCAAAATTCATATTATACGGGAGGAGCATCCGTGATGAAATTTAACGGTACCAACTGGGTATATGCAGGAGATTCGTGTTTTTCTGCAGGAACGGTTCAATATACGAGCCTTGCGTTCAGTCCGTCTGGTCAGCTTTATGTGGCTTATAGTGATAACGCCTATTCAGACAAGGTAACAGTAATGATGTTATTCGGAAACATGTGGGTTAATGCCGGGAACGCGGGTTTCTCGGCAGGAACAAGTGAATATATAAGCCTCGCCATTAATCCGGTGGACGGTGAACCTTATGTTGCTTATGTGGACGATGCGAATTCTTCTAAAGCAACAGTAATGCGATATAACGATACCAGTTGGGTATATGTAGGAACGCCAGGTTTTTCAGCAGGTGCTGCCTGGTACACAAGCCTCGCCTTCAGTCCAACGGGTCAGCCTTATGTAGCTTACACTGATGTCGATCATTCCTATAAAACCACAGTAATGACATATAACGGAAGCAGTTGGGTGGCAGTGGGAACTGTTGATTTTTCAGCAGGGACCGCCAGATACGAAAGCCTTGCCTTTAGTCCGGTTGACAGTCTGCCTTACCTGGCATTTGTGGATGATGGAAATTCAAGCAAAGCTATAGTAATGAAGTTTGATGGTTATAATTGGGTATATGTTGGAAATGATGGTGTTTCAATAAGAGACGCATGGTACACAAGCCTCGCCTTCGGTCCATCCGGACAACCTTATGTGGCTTATGCAGATGTCGGCAACTCCTCCTATAAAGCCACGGTAAGGAGATTTAACGGAAGCATGTGGGTGTATGTTGGAAATAATGATTTTTCAGCAGGGATCACTACTTATGAAAGTCTTGCATTTAGTCTATCAGGTCAACCTTATGTTGCTTTTTCAGATAATGATTATTACGGGAAAGCAACGGTAATGACAGAAGGTCCACCGGTTGGAATCAGTGAACTTAAATCTTTCCAACTATCAATTTATCCTAATCCAGCGGGAGACAAGTGCCAAGTGTCAAGTGCCAAGTGCCAAATTAAAGATATTCAAATTTTCAATTTGATGGGGCAAAAGGTTTATGGGGCTTCGTTTCCGGCGGGGACGGGGAAGGCTGTTGAGGTTGAGCTTAATTTTCCGGCGGGGGTTTATTTTGTGAGGGTGACGAGTGATAAGGGAGTGGAGATGGGGAAACTCATTAAAGACTGATTTACGATTGGACGATTTTAGATTGACGAATGAATTTTATGATTGACGATTTACGATTATTGGGGAGTTAAAATAGTTGGCAGTCAGCAATTATTAAAGGAAGATGCGGTAAGGGAGGATATTTATTGAGGCTTCTTCGAGTTTTATTTTGAGGTCTTCTTTGAGGAATTTTAATTCTTCTTCTGAGAGCTGGATTCCTTTTTTGGAGAGGTGGAGGCGGATGTCGATTGTGCGGATGAAGCCGGTGTCGGCGGTGGTTCCGGAGGCGATGCCTTTTGTGACTTCTACTTTTTCCAGGTTCTTGCCAAAGTGTTCGAAGCAGAATGCTTTTATATCTTCGGCTGAGACTACCCTGCCTTTTGAGAGGAGGGCTTTGCGGTAGGAATTGATACGGTCCTCAGTATCCATTCTGTCGCGGCCACCGGCGGTTACTGTGAGGAAACGGACGGATTCTTTTTTGAGATCGCTGCCGGAATAGATATTCATCGGGGTTCCGGGTTTGATATTGTTGGCCTGGGAGCCATCTGTGGACCAGAATTCTATAAATACGGTTTCATCATTCTGGATGGAGCGGAGCATGATGTAAGAGATGTTCTCTTTTTGAGCACTGGTATCGGTGAGACGTTGTTCGATGCGGGCAATGATCTGATTCATTTCCCTCAGGTTGGAATAAACCATATCGGCTCCAAGGATGGAGAAGGCGGCATTTTCGTCACGCAGCAGCTCGAGGAGGTAATTGAGGATCTCAACTGCATTGCGGGTATCGAACCTCCCTACCCCACCCTGACGGAGGACATAGGAGCCGCGTTCTATTTCCTGGACCCGGGAAAAGGTTTTCTGGCTGTATTTTGAGCCATTGGAACCGGAAACGGATGACATGTCGAAAAAAGCGTTATCGGCTTTTAACGGGATAATCGTGACCTGATCCCTGGCTGAATAGGTGAATTTATGCAGTTGCCGGTTGATGACGGGGAAGCAATTCAAGGAACAAAAGATGTTCTCTATGACATCCAGTGGCAAGGGCTGAAAGAAATCGAGCCTTATCCATACACAAGGGGTTTTTATTGCATCCAGCGTTTCCTTATTAAAAGAGGCGAGCAGGGATGGCGGATAGTTTGTGCTGATCAGAAAATCCTTAACGGGAGGATCATCCGTGAGGGTCATGAAGTTTTTATTGTAAAACCGGTTAACATGGTCGCACACCTTTGAAGAAGTATCCCAATCGAGGGAGGAAAAAGCTTCCTGATTTTTCTGAGCAGCATTCGTATTGATACTGTATCCATTGGTAAAGTCAACAGGCTTGTCGTTGAGGAACCATTTCGCCCGTGAGAGGGACTGATAGAATGTTTCCTCGTACAGTTCGCTTCTCAGATCGAAGAAAAGCGAGAGGCCTTCAAAGGATTCAACTTCGCTTGCGAACTCCAGTCCTATCCAAACCTTATTAAATTCCCGTCCCAATACGACAAAGGATTCCGAGATCGCTTCCTTGTATCCTTCCTTATCCATCTCAAAAAGCGTTCTCTCCGTTGCAATGTATCTCACCTTTCCATTGAACAGCTTATAGCGGCCTGCAGGGGTAAAGAAGGTATTTTGCTGTTCGGTGCGGCTTGTATCAATTGCGCTTTTGACTTTTCTGCTCAGGTAAAACTGCGCTGAAGGCTGGATCTCAAAAACCGGCTGGTTGGGTTGCGCGCATAAAATACCATGTGAGGGATTGGCTCCTACCACTGATTCCGGAGTAAGTATTTCGACCAGTTTCTCGACGACCCTGGATTCCGAATTGTGGATCTCCCCGGATATTTTCTCAAGCTCAGCGGCCAATGCCCCTATCAGCAAACCCACCAGGGGATCAAAGGAGCTTTCGGTTTCCGTATCATGGTAACCCCATAACCTGGAAGCGTTTTTGATCATCCTGCTTTTTATCTTCTCCTTGCTCTCTTTCATCTTCTAATAATAGGATAAAGGTCCAATAAAGAAATTCTCACTGTAACTAAAAGGTTCGTTGGTTTTTTTCAGGACCCCGTCCACTTTCAGGGTTATCCGGCTTTTAGTCCTCCGGTTTTTAACCATTACTTCAACCTGCTGAACCTGGATATCAATCTTTAATTGTGAAATTCGTTGTTCATGAGCGGCGATGGTCTGCATCAGGGAATTCTTCACCTGTTCCTTGAAGAGCTGGGAGTTGGTCACATTCTCAAAATCAGATTCCCAGATCTCACATCCCAAGGATTCGTCTGCCTTGTATTCGCCAAAATGGGTAATGGTGATCAGGTGGATCATCCTTGAAACGGATTCTTTCAAGGGTATCCTCGGATGTTCTTTCTTCTGAATAAGATCAGCCGGTTTTAACGGGAAATAATAGTATTCTGCTGAAGCCATGTGTTTTTATGTACCTCCCATTGTATCCTTGCCTTTACTCGCATCTGCTTTTGCTTTTTCAAGGTCCTTTTTACAATCATTCAGATCCTTACTGCCTTTAAGCACATCATTTTTCGTTTTTTTCAGGTCAATGAAGGATTTGACAATATTGTTATACATTCTCCCGCTCCAGGTGGTATCATTTGCATAGGATTCCTCCATCCTGCTTATCAGCAGTCCCAGGTCGGCATTGAGTTTATCAATGTCCTGATTGGGAACGTCGTATTTATCAAAGATGGCTCTGGCAGATTGAACATCTAATGCAAAGACTTCTTTTTGATATTTAACCTGTTCCTGGATTTTCTTGTAGTCCTTGTTCATAAGGTCATTTTCAATCTCGGGTAGCTGGATCAGGAAATAGAAGGGGATCATGATGATCAGGATGCCGATCAAGAAGGCGAATGAGAATTTGATGAAGAAGTTTGTTCTTTCTTTTTTATTCAAAGGTTCCATCGTGATATAGTTTTTATGAATAATTATTGGGACTATCCTGAAAGGTTTCTTTACCGCTAAGACGCAAAGACGCTAAGGTCGCTAAGTAGATATTTGATTGAGATTTAAAAGTTTTCATCGGAGGTTCAATATTAATCGGCGAGGAAGCTTTTCTTTCCGGTTTGTTCTTTTACGAAGATGTTTGTTTCTTTTTTCTTACCTATGTATTCGAGGATGCTTAGTTTGTTGAAGAGGGTTGCGATGACTTCTGAGAAACTGATCATCTGCATGGCGGTGTCGTAGATGTTTGAATGTTCGTACTGGAAGTTTATTGTCGAGAGAAGGGCTTTCTCGAATTCTCCCTGTTTGAGGTTGCACCAGTCGGTAAAGTAATTTAACAGTTCTTCCTTAGCCTCGCCTGAATTTGAGTCGATGGTATTGCGGATCAGCCGTGCCATTCTTGCTATGTATTCAAACATATAAACAGGGGGCTGGTCGATTATCTTCCATCTGAAATCCAAAATATGGGTACTGAGGAAATAGAGCAGGTATTCTGAAAGACTTCCTACTGCCCTTGACAGGACATTGCTTTGTTCCTTCTCGCTGATTTTCTTGAGGATCTTTAAGAGGTCGAGTTCGAGCTGTCCAAAGAACTTATCAAATTCTGCATGGATGCTGATCAGTGTACTAAAACTCGTCACGGTAGTACAGGGTGGAATATATTCCCTGACGAGTTCAGGTTTATTATCTGCAATCCGGATCTTTCCAATCAGAAGGGAACAGGGACCCAATTCTTTCTTTGTCAGTTGTTCTTCAGGGATTATATGAACCTGGTAAGCGGGGATGATAAAAGGGTACCGGGGAGGTTCTTCAGCGGGATCGGCATTACCGACAGGCAACCTGGAGAACGGGTCCACCGAGATGGTGATATAGGCGATCTGTTCATTTCCCTTGCCGGACAATTCGAAAATGTTTTCAGGAAAGGGAACAGCATAACCCTGGAGGGCAGCGTTATTTTCGAAGATCTCGATCCTGGCCCCGCCGGGTGTAATGGCCCTGCATTCAAATATCTTTACCCGTAATGTTTTCTGATTATCGATGGAAATGACAATCTTTAATGGATTGCTTTTATCATTCAGGGAAGGGAGCAATCCGTAGTTTTTATCGTTCAGTCCGCAGGCAATTGCATCTTTTAGCTGGTCTTTGACGGCATTTTCCAGCGCCATAAAATGGCTCTTATTGATTTTCATGCCATCAATCCAGTTGACATGATAATATTTCAACGGTTCGTTCATGGTTATGATTCTTTAATTCTTTTGCAATAAATGACACTGTTTTCCCTTATGCGGTTTTTGCTTATGAACTGATCGGGATCAATGTAGAATCTTTTTATCCACCAGGGCTTATGATAAAAGACCCAGCCATAGGGATGATTTTCCTGGTCGAGAAACTCGATGGGACTTTCGCGGTGGCGGTCGTTATAATCGTTTATAAAATAATAGAACAATCGTCCAAAGACCATCTTAGCGGGGGCTTTTGCCCTGAACGTAGTAATTTCAGGGTCATTCATTTTTTTATGAAAGACAAAGCTGACCACAAACAGTGAGACCAGCTCGCTATCGAGCGGATCAGAGATTTCCTTACCGTAAGGATATTGCCAGGTCTTGTATATCCTAGCTGGAATTGCCAGGTAACGATGGTAAGCCTGAACGAAGAAGAAGGGTACGAAGAACCAGACAAAGGAGCTCAGCATGACATATTGAAATGCCGCTATATGTAATAGAAAGGTAAATCCCAGCAGGAAAAAGATTGCCCCAAAACAGGCGATGATAAAGGAATAGAGAAATTCCCAGCCGAACTTATCTTTTGACGCCCATGGCAAAAACCTGTACAAGAAATAAGCATTCAGGGATCCGATTATCAGGATCAAAACCTGGATAATGATAAAGAATAAAAAGAGGTCGTCTATCAATCCTAAAAAACCGGTAAGACAGGTTATTCCCATCCAGAGGGAGGTAACAACCATGTAAATAATGGTTTCTTTTTTATATTTTGCGGCTTCTTTTACCCGCGACATGAAAAATGCCAAGAGGGCAACAGCAACAGCAAAAAGGATAATGACCGCCAGTCCAAGTGCTTTCATATGTTTCTATTTGAGTTTTATGATGACATAACAGGTTAAATGCTTGAATTATATCCAAGGATTACGTTGGAAGAACTATCGTTCAGAATAAATTGCTGCCTGGTTTCATCGGCTTTGACTATGGTCACGGCCTCCATTTCGATGGGAACGAAGAAGTTGTAAAAGCAGGATAAAAACCGTGAGTACGGACCATTTTCAAGAAAATCCTCTATGGATGAATTCTTTAGCGGGCCGATCACGAATTCCATGACAGGGTCGTATTCTGAGACATAATTCCCGCAAATAAAATCCTCACCCAATACGGAGGATCCCAGGCCTGCTTTCTTTTTCCCGGGAATGGTGAATAAAGCTGTTTCCTGAAGGTTACGCCTGCTGATATTTATCTTTACGTCTTCCTCAAGGATGATTTCGAGGCATTTTGCAGTCAACCCGGGATTACCGAGGATCTTATGCGTCAGATGAAGGATCAGTACAAACCGTGAGACCAGTTTTTTGGGTAAAGTCCGGTCGAGGTTCCAAAGCTGAGGATAGATATCGTCGAACAGATTTTCGCTGAACCTGTAAAGGAGTTTCCGTTCTTCGATCTCCAGTTGTATGCGTTGATAAAAGATTTCGTTTTCGAGGGGAAGGAAGAAGAGGCGGGCTTCTTTCTCTTCTCTTTTTTGTTTTTTAGACAATTTAGCCATTTCATGGCCTGAAACGAGGGGCTCAGTGGACTGATCATGGAAGACGGCTTCGGGGAGACTGTCGTAGAGGCCATCGCGGGTGATATGAATGCCGAGGACCTGCTGGCCATTTTCCAATTTTGCGACCTCTGCAAAATCGATATCCCTTGAATAATTACGGCTGAAGGCGCTATCGTGGAAGACGACGATATCGGCAGGATTAACATCATTTTCAATCATATCTGCGGCAACGACCTCTGCCCTGATGTCATTCAGGAGGCGGTTGATGGAGGTTGCTGCTTCTTTCAAATCCTTCATAAGATGTCAATCTTAAGAAACGCAAATATAAGAGAAAATAGGGGATTAGATATTAAGTTGGTGTAATTTCTAATGCCCCTCCGGGAAATCGTGACGCGTGACGCGTGACGCGTGACGCGAAAAAGGTGGAGATCCTGTAGGGGCTCAATATCTTGAGCCCTCTTTATGGGCACAAAATGTTGTGCCCCTACATTTTTGGCAGCGGGCGACCGCGAGGGTCGCCCCTACATTTTTGGCAGCGGGCGACCCCGAGGGTCGCCCCTACATTTTTGTCAGTTGGGATCTGAAATGAAATCGTGACGCGTGACGCGTGACGCGAAAAAAGTCGGCAGTGGGCAGTCGGCAGTTGGCAGTGTCAGTTTAGAGACGCGAAAAAATTGGACAGATGGGCTTGTTAATTGGCGAGGTTGCGAAATTATCTTGCCAGTTTATAATCATTGATCAATAGTTCGGGTGAAAGGCTTAATCTCCGGTTCAATTTGCGGATCATATCAACCGTTAATTTGCGCTTACGGTTTAATATTTCGGAAACTCTGCTTTTTCCGCCAATTTCATTTACCAGATCAATTTGCTTTAAGTGCATTTCTTCCATTCTGATCTTGATGGCTTCAATCGGATCAGGTGATTCGATAGGATAATGTTTTTTTTCATATACATCAACCAATAATCCAAGGAGATCAGCTTCATCACTTTCCAGTGTTCCGACCGGTACATCAAAGAGGACTTCAAGCCTTTTTAATGCTTTCCGGTAATCGGTCTCTGATTTTATCGGTGTAATATTCATAACTTTATAATTTATATTGTGTCTGCATCAATCTTGTCATATTCCTCATGTGTGCCAATGAATCTTATAAAAATCCATTGTTTCTCAAAATTAACTTTCGTCACCAATCTGTAGGTATTACCTTTTATATTAAAAACAATCCTGCCATCCTTTAAAATACTTGCGGTTACATAGGTTTGCTTTACTTCATTTGGGGTTTTCCAGGCTGAACTCATTGCCGTATCGTACCAAGTCTTTAAATACTGCTCTGAATCAGGATGTGATTTCCAAAATTCTCTTAGTGTGCCTTTTGCAAATATTCTCTCCATCTAATCCAATCTGAGTGCAAAGATAAGATAAAATTCCCAAATTGGGAACTATTGAGGTAAAATAAAGTTGGCAGTCAAAATCGTGACTCGTGACGCGTAACACGTGACGCGAAGACGTGGTGACGTGGTGAACTAGTGAGGTGGAAATAGTGAGAGGGAAGAGTGAAGAGTGAAGAGTAAAGGGTGAAGAGTGAAGGGTGAAGGTAACCCGACAGGCAGGGGAGATTGAATTTGGAATTATAAGTTATCTCTCTCTCTGAGCCCCGAAGGGGTGTAATATGAATAACGCCCAGTGAAACTGGGGGTCAAGGATGCCCCCTCCCCTCTCTCTTGAACCCTGAAAAGGTTCAAGAATTTTCTGGATCAAGAGTGACAGATTGTAAATGTATGTTAGCGCAAAAGTGGAAAACAGTTGATGATCATTGTTTTTTTGGCATGGTGGTGAGATATTATTCTGGCATTTCAGAATAGAACAATAAAAGATTTATTACTTTTGAAAAGGATGAAGCAAATTAGCGACTTGAAATAAACTGTCCTAAGAGTGGGGGACATCATATATATTATGTGCGGTTGACCAATGATAAGACCGTGGAGGTGGGGAAGTTCGTTAAAGAATGATTTACGATTGGACGATTTTAGATTGACGATTGGATTGTCAGATTGACGATTTACGATTATTGGCGAGTTAAAATAGTTGGCAGTTCGCAGTTGGCAGTTGGCAGAATGTCATCAAATTGCTCCGGAGGAGTAATATTTTGGTAAGCGTAATAGGGAATTAGATTTTTATCCGCTCCAGCGGAGCGGTATTTAATACGTATCTGTTGAATTATTGGGTGATTTGTATACCGCTCCTATGGAGCGGGTTTTTTATGGCCGGATTCATTTTGCTAACAAAATAGCGCTCCTACGGAGCGGATTTTTTATAGTTGGATTCATTTTACGATTGAAGACTGCCGGCTGAGGTCGGGCCGTTATGCGGCATGTATGTTAAAAAGAAATATTTGGAGTATTCACAATAAGTATATACTTTTGTGATATAAAACAAAGGGTCCCTATGAAAACACTTTCTTTAAAATTAGATGATTCAGTTTTTACTGAAACTGAACAAGTGATCAATTATATTAAAAAATCGCGAAACAGGTACATTAATGAAGCCCTGGATTTTTATAATAAGGTTCAAAAAAGGAAAATCTTAGCATCCAAATTGGAGAAGGAATCAAAACTTGTTAAGGAGGAATCTTTAAAAGTCCTTCATGAATTTGAAATGATTGATTATGAAAGTTAAGCAATATGAGATCTGGATAGCAGATCTAAATCCGACCCTGGGAACAGAACCTGGAAAAGTAAGACCAGTGATCGTTGTTCAGACTGACCTATTGAATAAATACCATTCTTCCTCAATAATTTGTCCAATAACAACTCATATTCAAAAGGAAAGTGAAATTTTACGAGTTCACCTAAAAAAAGGTTGTTACGGGCTAAATGAAGGATGTGATATAATGATAGACCAGATCCGTGCGATTGATAACAAAAGATTGATTAAAAAGATTGGTCTTGCTTCGCCTGAGATTCTTGAAAAAATAAAAGAAAACCTGAAGATAGTTTTTGATTTGGAGTAATACAGGTCGCATAACAAGCCGGCAGTTCGCAGTTGGCAGTTGAAGATCGTGACGCGAAAATATGTGGTGAGGTGGTGAACTGGTGAGGTGGTGACGTGGTGACGTGGTGAACTGGTGAAGTGGTGAACTGGTGAGGTGGTGAGTTTTTTTAATTAGGAATCGGGAGAACCATTAAATATTTATGATATGAAAACAACTGTTATTGTAAAAGGGCTTTTATTAATCCCACTATCATTATTCTTTATCAAGAATGGAAATTGTCAAGATCTCTCTACCTTCAAAAAATCATTGGTTGAATCAAGAATCGGGAACACTAACTACTACATTTCACTGCCCTATGGCTATAAAATCAGAGAATCTCATGAAAATGGATTTAACACTGTCTATTTTTTTCAACCACCTGATTCAACAAAGAATCCAATAGTCAATGGAGGGATCTATATCGGTGAATACCCAAAAGTAATTCCTCCCACGAGTGACAGCTGCATCGTTTTAAGAAGGGACAGGGATATCTTGCACCGGCATGTAATATGGCTTGCATTTAAATGTGATGGAAATATAATTATGCAGTCGATATTCAGCGATAGCGAGAATTCTGAAATACCCAAATTAAATCCATTTGCTACTGTTAAGAAAAATGATGATATCGAGAAGATATTTTACCTTTTTAGTACCATGAGAAAAAAATGATGGTCGCGAAAAAGTTGGCAGTGGGTAGCCGGCAGCCGGGGATAATTGTAATATTTTTTAGGGTTATCGATTCAATTATCGGAAAAAATGAATAAATTTGCTTGCCATCAGGTTGGAATGGTGTTATGATATTAGCGACGGCTTTTTAAAAATCAATTAGAAATGAAAATTATTGCAATTATCTTTCCCGCATTATTCTGCATATCCCTTTCGTTATTTTCCCAGGTTAACAGACCTTCGTTTACTTTGAAGGATGAACCGGGGATGACGCATAATGCTCATATCACTTCTGACGGAAAATTCTATTATACTTGTAATGGCGGGACGGACAAGGATGGCAACCCACACGGGAAGATCAACAAATACAGTCTTACCGGGGAATTTGTTAAAAGCTACCCGTTCAAGAAGTTCGATATGAGGAGTATCATGTATAATAAGAGTGATAAGCATCTTTATATCGCCACTTTTGACATGAAAATTTATAAGATCATTGACCTGGAGAGCGGGACGACACAGCTTCATCTTGAGAAGATCTATAAGAACGGGCAATGTGCGGTTGCGCTGGATCCTGACGGGAAGACGTTTTACATTATGGACGGGGGATCGCTGAACTTGTGTAAATTCAAGGACGGCGCGGTGATAAAGAGCTTCTCGGGGTTGTCATCCGGGGCAGATGATAAAGATAGTCCCGGATCGGGAAGGTGGGGTTCGACGGCTGTTGCTGTTGACAAGCAACATATATATACCTGGGACGCGCATTCTTATTCGAGGAAGATCTATGTGTATGATAAGAAGGGCACGTTTGTTAAATCGTATCCCATCAGCGGTGGCAACTGGGGGTATACCCTATCCTATGCAAATGGCTACATCTTTACCGCGATGGATGGGAAGAACCAGGTGGGGCTGTGGTATGGGTACCAGTTGAAATAACTGGTGAACTGGTGAGGTGGTGAACTGGTGAACTGGTGACGTGGTGAGTATCAAATATATTTTACCAGAATCTTTTTTAGTTGTTCATAGTCCTGGACTACTGGTAGTTGGGGGTAATCCTTTATTACGTTTTCGGGGGGGCGGAAGAGGATGCCTACATCGGATTGCTGGAGCATGCTGATGTCGTTGTAAGAGTCGCCCATGCCTATTACCTGGTAGTTCATTCCCTGTAATGCTTCTGCGGTTTTTTTCTTGGGGTCTTTCTGACGGAGCTTGTAGTCGATGATCATGTTGTCGTCATCGATCACCAGGGAATGGCAGAAGAGGGTTGGGCGGCCAAGTTGTTTCATGAGGGGGGCGGCGAACTGGATGAAGGTGTCGGAGACCACGATCAACTGGGTTCGTTCTTTCAGCCAGTCGATGAAGTCGAGGGCACCGTCGAGGGGCCTGATCCGGGCGATGACATCCTGGATGTCTTTCAGCTTCAGTCCTTTTTCCTTTAGTATTTTGATCCTGGATTTCATCAGGACGTTGTAGTCAGGGACATCCCGGGTAGTGAGACGGAGTTCGGGGATTCCTGTTTTTTCGGCGACATTGATCCACACTTCGGGAACGAAGACACCTTCGAGATCTGAGCAAACGATATACATATTTCGATTTACGATTGGACGATTTACGATTTACGATTAACTCGTGAGTTTATTCTGAAGTTTTTTTTACCGCTAAGTCGCTAAGACGCAAAAAAGCGCTAATTTGAGGATAAGAATCAGATTTTATTGGAATGTTTCACGCAGATATTTTTTAAAGTCTATGTAGTTGTTTGAGATTTCTTTGAATTTTTCGGGTTTATCACTTAGGCCTTTGAGACTGGGGGGCAGTTCGGGGTCGAGGGATAGGATTTTCATTATCTCCCCTGGAAATTTGGCGGGGTGGGCGGTTTCGAGGGAGACGCATAGCGGATCAGAGGCGGAGAGAAGGTCAGTCTGAGGGTTAGCTGGAGAGTTAGTCTGAGGGTTAGTCTCCAGATATTTCATTAATCCGGCCCAGCCGACGGCTCCGTGGGGTTCGAGGATCACCTTCCAGGTATCATAGGCCTCTTTGATGGTTTTCCGGGTTTGGTCATCTGTGAAGGGGGCGGACCAGATCTCTTTTTGCATGGTTATCCTGTCTGCTTCTTTCAGGATGTTTCCTTTTTCGTCCATGATGCCTCCATAGAGGTCGATGAGCCTGGCGAGGTTGCTTGGGTGGCCGACGTTCATGGCGCTGGAGATGCAGTTTTTTGAGGGTTCGATCTTTGAATAGATGCCGGTTTTGAGGTAGCTGGGGAATTCATCATTTTCATTGGTGGCGATGATAAATTTACTGACCGGGAGTCCCATTTTCATGGCAAGGACCCCTCCCATCATATCGCCGAAGTTTCCGGAGGGCACTGAGAAGATGATCTTTTCATCCGGAGAAAGAGCAAGGCGCGACCAGGCATAAAAATAGTAGACGATCTGGGGGACGAGGCGGCCGATGTTTATGGAGTTGGCAGAGGAGAGCGAGAGGGCATCGAGGTCATGGTCGGCAAAAGCCTGTTTCACGAGGGCCTGGCAGTCGTCGAATTTGGCATCGAGGGCGAGGACATGAACATTTTTGCCCAGTGTGGTCATCTGTTTCCGCTGGCGGTCGGTGACTTCGGCTTTGGGGAAAAGAATAACCGTTTGTACATTATCGAGGCCATAGAAGGCGCTGGCGACTGCGCTGCCGGTGTCTCCCGAGGTGGCAGTGAGGATGAGGAGTTTGCGGTTTTCGATCTGGAGGTAATACTGCATGAGGCGGCCCATCATGCGGGCGGCGAAGTCCTTGAAGGAGGCCGTGGGGCCCTGGTCGAGGCGCATGATGTATTTCCTTCCGGTGACATGTTCAAGCGGAACCGGGTAGTTGTAGGATTCTTTTGCGATCCTTTTTAGTTCGGCATCGGGTACCTGGCCTTCAAGGAACCTCCGGCTGATATCATAAGCGATCTCATGGTAAGGGAGATCTTTATATTTCACCCTTGAGGCCTTGTCGATGACAGGGATCTTCTCCGGCATGAAGAGACCGCCATCGGGGGCAATGCCTTTGAGGAGGGCCTGGGGAAAAGTGACAGGCCGGGATTTATGGTTTGTTGAATAAAATAAGATCGGATCCTGCATACTTTAAATTTTGTTACTCCTTTTCAATTTTTGAGGTCATTCTGAAAATTTTTTTTTACCGCTAAGTCGCTAAGACGCAAAAAAGCGCAAAGAATGAAACAGGTATAAATTCATTTTCCCAGATTTAATGATGCGGAGGAGGCGCCTCCGGCGGAGAATTCGGGGGAGGTTATGGTTATCTTTTTACCTTCGAGGACGGAGAGAGCCTGGTCGAGGTCTTTGATGATGTCGTTTGGATGTTCTCCGCCGACGCAGAGGCGGATGAGGTTATCGGGGATGCCGGCGAGTTTCCTTCCCTCCTCTCCTTGCTGGGAATGGGTTGAGATGGCGGGGATGGTGGCGACGGATTTTATCCTTCCGAGGTCGGTGGCACGCCAAATCATGGTGAGCGCATCAAATACCTCCCGGGTTTTCTTTGCATCGCCTTTGACCTGGAATGACATCAGGTGGCCGTAACGGTTCACTTTCTTCCCATATAGTTCGTCGTATTCAGAATCCACCAGAAACATGTAACGACTTGCCAGTTCATGAAGGGCATTTGATTCCAGTCCCAGGTAATCGACACATTCTATCCGGGGATGTGTTTGCAGGTAAGCTGCTACTGTGGCGGTTGTCCGGCTTAGCAGGTCCATTTTCGAGCGGATGGTGCGGATATCGTTGAGGGCAAGGATGGCATTCATCGGCGAGAGGTTGGGACCGTTGTCCCGGTTTGGCAGCAGCATGATGTATTTAGCGAAGTCGGCTTTCATTTCCGGGTTGTCGATGCTGCTGGTAATATTCTTCCGGGCGATCACTGCCCCGCAGATGCCAAAGCCGCTGGAGAAGAGTGATTTGGTAACCGACTGCACGACGATATCTGCTCCATAGAGGAGGGGGCGCAACAGGGCGGGGGTTGCCACTGTTGAGTCGATGATGAGGGGGAGGTTGTGTTTATGGGCAATCTCCGCGACTGCTTTTATGTCGAAGAAACCGAGGCAGGGGTTGCTGGGCAGTTCTCCATAGAGAAACCGGGTATTTCCATCAATCAGTTGTTCCCATTCCTGAAGGTCGGTGGTATTGATCACTTTTCTCCATTCTATGTTGCGGTCATTCTGCTTACGCATGCTGAACTGCTGGTAGGTACCGCCATAGACCTGCGCCGAGGCGACAAAGTTCATGGGTGCGGGCGGCTGACCGGGCATGGTAACGAGGAACGGGTCGATGGCGCTCTGGATGGCAGCCATGCCGGATGAGGTGACGATGCAGGAGGTATCGAAATCGCCTCCAAATCCTTCGAGCAGGGCCAGGACGCCTTCCAGGTAGGAGATGCTGGGGTTGGCGATGCGGGAGTAGCACCAGGTGGGGATCTGGTAGCCGAGGGCGGCTTCCATCTCATCGGCATCGCGGTAAGCCTGGGAGGTTGACATGTAGATGGGTTCGATGATGGAGCCCTGGTTAAAATCGAGGGCTTCCTGCATGGAGTAGATGCCATGGACGGCGATGGTGTCGAAGCGGCAGGACTTCATTTTTTTACGGTATTCTTCATGCCATTGCATAGCACGTTCGGCAGCTTTTAAGTAAGGGTTTGTATCAGAGTTCATAAAGCCTGGGGGTATTCATTTGCAGCTATGTTATCCTTTTTCGCCGTCTTTTTATCGATTGCGTCGAAGGCCTGGGAGAGATCGCTGATGAGGTCGGCTTCATCTTCGATCCCGATGGAGAAGCGGATCATGGAGGGAGAGATGCCGGCTTTGCGCATTTCAGCCTCGCCCATGGCAGAGTGCGTGGTGGAGGCAGGGTGAGTGACTATAGACTTGCAGGTTCCAAGGTGTGTGGCGTGGGTAATTATCTGGAGGGAGTCGATGAACCGGGTAGCCATTTCGTAGGTTCCTTTGAGCTCGAAGGACATCAGCGAGCTGACTCCTTTCATCTGGGGTTTTACCAGGTGATGGTAGGGGTTGGATTCGAGTCCCGGGTAATTGACACCATTTACTTTCGGGTGTTTTTCGAGGAAAGCGGCGACCACCATGGCATTGTGACAATGACGGTCCATGCGGAGGGCCAGGGTTTCCAGTCCGTTGAGGTTAAGCCATGCATTGAAGGGGGACATGGCAGGACCCAGGTAGCGGATGCCATTCTGCCGGATGCCATTGATCAGTTCGTGCGAGCCGCAGACGATGCCGCCGAGGGCTGTTGCGTTGCCACATATGTACTTGGTTGTTGAATGAACCACGATGTCGGCACCGAGCAGGATTGGCTGCTGCAGGGCCGGGGTTGCGATGGTATTATCGACGACCAGGGGAATATTCCGGGATTTTGCCAGTTGGGCGAGGGCGGGGATATCGGCAATGAACAGAGCCGGGTTACTGGGGGTTTCCACGAAGAGAAATTTTGTACGGTGGGTTATGGCTGCGGCCCAGGCGTCGATGGAACCAGGATCGGTGACCCAGCGGACAGAGGCGCCCATCTTTGGCAGTCCGACGTTGAAGAGGCCGAATGTACCGCCATAGACGCGGTTTGAAGAAACGACATCATCGCCCGCACTTACCAGGTGATGTGTCAGCAGCAATATGGCCGACATTCCCGATGCGGCAGCTATGGCTGCCTCTGTATTTTCGAGGGCGGCCATCCGTTTCTCAAACACTTCTACGGTGGGGTTGTCCCATCGTCCATAGGTATAGCCGGGTTTTTCGCCGGTAAAGATCGCTGCTGCTTCCTGTGCATCGAGGTAAGGATAGGCGACCGACTGGTAGATCGGGACGGACATTGAATCGGGCTGAAAGCTGGTTTTTCCGGCATGGATTGCCTTTGTGCTGAAACCGTATTTTGACATGGGACCTCCGTGGTTTTAATGGGTTAAGGATAGAATATTTTCACTGGTAACAAATGTAGGAGGAATTTTGGTACGAAGCGAAAATCTGAAAGATAATTTACGATTGGACGATTTACGATTTACGATTGAATATTTTGATTGACGATTTACGATTATTTGGGAACTAAAAGAGTGGGCAGTTGGCAGTTTTTGAGGTATGGCTATCTTTTGACGATAAATTTACTGGTTGTGGTGGAAAAAGTATCATTGTGGATTTTGTAGAGATAGACGCCGGGGTTCAGGTTGGAGACGTCGAGTTGAAGAGGGTTGAGTTTTGAAGATACGTTGAGTTGATTTATTAATTTTCCGTCTATCGTATAGATTGATAGTACCAAATTGGTTTCATTTTCAGGAACGTCAAAATAGATTTTCACTTTGTTTGATGAAGGGTTTGGAAAAAGACGGCTGGAGTATTCCAAACCTTTCTCATCCACTTTAAAAACTGTTCCATACAGGCTGTACACTTTTATTATTTCGGAGGAAGTATAAGATAATATCATTTTGGCTCCCTGATCCGTATTCTTTAGTGTAATGCCCCAGGCGCCCGGCTCAAAAAATAACACATTGCCATCTTCATCGACTAATCTTACTCCTTCAGTACTATTTGGATAACTTGTCTGGTAACTATAGACAAGTTCGAATTTAGAATCACCGTTAAATAATGTTTTTGAAAGGTACTGGTCCCCGAACCACTGGGCTGAATCCGGTGTCAACTGAATTGTTTTGATTAACGCATGGTCCAGGGAATAAATGCTAAACTGTCTAAGCGCAGAATTCAGAATACCATAGACATATTCATTTTCAGCGACCTGGTAAATTGCGCCATAATCACCTGTGTATTGGTATTCAAACGTTTGAGTAAATGCAAGCTGTACCGTGAACAGCATCGACACTAAAGTAAAAATCATTTTCATAGGTGTTTGTCTTTTTAAGTCTTTAAGCTTTAATTATTCCTAAGAGTAAATTTACCGGGATCCAATACCTATTCCTTGTGATTCCAGCAATTAGTAAAATTAAACAAAAATTAAATACCCTTTATAATTGTGGACAAACCGGTTAGATTGACGTCAAAAGGCCGAAGGAAATTGATTATCTTAAATGAATTCTTTTCAGACTAAATTGCCCCCCTTCTTCCGCGGCAAATTGACTGTTCAACTTTAACAGATTTCCGGCCATAAAACGATTTTGTGAGCTTTCAGAGTGGCAAAATGTGACGAAAAGTGGCATAAGTGACGTCTTGGCTGTATAATATACCCCAAAATTAGGACAGTAATTAAAGACGCACAAGTTAATCTACTTCTTACTAATTCGTGAGAGTAGTTGCATTCTGCGCATCACTCCCTTTAAACATTATCATTCCCAAAACTTGGCAGGAAGTCGAAAGTTATCTAACTTCGCAGATTCAAAAAATTGGAAAAGATGGATTACGATATTATTGTTATTGGCAGTGGCCCGGGGGGGTATGTTGCCGCGGTAAGGGCTTCGCAGCTTGGTTTGAAGGTTGGGGTTGTTGAAAGGGCAGAAATTGGAGGAATATGTCTTAACTGGGGTTGTATTCCCACGAAAGCGTTGCTGAAGAGTGCGCAGGTTTTTCATTATATGCAGCATGCTGCAGAATATGGCATCCTTGCGGGAGAAGCAAAGCCGGATTTTGAGGCCATCGTGAAGCGCAGCAGGGCTGTGGCGGACCAGATGAGCAAGGGGGTTCAGTTTCTTTTTAAGAAGAATAAAATTGATCATATCCAGGGGACAGGGAAGGTAAAACCAGGGAAGGTGGTGGAAGTGACAGATGGTTCGGGAAAGGTGACGGAATATACGGCAAATCATATTATCGTGGCTACCGGTGCACGCTCGCGTGAGCTGCCGAACCTGAAGCAGGACGGGAAGAAGATAATAGGATACCGGGAAGCGATGACATTGCCGGTACTGCCAAAGACGATGGTGGTTGTCGGTTCCGGCGCCATAGGGTCGGAGTTTGCATATTTTTACCATTCGATGGGGACGAAGGTGACGTTGATTGAAGTATTTCCCAATGTTGTTCCGCTGGAAGATGAGGAGGTGTCGAAGACCCTGGAACGTTCGTTCAAGAAAGCAGGGATGAAGGTAATGACGGGATCGACGGTTGAAGCAGTTGACACCACAGGGGACACCTGCAAGGTAACGGTGAAAACAAAAAAAGGTGAAGAGATTGTTGAAGCCGAAATCGTTTTATCGGCCGTGGGGATTGCTCCTAACCTTGAAGGGATGGGGCTGGAGGAGACCGGAATAAAGACAGAGAAGAACAAGGTTGTTGTGGATGAATATTACAGGACCAATGTTGCGGGATATTATGCCATAGGCGATATTGTTAAAGGTCCCGCACTTGCCCATGTCGCATCGCACGAAGGCATTATCTGCGTTGAGAAGATAGCCGGAAAAGAAGTCGAGCCGATGGATTACAACAATATCCCGGCATGCACCTATACCCAGCCGGAAGTCGCCTCGGTGGGAATGACGGAAAAAGCAGCTAAAGAGGCAGGGTACGACATACTTGTAGGAAAGTTTCCCTTTACTGCTTCAGGAAAGGCCACGGCAGCCGGGAACCGGGAGGGGATGATAAAGGTTATATTCGATGCAAAATACGGGGAGTGGCTGGGAGCCCATATGATTGGGGACAATGTTACCGAGCTGATAGCAGAGGTGGTTGTAGCACGGAAACTGGAGACTACGGGAAGGGAGATCATCGAAGCTGTTCATCCTCATCCAACGATGTCGGAGGCGATCATGGAGGCGGTGGCGCAGGCGTACGGAGAATGCGTTGATTTGTAATTGATAATTGATAATTGATAATGAAGATAGAGAAGAACAGGATAGAAGGGCTTATGGTTATAAAACCTGATGTGTTTGAGGATGAGCGGGGATATTTTTTTGAGTCGTATAATGACGTGAAGTTCAGAGCGCTTGGGATTGATGTTAAGTTTGTGCAGGACAATGAGTCGAAGTCGGGGAAAGGGGTGTTGAGGGGTTTGCATTTCCAGGTTCCGCCTTACCAGCAGGGGAAGCTTGTGCGGGTGATTAAAGGTGCGGTGCTGGATGTGGCGGTGGATCTGAGGAAATCGTCGCCGACTTATGGGCAATGGGCGTCGATAGAGCTTTCGGAGAAGAATAAATGGATGTACTGGATCCCGGCGGGGTTTGCTCATGGGTTTCTTACATTGGAAGAAAATACGGTGTTCTTTTACAAGTGCACCCAGGTTTATCATAAGGAGTCGGAAAGGGGGATATTCTGGAATGATCCTGATCTCGGGATCCGATGGGGAGTTTCCGAGCCGATGGTGTCGGAGAAAGACAAAGTTGCGATGAAATTCAGGGAATTTAAAAGTCCGTTTTAGGATTACAAATTGAGGCCACTATGAACAGGGTTTTCTTTTACCGCTAAGACGCTAAGACGCTAAAAAACGCTAAGAAATTTTGTTACTGAACCAATGAAAATAATCTTTAAATACATTTTTGTCAGCGTGACGGTGATCGTGGTTTGCGGGACGTGCATTTTTGCTATTAAAGAAGTGAGGGACCAGGGAAAGGATTACCGGAATCAATTTTCGAGGTATTATCATATATATGCCCCTGAGATACCTGATAAGATGGATTTTGCGGGGGAAAAGGTTCCGCTGGACCAGGAAACTGTGAGGGAGAGCCTCGACCATGAGCTGATGGCAAATACGTTTATGCATACGTCGACCATACTCATGTTCAAGAGGGCCTGCCGGTGGTTCCCTTTGATTGAGCCGATCCTTAAGAGAAACGAGGTGCCGGATGATTTTAAATTTCTTGCGCTTGCGGAGAGCAATTTCGCCAATGTAGTTTCGCCTGCAGGAGCGGAAGGGTTCTGGCAGTTCATGAAACCGACCGGGCTAAAATACGGGCTGGAGATAACCGAAGAGGTAGACGAGCGGTATAATATTGAAAAGTCGACAGAAGCGGCCTGCGCCTATTTCAAGGAGGCCTACCAGGAGTACAAAAACTGGACGCTTGTGGCAGCTTCATTCAACAGGGGAATGGATGGAGTAGGAAAAGCTGTGGATAAACAACACATCAATGATTATTACAATCTGTTCCTGGTTGATGAAACGGCACGTTATGTTTACCGCATCCTTGCCATGAAGGAGATCTATAACCACCCGGTAAGGTATGGATTTTACCTGAGGCAGAGCGATTTCTATCCGCCCTACCCCACTTATGAAGTCACCGTTGATTCGAGCATCAACGATCTGCCGGCATTTGCGCAAAAGATGAAGATCAATTACAGGATACTGAAGGAGTTTAACCCCTGGTTAAGAAGGTATACGCTGACAAACAAGACAGCAAAGAAATACGTTCTGACATTTCCGAAAGAAGGAACCCTGAGCTGGGACCTGTTGAAGAAAGAGTATTCCAAAGAGTGAGACTTTTTTCAATGACACTTTGAAAATCAACCTTGCCAACTAACCTGAAGAATTTAGCGAACTGCGGTGGAAGAAAACCTGGAAATTTTCGGAGCAAGGGTTCATAATCTGAAGAACATTGACCTTGTAGTTCCACGTTACAAGTTTGTGGTATTTACCGGGTTTAGCGGCAGCGGGAAGTCCTCGCTTGCCTTTGACACCATTTATGCAGAAGGACAACGAAGGTACATGGAAACCTTTTCGGCTTATGCCCGGCAGTTTATCGGGAACCTCGAGCGGCCGGATGTGGACAAGATCAATGGCCTGAGCCCGGTAATTGCCATAGAGCAAAAGACAGCGCAGCCGGAATCCGCGTTCGACAGTAGGTACCATTACAGAGATTTATGATTTTCTCAGCTTGCTTTATGCGCGGGTTGCAGATGCCTTCTCATACGTGACAGGGGAGAAGATGGTGAAGTACACGGAACAGCAGATCGTGGAGCTCATCCTTTCCCAATTTCAGGGGAAGACCATCCTGATCCTGGCGCCCATGGTCAAAGGCCGGAAAGGACATTACCGTGAGCTTTTCGAGCAGATCAGAAAGCAGGGATTCCTGAAAGTCAGGATCGACGGAGAGATCAAGGAGATCACCCACGGACTTCAATTGACCGCTATAAAATACACGATATCGAAACTGTGATCGACCAGATCACAATCAAGCCGGATTCAAAGACGAGACTGACCGGATCGGTCAACCTTGCCATGCATCATGGCAAAGACGAGCTGATGGTATATGACACCTCGGACGACAGGGTGCGTCATTTCAGCCGGTTGCTGATGTGCCCGACTTCGGGCATTTCCTACAAAGAACCGGAACCCAATACGTTTTCGTTCAACTCTCCCTATGGAGCCTGTCCAAAATGCAACGGGCTGGGGACCATTTCAGAGATCGATATTAGCAAGATCATACCCGACCGGTCGAAGAGCATCCGCAAGGGAGGCATTGTTCCCCTCGGAGAATACAAAAACAACTGGATCTTCAAGCAGATGGAGGCCATCGGCGAGAAATACGGCTTCGACCTGAATACGCCGATTGCCGAGATTCCTGATGAAGCCATCAATGTGATCCTGTATGGCTCGGACGAAATATTCAGGGTAAAGAATGATTACCTTGGGGTGACCTCCACCTATGCCTTGAACTTTGAAGGGATTGTTAATTTCATCAATTCGCAGCAGGCCGAGACGGCGCCTTCGGGCATTTCGAAATGGATCAGCAGTTTTATGAACCGGAGCATCTGCCCTGAATGCAATGGCGACCGGTTGAAGAAGGAGTCCCTTCATTTCAAGATCGGGAACCTGAACATTGCAGACCTTTCAAACATGGACCTGATCCGACTGAATGAATGGTTTTCGACCCCGGAAAAAGTACTGGATGAACGAAAGATGGTCATTGCGTTTGAGATCATCCGCGAGATCAGGAGCAGGATCAAGTTCCTGCTGGATGTCGGGATCGGGTACCTCACGCTGAACCGGACGGCAAGGAGTTTATCGGGTGGCGAGTCACAGCGGATAAGGTTAGCCACACAGATAGGATCGCAACTGGTGGGTGTTTTGTATATCTTAGATGAACCTAGCATCGGGCTTCACCAGCATGACAACATGCGGTTGATCACTGCCCTGAAGAACCTTCGGGATACGGGAAATTCAGTCATTGTTGTAGAACACGATAAAGAAACGATCCTGTCGGCCGATTATGTCGTGGATATTGGTCCGGGTGCCGGTGTTCATGGCGGAAGAGTAGTTATCGGCGGAACGCCAAAGGAGATCATGAATTCATGCAGCCTTACGGGCGATTATCTAACCGGACGCAAATCAATAGAGATCCCGAAAGAACGCCGGACGGGGAAAGGAAAGTTTCTCACACTCCATGGCGCTACAGGAAACAACCTGAAAAATGTGGAACTCGTACTTCCGCTTGGGAAACTGATTTGTGTCACTGGCTTGTCAGGGAGTGGTAAATCATCCCTTATCAATGAAACCCTTTACCCGATCCTGAGCAAGCATTTTTACCGGTCGGAACAGAAGCCCCTGCCCTACTCAGTCGGTTGATGGCATAGAAAACGTAGATAAGGTTGTTGAAGTTGACCAGTCGCCCATCGGCAGGACTCCCCGGTCAAATCCTGCCACCTATACCAAAGTATTTGATGAGATCAGGAAACTCTTTGCAGAACTTCCCGAGTCGAAGATCAGGGGATACAAGCCGGGACGATTCTCCTTCAATGTAAAAGGGGGACGATGTGAAACATGCAAAGGAGCCGGATTAAGGGTGATCGAGATGAACTTCCTTCCGGATGTTTACGTTCTGTGTGAGACCTGCAACGGGAAACGATACAACCGTGAGACACTTGAAGTCAGGTTTAAAGGGAAGTCAATCAATGACGTACTGAACATGACGATAGACCAGGCAGTAGAGTTTTTCGAGAATGTGCCGATGATCCTGCATAAGATCAAGACCCTTCACGAGGTCGGGCTGGGGTATATCACACTCGGACAGCAATCGACCACCTTATCCGGAGGAGAGGCACAGCGTGTAAAGCTGGCTACCGAATTATCAAAGAACGATACCGGGAATACGATATATATCATGGATGAGCCGACGACCGGGTTGCATTTCGAGGATGTGAAGGTACTGCTGCAGGTGCTGAACAAGCTCGTGGATAAGGGGAATACGGTTTTGATCATCGAGCACAACCTGGAGGTTATCAAAGTAGCGGACCACATCGTCGACCTGGGGCCGGAGGGAGGAGCAGACGGAGGACAGATCATTTGTGCAGGCACACCCGAAGAGATCATCCATCATCCGACGAGCCTGACGGCGCTTCATTTAAAACCCATGCTTGAATCCGATTAAAGATTAATTTTACAGATCAATATTTTCCAATTTATCGATGGACAACGAGGAAATAGAAAAAATCAAAGACTACATCCATCCCAAAACATGGTCGGAGACGATCAGCCAGGACACCTGGGAAATTTTCAAGGTGATGGCGGAGATGGTGGAAGGATTTCAGAAGCTTACGAAGATTGGCCCCTGTGTATCGATCTTTGGATCGGCGCGGACCCCGGAAGACAATAAATATTTCAAGCTGACGGAGGAGATCGCTTACCTTTTAGCCAAATCAGGGTTTGGGGTCATTACCGGTGGCGGTCACGGGATCATGGAGGCGGCAAACAAAGGCGCTCATTTTGCCGGCGGGAAGTCGGTTGGGTTGAATATCTCACTGCCTTTTGAGCAAAAGCCAAATCCCTTTATCGACAACAACAAACTGCTGACCTTCGAATTTTTCTATATCCGGAAGACCATGTTCCTGAAATATTCCATGGGGTTCATTGCCATGCCCGGAGGATTTGGAACACTGGATGAGCTTACGGAAGCTATTACCCTGATCCAGACGCATAAGCTTGTCCGGTTCCCAATCATCCTGGTGGGAAAAGATTACTGGGCAGGAATGATCGACTGGCTCAAGGCAGTTGTCCTGACCGAGAAGAATATATCAGAGGAAGATCTGGAGGTATTCACGGTTGCCGACACGGCCGAGGAAGTCGTGAAGATCATCAATGATTTTTACAGCCTATACGAACTCAAGCCAAACTTCTGATACCATTATGCCAATTGGTTATCAATGATAATTATCGTACCTTTGTATTGTTATAAAAACCCTGAATGCCAAGAAAGAAATCAAAAGACCCGGTTGAACTTTTATCGGAAGCCATAGCAGAGGCATTTCTTGATAAAAAGGCAAAGGATCCGGTTATATTGGATTTTAGAAAATCGGGAAGCTCTCTGTGCGATTCGTTTTTTATCTGTCATGGCACCTCGCGTACGCAGGTTGAAGCTCTGGCGGATGGAGTTATCAGGGGAGTAAAGAAAAAAACAGGATTGAATCCCTATCACCGGGAAGGATTTGAAAATGCGGAATGGATTTTGATTGACTATGCAGACATCATTGTACACATCTTCCAGGAATCGAAACGAAACTTCTACAACCTGGAACAGTTGTGGGGTGATGCAGAGATTGTGAAAATAGACTCACCCAAAAACACTAATTATTCGTACCCGAAGGAACAGACATAATGGCAGATAAAAATAAAGATAATATTCCACCCAATATTTCCCCGAAGAAAGGCAAGCCAAAATTCAGCTTTTACTGGATCTATGCAATCCTGGCAATTGTTTTCATAGGTATCCAGATCTTTAACTATAGCAGTCCGACAAAAGATATCACCTGGAACCAGTTATATGAGATGCTGGCAAAACAGGATGTCGAGAAGATCGTCATGGTAAACAAGGAAAAAGCAGAAGTTTACATCAAGAAGGACCGGATCGCGAAAGATACCGCATACAAGGATTTTGTAAAGAAGAACTTTTCCACTTCTTTTGGGGACAATCCCCAGTATTTCTTACAACATCGGGTCGGAAGAAAGTTTCAAGGATTTGATGAAAGAGGCGCGTGACACCCTGTCATCGAAGATGATAAAGGCAAACCTGCCAAGTCCGCAAATCCAGGGATTTATAAAGCAATTTCCATATCCACCTTCCTTCATTACGCGGAAAGATGTATTCGGAGATATCCTTACTTATCTTATTCCCATCGTCATATTAATCGGTTTATGGTTCCTGATCATGCGTCTCATGAGCCGGGGCGGTGGTGGAGGCGGGGGCCAGATCTTCAATATCGGGAAGTCGAAGGCACAACTTTTTGACAAGGATACCAGTGTTAGCATTACTTTCAATGATGTAGCCGGATTGGAGGAAGCCAAGGTGGAGGTAATGGAGATTGTTGATTTCCTGAAGAACCCCTTAAAATATACCACGCTGGGCGGGAAAATTCCAAAGGGTGCATTGCTTGTAGGTCCGCCGGGGACAGGGAAGACTTTGCTTGCAAAAGCCGTTGCCGGGGAAGCCAAGGTTCCCTTCTTTTCGATTTCCGGTTCCGACTTTGTTGAGATGTTTGTCGGTGTGGGTGCTTCGAGGGTCCGTGATCTTTTCCGCCAGGCAAAGGAGAAAGCTCCATGCATCATATTCATTGACGAAATTGATGCCATCGGTCGGGCACGTGGAAGAAATGCCCTTACCGGTGCCAATGATGAACGCGAGAATACGCTGAATCAATTACTCACAGAAATGGATGGTTTTGCCACCAATGCGGGTGTCATCATCCTTGCAGCCACTAACCGCGCCGACATCCTCGACCGTGCACTTATGCGTGCAGGACGGTTTGACCGGCAGATCCATGTTGAGTTGCCGGATCTAGAGGAGCGCAAGGCCATTTTCAAGGTTCACATGAAGCCCCTGAAGCTGGATGATACGGTAAGCGTTGAATTCCTTGCAAAACAAACCCCCGGATTTTCAGGCGCCGATATTGCCAATGTTTGCAATGAATCTGCACTTATCGCGGCAAGAACCAACAAGATCATTATCGGCAAGCAGGATTTCATGGATGCCATCGACCGTATCGTGGGCGGACTTGAAAAAAGGAATAAGATCATTTCTCCGCAGGAGAAGAAGGTGATTGCCTTCCATGAAGCCGGCCATGCAGCCGTTAGCTGGTTGCTGGAGTACGCGCATCCACTGGTAAAGGTGACGATCGTACCCAGGGGCAAGGCATTAGGAGCAGCATGGTACCTGCCTGAGGAACGACAGATCACCACTTTTGAGCAGATGTTTGATGAGATAACAGCCGCACTCGGGGGCAGGGCTTCCGAAGAAGTGAACTTCGGGAAGATATCGACGGGAGCCCTCAACGACCTTGAAAAGGTTACCAAACAAGCCTTTGCCATGGTAGTGTATTTCGGTCTCAACAAAAAGATAGGAAATATAAGCTATTATGATTCTTCGGGTCAGTCGGAATATTCCTTCCAGAAACCCTATAGCGAAAAAACTGCTGAAGTGATCGATCAGGAGATCAGCAAACTCCTGGAATCGGCCTATGAACGGGCAAAAAAATTGTTGATTGACAATAAAGTAAAACTTGAAAGCCTTGCGAAATTATTGCTGGATAAGGAGGTGATCTTCCGTGAAGACCTGGAAGAAATATTCGGAAAGCGTCCGTTTGATGATGAACCGGGTAAGCCGGTGCTGGATATTAACAGTGCCCTGCCGGAATCCCTGGAAAAAGAAAAGGATCAAAAAGAACCGGAATCCGGAACCGTTGCCTGAAAATTAGGTTTATCCTGATGGAAGAAAGCACATCAAAAGAAAAAGTCCTCAAGAAGATCCGTGACGCACTGATCGAGAAGACAGATCCCCCCTATCCGATCCTTGATATGGAGAGTTCCGTCTATGAACCATTGACGGAACCGCTGGATGTGGCGTTTGCCGAAGCGCTGGTAAAAGTTTCAGGAAAATTCGGGTATTGTGAAAGTGAAGATGAGTTTATCGGGTTTCTCCAGAATTACATCCTTGAGAAAGATTGGCCTGTGATTTATTGTTATGATGAACAATTACAGGGTCTTCTCAAGCAGGGTGGGATACCGTATGAATCGGATCCGGAGAAATTCACCGAAATGAAACTGGGAATCACCCGGTGTGAATACCTGATAGCCAGGCTGGGGACAGTCATGGTTTCTTCGAATGTTTCGCCAGGAAGAAGAATGACGGTTTTCCCAGAGATCCATATCATTGTTGCTTATTCCTCGCAGCTTGTTCCTGATCTGAAAGATGCATTAAAGCAGATGAGGAAGAAGTATGAGGAAAACTTTCCTTCACTGATCTCACTGATCACGGGCCCAAGCCGCACGGCAGATATTGAGAAAACGCTGGTGCTCGGAGCCCATGGCCCAAAGGAATTATATGTTTTCCTGATTGAAGATAACCCGCCTGAAAATGAATGATCCATTCAATGAAGGGTGGGAAGTGATTTACAGTTCAACCTTACTTTACAAGGCAGAGATGCTAAAAGACCTGCTTGAGAACGAAGACATCCCGTCCGTGATCGTGAATAAAAAAGATTCTTCATACCTTGCCTTCGGAGAACTTGAAGTGAATGTGCGGCGGGATGATCTATTGAAAGCCAAACTTATTGCAGACAGATTTCTTTCTGATGAATAATTTCTGGACACGAACCATCACAGGGCTATCCATGGTCTTTCTGATCCTTGCCGCCCTGTATCTGAACCGGTTCTTTTTTGCACGATATTCCTTGCAGTGGTCATCCTCGGCCTTCTAGAATTTTATTCCATCACGGCCCAGAAGACTGCCATCCACAAAAGATGACCGGAACGATCCTTGGAACAATCATATATCTCATGGTCACCGGTTCATTTATTTATTCCTTGAACAACATACTCTAATCATAGGAATTTCTCTTGTTTTGATATTACCGACTTTTATTCATCCCTGATCATCATTGAGTTATACCGTAATAAAGAAAAGCCCCTGATCAATGCTGCAGTCACTATTTTCGGCCTGATCTATATTGCTTTCCCAATATCCCTTCTCAACATGATGAACGATCCCTTTGAAGGCACAATATTTCATCGTTTTCCCGCATATCTTACCGGCTTATTTCCTGATCACCTGGATTTATGATACAGGAGCTTATTTAGTCGGAAAACTTTCGGGAGACATAAATTCTTTGAAAGGATCTCGCCAAAGAAGACCTGGGAAGGAACTATCGGTGGGGTAATTATCGCAATTGCAGTTGCAACGGGTTTTACTATATCAACTCGAAGGAATACAATTGATCCACCTGTTGATGCTTACTTCACTTGTGATCCTTTTCGGTACATTCGGCGACCTGTCAGAATCTTTATTTAAAAGAAGCCTGAACCTTAAAGATTCAGGGAATATACTTCCCGGCCATGGCGGAATTCTTGACCGGTTTGATACGATTTTGTTTCGGCGCCTTTTGTATTTTTGTATTTCATCTTCCTGAACATTTTTTAACCTAAAAAGATGACTATTCACAGAGAAGGATACACCACAATTTTCATTGCATTCCTTTTTGTAGCCGTTGTGCTGCTGACCTTCAACCATATTTTCCCGGGGCAGACCTGGTTTCACTTAGTTTTGTATGTCTTGGGATTGTGGTTTTTCATCATGATAGTGAGGTTTTTCAGGTCCCCTATCCGAAACCTGAACGGCGGGGAAAATATAATTTCCTGTCCTGCCGACGGGAAAGTCGTGGTGATTGAAAAAACCATTGAACCGGAATATTTCAAAGATGAGCGTATCCAGGTTTCGATCTTCATGTCGGCGAGGAATGTTCATATTAACTGGTTCCCGGTTTCGGGCATGATCAAGTATTATTTTTATCATCCCGGGAAACATATGGTTGCTTTCAGTCCGAAATCATCCCTGGAGAATGAACGTGCAACCACCGTGATCCAAACTGACAGCGGTAAAGAAATTCTTGTCCGCCAGATTGCCGGTGCAGTAGCCAGGAGAATTGTAACTTATCCCAAAGTCGGCACGCCCGAGGTCCAGGGCGATGAACTCGGGTTCATCAAATTCGGATCACGGGTTGATTTGTTGCTTGCCGTTGGATACCAAACTCGAGATAACACTGAACCAGGTCGTGAGTGGGAAGCAGACGGTAATAGGGAGTAATTTAATCGTGAAGTGAACTGGTGAGTTTTATTCGATTGCCCGGGCAAGGAAGTTGTTGAAGGGTTGCATTGCTTTAAACACTTTTACGGTATAATCAAGCAGGCCATCGCTAAGTAAGGTTTTCTCTGCAAGGGAATGAGAGACGATAAAACTCTTATTCAGGAGCAGGTCCATGCCGGGGAAATCTTTAGGAAATTCACGAGGGGCAAGTTTCTGGCGATCCCATTTGTCAATTCCATCGAAATATTTCTTAAAATCCTTATGGTTCAGGATGCCCATGATTTCATCATAATTGTAATAGATCTCTTTCCTTATCTTCTTGGTGATTTCAGATTCAGGCATCCATACACCACCTGAGAGAAAACATTCTCCCGGCTGAATATGAAAATAATATCCGGGTCCGTGGTTCTTCTTCCCTCCCTTTGCCATAAATGCTCCGAAATTTGTTTTATAGGGTGATTTATCTTTTGCAAAGCGAACGTCACGGTATATACGCCAGATGCAATCCTTGGCCGTAAGGAATTTAATTGAATCATCAAATTTGGCAATTGCAGGCAGTAGGGAATTGATAAAATCCTCGAATTCCTTTTTTCCTTCTTCGTATCTCGGTTTGTTTGCCTGGAACCATTCGCGGTTATTGTTGTGTTCAAGGTCTTTCAGAAAGTCAATGATGGTTGTTTTCATGTAGAGATCGGTTTTAATTCAGCAAAGTTAAGAAGAAAGAGTAACAAAGTTCTTGACGCGTGACGCGAAGAAAAGTCCTGGTGGTTAAATATTTATTTATTGTAATTTGAAAACAGACATGAAAATTTATTACTTTTGGTAGTTAAAATATTATTAACCCATAATCATCAGATCATGAAAAAATTTATTTTCTTTTTTGCATTCATCTTTTCGACCGTGGCATTAATGTCACAGTCGCCACGTCAGATGGTACTTGCTGAAGATTTCACAAGTACTTTATGCACCTATTGTCCAGGATGTGCCATGGGAATGGATGATCTCCTCTCAAATGGTAAATTTGTTGCTGTAGTTGAAAGTCATAGCAATTTTGGCAGCACCGATCCTTATAAAAACGCCTATTCACTTGCACGGAATGCCATGTATAATGTCCAGGCTTTCCCTACAGCAAGCTTTGACGGCTGGGAGCAATTTACAGGTGGAGATCATTCAAATTCAATGTATACCAGCTACGTGCCATTATACAATAACTGTATGGCGCTTACCTCTCCTGTTACCATGTCAATGAGCATTACCAACAGCGGGCCTAATTACACTGCAGTTGTTACCATCACCAAGACAGATACAATATCCTCCGGTTACATTGTTCTGTATTTCTTTGTTACTGAATCAAACATTAATTATAACTGGGAGGGACAAACCCAGTTACAGCATGTCAATCGGTTGATGGTACCTGATCAGCATGGGACACAGGTTGATTTTACTTCCGGAAATATACAAACAGTAACCCTGAACTTTGTGATGAACAGTTCCTGGGTACTTAGTAATTGTGAATTTGTTGCTGCTCTTCAGAATATGGAGAGTGGACAGGGGAATCAATCTGGAAGCTCTGGTGGTTATCCAATAATTGAATACAAAGTTTACCAAACAATCAAACAAGGAGCTATCAATCTGACGCTTGGTTTCTTAACATATAATGCCAGCGATACAACACAAATCAGTGATACCTCGACAACATTCGCTGCCTATTCTCATGTTTATTTTCAAAATAATACTTTTGGCGGTTATATAGGAACCCCTCAATCTTATCACTGGATCTTTAACGGGGGTACACCAGATACTTCTGATTTAAAAAATCCAATTGTTATTTATTACGGAACAGGAACTTATGATGTTACTTTAATCGTAAACCGGGGTGGTCAGATTGACACGCTTACAAAACCGCAAATGATAGTTATTACACCTAACACCGGTATTAAGAATATGCAGTTGAACACATCCGGTATCTATCCCAATCCTAATAACGGAAACTTCACTATCGAGATGAATTCCTTAATTCCCCAGAATATCACACTTGAGATCACGAATTCAGCAGGAGTCAGAGTCTACACAGAAAATGATATTACCTTCAGTGGAAAACTCCTGAAAAACATTAGCATGAGTACTGTTTCACCGGGAGTTTATTTCTTATCAATCCTGAATTCAGGAAAACCGATTGTTCAGAAATTCATTGTGAACTAATAAATCATTGTTGGTTTACTAAAACATGGGCGGTAACTAACTTACTGCCCATTTTTTTTCACCGCAAAGGCGCTAAGACGCTAAAAAGCGCTAATTATCAGTTAATTTTATTAAATAGTTGATTCAAGATGGAACAGCAAAAGAATTTTACAGCAGCAGAAATTGGCCCGATGGATAGTATTACCCGGGTAATGATGAAAGACACCCTTGGGCTTACCGGAGCTGAAATATCAGCCAATCGTTTGCCGGCCGGGAAAGCAGGGAACTTTGTTCATTATCACAAAAGGAATGAAGAAATTTATGTTTTTACTTCCGGAAAGGGTTTATTTTGGCTGGATGGGACAATCCTTCCGGTCAAAGAAGGAACAGTAGTCCGGGTCTCTCCTTCCTGTCTGAGGTGTTTGAAAGCCGACGACAGTGAACCTTTATCTTATTTTTGTATCCAGGTGGATGAAGGCTCTCTTATCCAGGCTACGCGGGAGGATGGGGTAAGATCGGAAGTTCAGCCGGTGTGGGGGTAGAAATTAAATTTGAATGAGCGGCTATTACCTTTTCTCCTTTTACCGATTAACCGGTAAATGTCAGGAGGATGGGTACAAACCGGATAATCTTCTATTTCGTTTTCCTTGTTTCCAATTGTGTTTATGCTGCAGGAGACTACCCTGCCACAGGCGGAAGGGCTGCTGCCTTGGGCTATACTTCAGTAACGCAGTCGGATGAATGGTCGGTGTTCAATAACCAGGCCGGACTGGCATGGTGCAAAAGGTTCAGTGCCGGGATCTATTTCGAGAACCGGTTCTTCCTGGAAGAGCTGAGCGGGAAAGCCCTGGCTATAACGCTTCCGGTTGGAAAAGGGGCCTTTGGCGTTTCCTTTTATCAGTTTGGATATTCCCTGTATTCTGAGATGAATACCGGTATCTCCTATGGGATGCACCTGACGAAAAGGTTTTCAGCCGGAGTACAGGTTGATTACCTGCGGCTGCATGTGGCCGATGGTTTTAAGGATAACAGTGTTTTTTCGTGTGAGGTTGGGTTGCAATTCAGGGCCAGTGACCATCTTTGGCTCGGATTGCATATTGCTAACCCAGTTCCGGTAAAACTCTCTCCCCAAGCCAATGACAGGCTTCCAACCCTGATGCGGTTCGGGATATGCTGGAGGATCTCCGACGGGTTACATTGCGATGCAGAGGTCGAGAAGGATCTTATTCTTAAACCGTTACTAAAAGCAGGAATTGAATATCGTCCGGTAAAATCTTTTTCGATCCGTATGGGGTTTCTTACAAACCCGGCAACCTTCACTTTTGGGTTTGGGCTTGAGCTCGGGAATCTTCATTTCGATCTGGCCTCATCTTATAACCTGATATTGGGTTATTCACCGCAAGCATCTGTAGTTTATTATTTCGGAAAGGGGAAAGAGTGATCATTCAGCCTGCTCCGGAAAGCCTTTTTAACCGCAAAGACGCTAAGTCGCTAAAAAGCGCTAAGAAGAATATTGTTGAAATTGATTTTTGCACGTACTGGTGTTTTGTTATTTTAAAAGGTCTTATGAAAAGCCTGGCGTGGGTTTTCCTTGTATTACTTTTTGTTATTCCTGTTGATGGGTATTCACAAGATGAAGATCCTGATTTGTTAGAGAGAATGACAGAGAGGTTGTCGGAGACTTCGGATAAACCGATTGATTTTTCAGAGATCTCAGAAAGTCTTGATCACCTGAAAGAGCATCCTATCAATCTGAATAATACCAATCAGGAAGAACTTAGTCAATTGGTATTTCTTGATGACAGGCAAATCAATAATCTCATGCGGTATATACTTACATATGGAACAATCTATTCCGTATATGAACTTAAAGTGGTTGATGGTTTTGATTCTGCAACTATTTTAAAGATACTGCCCTATGTATCAATCGGGCCTGAAAAGGAAAAACATCCGATGAGGATAAAAGATCTGCTGAAATCGGGAAGGAACCAGATTGTTATAAGGGCCGGGCAGGTTGTCCAGAAGCAGGCAGGATATCATGTTCCGGATTCCCTCCTTAAAAAGAATCCCAATGCCGGGTATGAGGGTAGTCCTGCGAGACTCTATTTCCGCTATTCTTATTCATTCTATAACCGATTGTCGATAGGTTTCAGCGGGCAGAAAGATCCAGGCGAACAGTTTTTCAGAGGTGCCCAGAAATATGGGATGGATTTTTATTCAGGATATATCAGTCTCCAAAATACAGGCATATTAAAACAAATTACGATTGGCAATTTTAATGCAGACTTTGGGCAGGGACTTACTTTCAGTTCCGGTATTTCACCAGGAGCTATTCCGGGAACAGGAAATGTCCGGAGGTATGCACGTGGCATCGTGCCAAGCCAGTCGGTCAATGAAGAAAACTACCTCAGGGGGGTTGCCGTGGTACTGAAGGAATGGAAATTCAGGTTTTCCCTGGTTTATTCAAACCACAAACGGGATGCAAATGTGACCGGAACCGACACGGTAACCGGGGATGCAGGGATCGTAAGTTCGTTTACTGAAACCGGGTATCACCGGATCACCCGGGGAAATTGCAGACAAGAATTCCATCCGGGAATCCATACTAGGAGGCAATGTCAACTTTAAAAACTCTTTCTTTTCCATCGGTTTTACCGGCTTTCATAGTCACTGGAGTGCTGACCTGGAACCAAAGATCTATCCTTATAACCTGTTTTAATTTTCATGGAAAGGAGAACATGAATACAGGGATTGATTTCCAGGTTGGCTTACCTGAGGTGTTTTTATGCGGCGAATGTTCACGAAGCATGAATGGAGGGATGGCATTTGTTTCCGGCATCCAGTTTACTCCTGATCCAAGACTGATGTTCTCTGTTTCTCTGCGTGATTACCAGCGCAATTACCAGGATCTTCTATCAAATGCATCCGGACAAAACAGCTTAAACGCGAATGAAGAGGGAATACAGTTAAGTTTCAATGCCGGTGTTTTACCAGGACTGGGGGTTACCGGATATGCCGATATTTACCGGTTCCCCTGGTTAAAATACAGAACCGATAGTCCTTCCCATGGAAGCGAGTACCAACTACAGACAAATTATACTGCCGGCAGGCTTGTCAAGATGCATCTAACGCTCAGGATCAGGGCTAAACAGATCAATACTACCGAGGCCACACGGCCGGTCAATGTTCTGGAGGAAGAAAAAATAATCACGCTGCGATACCAGGCTGACTGGCAAGTGACCGATGCCTGCATTTTAAAAAGTTGTTTTGACTGGTTACGAAACAGGTATGAGAAGTTGATTCCTGCTTATGGTTACTCGCTAAGCCAAAACGTGGCATTCAAACTCCCGGTAAAACATTTTTCGCTGGTAATTCTTTATGCGTTGTTCGGTACCGATTCCTATAATGAAAGGATCTATTCCTATGAAAGCGATGTGCAATACAGTTATTCAGTTCCTTCTTATTATGGGAAGGGAATTCGTTGCATGATGATGATTGACTGGGCGCCTTATCATTGGTTTGATCTTTCGGTGAGATACGGGCAGTCCTGGTATTCTGACAGAAATGTAATCGGCACTGGTCTCGACCTGATAAACGGTAATACAAAATCGGAAGTAGAGTTGCAGTATAAGATGAAGTTCTAAAAATATAAGGTTACGGCTTTTCAGACGTTTCAATCCATCCTTGAGTATACCTGGAGAAGTCTTTTTTCACCGCAAAGACGCTAAGACGCTAAAAAGCGCTAAGGATTATTTGAATTTGAACTTTTGACGTTCATAATTTTTAAATGGGATTCTGAAAGTCCAACTTTAAAGGACCTTGATCCGATTGAATTGCTTCATTCGTTAATGAAGGAACATAATCTCAGAGCGAAAGACCTGGTTAACATATTGGGAGTAAGTAAAGGATTGATCTCGGATATTTTAAATTACAAAAAAGGTTTGTCGAAGGATATTATCCGGAATCTTTCGGGGTATTTCAAGGTTTCGCAGGAAGCTTTAAACCGGACTTATAAATTGAAAAATGCTGTAGATTCAGGTTTAAGGAATTTAAACCCGATGAATAAACCAAAAGAGTTTGAAATGATCCATTAAATGTCACACTTATTTTAAATAATAGAATTACGTATTCACATTGTTAGGAAGAAAATTAAAGTTCTTTTTTGTCAACTTTTCTATCTCCGAGAGGACAATATCATATTTGTCAATAAATGAATATCAATGAAGTAATCACTCTCCTTAAGGCATGTCCTTAAGAAGAGATTTGTTTTTTTCGCTGTAACGAAAAATTTAGGTTCTTTGTAAAAGTAAGTGGGTAAATTTACGGAAAAAAAATAAAAAGTCAAGTAAAATATATGTTAACCCAAGAAGATTTATTTGCCAAGGCACTGATGGTAGAAAAACCATGGTTTGTTGATAAAGTTCAGTTTGACCAGGAAGGTGGAAAACTTGAGATTTGGATTGATTTCGAGCGTGGTTCCACATTCTATTACGAGGATAAAGAGTTAGGCATCAAAGGTCATTTTAAAGCGTATGACACGTCCCAAAAGACGTGGAGGCATCTTAATTTTTTTCAGTACCAATGCTATCTTCATGCCTGGGTTCCCAGGATTGATATCAGGGATGGTAAAGTAAGACAGGTTCAGGTTCCATGGGAAGGTCATGCTGCTGGTTTTACACTCCTTCTTGAAGCCCTGATGCTTGAGTTGGTAAGAGTTATGCCAGTTCATCAGGTAAGTCAGTTGTTGGGAGTTTATGATAAAAAACTGTGGAAGATGATTAAGGCGTATACCGAGACGGCTCGTGCTTGTGAAGATTTTTCTTCTGTCGAGGTAGTTGGAGTTGATGAAACATCTGCTCGTAAAGGCCATGACTACGTTACGTTATTTGTTGATCTTGAAGAAAAAAGAACCTTGTTTGTAACTGAAGGACGGGATCATGAAGTGGTAGTTGATTTTGTAAACGATCTCATTGACCATAATGGGACTGCGGATCAAATCAGCCAGGTCTCCTGTGATATGTCCCCTGCCTTTATCCTTGGTGTGGAGAAAAACTTGCCGAATGCCGACATAGTGTTTGACCGATTCCATGTCACCAAAGTCCTCAACGATGCTGTTGACAAAGTTCGTAAAGCAGAAGTCGCTAAGAATCCTATACTGAAAAACTCTAAATACCTCTTTCTTAAAAACAGATGTAACCTTAATGAATGGCAAACCCAACGTCTTGAAGAAATTCAACTTAGCGGACTTAACCTGAAAACCATGAAAGCATTGATGATCAGGGAGGCCTTTCAGCAAATCTATGAAGCTCCAACCACTGCTATCTTTGTCAAACTTCTCAGAAAGTGGTACTTCTGGGCAACTCACAGCCGTATAGAACCTATAAAAGAAGCCGCATACACTATTCAAAGGCACTGGCATGGTGTTGTTAACTGGATATTCTATAAAATCAGTAACGGTATATTGGAGGGATTTAATTCTATTTTTCAAGCTGCTAAAGCTAAAGCAAGAGGTTATAAAAGAACTGATACTATCAAAGCAATCATTTATCTGCTTACGGGTAAACTCGACTTTAGTAAAATAAATCCATATTACGTTACCCACTCGAAATTATAAAGAACC
>CAWDBP010000003.1:0-179465 GCA_963800585.1 uncultured Bacteroidales bacterium
CTTCGGCTACGAGCATCTTGTGCAATTGATCGATCCTGGTCAACTTGCAGCCAAAAATTTCTATGACTCTTCAGGACAGACGTTCACAGATGATCACACTGGTTAAGGAGTGGCATCAAAGTGGCCTTAGCCAGGCAGAATTTGCCAAGGCTCAGAATATCAAGCTTGCAAAATTGCGTTATTGGATCCATAAACAACGGCATGGTGAAACGGATCGTTCAGGGTTTATCCAACTGAACGGGCTACCATCAGCGGGCATCAGCATCCGTTATCCTAACGGGGTGGAACTGATTCTGCCAACCCGGTTGCCAGCCGGGTACATAAAAATGCTGATCAATATCTAAGCCGGATGTTTTCCCTTGGCGCCTCACGGTATTATCTTTACCGGGAACCTACCGATATACGCAAAAGTTTTGATGGCTTGTGCGGACTTGTGACAGAACGGCTGGGACAAAACCCCATGAGCGGCGATGTGTTCATCTTCATCAACAAACCCCGCAACCGTATGAAACTACTGCGGTGGGAACCAGGCGGATTTGTTTTGTTTTATAAACGTCTTGAACGGGGCACATTTGAACTACCCATCCTTCCCGGTGAGGTCCTCTCCCAGCGAATCGGGTACGGGGAGCTGGCTATGATAATTACTGGTATATCCATGAAATATGCAAAAAAAAGACGTCGTTTTTTACAACAAAATGATGTTGATAAATATCGTTAAAAGTGTGATTTAGCATGGGTTTTCCATGGTAAATTTGACTCATGGAAAGCGAAGAAACAGTCACCATAACCAGGTCAGAATATGAGTACTTTTTAGGGCTCAAATCCCAGTTGGCCTACGTGCAGTTTCAGCTTTCCGAGTTGCAGAGGTTGATCTACGGAGCCAAAAGCGAACGTGTTATTTCTCCCAATCCTGAACAGACATCCCTGTTTGCTCTGCCCCAAGAACAACCTGTCGAACAAGCTACCGAACAGATATCCTACACGCGCCGCAAGCCGCAGCCGGAGAAGAAGCAGCCCCTGCGGATGGAGCTTCCTCCGCACCTGGAGCGCAGAGTGGAAGTGATAGAACCGGAGAATCTACCCGAAGGGGCAAAGAAGATCGGTGAGGCGGTTACTGAAGTGTTGGAATATGAGCCGGCCAGTGCCTATGTTCGAAAAATTGTACGTTCCAAGTATATCGTGGAGCAGACAGACGAAGAAACCCGTATCGCCATTGCTCCACTGCCTACCCTTCCCATACCCAAAGGCAATGCCGGACCCAGCATGATCGCCCACCTTCTGGTTAGCAAATTTGTGGATCACTTACCGTTCTACCGCCAGGTACAAATCTTCAAACGCCAGAGGCTCGAAATCGCCGAATCGACCATCAATGGCTGGTTCAACGGCGGTTGCAGGGTGATCGTACCACTTTACCAAGCACTCAAATCGAGGGTGTTTGCCACGGATTACCTTATGGCCGATGAGACGCCGATCCCGGTTCAGGACAAAGACAAGCCGGGCGCCACACACAAGGGCTATCTCTGGGTATATTACGATCCGGTCCACCGGCTGGTCTTGTTCGACTACCGGAAATCCCGGGGAAGGGAGGGCCCGGACGAGATGCTCAAAGAGTTCGCCGGATTTTTACAGACAGATGGGTACAATGCTTACGATCACTTTGAAAATCATCCCCAAATCACCTTATTAGCCTGCATGGCCCATGCCCGGCGCAAGTTCGAACATGCCCAGGAGAATAATCCAACTTTGGCAAGACAGGCGCTGGAGATGTTCCGGCAACTGTACGATATCGAGAGTCATGCCAGGGTGAAAAACCTGGAGGCCGGAGATATCAGGAACCTTCGTCTGGAACGATCAAAGCTGATCCTGCAACAAATGGAATCGTGGATGCGTGAACAAATTATCGTCGTCCCACCAAAGAGTGCCATCGGTATGGCTTTGGCTTACACGCTCAACCTCTGGCCGCGACTAGTTCGCTATATTGACGACGGTCGTTTCCAGATCGACAATAACCTGATCGAAAACAGTATACGACCGGTGGCCCTGGGTCGGAAAAATTATCTCTTTGCCGGTTCCCACGAAGCTGCCCAGCAAGCTGCCGTCATCTATTCCATCCTCGCAACCTGCAAACTCCACGATGTGGAGCCTTTCGGGTATCTCACCAAAATCCTTTCTATTATCCCCGACTTCCCGGCTAAACAACTACACACACTTTTGCCCGGGCAAAAATAATCATCCTGCATTCAGTAAAAAAGATGCTCGTAGCCGAAGGCTTACATCCCTATTCATTTTTATTGAAAATCTACATTAGTAATTTTAATACCACAACGATATGATAAAGAAAATATCAATTCTGGCAGTGATTGCCTTTTGCATTTTTTCCTTTGGGATGAAAACCAATGCGCAAATTAATGCAATTAATATAACATTCTATGTTCAAACAACAGGAACAGCCGGCCCCTTTACTATGAGGGTCGCAATTGAGGATTATCTGAATAATGTTTATAACGTTACACAATTACCAGGCACATATAATGCAAATACTACATATAATTTACCAACCCCATGGCTATTTCCAAGCATTCCTCTGCCACCTCAACCTCCTATTTTTACTTCTTATTGTCGGGTAATTATGTCAGCTTACTACAGTGGTACTACTAAATTTGGAGAATCAGATTGGACATATCCTGATGTTTATGGATATATTTATCCAAATTTAATTACCATAACCTTTTGACTTTTGATTTTTCTTGTATAATAATTCTTATTTTTGATACTTATGTATTCAGTAATATCATTTTTCTATATTACTGAATACATTAAGTGAAAATGATGAAGGAATTCATTAATACTATTAAAGCTTTACCTAATAAGATTAAGAAGGCTTTCCTTTTTTCTCAAATTCTCCTTTTCCCTCTGATCTGTGATGCCCAGGGAGAATTCAATAACTGGTATTTCGGAGAGGCCCCTAATGCAGTAGGAGTAACATTTAATTCAGGTTTTCCTTTGCCGTTACCGGGTGGAAATTTGTATGCCCATTGTGTGACAATAAGTGTTTCTGATTCTGTTGGAAATTTATTATTTTTTGCAGATGAAACTTTTGTCCATAATAGAAATATGACTGTAATGCCAAATGGCACTGGTATAGATGGTGAAGCAGTAACTGATAACCAACCAGTTCTTGCAGTTCAGAAACTTGATGATGATAGTTCATATTTTCTTTTTACAGTTGGAACGTATTATCTTTTAGTAGGAAGAACCAAAGGATTAGAGTATTCTATTGTCAATATGAGACTTGATGGAGGACTAGGTGATATTGAACCAGGAATAAAAAATATACCCATACCGGGAGCCGGGACATCTTGGTGCGCAGTAACAGGTTGTAGGCATTCGAATAATAAAGATGTTTGGATCGTGACGACTCTTACATCACTTGATAGCCTATTTTATACTTCATACTTAATTAATAGTTCGGGATTAAATACAACTCCAGTAAAAAGCCAAAGTTTAGGCAATGGAAAATTCTCTCCACCATACTTAGGTTATATGAGTCCCCCAAGATCAATTAAAATTTCTCCGGATGGTACAAAATTGGTTGCATTATTTGCTAATCCGGAATATTGTGTTTTTAATCCATCAACTGGTGTCGTGACTCGTTTATTTTCTATTAATACTGGTATACAAGAAAGTCCAGGTCTAGGACAAGCATCAGCTGAATTTTCAATAGATTCAAAATATTTGTATTTATCATTGCATTATTCTGATACTTTAGGCACAATTCTTCAATTTGATGCAACCAAAACTGACTCTGTTCAATTCATCCAAAGCCGAATCTTGATTGATAGTGGAAATGATCCAACTTATTTTCAAATGGGACCAAATTGGAAAATATATGGTTCAGAACATAATGCTGATTCACTCTGTATCATTCAAAATCCCTCAAACTTTGGATCAGGTTGCAATTATTTAAGGAATGCATTACCTGTATTAGGCCCCTCTGGTGAAGGATTACCTCAATTCGTTCAAAGATACAAGGCATATATTCATCATTCAAATTTATGCCAACATGCTTCAGTGAATTTTTCAGGTGATATCTGGCCACCTGCTGATAGTATACATTGGGATTTTGGAGATCCGGGGTCAGGAATAAACAATTATTCGACCCTGAATAATCCTTCGCATGTTTATTCAAGTGTGGGAACCTATATGGTTACCTTGTTTGTCAGGCATAATGATAATAGAACCGACACTTCGTGGCAAACTATTAGCATTGTAGCAAGTCCCCAGGTCGCTCTTGGGGCGGATAGAACAATATGCGCAGGAGATTCAACCTCGTTTGATGCAGGCGCCTGTGGCGGATGCACATATTTATGGAAAAACATTGGAACGGGATTTATAGTTGGCAGTTCTCAAACATTCAGGACTGGACAAGCAGGGACATATGACGTTTTAGTCACGAATGCTAATAATTGCAGTGGCTCAGATACAGTACAATTGATAACCACGCCGGTTCCATCAGTTACAAACAATCCACTTTCAAAATCTATCTGTTCCGGTGATTCTACGCATATTATATTGATATCAAGTGTTGCTGGAACGATGTTTCACTGGACGGCCAGTCTGACTTCCGGGAATATAACAGGCTTCAGTGCTGATTCAGGACTTGTGATTAACCAGGTTCTTATTGATAATCTTGCGACCCCTGGTGTTGTTACCTATCACATTACACCCAAAGTTGGAAGTTGTACAGGGACAACCGTTGCTTACCAGGTCACCGTCACTCCAGGACTACCGGTCAGTATTATTATCTCTGCTTCTCAAAACAATGTTTGTGCAGGCATGTCAGTAACATTTACTGCTGTTCCCACAAATGGAGGTCCAACCCCTTCTTATCAATGGAAAGTTAATGGGATCAACTCAGGAACCAATTCCAGCACTTTCACATATACCCCTGTAAATAATGATGTTGTAACCTGTGTTCTTTCTTCATCACTTATATCCTGCATTTCAAATAACCCGGCTACTTCAAATGCAATAACCATGACGGTAAATCCAGGTCAGCCGGTAAGTATTACTGTAGCACCATCACAGAATCCGGTTTGTGCAGGGAATTCAGTAACATATACAGCAACGCCGACAAATGGTGGGTTGACGCCTTCCTATCAATGGAAAGTCAACAGTGTCAATGTCGGCCCTAATAACCCGGCGTATTATTATATCCCAAATAATGGAGATATAGTCACCTGTATTTTGACTTCAAATACGACATGTCCAACAGGAAATCCCGCAAGCAGTAATCCTGTTACAATGACTGTCAATCCAAACCTGGCTGTCAGTATTTTAATAGTCGCATCTGCAAATCCTTTCTGCCTGGGAAGTTCTGTAACCTTCACGGCAACACCTGTCAATGAAGGATCCTTGCCAATCTATCAATGGAAAGTTAATGGAGTAAGTGTTGGAACCAGCAGTCCGAACTATACCTACAACCCATTGAATGGCGACCTGGTAACTTGTGTATTGACTTCAAGTGTTGCATGCCCACTTGGGAGTCCGGCGACATCGAATACAATAACAATGAATGTCAATTCAAACCTGCCTGCAGGTATCACCATTGTTGCATCATCTAATCCTTTCTGTCCGGGATCGTCAGATACCTTCACTGCAACACCGATAAACGGAGGAACGATACCTGCATACCAATGGAAGGTAAACGGAGTCAATGCAGGCACGAACTCACATACCTTCACCTATAACCCTTTAAACGGTGACAGCGTTCGTTGTGTGATGACCTCTAACCTGAGTTGTGTTACGAATAACCCTGCCAGTTCATCAGAGATCATCATGAGCGGGACACTGGCTCCAATTGTGACCTTTACTTCATGCTTTGACACGATAACCACAGTCAATGCTAAACCAATCAGGCTTAAAGGAGGAATCCCTCTGAGCGGAACTTATTCAGGACCGGGAGTGAATTCTTTGACCGGGGTCTTTACGCCATCAGTTGCAGGGACTGGAACCAAGACAATAACTTATTCTTATACGAATGCTGCTATGTGTACAGCCAGTAAAAGCATTCACATTATTGTTCAGGTTACGCAGGCGTTTACTTGTGGGAATAACATTACTGATATCAGGGATAATAAAGTTTACCCGAGTGTGCAGATCGGGTCACAATGCTGGCTTGCAGCAAATCTGAATTTTGGAACCGTCCTTGCATCATCACAGGATCAAAGGGATAATTGTGTTTCAGAGAAGTATTGTTATAACGATAATCCGATAAACTGTACAAACCAGGGTGGGCTTTATCAGTGGGATGAAATTATGCTGTATGATGTTACTCCTGCTGATCAGGGTTTTTGTCCTCCGGCCTGGCATATACCGACAGAAAACGAATGGAATACATTATTTGCCACATATATCAACAATGGCTTTGCAGGAAGTCCACTAAAATACTCAGGTTATTCCGGATTCAACGCATTATTATCAGGAGTAAGGCATATTGATAAGAGTTGGGATTATCAAGGGTTTGCAACTTTCTTTTGGTCATCGACTTCTTATGGTGGATATAAAGCCTGGGCACATGGGATGAATGATCCGGATCCAAGTGTATCGGTTTATCCGGCGAGCAGGGCGAATGGGTTTTCGATAAGATGCATCCATGATTAAACCCACCCCCAGTTTGCAAATGTAGACCCTCGCGGTCGCCCGTGACTGTCAATTGTCAACTCTTTTAACTCGCCATCTACCAAGTGGGTATTCAGTAAAGAATAGAAGCAAAGACTCGAACTTTTGGCATTTCCCTATTTTCTTTGTACTTTTGAAATAAAAGATGCCAACTATTCTGTTAATTGCCGGTTAGAGAATTTTCTTTTATTCCAATGAAAACAAAGAACCTATTCATGTTCATGCAGAAAAAGCAGATATGGAAATTAAATTCTGGATTGATGTTGATAATTTTGAAATTAAGGAAGATTTTTCTTTCAATTTAAATCCTCAGGCAAAAAGAGAAATAAAAAAAATAATTTATGAACATTTTGATTATATCGTAACAGAATGGAAAAGATATTTTAATAAAGTTTAAAGTCATGGAAGCATATAAAATATCCAATTTGTTTTTCGAAGAAGATAAAATGGTTTTAATCCTTAATGATCAAAAATATGTCTTTAACCTCAATGAAATATCATCTAAATTAGCCAGTGTAGATGAGAAAGAAAGAAACAATTTTCAAGTCTCCCCCTCAGGCTATGGTATTCATTGGCCAGGTATAGAAGAAGATCTATCTATTAATGGGTTATTAAACCAATTAAAGAAGAGCCGCGTGGCTTGATATTTAGCCCCCAACCCAATACCCGGATGAGTTTATACCTGTTTTTTCGCGTCACGCGTCACGCGTCACGATTTTCAAAAACTGCCGACTGCAAAAAAAAGGCTGCTAATGGGATAGCAGCCTTTTTGTTTTTAACAAGTGTATACTAGTACCTCTTTCTGGGAGTGTAGTGCGTATGGAGTAATTCATGTGATTTATGCCCAAGTGGTTTTCCAAGGAATTCTTTGTAGATTTCAGCGACTTCAGGGTTTTCATGAGATTTACGGATGGGCATTCCCATATCTTCTTCGTATATAGCAGCTTTGCGTTTTGAGCGTATCTCTTTGTTGGTTGGGATTGGTTGTCCACCACCGCCAAGACATCCGCCCGGGCAAGCCATGATTTCAATAAAGTGATAGTTGCCGGTGCCATCCTTAACGCTCTGCATCACTTTCTTGGCATAGGCAAGTCCATTGGCAACACAACATTTCAGTTCAACGCCTTCCAGGAAACTCCATTCGGGCAGCGTCTTATTGATCAGGATCGAAGCTTCCCTCACTTCACCTTCTGTTCCGCGGACCGGTGTAATATTGAGTCCTTCAAACGGAACTTCACGGCCGGTAACGATTTCATAAGCAGTTCTCAGGGCGGCTTCCATCACACCACCGGTAGTCCCGAAGATAACGGCCGCACCGGTTGACGATCCCATGAAACTATCGCAATGTTCTTCAGGTAAGGCTTCAAAATCGAGGCCGGCCTGACGGATCATGATAGCCAGTTCACGTGTGGTAAGAACATAATCCACGTCATTGTAACCACTGGAACGCATTTCCTGGCGATTTGCTTCGAATTTCTTTGCTGTACAAGGCATAATGGAAACCGAGACAATATTCTTAGGATCCAGATCTCTTTTCTTAGCGTAATAGGTTTTAGCCAGTGCACCAAACATCTGCTGCGGTGATTTGCAGGTAGAAAGATTTGGTATCAATTCGGGAAAAGTATGTTCGAGAAATTTGATCCAGCCTGGTGAACAGGAAGTAGCCATCGGCAAAGCAACCGAAGGATCCTTATCAACCAATACTTTCTTCAGTCGGGTTAAGAGTTCATGACCTTCTTCTATAATGGTAAGGTCGGCTGTGAAATCCGTATCGAGTACAGAATTAAACCCAAGTCGTTTTAAAGCGGCAACCATCTTTCCTGTAACGATCTTGCCTGCAGGCATTCCGAGAGCCTCTCCAAGAGCAATTCTTACTGCTGGTGCAGTTTGAACGACAACATGTTTGGTTGGGTCATAAATAGCATCCCACACTTTGTCAATATAGTTCCTTTCGATAAGGGCTCCGGTCGGACAGCGGTTTACGCATTGTCCGCAATTGGTGCAAACCACTTCAAACAACGGGTGTTCAAAGAAGGTGGAGATTTTCATGTGATTTCCCCTGTATGCCACGTCCAGTGCGCTTACACTCTGGAGTTCTTCGCAGGTTCTGACACAACGCTGGCAACGGATACAACGGCTGTCATCCTTGATGATGGCCATATTGTATTGGTCGAGGGTGTATTTTTTATCCGGAACAAGGTCGATGAACATCGGTTCACCGGTAAGCATTTCAGATGCCAGATGTTGTAACTCACAGTTTCCGTTTTTATAACATTTGGTACAATCAGCATTATGCTCAGACAATAGTAATTCAACTATGTGTTTCCTGGCCAGACGAACTCTACCGGTATTTGTAAATATTTCCATTCCTTCAGAAGCGGGCATGGCACATGATGCAACCAGGTTTTTAACCCCTTTTTGTTCCACAACACAAACTCTGCAATTTCCTGCAACACACAGATCTTCATGATAACATAGAGTGGGGATCACGATATTGGCTTTTCGGGCTGCATTGAGAATTGTAGTCCCATCTTCCACAGTTAGATCTATACCATCAATTTTAAGATTGATCTCTTTAGTCATAGTTTAGAATCTTATTTATTAGTAAATCATTTCTTCTTTAAAGTTGTTCACGATTGACGAGAAAGAATTGGCGACCGATTGGCCGAGACCACATTTAGCTGTGATCTTCATCGTTTCGCTAAGTTTCATTAATTGTTCCAGGTAAGTGATCGGCTTATCGCCTCTTTTCACTGCCTCGATGCCTTTTCTTAGTTGCTGGCAGCCCACACGGCATGGAGTACACTGGCCACAGGATTCTTCCTCGAAAAAGTCAAGGTAATTATGAAGCACATTGTACATAGAACGTGAGCTATTGAAAATCATCATGGATCCTCCCGTAGGAACACCTTCAAATCCGATGATGGTATCCTTGAATTTTTTCCTTGGAACACAGAAACCGGAAGCTCCTCCGACCTGTACGGCTTTGGTATCACCATCGCCGAATTCTTCAACGAATTTTTCCAATGGCATACCCAATTCGAGTTCATAGATGCCTGCTATCGGTGTATCTCCTGAGACTGAAAACACTTTTGATCCTCTTGAGTCGCGTGTTCCCAACTTCTTGTATTGCACCGGACCGATCCGGCAAATCATAAGGACATTGACAAAAGTTTCAACGTTATTGATCACCGTAGGTTTATTCAGATAACCGGCAACAGTAGGGTAGGGAGGTTTGTTTCTCGGTTCCCCGCGTTTGCCTTCCATGGATTCAAAAAGTGCACTTTCTTCACCACATATATAAGCTCCGCTTCCCATCCTGATCTCAATTGAGAAATCAATTCCGAGTTCCTTTGCCGTCTCATTGTAAAAATCAATTTCTTCCATTAGGCCAGGTAACAGGAAACGATATTCACCCCGGAGGTACATGTATCCTTTCTTTGCCCCGATCACTTTACCACAAATAGCCATCCCGGCAAATACCTTACGGGGAACTTTCGTAAGAATCTCACGGTCTTTAAATGTCCCGGGTTCACCTTCATCAGCATTGCAGATGACGTATTTTTCGTCACCAGGTTGTTCCATTGTGAATTTCCATTTCATGGCTGTTGGAAAACCGGCGCCTCCTCGACCACGTAAACCAGAATCGAGAATATCCTTGATGATATCATCATTGGGCCTCTTTAACGTTTTTTCCAGGGTCTTGTATTTTTGATCCGAATATTCCGAATATTCTCCGAATATTAAATCAACTCGTTTCAGATCTTCTGCCATAATATCTTTATTTTTTTTGTTAAACTTTATTTATGCATGTATTCAGCGATGATCTCATGAACTTTTTCAGAAGTGAGTTCTGAAAATACATCATTGTTGATAAGCATGGAAGGCCCTTTGTGGCACCATCCCAGGCAATTGGTTTCAAGCAAAGTAAATTTTTTATCCTGTGTCGTTTCTCCAACCTTGATCTTAAGCAGGTGTTCCAGGGTTTGGACGATAATCTTTTTCCCATGCATATCGCAGGTGATGGTTTTGCAAACGCGGATTACAAATCTTCCACGGGGAACAGTGTCTAAAAATGAATAAAAGGTAGCCGTACCGAATACCTGGGCTGCAGAAAGATCAAGCTCTTTTGCAATGTCGGTCATATCCAGGTCAGAGATGAAATTATTTTGCTCAACCACACCCTGTAAGATGGGCATCAGACTGGTGCGCTCTCTTCCGTACTTGTTAACTAACTCCTTAATTAGATTGTTATTAGTTGCCATTTTATGTTGGTTTTAATTAAATTTTCTTTGAATCAATGATCAGAAAAATGACCGGTTGAAAACCAGTGCAAAGGTAAAAGTTCTTTTGTTAAAAATCTAACAACTGGATTTTATTTTTTCTGCCAATTGTAAATTTATAAACAATCTAAACAGAATATTTACCTGAATGAGCGGCAGTATTTTGGCGATAAAAGTTCACTTTTTGTTACTTTTGCAAAAGATGAACAAAGGCTTGAATTATCGGTATTTTATACGTTTATCCTTTAACGGGGAATCTTTCCATGGCTGGCAAAGTCAGCATAATGCACCAAGTATTCAATCGACATTGAGAGTTGCAATGACTGTTGTCCTAAGGACGCCTGTCGAAATCACCGGGGCCGGGAGAACGGATGCAGGGGTGCATGCACGTGAGTTTTATGCGCATTTTGATGTTGAACATGAATTGTCCCCGACCGAACAGATGGAACTGGTTTACCATCTGAACGGATATCTTCCTGATGCCATTTCCATCAATAAGATCCTCCCGGTAATAGGAAATGCACACTCCAGGTTCAGTGCAATTTCACGTACTTATCAATATTTTATAACGCGAAAGAAAGACCCCTTCAGGCAGGCATACTCCTGGTATTATCCGGGAAAACTTGATATCAACCTTTTGAATGAGGGTGCAGACTTCATTAAGAATAACCATGACTTTACTTCCTTTGCAAAACTGCCAAAGGAAACGAAGACCAATCTTTGCAAAGTAGAATATATAAAATGGGAAGAAAAGGGAGATATTCTGATTTTTACAATAACAGCAGACCGGTTTCTCAGGAACATGGTGAGGGCTGTTGTCGGAACTCTTGTGGAACTTGGCCGGGGAAAGATCAGCCTGGAAGATCTTAACAAGATTATTCTTTCAAAAGACCGGAGGGCTGCAGGATATTCTGTGCCAGCCAATGGTTTATTTCTGGTCTCGATAAATTACCCTGAAGAGATATTCTTAAAGACTGCTGATGATCCAGAAGATCCCGACACCAACTGCAAGGATTCCACCACCAAGACTGAATCCAAATAAAAAATTTGATTTCTTTTTCATGGATGAACGGTAAGCAATGGTTCCCAGTATGACAGATACGCTAACCATTGCTATAATGGTGCCAATTGCAAATCCCGAGAGATACAAAATTGCAGCCAGCTCCGAAGGTAAGGCAAGTGCCGGAAGAACTGCCAGTAAATGGCTGAATCCGGAGCATCCATGGATAATCCCCACTAGCAATGCGGTCCCAGCATTCTGACGGTGATTTTTTGTAAGGTCATGGGGATGTTTTTCATGATCATCATGGAAATGCCTGTGAATATGAAACAGGAATCCGGAGTTTCTATGGATATGAAAATGGATATGCCGGTGAGGCTGCTTCTTATTCAATACCTTCCAAATCGCCCATAATCCTATTAAGATCAGCATGATCCCTACAATGATCTCACTGTTGCCGGTAATTTTATCTATATGGATAAATCCTTTTAACAGGACAAACAAACCACCGATGGCTAGCATTCCGATAGTATGTCCGACGCCCCATGCAAATCCGACCCACCATGATTTTTTCTGGCTGTCAATGGCCAGGGGAGTGACAGCTGCCAGGTGATCCGGCCCCGTAATGACATGTGCCATGCTTGCAGCGATTCCTGTTATCAGACTTATCATTATATGATCTTTGAAAATATTCCTGGATAAAAGTAGAGAAATTAAAAGAAATCAAAGTATTTTTTTTACAGGGATTGTTTGCTCGGAATTTTTTAGTATTTTTACTGCTTCTGTTAATTATTTCACAAGTAAATGAATGAATGAATGAAAAAGTTCAGGTATGACCTATTGCTAAAGTGGATTCTTTGGCTGGTCGCAATTCATTCAATCTGTTTTGGAATAGCCCTTGTCATTCTTCCAATAAACATTATTGAATTATTTGGATTCCACTTGACGGAGAAGTTCTTTGCCGACCAGGGCGGGGTATTCCACCTGGTAGTTGCAGTTGCATATATTTGGGCCGCTCTTGACCTGAAAAATTCATTTAAACTGATCGTTCTTTCCTGTACTGCTAAATATGTCGCTACTATTTTTCTCCTATCCTACTTTTTCTTTGCCGATCATAAATTTATGGTGATCTTTTCAGGTCTTGCAGATTTCCTGATGGGCTTTACAATAATGGTGCTTTACATCCTTTACAGGAAGCAATATGCCAAACCGATTTTGACAAATGATTAGTTTGACCGGTATAAACTTTTTAACGAATATCAGACTCTACTATGAAAAATGATCCGCCAACCATCATCATTACCGGGGCATCCGGATTTATTGGCCGTTACTTTATGGACATGGTCAAAGACACTACCAGATCATTGCTATCGCCCGAAGGTCATCAAAGGAAGCGGGCATTCCATTTCATCCGAACATTTACTGGATCCAATGGGATATTGCCAGTAAGGTGCAGCTTAAGGAGGTCCTCGACACCATTCACGAAAGGGGTGGAGCCGATTATCTTCTTCATCTGGCTGCATTCTATGATTTTGACTATTCCGATAACACCGCCTACCAGCGTACCAACGTGGAAGGCACGTTAAATGTGGTGGAATTGGCACGGCAACTAAATATAAAACGATTTATATTCGCCAGTTCACTGGCTGCCTGCAATTTTCCTCCTCCCGGACAGGTGGTGAATGAGAAATCGCCTCCCGATGCTGATTTTGCCTATGCAAAGACAAAGAAATTCGGAGAGGAATTATTACGAAAAGCATCGCATGATTTCCCCTGTACAGTGGTTCGTTTTGCAGCAGTATTCAGTGATCTGTGTGAATATCCTCCATTGTATAAATTTCTCGAAACCTGGTTGGGAAAGAAATACGATGCCCGTATTTTAGGCGGTAAAGGAGAATCGGCGGTTTCTTACATTCACATCCATGAACTGGCTAAATTTCTGCTGAACATCATTCAGCAAAGCCATAAATTACCTTCATTCGATATCTATGCAGCCAGTCCGGATGGATGTACCTCACACCAGGAACTATTCGATATAGCAACCAAGGACTATTTTGGTGAGCCGGTCAAGGCAATCCATCTCCCCAAATGGATTGCTTATCCGGGTGTTATACTGAGGACGATGTTGGGCAAGATGAAAATCACTCCTCCTCCTTTTGAGAGGCTCTGGATGCTGAAATATGTCGATCTGAAACTCAATGTGGATGCCAGTTATACAAGAAAAGCACTGAACTGGGAACCCTCGGCACGTCATTACATCGAACGCCGGTTATTATTTCTCCTTGCAAGGATGAAAAGTAACCCTGTGGAATGGAATACAAGGAATGAGGCCGCCCTGAAACATATCTCATTCCGTGTTAACCTGTTGATCTATGAAATATTGATCACCGATAAGGATAAAATCCTCTCGAAGATCAATGCCCGGATCCTTTCACTCGAAAATTCTGAGAAGTTCAAGGATTATCAGAACAAGCCGGAGGAAGATTTCAAACTCCTGACAAGTACGACTTACAACCTGCTGGCATCCACGGTTTACAATTCCGACCGTAGCCTGATGATAAATTACATGGAAGATGTAGCAATTGCACGGTCCAACGAAGGTTTCCATGCAAAAGAGATTTCTGACCTGCTGGATGTTTTCAATGAAATCATCTCTTCCCACTTACTGGCTGCAAAAGATTATAAATTCTCGCGCCAGGAACTTTATGATTATATAGGGATCACATTCCAGCTGGCAAAAGATGAAATTGAAGAAAAATTTGAGATCTTCGAACTCAATGCTGCACCTGAGACGATCACTAAAAAAGTCAAACTGAAACTTGACGGGATCGAAGTTAAAGTGGATGCTGGCATTTCAATTCTCGATGCTGCCCGACAATTCAACATCAATATCCCGACACTATGTTATCACAAGGATCTGCAGATTGCCGGGAACTGCCGTGTTTGCCTTGTGGAGGAGAAACATTCGAAACAGTTGATTGCATCTTGTGCCACCCCTGTGGAAGAGGGGATGGATATTCTTACGAACAGCATTAAAGTCAGAAGTGCGCGAAGAACAATGATCGACCTGCTGCTTTCGGAACATAATGCGGATTGTACAAAATGCTATAGAAACGGTAAATGCGAACTACAGTCGCTTGCTTCTGAATTCAAGATCATCAAGCCAATGTTCATCGACCTTGTCCCGTATAAAAAATATACTATTGACGACCTTTCACCTTCCATAATAAAGGATGACAGCAAATGCATCCGTTGCCAGCGGTGTATCCGGACGTGTTCCCAGATCCAGGGAGTCAGTGCGGTGAACGCCGTATATAAAGGTCCGAATATGAAGATATCTACTTATTTTGGAAGACCTTTGTTTGAAGTGATCTGTACGAATTGTGGACAATGCATCGATCGTTGTCCAACAGGTGCACTGGTTGAAAAGAACTACATTGAAGAAGTCTGGACAGCCATCTTTGATCCGACAAAACATGTAATTGTACAAACGGCTCCTGCTGTAAGAGTTGCAATCGGCGAAGATCTCAACATGGAACCGGGCAGGCGGGTGACAGGCAAGCTGGTTTCTGCATTGCGGAAACTGGGCTTTGATTCTGTACTGGATACAGCATTCTCAGCCGACCTGACAATTATCGAAGAAGGAAATGAATTCCTTGACCGGCTAAGAAGAAAAAGTCTGTTTGAAGATCCTGAGGCAGTGCTTCCAATGACTACTTCCTGTTCTCCAGGGTGGATCAAGTATCTCGAGCAGACCTTCCCTGAATTTATTCCAAATGTATCCACTTGCAAATCTCCCCAACAAATGTTTGGCGTTTTGGCAAAGACCTATTATGCCGAAAAAATGGGATTGAAACCCGAAAACATTGTCACGGTATCAATCATGCCATGCACTGCGAAAAAATTTGAAGCTGACCGCCCTGAAATGAGAGCCAGCGGGTTTAAGGATGTGGATTATGTCCTCACTACCCGCGAATTGGCTATCATGATCAATCAGGCGGGGATGGATTTTAAATCGCTACCCAACGATCATTATGATTCAATAATGGGAAAAGCAACGGGTGCGGGAGTGATATTCGGTGCAACAGGCGGAGTGATGGAAGCAACACTGAGGACCGTTTATGAAAAAATAACCGGCCGTGAGATTCCTTTTGATAACCTCGTTGTAACACCGGTAAGAGGTTTTGAGGGCCTGAAGGAAGCCTCGATTTTGATCGAGAATCCTTTACCTGAATGGAGTTTCCTTCATGGGGTAGAACTCAAGGTTGCAGTTGCCCATGGACTCGCCAATGCAAAGACAGTAATGCAATCAATCAAGAATGGAACGGCTAATTATCATTTTATCGAAGTCATGTCATGTCCCGGAGGTTGTCTTGGAGGCGGTGGTCAACCTATTCCAACCAACCCTGAGATCCGTGAGAAACGTTTGCAGGCGCTCTATGCTGAAGAAATGGGTCTTGAGTTAAGGAAATCACATGAAAACCCTGAAGTGATCACGCTCTATGAAGAATTCCTGGATGAACCGCTCAGCGAAAAAGCCCATGATCTTTTGCATACACACTATTTAAAGCGAACGGTTTATTAGATTTCTTTTCAAAGTTTTTTGGCTTCACCAGTGAACAGGTAATTATGTACATTACAGATTTATCAAATTGTGCGGAATTTCTATCCGGAGATCACACAATAATCAGGGAATTACTTCATCCGGATAAGGCTCCTCTTGAATTGCGATACAGCCTGGCCCATGCAACCCTGAAACCCGGTGATACATCCCTTAAACATTATCTTCGTACCTCAGAAGTTTACTATATCCTTGAGGGAAGAGGGATTATGCATATCGGAGAAGAATCCGGAGAAGTAATTCCCGGACAAGCCATTTATATTCCACCAATGGCCTGGCAGTGCATTAGTAATCAAGGTCCGGATGACCTGAAGTTCATCTGTATCGTGGATCCGGCATGGAGAAAAGAAGATGAATTTTTGAAGTGATTTTATCCTTCAACAGGAAATAGCGTGGAATTCAAATAGCTGTGAACATGTTCCAGGATTTCCGGATATTTTTCTTCCAGTTCAGGACTTAAGGTCCGGCCAAATTCAAGATCCTCCAGGATTTCAACAGCAATAATGTGTATGTTTTCAGGGATCGACAGCTTGATCTGTTTTGCAAGTTCAAGAGCCGTTATAAAATTGACATCATGCAGGTTGGAAAGATGCATCGTTTCGTGGAAATCTGCCGGATTGAAATAATAAACATCGCCGGGCATTCCTTCTTTCGTTTTTATGGCGTCAAGGATGATCACGGTATGATAATCACGGATCAGTTCGAGGATCTCCAATCCTCCCATTGAACTTGTTTTAAAACAGATTCCTTCGGGGAAGGTTTCTTTTTGAAGGTCTTTAACAAGCCTTGGTCCGATCCCGTCGTCTTTCAGAATGTCATTCCCGATCCCCAGGATTAAAATTTTTTCACCTTGCATGTTAATGTTCTTTTACCTTCCAATGCTTCGGATTAACTCACCCTTTGAGTTGTGAAAATTGACTATCATCCGCATTTGTCCTGGAAGTGAATGTGTGGCACAGGAAAAACAGGGGTCGTAAGCGCGGAAAGCCATTTCAATCATATTAAGCGTACCTTCTGTTGCAGGTATTCCTTTTTTGATCAAGCCCTGGGCAGCTTTTTTTAGTGACATACAGATGGCTGCGTGATTGTTGGTGGTTCCAACGATCAGGTTCACTTTTCTTACCATTCCTTTGTCATCAGTCCAGTAGTGATGGGTAAGGGTGCCTCGCTGGGCTTCTACAATCCCGACGCCTTCACCCACAATCTTTTCAATCGGAGCCCTTAATTCTTTACCTGTTATTTCCGGATCGGTAGCCAGCTCATAGCAATGTTCAGCAGAATAAATCAGTTCAATAAGCCTGGCCCAGTGCATGGCAAGCGTGGCATGAACAGGCTTTCCACCTAGCGTCTTATACATATACTCATATTCCTGCTGTGCTATCGGTGTTGCCATTCCATCAGATGCATTCAGCCTTGAGAGGGGAGTGGCCTGGTATACGCCCGATTCCTGTCCGTCAACAAATCCTTTCCACCCGATCTTCTTGAGGTAAGGAAACTTCAGATAAGTCCAGGGTTCTACTCTTTCTTCTACATAATCCATGTAATCTTTAGGAGAATAACGATAAAGTTGTTTTCCCTCAGTATCAACCACTCTCACGTTCCCATCATAAAAATTCACTTTGTTATTCTCATCCACCAGTCCCATTGAATGAAGTTTCAATGAATAAGGTCCGTTGAGGATGAGATCGACATAATCTTTATTCCCTAAAACCACATCCTTGAATAGTTTCATTGAGAATTTTGAGAATTCAATGAAACCTTCTGCTTTTTTAACAATATCATCCCGTTCTTCTTCTGTCAGGCCTTTTTTTACACCACCGGGAATGTTCATTACAACATGGGTCTGATGGCCCCCAAGCAGGGCCTGGATTTCCTGGGCAATACGTCTTTGCTTGATCACTTCAGTACCGATCTCTATCCCAACCTTAGCAATGACGCCGAGGATATTCCGTTCAGCCGGGCTGGCATTCGGGCCAACCACAAAATCAGGAGCTGCCAGGGCATAAAAATGGGCAATGTGGCTATGAACGAAATGGGCCATATAGAACAATTCCCTTAATTTCTTTGCGGTAGGAGGGGGAGTGACTCCAAATACTGCATCCACAGCCTTCCCGGAAGCCATGTGGTGACAACCAGGACAAACACCGCAGATCTTGGTCACGATAGAGGGAAGTTCCTCGACAGGTCTTCCTTCGCAAAATTTCTCAAAGCCCCGTAATTCCGGAACCTGGAAGTAGACATTGTCAACCTCGCCTTCATCCGTAAGAAAGATCTCTATTTTTCCGTGGCCTTCCAGCCGTGTAATGGGGTCGATGGTGATGGTTTTCATCTTTTAGTTTTATTTTTTAGACAATTTTTCTTCCAAGGATTGACGATGGTAAGCTGAATCTGTAAAACAGTCCGGCCGGGTCGACAATGCTGTCGATGACCTTGTCGATCTCTTCGGGTGTATCCGCATCGATCATGGTCCCGATAGCAGACATCATCTTGGCGCCGGGATCTGAAGCTGCTGCCGGGGGGCCATAGCATCCGCGGCAGGGAGAATTGCCGGCCACACAACGAACGCCGCATCCGCCACGTGTTGCCGGTCCCATGCAGATCACGCCCTGTTCAAGGAAACAGGTCTCTTTGTCATCCTGGATCTCCCAGGGACGGTAAAATCTCTTTATGACTTTGTTGTCTGATTTTTTTCGTTTGCATTCATCGCAGTTCGTCTTTTCATTTGCCCCAACAACTGATCCTTTTGGAGGTAATTGTGCGCCTGACGCAATGGCGCTGAAGACTTCAATGAGACGTTCGCTCTGGGGCGGGCAACCAGGAATAAAATAATCGACTTCCACCACCTGGTTGAGGGTATAAACGTCATTGAACATCTCCGGAATATCCAGTTTCCCTTCCTTGACGGTATATTCAGTCTGTGGTCTGATCTTTTCCGGGTTTACCGTTGATTCGCATTCATCGTAAACCCTTTTAAAGATCTCATTCTTTGTAGTAAAATTAGCAAGCCCCGGGATCCCTCCCATATAAGCACACGAGCCATAGGCCACGAGTATCTTTGATTTATTCCTCAATACCTGCGCCATATGCTTATTTTCGCTGTTCCTGACCGCCCCGTTAAAAAGGGTCAGATCAATGGATTTGTCTGGCAAGGCTTCTATGTCCTTATACTTGACATCCATAGCGATGGGCCAAAACACAAGATCAGCAGCGGCAACAATGTCGAGCAGCTTCTCGTGGGTGTCGAGAACAGAAACGCAGCAACCACCACAGGCGGCTCCCCAATAAATGGCGAGCTTCAGCTTGGGCTTTGGATTTGGTGAGTCGGAAGGCATCTTCTATGATTTTAAATGTTTAACTTCCAGTGTGCTTTTTATTTTACTTGGACCTGCATTCAGGATGGCTTTCGTCATTTCGTTCACCAGTTCGGCGAATTGTTTTCCCTCGCTGGCGCTGATCCATTCCAGTTTAAGCCGTTCCGGCTCAATTCCCATCTGGGCGATATATTTTTCAATCAGCTTGAACCTGCGAAGGCATTTATAATTCCCGGTCTGGTAATGGCAGTCACCGGGATGACAACCACACACCAATACTCCGTCGGCGCCTTGCTGGAAGGCAGTCAGGATGAAAGTGGGATCAATTCTTCCCGAACACATGACCCGGATGATGCGGATGTTCGGAGCATAGCGCATACGGGACGTACCTGCAAGATCGGCACCTGTATAGGCGCACCAGTTACAGAGAAAAGCAACGATAGTTGGTCTGAAGTTCATGGTCAGATTTCTTTGTATGACATTGACATTATTCCTTCAATTTCCGAGAGGATCTGCCGATCCGTGAAATGTTTGCTGGTGATGGCTCCCGAGGGGCATGTGGAACCACAGGTTCCGCATCCTTTACACAATACCTCGTTCACTTCGGATACTTTTTTATCCTCATTAAAGGAGATTGCAGTGTACGGGCAAACACGGATGCAGGTCTGGCATCCGCAACAGAAGGCCTCATTGACAAAAGCCGTAGTTACTTCCACTGCAACTGATCCTTGTGCAATGGTGCCAAGAATTCTTGCTGCAGCAGCACGGGCCTGTGCCACAGAATCAGGGATATCTTTTGGTCCCTGGCAGGTACCTACAATATATACACCGCCTGTTGTCGTTGCGACAGGATCGAGTTTCGGGTGCTTCTCAATGAAGAACTGATTTCCGCAAAGGCTCACCCCGATCTCATGAACAACCTGCTTTACATCTTCATGGGCTTCCATATTTACCATCAGAACAACCATATCAACACCCACTTCGATGTTTTCACCGGAAAGTTTTTCATCCATCTCAATAAGCATGTTGCAGTCGTCAGTCCTTTCAGCTTGTTTTATTACCGGGAGCTTCTCCTGCTGGTCGAACATAAGGAAGATGATCTGGCGGTGTGTCGATTCGGCATAAAATTCCTCACAGCCTTTTCCGTATGCACGCATGTCAGCATAGATATCGAAAATATTGCAGTCAGGAAGTCCTGCCCTTATCTGGTTGACAAATTTAAGTGCAACCATGCAACAGGTGCGGGAGCAATATTCATGGTACACCTTGCTGCGGCTGCCTACACAATGGATGATGGCTATGTTTCTTGGTTCCTTCCCGTACTTTGTAAGTACCTTGCCAGCCGCCAGCATTTCTTCGAACTCCATGGAAGTTACCACATCCGGGAATTTTCCATATCCATATTCCTTGATCTTGGAAGGATCGAAAGGCTTAAGCCCGGTAGCAGCAATAATATTCCCGAACTTCAGCTCCAGTGGTTCCGGCTGACCGTTCTGAACGAAGGCTTTGAAATTACCGATATACCCGCTGACGTTTTTAATGATCGATTGTTTGAAGACTTCAATGTTCGGATGATTTTCAACGCGCTGGATAATGGGACGGATCATCTGTTTAGCGCTGGAGAGATGAGGAAACGTGAGATCGAACGTTGCCACATGTCCGCCCAGCCGGTCAGTTTTCTCAACAATATATACCTGCTTTCCTGCATTGGCAATTTCAAGGGCAGCCACCATCCCTGAGATCCCGCCTCCGATGACAAGGGTTGCAGGATCAACATTCACCGAGCGCTTTTGCAACGCTTCATGGAAACGCACGCGGTGGATGGCTGCGATGACAAGGTCGATGGCTTTTTTCGTGGCCTCCGAACGATCGGTATGGACCCATGAATCCTGCTCGCGTATGTTTGCCATTTCAAACAGGTAGGGGTTGATCCCTGCCTTTTCAACGGCATTACGAAAGGTCAGTTCATGGATCCTTGGTGAACAAGCTGCCACGATCACCCGGTTCAGGTGATGCCCGTGGATATCTTTGATGATGAGATCCTGTCCCGGATCAGAACACATGTACTTGTAATTCTTTGCAAGGACGACATTTGGTAAGTTGCCCACTTCCGAGGCAACGGCCTCAACATCCACCATTTTTGAGATATTGGTGCCGCACCAGCAAATATAGACGCCTATTCTTGGTTCTTCCATGGCATTGGTTTTACAGCAAGAGGATGAAAATTATTTTGGAACCGCATATTTTTTTAATTGCGCGAAATAAATTGCAAACGGCCTGTAGGCCAGGTGTGACCATTTCGAAAAAGGAACTTCGATCAGGATCATAGGTACCAGCACAGACATATGTGCAATATAACAGATATATGTAGCCAGCGGCATCCCGTTGATCCTGAAAATATGGATCAGGATCCCTGTCGTGACGGTAAGTGTGAGCATGATCACAAAGAGCCAGTCGCTCACATGTGAGAACTGGAATTTTATATCTTTCTTCGACAGCCGGCCGACAATAGCCACTCCCAGGCCGAAAAGCAACCCAATCGTCGCATAATACCCCAGCAGACGCTGAGGATCCCATATGGGATATATCTTCTCTGTCTGAAACCAGGGCAGGTAAACCACGATCACGATGAACATGATGGTATATCCAGACATTAAGAACCAGTGCGAAAGCCAGTAGTTCTTGTCATCGCATTTGGAGAATTTAGGCTGAACGGCAAAATTGAAGATCAGAAGCCAGAACTCCCGGATGTGAACCCATAAGCTGACTTTTGTCTTGCTTTTTTTCCAGATGATCTTGTAATACATCCGGAGGATGTTAGAGATCAGGAGTGAAGCAACCACGGCGGCCATGATCCAGTCAAAGGTCTCAACGACATGGATGGGGGCAAAGGAATTTACTTTCACTCCACCCTGAGCCGTAAGTTCTTTGGTAAAATGATATCCCATGGAAGGAAGGACAACCAGGAACGAGATGACGACAAATGCTGCAAATAGAAGGATGAATCCCAGTTCCCACAATTCTGATGTGTAGAATTTTTTAGAAAGGCCTGTCCAGTCGTATTTTGAGGTCAGGTACCTTCGCAGTGACATCATCAGCTCTGCCGGGTTAGCATCGCGCGGACATTCTTTGGAACAATCCCCGCAATAGTAGCATAACCAGGGCTCCACGCTGGATTCAAGCTGGTCTTTGAGACCCATCTGCATCAAGCGGATCTTCTTCCGGGAAACAAGAACCCCTCTTCAGAGAGTGGGCAGGTGGCAGTGCAGGTGCCGCAATGGTAACAGGCATTCCAGTCGCCGATCCCGTATTGGATCAATTGATGGCGTAATTCTGGCTGAAGACGGACAGGCATATTTTACCTCCTTTTATTGAATGAGAGTAAGGTCATGAATTCTGGTTTCAATCATTTCCGGCACAAGGCTATCAGTATTCCCGTTCACTTTACCTTTCAGGATACTTTGGATCACCCTTGCAGCGGCAGCGGAACCCTGGGCAACGGTATCAGGAATATCTTTCGGTCCTTGGCATGTTCCCGCTATCATGATGCCTCCTTTTAAGGTTCCTGTAGGATTCGTATTATAGTTTGCTTCTTCCATCCATCCTCCTTCACTCATTGGAATCCCAAGAATATTGCAAAGTTTTGCAGTGTCTTCTGATGGTTCCAATCCTACGGACAGGATAACCATATCGACCGGATTTTCTATTATTTTGGAAAGGATAATATCTTCTCCCCTGATTTGTAGTTTTCCGTTCTTCTCTTCCACCTTTGCCGTCTTTCCACGGATGATCGATACCCCTTCCTCTTTAATGCGTTCATAAAACTCTTCATAGCCTTTGCCAAATGCGCGCATATCGATGAAATACTCGTAAACCTGGGCATCCGGCAATTTATCGAGGATCAGGTGTGCGAATTTCAGAGAGTACATACAACAAACACGCGAACAGTACTTGTTATAGTTCTTGTCACGGCTACCAATGCAATGAATAATAGCTAGACTTTCCGGTTTCCCTGACTCGGGGCTGAATATCCAGTTCCCCTTCTTGTCCTGGGAACGGAAAGTGATGTTTCCTCCTGTTGGACCTGAAGCATTAAGTAACCTTTCAAACTCTAGCGATGTGAGGACATTTGGAAAAACACCATAACCGAACTGGGGCATTCGTTTTGCATCAAATACCTTGTATCCCGTGGCAACAATGATATTGCCAACTTCCAGTGTCACCTCCTGGTCCTTTTCATCGAGATTAATGCAGTCGGGCACAGGGCATGCCTTGACGCAGGCCCTGCATTTGCCATTCTTAATATAGATGCAGGATTCGGCATCAATCATATACTTGTTGGGAACGGCTTGGGGAAATGGAATATAGATAGCTTTGCGCATAGTTGTTCCTGCATCAAACTCACTGGGAGCCTGGGCAGGGCATTTCTCGGCACACGTACCGCAACCGATGCAGGTAGAAACATTAACCCTCCTTGCCTTTTTAAGGATCTTTACGGAGTATTTCCCGGGAATTCCTTCCACATCCATTACTTCGCAATAGGACATCAGCCGGATGTTAGGATTCTGGTTAACTTCCACCATTTTGGGAGTCAGGATACAGGCAGCACAATCAAGGGTCGGGAAGGTTTTATCGAATGTAGCCATTTTTCCGCCGATAGTCCCACTTTTTTCAACAAGGTACACAAGGTTGTTGCTGTACGCTATTTCCAGTGCTGCCTGGATACCTGCAATCCCGCCGCCAATCACTAAAGTCGCCTGTTCTACAGGAAATTCTTCTGGTATGACGGCAATTTCATAGGGAACATTATATAAGGAAGCAGCAAGTAAAGCTTTTGCGCGGGGAATATCGGTTGCTTTCTGTATTCCCTGTTCGGCAAAACTTGCGAGGATTACGTTTTCCGGATCTTTTTTTTCAATAGAGAAGATCTTTGAGAATAAGGTCTTGATCGTTCCCGGCACAAGACCGGCGATGACCAGCCTTTCTATATGGTGCAATTCAAGCCTGACCAACAGGTTTTCTTCATTCCATAAAAAGTCATCATACTTCCAAACCTGTTTTACAAACGGAAATTTTAGGACATAAGCAGCCAGTTCATTGTAATCGATGGGATCAGGTATAGCACCCTTCGGATTATAAAAGAAGACAGCTGTAGGTTGCATTTTTTCCATACCATTGTGAATTAATTCACAGCTAAAGTAAATAGAACCTACAGCCCAAAAAATGACATTTGTCAGTATTTGAGAAAAAATGAAAAATATTTTGTTTTTGTTGAAAAGGGGAAAGGAATAAGTTTCAGATGTTCATAATCTGATTATATAAAGGCTAAAGCAGTAGTCAGGGTTGGTATATTGATGCCTGAGACAAGTTCTGCAGGTGCATGATTGACAATTAACAGATCCGACGGATTGATATTTAACTTCATGCCCAATAAAGCATTAAACCAGATATTGAAATCAATCAGGTTGTCGGTAATTGGGCAAGCTCCATTGACAGGATTCAGGATATATTCAACACGAATGCTAAATTGCTTACTTCCATTAAATCCTGCGGGAATTTTATTGATATCACGGCAAATTGCAATTTTAGAATCAGGAAATACGGTCATATTCTGGGCAATTTCATCATAACCATACTCAAATGTTTGGTTCATTTCGACTTCCTTGAGAATTTGCAAATAATTATTTCCCGTGAACCTCTCATAATGAGGCATTATGGTGTAATAATTATGAATTGACCGGACAGATCTGGTGATCCCTTTCGAGTAAAGCCATACCCTGAATTGATCGGTGGTCATGACCTGAAATTTATAAGAGCTTTTCATAATGCGTCATTATATTATTATGAGTCTGAATATTTTTTGTCTATCCAAAGAACAATAAAGCAATGCCAAATCGTTGCCGTTTGACAATCTTTTCCTGATATACATCAGGTTAATAAATAGGTTTCAAATAATTATATGCAGCCAAATTGTAGTGTACAAATATAATATAAAAAACCAAAAAGCAAACATTTTCTTCGAAATATCTTTTTAAGGATATTGATTTTTTTTTAGATCATCAGTTTTTGCTATTTTCTCTTCGTTTAATTCATTTATAATCAGCAATTAAGATGATTCTTCCTATGAGTTGAAAAAAACGGGTTGCATACCATTAAAAAAACGATTATAACCCGACTGCTAACCTAATTTCTCATTTTGGAAGAGGAATGGCAAGTGAGAAGTGAGAATGGTTTACCCAGACAACGTTGCAATCGCCTTCAAACCGGCTGGGTCCAGAAGGAAGATCTTCCTCCCTTTGATGGCAATATACTTTTCATCTTTGAATTCTGAGAGAAGCCGGATAACAGTTTCCACAGCAGTTCCGATAATATTAGCAAGGTCCATCCTGGTCAGGTTGAGGTATTCCTTTACGGCGTTTTCAGGTTTTGGATAGAAGGAATCAAAAAGAAACAATAGGGTCTCCGCGAGTCTTTCCCTCACAGGTTTATAGGCCAGGGAGATCATTCTCAATTCAGCTTCTTCCAATAACTTGCTGAGCATAAGTATTAACGAACGTGTGAATTCAGGATACTTGATCATCAGCTGGAAAAAATCCATCTTTGATATAAAGCAAACAATAGAATCTTCCAATGCCGAGGCCGACACCGAATGATCATTTCCACTGAGCAAGGCTTTAAGTCCTAAGAATTCGCCGGGAAGCACGACACGAGTGATATGTTCTTTCCCTTCCTGTGTGTTCTTGAATACTTTGATCTTGCCTTCCCGGATACAAAATACTCCCAACGACTTATGTCCTTCCTCATAAATGAGCTGACCTTTTTTAAAGACCAGCGTATCTTTCTGTTCATTAAGGTACTGAAGGTCGGCCTTGTCAAGGGCATGAAAATAGTCCAGGAACCCTGATTTGCAATCTTCACATAGAATATCCCTTGCTTTTTTCATAACGACCCTGAGTGGGGTTTAAAATTCCGGATTAAATTTACAATATATTCTTAAAAATGAATTATAATATGTAATTTTATTCAGGATACTTATTTTTTGAGAACCTGCGAAAACATGGAGAAAGCCTGTCATATCACCATCACCGGCCTTGTACAGGGAGTGGGGTTTCGCCCGTTCGTCTACCGGGTTGCAGTAAAATACAACCTGAAGGGTTGGGTTATAAATACAAATGAGAATGTTGAGATTTTTATCCAGGGACCCGAACACCTGATAGAGGATTTTCTGCAAGAGCTAGGGTCTGATCCACCTGCGGCTTCCCATGTCGGCCAGATCATACTGGTTTATAAAGAACCTATAGATATACAAGGGTTCAGGATAAGATCAAGCGAGAATAGGTCCGATAAAATCACTGAGGTCAGTCCGGATATTGCAGTCTGTGATGACTGTCTCGGGGATATGCACATCCAGCCGAACCGCATTAACTATCCTTTCGTCAATTGCACAAACTGCGGTCCGCGTTTTACCATTATAAGCGATCTTCCATACGACCGGAAAAATACCAGCATGAAGAGTTTCCCTATGTGCGATTCCTGCGGGAGGGAATACGGGGATGTAAATGATCGCAGGTTTCATGCACAGCCGGTGGCTTGCTCCGATTGCGGCCCGCATTATACTCTGTTTACAGAAAGCGGCAGCATTGAGGGAATAGAAAAGATCCTATCATCTACTGCTGAAGTCATCCTGGAAGGTGGGATTATGGCGATAAAAGGATTGGGAGGATATCACCTTGCGTGTGATGCCACGAATGATGAGGCGGTGGTGAAATTACGACTGCTGAAGAACCGGGAGGGTAAGCCACTGGCTGTCATGTTTCGTGACCTGGAAACACTGCGTCAATATGCAGAAGTCAGTAAAACAGAGGAACGTAGTCTTTTATCCCGGAGAAGACCCATTGTATTGCTGCAGTCCGGGCATCACAAAACATTGGTCCCCGGAATCAGCGCAGGGTTGAATACCCTTGGAGCCATGTTGCCTTACCTGCCTTTTCATTATTTGCTTTTCAATGAATTGCCCATTCCTGCTATCGTCCTTACCAGTGGAAATATCTCTGATGAACCTATTCTTATTGACGATCAGAAAGCCATCGATACCTTTCTTCTGAAAACCGGCGGCATACTGACATACAATCGTGAAATAGAAAACCGGACCGATGATTCTGTCGTGCGAATAATCAATGCTGTTGAAAGAGTTTTCAGGAGATCACGAGGATATGTGCCTGCTCCCGTAACATTGAAACTTGATACAAGTGATATTCTTGCTACCGGTGCGGAACTCGTCAATACATTCTGCATAGGAAAAGGCAGGCAGGCTATCCTAAGCCAGTATATCGGCGACCTGCAGAATGCGGAAACAACTTCTTTTTATGAAGAGACACTGAATAAGTTTCAGAAATTGTTCCGGATGACACCGGCGGTCATTGCAGCCGACCTTCACCCTGATTATTTTACCAGCCGGCTTGCTGAAAGCAAGAGTAACTGCGTTGAACTTGTCAGGGTTCAGCACCATCATGCCCACATCGCATCCTGTATGGCAGAGCACTTACTGGATGAGCCTGTCCTGGGGGTGGCTATGGATGGAACAGGTTACGGAAGCGATGGAAATACCTGGGGTGCAGAATTATTTTATTGCGACCTGGCCGACTTTACCAGGACAACCCATTTTGAATATATCCCTTTACCCGGAGGCGACAAGGGGATTGAGGAGCCATGGAGGATGGCCGTTTCTTATCTTTATAAGACTTTCGGAGAAGATTTTGCAGGACTTGATCTCCCTTTCCTGAAGGAAATTGACCAGGAAAAGATTGATATTATTCTGAAGATGATCCGGGCTAACATTAATTGTCCCTTGGTTTCCAGCGCCGGTCGGTTGTTCGATGCTGTTTCGGCCATGCTCGGCCTGTGCCTTTTTTCCACTTTTTCCGCAGAAGCGCCCATGAGGCTTGAATCAATTATTGAACCGGGTCGTACGGAAAGTTATCCTTTTACCCTTGGCGAAACCGTGAACTTTGATTTTACCATTGCCGGTATTTTGGGCGACCTGAAACAGCATGTCAATCCGGGAATAATTTCAGCAAAGTTTCATAATACCATAATCTCAGTGATCTCTGAGGTAGCTGACAAGATGAGGACCAGGCATTCTTGTAACAAGGTCGTATTATCAGGAGGCACTTTTCAGAACAAGTACTTGTTGGAAGGAACAGAACGGATACTTATACACAATAGATTTGAAGTCTATTCTCATCACCTGGTTCCCACCAACGATGGAGGAATCTCTTTAGGGCAACTCGCAGTTGTAGCCAAACGAAGGCAAATTAATCTGATTCGTTAACGCATGTCATTTACTTCGACTCCGGGAAACTTTGTTTTGTCAAATGTGAAATCTGAAGCCGTAACAGGGATATCAGTCTGGTATTTCGTGATCTTGTAAGTAAAGGTATTCCCGCTTTTATCGAACAGCATAAAGCTTTTTACCTGTTTTTTTACGTTATCAACAACCAGGATGGCCTTCGTGAAATTTTTTATGACATTCGGGATCAGTTCGATGGTTACTTCATTGGGATCTTTTGCAGGCCGGTCTTTAAGTATCTTCGATTTATAGTTGGCATTGTACGAACTCAATAATTTTGACGGAGTAAGGGCCTCGTCCTTAGCATCGAGATCGTTGATCTGAACTTCATTGGATTCCTTCAGGTATGTCCAGACCAGTTTCCCGTCACAGATCACTTCCTGTCCTGCAGTCTTGAGGCGGTATTTATCGCCCGAAAGGGTGATAGTGCCGGTTTTTTCTTCATTGATCTTTGCCGATTTGTTTTCCATGGTATAGGAAAAGTCGGCACGGATCGATTTATACGATTTTGTCTTGGCGCTTACTTCATCCAGCAATGCGATGGCTTTAGTGTCCTTTGTCTGGCTGAATGCCGGTACAACTGAAAGCCACATTAAAACGATCAACAAGTTTCTCATAAGTATATTGATTTTAGATTTTTCAGGTTTTAGTTTCGAATCAGGTTGCCCCGATATCTTTCAGGTGAATTTCCAGTTGCGTCAGGTCCCTGAACCTTACCTCGCGTGCCTTGCTGCCTTCAAATGGGCCGACAATCCCTGCAGATTCGAGCTGGTCTATGATCCTTCCTGCCCGGTTATATCCCAGCTTGAGCTTTCGCTGTATAAGGGAAGTGGAACCCTGCTGGTTCTGAACGATGAGGCGGGCTGCTTCGGCAAATAACTCATCCCTTGAGTCGGGATCAACTTCCTTGCTTCCCTCGGGTTCATCTTCATTGAATTCAGGAAGGTGGAATGCATCGGGGTACCCTCTCTGGCTGCCGATGTATTCGGTGAGGGTTTCAATTTCAGGAGTGTCCACAAAGGCACATTGCAGCCGGATCAGGTCGCTGCCAGTGGAAAGAAGCATGTCGCCACGGCCGACAAGCTGATCGGCGCCCCCTGTATCGAGGATGGTGCGTGAGTCGATCTTGGAGATGACCCTGAAAGCAATACGGGCAGGGAAGTTGGCCTTTATGGTGCCGGTTATGATGTTCACTGAAGGCCGTTGGGTAGCTATTACCAGGTGGATCCCTACTGCCCTGGCTAACTGTGCAAGCCGCGTGAGGGGTGTTTCGATCTCCCTGCCTGCTGTCATGATCAGGTCGGCAAACTCATCGACCACCAGAACCAGGTATGGGAGGAAGCGATGGTCGTTCTCAGGATTAAGTTTACGGCTGATGAATTTTTCGTTGTATTCCTTGATGTTCCTCACCTGGGCGCTTTGCAGAAGGTCGTAACGGTTATCCATTTCTATATTCAGCGAATTCAGGGTACGGATCACCTTCTTGGTGTCGGTGATAATAGCTTCTTCAGAATCGGGAAGCTTCGCCAGGAAATGGCGCTCGATCTTTGAAAATAAGGATAGCTCCACTTTCTTGGGGTCCACCATCACAAACTTGATCTGCGATGGGTGTTTCTTATAAAGAAGGGAAGTGATGATGGTATTCAGCCCCACTGATTTTCCCTGTCCCGTGGCGCCTGCCATCAGAATATGAGGCAACTTTGCCAGGTCGACAACGTAGGTTTCGTTGGCGATGGTCTTTCCAAGAACAAGCGGCAATTCGTAGGTGGATTGCGTAAAGCGCGGAGAAGCCAGCAGTGACTTCATCGAAACGGTTTCCGGATTTTTATTGGGCACCTCGATGCCGATGGTCCCTTTGCCCGGTATAGGGGCAATAATGCGTATGCCAAGTGCCGACAGGCTTAATGCAATATCATCTTCAAGGTTCTTGATCTTCGAGATCCGTACCCCTGCCTCGGGCACTATCTCGTAAAGGGTCACTGCCGGTCCGATGGTGGCTTTGATCTTGTCGATCTTTATGGAATAATTGTTGAGCGTTTGAACGATCCGGTTCTTATTGGCCTCAAGCTCCTCTTTGTTGATGTTGATCTCATCCCCGCCATAATCTCTGAGAAGATCTAAATGTGGGAATTTATAATCAGGCAGGTCGAGGGTAGGGTCGTACTTTGTATTAAGGCCCAAGTGAACCTTCCCGGGTGAGCCGTTGGTTTCGGCAACATCCTCTACAACTGGGTTCTCAATTTGCAACACAATGCCTGATCCTTCCTCCTTACCATGTATGAAAGCAGGTTCTTTTTCAAACTGAAGCTCGGAATTGCCAACTTCTTCAGTGGTCTTAAGCTCTTCTCTCATGAACAGGTTGCCCACAGGTTCTTCCTCCCGGTCAGGTTCTGCATTTTCTTCCGTGATCGTTCCTTCTCCTAAGCCATTTTCTGGAATATCAGGTACAGGAATTTCGGTCTTTTCTTTTTTCTTAAACCAGCGGAAAGGGACATTAAAGGAAAGTATGAGAAAGCTGAAGAAGAGAAATGCCAGCAAAAGGATCATCCCTGAATAGCCTAAGAAATCCTGCAGGATCTTATTCGTCTCAAATCCATACACCCCGAAAAGGATGTCTTTATCGGGGAAGACCACGCTGAGTGCAACCGGCGTCCATACGATCCCGAAGAATGAATATTTTAAGGTCCTGACCAGCGGAAGGAATTTGAACCGGAAGAGAAATTTTATTCCGGCTACAAGCAATATCAATACAAAAAGGAACGAGGCAACGCCAAACCATTCGGAGATGAAAAGATAAGCCGTGAGCGCACCGACCTTGCCGACCCAGTTCTCAGGAGTCTTGCTTTCAAGGAAATGAGAAAGCGAGAAATTGTTGAAGACCTTGTTTGAGAAATCAAAATCTGCTTTCCAGGTTTGTACATAAGAAGTAAACGCAAGGAGCAGATAGAGGGAGAACAACAGGAATAGCAACCCAATCACCCTGAGATACCGTTCGTTTATAGGTTTTCGGATTTTCTTCTCTTTCTTTGGCTTTGGCTGTTTCTCGGGTTTCTTTTTTCTTGCCGGCTTTTCAGGTTTCGCTGGCTTGTCCACGTCCGGAATTTCCGGCTTTTCTTCCTCTGCTTTCTGCCTGAATGTATTTGCCCTTAGCGGACTGGTTTTCTTACCCATGGATGTTCCTTACGATTTTATTCGCCGCCTCCGCCGAATTTACTCTTCAATTCTTCCTGTGTCGTCAGGGTATAATCGGCGGGGATTTCAAAATCTTTAGCCGATACTGCTTTCTTATCTACACTCGTAACAGTCATTTTCATGTTTATCTGCGGGGTCTTCATGATGAACTCCATCATCACGCCGGGGATATCCTGGTAAACCGGATCGTCGAAATTTGCATCTCTTCCTCCAAGTTCATCCGTAAACCAGACGTCAAAGGTGGTTTTTACGCCATCATCATCGGTTGTCACAACGGCTTTCTTACAGTTGTACCCGGCAATATTCTTGGTCTCGTTCGTAATATTAACGGTTCCTTTCGCTTGTCCTGCATTTTCCTTTGCGATTTGTTCGGCAGTTTGTTTGATGGCATATTTCTGTCCCATCATATTGATCAGGGTGATCTTTGATTTGGTGGCATAATCCAGGATCCCTATCATGGGTCCGCCGCCGATATTTATCTCTGTGCGGGCCTTTGATCCTTTGACAGAGATCGTCATCACCTTCGGGAACATGTTAAGCTGTGCTTCGCTGTATTTGCTGTCGGGATATGTGATCTTGTATGTAATCACCCCGTCAAAGGGTTTCCCGGCAACCAGAGCTGCTGATACTGAAAATACAAGGATAAAAGTCAGGATGCTTTTTGGAATGAGCTTCTTCATTTTTATGATTTTTAAGGTTTAGGATAAAACTTAAGCAAGGAAACAAAGGTATTTTATTTTACGATTCTTAGCAATTTGTTCCAACGGATCTTGCCGTCAAACCACGACTTGGTAGGATCGAGCGAAAGCCACACGAAAACTGCTTTGCCGACAACATGATCCTCCGGGACAAAGCCCCAGTAACGTGAATCGGCTGAATTGTGACGGTTGTCGCCCATCATCCAGAAATAATTCATTTTAAAAGTATAGCTGGAACATTCTTTCCCGTTCACATAGATCTTTCCATCTTTTTCTTCCAGCTTATTCCCTTCAAAAACGCCAATGATCCTGCGGTAAAAACAAATGTTGTTTTTATTGATCATTACCGTCGCTCCTTTTTTTGGAACCGTGATGGGGCCGAAGTTATCAACATTCCAGTGATAAGAGGAATCGAAGGGGAAAATATCCGGGTCCCACATGCCTGCCGGACGGATCACCGGTTCAATGGATCTGACATTGCCGAATTCTTTCATGCTTGCCAGAGATTCGTCGGATAAAGTCACTTCATAATTCCCGTTATTATCCGTTGGACTATTTTCGGTGATATCCAGCTTCTCGAAATTCCTCGAATTTATCGATGTCCCGTCTGTATGAACAAGGTATTTGAACTGGCGCTTTCCCGGGTTCTGTTCTTCCTTGCCATTGATGAACACCTTCCGGTTCACAATCTTGATCTCGTCTCCGGGAATGCCAATGCAGCGTTTGATAAAGTTTTCACGTTTATCAACCGGTCTGGCAATAATATCGCCAAACTCTTCCTTGTTGTTCCATACAGCGTCCCGTCCATATTGTCTCACCAAAGAGTAATAACTCGCGTTACTCTGCCACTTGGTAGAAAGAGTATCGCCATCGGGGTAATTGAAAACCACCACATCCATATTTTTGATCTTTTCAAGTCCCGGGAATCGGTAATAAGGCAACGTTATCCATTCCAGGTAAGATTTTGTGTTTTCCGTAAGAGGAAGTGTATGATGAACAAATGGGAAGGAGAGGGGGGTCATCGGAACTCTCGGTCCGAAATTTATTTTGCTGACAAAGAGATAATCCCCAACCATCAATGTCTTTTCCATCGAAGAAGTAGGTATGGTATAAGCTTCGATCAGGAAAATCCGGATGATGCTGGCAGCAATAACTGCAAAGATGATGGCATCTACCCATTCACGGACTACTGTCTTCTTGATCACTGGTCTTTTATCAGGATCGAGATAAGTCTCTTTTTTCGAAAATCCTAAATAAGGAAGGTAGAAGAATGGGAACAACACACCCAACGCCTGGGCCCCGATGCCGTACTTTTTGAAGCATTTACAAATTTCGACTACCATTAGAAGGAGTACGAAAACATTAATAAACGGGATGAGAAGGAAAAGGTACCACCAAAGGGGCTTTTTTATGATCTTAAGCCAGATGTAAAGATTGTAAAAGGGAACAATGCTCATCCATCCCTTATAGCCTGATTTATCAAATATTCCCCAGAGTCCGGCAAGAGAAAGGATGAAGAAGACGAGGGTCAGTAAAATGTATAAGTTCATATGAAGTTAATTTGTGATATATACAAACGTTATTGTTGTTCTTTTCTTATCGACAGATCCTTAAATATGTGTTAACTATTATAATGAGAGTAAGTCTTTCATTTCATAAATGCCCTTTTTCCCCAAAACCCATTCCGCAGCAAGGATTGTCCCAATCGCAAATCCACGCCGGTTCTTTGCAGTATGGATTATTTCGATTGAATCGACATCCGAATCATATTTGACTTTATGTGTACCCGGGACGTTTTCTGTACGGAACGACTGTATGCCCAGCTCTTCAGGACTTTCCGGTATTTCATTGACCCATTTTTCTTTCCGTTCCGTATTCCTGATTATATCGTTGGCCAGTACAATAGCCGTTCCGCTGGGAGCATCCTGTTTGTGAATATGGTGAGTCTCTTCAATGGATATTTCGTAATCCTTCCACTTTGCCATCAATGTTGCAAGTTTACGGTTCAGTTCAAAGAACAGGTTGACGCCGATACTGAAATTGGTGGAATAGAACAGGGTTTGACCACGGTCCATGCAATCCTTTACGACCTGTTCCACATCTTCGTACCAGCCCGTAGTGCCTACCACCACTGGAATATTGACATCAAAACAATGATAGATGTTGTCGAGAACAGTATCGGGCTGTGAAAATTCAATAGCCACATCCGCCTCTCCAAGCCGGTCGCCATCTTTTTCCCAGTCATCGATGGAATCAATGATCAGGCTCACTTCATGTTTTCTCAAAAGTGCGATACGCTCAATCTCCTGACCCATCTTTCCATATCCAAGAATCGCGATTTTCATAATCAGATATTTTCAAAACCTAAAACAAAGTCTTATCCCGGATGAATAATTCTGATACTGCGGCGGTGGCGGTATCAATGTAGGTTCAACCATAAACGACAGATCCTTGTTTATGTCATAAGTGAACAGATGAGCATCAACTGCCGCATCAGCTATATTAAGCACATACAAAACCGCCGTAAAAATAATGCTGATCTCAAGATTTCTACGGTAATATTCCCTTGCCGACAGAATACTCGACTGGGGATACTTCTTTACAATATCACTGTAATTCCCCGCGCTGTCTCCGTTAAAACTTTCAATGTATGCAGATTTGTATTCAAGATAATAGTTCGTATTGAAAACAATGAGATAACTCAGGATCCCGAATCCCGCATAGATGATCGGGACCTTCCAGTACTTTTTATTATAAACCTGCCCAAGCCCGGGAAGGCATAATGACATTATGGTTGCTTTTTGAGGCGAATGTTGTTTTTCGAGAACGGAGTCAGGTACTACCTCTTTCACCCCGATCTTCTGTGCCATCAGGAGGGATCCGGGTAAAGACAAGGCCAGAACTAAAATGAATCTTCGCACTGCCCACATGATATTATCGTTTCCCTATAATTTTGTTAGGATGCGGTCAAGCTCTTCATCAGAGCGGAAAGGGATGATGATCGAGCCATCGCCCTTTGCGTGAACCTTTACATCGACCCTGGTACCTAGCTTTTTTGCAAGGGTCTCACGGATCTTTTCAAATTTAACCGGGAGAATTATAGGTTCATTTCGGAGTTTCAGATGTTGTCCTGGTAAGAGGTTCCGCACAATCTCCTCAACCTGCCTGACCGATAATTTCTTTTCAAAGATCCTGTGAAGGATTACCAGTTGGGTCTTTACGTCTTCAATGGTAATTAGGGCACGGGCGTGGCCCATACTGATCTTTTTATCACGGATGGCGATCTGGATCTCAACCGGAAGTTTCAGCAGGCGGATGTAGTTGGCAACGGTGGAACGGTCTTTCCCTACTTTTTGGCTTAGCTCTTCCTGTTTCAGTTTGCATTCGTCAAGGAGGCGCTGGAAGCTTATTGCAATGTCAAGGGGGTTCAGATCTTCCCTTTGTATATTTTCCACCAGTGCAAGTTCCAGCATTTGCTCATCGTTGGCGATGCGGATGAAAGTAGGGATCTCCGTCAGTCCTGCCATCTTAGCTGCCTTTAAACGCCGCTCGCCTGAGATGAGTTGGTATTTGTCATACCCGAGTTTCCTTACAGTAATAGGTTGTATGATCCCTTGTGCCTGGATTGACAGGGTCAGTTCCGCAAGTTCTTCCTCGTTGAATTGCATCCGCGGTTGAAAAGGGTTCGATTCAATCTTTTCAACCGGAATATGTGCGATTGCACCGACTACATATTCACCGGAGATATCCCGTGAAGTAATATCCGTTTCCGGGCTTTCCAGGATTGCGCTCAGCCCCCTTCCCAGTACCTTCTTTTTGCCTTGCATTTATATCTTGATTTGTTTTTCAGATGATTTCAACCGGGTCATTTCATTCTTTTGAAGGATCTCCCTGGCCAGGTTGAGATAATTTATTGCGCCAATACTGTCAATATCGTGCATCATAATAGTATTGCCAAAGCTCGGAGCTTCTCCCAGCTTGGTGTTACGGTTGATCAGGGTATCAAAAACCATTTGCTGGAAATGGGTCTTGACCTCCTCGACAACCTGCTTTGACAGGTTAAGCCGGCTATCAAACATCGTGAGGAGGATCCCTTCAATATCAAGCTCGGGATTTAGCCGTGATTGAACGATCTTAATTGTATTCAGGAGTTTACCGAGCCCTTCGAGGGCGAAGTATTCACATTGAACGGGTATTATCACGGAATCAGCAGCAGTCAGTGCATTGATGGTGATCAACCCGAGAGAAGGTGAACAATCGATAATGATAAAATCATACGTATCCCTGACTTTTGCCACCACCTTTTTCATCATCTTCTCACGGTGGGGAAGGTTGATCATCTCCACTTCGGCTCCTACAAGGTCAATATGAGCTGGCATCAGGTCAAGGTTCGGAGTGGAAGTGTTAAGGATGATATTTCCCGGTTCAACGTCATCAATAATGCATTCATAAATACTGGTCTTCACATGCTTGGGATCAAAACCCACTCCGGATGTTGCATTTGCCTGAGGATCGGCATCGATGATCAGGGTTCTGAACTCCAGTACAGCCAATCCCGCAGCCAGGTTAATAGCTGTAGTGGTCTTCCCGACACCCCCTTTCTGATTCGCAATGGCAATTACTTTCCCCATGTTTTCGGGTTGATTAATTTGATGAAATCCTGCATTGACTCTTAATGTTGCAAAGGTCGCAAAATTACGCTATAAAAGCAACGTGTTGAAAACTGTTGAAAAATAAAAAAGCCACCCCGTCTGGATGGCTATATTTTGTTGAATCATAACGCTTTGATTATACTTCTGCATCTGCATTCAGGTCATCGAATGAAATGTCGGAGTGTTTATCACTCACATGGGATTCGGCAGTACCATGGTTTTCTTCAGGTTCGGGTTCTATCCGCTCAGGAGCTTTTCCGGTCTGGATAAATTCTATAGCATCATTCAACCCGTTAATAAACTTTTCAAAATCCTCACGGTACAGGAAAAGCTTATGTTTCTCATAAAAGAATTTTCCCTGTTCATTATTAAACCGTCGTTTACTCTCGGTAATGGTCAGGTAGCGTTCCTCAGCAATGGTAGCTTTTACATCAAAAAAGTAAGTCCTTTTCCCTGCCCTGACAGTCCTCGAAAAAATTTCTTCCTTGTCCCTGTCTCTATCCCTGTCCCGGTCTGTTTTATCATTCTCTTCCATCGTTCTTAAATTTGTTAGGTTCATCCTCAAATTTCTTCTGCAAGTAAACGCAAAAATATAAATATTATTTGATAAAAAGAGGATTTTGTTTATTCCGGTGATACCGGCCTCTCATTCCGTCAAACTGTTTACTGCCGACTATCATCTGCCAACTACCGAAAATGTACGGGCAACCCTTGCGGTTGTCCGTGTTTGCGGTCCCCTTTGCGGAAGGCAGATAATTCCAACTTAAAAAAACTCACCACGTCGCCAGTTCACCACGTCACCAGTTCATCAGTTCACCACATTTTTCCTCGTCACACGTCACAATTTTTCCCTGTTTTTTTAGAAAACCCAGAAATTTCAGTGAATTTTCATTAGTTTTGCCACGCAATTTGGAACATCATTTGTTCTTATTCATTCGTCACTTTATGCTTGGAAGAAGGCAGTACAGGATCAAGGTGTTTCAGGCGCTTTATGCCTGGTTCCAGGGAGGTGAGAGCCGCCAGGATGTTGCGGAGAGAGAGCTTCTGCAAAGCATTGATAAAATCGTTGAGCTTTATTTCCTGCAACTTTCTTTTTTTCTCGAAGTCATGGAATTTTACCGGATGCGGCTGGAAGATGCCAAGAACAAATTTTATCCGACCGAGGAAGAAGTAAATCCTAACCTGAAGCTTGTTGAGAATTTACTTATTCTCAACCTGCAGAAAAACAAGGACCTGCAGAAACAATTCAGTGCCTACAAATTTTCCTGGACCGAAGAGCAGGAGATGGTCCGCAAGATCTACCTGAAAGTCAGGAACCTTAAGGATCTTCGTAACTACTTCAGCAAGAGTGAACGTTCCTTTGAGGTCGACCGCGATATTGCCTACCGGATATTCAAAAAGTGCATCTCGAAATCTGCAGAATTACAGTTCTATTGCGAAGAGCGGAATATTTACTGGGTGGAGGATTACCAGTCGGCTGCTCTTTTTATACTTAAGACCCTGAAACAAATTCCTGAGAATTTCCCGGATACCCAATCCCTGGTTTCACTTTTCCCCAAGGATGAAGATGATGATCCGAAAGAGGATAAAAAATTTATTGTTGAGTTGTTTCAGAAAACCATTGCCCAGAGTGAGAAGCTTGAAGAAATGATCAGGGTAAATACGAAAAACTGGGAACTTGAGAGGATTGCGCTGACAGATATCATCCTGATAAAGATGGCGATGGTTGAGATCATGCAGTTTCAATCGATCCCTGTAAAAGTGACCATGAATGAATATATAGAGTTGTCAAAGTTATTCAGTACGCCTAAAAGCAAACTATTCATAAATGGGTTGCTTGATAAACTGGTGGAAGATCTGATAAAGGAAAAGAAACTTAAGAAAAAGGGAAGGGGCTTACTATAATATATTCTTAGCATTATCGTTATTTTAAAAATTATCCTGACTGTGCAGCATCTATATCGATCTTTTCTCATCATTTTTCTTTTCCTGAGTTTTGCAATTTCTTCACTTGCCCAAATCGGGGGTAGTTCGACATTTGATTTTCTCGACCGTACAAATTCTGCAAGGGTTGCAGCATTGGGGGGAAATATCCTGGCAATCAACGACAATGATATCAGCCTGGTCCTGACAAACCCTTCACTTATAAATGCCGAAATGAGTAACACCCTGGCATTGGATTTTGTCACGCTCAGTACTGCATACAGTTACGGGGATATCATGTATTCGAGATCATTCAGCAAAGTTGGCAACTTTGTTGGGACTTTTCAGTTTATCAATTACGGATCGTTCACCTATGCCGATATCGCAGGGAATGCCACTGGAACTTTCACTGCCGGTGAATATGCGCTGACACTCGGTTGGGGGAGGGCTTTGAGTCCGCATTTTTCTATAGGTGCCAATGGGAAACTGGTCTATTCACAACTTGAGAGCTACCATTCTTCAGGGCTTGCCGTTGATGTGGCTGGTTCTTATCATACCATCGATAACATCTTCTCAGCTTCTCTTACTGCCCGGAACATCGGATATCAGCTCGTTCCATACATCCCCGGAACCCATGATCCATTGCCCTTTGAGATGCAGGCAGGCATAGCCATAAAACTCAAACATCTTCCTGTGATAATATCAGTGCTCTATAATAACATTGAAAAATGGAACCTGGCATATTATGACTCACTGGCCCCTGGCAACCAGGTTGACCCCATTACCGGACAATCAAAAAAGCAGTCTGGCATCGAAAAATTCGGAGATGACCTGATGCGTCATATAGTAGTTGGCGCTGAACTCACAATAGCCAAAGCATTCTCAATAAGGTTAGGATATAACTACCGCCAACGCCAGGAAATGAAACTGACCGATCGAACCGCCCTCAGTGGATTCTCATACGGTTTCGGCCTTCATATTAAAATGTTTACCCTTAGTTATGCCCGGTCTACATATATGGCAGGAAACTTCAATCCGAATTACTTCTCACTCGCTATGAATCTAGGGCAGTTTACGAAGAAAAAAGAGTCAAAGTCTGAGGACAAAGGTCAATAAGCCGAGACTGGAGAATAGAAAATTATTTTACCAGTTTGCCATCTTGCCATTTATTAACTCACCACTTCACCAGTTCACCACTTCACTAGTTTATTTTGGTATCGCCTCCACTACCAGCTCCGCCACATCCATCACCTTTACCGGTGATTGTTTTGCAAAGGTTTTCTTACATAATGGGCAGGCGGTAACGAGAATATCTGGTTCGTCTAACATGTAGGTGTCAAGCGCTTCTTTTGTGATCTTGTTTTTTTCTTCGGTACTGGCATTGAGAAGAGCCAGGCTTCCACCGCAACAAAGGGATTGCCTGCCTGCATTCTCAGTAATTACGGGATCGGAGATTTTTCCGAGCAATTCCCTTGGTTCCTTAAATATTTCCGAACCACGTCCAAGGTCGCATGGGTCATGGTATACTGTTTTGCGATGATAGGCTTGCAGGGGTACTTTCCCTTTCTTTATCAGTTCAAGGAGATATTGGGTATGGTGGAGGATCCGGATTTCCAACCCATATTCCTCTCTGAATACCCTGAAACAAATAGGGCAGGAGGTTACCAGGGTATTGGCCTCTGAATCCATGATCATTCTTTTATTTTGTTTAACCAGTTCTTCCGCTTGTTTTGATTTTCCGGCAAGCATCAGGGGGCGTCCACAGCAAACGGAAGACTCTTCATCCAGGAAAAGATAATCGACCCCTGCCGTATCCAGTATCTTTTTCATGGCTTGCGGAATGGCTGGTGTAAGATGTGACATACATCCTGCAAAATAAACCACCTCTGCCTTCCGAAGTAACAAGGCTGGCAGGTATGAATAATCCTGGATTTGATTCTTCTGGAAAGATTCCCGCTGGACGATCCGCTGAAAATCAAGATGAATTCCCACGGGACAAACATCCTGGCAACGCCCACAGACAAGGCAACGCATAGCAAAACATTCCAGTACCTGCTGGTTCCGTATTGATTGCAGGAAATAAACTGACTGAATGTCCTGAATTCCTGCGGCAGAATTCATTTGGCAGATATCAATACAAACACCGCAGCGGGGACAGGAAAGAACTTCAATCTCGTTAAAATAGTCCGCACCTTTCTTTGGGTGGATTCCAAAATTCCTGCAGAGGATCAACATCATCTCAACCGGAATATGCATATACCTTGAATAGGGCATAGTAACGAAAAAGATCCCGAGACTCAGGGAATACATCCACCAGAAGGCATAGGCAACGCCCTTATCCGAGAGCGGCCAAATAAATGCAAGAAGATTTCCGAGATGCTGGGTTATAAAACCTCCTCCATAACCGTAAGCCCCGGCTGTGAAGCTTTCGGCAATAAGCCGTAACGGAAAGATCAGCCAAAGGCAGGTCATGGCTACCTTATCAGTGAGCTGCAATTGAGTAGTTTTTTTAATCCCGAACCATTTTGAATGACTGCGTTTGATAATAGCCAGAACCAGCCCTCCCAGAATGAATAATAATATAAGGTCCATAGAGAACCTGAAAAATCCGGGGACAGTAAAAATTTCAAATGGAAGAACGCGTTTATCATGAATAAAAAATTTCAGGAAGATAGGATAATAGGGTGGGATTTATCCAGAAGCCGCTATAGATCCTTGATTCCATAGTCCCGAGGACGATCAGAAGAAACCATCCAAAGGCAAAACTCATATGCATAAAGCCCAGACAGAGCGATTTTTACGAAACATTTTCCGGTGTAAGAGGCTTTCGAAGAATATTTCTTTTAGTGCCAGAAAAAATTTTGGACTTCGGAGACCTGTTCTAAGCCTTTCCTTGTCAGCAGGGTCCATCCTGCTGATCCAGTTCCAGTTCTTTTTGATCAATGCGAAGAACAGAAAGATCAACCCGAGGATAAAAGGAAGGACGAACAGGTTAAAAGTCATATTCCATAGAGTTTCCAATGCATTATGGATTGCAAGGATCAGGTTTCTGAGGTTAACACCGCGCGGACAAACAAGCTGGCATTTACCACACAGCATGCATTTCATGATATTTTCTTTTAAGTTGGTCAATTCACCTCTTTGAATAAGAGTATGGATCCGGCGGATGTTGAATTCAGTGAAATGTATTGCCGAACAGGTTCCTGTGCAACTCCCGCAGCCCAGGCAAAGCCTGATTGAAGGTTCGACTGCGTCAATAAGCCTGTTAGTTCCCGATCGTTGGCATCGAAATCAATTTGCCTGTCTTTACTGATCGTGTAACCAAAGGATTTCATGCCGGACAATGTGATAGATTCATACCTGTGATTTCAGATAAGTTGCAACCTGCAGCGCTGTGGCCCTGGCATCCGCTAATGGTATTGGTAATGCCGGCCGGTCCCTTTACGGTCCCTGCAAGAAAAACACCCGGAATGGCAGAAGAATTTGAAAATGTATGTTCATCAGCCGGGCAAAGAAACTTGTCATCTCCTTCTTTTAATCCTAGCATTGCTGCCAGTCGTCTCGTCTCAGGGGAGGGCACAAACCCAACCAGGAGAATCAACAGGCCAACATTCATTTTCAACGGCAACCCGGTAAGAGTGTCTTCCAGTTTTATCAGTAGTGAATGGTCCTGATTTTCAGAAGCTTCTGAAAGTCTGCCTGCGAATGAATTGAACTCCCCATTTTTCCTGTGCTTCGAAATACATCTCCTCAAAATACCGATCAGACATGCGAAGATCCATGTAAAAACAGAAAACTTCAGTATCCGGCATCACTTCTTTGATCTCAATTGCCTGTTTGACCCCGGTAACGCAACACAATTTAGAACAATAGAGATTTCCTGCTTTTTCATCCCTTGAACCTACACAATGTACGATCCCAATACGTTTGGAGGTCATTCCTTCGAAAAAGGTCTTCTGCCCGTTGTCCCTGAACACCTTTTCCATTTCAATTGAAGTGATCACATTGTCATAGATACCGTAACCATATTCTTCCTTCCTTCTTGCATCAAAAACCTCATAACCGGTTGCAATGACCAGGGCATCGGAATTCATCGCTTTTCCATCCTTTAATTCAACGATGAACCTGTCTGATTCATGCCGGATAATATCGATCTCTGCATTCAGGTGCAAAGAGATGGCATCATTCATTCCCTGTTCCAGGTATTTATATACTTCTTCACTGTTGCGCCGGTTTGGAAACAGCCGGTCCCAATTGTTCAGGTGGCCGCCAGGTCTGAATTGTTTCTCTAACAGGTCGACTTCAATTCCGAGCCCTGCAAGCTGAGATGCGGTTTCCATACCTGCTGTTCCTCCTCCGATGATGATGGCCTTTTTGCTCATGCTTTTTCAGGATAAAATTTCAGAAAAGACGGGGATTCCGGCCTCCCGAGATCTTGCCCTGTGATGCCTTTGAATTTCTTTTCAAGATCATAAGGAATGCCAATTTTTTCAAGTAACGGCTCAACAGGAACCTGGTGAACCTGAAATCCCAGATCCCAGGGATCGTAGCCAAGGATAAGTCCTGCTAATTCTTCATAGGTTAATACAGGTATTCCGGAACCGTTCTCTCCATAGGTTTTTCCTTCCATCTCGCTGATGGCATATTGCCAGCGATCAAGAAACATGGGACAACCCGGACAGTTGGTAAGGATCATGTCCGGTTGGTATGGTTCCATCGAATCAAATTTTTTCTTCGAACAGGAAATCGAGAAGCCGCGATTAGCTTGTACAAGATACTGACGAAATCCAAATCCACAGCAATGCCTTCGTTCTGGATAGTCGATCACCTCGCCACCCCATTCTTCAATCATGCCGGTAAGGACATAAGGATATTCTGCTCCTCCTATTCCTTTGCTGGGAAACATCTTGGAGTAATGGCACCCGATGTGTTCCACAACATGCAAAGGCTGACCGGTATTCCGGTTGATCAGCCTGTATTTTCCTTTGTCAGAAATTTCTTTCCTGAATTTAAAAATGATATCGGAAGCATGAGCAACATTATAGGGCTTTTTAAATTCTCTCCCCGTAGCCTTGAAAAGAAATTCGCGTATCTTTTCTTCTATCTCAGGAAAGTGATGCCATGTTTCAAGTACTTCAGAGTATAGCCCAAAAGAAGTGATGCATGAAGTTGCAAGATTTTCGTACCCTGCTTCAGTCATTAATGCAAATTGACGGGCTACCATGGTCATAGAAGTCTCAAAAGGAAGGATATCGGTGTGGTAACCAATTCCGGAACAGGTGGTGTGGGAAGGATTTTCATAAATATCCCTGTGTAGTTCAGATTGCAATATTCGTAAAAATGTTTTCTCAGATCCCGGGAAAAAATTCTGCCTGACGCAACTTCTCACGTAAAAGAAATGATCATTTGCTATCTCTTTCTGGTAATCCTTCCAGATCCTTTGTTTCCCTTCAATCTTCATGTTTCCTGGTATGATCTCCTGAATTTGCAGTATAGATAAACTTTATATAATCATCAAGTGTTTCATCTTCCATTCCCATTTCAAAGGCTTTTTTCCTGGAGAATTCTTCAATTTTATCAAACCTGGAGATAGCCCCGGTGACCTCAAATATCCTCTTGATTTCATCCAGCGCCTCGTCAGGGATCTTCCTGAGGATTCCGGGACCTGTTCCCTTGTAATTGGCTCCGAGTCTTTTCATGACGGCTTCAATATTCTGATGTTCCCATTCCCAGACTGGCCCTTGTTCAGGATGCAGTTCAGGTAGGATCTCAGAGGGGAAAAGACAGTAGCCATATTCCAGGATCCATTTACCGATTGTACGTTTTAGAGCCAATTGCTGGCGTCCCTTCTCTGATTCGGTAAAATAACCCAGATCCTGTGAAAGCGACCGCAGGGCCTGGATCAGAAGCCCGGGGGCATTCCCTCTTGGACAGCGGGTAACGCACGACATACACTCTACACAATACCAGATGGTATCACTTTTCATCAGCTCTTCAATTTGTACATCATCTTTTGACTGAAGAATTTCAAGGATCCTGCGGGGCTGATAATTATAAAACTCAGCCGCGGGGCAAATGGCGGTGCACGTCCCGCAATTAAGGCAGGCCTTCAATCCTTCCCTGAAACGTACATCTTCACCCAGCTTGTTATAAAGATCAGGCATAAAATATCATCTCCGGTTGCAGTATCGCAAAGGTATTGAAAAACTGACTTAAGCAAAGGAAATCAGAATCTGAGGCGATATCTTTTTTTGAGGCCTGTAGATCGTGACGCGTCACGATTTTAAAAAACTGCCGACTGATGGGCTGTGGTCATTCCCCCTCCCTCTTGGGGGAGGGGGTCAGGGGGTGGGGTTTTACCTGTTCGTAAACACATACTGCAACATATTTGCCCCCATCTGCAAGGCTTTCAACCGGGTCGGCTCGGAGTCATGATGAACATCCTGGTCTTCCCATCCATCACCGAGATCACATTGGTATGTATAATAGAGAATAAGTCTTCCTTCCCAGAATAGCCCAAATCCCTGGGCAGGCAAACCATCATGTTCGTGGATCTTTGGAAGGCCATTGGGAAAATCAAAAGGTTTATGATAAAACGGGAAACTTATGGGAAGCTCAACGAGATCAAGCTCCGGAAAGAGTTTCTTTAGCTGTGGCCGGATAAATTTATCCATGCCGTAATTATCGTCGACATGCAGAAATCCGCCCCCGATAAGGTAATCCCTGAGATTTTTCTGCTCCTGTGGAGAAAAGATCACATTCCCATGACCGGTCATGTGAACAAAAGGATAATTATAAATTTCAGGACTACCCACATCCACAGTAGGGACATCTTCATTGATGTTGGTTCCCAGGTTCTTATTTGCGAATTTCACAAGATTTGGAAGGGAAGTGGGGTTTGCGTACCAGTCACCTCCTCCGTTGTACTTCAGTAATGCAATCTGGTAAGATGGTACCGGGGAAAAAGAAGTAAGCAGGAAGAATATACTGATAAGAGAAATCCATCTTTTCATGAAGATCGAAATTAAAGTACACATTATAAATTCATTAACAAAATTGTATGACAAGCCACAATTCCGGCTGTCTCAGTTCGTAAACGACTTTTTCCCATGCTTATTGGAATAAACTCCTCTTTTTTTGCAAGATCGATTTCATCCGGCGAAAAATCACCTTCAGGCCCGATCAGGATCAATGCATTCTGACCTTTCTGATATATTTTCTGAAGCTCGTCTTCCGTACCGGATTCACAATATCCAATAAATTTCTGACCTGGAAAAGGCTTTATTAATAATTTCTTTAACTCTGCAAGTTCATTCAACTTTGGCAGGTATGCCTTCAGCGATTGTTTCATGGCCGATACGAGGATCTTTTGCATCCGGTCAATTTTCAATCGGATCCTTTCAGAATGAGCGCAAATAAGAGGTGTGATCTCATCGATACCAATCTCGGTAGCTTTTTCAAGGAACCATTCGAACCGGTCAATGCTCTTGGTGGGGGAGATCCCAATGTGAAGATAGTTGTTTCGTTTCAGATATTCTTTCTTTGATGAAACAACCTTTACAATGCACTTCTTTGGATCGGCATTCAGGATCTGGCATTCATAGAGATTTCCAAGACCGTCGGTAAGATGAATTATTCCGCCTTCAGGAAGTCTCAGCACCCGTGTGCAGTGCCATGATTCCTCTTTATCAAGGATATTCAATTCCTGTACAGGAACAGGGGAATAAAACAGATGCATGAAGCTGGTTTTACTTTGGTTTGGGTGTATCGTTTCCTCCGTCAAGAACAAATTTCCATTCTCCATCGAGTGACCTTTTCCAGATAGTTACATAGTTTCCGTACATTACTGTGTCTTTACCTGTCAATCTCAATTCCCAGTTTCCAAAAGTATATCCCAGGTCGCCGGAAACTTCAGCTCTTAACGGATTCCACTGAAGATGGAACTGATTGTTAGGATTGGTCTTCAGATGTTCTGCGAGCGCCTTTTTCCCCAGTAGCGGAAAATTCCCACTTCTCAGCATGATCACTGAATCTGCAGCATAAAAAAGGAATGCTTCATTCCTTCCTTTTTCGATACTTAATTTGCTGAAATCACGATCGGTTTGGATGAGCTCATTTTCCATTAGCTTGCAATCCTTACCAGGATGAACACAGGCTGATAAGAAAACCAGGAGTAGAAATAATATGTATTTCATGCTATTGTAAGATTACCTTCCTGACAACGGTGGATTGGTCTGAAATAACCCTGAAAAAGTAAATTCCTTTCGGGAACCCGGATAAGTTGTATTGTTTTTCAAAATTCCCGGTCCTTGATGCAAAATGATCATTAAGCAGATTCATTCCCTCCATATTATTGAGAGTTACATTCACCTTTGACGACGGATTCAAGATAAAAAGGTTAACTGTTCCTGTTGTCGGATTTGGGAAAACCATGATTTCCTCGTGGTTAAATCCTGCTTCAGGGATCCCCGTAAGCGCAGTGATGCTGATATTATCCAGGAAGAGGTTGTTTCCGTGATGATTAAACGATTCAAATAAGATCTTAATATTATCCATACCCGCCCAGGGAGTGAGATCCAGTTGGTAACAATTTGTTCCATAGGAGGAACCGCACCAATCGTAAGCAGATTCAGGATAGAATGGATTCATCATTGGTGAATGTGTCGCAAAGACATTCAGAGAGCCGTTGGGGCCTTCAGCTAGAAGGCGTGTCCATGTGTTTCCGCAATCAGAAGAAATATTAACGATCAGTGAATCTTTCAATGAAGCACGCTCTGCATATGCATGCTGGAAATTCAGCATCAGTGATGTATAACCTGCGAAATTTAAGGGAGGGCTGATGAGTTGATCCCTGCTTTCTCTTGTGTAATTATAAAAATTCATCCATGCTGCTATATGTCCCGGAGTGGTGCCGGCAATCGATATAGTATCCCACGTAATGTTAAAGTCCGGGTTCAGAATGGTCCAGTGCTGATCATCAAAACCATTCTCAAATCCTTCGTTAAAAGGAAGCAGGTAACCGCCGTAAGCAATATAACTCAGTCTGGTCAGGGAGTTGCTTCCTGTGCTGTTGGTCGCGATCAGCCTTACGGTATAAAGTCCGGTGGCATTGAACTGTACAACCGGGTTCTGACTGCCGGCCGTCGTTCCCTGGATAAAAGAAAAAGTGGATGGGGTAAAATCCCAATTCCAGGAGGTTGGACAATATGCACTCTCATCCGTGAAATGAACGACATCACCTTCACACAAAACTATTTTATCAGCTGTAAAATCTACCTCCGGAGCCTGGGCGTTACCGACAGTGATATAATTTGTTTTTACTATGGAATCAGAACCGTTTGTGTTCCAGATCTTCATCTCTACAAAATAAGTTCCGGGTGTGTTATAAACAATCCCCGCAGGGTTCTTGACATTTGATTGGGAGGGAGTCCCACCTTGAAATGTCCATTGCCAGTTGGTAGGAGTACCGGTTGAAAGGTCTGTAAAGTCGACCGTGCAGCCGGCAGTAATATTAGTTTTACTGGCAGTGAAATTCGCTACAGGGGCACTATAATACATACCTGAACCCCAAAGGCCTCTTCCATAGGTACATCCCCTGATCACATCACTGGAAACACTATCGTTATCATAATAAATATCCAGCTTTGTGATCTTGGCATTTGCAGGCAGTCCATTGTTGAAAGCAATCCAGCTGCTCATGGCAGAATCCTTGAAATAAACTCCGGCATCTGTCCCGAGGTAAAGCCCTTCATGATCATTTTTATAATAAATGATATAATCCATATGCACGGCCGGCAGGTTTAAGCTAATGTTGGTCCAGCTCATCCCCTTATTTACTGATTTATAAACCGAATTCCCCAGGGTCATATAAACTATGTTCGGATCTGTCGGATGGGCGGCAAGACTTGTCGGAGTGGAAGATTGGGGAAGGAATGTCGTGAGATCAGTCCATATAGGATTGACATCCATGCAATTGTCCGACCTGAACAGACGGTTGTCATAACGGGCTGCGTACAGGATATTTGTGTTTGCCGGAGAATTTTCAACAACTGCCATATCATTTGTGTTACTGCCTGCAAGATTATTCGAAATTTGCTGCCAGACAGGATTTGCATCCTTGACATCCTTGCTTCTCCAGATGTTTATATACCCAATTAACATTGTGTTGGGATCTGTTCTGTGCAGAACATATGGAGTTACCCATGCACCGCTTTCCGTGATCCCGTTAACTCCGTTCCCGGCAATATGATCTTCATTGCTATTATTATATCTTCTATAGATGTCTCCATAATATATTGTGTAATAGGAATAAGCATCATCCGAATAGTCGATGATACATTCCATCCCGTCGCCGCCTCCAGTCTCAACCCAGCCTGATGGTGTTAAAGTATACGTCCCGTTATCCTGGAATCCATTGATGACATGGTTTTTTGACAATTGGGCCTGTCCCAGTTTATAGATCTGTCCGATTGTGACTCCTGCGATCAGGTAATTCCATGTTGTACCTCCGTTAGATGTGGAAAAAACTCCCCCGTCATTCCCGGCATAAAGATGTCCATCAACCGGTGAAAATCCAAGATAATGGCAATCTGCATGCACGGCAGGTACACTACATCCTCCGTACCAATTCGAATTGATGGCCCAGGTGGTCCCACCATCGGTTGATTTCCAGACATCAACACCACCAACATAGAGAATGTTGGCGTTGGTTGGGTCGGCTGTTATTGCCAGGTCATACCAGCCTTGTCCGCCATTATCACTTCCATCACATGACCACCCGAGTATGTTTGGGGTGCTGGACCGGAGACTGAATGTAAGCCCGGAGTCGGTTGAGCGGTAAACTCCTCCATATCCGCTATCATTCCCGGCAAAAAGAATATAAACATAGTTGGAATTTGAAGTTGTAACCGCAATAGCAGATCGTTCTCCACCATTGAGTCCGGAAGAGATTAGTGTGAACGTCAACCCATTATTTGTAGATCGGTAGAAGGAGGAACCGCCGGCAGCATATACAATGGAATGATTTCCCGGGTTAAATTCAATGCAGTTGAAATTCCCGGATATTGTCTGGGTCCAATTGTTTCCTCCATCAGTAGTACGGAAAACTCCTCCGCTTGTGGCTGCAAGAATAATCGATGCATTGGTGGGATCCTGGATCATTCTCCCGACAGTCTGATTTCCCATGCCTGTTTTTGAATCCGTCCAGGTAAGACCACCGTCAGTACTTTTATAAACGCCCAATCCGCTGGCATCTCCGGCATCACGATCTCCCGTTCCCGAGAAATATCCTGTTAGGTGATGAATAATCGACGATGATGGCAGAAACCCCCAAGAGTAGGTAAGGTGTCCGTATGCGTAACCCACGTCTGACCACCATCAGATGACTGCCACATGCCGCCGGATGGGGCACCGATATATAATTTATTAGGGTCAGTAGGATGATTACAAACTGTATTGACTCGCCCCAATCCTTCATAACCTGCAGGCCCTGGTAAAGGGATGGTTGCAGGTCCCATAGATACCCAATTGCCATAAGAGTTATTGTTTGTGCTTAGGAATTGTTTGTAAGCATGTTCTGCCAGTTCGGATGCGGGACGGTCTCCAGTTGGAAGAACACGGCTCTGCATCATATATTCCCACCGTTTGAATACCTTCCATCCGCATCCTTTTGTAATCTTCCGGTCTTTCCAGTAGATGTTGAAGGCCCGCTGAACTTTAAAAAAGTTCACCGTCGGATCCTTCATCATCTGCACCCAATAGGGAAAATGTGCCGTATCATTTGAAACATTCTGGTCCCTGGTTACTTTGTTGTGTCCATCCGTTAAATACAAGCAAACAGAATGAACATATAAGTAAAAGTTTTTTCATGGGAAATATGGGTTTTGTTTTTTCTTAACACAAATATACTCATTTTTTGCTTTAATGGCTTCATTTCCAACTTTTCAAGAGATAACTTTTTCAATAATTACCAGACTGAGAACGGCAATTAAAAAAACATTCATTGTGATGAACATTATTTTGTAGCGTGGATTTTCTGAAAAAACCAATTGCTTAAAAAAGAGACTAAGGATCAATAAATTCAGGACAATGATGATAATTTTTGACACTGCCAGCATCCACAGGCCGGAGAATACTAAGAATAAAGACGTTCCAGTGGCCCCAATCACCCAGGCAAGGATTATATTCTTGAATTGACGGACATTAAAGATATCTGTCATCACTGGAAATCCTGCTATCCGGTATTCATCCCCGTCCTTAAGCATAAGTAACCAAAAATGAGGGATCTGCCAGATAAACAAGAAAAGTGCCAGCAACAGGACAGCCAGGTCAAATAAATCCCCCCCCCAGCCGACCATCCCATAAAGACAGGGATCACGCCGCATAAGGCTCCGGGAACAACAGCAAAAGCAGTCTTCTTTTTTAGCCAGGTATAAAATCCATTGTACCAAAGAATATTGAAAATTCCCAGCATTAAACATGTCCAATAATCTAATAATATAAGAATCCCGAAAACCAGGAAAGCAATAAAAGGAATGTGATCAGTAATGCCGTCTGCGAAGTGAATTTGCCTGAAGGTAACGGCCGGTTTTTGGTGCGGTCCATTCTGGCATCCTGCTCTTTTTCCTGAACCTGGTTCAACGGAGCTCCACAGGCAAGAAGAAAAATAGCAACAAGAACGTAAATAAATTTTACTGAAATTCGTCCTGAAGCCAGATGACTTCTGCGGCAAATGCAGACAGCGTCACTGAAAGTGCAATGTTGATCCGGATCAGTTCCGGGAAAATCCTGGGATGAGAGGAACGCAAAATTATTTAAGGGTTTTCAGAAATTCAATGATCTTTTTTGATATCATCATCTTTGACGATTCCTTTATAAGACTTCATTATTCCCTTTGGGATAACCAACGACGATATCTTTATCAGGCTCATAAATGGATGTTACGTAATATACTCATCATCAACTTTCACTTTTCTTTCTTCCCCATTGGTTGTAACTGTTTCCATTTTCCCATAAAGGCCTTTAAAGGAAGTACTGACTAGTTTAGACCCATCAAGTGAATGACAACCTATGCAGGCATTATGTTTCAGGATTATGAGGCCTGCCGGCTCTGCTGATGCGACTCCAGGGTATTTAACCAGGAGCAAATTCCCGTGGAGTGACCACCCTGACTTTTGTTCCCATATATGAATGTCGTACTCCACAATAAGCGGTGCAGAAAATCTGGTATTCGCCTATCTGTTGCGGTATAAACCACATATAATTGTTTTTCCCCGGAACCACATCTTCCTTTACCCTGAAAGCCGGGATTGAGAACCCATGAATGACATCTTCAGAATGGAGGTTAAGTCTGACCGGGTTATTAAGCGGAAGTACAAGCTCGTTTGCAACTTTTGATCCAGGAATATTCAAAACTCCACTGCCACATTCTGCCGATTACTTTTACCTGCATGGCATTTTTCGGCACCCAAATCATAGGTTGAAAAGCAGAATATCCGAAATAGAACAGAAAGAGAACAATGATAATGGGGATAGTGATCCATGTGACTTCGAGCGCTGTGCTGTCTTTAACCTGTACCGCTTTCGGATGCCTTTTCCTGTTATACCTGACGATAAAGTAGATCATGGTGAAAGTTATCAGTATTAAGAAGAAGAAACTGATCCCAAAAAGCAGTTTAAAAACCCAATCTACTCCTTCAACAAAATTTGATGCACCGGACATAAAAGATAAATTACGATTTTACATTTTCAATTTACGATAACATTTATTAAAGATTTACAATACTTTCATTTCTTACTTGCCATTCATTTATCGAAATATATAGTCAGCGAATGTAAGCAGGATTACAGAGAGGTAAATTAATAGTACCATGATCACAAGGATCCTGAGAAGAAGATCTTCAAGTTTCAGATGCATAAAATAGGTCATCACTATCCCTGCTTTGGTGGAAGCTAATACCAATGCAATCAAGGCAGTATATGCAGTCAGATTGACCCAGGGGACCAGGATGGTAAACGTAGTGAGTACCAGCAATCCTATAAGTACTTTCCCGTAAACCGGATATTCTGTAATGTGTTTGATTTCAGAGCCATACTATAATTTCGATTGGACGTTTACGATTACGTTTTTTGCTTTCAGTTTTATGATATTCATTAATTCAACAACTTCCCGCCTATCAGGTAACCAGGTACAAGAGACGGAAACAAAAATATCCAGATCAGATCAACCAGGTGCCAATAAAGAGCACCATTTTCAAGCAACACATAATGATCATCATTGATGAGTCCCATCCTCATTTTGATAATGCAACAATAAGAACCATCGCTCCGATAATAAGGTGAAGCATGTGCAATCCGGTCATAAAAAAATAGAGGCTGAAAAACAGAATATACCCATGCTTGAGCGACTGCATCAGGTCTGAACCGGGGTATAACATGATCGAGATTTTATGTCCCCATTCGAAATATTTATCCACGAGAAAAATGGCAGCACACAGGAGAGTGATACACAGGAGGATGGTTGCCATTCGTTTATCCTTTTTCTGCACTGCCGAGATCGACATGGCGACTGTCATACTGCTTACCAACAGAACCACCGTATTCAAAGCGCCAATAAAAGTATTTAGTTGCAGCGATGCCTGGTGAAAATCGGCCGTGTATCTATGCCGCATGACTGCATAAACCAGGAATAATCCACCGAACAGAAGGATCTCGGTAAAAATAAATACCCACATTCCAAGCTTTGCGCCAACATCGTCCCTTTGCATTTCTATATGATCCATAGAAGTCAATTACGAGTTATGTTTTGTTAATTACATTTTATTTTTCAGTTACGCTCAATTAACTCACTACAGATTCCCTAGTTCGCCAGTTATTCATAGTCATATGGTTTATCAGGTATACTGGGTGGAGTTGGAAAATTCTCCATAGGCGGGGGAGAGGGCTAATCTCCATTCAAGAGTTCTTCCTCCCCATGGATTCGCTGGCGATTTCGCTCCATTCTTCCTGAACAAATTCACAATAAGAATGATAAACCCAATTCCCAGGATATAACCTCCAATGGTAGATATCTGCTGTGCCGTGGTAAATTGAGGAAGATAATCAAAATATCGTCTGGGCATACCCTGGAGTCCAATGATAAATTGAGGAAAATACAAGAGATTGAATCCGATGAACAAGAAACCCCAGGCAATATTCGCTACGCGAAAGTTATACATCCTGCCAAACATCTTTGGATACCAATAGTGAATCGCTCCCAGGAAAGCAAAACCGACACCTCCGAAAATAATATAATGGAAATGGGCCACAACAAAAGAAGTATCATGAACCTGGATATCCGTTGCCAGTGCGCCCTGAACCAGTCCTGTCAATCCACCGATGGAAAATAAAAAGATAAATGCAATGGCATACAATAGCGGAGGTTTCAAATCAATAGCCCCTTTGTACATGGTCGCTACCCAGTTGAATACCTTAATGGCGCAGGGGACAGCTACTAAAAATGTAAGTAATGAGAATGTCCAGATGGCTTCTTTGCTCATTCCCTGAAGTGAACATATGATGTCCCCATACAAAATAACCTACCCCGGCAATGGCAAGACTGGAAATTGCGATGGCCTTGTAGCCATATATCTGTTTCTGACAGAAGGTTGGGATGATTTCGGTAATGACTCCCATAGCCGGCAGGATCATGATGTATACCGCAGGATGGGAATAGATCCAGAACAGATGCTGGTACAAAACCGGGTCGCCACCCAATGCCGGATCAAAGAAACCAATATGAAAAACTCTTTCTGCAATTATCATCAATAAGGTGATACCGATAACAGGAGTAGCCATGACCTGGATCCATGCTGTGGCATAGATCGCCCAAGGCAGTAAGGGCATCTTGAAGAAACTCATCCCCGGGTGCGCGTAACCGATGGATTGTTACAATAAAATTGATTCCGGTCAGAATGGAAGAAAAACCGAGTATGAAGGCTCCACTAACTGCTAGCTATTACATTTGTGTGCGTTTGTGTGCTATAAGGGGCATAAAATGTCCATCCGGTGTCAGGGGGACCATTCCCGGTAAACTGGGAAATGACAACAACTGCTGCACCAAGGATATAAAGATACCACGCAAACAGGTTGAGCCGTGGAAAGGCGACGTCATTGGCGCCTATCATAATTGGCATTACAAAGTTGCCGAAGACAACCGTCAGCCCCGGGATCACGATCAGAAAGATCATGATTAGTCCATGCAGCGTAAAAATAGCATTGTATGTCTGAGGACCATAGAATCTGCTGACCTGGCTTGAAAAGTTCGGTACGCATGGTTTCCCCAGGATTGCCCTCCACAATGAAGAAAACCATGATCGACCAGAGATAAAGCAGCCCGATCCTTTTGTGATCGGTGGTGGTGAGCCAGGCTTTGATCCCTTTTCGCTTGCCGGTATCGATCAGATAACTCGGTTCTTCATGAAGATTGTCATTTTCTGTCATTGATCGTATTTCTTTACTGAGAATTTGATGGATTTGATGGTTCTCTTTGATCGTGATCTTTTTCGTGATGAACGCACAATCAGAGAGATAAAAAAGATGACCGCAATAAAAAGGATTATTGTTGCACTCACCTTCGTTACTTCCAGGCTGTAACGTCTGCCAGCCGGATCGTAGGAAAAGCAATATTCCAGAATGCGATTGATCGTTGGCCGTGAGATGCCTTTCTGAGCTTCAATCAGGGCCATTTTTACATCGAATGGAAGAAAGGTGGTTCCATACAGATAGCGTGTGATTTTACCTTCAGGGCTTAGAATTGTGATGCAACTGGGATGAATGAAATCATTACCCGCACGAATAAATTTGAAATCCAACAGCGTTTGTGAGTGTATGAATATTTGTGCTGTCCCCTGTAAGATATTTCCAATACTGAGCATAATGCTTGCTTTTCCGGTCAAGGAAGTTATTCTTCTTATCTAACGCTTTCTCCGGAGTGTCCAGTTCATTAAAACTTACTGTAATGATCTGGTAATCTTTTCCGAGCTGCATATCCATTTTGCGAACCACATTTGCGACACTGGCCAATAATTGAGGGCAAATTCCGGGACAGTCAAAATAAATCAATGCAAGAATAGTAGGCCGCTTTAATCAGATCCTTCAGAATCACAGGATTGTTGTTTTCATCTCTGAAAGACAATCTACCAGGAATTACATTATCGAGGTGTTCATAAACACCTACTTCGGTCGTATCTGCAGGCTCTTGTGCAATGCAATGTCACGTGATCCTATAATCAAAATGATGGTTAACAGAAAGGCAATTTTATAATTCATAGCGTTGAGCGTTTTGAATGGATCGTCTTTCACGTTTCTTCAGACGGCATTTTCATTCCTGTAGATCCCGGCTATCATCAATGCACCTCCCATCAGGGAAACATCTTTCATGAGTTCGATAAGTGCAAGGGTCGAGAATTTCGTATGCATCGACAAGATGGTCACGTCTGTCGGGTCAAAAAGTCCGGGAACATGAATGGTGAGGATGAAGAGAAACAATAAAAGCGCCAATAGAAGGCACGAAATCTGGATATACTTCTTAGCGATAATTGATATACAGGCCGCAATCAGAGCCAGCCCGGTGATAATAATAGTATATCCGCCTCCGGGAATGAAGGTACTCATCATTCCTAAATAGTAACTTTTCATAATAAAATGGTTCAAGCCCATGATACCGAAAGGCAGAGCAAACAAGATTCTTCCGATGGTTGTTAAATATTTCATGTTTTTTGTTTTTATTAACTGGTTTGTTTCAATTTCTTTAATGCAATAAAGATATAAAAGATAAATCCCCATACTGTAATTAACGACAGGGAGAATGTAAGGACAATCCATATAGGTGCTTTGGAACGAATCAGACCACATAGCATACGCATCAGTCAGACTTTTTAACAGGAATGGCTTACCGATAGCATATCTGGCATTGGCCTGGTTTGAATTAAAGTAACCCGGTTTCATCTTTTACCCTGGCAGAAAGATCAAGGATACCAAGATGACCACCAGGCAGGTCGGAGGGGAAATCAAACATTGCAATTCCCCGTGCCATTGGTAGTTTCGGATCGCCAACCCTGAGAATTCCAAAATATCGTTTTACATTCAATTGGATATCGATGCCTTTTGAAGGGATCCCTGATTTGTCTTTGGTAATATCCATGCACAAAACATAAAGCTTCTTTTGCCTGTAATTACAATACATCCGGAGCCTGAGGTTTTTACTTCCGGGTCACCGCATTTTCAACATAGGGGGTTGCACATAACGGAATTAAAACTCCGGATATAGGAGATCACCTCCCAGCGTTCTTCATCTGAAAGGACATTTCCAAATTGCGGCATCGGGGCTTTACCCGTCGTGATCCTGAAAAACATCTCTCCATCCGTTTGTCCCTGGAATCCGGCGGAAGAAGGATCCCCCGGAAGGGGGATGATCTTTGCCCAGTTCTGCTTGCCAGGGTTCTCCATGACAGGACTTGCAGTTCTTTTGAAATACATTCTCTCCGCTCTTCACCGTCTCCGCAGTGAAACTAAATGGAGCATACTTTTCCTTTTGCTTCATCCGGAACCATCCAATCAGAGGAGCAACCGATTGTGCAAAACCGCAAATCTTCAAGCCAATAAAAATGAAAAATAAAATGTATAAGTATTTCTTTATCATCTTATTTTAACGTTACTGCCTGCACTTTCACTTTCACTATTCACTGCTCACTGCTTTCCTTCATTCTCCTGCTCACTGTTTTCCTTTATCAAGTCCCCGTTCTTCTGCTGTTTCCCTGATCGGAACTACAGGAAAAAATTTCGATAAAACTGTAATAATGATCAGCACCATAAAAAATGACGATAAGGTGATTGCGATTTCTGTCAGTGTCGGAGTATATATTTTAAAATTGTAGGGTACGTATTGAATGGGCAAATAGGGATGTTCCTGGGTGGGGATCACAATAATATAGCGTTTGAACCAAGAACCGATGAAAACAGCAAGAGCGATTATCAGCAATGGAAGGGGATCTCTCATTTTTCGAAGAAGCAGGAGGATTACCGGAAGTACCAGTCCACCTATTTGCACAGCCCAGAAGAGGCCAGCGAATCGTCCGGTAAAAAGATCGTAGAGGGTCATGGCTTCTGCAGTCTTAAGTTTATATGCCGGAACAAGGAATTCGTTGATGTTAAAGTACAAGTACACGAGCATTAGCAGGACAAGAAGTTTCCCCATCTTATCGAAATGATTGTTGGTGATGTAGTTATTAAGTTTGTAATTCTTCTGAAAAAAATACATTGCAATAATAACGGCAGATCCGCCGGAAACAAAGGCTCCGGAAACAAAATAGGGGCCAAAAAGCGTACTATCCCAACCTGCGCGGGTTGTCATGGCAAACAGCCATGAAGTGACAGTATGTATAGCTAAGGCGCAGGGGATAATAAGGATGAGTAAAATTCTTACACAACGCCGGATAATCGCATTCTTTTCAGGAGTATCTGTCCAGTTCAGAGAAAGTACCTGATAGGATTTTTTGACCCATCCCGGAAGGTGGTCGGTTTTTTTATTAACCCATGCGATATCCGTTATCAGTGTAAGAAATAACAAAAGAGCGCTGAGTACAAAATAGGTTGTAACAACTGTGACATCCCATAAAATAGGTGATTGAAACCTACCGTAAATAAATACATAGGCAAGCCGGTCGGGACGGCCCATGTCCATGATGATGACCAACCCTGCAATGGCAGCAAAGGCAACTGCGATGATCTCAGCTATCCGTGCAACGGGAGTGATCCATTTTATCCCGGTCAGACCAAGCACGCCACTGATCAGCATTCCGATAAGGCTGGTCGCAACAAAGAAAACAAAATTAGAAAGATACAGACCCCATGAAACATAATCGCGGATTCCGGCAACACCCAATCCATATCGAAGCTGAAGAGAATAGGCATAAAGGCAAATGCTCAGGCCAATAATGAGGAAGCCCATCCATATTTTAAATCCACGTGTGATGCGGATATGAAAGGTAAGGTCTTTTGTTAATTTATCGAGAGTAAGTTTGTTTTCATCCATAATCAGCTCTTTTTCGGTTCTGCATCTTTTGAAGGTTCGAACGGGAATAACCGGTTTTTGGGTGGAAGGTAATAGACTCTTGGTTTGGTCCCGAGTTCTGAAAGTAGCTGGTAGGCGCCGTTTTCGCTAAGCAACTTACTAAGTCTTACGGTTTCTTTTGTCGTACCGTTGGTCACGGTATCTTCATTCTCATCCCCAAAATAATAAACTCCGTTGGGACAGGCGGAAACACAATATGGAAGTTTGCCCTCGCGAAGCCTGTCGGAACTCATCAGGCATTTCGTGATAGTCCCTATACGTTGAGGGATGTTTAACTCTATATTGTAAGGAAGACCTTTATCCTGCTCTTCATACTTTGGTTTGCTCCAGTTCAGCATGCGTGCAGAATAAGGACAGGCAGCAATACAGAAACGGCACCCAATGCAACGTTCATTATCGATCAGCACCGGGCCATCGGGTCGCTTGAAGGTGGCGTCGACCGGGCATACAGCCACACAGGGAGGATTGTCACAATGCTGACAGGGCTTTGGCATATGGAAAAACGGAGTATTCCGGTTTTCCTGTATCTGCAATGTGTTGATATGAAACTGATCCGACCTGAGATGATGAGCTGCCTGGCAGGCGGCTATACATTGACGGGCGTTACGGCATTTTGAAAGGTCGATCACCCAGATCCATCGCCGGCCAGGGATACCTTCCCGGCCTCTTAACTGAAATTTCTCCTCAGGCGACTTTTCCAGGGCCTTTAGTTCAAGTGAGTCTACTTCAACAAGTTTGTTATCCTGTGTAAGTAAAACTTTCTTTTTACCACCTTTCGTTTTGCTTTTTTCAAAAATATCTCCTGAAAAAAGTGCGGCAGCTCCCGCAGTGGCTCCCGCCGCAATCAAGCCAAAGTTGCGTATGAATTTTCGCCGGGAGAGCAGTATTGAATTTTCCTGCTTAAGGTCTTTTTTATTCTGATTATCTTGATTTTGTTCATTCTTCGGCTGTTCTTCCATAGTCGTGGCAAATTCCGGATATCATATATGCAAATATAAAAAAATATTCATATGTGATAATCTAAAAAAAATACAAAAAAGAAGCTGCCTCTTAATGAGACAGCTTCATGAAATTCCGCCTGGATTTCCGTCCTTTAGGGTTTGTTAAGCTAGAGATTATTGTATGACAACTTTTTTAATTATAGTACCATTGCCCAGGATAGCTTTCATGCTATAGATGCCTGTGCTAAGACCTGAAACATTTATTGTAATCTTTTTCGAATTTGCTGTTTGGTCAATCATAAGCTGCCCTGTTACACTGTAAACATGATTTCTTTAATTTCGCTATTGGCCTGAACCGTCAGAAGATCTTTAACAGGGTTCGGAAAAACAGTCACAGCATTCTTGTTGAGATCATTAATACCAACACCACCAATATGAATATAACCAGTTTTAACCAAAGTATCTACTCCATAATCACTTGTGACAACCAGGGTTACATCATAAGCGCCTGGAGTATTGTATATAATGGCAGGAGGATTCTTCAATGTAGAACTTGACGGGTGGCCGCCCTGGAATGTCCAATGATATGTTGATGGATGTCCTGTAGATTCATTAAAGAAATGAGCAGTATCATTTTGAAGTGTAAGTAATGTATCTGGTGACATAAAGTTGGCTATGGGCTGCTCAAGATGCCCGGTCCACATCCAAATACCTCCTGTGGTTGGATCGGTATTGAAATGTCCCGCCCAGGCGGTGGAGTCATTATACCAATCGCATGCAAGGAATTGGGTTCCGAGCGTTGCATCCATAGTTGTCCAGGCATGACCAGTATTCCAAGAGTAGGTCACGCCGGTTGCACTTGCATTGTAATTCGGATTTCCACCATCGCTGACATAGGTTGATGGAGAACCTTGCACAGCAGAAAGCCAGTTACTGAAAGCACGTCCAGTGTATGTCACCGGTGCCCATGTATGTCCTCCGTCGGATGTCTGGAAAATCTGAAGTGATGTGTCGCCATCAGCTGCAGCTGCATTATAACCTTGTGCAGCCAATCCATTCATTTTATCGATGAAAGCTATATGTGTACAACCCATGGTGCCACCTGATGCAGGAACAATACCTGTTGCAACACCAAACCAATGGAATCCACGGTCATTAGAGATATAGATATTGCCTTTATTTGTTCCGAACATAACTGTACTGTCTCCAACAGCATCTATCACACCTGTCCATCCACCTTCACCCGATGTCACCGTTGCATTGATATTTGATTGGGGAACCCTTGTCCAGGTGGTTCCACCATTTATCGTCGTATAAATCTCAAAATAACCGTTGTTCACATCTCCGTGACACATTCCGCTGTTGGCATCCCAGAAATGAACATTATCAGGGAATGAAGCTGATCCTTGCAATGCACCGGTCATATGAGTCCAGGTAGTTCCCCCGTTTGTGGTTTTATAAACCCCACAGGTATTATCCTGGTTGCCAACGCCATTATATAAAGTAACCCATGCTACCTGATCACTAATGGCTGAAATACAACCCAAACCGTATGTGTTTCCGCCAAGTACATGTCCGGGGGTCCAAAGGGTTCCGGCGTTAACGGTTCTTGTAAATTCATTGATTACCTGATGACTGGTGGTCCCGTCATAGGCTAATGCCCAAACCACATTGGGGTTGACAATATTAACAAAATCGATCCCTCTGCTTGCGGTTGAAAACCCAGTTGCTTGTTCTACCCATTGGGCTTGGGTGTAAGCCGATATTGCCAGAAAAGCAATAATTAAAAGTACATTTTTTTTCATGATTCTTTTTTATTAACGTTTATGCAAACTTACATAGTTTTAAAAATAAAAGCAATAGAGAATGTAAAAAATCATATTAACTAAGTATAGTTTTATTAAATTCAAAACTTTCAGAAATTCATTACCTGGAAACAGGACATAAAAAAAGAAGCTGTCTCATTAAAAGACAGCTTCCTGAAATTCCGCCTGGACTTCCGTCCTTTAGGGTTTATTAAGCTAGAGCTTATTGGATGACAACTTTTTTAATTATAGTACCGTTGTCTAAAATAGCTTTCAGGCTATAGATTCCTGTTTTCAGCCCAGAGACATTTAAAGTAACCTTTTTCGAATTTGCTGTTTGGTCAATCATAAGCTGTCCTGTTACACAGTAAACATAGATTTCTTTAATTTCGCTATTAGCCTGAATCGTCAGAAAATCTTTAACGGGGTTCGGAAAGACAGTCACGGCATTCTGGTTGAGATCATTAATACCAACATTTCCAACATAAACATACTTGGTTTTTACTAATGTGCTTGTTCCAAAAGCACTGCTAACGACAAGGGTTACATCATAAGCGCCTGGGCTATTGTATATAATGGCAGGAGGATTCTTCAATGTAGAACTTGACGGGTGTCCGCCCTGGAATGTCCAATGATATGTTGATGGATTACCAGTAGATTCATTAAAGAAATGAGCAGTATCATTTTGAAGTGTAAGTAATGTGTCAGGTGACATAAAGTTGGCTATAGGTTGAGCTAGGACCCCATTGAATTTATATAATCCATCAGTCGTAGCCGTATTGAAAGAGCCGAGCCATCCTGTTGAGTCATTTAACCATTGGGAGCAAGTAATCTGAGTTCCAAGAATCGATGGTTCGGTGTACCATGTGGAACCACCATCAAATGAATAGGTAAACCCTATCCGGGTAGGCTGGTTGGTTGCATCAACCCCAGTAGTAATATAAGTATTAGGGGTATTAGGTACGAAATGAATCTCACCAGTAAAGGGAGATCCGGTATAAGTCAATGAAGAATAGGTTGTTCCACCATCTGTTGATTGCTTTAAAAGTGCCAGTGTGTCAGCCGCTGATTGGTATTTAAGTCCCAGCCCATTTAAAGAATCACGGTAGGCCGGGAATGGATCCTGTGAGGTAGTAAAAACAGTTGCAACAATCCAATGTTGCCCCCTGTCCGTAGATCCAAGAATCCTCCCTTTACTGGTACCGAACCAAATATAATCGTTATATGCGCAATAGTTCGAAGTCCATCCGGTTTCGCCACTAAGTATAACAGGCATTTGAGAAGTGGGAAGTGCAACCCAGGTTGTACCACCATTGCTTGTGGTATATATCTGAAAATAATTATTGACGGGATCTCCCACAACTATCCCATTATTTGCATCCCAGAAATAAATCCAATCCGGGAATGATGATGATGCTGTAAATATGGCGGTTGGCTGATTGGCCCAGGTTGTTCCGCCATTAGTTGTTTTGTACACACCCTGCACGTTAGACCCGGATGCCTTATACATAGCTGCAAATGCTGTATCTGCATTGATTGCAAAAATTTGGGAAAATGAAAGTCCGGTAGCATTATTAACAGTGCCAGGGGTCCAGGTGTTTCCACCATCAAGAGTTTTACTGAAATCCTGAACTGCGGCTCCACCACCAGAACCGTCATAGGCTGAAAGCCATGCGATTTGGCTGTTAACAATAGAGATATTCATAATACCTCTGGATACGGCTGTAAATCCCGCACCTTGCGTAATCCATGTCTGAGAGAATGAATAAAGCGAAAGCAGGGTCAAACAAACAATTGAAAGTAGTGTTCTTTTCATAACCGATAATTTAAATGAAGATTTTTAGAATTAATGTTTTCGCAAAGCTACATAATTTTTGGGAAAAAACGACAAAAGGAATAAAAAAATATCGATTATAAAAATAGGTATCTCACCTCTAATCCCCTGACCCACCTGCCAGCTTATTCTAATAATTGAATTATTCGTACTTTTGCCAGTGGGTATAAACTAAAGATTTTATAAAGGATTAGATCTATGTTTGAAGGATTGACCGATAAGCTCGACCGTGCATTTAAAGTCCTCAAAGGACAAGGACATATCACCGAGATCAATGTAGCTGAGACTTTGAAAGATGTCAGAAAAGCATTGCTTGATGCCGACGTTAGTTTCAAGATTGCTAAACAGTTTACAGACCAGGTAAAGGAGAATGCCCTTGGACAAAATGTTCTTACTTCGGTTTCGCCCGCACAACTGATGGTCAAGATCGTACACGATGAACTTACTGAACTGATGGGTGGCATGAAAAGCGACCTCAACCTTAAAGGTGATCCGGTTGTCATTCTCATAGCTGGTTTGCAGGGGTCAGGTAAAACCACCTTTTCTGCAAAGCTGGCCAACTATCTGAAAACAAAAAAAGGAAAAAGCCCGATGTTGGTTGCAGGTGACGTTTACCGCCCTGCTGCAATAGAACAATTAAAGGTACTTGGACAGCAGATTGAAGTTGAGGTATTTTCCGAAGATGAAAGCAAAGATCCGGTGAAAATTGCAAAACATGCCATCACCTCTGCGAAAGACCGGGGATTCAATGTCGTTATCATTGATACTGCAGGCCGATTAGCTATCGATGAAGAGATGATGAATGAGATTGCTGCTGTAAAGAAAGCAGTTAATCCTCATGAAACCTTATTCGTTGTTGATTCCATGACCGGCCAGGATGCCGTGAATACAGCAAAAGCGTTTAATGATCGCCTTGATTATGAAGGAGTGATTCTTACTAAACTTGACGGTGATACCCGGGGGGGTGCAGCGCTGACTATTCGTGCCGTGGTTGAGAAACCAATAAAATTTGTAGGGATCGGCGAAAAAATGGAAGCTATCGATATCTTTTATCCCGAACGTATGGCCGATCGTATCCTGGGGATGGGCGATATCGTTTCACTTGTAGAGAGGGCGCAGGAACAGTTTGATGAAGCAGAAGCACACAAACTTCAGAAGAAAATTGCTAAAAACCAGTTCAACTTTAATGATTTTCTTTCGCAGATCAAGCAGATAAAAAAAATGGGCAATGTCAAAGACCTGATGGGAATGTTGCCGGGAATGGGTAAAGCCCTCCAGAACGTTGATATTGATGACAATGCTTTTAAAGGTATAGAAGCCATCATTAATTCCATGACACCTGACGAACGGGAAGATCCTTCACTTATCAATGGAAGCCGGAGAAAAAGGATTGCAGCCGGAAGTGGCACAACCATCCAGGAAGTCAACCGGCTAATCAAGCAATTTGATGATACCCGGCGCATGATGAAAATGGTGACGACCAATAAAGGGAGAGGAATGGCTAACATGATGCGGAATATGAGAAATATGAACTAACTTAAGATGACACAATGAATTTATTGGATGGGAAATTGGTATCCGACAAGATCAAGGCAGAAATTGCGCTAGAAGTTAAAACAAAAATGCTTGATGCAGGCAAAGATGCGCCTCATTTAGCAGCGGTTCTCGTTGGAGAAGATCCACCAAGTCAAACTTATGTAGCAGCAAAAGAAAAGGACTGTAAGGAAGTAGGTTTTATCTCTTCTGTTTATAGATATAATGCCAGTATTTCACAGGAAAAACTCCTGGAGGCTATCAGATTTCTTAACAATGATCCTGAAATCGATGGGTTCATTGTCCAATTGCCACTTCCGGCTCACATCAACGAACATAAGATCATTGAAAGCATAGAACCATCTAAAGATGTTGATGGCTTCCATCCTGTAAATGTTGGAAGGATGGTGCTGAACATTCCTTCTTATCTTCCTGCAACTCCTTATGGCATAATAACTTTGCTTGAACATTACCAGGTTGAAACTGAAGGGAAGCATTGTGTCGTGCTTGGAAGAAGCAATATTGTCGGAACACCTGTAAGTATCCTCCTTTCACGCAAAAGCAGAACAGGTAATGCGACTGTGACACTTTGCAATAGCCATACTATGGATATTCAGGCCATTACAGAACGGCAGATATCCTAATCGTTGCCATGGGGAAGATAGAATTTGTGACTGCTGATATGGTTAAAAAAGATACAGTAGTCATTGATGTGGGAATCCACAGGATCCCTTCAAATGAAACAAAATCCGGATTCAGACTTATCGGTGATGTGAATTTTAGTGAAGTATCAAAGAAATGCAGTTACATAACTCCGGTACCTGGCGGAATTGGACCGATGACGAGGGTATCACTCCTCCTGAATACCCTGAAGGCGGCGAAAAAAGAGATTAAATTCTGAGTGTTGATTTCAAACGATGAAATATTGCTGAAGGAAGGGAAGATGCTTCCCCTGATGGAAGAATTCTATTCTCTCCAGGGGGAAGGATTTCATACAGGCAGACCATCTTATTTTGTAAGAATCGGAGGTTGTGATGTGGGTTGCAATTGGTGCGACAGTAAAGAATCATGGAATGCAGCAAAATATCCACCTGTATCAACGGATAAGATCATTGAACATGCCATTTCATTCCTGGCTAAGGCCATTGTCGTTACAGGAGGGGAACCCCTTTTATACAATCTTGACTATCTCTGCGATGGCCTTCACCGGAATGGGATCGCAACATTTCTTGAAACTTCCGGTTCTTCTGAACTTAGCGGTGAATGGGATTGGATTTGCCTTTCACCAAAGAAAGATGCACCTCCATTGGCGGGAATTTTCATAAAAGCCAATGAATTAAAAGTCATTATCGAAGATTTACCGGATTTGGATTGGGCAGAAGTAAATGCCGGGCGTGTTTCATCTGCCTGCATTCTTTATCTCCAGCCCGAATGGAGCCGGCGCGAAACAATGATTCCGAAGATAGTGAAATACATTGAGGCAAATCCAAAATGGAGGATCTCCTTACAGGCGCATAAGTATATGAGGATCCCATGAAGAAATGTTCAGACAACTTTTTACCATGAAACCCAAGACATTCAGAGTTCTGATCCTCGTCCTTTTTGTAGGTCTGATGATTCCTGCATTCTCCCAAACTTCGCCTCTTTCGACAAAATCAAAGAAAGCGGCAGCATTGTTCACAGAAGCCATCAATTATTATGACCAGAAGGATTATCAAAAAGCTATCCGGATATTGGATAAGGCAACAGAGGAAGATTCTGCCTTCGTGGAAGCTTATATCCTGAAAGGGGATATCATTTCAGAACAACGAAGCCACGAGAAGCTATTGTGCAGTATAAAAAAGGCATTGATGCCAATCCTGAATTTTCTCCCGGTTCTTTACTTCATTGTCGCCAATGTGGAATTATGACAGGTCTTTATAATAATGCCCGTGATGATTTACAGGAAATATCCTAACCTATCCCGATCAACCAGAGGATAAACAGGAAAAAGCTAAAAGGAGTATAAAATCATGTGATTTCGGGATCAACTCCATGGCGCATCCGGTTCCATTCAAGACCGGTAGAACCTTGGTGACAGCATCAACTCGCCTATGATGAATACATGAATGCAGTAACTGCAGATGAGCAGGAATTGTTTCTTACCCGTAAACTTCCACGCTCCCATAATGCTGTCATCAGAATCTAACGGAATTTAATGAAGATTTTTACAAGTCGGTGAGGACCGATAGTGTCTGGCGGAAGGCTGTCAACCTTGGCCCGCCAATGAATACCCGGAAGAAAATGAGGGTGCGCTATGTATTTCTCCCGATGGGAAATATATCTTCTTTGCAGCTTGCAACCGGCCGGATGGTTATGGTAGTTGTGACCTTTATTGGTCAAGGAGGACTGGCGATGAATGGTCGACGCCGGAAAACATGGGTCCTGTCGTGAATTCGAGTTCATGGGATTCCCAGCCTTCTTTTTCTTCCGATGGAAAGACACTCTATTTTGCAAGCAACCGAGAAGGAGGAAAGGGGAGTTCAGATATCTGGAAAACTGAACTTCAACCCGATGGTTCATGGAGTGCTCCGGTAAACCTTGGAGATTCAATCAATACAAAGGATGAAGAAATTGCTCCATTCATCCACCCCGATAACCGCACTTTATATTTTGCTTCAAGAGGTCATCAGGGGATGGGTGGATTTGACCTGTTTGTTTCAAGGATGGATGCGAATGGTAACTGGACAAGCCCGGTGGACCTGGCCTATCCTATAAATACATATGCCGATGAGATCAACCTGGTGGTGAATGCGAAAGGCGACGTGGCTTATATCTCAAGTGATAAATTGGGCGGTAAAGGCGGGATGGATATCTATTCCTTTAAATTATATAAGGAAGCACAACCGGTAATGGTTACTTATTTTAAAGGTATCGTATTTGACAAGGAGACAAAGCAACGGTTAGAAGCAAAATTTGAACTTATCGATTTGGCAACCGGGAAAATAGTTTCAGGTTCTTCATCCGATAAGATTACTGGCGAATTTCTACTTGCATTGCCGACCGAAAAGAATTATGGGTTGAATGTCTCCAAACCCGGTTATCTGTTTTATTCTGATCATTTTGAATTAATTGGGGGAAATTCAAAAACAAAACCCTTCATCTATAATGTTCCACTTCAACCCATCCGGGTCGGAGAAACCGTGATCCTGAAAAACATCTTCTTCGATATTGATAAATATGATCTGAAAGAGGAATCCAGAAGTGAACTTGGCAGATTGATCCAGTTATTAAAAAGTAATCTCCAAATCCATATTGAGATAAGTGGTCACACCGATAATCATGGTACTGCTGATCATAACCTGGTACTTTCCAGAAGCAGGGCACAGGCCGTTTATAATTATCTCGTTGTAAACGGGATTTCAAAAGAACGGTTGAGTTATGCTGGTTTCGGAATGACCCGTCCTATTGACACCAACGATACTGAACAGGGGCGGGCCAATAACAGGAGAACAGAGTTCAGTGTAGTGGCAAAGTGATTGACCCCGCTTGTTATTACCAATTTAGCCCCAGATTTATTTGTTTCTCTGGTAGTAAATCAATACCTTTGCACCCCTGAAATATTAGAACACAGGAAGAGAATGATCAACATAACACTACCCGATAATTCTGTGAGGCAGTATCCTGAAGGTACAACCGGGCTGGAAATTGCTAAAAGCATCAGCGAAGGGCTTGCACGCAATGTCCTTTCAATCTTGGTGAACGGTGAGGTCTGGGATGCAACGCGTCCGATCCATGGTGATGCGAGCATAAAGTTGCTTACCTGGAACGATGAAGAAGGTAAAGGTACTTTTTGGCATTCCTCAGCACATCTGATGGCTGAAGCAATTGAATTACTTTACCCCGGATGCTAAATTTGGCATAGGGCCTCATATTGAAAGCGGGTTTTATTATGACATAGATTTTGGAGAAAGAGCTATTTCTTCCGAGGATTTTCCGACGATTGAAGCAAAGATGATTGAACTGGCAAAGGAAAACCAAGCTTTCAGGAGAAGAGAAGTCCGCAAAGGCAGAAGCGATAGACTATTTTACCCGGAAAAATGATGAATATAAGCTCGAATTATTGCAGGATCTTGAAGACGGACAGATCACCTTCTATGAATCAGGACATTTTACCGACCTTTGCCGTGGGCCGCATCTTCCCGATACCTCGTTCATCAAAGCCATCAAACTGCTGAATACTGCCGGTGCTTATTGGAGAGGCGATGAGAAACGCAGACAGATTACACGCATCTATGGTATCTACGTTTCCAAAGCAAAAAGAACTGACCGATTATCTGGCCCTTCTTGAAGAAGCTAAGAAACGGGATCACAGGAAGATCGGCAAGGAAATGGAGCTATTCACATTCTCGCAGAGAGTGGGTCTGGGGCTGCCTTTATGGCTTCCGAAAGGGGCATTGTTGAGGGAACGTCTTGAAATGTTCCTGAAGAAAGTTCAGAAAAAGCCGGTTATCAGCAGGTCATTTGTCCGCATATCGGGAATGTGGAATTATATAAGACATCAGGACATTTTCAGAAATACGGCGAAAGTTCATTTCGTCCGATCTCAACACCGGTGCCGGGAGAAGAATTTTTTCTGAAACCGATGAACTGTCCGCATCACTGTGAAATATATCAGTTCCAAACCCAGATCATATAAAGACTTCCGGTCAGGATCGCTGAATTTGGAACGGTTTATCGTTATGAGCAAAGCGGCGAGCTTCACGGCCTGACCCGTGTCCGCGGATTCACCCAGGATGATGCTCACATCTTTTGTACACCCGAGCAGGTGAAAGATGAGTTTAAAGGTGTGATCGACATTGTTATGCTGATCTTCAAGGCACTTGATTTTAAAGATTTTATAACCCAGATATCCTTTCGTGATAAAAACAACAAAGAAAAATACATTGGCAGTGATGAGAACTGGGATAAAGCCGAAAAGGCCATCCTTGAAGTGGCACAAGAGCGGAACCTGAATTATGTGATCGTCCCTGGGGAAGCTGCTTTTTATGGTCCGAAGATGGATTTTATGGTGAAAGATGCACTGGGGAGGAAATGGCAGCTGGGTACTATACAGGTAGATTATAACCTTCCCGACCGATTTGAACTTGAATACATCGGGAGTGACAATCAGAAGCATCGCCCGGTGATGATCCACCGTGCTCCGTTCGGATCGATGGAACGCTTTGTCGCTGTTTTGATTGAACATACCGCCGGAATTTTCCTCTTATGGCTGACTCCTGACCAGGCTATCATACTGCCAATCAGTGAAAAATATCAGGATTATGCAGAAAAAGTTTTACAATTACTGAATAATTCCGATATTCGCGCCCAAATTGATGCCAGGAACGAAAAAGCCGGCAAGAAGATAAGGGACGCCGAACTGGCAAAGATCCCTTTCATGCTGGTAGTAGGGGAGCGGGAAGAAATGGAAGAAACTGTTTCAGTGAGAAGACACGGTCAGGGTGATCTTGGTCCACAAAAACTGGAGGACTTTATCAAATTAATCGATGATGAAGTAACCAAACAACTAGGAGAAATAATTTAAAACCAATAGTTTATAATTCAAAATTCTTAATTCGTAATTAAAAATAGGAGGATAAACCATAGCACTTCCGTTTAACAACAACTTTAACAGGGGAGGCCGCAGGCCTTTTGTAAAAAAAGAAGACCCTCACAAGATCAATGAAAATATAAAGGCCTCCGTCGTTCGGGTGGTTGGTGAAAATGTTGAACCGGGAATTTACAATCTGCGTGAAGCACTGGTCATGGCAGAAAACCGGGGTCTCGATCTTGTAGAGATCTCCCCAACAGCAAACCCTCCGGTATGCAGGGTGATCGATTATAAGAAGTTTCTATATGAACTAAAGAGGAAACAAAAAGAAATGAAGGCGAAGACCGCCAGGATCATTGTAAAAGAAATCCGGCTCGGCCCAAACACAGATGACCATGATTTCAACTTTAAACTGAATCATTGCATTAAGTTTTTGAAGGATGGGGCCAAGGTTAAAGTGGATGTATTTTTTAAAGGAAGATCTATCATTTATAAAGAACAAGGTGAACTGATTCTGCTGAAATTTGCACAGTCTATCGTGGATTATGGAAAAATTGAACAAATGCCACGACTGGAAGGTAAAAGGATGATCATGATCATAGCACCAAAAAAATAAACAGTTTTCTCTTTCATCTTATTATTGCTGCAAGAGGAAATATAAAACCAAAACAATTCTAAATACTGACAAATGCCAAAAATGAAATCGAAGACCGGCGCCAAGAAAAGATTTGACGTTACGGGCACCGGTAAGATTAAGCGGAAGCATGCTTTCAAAAGCCACATCCTGACGAAAAAATCAAAAAAACGGAAACGCAATCTTACTTATTCCGGTCTGGTAGATAAATCGGATGAAGCCAATGTAAAGGAAATGCTTCAGCGTTAATTCAATCATTGTTCAACTTACCCAAGCTATAAGGACCCATAAAGGGACGCTCAGGTAATAAAAATGAAATCATGCCAAGATCAGTTAATGCAGTAGCTTCAAGAGCAAGAAGAAAAAAACTGCTCAAACAAACAAAAGGGCAATTCGGTCGCAGGAAAAATGTTCTGACCGTTGCTAAAAACTCCCTTGAGAAAGGTCTTACTTATGCATACCGCGACCGCAGAACAAAGAAAAGAAACTTCCGCGGCTTATGGATCACCCGTATAAATGCAGGTGTCCGCGAACACGGGTTGTCATATTCAGTCTTTATGGGTAAATTACTTGAGAAAAATATTGCACTCAATCGTAAAAGCCTTGCAGACCTGGCAATGAACCATCCTGAAGCTTTTAAGGCGGTTATAGATTCTTTGAAGGACTAGCCTTTCATTAATAAATTCCTTTCATTTACTGTAATAAGTTAAGCATTACATGCCACAGCTATGTTTAAGTATCAGATATTAGCGATGGTTATTTTTTTTTTATTTATTCGAAAAATCTATATTTGCAGAAAAAACTAAAAAGCATTTTATGAAAAAACTCTATTCGGCATTATTGACGCTGTTATTACTTGCAAGCATTCCTGCACTGGCCCAAAAAGGATTATATTTTGGAATCGCCGGGACTGTCCAATCAACCTGGATCACCAATCAGGAAAATTATGGTCTGCATCCGCTGGATTACGTCTCTACCATGGGTGGATCGGGGAACATTAATATTGGTTATGATTTCACAAATCATATTGGAATTAAAATAGAACTCGGATATGGTACCCTCGGACAGAAATATTCTAAGACCAGGACCGATTCTGTCTTCTCACGTCAAGTCAAACTAAATTATCTCATGATCCCGATTCTTTTAAAATACAGGATAGGCGGACCTGTTGTGAAATTTTATATTGCCGTTGGACCCCAGTTCAATATGCTGCTATCGGCAAATCAAACTTACACAAGTGAATGGTGGAACGTTCATAGACACTCTGAAAACCATTTCAGGAAAACCATTCGCAGTGGGGCAGAGATGGGATTAAAGACAGGTTCTCCTCAATGGATGTTTTTGCCAGAATGGATCTTGGATTGGATATTACCCTTGTTAAACATCTCATGATCGAATTCGGGATAAAATTGGGATATGGTCTAATGGATATCAATGCTACTGATTACCGGCTCAATGACGATACAGGAAAGTATCATCCTTCGCATAATGTATTTGGAGGTTTGACGCTGGGTATAAATTACCGTTTGTAGTAAGCCGTAAAATATTGATCCAAAGGAGAGAGGTGGTCTAAACCACCTCTCTTTTTTATAAAAAATACTAATTACTTGAAATTGTTGAATCAGTGGTTACCTAATTTGATGTAATTTTTAAAGAACTGCAGGAACTGTTCCGTAACCAATCGTTTAGCAATAATCTCTTTACGGTTGTTGAGTATATAAATCACAGGGGTGGTGCTCACATCAAATTGTTCATGATAATCTCCTGTCAGCGTTCTGGGGCCATCTACATTGATCCAGTCCATTTTTCTTTTCCTGATGGCTGACTTCCATTTTACTATTGAAGTATCTGAACAAACAGCTAAGATCTTAAGACCTAAACTATCTTTTTGTTTATCGTAAAAATCTTTTAACTTCGGGATCTCCTGTTCACAATGTCCACAATCGGGATCCCAAAAAAAGAGGATCAGGAAATTAGACTTTATTGAATACATCGATACAGGTTGATTATTCGTATCAAGCATAACCATGTTCGGAGGTATCTCTCCAATAAGTAATGGTCTGAGTCTGTTGGCCTTCTTTATCAGATTCTCAACTACAGAAGGGCGTTCCCAGGTTGCCTGGTGGGTAATATAGTAAGTATCGACCACGTGAACAAAAACACGGTCAAACCCCATGATCTCTGAGCTCTCCGAGTGATAAGTGGCAAACCAAACCATATATTTGAACATCTCAGGGTTTGGTCTGGCTTTTTCGATCAGTCTGTCAAATTCTTTAATAATGGAGTCAGGCTTTTGATAGAGGATCTTATCGAAATATTTTTTAAGTTTATTATCGAACACAGGAGTCCTCAAAAGCCGGTCATCTGTGAAATCAGTTCCATCCCAGAAATGTGTTTTGACATACCTGTAAGCGTATGTCGAATCTTTTCTTCCGTTTTGAAGTAAAGGGATATCAGGGACTTCCGGTTCCCGCATAGCATTGATAAAAAAGGCGACAAAAGAAGAAGGATGTTTTTCTGCTATGTCCAGCTTATATTGTATGATCTCGTTGTTTATTTTCTCTGATTTATCAGCTATAAGTTTTATAGAATCCTTGCTTGTCCTTCCACGAATAACAATTTTTTGAAGAGCCTGAATCTCAGCATACCTGGTTTTGTTGTATTTCAGGTAATCATAGAAAAGCTGGTTTTCGGGAGAGTTGGTGATAACCATTTTTCCCGCAAGGTCCTTCCTTTCTGTTTCCATGCTAAACTTTTTGTCGTTGTTAATGATAAATTCGAAATAGGATTTATCATTGATAACGGCGAGGTAGATACCTTTGGGAAAATCAGCATTCGCTTTAAAAATAAACCTTCCGGCGTCATCCACTTTCACAGTATCCTTAACATAAGTGCCGTTGCCGTAATAGGTTGCGATCAGGCATATAGTGTCCTTTATTCCCTTTACCTGAAATTTGATAACATAACCTTCATTTATGGCCTCTGCCTGCATTGATATTGCCAACAGAACAAATAGCAAATAGAGAAAATGTCTTTTCAATAGTTTAATTTTACTGGTGTTCATCGCGTAAAAGATCATTGATCGTTTTTACTGGGTTAAATGTGATCAGGGGTATCTCTACAAAAGTCGTAATCCACCGGGCCATTGAACCATTCCACAAACCCGGTAATTCCAACGCTTTTAATGTACAGCCTCCACTGGATTTCTGTGAGATAAATCCGGTTGATTCGTCCATAAAACTCTCCAGATTAAACGGGTTTCCTTTATAATCTATTGTGCAGCAAACCAGATCAACCGGGTTAAAATGCGTGGAAGCCTTGAAAATAGAGGTTTGTTCTGCATCATTAAGGTTGATTTGAGAAGACTCAACAATCTGAAGTGACGCACTGCCATCTTTCCCAGCAACCCAGAAAGGCCCACCTCCCGGTTCACCTTCATTCCTGACCATGCCACAGACCCGGATTGGCCGGTTTAGCTCATGAATGAGGATATTATATTGATATTCCACAGATTCATTTGTAAATCCTGCCGGCAGTGGTATCAGGTTATGTGAAGTCGCATATAAAGCCATTTGCCTGATTTCTTCTTCTGAGATATTCTTAGATTCTGACTTTTTAAAAAAATCGAATATTCTCTGTCGTACTTGCAGCAGGTAACCTCCTAGAAGTTTTTTAGATTCAATGGTTGGAGGCTTAAGCCTGTCAGGAACAATGTTGTCGATATTTTTAATAAAAATAATATCGGCGTCTAGCTTATTTAAATTTGTAAGGAGTGCACCATGTCCGGCCGGCCTGAAAAGGAGAGTCCCGTCTGGATTTCTGAAGGGGTTATTTTCTTCGTCAACGGCGATGGTATCGGTGGACGATTTCTGTATTGAATGGTGGATATCCAGATGAGTTCGAAAATGGTCTTCATACTTTTTTCTAATTGCGGCTACCTTCTCATCGAATTTACGGATATATTCAGGTGAGATTGTAAAATGCACTTTCGAAACATCATTCCTGTCCCTTGTATAATTTGCAGCTTCAACAAGATGTTCTTCCAAAGCAACCCTAGGGCCATCCTTATAGTTATGAAATGCCAGCAAAGCTTTTGGAAGTGCCGCATAATTAAGACCAACTTCACTCAGAAGATGATCGAGAACAAGAGCGAAATCATTTCCATCCAAAGCCAGTTTGATGTTTATTCCCTTTCTCTCCAGCGATACCTCCAACTCATAAAAACAAGCAAGTCGTTGAATGTTTTGAAAAAAGTAATAAACTGAGTTAAACCCTGTTTCGGAGAAATAACTTTCAGGGATTTTCCGGCTGGTCATTAATGTCGCTTGGAATTCAAACAAATGCTTAAACATCCTGCTTGCAGCTCCTGAGGCTGGAACAAATTTCATTACCCGTAAAAAGGGCGCTTCTTTCTCGAAGAAATGAATAATTTCATTTTTTTTCTCTTCACTGAAAGTAATGATACCGTCACCCTGAATGGCAGGCCGTAAGAGACGGATAAAAGGAAAACCATGTTTGAAATGATCTAACTGGTTCTCAAGTGTTTTCATTGTGATGCCTTTTTTTTCGATCTGATTGAGATCATCTTTACGCAGCATACAAATAAATTTTAATAACTTTGGCAAAATTATCCTAAAATATGAAAGAATTACTCTCAACAGTATTATTTTTACTTGTGATAACAGGTTTTGCGCAACAGATACCTCAAAAATATTTCGTTGCCTTTACGGATAAGAATGGAACACCTTATTCCATTAATAATCCTCAGGCATTTCTTACCCAACGAGCAATTGACAGAAGGACAGCCCAGGGAATTCCAATTATTGAGGAAGACCTACCGGTAAATCCTGCTTATGTTGCTGCTGTTGAAGCATTAGGGGCACAGGTTTTTACACGTTGCAAATGGTTCAACGGAATTACTGTCAAGGTGAATGATTCTTCAATATTACCTTCTATCAAGGTGCTTTCATTTGTTCAAAGCGTAACCAGGGTAACTTCTTATAATTCAAAGAAATCCGCTTTAAGTGAAAGAAAATTCAGGTTGGAAGAAGAACTTCATTTACCAGGAGGAAACTATAACTCCGGTTCGCCAAGTTCTTTACAAAGTTATAATTATGGACATTCTCATGGCCAAATCCACTTGCTTAACGGAGATATTTTACACGATATGGGTTATCGTGGCCAGGGGAAAGTAATTGCAGTGCTGGATGCTGGATTCTTGAATGCCGACGTAACTCCTGTATTTGATAGTCTGAGGGCTAATAACCAAATCCTTGGAACACGTGATTTTGTTAATCCCGGTGGTAATGTTTACCTGGAGCATTACCATGGAGGCATGGTTCTTTCGACAATGGGAGGTGATGTTCCCGGCCAGTTAATAGGTACTGCCCCCAAGGCTTCCTACTGGCTGATCCGTACAGAAGATGCAAACACAGAAAATATAGTAGAAGAGTACAATTGGGTAGTTGGAGCCGAAATGGCAGATAGTGTTGGTGCTGATGTAATCAATTCATCTCTTGGATATACCACTTTCGACAATGGCTGGATGAATCATACCTGTGCAGATATGAACGGGAATACAAACCCCTCAACCAGAGGGGCAAATATTGCAGCCAATAAGGGAATTGCGCTCAGTATCAGTGCCGGTAATGAAGGTGGTTCTTCCTGGCTCTGCGTAAGTTCTCCTTCTGATGCATTAAATGCTTTAAGTATTGCAGCTACAGATTCATCGGGTAATTATGCATATTTTAGTTCTACCGGAACCGTCAATGGAAACTATATAAAGCCGAACATTGCTTCGGATGGTTGGAACTCTTATGTTGCTTTTCCTGACAGTTTATATGGATATGGAAGCGGAACTTCTTTTGCTTCACCTATCAATGCAGGGATGATGGCTTGTTTATGGCAGGCAAAACCAGATTTAAATCAAGCACAGTTGCGGTTGGCAATTGAAAAAAGTGCCAGCCAGTACTCTCATCCGGATTCATTACTTGGTTATGGGATTCCTGATTATAATAAAGCTCTGCTGTTAGCCGGGGTCAATATTATTTCTAAAACAACATTCCAGGCTTATCCGAACCCATTTACCAAATATTTAACTATAGCTGTTGATGGCAGTCTCTCTGGTATTTATGAGATCAGTCTAATCTCTATCACCGGTGAAATTATTCTGAAAACCAGCAGGCAGGTCGTTGCAGGAGAGGGAAACTCTATCAAAATAAACAACCTGGGTACACTTGCTCCAGGAATGTATATTCTGAAAATATCATCGGGAACTGCTATTGAATACATGCACACGATAAAAATTACAGAATAAGAATTTTTGTCATCGCGGGAAACCTTCCCGGAAAAAATAAATGCCAGAGAAGTTAACCTTCATCTGGCATTTATTTTTTCCTTGTACCCTTAAGATAAAACTGAATCTTAATAGGGAGCTATGAGTTATTTTATAAATTGACAAGACCTCTCCCCAGGTAATCCCTAATAAATTTAATGCCCATTTGGTTCACATAGATTCAAATCGCAGAAGCCGTCCGAGGATGGTTTTAATTTATTCCTGGACACTAGTTTCATTAAAATTCAAATATTATGCACATAAGTAACCAGGAAATTGTATAGAGTAAATTCTTATCAGGACAATTGTAAATTGACATTTGTGTATTTGATGTAATAATGTTAAATGTGTTCAAGTGACACTTTTCATACTGACATATTTTAATAGCAATATGGAGAATCAAGTGCATGTCATAAAAGAAATTTGAACTGAAAATAAATTCATATCGATAATATTCTTATCATTCCTATTCTAAGATGTTTACATTTGTAATTTCATTTGTAAACAATATTAAATCAATCTGTAATTTGAATATTAAACAAAAGATAGAGGCTTAATAAGAGCTAAAATAACGTTTTATAACAATCAACATCCTAATATTATCAAGTGGCTACTTTAATCAGGTAAACCAATCAGGTTTTGACTTTATATCCTTCCCAAAGTATTCTCTTTTAAAAGTTTGTTTTACAATAAGTTGTAAATTTAAATCAAATAATACATATGTAAACAGTAGTTGCGCTAATTTATTAATAATTAAAAGATCAACTACATACAGATGTGACTTCAATTGACACTTTAAGTAAAATATTCTGTATACAATATTAAACGTAACTTGACTTATTTTGTAATATTTATTACTTTTGTTACCTGAATAATCTGCTGTTATGACAGAACGTATCCTCTCAATCATTAAATATCTTAATTTATCCCCTTCTGACTTTGCTGAAGAAATCGGTGTTCAACGTTCAAGTATTTCGCATCTGATATCCGGCAGAAATAAACCAAGCCTTGAATTTATTCAAAAGATACTATCCCGATTCCCGGAGATCAATACGGAATGGGTCATAAACGGAAGTGGTGAAATGGTAAAAGGAATGTCAAATCAGGTTACAGGAGAACTTCCTTTTACAGAACCAATGTTTAAAGAAAAACAGGAAATACCACAGGTGGAGAAAAAAATTGGACCCCGTATTAATACAAAAAAAAAGACTATAGAGCCAGAGGAACGACAGGTTGAAAAAATTATTTATCTTTACAAGGATAAAACCTTTCGTGAATATTTCCCTGAATAAATTTTAAAATTGCTCAAGTACGGAGAAGAAAAAATTACCTTCAACGATGGCGTTTTCATCACTATCTGAACCATGAACGGCATTCTCCTGAACATTTTTTGCATAATGTTTCCGAATAGTTCCAGGTGCAGCTTTAGCAGGATCGGTAGCTCCGATTAAGGTGCGATAATCATCAACTGCATTGTCTTTCTCAAGGATAGCAGCAACCACTGGCCCTGAAGACATAAAGGTCACAAGATCCGCATAAAAGGGTCGCTCTTTATGAATCTCATAAAATTTACCAGCCTGTTGAAGTGTCAGATGAATGATCTTCATTGAAACAATACGAAATCCAGCTTCCTGGATCTTTGCAAGGATGACGCCAGTATAACCTTCAGCCACGGTGTTGGGCTTGATCATGGTAAATGTTCTCTTTCCAGGCATAGAAGAATGTTATTTCTTTAAGGTTTGACGGGTAAAATTACGAAATACAGATGAATTCTGTAACTTTGTTGCCCTCAAATGACAAAAGACAATTGCAAAAATCTGTACTTACTGACATAATCAGACTTCTGGAGATTCCACGGAAGATATCTGATAACTACGCATACTAATCCTGATGGGGATGCAATCGGTTCAAGTCTCGCCATGTATGGTTATCTGAAGAAAAAAGGGCATGATGTATCAGTGATGATGCCCGGATACCGACCCGGCATTCTTATTTTGGATGCCTTTTCATTCCATCTATACTCGTATATTGCGATCAGGAGGAAGAATGTCTCAGAAGAATCGAACAGGCTGAGATTATTTTTTGCCTCGATTACAATGGATTAGGACGCTTGAGTGGAGCCGAAAAGCCTGTCCGGAATTCAGACGCTTTAAAGATATTGATCGATCATCACCGGGATCCTGCACCTGAATTTACCCATATGATCTCGGTCATTGAAACTTCTTCAACTTCAGAACTTGTTTATGATTTTATTTCCGGATGTGGAGATGCAGACCAGATTGATCAAAATATTGCAGCTTGCATTTATTCAGGAATCATCACTGATACAGGCTCATTCAGTTATTCCTGCAATTATGAAAAAACCTATTTGATAACGGCTGATCTTTACCATAAAGGTATTGATGGAGAACACATTCACCGACTTATTTATGATACTTACTCAGAAGAACGTCTCAGATTATTAGGCTACTCGATCAGTGAAAAACTTGTTGTACTCGATGAGTTTCATACGGCCTATATTTACCTCTCGAAAGATGATCTCAATCGATTCAATTACCAGGTAGGCGACACTGAGGACGTGGTAAATTATGCTTTATCGATTGAGCGGAATCAATCTGGCCGCGTTATTTAGTGAAAGGGATGGTATTGTCAGAGTTTCTTTCCGATCGAAAGGAAATTTCTCAGTGAATGATATAGCACGTAAATTTTTCAATGGTGGGCGGTCATATTAATGCTGCCGGTGCTACAAGTTATTTATCCCTCGAAGAGACGGTACGAATCTTTGTGGAGAATCTTCCTGATTATAAAGATAAGCTAATATCTGTATATTAATGTTTCTGTTCATTCGCCATAATGGGTATGTTTTATCATTTCCAGTTTTTGTTATTTTCGCGTTGCTTTTTATTGCCTGCAGTGAACAACCTCAGCCATCAAATTCAACCCGGCATCTTGGCATGATGAGTGACAGCCTGGTTAATTACAACCGGGGAGTCGTAAGAACAGAAGATCAACAAATAGATGATTTTATAGCCCGTTACGGCTGGAAAATGACAAAAACAGGAACCGGATTACGCTATCTTATTTTCCAAAAAGGGCATGGTGTAAAAGCAGTAAAAGGAAAGGTGGCGATTATTAGGTATGTACTGCGTTTTCTTAACGGAACACTTTGTTACAGTTCAGATAAAGATGGCCTGAAAGAATTTAAAATTGGATATGGGAATGTTGAAAGTGGGGTTGAAGAAGGAATTTTATTGATGCACGTTGGGGATCGAGCAAAATTTATAGTACCTTCGCACCTTGCCTATGGATTACTAGGCGATCAGAAGAAAATACCCCAACAAGCAACACTGGTATATGATATCGAACTGGTAAAAATAAAATAATTCTAACAAAAACAATGAATCAATTATGAAAAACACATTCTTCAAGTTGTTGGCTTTGGTAATGATGGTGGCAATTGCTGCTTCATGTACTTCAAAGTACCCTGGGTTTAAAAAAACAGATTCCGGATTGTACTATAAATTGTACAAGGTGGGTAAGGACACGGTAAAACCGAAAGTTAAAGACTGGATCTCAATGGAATATCGGCTAATCGTAAAATCCAAAGGGAAAGACAGCACATTTATTGACAGCCGAAAAAACAAACAAGGCGCATTACGGATGCAATTACCTCCATCCGATTACAAAGGAGATATTTATCAAGGTATGCGGATGCTGACTGCCGGAGACAGTGGTGAATTTATTGTCAACGCTGACTCTCTCTTTAAAAAGACCTTTCGTCAGGCTTCCCGTCCGAAATATATCGACTCAAATTCTATGGCCAGATTTGTGATTCATATGGTCACAATTGATTCTCCTGAGGCATTGCAGAAGAAGGAAAAAGAAGTTCTTACCAAATTCATCGCCGATAACAAGATTACCACAGTACCCCAGCCTTCCGGATTATATTATATAGAACAGGTAGCAGGAAAAGGAATCAAAATCGATTCAGGTTGCCAGGTGACTTACAATGTTAAGATATCCATGATCGATGGTAAACAGGTTTTTGGCCAGGACAGTATGAAATTTATTTATGGCAAACGACCGGATATGACTGGTTTCCTCGAAGGAATTAAAATGATGAAAAAAGGTGGTCAGGCCCGTTTGATCCTTCCTTCACAACTTGCTTTCGGAGAACGCGGTTACCGTGAAATTCCACCCTATACTTCAATCATTTATGATGTTAAGGTCGTGGATGTAAAATCAAAAGCTGAATATGAGAAAGCTCAGGCCGCAGAGAAAAAGAAAAAGGAAGAGAAAAAATCAAAGGCAAAAAAGGAAGAATCAAGCCTGTTGCAGAAATATCTGAAAGACAATAAAATTACTTCTAAACCGACCGCCAGTGGTCTGTATTATATTGAGAAAGTAAAAGGAACCGGCCCGCAGATTCACGCAGGCAGCAAAGTAAGTGTTCAATATACTGGCACGTTACTTAATGGGAAAAAGTTTGATTCTTCCCGTGATCGTGGTGGGAAACCATTCGACCTGGAAGTTGGAAAAGGAAATGTGATCAAAGGATGGGATGAAGGTTTGCTCCATATGAGTAAAGGGGGAAGAGCGACCCTAATCTGCCCATCTTCAATTGCTTATGGAGAACAGGAAATGGGCAGTATTCCTCCATATTCCACATTAGTTTTTGATATTGAAGTGGTTGATGTAAAATAAGAGAAAGGTAATTTATTTCGACTCCAGAAGCTTTTCCAGAGCAAAGAGCTCATCTCTATACCTGGCAGCCTCCAGGAAATCCAACTCTTTTACAGCAGATTCCATGGATTTCCGGGTTTTAGCAATAAGTTTCTGGAGTTTTTCTTTTGTCATATACCGGATTACAGGATCAGCTGCGACATCCAGAGTCTCCTTCTCAAAATAAGCCATGTGCGATTGCACTTTCCCTGCTACAGCAGTTTGTCCGAGAATATCTGTCATCGATTTAATGATCTGTGAGGGAATGATATTATTTGCAACATTATAATTCATCTGTTTTTCCCTACGCCGGTTAGTCTCATTGATCATCCGTTGCATGGAATCGGTCATCTTATCTGCATACATAATGACCTTGCTGTTGATGTTCCTTGCGGCCCGACCTGCTGTTTGGGTCAGCGATCGCTCCGACCGCAGAAACCCTTCCTTGTCTGCATCCAAAATTGCAACCAACGACACCTCTGGCAGATCCAAACCTTCTCTTAGCAGGTTAACGCCTACGAGTACATCGAATTCGCCCATTCGCAGATCACGCAAAATCTCGACACGTTCCAGCGTATCCACATCTGAATGAATATACCTGCAGTTTACATCAACTTTTGTCAGGTATTTTGCCAGTTCTTCTGCCATCCTTTTAGTTAGCGTAGTTACAAGGGTACGTTCGTTTTTCTTCTTTCGCTGATCAATCTCTTCCAAAAGGTCATCTATCTGGTTCAGGCTAGGGCGGACCTCAACAACCGGATCCAGTAAACCAGTTGGTCTTATTACTTGTTCAACAATAACTCCCTGGGATTTCTGTAACTCATAATCTGCAGGTGTTGCACTTACAAAAAGTGCCTGATTCACCATTACTTCAAACTCATCGAATTTCAGTGGGCGATTATCCATAGCAGAAGGAAGACGGAAACCATATTCCACAAGATTCTGCTTACGGGAACGGTCTCCTCCGAACATGGCTCTGATTTGGGGAATTGTTACATGACTTTCATCAATAATCATTAGGTAATCGTCAGGAAAATAGTCGAGCAGGCAAAAAGGTCTCGACCCCGAAGCCCGTCCATCAAAATACCTTGAATAATTTTCAATCCCCGAACAATAACCCAGTTCGCGCATCATCTCGATGTCATAACTTACACGCTCCTCCAAACGCTTTGCCTCATATTCCTTTCCAATCTCCCGGAAAAAAGCTACTTGTTTCATAAGGTCATCCTGTATCTCGTAAATCGCCTGTTTCATTTTGTCCCTGGAAGTGACAAAAATATTCGCAGGGTAGATAGTGAGGCCTTCCATCGCATCAATCCTGGTACCATTTACAGGGTCTATCGACTCTATCGATTCAATTTCATCGCCAAAAAAGATAATTCGAAAAGCATAATCCAGGTAGGCTGGGAAGATTTCTACGGTATCGCCTTTCACCATAAACCTTCCACGTGTGAAATCACTTTCTGTTCGTGAATACAGACTATTCACCAAGGCATGAAGGAATTTATTCCTGCTGATCTTTTCTTTAATGCTGAACCGGATTATATTTTGTGCGAAATCATCCGGGTTCCCGATTCCATAAATGCAAGAGACCGAAGATACAACGATGACATCCCTTCGTCCTGACAGCAAAGCGGAAGAAGCACTGAGCCGCAACTTCTCAATCTCCTCGTTGATTGAAAGGTCTTTTTCTATATAGGTATTCGTCACCGGGATATAGGCCTCAGGCTGATAATAATCATAGTAAGAAACAAAAAATTCTACTGCATTATCAGGAAAGAATTGCTTGAATTCTCCATAAAGCTGGGCTGCCAGGGTTTTATTGTGACTCAATACCAGGGCCGGTCGTTGTACCTGCTGGAGAACATTGGCGATGGTAAACGTTTTACCCGAACCGGTGACACCCAGCAACACCTGAGCAGGATCGCCACGTTCAACGCCTTCCACAAGTTGTTGTATTGCCTGGGGTTGGTCGCCTGTAGGCTGGTATTCAGATATCAGCTTAAACTCCATAAATTCCTTTTAATCGGTCTTTGTTTTCTTCAGGAATACCTGGACAGGATAATGATCTGAAAGATCGATGCTGCTTTTCCTATAATTGTACGCGGTAAAGGCATCATCATAAAGAATGTAGTCAATCCTGAAGGAAGGGAAATTCCCCGCATAAGTGCTTCCCAGCAAACCATTTCCTGCCTTACGGAAAGAATCATGAAATCCAGATATTATTTTATGATAAGTATAAGAACCCGGCGTATCATTGAAATCACCACAAACGATGACAGGGTAAGGAGATCGTGCAATATTTTCTTTCAGCACATCCACTTGGTTCGCACGGATAAGGAAGGCCTTCTTCAACTTGGCGAAGATATTGAAGACTCCTTGCCTGAGATCAAAATTGTTTTCCTGATCCCTGGTTTGGTCCGTTAGTTGTGAATAAAATGAATAATCATCCTTTCCAAAACGAATTGATTCAAGATGAATGTTATACACACGAATTATATCTCTGCCCAATACCAAATCAGTATATATCGCAAAGATTTTATTATTATTTGACATAAGATGCCCAATACCTGTTATAGGAAAACGGGAGAAAGTCGCAATAGCAAAGATCTTTCGTTTGTCCTTTATTTCAACATAGTTCTTGAGATAATAATGGTCGGTATGGAGCCCACTGGTAAATTTCTGTAACACTTTCAAGCTGTCTTCACTCCTAATGAAAAATTCCTGGATACAAAGAATATCCGGATTCTCCTGTACAAGAAAGTCCGTCACTTTTGACAACATTCTTGTTTTGCCTTTTTCTTTTATCGTTGATTTTGGGATCTCATAAAGGCTATGAACATTATATGATAAAATTTTAAAGCTTCCTTGTGGAACATTTTGGGATAATGATTTCCTGAACTGCACAATAGAAAGAAGTTGGTTGAATCCCAATAAAATTACAATAATTGAAATCCAAATATACCTTTTCCAAAGAAGGAGCCAGATCAATACAAAAATTACATTAAGCAATAGAAGGAATGGATAAGCCAGGCCAAAGAAAGCAAATATCCAGAATTGGGTAGGGCTAATATAGTAAGCGGCGTAAGCAAAAAGAAGCGACAATCCTGCCAGAATGTTTAAAATCACCATCAATATTCGCAAGAATCCGTGGCTGTTCCTAATTTTCTTTGCTGCCATGATCAACTGTTTTTCCCGGACGACCGGAAAAGAAAATCTTTTTCTTCCCTTGTCAGACTGTCATAACCTCCTTTGGATATCTTTTCAAGAATAGAGTCAATCCTTTTCTGGTATAAATTCTTTTCTTCATTATATTCCTCATCGGTTTTTGGCCTTCCTGAATAAAGAGATGAGGTTGATGTTTTTAACCTTGGTCTAAAAAGCTGGCGAATTTTTTTCATGAGGATTGTAAAGATTCCTACCGAGTATGCGACCTTTGTTTTACGTAACCACAAAGAAAAGAAATAACCAAAAAATGCTCCTCCTATGTGTGCAATATGACCGCCGGCATTTCCTGCCGGAATGGCAATAAAATCAAAAGCGAACAAGAGAATTGCTAAGTATAAGATCCTTATCCTGCCAAAGAAAAGTAAATTGATTGAGTAGTTCGGAACAAAGAATGATATTGTGGTCACAATTGCCATCACAGAAGCGGATGCTCCGAGTGCTACGCTGGCTTGAAGGGTCGGATGAAAAACAGGAAAGATATTATAAGCAAGGACATAAAGTAATCCACCCGCGAATCCACCTGAAACATAAGTAAAAAGCAACTGACGCGAGTTCAGATACTCCATGAATATTTTGCCAAACCAGAATAGCCAGAGCATATTAAACAGAATGTGCCAGAACTCAATATGCAGGAACATATAAGTAACCAATGTCCATGGCCGAGATGCAAGATCTGCCGGATTGGCTGGTAAAGCGAAGTAATGAAGAATTAAGTTATCTGCAAAAGTTACGTCCGGATGGTTATACAGGAAAAAAATAACATATACGACTTTTGTCAGTATCCAGACTGCTATATTGATAAGGATCAGAATAGAAAGCATGGAACCGCTTCTGAAAAAGCGTTTGAATTCATCTGCAAGATTACGCGTATAGTTCATTGTAAAATTATCAGGTTATCCTGAGAACGGTCTTTTTCTCCAATATAGTATTAATAAAAGTCCAAATAACATGCCGCCAAGGTGCGCAAAATGAGCTACATTATCGGTAGGGTTGTTTCTTAACCCTGAAAAAAGCTCAATGACAAAAAAGCCAATTACAACCCATTTTGCTTTAATCGGGACTAAAAAATAAAGGTATACCAACATATTGGGAAAGGTCATTCCAAATGCGAGCAGTATTCCATAAACCGCTCCTGATGCACCAATCGTCGGTACCGAAAGGTAAAGATCTTTTAGTTGCTGGATATAAACAAAGGAGTCATTTATCAATTTCTGATCATTTGCATGCAACTGCCATACATTAATAAAATTCATTAAAGAGTCTGAATATTGAGGGAAATGAACCTTGACGAAACCCGTGAAAGCATCAGGGGATGGGTTATGCAAATAAACTTCAGCAGCAGCCTGGATAGAAGAATAATCCAACCAATGAACAAAGGTTTGTGTGATTGCTGCTCCGATCCCGCAAAAAACATAAAATATCAGGAAGCGTTTTGACCCCCAAAAATTCTCCAACAAGTAACCAAACATCCATAATGCGAATAAATTAAGGACGATGTGCATAACATTTGCATGGATGAACATGTAAGTCACAAACTGGTATGGTCGAAAATGAGGGGATTTGATGTAATAAAGTCCAAACATTTTTTCAAGGTCGATTCCATAATTGCTTAAGGATATCGTTGCCAAAAAAAACAAGCCATTGATAATCAAAAGGTTTTTGACGACCGGAGGAAGAAGTGTGAAGCCGGTAGGGCTGTATTGATCGCTCATGAAGGTTCTACTTATTTAAATTTTTTATTCAATTCATCGAAGCTGGTAAAAATCATGGTTAGATTACCATCAGGGGTCAGATCAGGAACTTTACAAGCGAAAAGTTGTTCAATGATGGCTTCCATCTCTTCTGTCGCAAGTTTTGTTTTCCGGAAGATGGCCAAGCTTTTTGCCATGGATCTAGCAACCCTGATCTGAAACTTGGTTTTTCCATCATCTGTGCCTGATTTCAATCCTTCCAGGATACTCTCAAAAAGATCCGTTACATTTTCTTCTACGCAGTCGGCCGGTATTGCTTCTATGAGAATGGTATTCTTTCCGAATTCCCTTATCCCAAAACCAACTTTCCCAAAAACATCGATCATCTCCTTTGTCATCTCAAAATCTTCAGGTGAAAGCAGGATCGTCTGAGGGTGAAGCTGATGTTGCATAGAGGGCTGGTCATTCTCAAGTGCCGAAAGCAAGCGTTCGTAGATAATCCGTTCCCGTGCTCTCTGAGGATCAAGTATGACGATGCCGCTGGATGTTGTGCTTATTATATAACGGTTTTGAGCCTGGAAAGGGCCAATAGATTTTTTTTCTGTATCTTTCTTATCCCAGTCAGCTAAGAAATGCTGTGTGGTCTGTTCTTCATGAGGTATTTCATGTTTGAAATGCACATCTTTTAATGGATCATACAGCGGTTTCCATTGTTCTTGGTTTCCTTTTGCTCTGGATGACAGAGGAATCTCAAACTGCGTTTTTACTTGTTTCTCAAAAGGATTATAATCAGGATCAATAGTGATGGTAGGCTGTTTGACCTCAGCATCTTTGGGAAGTGGAGGAATATCCAGGCTGGGTTCCGTTTCGAAATCCAGGGATGGTGTGATGTTGAATTTTCCTATGGATTGACGGACCGAAGAATGAAGAATGGCATAGATGCTTTTTATATCCTGAAAATTGATTTCGGTCTTGGTAGGGTGAATATTGACATCAATGGTTTTTGGATCTACCGTAAGGTATATGAAATAGGCAGGGAATGAATCTTTCGGAATCAATTCTTGAAAAGCATTTTCAATTGAATGATGCAAGTATGGATTCTTGATAAATCGGCCATTTGCAAAGAAATACTGTTCTCCTCTTGTTTTTTTTGCAAATTCAGGCTTACCTATAAAGCCATGGATGTTAACAATACCTGATTCCTGGTTTACCGGGATCAATCGCTGGTTGTAAGCATTACCAAGCAATGCTACCAGTCTTTGTTTCAGATTTGATGCAGATACCTGATGCAGAATACGGTCCTGGTTATAAAACGTAAAAGCGATTGCAGGGTTCACAAGTGATACCCGAAGAAATTCCTCTACAATGTATTTCAGCTCAAGTGAGTTTGATTTAAGAAAATTTCGGCGGGCCGGTACATTGAAAAATAAGTTCTTTACTGAAATGCTCATTCCTTCAGGGGTACTAACTGGTGATTGGTTTTTAAATTCCGATCCTTCAATGACTATACAAGTGCCAACATCATCATTAATCCGCTTTGTTTTTAGTTCAACCTGAGCTATGGATGCAATTGAAGCAAGGGCTTCTCCCCTGAATCCCAAAGTATGAATTGCCATGAGATCGTTTGCAGTCTGGATTTTTGAAGTGGCATGGCGTTCAAAACACATACGTGCATCCCGTTCTGACAATCCGCAACCATTATCAATCACCTGGATCAGGGTCTTTCCAGCATCCCTGATGATCAATTTGATATGTGTCGCTCCTGCATCGACAGAATTCTCAAGTAATTCCTTGACGGCAGATGCGGGTCGCTGAACCACTTCTCCAGCAGCAATCTGGTTTGCTACTGAATCTGGTAATAAATGTATCAGGTCAGACACGACAACAACTATGAATTACCATTTACGATTGAATTATTTGATTTATAATTTACTATATGATTATCAAATAATAACCCGATCATTCCCGGTAATATTTTTTACAAAAGTACCAAATTTTTATTTAGGGATAAGGAAAGACAATGAGAAGAACCGCACCTCAAGCCCATAAAAAATAAAACTCTCAGAGTTTGAGAAAAACGCTGGAAAAGAAAAGTTATTCAATAAAATGAGGTATAAATTTGCTCCTCCGAATTCCATCCTGTCAGCTTAACAAGTGAGCTTTTGATTAAAGTCTTGTCTTGTCCAACACGGGGAAACGCATTTCAGTAAGGTAGAATGCTCCATAAAATACTGCGCTGTAAAACAAAGTTCCGATCACATCATTCAGGAAAAAAGAGACTCCCTGCGTGAAATCACGGAAAAATGCCAGTCCCATTCCATAACACTCGATCAAACCAGCAAAGGTTTGAGGATACATTGGATGTGGATATAACCGATCAACGAGCCATGATGAGAAGTTAGTGATCAGGAAAAAAATCACAGCGGAGATTAGAGAAGCCAATACAACACTTCCTACATTCACTCGTTTACGGATGGCCATACCAATTAATACGGTAATTGAAAAACCCGCGTATACGGCAAGTATATTTGCATGCAGACCAATAACGAGATCACTCGCAAACATTGCGGCGAGTGGGATTGCAAAAGCATATTGCTTTTTATCGATATAGGTCCCTGCAAATAATGCCATCGCCGCAATCGGGGTTAAGTTCGGCCAATGGGGTAACAGACGCAGCAAGGCTGCAACAATAATTACTGAAAGAGCAACAAAGAACCTCGGTGTGAAGGTCTTATATTTCATTATATATTTTGATTTAAGTTTTACAAAAATAAGAAATGATTTTAAATTTACCATAAAATTTTTAAAAATGTTTTTATTTTTCGGATTCAAACAAGAAAAATTAGTTCAATGATTAAAAAAATCGGCCTTGCCATATCTCTATTTGCTTTATATTCAGGACTTAATGCTCAGGTGAAAATGAAAGCTGATCTTATTCTGATCAACGGAAAAATTTGTACGGTAGACCAGAAATTCAATTATGCGGAATCTTTTGTTGTAAAAAACGGGTTATTCATAGCCATTGGACCAACAAACCTGATTCTGAAACATTATGTTTCTGATTCTATTATTGATGCCAGGGGTAACTATGTTTATCCCGGGTTTATTGATGCCCATAGCCATTTTTTTGGCTACGCACTCAGTCTCAGGGAATTAGATCTAAGTGGCATCCACTCGTTTCGCGAGATAGTCGAACTTCTAAAGAAACAAGAAGACTCCTACCCGGGTGAATGGATAGTCGGCAGGGGATGGGATCAGAATCTCTGGGAGAAAAAAGAATTTCCGGATCGGTCTGAGTTGGATATATTATTTCCAGACCGGCCAATAGTTCTGATCCGGATTGATGGTCATGCTCTCCTAGCCAATGGTGAAGCATTAAAGCGGGCAGGAATTCTGGATTACAAGGATTATAAAGTTGGCGAAGTCGAATTAAAGAATAACTGGATGACCGGTATCCTCAGGGAGAATGCAGCTGACCGGATGAAAAACAGCATTCCCTTGCCTTCACGAACTGAACAGGTAATGTTATTGAAACTGGCGCAGGTAAATTGCTTTGCTGCCGGGTTGACCGGTGTAACAGATGCCGGGCTCGACTTCCCTGTTGTTAATTTCCTGGATTCCTTGCAAAAAGAGGATATACTCAAAATAAGGTTATATGTTATGCTCAATCCTACAGATGAAAATATACAGAATTTTATTAATCAAGGGCAAGTCATCACTCCGCGTCTTTCCATCAGATCAATAAAGATCTATGCAGATGGCAGCCTGGGATCAAGAACCGCTTTGCTAAAAGAACCATACTCCGATGATCCTTCAAATTATGGCATCCAGGTTACCTCTCCTGACAGAATTAATGAAATTTGCGCATTGGCTATAAAAACCGGATACCAAGTGAATACACATGCAATTGGTGATTCTGCTGTTGCTATCGTTTTAAATATTTATAAAGAGTTTCTGAAAGGGAAAAATGACTTGCGATGGCGCATTGAGCATGCACAAGTGATCGATCCTCAGGATATCTCAATGTTCAGAACTTATTCGATAATCCCATCAATTCAATCCACGCACGCAACTTCTGATATGAACTGGGCATTTAACAGGCTTGGGAAAAGACGGATTAAATGGGCATACGTTTATAAAAATCTGCTAGATCAGAACGGATGGTTGCCAAATGGCACAGATTTCCCGGTTGAAAAGATTAGTCCGCTTCTAACTTTTTATGCTGCGGTCGCAAGGCAGGACGTAAAGGGATTACCTGAAAAGGGATTCCAGCCTGAAAATGCCTTAAGCCGCGAAGAAGCCCTGAGGTCCATAACTATCTGGGCAGCTAAAGCAGGGTTCGCGGAATATAACAGGGGAAGTATAGATATCGGAAAGATAGCCGATTTTGTGATCCTCGATCATGACCTTATAACTTGCCCTCTTAAGGAAATACCTTCGGTAAATGTTTTGATGACGGTTGTAGGTGGGGAAAAGGTTTTTGAGCAACTAAGAAAGTAAATAATTAAAAAGTGTCAGTTGTTTTTTAACTTATCCCGGTTATCAATGAACTTGATGGGTTTACGGTTTGCTTCAGGAAACTGGATTTTCTGGATGTTTTCATCAGTCTCGAATCTGATTAATGGCGCCACACGGAGTTTTGCACGAAAATGATCTTTTATATCCTTCTCTTTGGCGGATACAGGAATTTTACTTCCCACATGGATCAGAATCTCATCTGTTCCTATTTCATTTGTATAGACTTCCACTACATAATTTGAAATGAAATCAATGTTATCCAGAATATCATAAAGGGAGGGAGGGTACAAAGTGGTTCCTTTGTACTTGATCATCTGATTTTTTCGTCCGATCACCGGACCAAGACGGGTTGTGGTTCTGCCACATTTGCAGGGATCCGAATTTCGGAAGCAAACATCACCTGTTTTAAAACGCAGTAAAGGCATTCCCTCAACCCCCAGTGTCGTAATAGTCACTTCGCCACATTCTCCTTCCTTCACGGGCCGATCCATATCATCGAGGAATTCTACAATAATCAGTTCAGGATGGTGATGTCCCCCAATACCTTCACCACATTCGGTAAAGGAAGTTCCCATCTCAGTTGATGCATAAGTAGAATAAAGTCGGATCGGCCATTTCTCAAGGATCCTGCGCCCTAGAGTATTAGGTGAGAAATCCGTATTTCTGAGTGGCTCTCCGATGCAGATTGCTTTGCAGATAGTGCTGTTTCGATAGTCGATATGATGTGTCTCAGCGTATTCAATAATCTTTAAAATGAATGAGGGAACGGCAATGATAGTTGTAGGGTTAATCCTGCGGATAGTATCCCATTGAAATTCCGGGATTCCATTTCCTACCCTGACCACTCCTGCCCCCATCCGGCGTATTCCTAAAAAATAAGCGAGACCTGCCATAAAACGTCTATCAATAGTGGTCATAAGCTGATAAATATCATTTATCGAACCATCTGCACAAGTAAAAGAAATCGCTTCATTGTAGGCCAGCCTGTCTAGATCCTTGTCCGTCATGGCGAAAGTCACCGGATCACCCAGCGTCCCGGACGTAGTAATATAATCGATAATGGAATGTTTTGAGACACATATAAATTCACCATTCCGCTGCTGAAGATCCTCCTTTACGGTCGGTGGAATATGCACAAGGTCTTCAATGCATTTAATGTACCTGATATCTATCTTGTTTCGCCGGAAATGATCAGAATAGAATTTCGATTTTCCATTCAGGTAAAGAAGTTGCTCTTGCAATTTTGATTCCTGAAATTTTTTTATCTCTTCGATGGGACTTCTCTCAATCTCAGGAAAATAGGGGGATATCATCATTATTATTTGTCACAGGTTATTTTTCCTAAAATTTGAAACCAACCATAATCCTGTAAGTAGTATTGTCAACTGTATGCATCGGATTATCAGTGCTAAAATTATTATACGAGGTTTTCCCGAAGTTATATTCGAAAGAAAAAAGGATAAGTGAATAACGGATATTCATACTGATTTCATTTTGGGTCAGGTTTTTTCCAAATTCGCTCTTATAATCATTTCCAATAGGATGATGGACAAATGCAACATAAGCATTAAGTTTATAGGAAAGATCAATCACTAACCGGTCAACCGGGCAGATGGATAAGACGGGGCCAAATTTCTGTCCAAGGTAATAAAACCAATATTTGGATTTTGATCCATCAGCAGTATCGGGTAGATTTGTTGTCGGGTTATATGAGAGGGCGATAAAACTAGCATCGATTCCCGCGCGAAGATGATTACCTGCAAAAGCTGGTCCGATATAGATTAAAAATCCCATATCCATTGCAAATCCCATTTTTGAAGGGAAATAAGTTACTCTATTAATAGTTTTGCTAGAATTCTTTGAAGTACTAGAAACAGTGTCAAAAAGAGTTTGACCCAGCTTAAAATTCCCGATTGGGAAGCTCGGGCCAATCTTTAAATAAAATCCGGATTTTATGCGATTCGGGGCTCTGAATGGTTTATGTGATACTGTTGCCTGGGTTATGGTATCCTGAGGGAAAGAATGAAATGGGAGAGACGCAACAAGAAATAAAAGAAAGAAAAACTTTTTCATGTTAAGCGGGGGTTAGATTTTTTCTGAAATGAACTTCAAAAATAAGAAAAAATAGAACATTTACAGATAATTAAAAAAAAGCATATGTTGGTTCAGGTGTTTACGAATCAGTTCTTTTTCATGGTCTGTAAGGTGAAACTCATTCTTTCTATAACCATTCATGCTATCTACGAAAGATTGTATCTTTTGGCAAAATACATCATTTATAGGCATTTGAAACCTGGAATATATTTTTTTTATCTCTCCGACCGGATCTGCTTCAAGGTCTTCAAATTTCATCTCAAAAAAATTATCTTTCGGGATAACAGCTGAGTCTTTTTTGATCGTTGTAAGCAGTTTTTCCAGACCTTTAGTCACATCTTCAATTTCGGGATCAGAACCATCCCGGTTTAACCTGTTCTGTTTGAGAACAATTCTCCACATATTGACAGTAGAAGGGACGACTTCAAAAGGATGCCTGACTATATGAATGAACCGTGCTTTAGGAAATAAAACGGAAAGTTCTTTTATCCGGAATGAATTAAATGGGTTTTTTGAAACAATGGTTTTCCTTTTTAAAAAGTACAGTTTCCTGAAATAGTTACAAAATTGTTCTTCCCATTCTTTTTTTTCAATTTCGTTTATTGGGAGGAAGGAAGTATAGCCCAGGATAAAGTATCCCTTATTCTTCGGGAAAACCAACTGCTCAATGGGTGAGAAATCGGTAATCCGAAAGATAGCATATTCATCTTCCTGTGGTTCATTCATACCCAGCCTGATATTATCCATTGGTCTGCTTTTAGATATCAGGGCTGAAAATAGAGGTAAATAGTAACGGTAAGAACAGATAAAACTTTCAGGTTCTGCAACCTGGAAAAGAGTTGGGGCTGCCAGATTTGGATCAAGGTTCATCATCTGATGCAACAGCGTAGTTCCAGTACGCCAATGACCAATGATAAAAATAGGATCTTCCGGAACCGGGCTGGAATTTATCTTTTTTCCATAGCGTTTTACTTCGACTCTGGCGAACAATCCAGTCCATACGGAGCTTTGTAAAAGAAACAAAAGACGAAAAAGATACCTGGGATGAAAGGAGATTGAATTTTTACGAACCAGACGGATTAATCGACTGAATCTAATGCCGGCTGTCAGGTAGTTTTTCAATTTTCAGGAATTTATTATTTACTTTTCTCCTGTTCTGACACAATAAAGTCGGCAATACTATTAATTGAACGGATAACATACCTCGCCATACTTTGATCAGCGATACGGATTCCATAATTACGCTGAATGGCCATGATGATTTCTATGGCATCAACTGAATCCAGTGTAAGCTCATTATCACTGCCAAATAATGGCTTTTCGTCATCCACATTTTCAGGTTTAATATCTGTAATGTTCAAAGTCTCCATGATCATTTTTTTGATCTCCAGTTTCAACTCTGGTGTTGCTTCTTTTATCATATTTTTAGATTAATCAAGTGATTTTTTTAAACGCTTGAAAAAATGTTCTTCTACTTCTGCCCGTCCCATGATCAAGGTTCCCAATTCTTTTAGTTGGGCAGGTCCGAGTTCGCGATTTTTCCCTATCCGTGCAGCAAACAATGAAATTTCCCTCCAGCCGTCACCGATCTCCATCATTTCTTTTGATAGTATATCCCATTCTGGTTTTCTGAGAATTACAGAACCTTGCTGAAGAAAACTCGCATACATGAACCGAAATCCTGCACCTCCAGTTCCCTGATCTTCAAGGAGAATGTTAATCTTCATAATTTCATGGGAGAGATGTTCAATATCCCTTGCGAAGGAAGGCCATTCCACGATCTTTTTTGCAAACATGCGAATACCTTTGATACCAATAAAAGGTATAGGAATTTTAAGCATATTAAAACAGACTTTCTTTGTGCCTTTTATAATAGCCTTTTGATAATCAGGCTCTTTCGGAATTGATTCGGGGAAAAAGAGGAATCCTTTCGGTGAAAGGTTCCCACCGGCAAAACGAGCTTTTCGTAAAGAAGCTGATTCAAGTTCCACCAGGTCCGGGAAATAACTATCAGAAATAATATATTTAGAACCAGCTTTTCCAATAACAACAATAAAATGAACATTGATATGAACACGTTCCCACTCCGGAAGGTAATCCATGTAAAAGAAATCGACCTGTACGGCAACAGGTATATTATTCCCGAGTAGTTCGTCCAATCTTTTTCATTCCATCATCCGGGTTACGGAATTGCTCAGTATGAAATTTAATTCCAAGTCTTTGTGCCAGATTGATGCGAATCGAACCGGGTTTGTTTCTGACAATAAAGGTCGGGAAGGTAAACGATCTCATCTTATGAAAGTAACCAAAAAAGATCCCGCTGGAAATACCAAAAACGAGAGGTTCGGTAATGTCGAAACCGGCATTATTTAATAGAGAAGTGACTGCTCCCGATTCACAATGTGCTCCCATCTTATGCTTGTATGGTATCGTGCTCATCTGGAATCATTATTAGTCTCAACTGGACCGCCAGTATTTGTAGTAAGGAGATTAAGCATATCCGGAATTGTTATATTAAAAACATCTGAATAGAGCTGAAGGATTTTCTGTGGAATAGTTTTAAAATTAGCAGCTTCCAGATGCTTTTTTACTTTTCTTTTCTTTATCCCGGTTCGGGATGAAAGTTCACTTATGGTCAGGTCTTCAAGAACCATATAATAATAGATGGGGCTCATTTCACCTGATTGAACTTGTTTTTTTAATGCTTCTTCCAGGTGCTGACGTTTAATCTGATAATCATCCAGGAAATTTTTAGTTAGGTAGGAACCAGTTTGTAAGGGCTCATATTTCCCATCTTCCTTCTCCACATAAAGGATCACTTGTTGCTGGGGGCAATCAATAATGCCGTCTTTTTCTTTCATGTGGTTAATAAATATCGGTTGTAGTACCTTATTTGCGCCTTGCAAAAATAACAATGGAAACAATCAATGCAAAAATAAAAAAATGCCAGAAGTCTGAAAATATTCGTGGAAATGGAACTCAGAGTAGCTTCCCTGATAAAAATATCAAGATAGTTATCTATACCCCACCGGATTGGAGAAAAAAGACTTATTCCCTGGATTGACTTTGGCATCAGGTAGACGGGGAGAAAAGTCCCACTTATGACTCCCAGGATTACAACCATTACTGATCCAAAGAGAGCCGCCTGTCCCTGTGAAGAAGCAAATGTACCCACTAATAAGCCGAATCCTATTGCTGCCAGTGCTGCACAGATAGTTGCTAAAAGAATGATGGCATAATGCGATCCCAGTTGCAGGGCAGGCATCCCGCAAAATACCGGCATTATCCAGATACCGGCCAGCAACATTAATAAGAACTGGATCAGACAGACTAATATAAACAATATTACTTTTGAAGAAAGGAGAATCGTAACTCTTACTGGAAGTGTTCGTAAGCGATTAAATGCGCCTTCAATTTTTTCGGTCACCATACTTCCTGACAGCGGGATAACAATAAAGAACATGGCGAATAAGATAAATCCCGGAACATTATTTTGAATTATGGAAGGCTTAATCACAGAATTCTCTTTGGTGGCAAAGATTTCAGTAACCAGTGGCATGTTCTTCATGTTTGTTTCGACAAGCCCATTGACCCCTGATGCCATTGCTGGTGCCAAAGTCCTTAACATGTTCTCAATAGCGATCCGGCTTTGTGTACCTTTAATAAAATAGGTCAAAGATCCGGTCAATGAATTTTTAAAGGATACGGGAAGACCAGGATCGATGAGCAATTGGATATTTGTATCTTTTGCCATTATTATTATACCGATAGGATAGTCCCCATCTCCGATTTTTTTACGGGCCATTTCATCGTTCATGGGGAATTTTGCTTTGGTGGATATTAGTGAATAAAGCCCCGAACTATCGAGGTTCTGTCTTAGAAGGTCAGAAAAAGGAGTATGGGCATGATCGATAAAGAGAATCTCCGTCTTTGATTCTTTGGAGGATTTCAATGCATTCTGCTGGGCAAGGGTAACAATAATGATAAGCAATACCGGCATGATGAAGAGGATTGCAAGCCCCGGAATGTCACGGATAAGGATAAGAAATTCTTTTCTAAAAGCGGATAATAATCGGTGCATAAAGCAAAGATAGGAAAACCTACTAGATTTGTCTTCTCTGGACAATAAAGACTTTAATTGATAACTGCTTCAAGGATGCTGATGGGGGCAACCGTTTGAATGACCCTGTTCAGTTTAAGCCCAGCCGATTGAAGGAGTGTCTCAAATTCCTTACGGGTACGTTCTTTACCATCATCCATGAATACCATCATTTGAAGATCGATCAACTTACCCATAGAAGCTTTGTTTTTTTCGTCGATGATCATCTCGAAGATCAGGATTTTTCCGTGAGGTGGCATTGCAGACCTGATATTCCTTAGGATTAGTAAACATTCTTCAGTACTCCAGTTATGAATAATGTTCTTTAGCAGATAAATATCTGCTCCCACAGGTGCAGTGAGGAAAAAGTCGCCTTGTATCACCTGAACGCGACCGATAACGCCAAATTGTTCGAAGATCTTTCCATGATGATTTAACCCTTCAGGAAGATCAAACAGAATGCCTCTCGAATTTTTATTTTTGAAAAGAATACTGGATAGTAATAATCCTTCGCCACCGCCGATATCAGCAATCACTGGGTAATTGCTAAAATCAAATGAACTTAGGATTGGTTCAATAGAAATCTCTGACAGGTTTGTCATGGAACGGTCAAAGAGTGTTGATTCCTCCGGGTGTCCCGAAAGGTAATCATAGATCTTCATCCCGTAAGCCTTTGTGAATGCTGACTTTCCAGTTCTTATTGAATAGGAGAGATCATTGAATGCAGTCCAGTTTAGGGTTCCCAGATGTTGCATTAACGTATAACGCAGTGATCCTCTGCAACTTGTCAGGACTTTTGATAATCTTGTGTTTTGATAAAAACCATTTTTGGTTCTTTTGAAGATACCTTCACTTGCCAAGGCCCGCATCATGCGAAACAAAGCCTGAGTATTTGAACCGGTTCGTTGAGCAAGTTGTTCTGGAGTTAATTGCTCTTTTTCAAGTATTCCGGCAAGATCCAGTTCCGCTGCTACTTTGATGGCAGCCAGTAGCCAAAAGGAAGTAAACCTTTCGTACATCACTATCCTGGATGGAAAGGACCTTCTGTAAATCCACAGGAGACCCGAACGAAAAGAATTTAAAAGATGAATGAAAGAGACAGGGGGTAGTTTCTTAATAATAACAGGATCGCCCATAATTTTTAATTTGTCGCGCGAAATTACAAATTAACTAGAACTGTATTCGCCATGTTGCCATAGGGAAGAAACCCATTTGAAAGAAATTCCTGATTTCTCCTGTTTTTGGATCAATCCGTTGCAGATAGACATTTGTATAATTTGTCCTGTATTGGAGGTCAAGCTTGAATTCAAGATTATAACCCGGGCGGTTGCGTTTTATGCCAAAGCGCACTGACAGCCGCTTGTAATCAGGGTATCGTGACTGGTATGCATGATCCCAGTCTGGAATAGCTTCTCCGTTAGCGATAGTAGCATTAACGTCAAAAGGGATGTATGGATTTCCTCCGGCCCATGTAGCGCGCAATCCAAAAGACATCACACCCCATTTTCTTTTTCCCATAACTAATTCGTACCCTCCCACGACATTGAGTGCATAATTCACGTTGAATGCGGAATTTCTGATGACGTCGTCGTAGCCACGATAAGTTGAATTGAAGATGGAAGAGCTGAAAAGAAAATAGTAATTTTTATTTAGAAATCGTTCAAAAGTAAATTCCACCCCATAATTATCGGCAGTGCCCAGATTTACGAGACTATCAGCGTATTGCCGGTCGAGGAAAAATTCATGTCCCTGATTACTTAATGCGTACCCGGGAATAGTTCGGCTGACTGGAATGTCATAAAGATGCTGATAATATATTTCGGTTTTAAAGTGAAGTACTTCAGTCAAAAGGTAATTATAGTCTATATCCACCTGCCAGCATCTTGTAAAATCAAGATTGTGGTTAGCTTTCTGCATTGAACCATCCGGGAGCTGTGAAAGGATAAAATAAATCACCCATGGTTGCATCTGGCTATACATTCCAGCTCCGAAATGAAATAAATGTTTTTTTCCGACGATCCATTCAAGACCTGTCCTGGGTTCAATGGCCCATGTGGAGTTCATAAATAACCTTGAACCATAAACTCCTGCAGTAATCCTGAGTTTATCAGAAAAGGTGTGCAACCATTCCAGGTATCCTTTTACAAAAAGCATGGTTTGCCGACTATTCGTATTTACTTTGAATTTCCCTTTGTTCATCACACTATCTGCATAGTGCATGAAGAAATAATCTGCGTTTATACCTGTTTCCAGTGAGTTTTTCACTGAGAACTTTTTATACAGCAAAAGAGAATAGGAGAGTTTATTTTCAGTTGAGCATTCTCCAGCCCAGGGAGATGGTGTCCGGGCGATATTTGAAAACGAATCAACCCTTGTATAGACCTCTGAAACAACAAAATAGATCTGATTTTTAATTCTTAGCGAGGGATTCGTGAAGACCTGGTTTGTGATTCCAAAAACGCCCAGGTCAGATCCATTTGAGAGATCCTCGCCATAGTCGAGAAACATCCAGTCTGACTGCTTCTTTTGGCTATCGAACAATTGAATAAAACTCAATCCTCCGATTCCTTCAAATGTAAAAACACCTGCTTTATTTGTCGGTACAGTTATCTTAAGATTCAAATCCTGATATTTGGGAACCACATTCAACTTGATTCCCATGTTGCTAATTAAATCCAGCAATGAATATCTATAAGAAAATAAATAAGATGCCTTTGATTTCTTTGAAAAAGGTCCTTCCGATCCGAATTCAAGTCCATTCCACCCGATTCCGAACCAATATTCACGTTTCTCATTGTTTCCTGTGCGCATGTGCAGATCGAATATACCTGAAAGAGCATTGCCAAAACTTGCTGGATAAGCCCCAGTAAAAAAATCGGAATTTGTCATCAGGTTATCATTCAGGATTGTCACAGGACCGCCTGTGGTTCCCACAGCAGCAAAATGATTGGGATTCGGGATCTCCATACCATCGACCTTCCATTGCAATCCGATAGGTGAATTTCCCCTGACAATAATGTCATTCCGGTTATCTATTCCGGATGTGACACCAGCATAATTTGCCACCATCCTTGCCGGATCATTATAGCTTCCTGCAAACCGGGACGTCTCATCCACACTGAAAGATCGGGCACCGGCAGTGGCCATTTTATTGATAGCTTCATATTTCCTGTAATCACCTTTTATCTCAACTTCAGCACTGGTGATTATTGTTTCTTCCAGTGGAATCGCAACTATTGTCTCTTTCCCGCTGCTCAAATTAAAAACTTCTGAAATAAATGGAGCGTAACCTACGTAAGTGACCTTTAATTGTCTCCTCCCAATAGGTACTTTGGAGAGTTTAAAATTTCCATTCATATCAGATGTAGTGCCGACAAGGGGATTGGAGTTCAATAAAACTATGGTGGCTCCTGCAAGGGGAGATTGGCTTGATTTGTCTGTAACGGTGCCTCGTATAGTTGTATAAAGGATGGGTTGAGCTGACAACCAATGTGGAAATTCAATAACTGTCAGGATAAACAATAAAACCTTTATTCCGGAAATTATTTGATGATTTACTCTGCCATCAGGTTGTTGACTTGTTCCCGGGTCATTCTTTTCCAATGAGGATTTGCAAATTACCCCATCCCAATCAAACGATACAAGGTCAAAGGTTTCACCATAAAAGCTGAGCTTACTTTTCAGATCAGGGGTATGTTCGATAAAGATAAAATTTTCTGGTTTTTCTTCGACTTCTGATAATATCTGGCTGGCAAGTGGGGCACACCATTCTGTTACTGGTGTTCCTGGATTCTGACGATAGATTTCTGTTGCGATTGCAAGTGTTTTTCCGTCTTTTCTTTTAACAATTTTCAATCCGCATTTTGATGGACTTTCCCATTGGCCCATATAATCGAAGTACCGATCCATATAGTTGTCGAATTCCGGGTTGGTTTCCATCAGTTCTGAGCTGGGGATCTTAATTAATAGGTGAGAAGATTTAATATATTATGCCACTTCATTTATATTTCTTCCGAAACTCTGATCCAACAGATCCCGTCTTCTTGGTTTGTAGGTTCCGTCCAGTTGTTCTCGTCTGAATGACAGTTGATAGCAGGTTAAACATTTTCTGTGTCTGAGGTTCATCCTGGTAAAATGTGTCCCAGGCATAATGGTATAATTCCTGTAGACGATCGGCTGTCATGTGTTTTGGATGGTAAACAACTTTGCCTGCATTGTAATGATCCCAGTCGTGATCAAAGATTCTCCCTTGTTTCAAGAAGGTCACTATATGCTTTGGTGTGAGGGAAAGGTGCGAGTACCGTGAATTCTGCCAGATCAAGATCAATCTCAAGAAGAAAATCTATCAGACGTTTGATATCGTCTTCTGTCTGGTTATCAAGGCCAAGTAGGATCGTTCCTTCTACACCGATCCCATAATCGTGATATTGTTTGATCCGGTTTCGGATATAATCAGACCGGTCAAAAACTGCCTGGTAAACGTACCATGCACCAGCTTGAGCAGCAAGGTCCAGTACATCATCTTTATCTTCAATGGTATGACTGACCCATTTCTTTTTCAGTGGGATCATTGCACGAAAGAGGTCCTTCTCCCAGTCAGTATCAAGCGCAAGTGAGTTATCAACGATAAATAGTCGGTTGTTCTCCATTTGCGAGAGCTCTTCTACAACACGATCGATAGGTCTTGGGCGGAATCCCCGTCCGCCAAGATAACGAACAGCACAAGGATAGCAGTCATAAATGCAGCCGCGGGAAGCATGGAACAGGTCAACCATCCTGAATCCTTTATGATAATAGAGGTCCTCTTTCAGGATATCCCGTCTGGCAGGGCCAATAAGGCCCATATCGGGAGGAGAAGATAAATAATTATAGACTTTTTTCAGTTCATTCCTGTGGAAATCTTCCAAAACAGCATTCATCCTTCCTTCAACTTCACCAAGGAATACAGAATCTGCATGAAGCATTGTTTCTTCAGCATGCAACATTGTTGAGATTCCTCCAAAAATGACTTTTTTACCTAATTTACGATACTCATCTGCAATCGCCCATCCCCGTTTTACCTGGGTAGTAAGCATCATAGATATCCCAATAAGATCAGGGGTTTCATCAATCACAAGATCTTCAACATTCTCATCTGTAAAATCTACATCCAAGGTATGAAGGAAGATCAGCAGCCATTACTACCGGTCCATGAGGAGGAAGGTAGAATATGGTTTGCCCTTCTAATTTATCCCAACGCGGGTATATTAGTTTAAACTTCATAATTTTTTCGTTTTCATTTGAACGATACAATCTGCAAGCTTTTTAATGATCTTTTGCTTTTCGTTCTGCCGGGGAATAATTTTCTTCAATGCCATGCGATAATAAATCTCTGCACTATCAGGTTGATTTTTCCAGTAAAAATAATCCCCGGCCAGGGAATACACCTCAAAAAATTCAGGATTAGATTCGATCAGCTCATGAATAGAAGAACGTTGAAAGATTCCTTTTTCATCTGAATGATTTAATTTTTTTAGTTCTTTCCGCAATTCCCTGAACCGGTTAAATTGTGTATAACTATTTGAATTTAAAAACTATCCGGGGAGATTGTCCGACAGTTTCTGAGATTTCCGTTCTTTTCTTGCAGTGCGGCAAAATTATGAAAAATTTTAACTATGTCGTAACAAGTGTATTCTCCTAATTGCCATGGGCCATTTGACACCCATACCAAGCGTTTTTCAGGCTCGAAGATAATTGAATGATGTGCGATAAGTTGGTTTATAGCTTTCTCATTTCCCATGCCTATATCAGCATGATTCAAACCCGATTGGTCTCTGAGAATTTTAGCCATCCCAGGCACATCCAGTGGTTGTTCTTCTGTGATATCCTGCAACATCTTTTTATATCGATAGAGCGAAGCATTTTCCTTAATGTCTTTTGATATTCTTTGGATCCGAATTGAATACTGCAGATCTGAAATGATTAGTAGATACGATGTAGTTTTCCTGTGGTTCTACGAGTGCAATTTTATAAGTGGATTTTTCAATAATTGAAGCTTTCGCGTCAGAAGATGAACCGATGAGAATGGATTCTGAGACAAACGTTTCTCTTTTTTTTGCAATGTTATATGCTTCTTTGATATTTTTTGCATATTGAAGGATTTCTCTTGCGAGGATGGATATTGGAGTTCTTGCAGAATAAGGGATATCTGATTTTGCCGCATTGATGGTTACTGTCAGTCCCTGTTCATTCATTCCAGAAACAGCCCCCGTCATTCCTCCCCAGGTTATCATCATGAAATGAATATCCCTTTTCCGGTTTTTCAAAACACACGATTTTATCCAGGGCAAATTCATCCCCTACATAAAAATCAAAATTCCGTGCCGATCAGCATGGTCCCATCCTTTGATTTAGCTTTCCATACGCCAAACGAAGTACAACCAACCATTTGAAAGTCCTGCAAAGCATGACCGATATCATGGGCCGAATGATAATTCAACATTCGCTGGTAATTGTTGCCAATGAAGCTGAATCTATTCGATGCCGATAATGAGATGCCGTAAATCTCAAATTTATATTCTTCGGGAATATAATCTTCAAGATCACGGTTAAACCAATAAATAAAATACCTCAGGAATTTTAAATAAGCAGGGGAGGGGATCATTTCAGTAATATGATTGATAAATGCCTGTTCCTGTTTTTCGATCAGGCCACGGGTAAGTTTCCCTTCCATCACACCGCGGTCAAATGGTTTCCCTTCAATATATAATTCCCATAAGCCTGAATTTCTTCTTTGGAGCCAACTCCGGCCACAGGTATAAAACCCTTTTTCAGGGTTGGCAACCGGAAGTTTGGTGACACTCGTGTCGACTGGTTGGGGAATACTTACACGGGTATCAAGCTGAAACCAGATACCCATAAAAATCAGAATAAAAAAAACTACAACAATGACGACAAATAGTATTTTAAAGAGTTTTCTCATTTTCAGGTATTTCTGACTTTATTCAATAAGTATTCCAGACCAAGAATTTCACCGCATGTCAGGATGGCACCAATCGTCACGCCGAGAACCCCATGAATGTTAATGTTTTGACCTGTAAAATAGAATCCCGGGATTTTTGTCGCCGGTAAAAGTGTTGTTATAAGAGGTTCGTGATAATCGTGTTCGATTCCATACATCGATCCTTCCGGTATTCCGTTATAATCGCGCCAGGTCAGTGGTGTAGATGCCTCCATATACGAAATCGCAGATCGTAGTCCTGGAAATCGTTGCTCTGCAAAGGCCACAAGAGATTCTGCACAGTGATTTTTAAACGCCACATAATCCTCACCACGGTTCCCTTTATAGGTATCTTTCCATTTCTTAACCATTTCGAAAGGCATTGAAGTAAGAAGGATCATATTTCTTGCAAAACCATCGTCTGAACCAGGTGCAGGTGTATGAATCATATAAGAGGATGGCCAGGCATCAATACTTTCTTCCTTCCAAACATTCTCAGTTTTATGATAATGATAATTGTAATTGAGGTAATGAAAGGACTGGTCTTTCATGACAATATATAAAGCAAATGAAGAAATGGTGTTTTTCAGTGCTGTTATACGTTTGTAGAAGGATTTTCTAAAAATGGCAGGCTCCATCATTTTTAAGGTAGTTGAAGGATGGATCCCAGAGATAAATAATTTTGAAGTAAAGCATGGGCCCGGTCTTGTAGTCACTTCAAATTCATTTTTATTCAGTCCGATCTTTGTTACTTCATGGCCAAGGTGTATTTCTCCTCCGAAAGAAAGTATGCTTTCTCCCAATCTTTTGGCAATCTGATCGCAGCCACCGACGGTTCTCCATGCGCTTGATATAAAGGAATGGTTGATCAGGGCTGCAATGTGAAGTGGAGTACGATCGCGATTACCAGCATAGAGAAGATTGTTACCGGCAAGTACTGAAGAAAGTCGTCCTGATAGGGAAAACGATGAAAAAAAATCGAAGGCACTTTTATTACGGTAATTTTCTTCTTTTTGGTCACCAGGTATTTCCATGTTGTAGAGTGGAAATGCCTTACTTATATCTTTCAGAGAACATATGAATCTTTCAAGATATTCTTTTTCAGATGGGAAATAGGGAAGGAGCTGCTCAATAAAATTATTAAACCCCATGGCCAAAGGGTAGTCTCTGCCATTGATTCCAATGATATCAAAACCATCAGGATTCATCCGTTCCAGAAGTAGTGACCGGGTAAGCCCGAAATAATTCCAGTACCGATATAATATTTGCCCTGGATCCATACCCCCAAAATAATGAACGCCCGTATCAAAAATAATTCCTTTACGTGTAAAGGTCTGAAGGCATCCTCCAGCCTGCTTGTTTTTTTCTAGAATGCATACATGAAGTCCTTCCCTGGCCAGGATATATCCGCAAAGAAGTCCCCCCAGACCGCTACCTGCAATAATTACATCATATTTAATATCCGATTTTTTTATCATTTACGGATGATCAATAAAAAGTTGGATGTATGTTTTGCTTCATGGATCACTTCCATCTTCAAACCCTCATGATTGACAATCCTTTTTATGTCTTCAAGGGACGTGAAATACAATTCTTTGGCTTCACTGGTTATCCGGTTGAACCGAAGTATTCGAGTCGATAAGACTTCCGTCAGTTTTGTTCTTCTGTGACGTTCTTCTTCTTTTGAATCTGCATCACGTATCAGGATTATTCCGCCGGAATTGAGTTTTTCAAAACAATTCAGAAGTAATTCTTCCTGTTTCCCGGGAGAAAGGTAATGAAGAACATCATTTAAAATAATGGCATCTTTTTTCTCAAAAGTATAACGGGTTATATCTTCACAGAAGAAATTTACGTTTGTATTTTTCAAGAAACCATTTGTCGCTACGCGGATCTTTTCTTCATCGTTATCTACGCCGATAATTCTTCTTGATGGTGAAGTCAAATTAAGCATATAACTCACAAATCCATACCCGCAACCAAGGTCGAGGATTTCACCTTCCCTTGGAATTAGTTCATTGTAAGGCTGATAATCTTTTTCGATGGTCAATTTGATCCTGAGATACCATTCCAGGACTGGTCCCTTGAAGATGTAATTAAGCAACAGCTTATTACGATAATATTTACCTGTCCCTTCCTGTGCCATAAATTTTGCATATTCACTGGAATAAAACCGGCGGAAGTGTTTAGATCTTTCAGAATAGGTTGAATCAATGTCAGATTCATTAATTATAACCCTCTTGAGAATCTTCATTCGCATCCCTGTGGGCCTTCCCCAAAATTCTCCCCGACCCAGAAATTCACCGGTTCCAAACACTACAATTGGCAGTATATCGACCTGCAATTTTTCTGCAAGATAAAAAGCCCCCCTGTGAAAACGGTGGATCCGGTTATCAATATAACGATGTGCTTCAGGGAACACCAGGATCGAATAACCTTCATTAACCTTCGCTTTCAATTGAACCAGAATGCTGTCGATTCCCCTTTCGGCATTGAAAAAGCTTGCAAGTCTGGCAACGGGGCCAAACAAGGGCGAGTTCCAAACCCATTCGTTGGTAAGAATTATAATCTTAGGGTGAAGACGCAAAAAAGCAGGTGTTTCAATTAGCGATTGGTGGTTGCTGATGATAACAGCTGGCTTAGAAAAGTCTTCCCCATAGGGATTGTAAAGTTTACGGTTTGTGGGAAATGTCAGGAAAATATACACTTTACAAAGTTGGCAGAAGAGCCAATGAAATACATATTGTTTCTTTCTCTTCGATCCCGGGTAGAGAAGGAAGATCAGTCCTCCAATGATTACCTGAAATATTGCAACAAGGACAATGTTGCCCCAGGTGATAAAGGTTTTAATAAAGATCCTTAAAGTTACGGGGTAACTGCCACGTTTCAAACGGTTCAGCAGGAACCAACGAATAAACAATGGTTGGAATGTATAGGAGACAAGAACTACTGAAATGATCCCGAAAACAGAGACAAGCGCAATGGAATTAAGTGCAGGGTGCAATGCGAAGAATAATGCACCTACACCAAACAAAGTTGTGGCCGCAGAAAGAAAAATGGAAATCTTGTATGATGCAATCTCCTTTGTGTTGTATCGGTATTCGAATAACATTCCGCGCATCATCAGGATGCTGTAATCCACGCCAAGCCCAAAGATAAATGAGGAAACGATGATATTAAAGATGTTGAAACGGATGCCGGTCAAACCCATGAATCCTAATGTCAAAAACCAGCTTGCAAACATTGGCAGGGCTGTCGTAAGGCCTGTTTCAATACGTCCAAAAGAAAGAAGTAGAAGGAAAGTGACGAAGATCATTGAAAGCTTGACCAATAGATCGAAATCGTGTTTAACATCTGCTACAAAATGGTTGGTAAGGAGCTGCTTATCAAAAACGACAATGCCAGGTTTTCCTTCAAATGCCCGGTAAACTTCCTTCTTATCTTCCTGCCTGACTTTGACTATGGTGGTGATCATAGAAAGATGTTTGGTTTCATAGATGTAATCAGAGAGAATTCCAGATGTTAGCATTTTTATTTCAACAGGGTTTAAAACAGTATAATTTCTTGTCAGTTGGTTATAAAAAAGATCAAATGCATCGTTGCTGAAGTGAATTTCTTTTTTAGTTTTATTAATCTCTGCTTCAACAGATGCTATCCTCTGTTTCGTCCAGAAATTATACCATCGTTGGATTCTTATCTTCTGGAGTGAATCTGAAAGAAGGAGTTTCTCACAACCCGTAATACCACGAATTACACATGAACCTGACAAATTCTCAATGTTGTTATGAATTCTTTCCTGAGTCCTAAGCGCATCATCCATGATCTTACCAGTGGAAACAATATATATAGTTTTTAATGATGCCCCGGTGATCCTGTCGAGATCCTTTTCAATGCTTTTAAGTTTATCAGGAATGAAATTCAGGGACATCATATCATCTTCAAACCTGACATCAGAAATGAAAAATATGCTGGTCCCCAAAGCAACAATAAGCAGAATGATGATCACTTTACTTTTATCGAAGGAGAAGGTCCCAACATGATCGATGAACGTTCTGTTTCCCTTATTCATCCTGAGGTCATGTTGGTTCAGAAAGTGCGGAAGAATTATTAATGCAAAGAAAGCTGCACCCATTACGCTCAAGGCTGCAAACAACCCCAAGTCATTTAAAACTGATGAATTCAGAAAAATCAGGCAGAGAAATGCACCGGCTGTAGTCAGGCTGCAAAGAAAAATAGTGAGCGTCATCTCTTTCAGTACTCTAACCAGATCACCTTTTTTTTGAAAAAGTGTAATTATATAAAGAGCATAATCCACTATCAATCCGAGGATGACCGACCCTATACCCAGGGAAATTATAGAAACCGTGCCTTTTATCAGGTAGAGTATTGACAGCGCAAGCCCCCCCCCGAATATAGCTGGTAAAAAGCCCAGAAAAGGAATCTTGATGCTTTTGAAATACCAACCTATTAATAAAAAAATGAGAACCAAGGCGATGATTAATGTGAGTAGGATATCCTTTTTCACCTGGTGTGCATTTCCCACTGCAAATGCAATAGCACCGAAATATCGACCCTGGATTTTAGGTTTGCTAACAGCGCTGATCTTTGCCAGGAAGTCATCCACCCCTTGCAGTAGTTTTTCATTCCGGTATGTCTCACTCGACTGATTGGCGGGTGTTATAAAGAGGAGAAGATTCTTATGGTCTTTAGTAATGAGAAACCCATCTATAATGGTAAAATTATCACCAGTCTGGATTGATTTTAATTTATTCAGGGCGTCGTATGTCAAACCGATCGGATCACGCAGGATCACTTTTTTTAAAGCAAAACCGGCAGGGGAAACCAGGTTCTTAAAATCTTGTTCTAATGCTGAATGAATTGATGTCGGAGAAAGCAGGCTATCGATTTTCCGGTAATCATTTTCATCCAGGTAGATCGGGAGGTGATCGTAAAAAAGATCAAGCATTGAATTCAGGGAAGAATCTTTGACATTTCCTATAATTCCTTTGATATAGGTTGAATCAAAATGACGATTAAGAGAGTCGATAAGATCTTTTGCATAAAAAATAAGCTTCTCAGGATCAGCTTTGGAAGAACTATCTTCAAGTGAAAGTAGAATGATCAGTTTATCTGTAACCCCGACATGGCTAACTACCTCATTAAATTTTCCTGGATTGCTAATGGAACCAGAAATACCGGTTATGTCTTCCTTAACTTTTATTTTCGTTGCAAGAAATACGATAGTCAACAGAAGTGTTCCAATAAAGAGATAAAATAGTAACCTGCGCTTCCTGAAAAAAATATATATTTGTATAAAGCGTTCAGACATACAATTGATAATAAGGAGCTAAGGTTGATCCTGATCTTTGATCTCAATTCTTACCATTTTAGGCTTCCTGAAGATCCATAAAAGAAACCAGGTAATTGTACCCAGAACAATTGCTGCCAGAATACCAAAGACGACACTCCCTACCAGGTATTGAAGGAGATTCGCTTTTATCCATGTCAATGTCATCCCTGAAGAATATTTGACCACATGTTTATTGTAGCCTACAATCAGTCCACCTGTAATGTATGAAAGGAAAAGGATAAACGGTAGCATTGGAGGAATACTTATATTGGATGAGGTAACCGTTACAAACCTGTTAAGCTTCAGGAAATATGCAGTTCCATATGCGATCAGCATCTGGAATCCCCATACTGGTACGACACCGATGAGTACCCCAACACCCACTGAAATGGCTATCTTAACATTAGAGTCTTCACTATTAAAGACATATTCCTGAATGAATTTCTTTATTGATTTTTTTCGGAGTGCTTTGACAAAACGGAATGGATTGATCCACAACAATGCAATGAATACAAGGAGTGTATTGGCAATACTTACCCGTGTGAAATCCTGAAACTTCCGGAAATGAGAAACCCTTTCCCCCTTGGGAGCATAATATACTTTGACTGGAACAGACACAATATTGACGTCTTTCCAGGAAAGTCTGACTAATACTTCTACTTCAAATTCATATTTTTTTCCAAAAAGTCGCATTTCCCCCATCTTTTCCAATGGATAAAGACGGTAACCCGATTGAATATCCGGTAACTTAATTCCTGTCTCAATACGGAACCAGAAAATGGAAAATTTATGTCCAAAGCTGCTGGTCCCTGGCACACTGTTGTGTTCCATGTTTCTGGCACCGATGATGACCGAATCGGGTTCCTGTTCAATTTTTTCCAGAAACTTCGGCAAGTCATCTGCATAATGCTGGCCATCGGAGTCAATGGTTATGGCATAACGGAATCCCTGCTTTAATGCATATTGGAACCCCAATCGCAAAGCATATCCTTTTCCCTTATTTTTTGGAATGTTGATAACCCGAAGAGAGCTGTACTGCTTTAGGATCTCGGGTGTTCGGTCTGTTGCTCCGTCATTTACGACAATGATTTCTTCAGCAAATTTCAGAACATCCCTGATGACTTGTTCCAATGTCTTGTCATTATTATACGTAGGAATAATAATGCAGCATCTCAGCTCTTTGAATTTCAGCTTGCTTTGAACAAAGTCAGTCATTATCTTTTCCACGGCTCGTTAACCGTTGGGGCAAAGATACATTTTTTCATGATACAGGGAAAGGATGGTTTGTTATGTTCACCTATTCTCATTTTCTTATCTTTGCATATTAGCGCAACACTACTTTATATATGAAAATTTTACTCCTCAATCCTCCACGGAGTCCTGAAAATAATATTCTCCGGTTTGCTCCGGAAAATGCAAAACCTTTTATTCACAAGAAACTCATTGGTCCACCATTGGGGTTGTTAACTATTGCTGCTGCAGTAAAAGACTTCGATGTCACAGTATTCGATATGAAGGGTGAGTATGATCTTGACCCTGAAACACCTTCTTTGAAAATCCTGGTACTTCAATTACTGGAAAAATACAAACCTGATATTGTAGGTATCACAATAATTACATCAGAATTTGATTATGCACTTGAAATTTTCCGGGTCGTAAAACAATTCAATCCTTTGATTCTCACTGTTGCAGGAGGTTTGCATGCGACACTCTGCACCAATGATTTCTCTGGTAGTGATGCAGATGTGGTGATTCCAGGGCAGTGTGCGAAAATCTTCAGGAATGTAGTCATTACAAAAGATAATGGAGCAAATCTTGAATCTATTCCCGGGATATTTCTGAATGTGACAGGAGTTCTTAAAAGAACTATCGGGAATATTCGATCATCGGATGCTGCCAATGTGGATTATCTTATGCCTGACCGTCGCCATCTCGACCGATGGATCAATACTTATAAAGTTGGCAACAGCCCTTTTCCAAGCACCTATGTTTTTTCTTCTCTTGGATGCCCCTATAAATGTACATTTTGCTCAATCTGGACACAATTCAAAGGAAAATACTACCAGCGTACTGTTGAAAGCATGATCACCGAGTTGAAATCAATGGATGAATATCCTGTTGTTCGCTTCGCTGATGCTAATACAGTAGTAGATCATAGTTTTATGGAGACTCTTTTCGACCGGATTATCGAAGAGGGTATCCATAAAACATTTATCATGGATATACGTGCAGATGTTGCTGCACGTAATCCTGAAATCATTGAGAAGCTAGCAAGGGGAGGTTTAAAAGTTGTAATTTGTGGATTTGAATCGTTCCGGGATGAAGAACTAAAAAAATATCATAAAGATTCACCAGCCTTCGATAACCAGGAAGCTATCAGGGTTTTCGAACAGAATGGCATTATGGTGAGGGGAAATTATGTTGTACCAAATAACTATGAAGTTGATGATTTCAAAGCACTAGCTGAATATGCTGACAAGAACCGTGTTGTGTATGCAGGATACACGGTACTTACGCCTATGCCCGGAACAGTTTTTTATCAAGAGGTTAAGGATGAAATCATTGATTTTAATTATAAAAAATACAACTTTTTCAACTCAGTAATGGAAACAAAACTGCCACCCGAACAGTTTCACGAAGAGATCGGTAAGTTATGGCTTATCAAAAAAGGGAAGGATGTTATTTAGAAGTTTATAAAGTTCATAAAGTTTGTAATGTGTCTAACTCAGACGGTATGAAAAAAGTTCTCTTGGTTAATTGTAATACTGAAAAAACGCCATATCCGATCCCTCCCCTTGGACTTTGTCTGCTTTCTACCAGTCTAAGGGGAAAATGGAATGTCAGTATATTTGATTGTACATTCAATGAGGGTGCGGGCCTTGTTGACCGTGTGGTTCAATTCAACCCGGATTATATCGGTTTCAGCATACGGAACATTGATAATACCATAGCCGATAATTTCATCTATTATGTTGATTCCCAGATACTAGATATAATTCTACCTGTCCAGAAAATGACTTCTGCCAAGATCATTCTTGGAGGCAGTGGGTTCAGTATTTTTCCACAAGAATTGATGGAGTTGACTAAAGCTGATTATGGTATTATTGGTGAGGCAGAAACAATATTATATCAACTACTTGATACTCTCGATAAGGGAGAGGAAATAGTATCCACCAATAAAGTAATAGTAAACAAGAAAACAAATAGAAGATATCGAAATGCTGCTATTTATTCCCCACTTTTTTCTGAGAGGTTTTCAGAAATCGATACACTTATTGATTTTAATCCTTACAAAGAAAGAGGGGCCTATTCAATTCAAACAAAGCGAGGCTGTTCACATGGGTGTATTTACTGTACATATCCCTGGTTAGAAGGAACAAAGTTCCGGATAAGAGATCCCAAGCATATTGTTGACGAAATTGAACAGGCCCACGACAGGTTAGGGGATATCATGTTTGAGTTTGTGGATTCTACCTTCAATGACCCTCCCGGACATGCCGAGGTTATTTGTGATGAGATTATAAAAAGGAAACTCAGATTACGATTGAGAACCATGGGAATTAATCCTCGAAACTCTAGTGAAAGACTCTTCGAACTCATGATGAAAGCCGGCTTTGTCCAGATAGATGCTACTCCCGACACGGCTTCTCCAATTTTATTGACAAACCTCAGAAAAGGATTTGAGTTGAAAGAAGTCCGTCAGATGGCTACTGTGATAAGAAAATTCAACATCCCATCCATGTGGTTCTTTCTCTTTGGTGGGCCAGGTGAAAATGACGAAACATTCCAAGAGACAATCGATTTTATTGATCAGTATATAAATCCTGAAGATCTTGTATACATGGCTTCAGGATTACGAATATATCCAAACACACCACTTGAAGAAACAGCTTTGGAGGAAAAAGTGATCAAACCTGGTCTATCATTGATGTACCCTCCAGTATTTTATTATTCCAAAGGGATTTCGAAAGACCGGCTTACGGTACTTATAAATGAAGTTTCTTCTCAACGGGTCAATTGTGTCAATTCATCTAATACAAGGCCATCGATGAAGATGGTTTCAGAAGCTCATAAAATGAAAACAGAACAAAAACTGAATGAGCCGATGTTCAGAACTTTGCTTCGGGTAAGAAAAGAATGGAGAGCAAAAGGATTGATCTAAGTATTACAACTGAATTACGACTTTTGGGTTCAATTCTGTTTCCCGGCTCCAGGTAATAGCTTTCCCATACCTAAGCCTGAAAACGGCCATATATTTAAATCCCACCTGCTCAATCCATTGTGTCAAGAAAGGCCTTGCAGAAAGGATCTCTTTCTTTAATTCCAGGTCTTTATCAAGATTTTCAACCTGCCCACTGATTCTTACCTGGAAATCAGCATTATGAAAGCAAAGCTCCACATATGGATTGACGCTAAGCTGGCGGTACACATCCTTGAACTTCCCTACCATCAAATAAATGCCGGTTTCATCCGCTTTATGCAACTGGAGGGTACGGACATGAGGAACGTTTCCATCGGAAGTAGCAAGTGAAAATGCCGGGTTTTCATTCAGAAACTGTAATACTTCTTCTTTGGTCATAGTTGAATTTTCAGAATGTCATAAAAATACATTAAGAGGTAATATTTCTTACAATAGGTCTAACGATGAAGAAAATGAATTGGCTGTTAAAAATATAGCATCCCCCTCAATAAACCTTGCATTTTTAACAATTCCTTTTCCCGAGCCACATTCCACGAAACGGGTTACACCTAATTCCTGAAGGTACAACTGGGTTTCATACCAATTCAGTGGAGTGAACAGGTTGCGAATAGCTTCATTCTTTAATGCGTGTTCGTCTAGCAATATCTCCTGATCAATCAATGAGACTATCGGCATTTTAGGACTCCGGAATTGCATTTGGTTGACAAATTCCGTGAAGCCTGTCACTGTATCTTTTAAAAAAACTGAATGGTAAGGAACAGAAACATTAAGGGTACGTGTATTTAATGCTCCTTCTTTTTGAGCGGATTCGGTCATTTTAATAATATCTTCTGCTGTGCCGGAAATTGAATAAGAACATACGCTGTTCTGAATTGCAAGTTTCAGGTTTAATTTTTCCTTGATGATCAATTGTTCCAGGTCATTCTGATTCAGGCCAATGATAGTGCACATACCGAAACCCTGTTTATTGATAACCTTTTTTATCTCATTATAAGCTTGACGGATGAGTACAAGTCCATCAAGAAAGGATATTACTTCCGCTTGGAACAAGGCTGCGTAAACGCCCATACTATAGCCAGAACAATAGGCTGGAACTACACCTTTCTGTCTAAACCAGAAAACCAATGAACAAGCTTGAATGTATGATATATACTGAGTTTTCAACTCATCATTCAAAAACGTATTGGAGCGGATATCGAATTGGATTAGATCAGGATCGGCGAATTCAGCCGCCCTTGAAAGATATTTCCGGAAACAATCATCGAACCCGGTCAGATTGACAAAAGGATCGTCAGGGTAATCACTGGCGAAAGGAGGAAAGATGAATGCTAATTTCTTCTGTGACAAGGAAGATAGATCGTTTTATTTTTCCAGTTCGAGCAGTTTGTTCTCATGTTCAATGATCAGGAGTTGCATATCGATCAATTGTCCGATTGTTTGAACAGGATGTTTGACTGAATATTTCCCGATTGTCTTCAGTTCAATATCTAGATTGTATTTCTTTTTAAAGATTTCAATAAGTTCCAGGAACATGAGAGAATCGCCATCGATGTCGTTTATAATGTTCGTATCAGCATGAATATCCTTTATATCCACTTCACATTCATCTGCAAAAAAATTGTAAACGATATCCGTTACTTCTTTTCTTGTACTATCTTTTATCAATGCCATTATGGAGTGTATTTTAAATCAGTTGCAAAAGTAGAATATTTTTTGGAATCCATCCTTACTTTTTCTTCTGATAACGATCAAATGTATTTTCGGAATACAAGTGTTGCATTATGTCCACCAAAACCGAAAGAGTTTGAAAGGGCAACATTAACCTCCTTATCCCTAGCCTGGTTTGGAACGTAATCAAGGTCAAGGTCAGGATCAGGCAGATCCAGATTGATAGTGGGGGTAAGGATTCTGTTTGTAATTGACATAATCGTGATAATGCCTTCTATGGCCCCGGCAGCACCAATGGTATGTCCGATCATTGATTTCGAGGAAGAAACAGGGATATGGTATGCATGTTCACCGAACACCTTTTTAATGGCCATGGTTTCGTACCTGTCATTCAGTTCTGTAGATGTACCGTGTGCATTGATATAATCAACCTCTTCTTTGTAGATCCCGGCATGCCGGATGGCTTTTTCCATTGTATAAGCCATCCCCTCACCATCTTTCATTGGAGCCATGATGTTATAACTTTCACTTGTAATGGCAAAACCTGCAACTTCAGCATAAATGAAGGCATTCCTCTTTTTCGCCGATGATTCAGATTCAAGAATCATGATGCCAGCCCCTTCACCTATTACAAAACCATCACGATTTTTTGAAAAAGGTTTACTTGCTTTTTCAGGGAGGTCATTCTCAACTGATATAGCATAAAGGGAGTTAAATCCTTCAATTTCTTCAAAATTCACGATAGAATCAGCCCCTCCGACGATTACAAGGTCGGCCTGGTTGTTCCGGATCATGTCAAACCCAAGGCTGATGGCATAAGCGGAAGAAGCACACGCGGTGTTTACTACGAAGTTAGGCCCCATTAGCTGATATTCCATTGAAATCCAAGCCGACATAGAATTAGTCATGCTTTTAAAAATCCGGTTTTGATGAGTTGTCTCTCTTTCAGTACTGGAATTGCCGGTATTCACCACCCCAAGAATAACGGAACAACGTGTTTTATCCATCTGTTCGAAATTAATCCCGCTTTTTTCAACAGCTTCTTTCGCACAAACAACGCACATCTTTGTGACTCGTGTCATCTGACTTCCCGCACGTTTTTTAATAAATCTTCTGGAGTACTCCTCAAATTCAGGCGGAACTTCGGCTGCTATCCTGGTAATATTTTCCGAAGCATCGAAAAGACTGATCTTCTTCACACCACTTTTTCCGGCAACAAGATTTTTCCAGTTGGTGTCCAAATCAAGCCCAAGAGATGAAATTATATTCATCCCGGTTACGACTACTCTTTCATGCATCTTTTTAGTTTGATAAGTTTGTAATCCAGGGAAGTCTATTTGCTAAGTGACTTTGCCCAATTGCAGATCATAGTTGACTGAGCCTTTGTGAGCATTGCTGCAGGGTTTTCCTCTCTGTATTTCTTTGGAGGCATAGACCCTTTTGTTATTATTTTGCAAATATCCTTTGCTTTAGCTGCCTGTTTATCTGCCTTATAGGGTGCCCATCTTGAGAAATTTACATGAGCACAGGCCATACCATTACCACCATCTCCATGGCAGGCCATACAGGAAACTTTAACAATCTTCATGATACTATCTGCCAAAGGCTGCCCCTCATCAGTTGAAATAAATATGTCATGTGTATTATTAACTGATGGTTTGGCAAATATAGTAGCAACGAGGGCCAGAAAAAACAAAGGAATCAAAGCGAGAATTAATTTTTTCATACAGGTTTGCATTTAAGATCGACTGCTTTTATTAATGTTGCACAAAAATAACAAAACTGCCAGGTAATAAAAAAATATTGAATATATAAATGGAATCCTAAGAAACCATTGGAGTTTCCGAACCGAAGTATTCATCCATCGCATTCTTTAGTTCTTTTGCGGGGATTCCGGAAGAGCGACATAACCGTTTAAATTCAAACTCATATGATGTCTTTAACCTAAAAAAAATCTCAATGTCATTTTCGGGGTAACCAGGATCGAAAGAAATCCCATCAAAATAAAACCCGCTTTTTGTTTTTAACCCCAGCTTACCTTTAGAAACATGTTCCTGTAATTGACCTATTAATGGATTATATTGCTCTTTTGAAGGATCATTTTCCGAGTAGTTCTTTATTGAGGCAAGTATAACATCAAGTCCTACGCTATCGAAAAATTCAAATACCCCCATTGGAAAGAATTGTTCCCTGACGATCCTGTCAATCTGCTGAAAGCTTGCTTTCTTTTCATTTACAAGAAGAAAGGCTTCATTCTGGAAATGAAGAAAAATACGGTTCAGAATAAAACTGTCTTTCTCCTCTAGTAACAAGAACCTGCGATGGATCATTTTCAGAAAAGAAATAAGTTCATTCCTGGTGTTCTCAGAGGATTCAGGGGTTAGAATGACTTCGACAATATTTTTCAGAGCAATAGGATAAAAAAAATGAAGTCCTGCAAATTTATGCTTGCGGGTTTCAGATGGAATGAGTATTGAAGGATTGATTGAAGAAGAATTTGATGTAAAAATGCATCGAGGATTCACTATTGTGTCCAAAATCCGGAATAAATTTTGTTTGGCTTGTGCATCTTCGTTAATGGCTTCAATGATCAATTCACAGGATGCAGTATCTTCTAAAGAATTGGAGATATTTATGCGCTCAAGGATACTTTTAAACCTTTCCTCATCAATAATACCCGCTTCCAATGTTCGTATAAGTCGTTTATCGAATGTCCTCCGGAGCTTATCTGGATCGGCTTCCTGACTACAAACCCAAGTCAGGTTAAAATCCATATCGACAAGGTAGTACAACAGGTTTGTCCCCATTTTCCCTTCGCCGATTATACCAATATTCTTTAGCATTTTTAGTGGTCTGTTAAAAAAAATAACAATTCTGCATCAGGAGGCATTTAACATTGTAATCCAGGGTTCAGAAGAATATTCCATCACCATCTTCCTGTACTCATCCATATGTTTCTGATGATCGGCAATCTGCCTATAGCAGCTCAGCATAGAAAGCAGAAATCCAAATCCTTTATCGATAGCAATCTTTTTTGTACGGATCAGTTGAAACATAAATAAAAACAATTTTCTTCGCTCCGGATCTTTTGTCAACACAAATTCTTTAAAAAGGATCCAAGACAATCTTACTTTCAAATAAGCAGGGATATCGACTCCTTTGCGAATGAAAGCACCCCCGGAGAACAGTTTTTCTGCTTTAATTCTGGTCGTTTTCGAGGAATAAAGTCTGCTAATAGTGTTCATATAGTGATCAAATAGTTCGATTTGCGACATATTCATGTAATGAAGTGTAGGAAAATGACCGGAACCAAACTCAGGTTTGCATTCAGCCAACCGTCCTTCTCTCAGATATTTCTTATAGATCTCGCTTCCTGGAGGTGCCGCCAGCAAATGAAGGTTCACACTAGGCAGATTTGTCTTCATCGAGAAATTGAAAATATTATCAAACTCCTGCAGGGTATCATTATCAAAACCTACGACGAAGGAGGCATTTATATGCATTCCGTGCGAATGGATCTTGTTGATAGCCGGCTCATAAATGGTTGCAGCTTTATTTTGAAGCTTGTTTGTTTCGTTAAGGCTGGCAGGATTTAAAGATTCAAAACCTATTAGGATGTTAAAACAACCGGATTCGGCCATCAGTCCGAGCAGTTCATCATCGTTGGCCACATCAATGCTGGACATGCAGCCCCATGATATCCCCAACGGTTTGATCGCTTTCATCAGCTCCTTGGCATACTTTTTATTGATAGTCAGATTGTCATCCACAAAAAAGATGTACTTTGAAGGAGAAGCCTTGATCTCCTCTACAACATTTTCAATCTCTCTGTATCTCATCTTTCGTCCGAACATCTTTGAGACAAGACAAAAGTCACAATTAAAAGGGCATCCTCTTGATGTTTGAATTGCTACCTGGAAGATATTTTTCGTCTTTATGAGATCCCAGCGTGGAGGCTTTTGCGATTTGTAAAGTGTACATTCATCAGTCCTGTAGATTGGCTTCATTTCACCTTTCTCAAAATCCTTTAGGCACTCTTGCCACAGCCCCTCTGCTTCACCAACTACGATACTGTCGGCATGATGAAGTGCTTCTTTTGTCATAAAAGAGGCATAGGGACCACCAAAGACAACCTTTGTGCCCTTTGCACGGTAATGATCAGCTAGTTGATATGCACGGGTAACAGTTGCTGCAAGCGTAGTTATACCAACAATATCTGGTGTTTTCTTTACTGGAAGGGACTCGATGTCTTCATCAAAAATATAAATATCATAGTGATCTGGCGTCAGAGATGCGACTGTTGGAAGTGCCAACGGGATCATCAGACGCTTTCTGCCGAACATCTTAGCCAACTCAACATGGGCAGGATAGTTGATGAACTTCTGATGCGGTGAGATCAGAAATAGGGAATATTTTTTTTCTAGTTTCAATTCAGAAATGAACGAATGAATTATTACTGATAATATTTAATAACATAACCGGCCTGCATGAACTTACTGACTTCCGTGACAAAACTAAGGAGAATATCCCCTGGGTTTAGCTTTTCCTCTTTTTTGATTTTATCAATGCATAATAAAGCCATGGGAGGGCCTATATAGCCCATACTAGACATTTTGGAATAGAGTGAATCCCTTGAAATTCCCAATACTTCACATTCGTCCAAGACAAGTTCAGTAATGTGCTTTGAGGGGAAGTTTACCTGGAAGAAACGCAGCATAGATAGATCGACCCCATACTTTGTTATCATCCTTTTTAAACCTTTCAAAAAAACCGATCCATCGGGCTCATGAAAATTGATCCTCAATTCTTCCTGGAACATCTGGGCAAGGTGGTGATATCCTTTTTCAAATTCTTCTTTAGGGTTCATCCAGTAAGCGGGACGTTTATTTCCCATTGCCGAGGGTTTCTTTCCTCCAATTGATTCCATGTAAACATGATCGAGAAAAAGTCCACCTGATCGTTGATCTTCTGATTTCAATACCAGTGCGGCAGCTCCATCGCTCAAGAAATACCGGAGAAACAGTTCTTCCTTCGTGACTAGTGATTGATTATAATATTCGGCAGATCAATTCTGATGATGACATACTGGATGAGATCACTAATGCATTTCTGATAACGACCGTTCTTTAGCAGGTCATGACCAAGAAGAATGGCTTTGTAGGCAGAAGTACAATTGGCGTGAATGGAGATCTCTCCGCATTGTTCAATGCCCAGTTCCTCCTGAATCCTTACCGATGCCGTTGGCATCTGGTCCTGGTGGGCACTACCATATAAAATCAGATCAACTGTCAGAGGCTTCCATTTTTGCATCTGAAAGCGCTTGTTTTGCTGCTTTGACTGACATCGTTATATTATCTTCGGTGAATTGACGGGTTATTGGATCAATAGCAAAATGATAATATTCAATGTCGAGCATTTCCTTCATAAGAGGGCGTATTCGTTCAAGCCATCGTTTAACTTTCTTAGGTGCATCATTGACAGCTCTCCAAGATAAAGATCGATTCTCTCCATCGGAACCGATTCCCCTGGAAGATAACTGCCTGATCCGACAATTTTTACAAATGGCTCTCTGTCAATTGAATAAGGAGTCATCCAATAAAATTTGCTTTAAATACAATGATTTTTTTTGCTTTTTATAATTCTTCATGACCTTCTGGATGAATTCAACGGAGAATTCAACAACTTTCCGTCTGGGAACGATCTTGTCGATAAGATGATTCATTTGTGCTTCGTCTGCGCCGAATGTATTGCCTTTTAATATTAATTCTATGGCTTGGGATTCCCCGGATAAAAAAGCAACCTTCCTGGTCCCACCAAGACCCGGCATCAGGTTAAAAGTAGTTTCAGGTAATCCAAAAACTGCATCTTCACCACAAAACCGAAAATGGCAAAACAAGGCAAGTTCGAAAGCAGATCCAAGGCAAACGCCACGGATGGCAGCTACAACTGGAATTTCCACTTCTTCGAAAAATAAAAAAGAACGGTAATTCCTTTCAGAGATAGTCTTCCAATCCTCAATTTTTAAGGGATCAACTTTTCCTTCTTCTAATGTTGCTGTTTCCAATAGTTCTTCAAGGATTGCTCCTGAGGAAAAATGTCGTCCTTTGCTGCTTATAATTATCGCGTTCAAACCTTTAAGCAACCTGAGTTCATCTACCAACTCATTGAATTCTTTGAAAAATTCAACTGTCATCTGATTTGCAGGTGGCTGGATCAACTCCAAGTGCCCAATGCCATTAAAAATATTGAAGGATATAGTTTTAAAGGATTGTTTCATAATTTTTCGCCATCCTCATTCAACCTTATTCTTATTAATTTCAATATCATAGAAAGAATCTTTTTGTGTTATTAATCTGTATTTTTTCTTCGGTTCGATTCTATCCTTGCCAAATCGCAAAACATTCTTGTTTCTTCAAACATTGATTCTTCGATTGATAGCTTTCTTGAATTCTTAAGCGCTTTCATTACATAATTTATGACTTTTCTCTGGCGTCCTTCAGTGATCTTCTTAAGAAAATTCAACGTGTACGTCAATGGTTCCTCATCGTGTACAACTGTATCCACTACCTTTAACAGAAGTGCTTCTTCAGCATTGATCATATCTCCTCCAAGAATCATCATTAGCGAATCTTTGAATGGTATTCGTTCATAAAGACGGAAAGTTCCACCAAGTCCAGGCATCAGGCCTTGGTTGGTTTCCGGAAAAGCAAAGAGGGCATTCTCACTGCATATTCGTAAATGACAAGCTAATACGATTTCCAACCCCCCACCAAAACAAACTCCACTAATTGCTGCTGCAACAGGTATATCCAGATCCTGCAAGTAGGTTAACAATTCCTTACCTTTATCCATTCGGGACTCCATTTGCTGGCCGTCTTCAACCATAGCATAGATAGAACCCAGGTTTGCACCTACTGAGAAATGCCTTCCCGATCCAACAAGGACTAAAGCCTTAAGGTTGTTACCTTCAATCCATTCCTCTAATTCCTCAACCGGAATAAACTCAGGTTCTGTCAAATAGTTCTGTGGTGGGTTTTCCAGGATCAGGATACCGATGCTATCATTAATTTTCTTATCGATCATTCTGGTTCCTCTCATCCTGTTTCTGAAATTTTTAATAAGATAAAAGCAGGGATATCCATAGGTATCCGTTGTTGATTAACGAAAATAGTTTTTATAATAGCTCTCGACAATGGAATCCTGGTAGATGAATTCAGTATCTTTTGCCTGAAAACCAGGTATGGCTTTTCTAATTTCAATGTTGTTTCTATGACAAGTTCATCAAGTAGGTTGGCCTCCCGAAGATATCGGATGTGTGTTTCGGTCACGACCAGGAATAGATCTTCATCATTGATTTGTTTCAGCATTCCCATATCCTTCATAAACACCCAACTTGCCTGTTCAAGGTATTGAAGGTAAACGGCATTGTTGACATGTCCGTAGGAATCAAGTTCGTAGCCTCTTACTGTAAGTGAAGTGTGGTGCGGTTGATCTAAAATCATCTTTTTATTTGTTATCCGAGTTTTTATTGTTCCTTTATGAACAATCCTTTGAATTTGAGAAAAATAACTTCTCCTTCTTGTAAAATCGCATTGGCGGAGATTTCCCCATTTTCCTTAGTTTTTAACCGAATATCTGCATCAATAATACGGTTCTTTTCCGGAACCATCGATCGAGAGGAATTTTACATTATCAGAATATATCAATCGTACTGCACTTTCTTTAATCAAAGAAAGTAATTCACTAATCATTTGTAACTGACAAACTCCAGGAACAACAGGGTTTCCAGGAAAGTGTCCTTCATAAACAGGATGAGCAGGATTCAACTCCATCGAAAACCGGTACCTTTCTATTGGGACTCCTGATGGCGATAATTCTACTTCCGGCCCTGAAGCATTATGAATTGTGTAAAAGTCATTCAATAACATACAATTAAAAAGAGATGCAGAATTTTGAGGTAAAATTACGAAAAAATACAAGCCGGAATATGCCAGTGATATTATGGCTTAATTACTCAGAAGTGTCATATGGAGATGGAGGTGAATGATCGGATTGTAAATATTGACTTTCACTGGCTGTAAGCCACCATCACTTTGTACTATAAGATCCGTTTTTCCGATTATTGTTCTGTAAGACTGTATACGTTGAATCTTCCCTGAATCTTTTTCATATGTATAACGAAAAACTCCTTTTGCCGACTTCACTTCAAATACTAAAAGCTCAGGGTCTTTTGAATTACAGGATCTGATCCTTATTATTTTCGTGTTGACCAGAAGAAGCATACGAAAGTCTTTTTCAATCAGGTGAAGGAGTGTTTTCCTGTTCAAGGAAGGGAAACAGGAATGAATGATCAATTTATCATTAGTTATCTCAATATCAAAATAACTCATTCCCAGCTCATTGGAAAATGCAATCCGAACTGAGTTTGCAGAAACCCGCTTTAGAAGAAACAATCCACTCAGGTGATGTTTCGATATATCCAGGCTTCCTTTATAAAGTGCTTTTTGAAAGGAGGAAGCAAAGATCGAAGTAGTGTATTTAAAATATCCGGGTACATCTCTTTTCTTCTGTCCCATGATCAAGGAAGATAATCCGATCCATAAAAAAAGGATTAAAAGAAATTTATGGAACCAAGAACTTCTCATCAGGAATAATCGTATTTAGTTTTTTACCAGTAAACTCGATTATAGTGTAATCACCAGAGGGTTCATTCATTTCAAACCGTGTGACTGACAGATCATTCTTATCAAAGGAGAGCTTAATCTCGCTAATATACTCTTTCAATGTCGATTCAACCGGCTTCAATTTTATAAGGTAGTACCTATTGTTTTCAAAGTATGTTGAAACGAACTTTTTTTCATCATTGAACAGGGTTCCTTGAACACATCCCATAATGATGAGATTGATCTCTGTAAACATTTTATTGTTGCGGATATCGATCTTGTTTTTATTCTCTTCATCCTGAGTAAATATCGTCCCATTATTCAGAATTATGAGATAACGGAAAGGGTTGGTATATTCCCATCTTAGTTTGTTTTCTTTTTTAAAAAGGAACTTGCCTTTGGTAATTATCTTTTCTGAAAGAACGCTAAGGTTTTTTTCCTGTACAAAACTTGCTTCAATAGTTTGAGTGTTTCTTGTAACCTGCGAAAACTTTTGTTTGAATCCGGCAATATCTTTCAGTTCATTAAATGGTCCCTGGGCAAAAGACAAGGAACTAATAACAATGAAAAAGGTCAGTAATGTGTTTTGTTTATGCTTCATATGCGGAAATATTCAGAAGTTTGTCAAGGTGTACGATCCGGAAGCCAGCCTCCTTCAAACGCTCAGCCATACTTTTAATTATATCAATAGTTTCCGGAACAGTATCATGCAACAGAATGATATCACCAGGATTCAGGTCTTTAGTAATTCTGTTCAGGATGACTTCTTTATTACGGCTGGATGTGTCCCAGGCACGTTTGCTAAAGCCTATAACATGAAAACCCAATTGTGTTAAAGCTCTTTTTAACATGGGATTGATCACACCATAGGGTGGACGAAATAGCAATGGTTTATTACCTGTAGCTTCAAATACTAACCTGGAACTATGTTCCAACTCCCTTTTCATGTGTGAAGAAGAAAAGAAATCAAACCAGTCTGAATGTGTGTAACTATGTGTTCCTATGATATGTCCTTCCGCAGACATTCGTTTGAGAAGACTTTTGTTTTCGTCAATTTTCCTGCCAATACAAAAAAAGGTTGCCGGAATATCAAGAGTTTGAAGTATATCCAGAAGTTTAGGAGTCAGTTCAACATCAGGTCCGTCATCAAAGGTTAAAGAAACAATCTTTTCTTTTGTCGATGCATTGCAAAAGGCTTTCATATGGAATCCGGAACGTATGAAGAATGACATCGTAAATGAGACGATCAGATAAACAGAGATGAGAAGGATATAATAATAGGAATAAATTGGGAATCCTGAGAATACAAGAATGTTCAGAGTTAAAAGAAAGACAAAAAAGACGATAGTCGTATTCCGGAATGTCAGCATTTAGACTGCGGTTACAAGCATCAGTGAATGATCTAGGTTCCTGTAATGGTTGTAGATAAGTATATTCCTGGGATTCCCGGATATCTTCCCTTCCAGAATTACAGTTTCAGGTACATGTCCTTTCTTCAGTATCATTGCTGCAAGCCAAAGGCCAAAGGATGATGCAGTAAGATATTCACCGCAAAGATGCTTGTACCAGCCCTGAGGTTTTTCTCCGAACAGGCCATTCCTGATATCACTATATATCTTATCGTTTGAAGAATCTCCATTCACGCCCAGGAGTATCAGATCCATTTCATCAATTGTATAACCCGATCTTTCAAGAAAAAAGGATATATGTTCAGCTATTTTCTTAGGTTCAGGTTTGTAAAATGTATCAACGGCTTCGATTTTTGCATAATTTTTTACTCCGGTGTTGGCTGATAGCAAAAAAAATGCAGCACCCTCACCTGCAATAGTGCCCCGGGAATGATTGTTAAGTAAGTCAAGGTTGTTGACCGGATCCTGCTTATAATGCCCAAGCCGCTGCAAAGTCTTAAATGTATTGGGAGTAATCTCATCCATCCCGCCAAGAAGTATGGTCCCTGATTCTCCTGAATTAATCCGGATGAAACTGTCAAGGAGTGCACTTTCAAAGGAAAAGCCCCGGTGAACAAAGGTCATATTGTAGCTATGACATTTCAGAAGTAATGCGATTTGCGCACTAACCGTGTTATGTGTTGATTGTATAAAGTTGGTTGGGGTGAGGAACTCCTCATTATTTAAGATCATGTTTGACAAAAACTTCTCGGTATCTTCAATGCATCCAAGACCGGTACCTGTAATTATAGCATCAGGCATTGTGCAATCTGAATCTGCCATGCAAATCTTCCCAGCTGTTACACCCATTTTGATAATCCTGCTCATCCTTCTCACAAAGTCACCAGAAATGTACTCTTTATAATTCGGATCCTGGCTTCTGAGGTAATTAGTCTCCTCACCTGTGACCTCTTCAAGAAAGAGATCGTTATCCCAGGTCTTTTGAGGAGAAATATTTCCTAATCCGGTGATATATAGTGGTATCATTGAATTCTGTTTCTTTCTTAAAATCAATTCGTTTTTGATATTATCAATGTCGAGTTATTTCCTCCGAATCCAAAAGAATTCGAAAGGACATTCCTGATATTGACTCCTTGTATCACTTTATTAACCGGGGAGATATAAAGCTCCTTCATAGGAGTCTCAAAACGGAGATTGGGGAAAAGTATTCCATGATTGATTGATAAAACTGAAATCACCGCTTCCACTGCCCCCGCGGCTCCCAGTGTATGGCCTGTGTATGATTTTGTCGAACTGAAAGGTGGCATATTCTTACCAAAGATCTTCTGGAGGGCAATCCCTTCTGAAAGATCATTATTTTGTGTTCCGGTGCCATGGACATTCACATAGTCAATATCTTCTGGATTAAGGCCACTGAGAGCTAGGGCTTTTTCCATGGCAAGTCTGGCTCCGGTTCCTTCCGGTGAAGATGCAGTTTGATGAAAGGCATCATTGGCATTTCCGTATCCTTTCAATTCTGCCAGGACTTTTTTATTCCGGGCGCTGACAACTTCTTCGGATTCAAGTACAACGTAAGCAGCACCTTCCCCAAGGGTAAGTCCTCCGCGGTTTTCATCAAAGGGCCTGCAACCAATTTTATCAAGAATCATCAGTGTGTTGAATCCATTCAGAGTAAATTTTGTCACTGAATCTGTACCTCCGGCAATTACCCTGTCGACATAACCGGCTTTGATTAATTGTGCCCCGAACATAATTGAATTTGCAGAGGATGAACAAGCAGTACTGATAGTCGTCATAAATCCTGTGAGCCCTAAGAAATCTGCAATGCGTTCTGTGCTATCTCCACAATCGTGGTTAATGATATCGATCAAGCGTCCCTTTTTAGGATTGCCAAGAAATTCTTTATAAAAAATTTCGCTCCGATCCATACCACCTACCGTTGTGGCAGATATGAGACCGGTACGGTATTCATTGATGCCATCAATACCAGCAGAATGAAGTGCTTCCCGGGCTGCAATCATCCCGAGGAGTGCCGTACGGGTGAATTTTGTTTTGTTACTATAGCCTGCAACTGCCAGTAATGCATCATTGGTCATCTTCACTTCTGCAATAGGAAATTTATCCTGTAAACTTGTATCGAGAAGGGTAATTCCGGAAATGCCTGATTTTTCCACGGACAGTGATGTAAAAGCAGATTCTGCATCATTCCCGATAGCAGATATGATTCCTATCCCGGTAATGTAAATCCTTTCAGGCATGAAAACAGGCTAATTAATTAAACAGAGACAGTTTGTAAAACTGAATGGCAAAGTTAGAAGAAAAATTGAAATTCATCTGATAAGCGGACAAACCTGCTAGCGGATAAAATTAACTGTGAATTATAAAGATGCTTTTTCAAGAGTGGATTTTGGTTAATTTTACCGCTCATCAAAAATCAGAACTGTTTACTGCAGGAAGAAATCATATGTCAGAATTATTTATTGGTATCTATCGTTTTTTTTCTCATCATAGGTGGATTTTCTTTCTTCTTCTTACATTAATGGTGGGATTCATATTTTTATTTGGGTCAAAGATCAGCTTGGAAGAAGATATTTCCAAGGTTAGTTCTGGAAATAATTCACTGAACCGTTATGAATATGTGATCCGGAATTTCAAATTTGCTGATAAACTGATCGTTCATTTAATACAGAAGGATACCATTGCAGAGGCTAATCCCGAACTACTGATTTCTGCAGCCCGGGATTTACGTAGTAGTCTGCTATCAACACTTGATTCCTCATATATAAAGAAGATTTTCTTACAATTTGATGACTCCCTATATGATGGTATTCAAAATATCATTAATAAGCACCTGCCTTTATTTCTCAGTGATACTGATTATAAAGCTATCGATAGTTTAATGCATGAGACACCTATTGGATCTTTACTTCGAAGTAATTTTAAGATATTGGTCTCACCTGCAAGTCTGGTACTTCAACAAAGGATTTTAACAGATCCATTGGGAATCACAATGATGGCATTTAATAAATTCAGATCGCTCCAGTCTGACAATCATTATATCCTTTACAATGGCTGTGTGTTTTCTCAAGATAAAAGGCATCTTCTGATGTTTATTACACCGGCTAACTCCTCGAGTGAGACAAAGAAAAATTCGAGATTGGTTTCATATCTGAATAAATATACTCATTCTTTAGATTCAAGTCATGCAACCCCAATCAACGTTGAATTTTATGGATATGCAGCTACGGGAGTGGGTAATGCAAATCAAGTAAAGAAAGATATAATTTTAACTCTTTGCATTGCTATTATTCTCATCTTTCTGTTGATTGGATGGTATTTCAGGAATATATTGATCCCTTTACTCGGATTTGTCCCGGCTTTTTTTGGTTGTGGGTTTGCCTTGGTAATCTTGTACCTTATTAAAGGTAGCATATCATTTATCGCGCTAGGGCTCGGGTCAGTAATCCTTGGATTAATTATCGACTATACCCTTTATCTGGTCAACCATTACAGAAAGAAAAGATCAGTAGAGCAGGTTCTTTTAGAAATGACCCATACCATCCTGATCTGCAGCATTACTACCATTGGAGTATTTATTTCCCTTATATTTCTTGATTCATCTGTGCTTCATGATTTGGGATGGTTTACAGCTATCAGCGTGTTGGGTGCATCGATGAGTTCATTGATAATCCTGCCACAATTTTTTGGGAAATTTATTTTACCTGGTGAAAAGGAGATTGTAAGAGTTACTGTAATAGACAGGATCGGAGCTATCGATTTTGGAAAGAATATCTGGTTGTTGACCGGGCTTGGATTTGCAGGAGTGTTGAGCCTGTTTGTCGCAAATAAGGTTGAATTCGAGAGAGATCTGAATTCATTGAACTATATGTCGGAATCTTTGAAGAAAGCGGAAAGACATCTTGATCAGATTTCAAACAGCAAGATCAAGGACGTCTATATTGTTTCAACAGGAAAGAACCTCAATGATGCATTAAAATGGAACGAGATCATACAGAGAAAACTTGAAACACTAAAAAAACAAGGAAAAATACACGACTTCTCAGGGATCAGCACCCTATTGCTTTCAGATTCAATTCAACTTGAGCGACTCCAAAAATGGTATGAATTTTGGACCCCGGAGCGAAAATCATTGCTTCTCAATCGATTGTTAAGAAAAGGGAAACAGATTGGGTTTAACGAAAAAGCATTTTCAGGGATTAAATCCACGTTAAGTGCTACTTTTTTGCCTATCACTTCAAATCAAAACAAAGCTTTAAGTGATATTCTTTTCTCTGATTGGATCAATGAAACTCCAAAAATGACCATGATCTCCGGAATTGCCAAGGTTGCTGATTCGGAGAAACAATTCGTATACAACGCATTTCCTGAGAATCCGCACCTGGTTATTTTTGATAGACAAAATCTTACCTCCCGGTTTGTCCTGACCGTAAAACATGATTTTGAGCTGTTAATTACTTTATCAATGGTGTTTGTTTCGCTTTTATTATTAATCTCCCTTGGCCGCATTGAATTGACTGTAATTACCTCCCTGCCTATGTTTTTCAGCTGGCTTATCACCCTTGGATTCATGGGCATCACGGGTATCAGGTTCAACATTTTCAACATTATTATTTCTTCTTTTATATTTGGATTGGGGGTGGATTACAGCATTCTTATGATGCGTGGCCTTTTAAGCCAATATAGAACAGGTGTGAATGATATGAAAACGTACCAGGTTTCAATTCTTCTTTCGTCTGCTACAACGCTTATTGGCGTCGGCGTGCTTTTTTTTACCAAGCATCCTGCATTAAATTCAATTGCATTGATCTCTATTGTTGGGATCATAAGTGTCGTCATTATTTCACTATCCTATCAATCGATGCTTACCCAGTGGCTTTTACTGAATCCTAAGGAGAAGGGAAGATACCCAATGACCGCCACAAATATTTTGTATGCATTATTTATTGTATGGACACCTATCTTGCTGATTACGCTCTTTTTAGTTATTTATAGCAGACTAATCAACCCATTATTACCACTTCAGAAGAACCGTAAACAAGAAGTTTTTCACCAGATCTTTACTTTTCTTGACCGGATTTATATTAAAATGAATTTTCCACTTCACCACATCATTGAAAATAATGCAGGTGAGGCATTTCAAAAACCAGCAATCATTATATCTAATCATCAATCTTTAATTGAAATTCCTGCACTTCTTCGCCTGGATCCGAAAATTATCATCCTGACGGGTAATTGGATTTATCGTCATTGGATTTTCGGACCTGTTGCAAGGCTTGCAGGCCTCATCCCGGTTTCTGAGAGCATTGATGATTCTCTTTCACCTATAAAACAACGGATCGATGATGGATATTCCCTTTTAATCTTTCCAGAAGGGAAACGTTCAACCAATGGTAATATCCAACGGTTTCACAGAGATGCCTTTTATATTGCTGAAAAACTTAATCAAGACATTTTACCAATTCTTAATTATGGAGGCGGAGATTTCCTTCCTAGAGGGACTTTCTGGGGAAAACCAAACCGACTTTTCACTGAAATTCTTCCAAGGATTGCGCCAGAGAACCAAATATTTGGAAACAATTATTCTGAAAGGACGAAACAAGTTCGCTTATTTTATAGGGAAGAATATCTGAAATTCAAAACCAGGCACACTACTACATCTTATAATGCATTGAATCTTAGGTTGAATTACCTTTTCAGGGGACCCGTCCTGGAGTGGTATCTTCGGGTTAAAATGACCCTTGAAAACAATTTTGATTCCTATTGTGACCTCTTGCCAGTAAAAGGAGAGATTCTTGATTTGGGATGTGGGTATGGATATATCTCTTACATGCTTATGCTTACATCTGGTGAAAGGATTATTACAGGAGTGGATTATGATGAAAAGAAAATCACCCTCGCTCAACATGGATACCTGAAAAATGACAGAATTACATTTATACAAGCCGATGTTACGGAGTTTAAAATCACTTCAATGGATGGGTTTCTATTTAGTGATGTTCTTCATTACCTGTCTTATGAAAAACAGGAATCACTCCTGAAAGATTGCATCAGGAATCTTAGGCCCGGGGGAGTAATCCTCATTAGAGAAGGGAATGCAGATAAGGAAAAACAACACAAGTGTACAAAATTTATTAAATTCTTCTCAACGAAGATCCTTCGCTTAAATAATACTCATGATGGCATGGGAAAATTTTATTTTACTTCGGCTCAAAAACTTATCAGAATAGCGGAAGAGTATGGCTTGACTTTTGAAATTATCGATCAAAAAAGGATAACCTCGAATAACTTTTTTATTATGCGGATGCCTTTGAAAGAAAGATCATCTTATTAAAAGTCATAATTTCGTGCAGATTCTGGAATTAAAAACAATAATTATAATTTTTAATATCATTTTTTTATGCTCAAACTTGTTTATAAAATTATTATGCATTTGATTGATGGTACATTATATGGATTTATCGGCCCCTTTAGTGTGCTTTATATCATCCCTCAATTCTTAATGAAAGTTGTAAAAATAAAAACTGAGGATGGTTTTGGGATTCCAGGAGTTGAAACAGCAGGAATAATTATTATGTGGGCTGGCACTGCATTAGCTATTTGGTGTGCTGTTTTGATGTTTCTATTTGGAAAAGGGACTTTCCTCGTTACATTGGCACCTCAAAAAATAATGACTCGTAATATTTATGGCCATGTTCGACACCCGATGATGTGGGCATTGTTTATTATAGTTTTTGGTGAACTTCTCACTTTTGGTCACTTTATACTACTTATTTGGTTAGTAGCCATGATCCGGATTATATATTTAATTGTTGCAAATTACGAGGAACCACAGCTTGAGCGTCGCTTTGGTGAAAGTTGGAAAGAATATTGTCAAAATGTGCCTGCCTGGATTCCCAGATTCAATTATAAAAAATGAGAAATCCAGATTATAATCACAATATTCTGAATAATATTGGGCTTATGATCAATTTAACTTTTTAACCAATAATCCAAGTCAAATAATTATGGCCTCATGGGAAGGGAAAAGTAGAGGAAGTGTACTTGGATACAGGATTTTTGTCTGGAGTATAAAGAATCTTGGACTTGATTTTGCATACTTCCTGTTACTTTTTGTCTCTGCTTACTTTGTTTTTGCCTCCAAAAAAGCTTTCAGATCTACTTTTTACTATTTTCATGTTCGTCTTGAGCAAAGCTGGATCAAATCAATCCTAAATATTTTTAGAAATTATTATTTTCTTGGTCAGGGGTTAATTGATAGAACTGCCATCCTTGCCGGATTAAAGAACAAATTCAACTTTATCCTCGAAGGCAAAGAAGATTTGTTTCAGATGAGTGATGGAGGTATCCTTATCAGCGGACATATTGGAAATTGGGAAGTTGGGGGAAAAGCACTGGACTTCCTCGACAAGAAAATCAATTTGGTTATACTTGATGCTGAAGCACAAGCCATCAGGACATATATATCCAATATTCTCACTAATCAGAACGTTCACTTTATAAAAATTGGGAACGACTATTCACACTTGTTCAAAATAAAACAAGCGCTGGAGAATAAAGAATTAGTAGCGTTTCTTGGTGACAGGTTTATAGAAGGTAATCAAACAGTTAAGATTGATTTTTTGGGTGAATCTGCACTTTTCCCGTTAGGTCCCTGGCATATGGCATCATATTTCAATGTGCCAGTATCTTATGTGTTTTCCGTTAAGGAATCACACAAAAATTACCGGTTCTATGCTACTCCTTTAAAGAGAGTACCTTATGTTAAAAACCCTATGCAACGCTCAGAGATAGTCAGGACTTCCATTAGAGAATTCGTTTCTGAGTTTGAAAGGATAACGAGACTGTATCCCCTGCAATGGCATAATTATTTCAATTTTTGGAAAGAACAGGGAAATTAATGATATGATCGGTCTTTCAAAGCCAATTCAACAAAATAGGAACTATACACCAGAAACCAGTATTAATGAATGATTAACATTATAATGCTGATTATAGATCAGTATATTACGAACTTGTTCATGACGATCGTTGTTGATGTAAAGGATAGAAGGAACCGTTTGTCTTTTCAAGATGTTTGAGGCCAGCCAAAGCGCAAATCCTGCAGAGGTATAGTATTCACCACATAGGTGTTTGTAGTAGGCGAGGGGAGTAGCCGGGAAAAGTGATCCTGCAAACTCATAATAAATATGATCGTTCCTGTTATCACCATTGATTCCCAGGAGAACCAGGTCAATATCTGCCATTGTAAGTTCAGAAACAGAAAGCATGCCTGTTATTTGATTCAGGATTTCACCCGGGCTTGATGGTTTATAAATTGTCTTCACATCGCGTATACAGGCATAGGATTTATCGTTTTTATCAGATGAAAGTAAAAAATAGCCTGAACCTTCACCTGCCAGTGATCCAGGGGAATTCCATTTCAACATCTCTATATTCCTGATGGGGCCGGTTTTCCAATGACCGGAACGCCTTGTAATTGAGAGATGATTTAGGGTCATTTCATCAATACCGCCAGCAAGTACATCTCTGGCTGTTCCTTCTTCTATCTGCAATAATGCATCCTGGAGACAGCTTTCAAAAGAAAATGACCGATGAACATAAGTAGAATTGTAGTTATGGCATTTCAATTGAATTGCGATTTGCGAACTGATCGTATTATACGTCGATTGTATGAATGGAGTAGGATTTAAAAAAGGCTGGTCGAGATGGATAGTTCCAAGAATCTTCTCAGTATCTTCCACGCTTCCAAGTCCTGTCCCTGTAATGATGGCATCCGGAATGGTGCATCCGGCTTCATTCAAACACATTTTTGCTGATGCGATACCCATCTTTATCAACCTACTCATCCGGCGTGACTGAATCGGGTCAATGTACGGTTTATAACTCGCGGGTTCTATGCATTTCAAATAATCAACCTCATATTCCATGATCTCTTGCAGAAAATCAGTGGTCTCCGCAGTTTTCTGCGGTGAAATGAGTCCGATACCGTTGATGAATGCAGGCATTATCCTTTAGCGTATGATGAATGGTGAATGGGAAAAGATCAAACTGGTATCGTTGCCTCCAAATCCAAATGAGTTGGTCATTACATTACGGATTTTAACCTTTGTCATTAGCTCTTTAACAGGTACAAAGCTTAATTCTTTCATCGGTTCAGAAAAATTTAAATTTGGCCAGATCACCTGTTCAAGCAGACAAAGTATAGCTATGATGGCTTCCGTGGCCCCGGCAGCACTCGTTGTATGACCAGTGTACGGTTTGGTAGAACTTACCGGTGGAATTGAGATTCCAAATAGTTTCTCAATTGCTCTGCCTTCCGAGATATCATTGTTGTCAGTTCCGGTTCCATGGGCATTAATATAATCGATGTCATCGACTTTCAACCCGCTCATTTCCACGGCTTTTTTCATTGCAAGATACGCTCCAATCCCATCCGGGGAGGATGCGGTCTGATGGAATGCCTCACAGGAATTTCCCCAGCCCGTGAGTTCACAGATCACTGGTTTATCCGATTGTAATACAGAGTCTTCTGATTCCAGAACTATATATGCTGCTCCTTCTCCAAGATTAATGCCGTTTCTTTTTTCATCAAATGGTTTACAAGGCTTCTTATCCAAGATCTTCAAAGCGTTGAATCCATTCAGGTGAAATTTGGTCAGAGACTCCGTCCCACCTACAATCACACAGTCAAGATCACCGTTCCTAATCATCCTTGCCCCTAACTGAATGGCATTTGCAGAAGAGGAACAAGCTGTACTGATGGTTGTAATGTAGTCTTTTATTTCCAGTATATCAGCTATCTTCTCTGTGCTGTCAGCACAATCATAAGAGTCGATATAGATATTCTTGCTATCGTTGTTGAGAAAATCTTCATAGTACAATTCACATCGATCCATTCCGCCTACTGTGGTCGATGAGATCAGTCCTATACGCTTGGCGGCGGAATCACTAATCCATGCATTGTTAAAGGCTTGCCTGGCAGCTATTATCCCCAATAAGGCATTGCGCGAATATCCTTCAGTTATTGGGAGCCCTGCAAGATTAAAGCATTCCTCCAGTGAGCATTTTACTTCCGAAGCAGGAATTTCATCCCTGAGGTTCGTTTCCAGGAACCGGATTTTGCCAATCCCTGATCTTAAATGTAAAAGGGAATCTTTTGTTTCTTGGAGATTAATGCCGATGCCGGTGATGATACCTAATCCGGTAACAAAGATCCGTTGTGGCATTTTTTAGGCTTTTTTATGCTCTGTGATGTACTCAGCCATTGTACGGATTGAGAAGAATATTTTTTTCCCGTCTTTTGGATCTTCTATTTTAATACCATAATTCTTTTCCAGGAGAACAATAAGTTCAAGGGCATCAATGGAATCCAGTCCAAGCCCTTCTCCAAATAAAGGAGCATCCGGATCAATATCCTCTGTAAAAATATCTTCAAGGTTTAATTGTTGTATAACTTCATGCTTCAGTTTATCAATCAGCTCGTCCATAGGTTTTATTACTTGTTTTGATACAAATGTGTCAGATTTTCAACATTAAAAAATAAATATTCCTTCTCTGAGTAGTAATCTTTTACTCTTTTTTCTTTCTCAACGAGGAAAAGAACAGATTCAAATTTATCTTCCAACAATTCAATCCATCCGCAGAGACAAGCTTGCACCCGGTCTTTTTCGAGTAATATATTCACAAATTCTACAACCTTTTCCGGTTCGAAATGATCAGAAACGAAAAATGCATTTTCACCTTTAATTTTGTGCCTGATACAGATTTCTCCGATCAGGATATTTGGCAAAGTATAGACAAAAACTGAAGGGCTTGGAAAGTAGTTGGATTTATCTTTGATCGTTTCGTTGTAAATAAGATCTGTATCCAGACTTGAACTTGAATTCATGATTATAACTCCAATCTCTTCTGTTTTGTACCGGTCAAAGAACGACTTATCTTTTAAAACCATCTCAGCACTCAGGAAACCCAGTTTACTTAGATTATCCATCTTGTAAAACTTAGGGTAACTGATAGCTTCTTTTTTAAAGAGCGCTTTTATTAAGGTTGCAAAATTAACAAAAATTTCATTATTGGGCTCAACTTTATCATTCCGTATCACAGCATGTTTACGGATGATGTTTGAATGAGTTATGACAAAGGCTTCGGTCATTTTCCCTTGAGTCGATCAAATTTTACTGAATACGATGGCTGCATTGCACCCTCCGAATCCTGATGCGATCTTAATACAATTCTGTATAGGCGTATTGATGTTTTTTTTAATCACATTGAGCTTAACAGGTGTACCGGGTTCTTCAAATCCTACTGAACTAAACAATAAATTACTTTCCATTGAACGGATAGTAGCAATGGATTCAATTACACCAGCTGCTCCAAGTGTATGACCCCAATAGCCTTTAAAGCTATTAACAGGAACAGACTCTAACCCAACAATTCCGAGGGCTTTTGACTCCATTTCATCATTGTAAAGTGTCGCAGTCCCATGGGCAGAAACGAAATTCACTTCCTCGGGATTTAGGGTTGATTCATTCAAAGCTCTGACAATGGCTAATGCGAGTTCTTCACCAGTACGTGAAGGCCCGGAAATATGATTGGCATCATTAGTGATGGCAGATCCTGAAACTGTAATTGCAGTTGATTTTTTGAAAATGGATGAAAGAGCAATGGTGCCACAGCCTTCTCCGAGTGAGAGTCCATTCCGGGCAATATCAAATGGTCTGCAGGGGTCCGGGCTAAGGGCCTGAAATGAAAGAAATCCTGATATAACGAATTCAGAGAGCATATCACCTCCTGCTACTACCACATGATCATATAATCCTGCCTCGATCATCCTTGCAGCAGTACTCAAAGCAAGAACTCCTGAAATACAAGCATTAGAGACTACTAAGGCCGGTTTACAAATCCCAAAAAAGAACCGACAGTATCTGCCATTTTCCATAAGTAGATTCGGGATAAATCAGAAAATCTTTCATTCCCTCTTCCAATAAATCAATATTGCCCTTAGTGCTTGAAATAATAAGTAGTGATTTCGCTCCGTAGATATCCTTTTCATATTCTTTTAAAGCATCTTTGATAGAGATAATGAACATCTTTTCCAGACGGGTAAAATATTTTTCATTCATCTCTGGGTGACATTTATCAAGGATATCCCTGAACCTGGTTGTCAATAAATCCGTTTTGATAAGTGAAAGGGGTATGGGAGATGATGTCAGTGAGCGGTCACAGTTTTTATGGAACCCGGTAATCCCGGATTCAACATATTGGATTACTTCCGTTGTGGAAAAACCAAGTGAATTGACAATATTATCTCCTGCTATATAGACCGGTCCCCTCATTTTCTCCGTCAAAAGAGTCCCCATTTTTTCTTCCATCCGATGAAGAACTCCGGTGCGGTGAGTAACAACTCTTTTTCCGGTGTTAAAAAAACCTGCATTGAACTTCCTGTAGCCATAAGTTCAAGATCGGATTTCCTATATACCGCGTATTCAAACAGGATCTTTGCCGCTTCTGAGTTGATGAACCGTGTTTCAATGATGGCAGTATCGCCGTATACCAGTGGTTTTTTAAAATCACAAGACACTTTGACTATAGGTATCATTATATTGTACCTGTATACATCCAGGTAGCCGAGATTATATTTTGCTCCAAAGGATTCACGGCCATCTTCAAAGTACTTCAAATAATTACCATGCCAAACAATGGACATAGAATCTACTTCTCCAAAACGCACGGTGACTTCCTTCCTGTCAATGAGTTCCATGTTATATATTAAGTGGACTTTTAATTTTCCTGTAGATGTAAGTTATAAAAATGGAAACAAGGAAAAATGCCAATAATTTTAAAGCAGACGGCAGAATGGTTATGAGGCCTCCCTGTCGCAGGAAAATATTGTAAAAACCTGTAATTCCCCAATTCAGAGGGCTTATAACAGCCACGTGGCGCATGACGGTGGGCATCAGGTAAACAGGAACCCATATCCCTCCAATTGCAGCGAGGATAATGATCGAAACTGCCCCAAATGCCGCTGCTTGTTGGTGCGTGTTTGCAATGGTTCCAACGAGTATGCCATAACCGAGTGCTGCAAGCGAAGTAACAATGGTCATCAGGATCAGTGCAATGATATGATTGCCAATTATTAGCATTGGAATATGAAAAAGTGGAAGAATGAATATACCCGAAAAAATCATCAAGAAGGATTGTATGAGGCAAACAACAAAATACACAGTGACCTTTGCCAAAAGCAGCCGGATATAGGATACAGGCATCGACATCAACCGGGCCAGACTCCCTTCTTCCCTTTCTTTTATCATACTTCCAGTAAGCGGGATAACGATAAAGAACATCGCAAAAATTGCCCATGCAGGGACATTATGCTGAACAGTAGTTGGGATCTCTTCCTGCTCTTTGTAATTAGGGAACACTTCCTTGAACTGGAGGGATTCCTTGTATTCAATATCTACCGGTTTATATGCCGGGAACTGTTTTGCCATCTCTGCATTAAATGCCCTGAATACCATTCCTGTTTCACTTTGGTAATTAAATTCTTTGATAGAGCTGACAACTGCATTTTTAAAGGCTTTCCTGATAGTTGGATCAAAAAACAGGGTTATCGTGTCAACCTCTTTTTGTACAATATTGTTCAGGAGCATGGGGCTGAACATTCCGAATCCGGCCAATGTCTTTGCAACCGCTAAATGTACACTGGCACGCATAGAATTTGTTATGCCTTTTGGAACCACAATGGCAATCAGGTAATCACCTTTTTTCACTGCCGCTTTAGCCGTTTCTGGTGTCATAGGAACACGGTTAATAGAATCGATTACATCAAAAAAACCTGAAGAACGAAGTCCCTTTTTCATATTGATTCCCAGGCTATCGGCATCATTATTGACAAAAAGCACATCAACCTTGGGTTCCTTTGCGATGGCATTCCAGCCAACTTCCTGCAATAGCGACATAATAACGATCAATACCATTGGCATCAGGAATAAAATAATAATTCCTGCTTTATCCCTTAACAACAGAAGGTACTCTTTCTTAACGGCTGAGATAAATCTAAACATCAGGATGCTAGTAGAATTGAGTTAATCTATGATAGAAATTAATCTCGTAACCCTTTTCCAGTTAAATGTAAAAAGAGATTTTCAAGATTTTTAAATTCCGGATGATCGGCGACCAGTTCTTTTGGGTTCCCGGTTGAAACAATTGATCCCCGGTCGATAATTGAAACCCGGGTACATAGGTTTTCTGCTTCCTCCATGTAATGAGATGTGTAGATGATCGTTGTACCTTTCTTATTAATCTCATGCAGAAATTCCAGGATAACAATTTTAGATTGAACATCGATACCTGCTGTCGGTTCATCCAGGAACAATATCTTGGGGGTATGAAGCAACCCTGCAATAAGGTTAACCCTGCGTTTCATTCCACCTGAAAAAGAGGAAATCTTTTTCTTTGCAAACCGCTCAAGTCCAAATAAAGTCAAATGGTACATGATCATGTCTTTCAATATTTTCCCTTTCAATCCGTACATATTTCCAAAGAATGTAAGGTTTTCCAAGGCGGTAAGGGTAGGGTATAGAGCGATATCTTGCGGAACAACGCCAATTACCTGTTTGATCTGGTCGAGGTCATTGCTGAGATTAAATCCGTCGATTACGATATTACCTCCGGTTGGTTTAAATAATCCACATAGGATTGAGATGGTAGTTGTCTTTCCTGCTCCGTTGGGTCCCAGAAGGCCAAAGATCTCATGGGGATAAATATCCAATGTGATATCTTTCAAAGCAGGTTCATCTGAGCCTTTATATCTTTTACTTAGATTTTTAATTTCAATAATTGGATGTACAGGCATTCAGATCTTTATTTTATCCAGTTTTGCGTAAACTTCTTTTTCCATGTCTGCTATTTCATGCAGCATTTCACTAAGTTTTCCGTAATCTTCCTCGGGTTTAGAACGGTTTTTGCAATTGCGGGCACCGATATATGTAAATTCCCTCCAATGATTAGCAGCTTTGCCCATCATGACAGAAGCAGTCGTCAAATCAGAATTGTTGAATTTTTCGCCGGCTTCTTTAAGAAATGCCCCATAGATATAACGGAAACCTGCCCCACCTGTTCCAAAATCTTCAGACATCCGGATAATCTGACCCAGGTAAAATGAGGCGGTTTCATTACCATGTTTCTTCGGCCACTTCTTCAGATCTTTAGCAAGCCAATGGATTCCTTTTACACCAATCAGTGGGAAAGGGATTTTAATCATTTCATAAACTGTCTTCTTTATTCCTTTTTCAACAGCTGATTTGATATCAAGGTCTTTTTTAATGCTATTTATCCAGTACATCTTTCCTTTGGGAGCGAAGGCTCCTTTTGCCCAACGGACCCTTTGAAGATCCTCAAAAGAGATCCTCTGGGGAAGTTCCATCACAGTATCACTAACCCAATAATGGTTGTCTTCTTTACCGAAGGCAACAAGGTTGTGCATATTGTAATGCATACGGTATTCAGGTGGAAAGAAAGTAAGGTTGAAAACACCTACCTGCATTCCGGTTGGAATCCCTTTTTCAAGATTCCGGTCCAATGCAGCCATTGATTCCTTTGGGTCCTTAAAATTCTTTATTACTGTTGCATCAATCCCTAGGTATTTCATCGAACGATGAAATACAGTATTTGGCAAATTACGAAATGACATCATTGGCGCAAACTGAAGTTTCAAAAAGGGCAGATAACTGAAGTACAAACCGTTTCCTATTCCGAACGCCATTGGTTCAGACATTTCTACTCCGTAAAAGTTGAAAAGGTTTGATGTTGCCCCACTTTCACAATGACCAGCTTGGCGATGTTTATAATCAATCAGGATTTTATCTTTTTCCATTTGGAGAACAATTTTTGGTTAATCAATATTTTTTAGTTGATCAAGGGTAATGTTGAAAGCATTGGTGTATTTTTTTAACGTCTTCTCGCTAAGTCTGTTAAAAACTTTTGGCTTAAGATGACGTTTGACTCTCCACACCATGATTCCGGCATGCATGGAAAGATCCATAGGTGTAACCAGAGTCTTTTCCATATAATATAAAATCGGGCTTGCCAATCCTGCTTTTACTTTCTGCCGGGCTTCTTCAATCCTGTCATTGAATAAATCCCATGCTTGTTGAAGGGTAACCCGGGTGGATTCACCATGGTATCCTACACGCTTTTCAAAACTGCCGTTTTCACCATAAGAATAAAACAGCTCTCTGAACTGCCCATAGGCTTGGTTTTTATAAACAGGGTTTGATTCTTCTTCCATATGAATTATTTTTTGATTAATAAATTTAAAATGCGAAGGTAACAAAATTCATCCTTCCTGACAGGTTCCTTCTGTCATATGAAAATGCTATAACTTTTCTTTATTTGATTTTATCCAGGAATATCTTCAACTCACATGTAACAATACAACGTTCTTCCAAATAAATTTTTCCACTTACTACTGTTGCATTGAGAACTTCATGTTCCAGGAATACTTCAGTTCTTATTTCTTTGCCCATTTCAGGAAGTTCATAAATCTGCAGGTTTCTTAGTCCGCCTATAAATCCAACAGGAGGTTCTTTCCCTGCTTTTTTCGAAATATATCCTACACCGGCTGCTGCAGTCTGGGCCATGTTCTCAATCAGGCCTGGTTCCCTGAAAATCCTTTCACTGCAAAATAGATTATCCTCATTAATCAATAGCGATGTTACAGTTTTATTAACAGTCACGTCCAGAAGTTTTCCGATCATGATGAAAGGAGCCTTTTGAGGAATATATTGACCAATTGTCGTTTCTATTGCTATTATTTTTTCAAATGATGCCATAGCATTCCTTTTCTTTTACGTGCCCGCATTTTATTCATGACCGTAACAACATCTTCATCAGGGAATACAAACCTTCGCCCGGTTTTATCAGCTCTTGTCTTTAATGTACTATAATTGATCCCATTAGCCAGGTAATAAGCAGGTTCCAGCAAATTATCATCATCCTGGATGACTCCTTCTTGTATAGCCAACTCTTGCAAACGGGTGCCAGGATAGATGCGCATGCCAATGTAAGGAAAAAAGACAGTGTTTTTAAACCGTTCTGAGTTCTCAAATCCTTCACTTATTGTTTCTTCGGTCTCTCCATAACCACCCAGGATCAGGAAATGGGAAAAATAAATTCCAATATCATTACATAGATTGGAAACATCAATAACTTCCTGAACGCAAAAATGTTTTCCATAATTTTTCAGGGTCCTATCAGAAAGCGATTCTGTGCCAAACTCAATATGTGTCAGCCCGGCAGATGCATAAAGCTTCAGAGTTTGTTTGTCCAACCCATGAGGAGAAAAATAGGCCCCCCATTTAATCTTTAACCCCTTTCTCAGAATCTTCTCTGCCAATTCAGTATTGAAGGAATCACAGATGTTAAAAACTGAATCAGTAAAGAACACAAAGTTGATTTCCTTATTGAAATAAAGATCTGACAAGGTTTCGACAATTTTATCTGCGTTCAGCGTCCTGACCTTATTGCCTTCAATAAGCGGATAAGTGCAATAAATACATTTGTGAGGGCACCCCCTCTTAGTCTGAATGTTAAGCATACCGCTTTTCCTCCAGTAAAAATCAAGAAGTTATCATCAAAGGAAAGATCCAACTGGTTCAGATAATGAGTCCTCAGATTCATCTGGATTCCGTCAGAATTTCTGTATACTAATCCTTCTATTGCTGAGGGATCTGTTTTATTTTCCAGACATTGAAGTAATTGGAACAAACTTTCCTCTCCTTCGCCACAAATCCCGAATTCCGGTTCAAACAACTTAAATAATATCAATGGGAAGATGGAAAAAGCAGAACCGCCAATGATAATCCGAGTGTTGACAGTATTTTTCAACACCTCAACAATGTCTTTGTATCCATTTATAAACCAAGTCTTTCGTATCGAATCCACATCATCGACATTACGTAAAGAGATCCCTGTATAATCCGGTTTAAAGACAAGAAGAAATTCACGGAAAGCTTCAATTGTGTGAAAGTTGAAATCGTAGATATATAATTCTAAATCCGGCAATCGTGATGCAAGATAGGAATACAAATATGAAATTCCGATAGGGTAGACCGGGTAAGGAAAACCACATTGGTTTGAAGAAACAAGAAGTAAGTTTTCTTTTATTCATTCTATCAATTAGTTCTCTGATAGAGGAAAAGTTTATAATTGTAATCCCAGAATTTATAATAGTTAAACCACTGGAGTGGATACCGTCTTACAGTGTTCTCCAATGCTGCTACATAAGCTTCAACAGCCTCTCTCAGGATAACTTCCCTTTTCTTCAGATTAGTTGAAAATTCAACATTTCGCAGGGGCGTGGCAAAAAAATGATAATGCCTCCATGTCTCTTTCACTGCGAAGACATAAGATACTGGTACTCCGAAACGGGCTGCAAGGTTCACAGGACCGGTAGGAAAAGGGGCGGGTTTCCCAAGAAAATTCACCCAAAACACTTTATTTCCCTCGATAAAACGATCGCCATGCATAGCAATAATCTCACAGCGTTCCAATGCCTCTCTTATTTCCTTCAAATGTGAATAATCTTCCTTGATGATGATAAAATTGACTCTTCGAGCTGTGAACACATCTGATAAATACCCTTTAATCTGCTCATGTTCTGCATCAAACAGAATGATGTTAATATTTTTTTCAAGCCGGTTGAGTAGTTGCCCCGCAATCTCCCAGTTCCCAATATGGGCGCTTATCAGCAAGCCACCTTTATCCATCTGACGAAGATACTCTTCACCTTCAAAATCGAAAGTGAACTTGTTTTCAACCCTGTTAAAAGTGAAATTTTATCAAGAATTACCTGTCCGAAATAATAATAATTCAAATAGATACTTTTTAATGAACGAAAAGTGCTATAATTCAATACACTATGGAAATAATAGTAAATAGAACGGAATGCTTTCCTGGAGGAGAAAATGAAATAAGCTACAACAAATAAAAGGAGAAAATAGGCAAATGAGAGTCCAAAGTTCTTTACGGTCCAGACGAAGATCTTATATCCCAGGACACCTCCTCGTGTTTTGCCTTTCCATGATGACATCAATAGTTAATTTGGATTAACCCTCCTGATAACATATTTGTAAAAATCTTCTAGCTTTTTTAATATCCGACATTTCCTCAGCTTTCATCTTGAAACCGAAGTTATTCTCTATGATAACAAAGAGGTCAACAAAATCAAGGCTGTCGATTCCGAGGTCTTTTTTCAGATCGGCAGAAGGGGAAATCTGGTCTTCCTCAATCTCGATTTCTTCAACAAGTAACTGGTTGATTCTCTTTATTATTTCCTCATTTTGCATCATTCAATATGGATTGATTGATGCAAAAATAACGTTTTTTTTCAGAAATTACCGATTAATTTTTCGGACGATCAGTGAGGAGTTCGTTCCTCCGAATCCAAAAGAGTTTGAAAGAAATGCCCGTATTTCACATGGTGTAGTATGAGCGGCAATATTCAACCGTGCTGTGGTTTCATCAGGATTGTCGAAATTAATGTTTGGTGCAACAAAGCTATTGTTCATCATAAGTGTCGAATAGATGATCTCGCTTGCTCCACCCATCCACATTTCATGTCCCGTCATTGATTTTGTACTTGATACAAGTGGTCGCGACTTGCCGAATATCTGGTCAATGGCTTTGGCTTCATTTTCATCACCGGCAGGTGTGGAAGTAGCATGCGCGTTAATGTAATCGATAGCGGATTCTTCCATCCCGGCTTCTTTAAGGGCTAATTGCATAGCTGCAACCGGTCCATCAATATTTGGAAGAGAAATATGTTCGCCGTTAGAAGAGAATCCATAGCCAGCCACTTCACCTAAAATTGTTGCGCCTCTTCTGACCGCAGATTCATAACTCTCAAGAATAACCGTTGCAGCTCCACCACTGGGGACCAGACCGTCGCGGTCGCGGTCAAAAGGTCTTGATGCTTTTTCAGGTTCTGATTCACGCGTGGAAAATGCATTTAGGGCATCAAAGCTAGCAGTAGATTCCGGGTTGATCTCTTGTGCGCCACCGCAAACAATGACTTCCTGCAATCCCTGGCGGATGAGCAGGTACCCGATGCCTATGGCATGGGAACCGCTGGCACATGCACCACTGATTGTGAAATTGATACCCCTGAACTTGAATATCACAGAGAGATTCATCGAGACCGTTGAATTCATAGATTGGAAAATATATCCCGATCCGATCATCATGGTATCTTTTTTCTGGCGAAGAATATCCACCGATTCGACTACCGGAAGCGCGGAACTGTCATTTCCATATAGGATGCCAACTGCATTCTTTTCCATAAAAACAGCATCGATCCCAGCATTATATAATGCTTCGACGGTTGCCATATAAGCGTATTCTCCCTGAACAGGAAGACCAACGCGCATACGGCGATCGAGAACACCTTTAAGCACCGGTCGTTCAACCATGCCAGTAAGAGCAGACCGGAAGCCCATTGCCTTGCGGCTCGAATCATATATAATTCCCGATTTCCCTTCGTGTAATGACTTTTTAACATCAAGGAGATTCTTCCCGATGACAGAGTAAATACCCATTCCAGTAATTACAACCCTATTCATTAAATTTATAGATGTTAGTCGTTATTCATTTTTCACTCTTTGTTCAATTTATAATTCGTAAATCGTAATTAAGTGTATAGTCCTCCATTCACATTAATGACCTCACCGGTGATATAAGAAGCTTTATCAGATGCCAGAAATCCAACAACTTCAGCAACCTCATCCGGTTTACCAAACCTGTTCATAGGGATCATTACTTTGAGTTGGCTCTCATCAAGGTCTTTTGTCATATCAGATTGTATAAATCCGGGTGCAACGGCATTTACAGTTACATTTTTTTTGCCAACTTCTTGTGCCAGTGCCTTTGTTGCACCAATGATACCTGCCTTTGCAGCAGAATAGTTGGCTTGTCCAGGTAATCCTTTAATTCCAGATAAAGATACTATATTAATAATCCTTCCGAATTTAGAAATCAGCATGTCTTTGATAAGAAATCGCGTGGTATAAAAGAATCCGTTCAGGTTAGTTTTCAGCACATCATCCCATTCCTCATTTTTCATCCACATCACCAGGGCATCTTTTCGTATCCCGGCATTGTTGATAAGTAATTGGATTGTTTTTCCTTCGTTGCGGGTTTGCCAATCACTGAGCGTGCCTTCTACTTCTTCCTGGCTGGCGACATCAAACTTCAGAAGTTCACCATCACCGCCTTTTTCTTTTAGGAGATTCAAGGTGATTGCAGCTTCTTCCGGACTGGAATTATAATTAATCAGCACATAAACGCCCATCTCTGCAATCTTACAACAGATGGCTCTTCCAATGCCTCTTGAACCTCCGGTTACGAGCGCATATTTCATGATATCATATTTGTATTAATGAAGGAGAAGTGGACTCATTCTTCAACCGAAAACTGAGGCTTGTTCTCCATAATATATTGTTCGATATTGTGGATATCGTTGTATTTGATTGTGTCTTCAGTGAATTTGGGAACAATTTGCCTCAGGTCCACATATTTACTCATGGAATAGGAGGATAACCTGTTTTTGATCTCAAGATAATCAATGGCCTGGAGGATGGCTATCATCTCAATGGCCAGTACTTGATAAGAATTGTCGATGATCTTTTTCGCGATCAATGCAGCATTGGTACCCATGCTTACAATATCCTGGTTATCGTTGTTATTGGTAATACTGTGTATGTACATGGGGAATGAAAGCGTTTGATTTTCTGCCACAGTTGATACAGCAGTAAACTGGACTCCCTGCATACCGAGATTAAGACCAAGTTTGCCAAGATTTACGAAAGGTGGCAGTTTCTCATTCAGTTTAGGGTTCATCAGATAGTTCAGTTGTCGTTCAGCAAGCATCGATAACTTTGTAATGGCAATTTTCAGCTTGTCCATTTCCAGTGCAACATAATCCCCATGGAAATTACCCCCATGGTAAACGTTGTGATGTTCTCCGTCGATAATGGGATTGTCACTCGTGGAGTTCACTTCGTTCATGAGCACGTGGTTGGTGTACAATATTGTATCCAATACTGGGCCAAGGACTTGAGGAACACAGCGCAAGGAATAATATTCCTGCACCTTGTGTTTGAATACCTCCACTTCAATGGTTTTATCATTATTGTATAAATGATCGGCTCGGCGGCGAATCAACTGGCTGTCCCTTAGGATAAATTTCATGTTACGGGCAACCTGACGTTGTCCATGATGTGTTTTTGCATTGTTTAGTCCATCTGAAAAATGATCATCGTATGATTCCACAATCTCCGTGATCATAGATGAGGCCAGAGTAGACCAATCCAGCAGGTTATGGGCATGAATGGCATTGATCATTCCTATTCCTGTCATGGCAGAAGTTCCATTGATCAGGCCTAATCCTTCCCGGATGTGCATGCGAATGGGTGTCAGACCTTCTTCCTGGAAAACCTCAGGAGTTGGACGCAAGACACCTTTATATGAAACTTCTCCCTCACCGATCAAGTTTACTGCCAGGTGTGCGAGCTGAACAAGGTCTCCGCTTGCACCAACACCTCCATGTTCCGGAATATATGGGTTAATATCCCTGTTGATCATCTCTTTTAACAGATCAACTACCTCAAGATGAATTCCTGATTTTGCCTGGACGAGTGTATTCAAGCGGGCGAGCATGGTGGCTTTGGCATAAATATCAGGGAGGGGAGAACCACATCCTGCAGCATGGCTGCGGATCAGGTTGTACTGAAGTTCCAGTTCCCTGTTATTGTTAATCTTGAACTGGGCCATAGGACCAAGGCCTGTATTGATGCCGTATATTACTTTACCTTTCGCAAATTCTTTAAGGAATTCAAAATCTTCGGCAACTTTTTGACGGGATTCAATATCGATGTCGACTTTTTCTCCTTCAAACAGAATTTTAAAGAAATCGCCGATTGTCAATTTTCGGTTTCCAATTATTATCATTACACCTTCTTTTTACTTTTACCAGGGAAAACAAGGCTTCTTAATACCCCAGCCGATGATAAGGTTGCAAAGGTAAGCTATTTTTTTAAACTTAAAAATACAGGCTTATGTTCTCTAAGGGTTTTTGCAATTCCTGAAAAAAAATTTACCTTTGCAAGCACTAAAGGCCTCGTAGCTCAACTGAATAGAGCATCTGACTACGGATCAGAAGGTTGGGGGTTTGAATCCCTCCGGGGTCACTAAATAAAAGAAGCCGACCTCCGAGGCCGGCTTCTTTTTTAATAAAACAGAGTAACCTATTATTTGTAAATAACCTCCCTCATTAACTTTTCACCATAAATTGTGCGCTGGGATACCCTGCTGTCCCTTAGTTGTTTCTCGGCAGCTTCATCACCAATCACTTTTTTATAAATAGCATCCCATTTATCATCTTTTCCTTCCATGCTTGCAAGGTCTTTAAATTCTACCATTAGCATTATATTCCAATCCTGTGGATTTGCAAAATTGCCATCGAGGATCTTATAAGAGAGTATCAATCCCTGGTTTAAAGCTTCATCATTTACTGCTTTCCAGGTAGTCTTCAAATTCGTAATATAATCATTTCCCATCCCGGAGTTTGTCTTGATAAATGAGACATTCCATACAGATCCATCTTTATAAGTGCGTTCCTGAGAAAAAACTCGTGTGCCTAAAAGAAGAACCACCGCTACCAATATTATTTTCATTGTCGTTTTCATGTGTATATTTATTAAAGGGTTAATTCGTAAAATCTAAAAATGGTTAAGAGAGTAAAGTTTCATGTTCGTGCTTCCGAAACAGATTGTGGTTTCTTTGCGACAGCGGTTTGTGCTTAACCAGTTTTTGATGTCAATTTCATACTCGGATGTCAGATTTGACTTTCCAGTAAACTAACCGACCTTTTGATTTTACGCTACTTTAACTTCTACATCGATACCCAATTCCTTGAGCTTGGCCAGGTAATTCTTGATCTTTCTGTTTTTACCTTTCGGATTCGTGTTCAGCAATGGCTCTTTATAGGCCTCTTTATTTTGAATGATCAAAAACGCTGATTCAATAATTTTGTGGCCGATGGCAACAAGCGATTTCTTCTTACCTCTGCGGGCAACCAGACTCTCGTATTTTCTTTTCAGGAAACAATCTTTCTTCCGTGTAGCGCCCCATGCACACTCTACCAGGGTTGATTGAACATACTTATTTCCGTGGATTATTCGTGAGCTTTTTTTTTACCTGCGCTTTCATTATTACCCGGACTCATTCCCGCCCAACTACTCAGATGGTGTTCGTTGGGGAATTTGCTCATGTCAACGCCAATTTCGCTAACAATTCGTACGGCGCTTTCTTTTCCGACCCCTGGGATGGTCTGCAGTAAATCAATCTCCACCGCATATTGTTGTACCGCTTTATCAATCTGACAATCGAGTTTTTCTATGATCTTCTCTTTCTCCTCGATGCTTTCCTTGATCAGATTTAACATAAATCGATGATGATCGGTGAGCGTTCCTTCCAAGGCCTGACGTATTTCTGTTCGTGGAGCCTGCACTTTGCCATGAATATGCTGCATTAATCCTTCGACTTCTTCTTTCCCTTCAATAATGTCCTGGATCATTTTTGAAGCGCTGACTCCACTTACATCACTAAACACGCTACTAAGCTTGATATTGGCATCCTCCAGTGTTTTTATCACCCTGTTTTTTTCCGATGCGATTTGGTTAACGATCTTCTTTTTATAGCGAACCAGATCACGTAACTCACGGATTTCCCTCGGAGGGATGAAACTTCCCTTTAACAAACCGCTCAGTAATAATTTACTGATCCACCGGCTGTCTTTCTTGTCGGTTTTATGTCCCGGAACGTTTTTAATGTGTCGGGCATTGACCAGGATGATCTCGAAGTCCTCCTCCAGAATGTTGAACACAGGTCGCCAATAGATGCCTGTACTCTCCTTGGCGATGTGCGTAACTCCTTCTGCTTTGCACCACTCTCTTAACGATTTCAAAGAACGTGTATATGTACTAAATTCTTTGGTCTCAAAGTCAGTATCGCTTCGGCGAACCGTTGCCATTACTGTCTTTTGATGAACATCTAAACCACACCCACATTTGATGATTTGGTCGAATTTTACTTGCTGTTCCATAATATCTTATTTGCTGGAACAGCAAAATTAAATATTCATCCGCGGTTGGTATGGTTTTGATTTATGGATATTTCATACTATTAGATTTTTGTTTCTGTTAATAAACGACAAAGATAATATGGATATCATTATTTATACATGGTCTAAATAAATTATTTTTGAATTAGACCTGATGATTTTTTAAAACGGCTATTCTGCTTACTGTTTCAATAGCTATTGCTGAGATGGCGGCTCCATAATCAAGGTCAATATTTTCCATTGTATCATGCGTGTCATGATATCCCTGGCGGCTTATATCATAATTTTCCATAAAGAGAATTACAGGAATGCCGCTATCTGAAAAAATGATGCCATCTGTATTGTAAAGTGTACTATGAGGATCCTCCCATGTTCGGATCTCACCATCAGGACGGAGGTGCAATGCCTTTGGAGGGATTGTCTCACCGTCAATTGTCCGTCGTCCGCGAACACATCCTTTTCTGTCATGTGATTTATTCCACTTTTCTGCATTAAAATTCCATGAGAGGCAAGCCTGGTAAGCCTGGTATGAGAGCCGGAGCGATGCAGGTGAGTTCCCGGGTGCTATCTGGAAGATATCCCGGCCATTCTCACGGTTATGCGCTATCATGTCCATCAACACTACACCTGTTATATTAATTCCGGAAAGATCCTTTATTGTCCCATCTGAACTGTTCATTTTGAGAGTTTGCTGGATAACATTCTGGCAAAGATTACGCGCACCCATACAATCAGAAGGGAATTCTTCTCCGGTAAGGTGCAGCAGCCAGACATCCCGCTCAAGCAGACCTTCTTTGGCCATCCTCAAGAAGATCGGGGCAGCAAGCAACAGGGTAGAAGTGGCAGAATGATTATCATCCGCACCTGCAGCTGACAATCGGACGCCGGCATTGTCGCCTTTACCATCATATATATCTTCCATATAGGCCGTGTCGTAATGATCGGACATTATGACTGCTTCACTCCGGTTTCTTCCGGGAATTATTAAAAGAATATTCCTTTCGTAGGCATTACCTTCCTGATTGGCTTTCCATCCTCCAAAATCATGAAATTCAAAATCAGTTTCCCAATGAAAAGGCAATTCGCCGACTTCTGCTTTGTTTTCCATACCTGCAAGACGGATCTCTTCACTATACCTGTTAATCAGGTAATCCCCAAGCATTTCCAGATCTCGCTGTGGATTTATCACTTTTTTTAATGTTTGTGGATCCTGGACGATGTCTGCATTGTCTTTATTAATGAATTTGCCATGTGCCAGGAAAAAGATCTGGTTCCAGTATGCTTCTTCATATGCCCGGGTTGCCGTATCTCCAAATGTCAGGTAATCAAGCGTCCTATTTTTTTCGGAAACAGGGCCAAGTATTGAATCAACAGTTCTATATATTAAACCCACTTTTTCAACATCCTTAGATCTTTGCGGAAATGATGCCAGCCATTCTTCCAGACTTTCTTCCTTTGGAATTCTAACTATATGTCTTGCAAATTCTCTTCTAATTGGTTGTTTTCCAAGCTGCTCCCAACTATCTATTAGGGCAAGGAGGTTAAGAGAAGTCTGATGAAGATAATGATCACGTTCAGGATAAAAATTGTTCAGGATCGAAAGATATAATTCCCGTTTTTGAATCCTTGGCCAGAGTTCAATAGCACTTGTTGGTTCAGGCTTTTCATCAGGATAAGATGTCAGATAGCCTGTAACTATGTCAGTGGATAAAATTATATTGTTACTTTCTTTTGACAAGCATCCGACCAGCGGGCGGTGCCACCATGTCTCGTAAACTCCGGCCTGCATGGGAGGGAAGAAAAAGCGATAACGAAACAGTCCTCCGGTAAAAACCTTTAAGGCGGCTTCACCAATTGCTTTCCTATCAGCTCGCGGGCCATCAAGCAGAAGTTCAAGCGATTCGTGCAGCAGTTGACTGTTTCGGGCCATGGGCTTGTTGTAAAGATCTAGTGATTTAAGATTGGTGCTGAAAAGTGTCTGCACAACTGGGTCTACTTTCTTGCTTATAAGCAAAGAATCTTCATTACGATGCACACGGTCCCAACGGTTTGTTCGGACATAGGTGTTAATAATGAAATGTTCCAGAATATCTGCTTCTTCACCGGCAAATTTTGGTTCATGAAGCCAACCAGACTGAGGAACGCGGAGCCCATGGATGTCTTCATTTCTTTTGACCAATCCTAACATCGGAATCTGGATAGCATTATATTGTGTCTTTTGAAGACTTATGTAATCATTACTTCCCCAAAGAATAAGACTGCCTGGAAAGGGTAACAATGCTAATTTCCCTGTTATGTATTTCTCCTGGACAAGTGCAGGCAATTTGTTAAAAGGACGAAAAGTCAGCAGATAGTTTATGTTTAAAAAATCTTCTTCATCTTTGATAAGGTAATCAGAGGTCCAAGTGGGAAGGGATTCCATTTTCCAATAGGAAAAGGGGTAAACATCTCCAGTGGCCAGGATCCTGAACCCAAGATTCTTCAGGTGTTTTCCGTTCTCAACGGAAATTCCATAGGCGTTTTTAAAAATCCATTGCATAAGAGCGATGAAAACCAATACAGAGGCTTCTTTACCTGGCTCATCATAGAATGATTTCCAAAAAGCTTTCTCAGGGCCCTGTTCGCTGGCACCGAAAAAAGTCCAGCGCACTCTTCCCTTATCATCATTTGTTTTTGACAACGCCAGTGGCAGCAATGAGACATATCGTTCATTCTCCTGCCATCCTGAATGAAGTATAAGTTCGTTTGGCCAAAAAACATTATTGATAAGATTTTTTTGTTTATGTCCGGCGAGATGGGGTGGAAATTTTCCTTTTCCGATTTGGACGATGTGTTCCAAAATCTGCTTCCCGGTTATTTCGAGTCCCGGCTTCAACTGGTACTCTTCCTCAAATTCAGAAATCTTCCAACCAAAAGCATCGCGGGTGTCGAACACCCTTGGGTCGACCTCTCCAGTGTAAGGGGAAATCCCTATTCTGACGGGAGGCATGTATTCAGAATAAGCACGTAAAGGGTATTTGTTTTCTCCTTTGAACCACGGGAATCCTTCCAGAAATTCAAACCATCCATTTTTGTCCATACGAATTATTTTATGGGTTAGTTCGGAATTTACAGTTCCTTTTTAATTTTGCAATTGTTAAAGATCTTTGGTGGAAAGGACCCAATAAACGATTCCAACCATCCCGAAGGAATAGATCACAGGTATAATGCAATCAAGTAAGGAGATTTGTTCCAGGATATTTAATCCCATCAGTTTTTTTAGTACAGGAAAGTAAGGATATTCAACAATTCGGATCACAGAATTGACTGGAAGAAAACGTGAAATATTATTGGGCTGCAGTTTTGGTATTTTAAGAATAAAATAGAGGACCGGTTCGATTATGAGAGCATATAACGTGAAAAAAGCAATGGCCAGGCCTGTATTTCTTAGAAGAAAGCCTGTGAAAAATGCAAATATCAAAAAGGTGAACAGTTGAATAAAGAACCCTCCGGCAAAACTAATCTTCTTTAGCATCATTATCATACTATAACCTTGGGTATTAGCCATTCCAATGATAGTTTGTGGCAATGATAAGAATAAATGTAATGAGCAGGGAATTAAGAAAGATCAACTGTAGCTTTGAAAGTAGAAATTCCTGACGACTCATCCCATTTACAATGTTCTGCCTGATGGTTTTATTAGTGAATTCATTCGTGATCAGGATAATTATCACAATAGCAGGAAGGATAAGAATGAACCGGATACTGGCAAAGAATGTTATATTTTGCCAGATATCAGGGAAGAAATAGATTGTAATATGGGGAAAGGGGATAGGACTATGTTTGTTGATGTTATCAATCCCATTGTTAATTGTAAATCCGGCCATGAGTATCCCTAAGACAAGGAATAGAAAATACAGCCCCATAAGTATCCAAAAAACCTTATAGGTCATTATCTTTTTTAATTCTATCTTGAGCAGTTTAAGCATAGATCAGGAATTATCATGCAAGAGTTCTAGGAAATGCTGTTCCAGGGTTCTTTTTCGCTCTGATAGATGAGTAAGCACAATACCTTGATTATAAAGGAATTCATTAACCTCTGCAGGTCTTATCCCATCCTTTAAATAAACTAACCATTTTTCTTCTGATTTATCGATTGAAACGAAACCGGGGTATATTGAAATAGCCTTTCGTAGTTGGGCCATATCCTTAGCCGCAATCTCCAACAATTCTGAGATTGCCAAAACATCACTCACTTCCCCATCAAATAATTTTCTTCCTTTACTTAGTACAGCCACGTGTGAGCAAATCTTCTGAACTTCATCAAGGAGATGACTCGCCAGGATAATAGTAATTCCTTTTTGTGTGACCATTTTGATCAGATCACGCATCTGGGCAATTCCCTGGGGATCTAATCCATTAGTAGGTTCATCAAGGATGAGAACATCCGGGCTGCCGAGCAATGCTGAAGCTACTGCGAGCCGTTGCTTCATCCCAAATGAAAAAGTACGGAAATGATCATTTCTGCGGTCATATAACCCTGAAATTTGAAGAACTTCCTCAATATCGTCGTATGGCTTATCTTTGATATCAGCAACAATCTTTAAATTTCTTACTGCACTCAGATAGGGAAAAAAGTTCGGGCTTTCAATCACAGATCCAATATGTTTTCTACTTTCCTTTGTCGGTGGTTTCCCGAACCATTCGAAGGTGCCAGTATCTGGTCTTACAAGGTCAAGGAGAATACTGAGAGTAGTAGTTTTGCCGCTACCGTTTGGTCCCAGCAACCCAAATACCTGGCTCTTATGAATTTCTATGAAAAGACCATTGAGGGCTTGAATTCTGCCGTATTTTTTTGAGATTCCTTGGATAGATAGTACCTTTTCCAAAATTCTATGGTGTTGGTTGTGATGAATAATCGTTAGACGAGAGTTCCCAAAGATTGTTACATTAACGATTGAAGATCACCTATAAAGCAAGAATACTGTCGGTTTTTTATTAAAGTCAGGTTTTATCTTCTTCCACTCCTTTATAGAAAGTGTGATAATGCTTTCTTCTAGTGTGGTCAGTAAAGTTGCCAGACATAGAAATGTTGACCCTTGACATGTTTCTGTGATCGCCTGAAAAAGCTGGAGATTCCTGTAAGGTGTTTCTATAAAAATCTGGGTCTGGTTTTTTTTATAAATATCCTGCTCAATTTCCCTGATACGCTTTAATCGGGCCGGTTTATCGATTGGCAGGTAACCATGAAACGCAAACTCCTGTCCGTTGAATCCAGAGGCCATCAAAGCAAGTAGTATGGAAGAAGGTCCGATCAGCGGAACGACCCTGATTCCCGATTCATGAGCCAGACGCACCACCAATGAACCGGGATCGGCTACACAAGGAGTCCCAGCTTCTGAAATTATCCCTGCATTCCGCCCATTTAAGAGGGGTTCAAGAATCGTTGCTGCATCAGTTGAATTGCTGTGTTCATTATAAAGAGTGAATGTTAGGTCATCAATATTAATTTCCGGACAAATTTTCTTTAGAAAACGCCTGGTAGTCCTTATCTCTTCTACGATAAAATCCTTTATCCCGATGATGATATCTCCGTTTGCAAGTGGGAAAACATTGTTGGCAGCACTTTCTCCAAGAAAAGATGGGATCAGGTATAATGTTCCTTTTTTCATTTTATCCAAGGTAAATGATCAAGGTCGACGTTTCCCCCCGAAAAAATTACGCCGACTTTTTTGCCTTTCACATCCATTTTACCACTCAACAAGGCTGCAACCGTTACAGCTGAAGAAGTTTCTATTAGGATCTTCATCCTTTCCCATACCAGTCGCATCGCATGAATGATGGCTTCTTCAGAGACAGTTATAATACTTTCCACATATTTAAGAATAATTGGAAATGTAAAACTTCCCAGAGAAGTCCTTAATCCGTCGGCAATAGTATTGGAATTCGTGGATGCTACAAATTTCTTTTGTGTGAATGATAACCAGGCATCATTAGCCAGTTCGGGTTCTGCAGCAATAACCTTCGTATCAGATGAAAAATAATGAGAAGCCAGGGCGGTTCCGCTCAACAATCCTCCACCACCAACCGGTGCTAGCAGAATGTCCAGATCCGAGATATCTTCAAGGAGTTCAGCTGTAGTCGTTGCCTGACCGGCAATAATACACAGATTGTTGTAAGGATGAATCTCGATGGCAGCGGTAGCTGCAATAACATTTTTAAGGGTTTTCTCTCTTGCCTCAAGAGTGGGTATGCAAAAAGTAATAATACCTCCATAATCCTTGACAGCATTAATCTTAACAGGTGAAGAATTCTCAGGCATCACAATATAAGCTGGCAAGTCTCTCAAAGAGGCGGCCCAAGCCAACGCCTGGGCATGGTTGCCGGACGAATGTGTACATACTCCATGTATGGTTTGCGATTCCTCTAATGAAAATATAGCATTTGTAGCACCTCTTGCTTTGAATGCGCCAACTTTCTGGAAATTTTCACATTTGAAGAATATTTCTGCCCCTGTCATCCGATTAAGGGTAGCAGATGTGATTATGGGTGTATGGTTGACATACGGCCGGATTCGTTCGGCTGCCTGCAGGATATCTTCTGCTGTTGGGGGATTATGAGGTAATGAATCCAAGTGAGTCCTTATTAGGATCTTCACAATTTAATCTTCTTGTCCAGTTCTTCAACGAACGTACGGAACTGTTTATCCGTTTCCACCAGGTTATTTACTGTCCTGCAGGCATGAAGAACAGTTGCATGATCTTTATTCCCGCAATGCAGTCCGATGCTGGCCAGGGAAGCCTTGGTATGTTTCTTTGAAAAGTACATGGAAAGCTGGCGTGCCTGTACAATCTCCCGTTTCCGGGTTTTGGAATGGATCATTTCAATGGGGATGTTGAAATAGTCGCACACCACCTTCTGGATGTAATCAATTGAAATTTCGCGTGAGGTGTTTTTTACAAATTTATCAATCATCTGCCTGGCAAGATCGAGGGTAATTGTTTTCTTGTTCAATGATGATTGAGCAAGGAGTGAAATCAGTGCGCCTTCCAGTTCTCGAATGTTGGTATTGATGCAGTAAGCAAGATATTCAACCACTTCATGGGGTATATCTATTCCGTCGTTATAAAGTTTTTTATGAAGGATAGAAATCCTGGTTTCAAGGTCGGGGATCTGCAGATCGGCTGAAAGTCCCCATTTAAAGCGAGAAAGCAAGCGGGGTTCTATACCTTTCATTTCCACGGGAGGTTTATCAGACGTCAAAATGATCTGGTTGCTTTTCTGGTGGAGATGATTGAAGATATGGAAAAAGACATCCTGTGTCTTTTCCTTCCCTGCAAGGTTATGGATATCATCAATGATCAATACTTCGATCATTTGGTAAAAATGAATAAAATCATTCTGATTGTTATTTTTAACAGAATCGATGAATTGGTTGAAGAACTGGTCAGTAGTTACGTAGAGAACGGTCTTCTCCGGAAAAGTATTTTTTACCTGCAGACCGATCGCATGGGAGAGATGTGTCTTTCCCAGTCCAGTACCACTATATATTAATAAAGGATTAAATGAAGTCTTTCCAGGATTGTTCGCAACTGCATAACCTGCTGAACGTGCCAACCGATTGCAATCTCCTTCCACAAAATTGTCGAAGGAATAACTCTCGATCAACTGTGAGTTAACGCGGATCTTTTTAAGACCGGGAATAATAAAGGGATTAGGGATTTCTTTCGAGTTGCCCCTGTTAAGGTCTATGGGCATGGATACTGAAGGATTTACAACAGCTTTTTTTTCACCGGTAGGAATGTTGACAGTATAAGGACCAGGATCCTCTTCTGTATTATCCATAATAATACTGTACTCCAGGCGACCTTCTGTTCCTAGTTCTTTCTTGATAGTCTTTTTTATTAATCCGATATAATGTTCTTCCAACCATTCATAAAAAAACTGGCTTGGAACCTGAATTGTGAGAACATTATCCTTTAGCTGGACTGGTTTAATCGGAAGGAACCAGGTTTTAAAACTCTGATAATTTATATTGTCCTTTATAATCTTAAGGCAATTTTCCCAAACTTCTACAGTATTCTTTTCCATTAATAAATTACCGTCAAGAATTTATTTTCAAATTTCTTCCTTTTGTACTGTGCTTTAAAGAGTTGGATTTAGTCCGCAAGTCAAAATCCGATTTGGTTGCGTTGATAGAATTTCGATTAACAAATATTTAAAAAAAAAGTTTAAAAAAAAAATATTTTTGGCTTGTTTTATAAAAATATTTTTTTTTGAGAATGCCTGTTTTAGTCCATTACATGAGATTTATTTGATTTTAAAATTACAGTCAGCAACTCCTTATACATGAATGCGTTTTAATCGATATTGTAACTTATTTTGAGATAGTGTAAATTAGAATATTGTTCATATACAATTAGTTGCAATTTTGGCTTAGATGACTTTATTACTACTAAGACTTATTATAAATTAGATTAGATTATGTTAACAACTCATCCCTCATATTAAAATATTGATCCTTAATCCTTGTACCTTCTGCAACCTTTTTGTAATCTTTATTCCCGAAGATCGTCTTATAGAAAACCTTATTTTACATGTGTTTGCAGAAACCAGGTCAAGGATATCTGCTTGTTCCTCTTTTAGAATTTTCATTACAACATTCATCAGGTGATATTCAAAATCAACCTCATAATTTTCTTCAACTATCTTTGTAACCATTGTTGCATTGTCGATGGCTTCTCTTGCCGCTGTTCTGTAAGCATTGATCAGTCCCGGGATTCCCAATTTTATTCCTCCGAAATACCGAATGACCACAATGAGGATATTCGTCAGATCGTTCGATTGTATTTGACCAAAGATTGATTTCCCGGCTGTGCCTGATGGTTCGCCGTCATCATTTACACGCCATGCAGATTTATCGGCGCCCAGTTGATATGCGTAACAATGATGGCGCGCATCATGGTACTCCTTCCTTAATTCAGCCAATTGCATTTTAATATCCTCCTCCGAAGATACCTGAAATGCAAGAGCAATGAATCTGCTGCCTTTTTCTTTGTAGATACCCTGGGAAGAGGAGGATATAGTATGGTAAGTGTCGTCAAAAAGCATATCAGAGGCCCAATATTCTTTTGCGAAGATAAGTTTTATTTACCTTCGGGGTATGGAAAATAAGCCCATTTCAGTAAGAATGATTTTCGATGAGTTCAGACAAAAACTTGCGAAGAACTATCAGCAGGAGGAAATCATGCAGATTGTGTATATTCTTTTTGAGGAATGGATGGATTGGCCCAAGGCGAATGTACTTATAGAAAGACAAAAGGTGTTGATAGGGGAGGAGGTACAACGATTGCGGGAAGCACTTGGGGAACTTCAAAAAAATAAACCTATACAATATATTATAGGTGTGTCACATTTTCTTGATACGCTAATAAAAGTTCGGGAAGGTGTTCTTATTCCACGACCTGAAACCGAGGAACTTGTATCCTTGATACTTAATGATTATTATCACCGGCAGTATGAGAATTTGCCCCTCATGGATATAGGCACAGGCTCAGGATGCATCCCAGTTGCCATCAAGAAGAAAATACCATGTTTTGATATCACTGCTATAGATGTCTCCTTGGCGGCATTGAATGTCGCTAAAGAAAATTCTGTTTTGAATGAATGCGATATCAAATATTTCCTGGCAGATATCCTTGACCGTCAGCAGTGGAAGAATTTTCAGGGATTTACAATCATCGTCAGTAATCCTCCTTATGTGACGGAGAGTGAGCGCCTGTCAATGCATCCGAATGTTATTGATTATGAACCTAAGGAAGCACTGTTCGTAACAGATGATGACCCGTTGAAGTTTTATAAAGCAATTGCGGAATTCGCATTTCTTCACTTATTACGCCCGGGATCTCTCTATCTGGAGATCAATGAAAAGTTTGGAATGCAAATTAGGGAGATCCTTATTTCATCAGGGTTTGATAAGGCAGAAATCCTGAAAGACATTCACAATAAAGACAGGTTTATCCGTGCTGAGGTAAAAACGCTATTCCTGGATACTTCCTATTGGAATGTTGAACATTAATATCATGGGCTTAAGGTTACCTGGTAAGTTCTCTGATAATGCCGCCTTCAACCAGCAAGCCCTTCAATTCACTAAATGGAATAAAAATATCGAAGGCACCTGAATTATAAGGTGCAATGTCATATTGATTATAGAAAAACCCGATTCCTTCACGGGTAATATAAAAATTGTCAGTCGGCTTGATGGTATCTGTGAAGAATCCTGCATCCCTAAGACTTTGGGACGTAGGGAGATGAATCTTTATATGTGTTTTATCGCTAAGAATCCTACTCAACCGGGTTTCAGAATCTTCTTTAAAAATATCTTTTAGTCCTACTTCCTTACCGGTCCACAAATTCACAACGGTAAACTGTCTGGTTTGAAGGCCGTGTGCTCCTCCGGTAAATGCATAATGATCAATATAAAAACTCAGGAGATATTCGTCATTCATAAGAATGTGCATGAATTTCAAGGATTGCCAATTAAAACTATCAGTTAGTGCTTCTTTATAAATCCCCTCATTTGTAGAAAGATAATTCTCAAAATAAACCTGTTTTATTCCATCCAAGAGTTTTTCAGGTTGAGTTATTCTGACTTGTTTACCGGTGAATCTCATCTGCATAAGATGGATCAATGAATCAGAAATCAGAGGATTTGCCGATTCGCCCGGCAGAAGGAGTCCAAGCTGAATATTTGCAGTAGGTGATCCAGGTTTCTTAACCAGCGGAGTAAAGGCTTTCCGATAAAAGATATCCATTGTAATGCTCCCTTCCGGATATTTCTCCATCACTTCAAATGTTAATTTCGTTCCGTTTGAGTTCTCGAAGGTTCCTGACAATGACTGGCTATTTACAAATTTTCCTTTAAAAAAATTTTCCCGTTCAATCCTAAGTTCCTTAAGAGTAAATGCGTCACCGGTACTCATTTTTCCATATACAGGGATACCTTCTCCATTATTTTCGGTACCCGACGGGGCCATTCCGGCTTGTATAAATGAATAATCACCATATAATGTATCATTTATCTTGACAAGATTCATCTCTAAAGGATACTCCTTATTCATCGTTCCAATGAGATGGAGGTAGCACTTTTTCGGAACCATATTCTGTGCATTTCCGTTTGCTGTTATAAGTGTTAAAGCCAGAATACCTATTAAATATTTGAACTTCTTCATTCTTAATTATTTAAAAATTGCACTTCCAATCCTAACCATCGTGCTTCCCTGATTAATTGCTATCCGGTAATCGCCAGACATACCCATTGAGATTTCCCTGAAACCAGGATCACTATGGAAAAATTCTTTTGATAAGGTATCGAAATATTCTTTCAATGTCCGGAATTCTTTTTCTACCAATGTAACATTCGTCGTATAGGTTGCTATGCCCATAACACCAATGATATGCATATGGTGCATTTCCGAGAATTCTTTAGATGAAAGTAAATTTCTTGCTTCGTTATAGTCAAGTCCAAATTTTGTTTCTTCTGATGCTATGTAAAACTGCAACATGCAATCAATGATCCTGTTATTTCGCATTGCTTCTTTGTCAAGTTCCCGAAGGAGTTTCAAACTATCAATGCTCTGAACCACATTGATAAATGGGGCAATAAATTTAACTTTATTTGTTTGAAGATGCCCTATATAATGCCATTCGATGTCTTTTGGTAACAGTGGTTGTTTAATGATCAAATCCTGGACTTTGTTCTCTCCGAACCTTCTTTGACCGGCACTATAAGCCTCAAGAATACGCTCGGGTGATTGCATCTTGGATACAACTATCAACTTCACACCGCGAGGAATCCCATCGTTTATAGTATCAAGGTTAGCCTTAATTTTCATCATAACAGAAAGGAAGGAAGAACAGGAGCAAAGGTACAATTTGATTTTTTTCAAGGACAATAAAATAGTTAATTACCAGTTTTCCAAGATATCCTATAATATTTATCGTAGGTCTATGATACGAAAGGTACTATCTTCATTTTTACGTCAATTTCTTTTCTGGATTGTTTTTTTCAATTTTACCAGGGTGGTATTTCTGATCTACCATATTCGCCTTATTTTGATTGAAAAGATAGCATTGACCAGTATTCTGCAGATTCCATTCAGAGCCTTGCGTCTTGATCTTGCCACGGCCTGTTACATTATGTTGATTCCCTTTCTCATTTTACTGGTTCAATCTGTATACAGCCCTAAGTGGATCAATAAGGTCAATAAAGTTTACACTGCAATTCTCTGCTTTGCTTATGCGTTAACAGCTGCAGGTGAGATCGGCATCTATAGTGAATGGAAAACAAAGCTTACATACAAAGTAATAAAGTATCTGAGTCACCCATCAGAGATATACAATTCATCAGAATCAGGGATTTTCATTTTACTTGTTTTTCTTTTTCTTTTTATGTTCCTGGTTGGATTCTTCGCATACATCAAATTTTTTGCAGTCGACATTATCCGGGAGAGAAGGAATTTTCTTTTCAGTCTTATATTTTTGCTTTTTACACCACCGCTGATGTTCATCGGAATGCGTGGAGGTATACAACAAATTCCTATCAATCAAAGCGAATCCTATTATTCAAAGCACAACATTCTGAACCTTGCGTCTGTAAATAACTTTTTTAACCTCTACATCAGCATTTTTGAGAATCTTCCAAATTTTAACCTGAATCCATATATCTTTATGGATTCCCGAAAAGCAGCTATGGAAATTAAGGAAATTTATCAAACAAAGAAAGATACCACAATTTCCATTCTGAAGAACCCGCATCCCAATATTGTAATATTAATATTGGAAAGCTGGTCGGCCGACCTTATTGAGGACTTGGGAGGAGAGCCAGGAATTACAACTGAATTTAAAAATCTGGAGAAGAATGGCATTCTGTTCGATCAGATATATGCTCCGGGTTCGCGCTCAGAGCAAGGGATGGCTTCCATCTTTGGAGGTTTCCCTGCTCACCCGATATCTTCTATTACTGTCCAGCCCGACAAATTTGTCAAACTTCCAAGTCTTCCGCAGGTTCTGCAGAAAGAAGGCTATTACACTTCATTTTATTTCGGTGGACAATTGATCTACGGAAATATTAAGAGTTATATTATTTTTAACAATTTTGATAAGATCATGGAAGGATCTGATTTCCCGGAGAATATTCCTCGTGGGAAGCTTGGAATTCATGACCAATATACATTGGATTATCAGATGAACGATCTGGGAAAACAGAAACAACCTTTCTTTTCTGCTTTGTTTACTGTTAGTACACATTCGCCCTGGGATCAACCTTATGAGAGACCATTAACCTGGGGTGATAATGAACATAATTACATCAATGCAGCCTATTACACAGATCACTGTCTGGGGGAATATTTTACTAAAGTCGCAAAACAGCCATGGTACAATAACACCTTATTTATTATTGTTGCTGATCACAGTCATAATTCTTATCGTAATTGGGATCCTCAATCGAAAGAGTACCATAAGATCCCGATGTTATTTTATGGGAATGTGATCAAAAACGAATTCAAGGGAAAGCGATGGCATAAACTTGGCAATCAACAGGATATTGCTGCTACATTATTAGCTCAGTTAGGGATGGATCACAAACAGTTTCATTGGAGCAAAAATCTTTTTAATCCATATACCCCTGAATTTGCTTATTTTTCAACTGAAGATGGTGATGGTTGGATTCGTCCTGATGCTTATTTCTCATTTGACGCTAGCACAAATTATTTTCATTTCCTGCAAATCAAACCTGAAATAAAAGATTCAATCCTAACGGAAGGCAAGGCTTTTCTGCAGGGAGTATTCGGGGAATATATGGGAGATTAGTTTTGATGCATGATACTGGAGGATCAAGAATATGTCAACTAATCAAGCAAATGTACAACCAATCCACTTCTAAGCTTAGGCTCAAACCAAGTGGTTTTAGGAGGCATGATGTTTCCTGAATCAGCAATATTAATCAATTGGTTCATAGAAACAGGGTAGAGCGCAAAAGCTGCTCTCATTTCACCACTGTCGACACGCGTCGAAAGTTCGCAAAGACCACGGATCCCTCCCACAAAATCGATACGTGTAGATGTTCTTAAATCTTTTATATCAAGGATAAAGTCAAGCACAAGACGCGAAAGAATAGTCACGTCGAGAACGCCAATAGGATCAGAATCAATGAAAGTGCCTGGTTTGGCTGTAAGTGAGTACCACGTACCGTCAAGGTAAAGGCTGAAATTATGGAGCCGGTCTGGCTTGTAAATCTCTTTTCCTTTTTTTTCAATCACAAAGTTAAAGGCAAGCTTTCCCAGAAATTGTTCGGAGGTCAATCCATTCAAATCTTTTACGAGCCTGTTATAATCAATGATGCTAAGTTGATTATCCGGGAAATGAACAGCAAGAAAATAATTGTATTCCTCAAAACCTGTATGGTTCGGGTTGTTTAGTTTCTTCTCATTTCCGACGAGAGCAGCTGCCGCTGTGCGATGATGACCATCGGCTACATAAGTATATGGGATCTTTGTAAAAAGATCGAGAATATTTCTAATGGTTGCTTTGTCTTTGACAATCCAAAAATGATGTCCTACACCATCAGTAGCTATAAAATCATATTCGGGGACATTCTCATATACGATCTTGGCAACGATGTTATCAATTTCAGGAACTGCAGGATAGGTAAAAAAAACAGGTTCCATATTGGCATTTGTAATCCTGACATGTTTCATCCGGTCTTCTTCTTTATCCTTGCGTGTAAGTTCATGCTTCCTGATGATGCCGTTCATATAATCTTTTACTGCCGCACAACCAACGATACCATACTGCGTTTTTCCATTCATGGTCTGGGCATAAATATAAAGGTAATCGTCAGGATCTTGCACCAGCCATCCTTTCTCACGGAAAAGGTCGAAATTTTCTTTCGCTTTATTATATACTTGCGGAGAATGACAATCCAGTCCACAGGGAAGATCAATTTCCGGTTTTATGATGTGGAGAAGAGAATAAGGATTCCCTTTTGCTTCAACTCTTGCTTCGTCAGAATTGAGTACGTCGTAAGGACGAGAAGCTAAATTTTTTACAATCTCTTTCGGAGGTCTGAGTCCCCTGAAAGCCTTTAATATTGCCATAAAAATTAATTTTAAAATGAATTGAACCGGTTGAATGGTATGATGAGAATTATCCAGAATAAAGATTGTTATTCAGTGTCATCATCCTCATCTGCGCCAGGTTCTCCGGGCCTTACACTTCTCTGAAGTGAACCGATCAAGGCGCCAATCATTTTTGTCATTTCCATCAGGTGGTTCTTCGAGGTATCAAACACCTCAATTGAAATGAACTTCTGGTTTAAGGCCAGCGTAGAAAGTACAACACATTCCCTCACAGAACTTTTCGCCATTTTAAGATAATATACAAACTGGCTTTTGTTCCGTGATGATCCTTCTGCAATATTCGTAGCAATGCTGGTTGCAGAATTCAGAAAGCGTTCAAAGAAATACCGGGTATGAGGATCATCTTTAACACTTCGGCTCATCAAATAGACTGAATCGGTATATTCGAGCGCCTTATGGTAGATTCTGAGATCTTCAAATCTGAAGAAAGTCGTGGGTTTTTCCTGTTCGTTTTCCATGGTAAGGAGTAATAAAGTGAATACTAAATATAGTATGTGTATGATTTAGTTCGAGACATGATGTTGATAATATTTATCGGACATACTCACTTATTAACCTGGAATGTCCTGTCTCCGTGTTTCAGGAAATTCACGATTTGTTTAGCTGCAGCAATACCTGCATTGATGTTGGCTTCCTCAGTTTGTGCACCCATTTTTTTTGGTGTAAAGAAAAACCTGCCTTTGAAATTTGCTTCAAACTCGGATTTATTAGTGGGCTCAACATCTGAAAGATATACAAAATCTTTCCTGTCTGCAAAAAGTTTAATAAGATCCGTTTCCTGTATGACCTCGGCCCTCGCGGTATTAACAAGTATAGCAGGCACAGGCATTCTGGACAGCAATGAATAATTGATTGACTGCTTTGTCTGACTATTGGCTGGAAGGTGGAGCGAGATGTAATTACAATTACTGTAAAGATTTTCAGCAGAAAGAATAGCAGTTACGCCATCTTTTTCAATTTCCACTTTTGGGATAAATGGATCGAATGCAAATACCTTCATACCAAAACCATGAGCAATCCGGGCTACATTTTTTCCGACATACCCGTATGCATGGATTCCGAGTTTTTTATCTTTCAGCTCAAAGCCTGATTTTCCATTAAAAAAGTTCCGGGCGTGATACACCATCATGCCTATGGCTAGTTCAGCAACCGCATTTGAATTCTGGCCAGGAGTGTTCATGGCGCAAACTCCTTTTTCCGTGGCTGCCTGCAGGTCAATATTGTCATATCCTGCACCCGCCCTAACGATGATCTTAAGTTTTTTTCCTGAGTCGATAACCGCTTTATCTGCCTTATCGCTCCTGATTATCACTGCATCCACATCGGCAATTGCATGAATAAAGTCAGAAGGACTAGCATAATTTTCGAGTAAGGCCAATTCAAACCCAGCCTCTTCAATCACATTACGGATCCCTTTAACGGCTATAGGGGCAAAGGGCTTATCCGTAGCAATCAGTATTTTCGTCATATAGTTTATCTTTTTGGTTCTGATTTTGTTCGATGAGTTAAACATTAGCTTTTTCGAATTCATTCATGGCATCCACCAGCGCCTGAACACTTTCGATTGGTAAAGCGTTGTAAGTCGATGCGCGGAATCCGCCAACTGACCGATGTCCTTTGATACCGATCATACCTTTCGACTTTGCAAATTCCATAAAAGCATCTTCTTTATCTTTATATTGATCCTTCATTACAAAACAAATGTTCATCAGTGAACGGGATTCCTTTTCAACTGTTCCTATAAAGATCTTGCTACTGTCAATCGTATCATAAAGAAGCTTTGCTTTTTTATTATTCATTTCTTCCACTTTTAGAACTCCACCGAGGTTCTTGATCCATTTTAGGGTTTCTAAACAAGTGTATATAGCAAAACATGGAGGGGTGTTGAAAAGCGAACCCTCCTTAATGTGAGTTTTGTAATCGAGCATTGTTGGAATTTGGCGATCTACTTTCCCAAGAATATCTTCACGGATAATTACAAAAGTCACCCCTGCTGGTCCCAGGTTTTTCTGGGCTCCTCCATAGATGAGGGCATATTTAGATACATCGACGGGACGACTGAGGATATCGGATGACATATCAGCAACCAATGGAATCGGGCTGTCAATGTCTTTATGCAACTCGGAGCCGTAAATTGTGTTATTAGTAGTTATATGAAAATAATCTGCATCTGCAGGAATAGAATAATTCTTCGGTATATAAGTAAAATTTTTATCAGAAGAAGAAGCAACAATGTCAACCTGGCCGAAAAGTTTAGCTTCTTTGATAGCCTTTTTTGCCCATACACCTGTTTCAAGGTAGGCTGCCTTATTCTTTAGTAAATTATAGGGAACCATGCAGAACTGAAGGCTGGCACCTCCTCCCAGAAACAAGACCTGGTAATTTGCAGGAATATTCAGCAATTCTTTGAAAAGGGATACAGCTTCATCGATGATGGCCTGAAAATCCTTGCTGCGATGAGAGATCTCGAGTAATGAAAGTCCGCTTCCATTGAGGTCCAGGATTGCTTTAGCTGAATTCTCAATGGCTATTCTTGGCAATATAGAAGGACCAGCGTTAAAATTGTGTTTCTTCATAAAGTTTTAGTGTTAAAAGTTATATATATTTATACTGTTTGAATGTAATACCTAAGAAAGAACAAAGATAAAATAAAATAGCTTTTAAAATCAAATATTCTAAGGAAAAAATAATAGAACTTCCTGCTAATACAGGGGATTTACTTATTTCTTGCATCGACGGCTTCTATAAAATTCCACCGGTTGTTTTCAAACAGGAATCCATCGTAAACATCTCCAGCAGGAACTAGTACAGGAGCTTTCCCTTCCATTGCCTCAACAGTTATAAGCCGGTCACAAACAATCATTGGGGCTTTTGAATGTTTCTCCTGGAAGGTCCTCTTCGTGGCATTCCATTTTTTTCCTCTTGTAATTGCTTGTTCTTCATAACGTAAGACCATAGTGGCTACAGATGAATATTTGAAGATCACTCGTTTATTTTCCCCGTCTTTATATTTATTGAATATTTTTTCCCCAAAATGAGGAGAATCTTTATCATCAAAAGTTAGGACCTCAATAATCTTTTGCATCTCTGAAAGATTTTTCCCTTCCCATCCGAGTAATGTATAGATTATCCCGTTTTCCGAGTTTTCTGTGATGATCTTATAGTACAAGGCCCCATACCAGTCATTTGAGTTTAATGAGCTGTGTTCAGGATCAGGTATGGAATCAGAATGATTATTAAGTTCAATAATCCTGAAATTATTTATTTCGGAAATCTGTAAAAAGCAAAAGTAAAGGTTTGATCCATCGGAAACCGGGATGTTCCAGTTATAGATCCGAAACTTTTTATCACTGGATGTGATCTTTGACATTTTGTTGAGTGAATCGAATGGATACTTAAAAGAGCCGGGAAGTTCTATGGCTTTTTTCAACGTTTTCCTGAATTGAATGTTCAGGGATTGCCGGATGGAATCATTTTCCGTTTTCTGAATTTTCCACTGAATGAATGATAATGAATCTTCTAACTTAGACAAATTCTGAGATTCCTGTGATCGCATAGTCACTGAACCAGCAGCAAAAAAAAACACGAGTACAATCAGGCAACGGGTATGCATTGGCATCTTTTAAAATGTAACGGTTATTTATATTTCATTATTCTTATTCGCGTAATTTTGCTGCAAAGATAATCAGGATGGAATTGAACAGCAAGATTGAGTCTTTTGTTTTACTTGGCAATTTCCTTAACAATTTTCTGGATGCAAAGGAAACAAGAAAACATCTTTTATATTCAGATCTTTCAGATGCAATCCTGCAGGCAGAATTGATGAATCAGTGGTTTACCAATGAATTCATAGAACGAACATTGCGGACATTGAGTGTCTGCCTCAGGAAAGAAGAATTGGAGAGATGGATAGAGCCATATGCTAACCAATTGAAGAACGTTCCTTCCAACAAAAATGTGGCAGTGATAATGGCCGGGAATATTCCTTTGGTCGGTTTTAATGATTTTCTTTCAATACTCGTATCGGGGAATCGTTTCATTGGAAGGCTTTCACCTAATGATACGGTACTATTGCCTGCATTATCCCGGATATTGATTCAGTTTAATTCTAAGTGGGCAAATCATATTACTTTTACAAAAGAGCGGATAACCGGATTCGACGCTGTTGTTGCCACCGGGAACAATAATTCTGCAAATTATTTTAATTACTATTTTTCGAAAGTTCCACATATCATACGCAAAAACCGGAATGGGATTGCCATAATTACAGGAGATGAAAATGACCATGAATTATCAGGACTGGCCGAGGATATTTTCCTTTTTTTTGGGTTGGGATGCAGAAATGTCTCTAAACTTTATTTGCCGCACGGATATAAGTTTGAACCATTGTTCAACTCTTTCCGGCGCTATGAAAGTTTTTTCAGCCATCATAAATGGATGAATAATCATGATTATTACCGTTCTATTTTTTTACTAAATCAAACTCCTGCGCTTGATAACGGGTTCGTAATCCTGACTGCGAATCAGGCGATTGCTTCCCCACCAGCTGTTTTATATTATGAGTATTATTCGAATATGGATGATCTTCTTTATAAGCTTTCTCTGCAAAGAGATGAAATTCAGGTTATTGTTTGTAAAAAAGAACTTCCGGTTAATACCTGCCTTCCCGGAGAGGCACAGAAACCCGTATTGTCGGATTATGCTGATGGGATTGATACCATGCAATTCCTGCTTGGGCTGAATAAATAATTTCCTGCCAGCTTTGTTGGTAATTCAAATAAATATCTTTATTTTTGCACCCTCAATTTGAAACCTATTAATAAAATGAAGAAAGATATTCATCCAAAGGAATACAGATTGGTCGTCTTTAAAGATATGTCGAATGACTATACATTTATCTCGAAGTCGACTGTACAAACAAAGGAAACCATTGTTTGGGAAGACGGACTCGAGTACCCATTGGTTAAGCTTGAAATTTCTCATACTTCGCATCCATTTTACACAGGAAAAATGAAATTGATTGATACCGCAGGGCGTGTTGATAAGTTCAAAAGCAGGTATTCAAAACATATTGAAAAGAAAAACAGCCAATAATTTTTGATAGAACCTGGATATTTCAGCCTCCTTTTTCATAAAAAAGGAGGCTGTTTTTTATCTGATCAAGCAATAAATCCTAACTTTGCCGTTATTAATTTTTTTGATAATCAGGAACATGATATAAATACATAAAACGAATATGAATTATATCCTCTTTGAAGAAAGCAATGTTAGGACAAACCTGCTTCCATTGACTTTTATGCGACCAGTTGGCGATATCAGGATAGGGATTCTCACCATCAGGGAAAAATGGGAGAAACGTCTTGATACCAAAACATCTTCTCTGACTGAAAATTATCTTTCACGGAAATACCCCACTCTTAAAGAGGATGCGAATATTCTGCTTAATGGTTCAGTTTGCCCAACTGATGAAATTATAGAACTGGTAAAAAAGCTTGGGCCAGGTCAAAACATTGTCTCGGGGGAAACAATTATTGCATTGCATATGACTGCAGAGGAATTGGACAACCCTGGCGATCAACAACAAGAGGGTATTGAAGAAATAGAAGTAAAAGAACGCCCGCTACAAGTGAGTCACACATGGGAGATCTTCTCAAAAAATGATATGGCTATTCGTGATGATTTTAGCTTTTTAACTAAAGGAAGAAAATCACAACCTCTTAATAAGACCAATGTCATCTTGGGAGATAATCCTGTATTTGTTGAAAAAGGAGCTAAAATAAATTGTGCTGTATTAAATACTACTCAGGGGCCTGTTTATATCGGTGCGGATGCTGAAATTATGGAAGGTTCCATGATTCGTGGTCCCATAGCTATCTGTGATCATGCACAGGTAAAGATGCTGGCTAAATTATATGGACCAACAACTATCGGTCCCTATTCACGCGTTGGAGGAGAAGTCAACAATTCTGTGATATTTGGATATTCCAATAAAGCTCACGATGGTTTTCTCGGACATTCTGTCATTGCCGAATGGTGTAACCTGGGGGCTGACACCAACACTTCAAACCTTAAAAACACGTACGATTGTGTCAGGCTTTGGAGTTATAGCAAACAAACCTTCATAAATACCCACCTGCAATTCTGCGGTCTTATCATGGGTGATCACTCTAAATCAGGAATTGATACAATGTTCAATACCGGAACGGTAGTTGGAGTAAATACCAATATATTCGGTCCTGGATTCCAGCGTAACTTTATTCCTTCCTTTACCTGGGGAGGAACCACTGGTCATACCAACTACAAGCTGGAAAAAGGGCTAGAGGTAGCAGAGGCCGTCTTCAAAAGGAGAGGTTTGGTATTTAATGAAGTTGAACGTGCCCTTCTGTCCGATGTATACCGGCTGACATTAAAGAATAAACGTCTTTAATGAAGTATTCCTATAGATATTCGTAGGTTTCTAGCTTTCCAATTCTTGGCATGCAAATTGACAATTATGGATTTCTTTTAATCCAATGTTGTTACTATGACATTTTGACTTTATTAATAAAGATGCCTGTAAAAGAAGAAAATATGTATTTATCAGATATCCTGGATCCTGAAACTGAGTTCATTCCTCTATTGTCTTCAGAAGATGAGGAAGCTATGAATGCAGAAAAAATCCCTGAGATCCTTCCGATCCTACCGCTTCGGAATACTGTATTATTTCCAGGAGTCGTCATACCAATTACTGTTGGAAGAGATAAATCTATACGGTTGATAAAGGACTATTATAAAGGCGACCGAATCATCGGTGCAGTTGCACAAAAAGATCCTGGTATCGAAGATCCTGAATTCAGCGATCTGAACCTTGTTGGGACAGTAGCTTATATTTTGAAGATTTTACAAATGCCTGATGGAAGCAATACTGCGATCATACAAGGGAAAAGGAGATTTACTATCAATGAGCCTGTTCAAACAGAACCTTACATCAAAGCCAGAGTAACACCTTTTGATAAGCCTGAAATAATTTCAACCAGTAATAAAGAATTTGCTGCTTTAATTTCTTCCCTGAAAGATCTTGCTGTTCAAATCATTAATAAATCACCAAATATTCCCTCTGAAGCGGCATTTGCCATAAAGAATATTGAAAGTCCTGCATTTGTTGTTCACTTCATCTCTTCCAATCTTAATATTGAACTTGCCGCAAAGCAAGGATTGCTGGAAGTAACTGATCTGGCAGAACGAGCCAGAAATGTACTCACATATCTCACGCGTGAACTGCAAGTTCTGGACCTGAAACAGCAAATACAGAGCAAAGTCAAGATAGATCTCGATAAGCAACAGAGGGACTATTTGCTCAACCAGCAACTAAAAACCATTCAGGAAGAACTTGGTGGTAACCCGAATGCTCAGGAAGTAAGTTCACTGAAAGACCAGGCAAAAGATAAAAAATGGTCTAAGGAAGTAGCAGAAATGTTTGAAAAGGAGATTAATAAACTTCAACGCATGCATCCAGCCGCAGCAGAATATTCAATCCAGGTCAATTACCTGGAAACCCTTGTTCAGCTTCCCTGGAATGAATTTACTGATGACAATCTCGATTTGCACCACGCACAACAAATCCTGGATGAAGATCATTTTGGGCTGGAGAAAGTTAAAGAGCGAATTCTGGAGTACCTTGCTGTAATAAAACTGAAAAAGGATCTTAAATCGCCCATACTGTGCCTCGTAGGGCCTCCAGGGGTTGGCAAGACTTCTCTGGGGAGATCCATTGCAAGAGCTCTAGGGCGGAAATATACGCGTATGTCACTTGGCGGACTTAGGGATGAAGCAGAATTACGTGGGCACCGTAAAACATACATCGGAGCCATGCCCGGACGAATCATTCAGAGTTTGAAAAAGGTCAAATCGTCTAATCCCGTATTCGTACTTGACGAAATTGATAAAGTAATGGGGATGAATATCAACGGAGATCCCCAGGCCGCCTTACTTGAAGTTCTCGATCCAGAGCAGAATTCTGCTTTTTATGACAATTTTCTTGAAACCGAATATGATCTGTCACGTATTATGTTCATTGCTACTGCCAATACACTCAGCACTGTCCATCCTGCCTTGCGCGATCGTATGGAAGTTATTGAGCTTCCTGGTTACCTTCTGGAGGAAAAAGTTCAGATTGCGACCCGACATTTGGTCCCGAAACAAATGGCTGAACATGGACTGAAAATGAACAAAATGGTATTTAGTACTGATTTCTTGCAGAAAATCATCGACGATTATACACGCGAAGCTGGTGTTCGCACCCTTGAAAAAACAATTGCCAAGATTATCAGGTATAAGGCAAAATCAATTGTGACAAATGAAAGATTTAACAAAAACCTGTCGAAGGATGATCTGCAGAAGATAATGGGGACACCTATCTTCCAGGCTGAAAAAGCAATTAATAATGATATCGCAGGAGTGGTTACTGGTCTTGCCTGGACACCAGTAGGGGGGGAGATTCTATTTGTGGAAGTAAGCCTAAGCAAAGGAAAGGGAGATTTGACGCTGACAGGCAACCTTGGCGACGTAATGAAAGAATCCGCATCAATAGCCTTGGCATACCTGAAAGCACATGCAGCAGTCTTTGAAATCGACCCGGATATCTTCAGTAAATGGAATGTACATATCCATGTTCCGGAAGGAGCTACACCGAAAGATGGCCCTTCTGCTGGTATTACTATGTTTACAGCACTTTCTTCTGCCTTTACCCAGCGGAAAGTCAGAGAGAAGATGGCTATGACTGGTGAAATCACTTTAAGGGGAAGGGTACTGCCTGTCGGAGGAATTAAAGAAAAAATACTGGCCGCGAAAAGAGCTGATATAAAAGATATCGTCCTGTCCATCGATAATAAAAAAGAAATTGAGGATATTAAGCCTGACTACATTAAAGGACTGACATTCCACTACATTGGTGAAATGACTGAAGTGAACAACTTCGCATTACTTAAGGGTAAGGTCAGGAATCCAATTGATTTTATTTAAGGGTATCTCTAAAAACTAAATTGTTAATAAAAAGTTCATATCTATTTGTATATCAGATTAATATGATTGATAATAATGTGTACCTTTGAGTAAAACAATCAAAGATGCGCAAAAATAAAACCCGGGGACTTTTTGAAGACCAATTTCGGTCCGAAAAGACTAGTAATATGAAAGATCCACTTGAACAGTTGAACCACTTTATCAACTGGGAAGATTTCCGTCCGACAATTGATAAGGCCTTTCCTGTGATTGATCCTTCATTAGGAGGACGACCTTCGTATGATCGTGTGATGATGTTCAAAGTATTGGTGCTTCAAAGGATGTACAATATGTCTGATGATAACACCGAGTATCAAATTCTTGATCGTCACAGTTTCTGTAAATTTCTTGGGATAGAATCTTACGCACAGGTACCTGATGCTAAAACCATCTGGCACTATCGTGAACAATTGAAAACCAATTATATCATCGAAGATATTTTTTCTTTGTTCAATGAGAAACTTGAAAAAGCTGCCTTGTTGTTAAAAGACGGTGCCATCATTGATGCTTCCATAGTACAGGTTCCCCGTCAGCGCAACACCAGAGAAGAAAACAAACAAGTTCGTGAAGGCAAGGTACCTGAAGATTGGCAGGATAAACCTAATAAACTTGAACAAAAAGATCTGGATGCAGACTGGACCAAGAAAAATGGAAAAACTTACTTTGGATACAAAAATCATATCAAGATCAATAACGGGAGCAAACTCATTACAAATTATCAGGTTACCCCGGCCAGCGTCCATGACAGCGTTATGATGGAAGATCTGCTTGATACAGATGAGGCAGATCAGCCGGTTTATGCCGACAGCGCATATAGCGGGAAGAATTGTGATAAAGCTATTAAGGCTGTTAAAATGAAAAATCTTACCCACGAAAAGGCATACAGAAACAAAAAATTAACAGACAATCAAAAACAGCAAAACACAGTTAAATCAAAGACCCGTGCACGTGTTGAACATGTTTTCGGATACCAGTGGATGAACCTTAATGCCGGGCAACTAATCCGGAATATTGGCATTGACCGATGTGCGGTGGCCATTGGATTAAGAAACCTCATCTACAACTTTTTCAGATCAATCTTCCTCGTAAAATCACAAAAACTATCAATCGTACTGTAAATCAGCCACAAAATGAGTCCATAGGTTACAAAATTTCAAAGAACGACATTCATATTTCTGTTTTTTCAATGGCAAGAAAAACAGATCATTTGATATTGCAAGTTTTTGTTTTAAATTTTTATAAAATCATAGTTTTACGAGGTGCCCTTAATTAGAGTCTGTCTTTAAACTCAAATTGTTAATAAATACTGAGGTTTGATAGGATATATGAAGAAAGTTCCCAGTAATTTCGAATCAAAGATAATGAATCTATGAAAATATTCAACGATTTGCTTCTGAAGTTCGAAAAGCCTGATTGGTCTGGTAATCCTGAGTTTTGTGTGATTGATACTATTCTGGAATCGCGGCCTGATATCATTTTGATGCTTAGATCGGACATTATAGGGGATGAGAAAGCTTCAACTTTTGGACGACAAGACACACCCAGTGTTGAACAAATTGCCCGTGCTGCGATTTTCAAAGAAATGCGTGGGATGGATTACAGGGAACTGGAATACGCTCAAAGCGATTCGAGGATCTGTGAAGCCTTTATAAAACTCGAAGGAAGGGATCCATACAGTTTTCAGTTGTTTCAAAAATACATTTCCAGGATTAATCCGGAATCTCTTCATCGTTTACTTGTGGAGATCAATAAAATAGCCATAAGCGAAGGATTGGAAGATGTGAAAAGTGTTTCACAGGATTCTACCGTTGTAAAAACAAATATTCATTATCCTACGAATAACTCCCTTGTCTGGGATTGTATAAAAACGAGCACCCGGTTATTGGAGCAATTGAAACAAGAGATTGATACACTTGATTTTATTGATTACACGAAATCCGCAAAGAAGACCTTTTATGAAATCAATGTTAATCGCAAAAATAAGGATCGGTATGATTTATTTTGTAAGCAGTTGATCCTTTTTACCAAAGTAATCAATCAAACGTCCAACGCGATAAAAAAAAGTTGACGAGTAGTATCGCCTGGGGGATTCAGGAAGAACTGACTAAATTGCTGAGCCTGATGGTACAGGTATATAATGTAGCCTATCGCAAGGAAATTAATGGGGAAAAAGTCCCCAGTGAAGAAAAACTGTTTTCGATTTATGAACAACACACCGACATCATTGTGAAAGGGCAAAGGGAAGTGCTGTTTGGCCATAAAGTAAACCTGGCTGCAGGAAAGAGCAATCTTGTCCGGATTGTCAGGTTTTGCAGGGCAACCCGGCGGACAAATCATTGTATAAACAAACCATTGACAGGGTTATTCAAAATTATGAGATCGTTCCGCGGGACAGTGCTACCGATGGAGAATACGCCTGTTTGGCAAACCTTGAGCATGCCCAGAAAGCGGGCGTTGTAAATATTGTGTTTAATAAGGTTGTTGGCAGTATGCAGAATATTGTCAGCAGTTTGAACATGGAAACACGTTTGAAGAGATGGCGCAGCGCCATGGAGGCAATAATCTCGAATATTAAGCGTGGCTTCAATATCCGTACTTGTAGTTGGAAGGGCTGGATTCACTTCCAGGCTAAAGTTCTTTGGAGTGTTTTGGCATATAACTTCAGGGTGATGACCGCCTTAATTCTTCTACGGCTTAAATCTGATCCTCTGGTCAGCTGATTATCTAAATGACCAGTAAAAACAGGCGTTTTGAATATTTAACCTATAAACAGGATGAAACAAATATGCGTGAAATTTCAAAATCCAGTGGATGTTAACAAATTAAGCTGGGTTTTTAACAGGGTTTTGGTCTAAAAGCACTGACTAAGGATTTTATTTTGCGAAAATTCCCTCTGAGCATCAAAATTCAGTCGGTTATCAACAAAATGAGGGACTGTATGGACAGACACTAAT
>CAWDBP010000004.1:0-154787 GCA_963800585.1 uncultured Bacteroidales bacterium
GCATATGGCAAAAGTTAAAATTTTAAAAGTAGTAGAAATTTGAAGATATTAATAATTTTTAGTCTCTTAATTCACTGGAATATCCCAAGAAGTCAAATGAAATGAAAATCCTAATAGATATTGGGCATCCTGCCCATGTTCATTATTTCAGGAATTTTATTAGCATCATGAAAAAAAATGGACATGAGTTCTGTATTATCGCAAGGGACAAAGAAGTTGTATTTGATTTATTAAAATTTTATGATTTAAAATACATAAGCAGAGGAAAAGGATCTGATGTCTCCAATTGGTAAAATTATTTATTTACTTAAAGCAGATATTTTTATTTATAAAATTGCAAAAAAATTTAAACCTGATCTCTTATTGAGCTTCGGTAGTCCTTACTTAGCCCAAGTAAGTGTATTAATAAGAAAACCTCATATTATTTTTGATGATACCGAACATGCCAAATTTAGTCATCGATTGACTTATCCATTTACTGATGTAGTTATTACTCCAAATTGCTATTCTAAAGAAATTGGCAGAAAGCAACTTCGTTTTGCAGGGTATATGGAATTATGCTATTTACAGTCAAATTATTACAAATCAAATTCTGAGATATTTAATCTTCTTAATTTACAAGATAATGAGCCGTATATATATTTTGCGATTTGTTTCATGGTCTGCCTTCCATGACGTTGGTCAAGCGGGGTTTTCAGACGATGAAAAAATTTATCTGGTTACAGAATTGTCAAAACATATTAAAGTTTTTATTTCCTCAGAAAATGAATTACCAGATAGGCTTTTACAGTATAAAATAAATATTCCACCTGAAAGGATGCACGATGCCCTTGCTTATGCAACTCTTTTTATTGGGGAAGGAGCCACAATGACGTCAGAATGTGCTGTCACTCGGCAACGCCTGCAATCTATGTTAATAGCTTACAGGTAGGTTATTGCACTGAACAAGAACAGGTATATGGAATGGTTTATAACTTCCGAGATCAAAATGGAATTTTGGATAAAGCAATTGAACTTCTTGAAAATAATAATCTTAAAACGGAATTCCAGAACAGGAAGGATAGACTATTGAAAGAAAAAATTGATGTGACAAAATTTATGGTGTGGCTCATTGAAAACTATCCTGAAAGTGTAACAATATTAAAGGAAAATCCTGAATTTCAATATACTTTCCTTTAAATGCGATGTCTTTTAAAATTATTTCAAGATTCAAAGATTAGGTATATGACAAAATATTTTTTTTACTTGATTTTTACATTTGTTTTTTCATACCTTTGTCGATAGCTACATTTTATCACTTCTTATGATTGATTTTACACTGACTGCTTATAGCACTCTTTTAAGATGCTTGCAAGATTGCGGGTATACATTTCAATCTTATAAAGACTTTATTCAATCTCCTGAAAATAAAACCATTATACTACGTCATGACGTAGACCGTTTGCCTGAAAATTCTCTTGAAACTGCACAAATTGAACATTCATTAGGTATTACAGGCAGCTATTATTTCAGGGCTTTGCCAGTTAGTTTCAATGAGGAGATTATCAAAAAAATAGGATCTTTCGGTCATGAAATCGGATATCATTATGAAGATCTGGCATTATGCCATGGGGATATTCAAAAAGCTTATTCCTCATTTTGCACGAATCTTGAGAAATTACGAATGTTGCAGCCTGTTGTTACAATTACTATGCATGGAAGCCCAATGAGTAAATGGGATAATCGCGACCTTTGGAATTATTACAATTACAAGGAGCTGGGACTACTTGGGGAACCTTATTTTGACCTTGATTTCACACGCATCCTTCATTTAACAGATACCGGTCGCCACTGGAATAACTTCAAATTGAATATACGTGATAAGTCCATGAAATATTCCCCTGATAACCTTCATGAAGAATTTCAATTTCATTCAACAGGTGAAATCATCGAAACGGCAAAGGCAAATAAATTACCCCTGATAATCATGATGTCCATACACCCGCAGCGATGGACAAATAATATGTTTTCCTGGACTAATGAACTCATTTTCAGTCAATAAAAAACATTGTCAAACGAAGAATTGTAAGTTTACAGACAAGAATGACACCCATGACGCAGACGCCATCATCCTTGACGCCGAAAAGAGTCACAAAGTCACAGAGTCACAGAGTCTCTAGAAATTATGACGCGTAACACGTGACATGAAGAAATGGTGAACTGGTGAAGTGGTGAATAGTGAGAGTGGTGAGAGAGTGAAAGGGAAAAAGGTTCAAAATAGTTTTCTGAAATTTTATTTTTTAAATTGACATGAGAAAAAAACTCCTCTGGTTCTTTACTGATACGCTTATATTCGTTTTCAGTATTACATTCCTCATTTGGGTTAAGTTCGGATATTTAATCCATACTGACAGGATCGTCCTGACGTCTTTATATTGTTTTATCATCTGGACTGTTATTTCACTCTTTACAAAGAAACAGGATATAATTCAGAAAACCAGTGTTAAAGATATTATTTCGGATTTAGCAATAAGCAATGTTCTTATTTTCGGAGCGATCCTTATCCTTAGCAGGCTGAGGCCCCGTTTTATTGAACTTCGTTTCCTGCTTATCTATCTCGTGGTTCTGGCATCATTCCTGGAATTTATTGCAGGATTATTCTTTGCCTGGTACAACCGCATAAAGAACAAACCTTTTTACGCTGAGCAGGAAAACGGAACTGATTTAATTCATAAAGCAGGGACAATAAGCAAAACCGGGACGCCATTTGCAATCAAACCCGAAATCATTCCTGAACAGTTTCAGCAGACAAGAGAGGCACTTACCAGGATACTAATTGAAGAGACGGACGAGCAAGTTATTCATTTTATTGAAAAATACATTAAACAGGGGCTTTCCTGTCACCTCAATAATTTCGACCACCCATCGGTTTAACATTTTAAGCTTGCCTGTTCAGGAGTATGAACTCATCATAAACCTCAAACGGGTGAATGATATTCAGTACATCAATAAATTTCTTGAAGCAGTTAATGCTAAGTTAAAACAGGGCGGGACTTTCATCGGTTGTGTCGAAACCTATGACCTTAGAAAGAAAAGAGTGCTTTCAAAGTTCCCCGGGGAATTAATCATGTAGTTTATTTTTTCGATTTTCTTATAAAAAGGGTCTCTCCAAAGTTACCAATCACAAAGAAGATCTATTTTTTCCTGACCCGTGGGCAGAACAGGGTTCTTTCGAAGGCCGAGACCTTTGGAAGGCTATATTCCTGCGGGTTTGAGATTATAGAAGAGACATTTATCGGGAACAAATTATTTTTTGTGGTCCGGAAGATAAAAGCACCTTCTTTTGACGCACACCCAACCTATGGACTGATAATCCGCTTAAAACGCATCGGAAAAAATGGAAAGATAATCCAGGTATATAAATTCAGGACGATGCATGCCTATTCGGAATACCTCCAGGGTTATGTTTTTGAGCAGAACAAGCTTCAGCATGGGGGTAAATTCAATAATGATTTCAGGGTCACCACTATCGGTAAGGTCTTCCGGAGGTTATGGATCGATGAATTTCCGATGCTGATCAACCTCCTCAAGGGCGATATGAAGCTTTTTGGGGTAAGGCCTCTGAGCCAGCATTATTTTGATCTTTACACGGAAGAACTCAGGGAAAAACGCATCAAGTACAAACCCGGACTGGTTCCGCCGTTTTATGTTGACCTTCCAAAAACCCTGCCGGAGATCATGGAGTCGGAAATGAGGTACCTGCAATTGTATGAGAAGCATCCATACCTGACGGATTTCAGGTATTTCAGGAAGGCGATGTGGAATATTTTGTTTAAGAAGGCGAGGAGCAGGTAAAATCGTGACGCGTGACGCGTGACGCGAAAAGAAGTGGTGAGGTGGTGAACTGGTGAACTGGTGAGTTAAAAAATAGTAACGTGGGAGTTATCCAGCTGATGGGTTGATTTTTTCTGAAATCCAGTATTTAATAACTGATTGGCGTGTAATGCCCATACGTTTAGCTTCCTTGTCGAGGGCCTGTACCATCCAGGCTGGAAAATCGACGCTTACGCGTCGTTGTTTTAATCCCGGACGTTCAGCTTTTTCCATAGCAAGGTATTCGAGTAAATCGTCACCCTGATCAAAAAGGATATCAAATTCCTCAGCGTTTATAGATTTCTTTTTCATTTTGTCTTGCTTTTCTTACTGAAATTATTCGGATTACGTCACCTCTAACAGTATAGATTACTGAACAAATATACGAATAATAAGTGGTGAACTAGTGAACTGGTGAACTGGTGAGTTAAAAAATTGTGACACGTTTTCAACTTATTTTACTGTTAATTTTATTGGGAACGCTGAGTTCTGCTCAGGAGATTTACTTAGCACCTTCGGATCCGGGGGTTGAACAGTTATTGGATGAGTTGGCTAATGACCGGATTATTTCAATTAATTCAATTGCTAAGCCTTATTCAAGGGAGTTTATTGTTTTGGAATTGCGTGAGGCGATGAGAAAGGATTCACTTTTATCTAAACGGCAGAGGAAGGAGGTTACGTTTTACCTGGGGAATTATAAGGCAGAGACCAGAGGTCAGAGGTCGGAGAACGGAGGTCCTTTTTCTTATGATCCAATAAGTTTTGGGTTACAGAATAAGGATTTTGCTTTTTCGGTTCGGCCTATGGTTAATTATACACAGTTTGTTAATAATAATGGGGCCTTTTATAGTGCTGGGGCGGGGGTTGGGTTTATGGCTTATTTGGGGAAGCATGTGGGTTTTGCGGCGAGTATAACAAGGACTTTCCAGGATTGTATTTTGTCAGAGCCTCAATATTTCACTCAACTGCCGGGAGGGAACTGGAATACATATTCAAATGGGGGAGGCAGTTATACCGAATGGACCGGGCAGTTGACTTATTCATTGAAATGGGGATCGCTTGGAATTTATCATGATCATTTTAGCTGGGGGGATGGTTACCATGGAGCTTCTTATTTTTCGGGAAGGCCACCGGCTTTTCCTTTTGTAAAGCTGCATCTGAAGCCTGCCAAATGGATTGAATTTACTTACATTCATGGCTGGCTGAGTAATAGTATAGACGATTTTGCACTGGTGAACGAGACGGATCAATATGCTTTTGCTTCTTCAATTTCAAAACACATCTCGGCAAATTTACTCACCTTCATCCCCTGGAGAGGACTTGATATCTCATTCGGTAATTCCATCGTTTATGACGGAGCTGAGCAGCTTGCCTACCTGAACCCATTTATGTTCTATAAATCGGTGGACCATACCCTTTCCGCTACTACTATTGATAATGAAAATTCACAATTGTTTTTAAATTTCAGTTCAAGACAGATCAAACATTTGCATCTCTATCTCTCTCTTTATGTGGATGAGTTCAAGATGTCGAGGATCTGGACAAAGAATGAGCACAATTTTTTAAGCTGGAAGGCAGGTACCTGCCTATCAGACTTTCCCATCCGGAACTTATCATTTATTCTCGAAGGTACCCGTACATTGCCCATGACCTATCAGCATTATGACCCGACACTTACCTTTACATCTGATGGATACAACCTCGGAAATTATCTCAGGGACAATTCGCAGGAGGTTTACGTGGCATTCATCTATAAACCTATACGGGGTTTCTCGCTGACGTTATCTTATAACTTTGCAGAACATGGAGATGAATTTCAATATGGCCTCGTTCCCGATCCCACCATATTGCCTGTAATCAAAAATATTTCCTGGCTGAACCAGTGTATCACTCTCAATGCTTCTTACAGCCTTGTAGCCGGGACAGTTGTTTTTCTAAATTACCAATTTAGTAAAGTAAAGGGCGATGTTCAGTTTACAGCCCCGGTGTTTCTTGGTAATACGAATACCGTTTCGGCAGGGTTTCAGATGGGTTTCTGATCGGGTTCTTTCTTATAGTCGATATTTCAAGGCACAATTCCCAATGTGACGGATAAAGATGGGTTCAACACTTATTCCTCTTTTGAAATTATTGTGCAAAATAGATTATAAACATTAACAGTAAAATAAAAGCATAATCTTCAAATTTTCCTAGTCTCTTAACATCTCTTTCAGACAAAGAAAACCACAGACTTGGTCTTATTAAATCAACTAAACAATAAAATAAACTACAGTGGATTACCAATGGGATTATCTAAATAAAAGTACTTATAATAATAGAGTAGGTTATTATAAATTTAAAAGGGAATTTACATTCATATTGGATAACAGTAAATATAGATACGATAATGTATTAGATATAGCAGGCGGTTCGGGACGATTTGCAATACCATTAAACGAGTATTCAAATAACATTACGGTACTTGATATCAATCCAACTGCCATTCAGATTTTAAGAGAACGTAATAGTTATATTAAAACAATTTGTAATGATTTTGCAAAAACTGAATTTCAAGAATTATTCTCATTAATTCTTTGCATTGAAGCTTTATGTTATTTCCAAAATTGGGAAGAATTTTTCATTAAAATTAATACCATACTCGCCGATGACGGTAGATTTATTTTTACATGCACAAATCCAAACAGTTGGCGATATTTCCTGAGAAAAATAAGACATTGGAAGGATGGACCCATACCAGATAATGATATGAATTGGAAAGACTTAAAAAAAATATTAAATAAATATAGTTTTCATATCGAAACCTTAGAAGGTATGAATTGGATACCATTACCTCTTTCATCAAATTGCAAATTGGTTTCTTTCTTTGAATTACTTGAAAAAGTACTCGGATTGAAATATTGGTATTCTCAAAGCCCTTTATTAATGATATCAATAAAAAAAGCTATATAATGGAGTTGGGAAATTTAAAAGTAAAATATGAAGATGAGTGAATTACTTACACTTTGCACCGTCGCCATCCCACTAATACATAATTGATTTTCACATCTCTAATGGAAACCACGCCTTACGATTTTTTCATCCCAGATCCACCAGAGACCAAAGATCACAATATAGAACAGGAGACGCAAAATATAAGAATGGAGGAAATGAATTCCAGGAAGGTTGAGGTTAATGGCAATGCCTAAAAGTGTTATGCGGACTATATTGGTGATATGCATCACGAGTATTCCGGCGGGGATGAACCAGGCCTTGTGTTTCCATGGGCCGGGATAAATAAGGAAGAGAAGGGAAACCTGGATGATCTGTTTTAATCCTGTACATCCATCGCCAATTATAATGCCCTTATTGTTAGTAAACCATAAAGAAAGATCGTAGGTTTTGACCGGAATTTGCAGTATCCTGGTGAGTACCCAGTTGGCTTGCTGAAAAACCAGGTTCTCCATAAACACGGATGCACCTGCATACAGCCGTTCGATGGGAAAATAATGAAGGTGATGTACCCAGAACCGGAAAGAAATATGAATGATGAGAGTGATTACAATGAAGAGGACGACACCTCGTACGCTTCTGTATTCGGGAGCTTTACGGAGCCTGGTCAGGAAAGGGAGGAACTTATTCATGATGTGGTGAACTGGTGAACTGGTGAACTCGTGAGTAAAAAAAATCGGAACGCGAATAGACCCCAAATGTAGAAAAAAAATCATTCCATCATTAAATTCCAATAACTTAATAACTTTACAAACTTTATAAAATCTATTGCTTTGAATTCAATGACAGAAACACGGCGACACTCACGGATGCACAGGCGGCACATGCGTCATCACAGATCTTCAACGAGAAGAAAAGAGTTTTTTAAGAAGGTTGAACTTTTTTTTACACGTTATTTTTTCGTGTTGCTTGGGATTGTATTCTTTATTGCCGGGGTGGTGTTTTTGATCAGCCAGGCAGGACCCGGGATTTCTTTTCTAAAGCATATCCTCTCTTTCTTCACATCACCGGGACATGCAGAAACACCCGGAGGCAAAGTTTATGCATTCCATGACCTGAGTGTTTTATCCTGGTATTTACCGGCGTTACTTGTCCTTGGTTTCCCATTTTTACTATACAAACGAAGCCCTTTACTTGCAAGAGTTGCGGCCATTTCAGGAACCGTACTGATTTTTGCGGCTCATATAAAAGTGCTCACCTATGATTCAATTATTTCGGGGAATTGTTACCCAACCCTCCTGACAGCGATGGTTTTCACCCTTGTTATATCCCTCCTTCCTTTCTGGCATGCTTATAAATTAAAACTGGGTTTATTGATGGAGTTGGTCATAACATTGGTTTTTATTTCAGTACTACTCCTTGTTTTCGATTATAATTGGCAGTACTACCTAATTTTCATGTTCATGTTCATATTCAGCGGAGTTGTTTACCTCCTTTACCTTAAGAGTGATAAACTAAGTCCGTTTTACCTGCAAACCGTCTTCTCCATCCTGCTGGTCGTTATTTTCTGGCTGAGCCGGCTAATGCTAAGAGACTCCGGGGATCTTGTTTTACCTTATATCCTTATCTCTTCACTATTTTATATCACCTTCTTTATTACCGGACTTTTAACCGACCTGAGCAAGAAGAAGGCCATATTTGAGTTATTGGGAGTCATCCTGATGTTGATCAATGCACTCTTTTACTGGGGTTCGGTAATGTTCATTTTACGAAAATACGGGTACGTGAATCTCCTGGGACCCTTCACCCTGCTGCTGGCGTTGTTTAACGGAACCCTTATTTATTTTTCACCAAAGCTCAATTCAGATTTCACCCGGAGCATTTATATGTTACTTACGCTTTTTTTCCTGAGCATGATACTTCCTTTAGTGATCCATAAGGACCAGGTGATCCTTTTTTCATCTGTATTCTCTGTATTATTAATCGTCTATGCAACAACTGCTGAGAACCGGCTTGCTCTGTCCGGATCATTCTGGGCAGTGGGGATCATGATGCTAATGTTGGTCTATAGATGTGCTACCCGATATTTTCCAGCTTTATATGAAGGAGCTGGACCAATAAATCAGGTTCTTTTTGGCGATGGTGTTCTTTCGGCGATCTTCATCCTTCCGGCGCTCCTGATCAACCACCGGATGATGAAAAGTCATGAAATGCATTTAAAAGGGAAAGTGTTTACACGGAGAAGCTACGTGAGGTTCCTGAAGATCCTCTTCCTGGCAACGCTTTATCTTTCAGCCTTCTGGTGCTGGAATTTCCTCTTTATGCTTATGTTCCCAATTGAAGAGGCAAAAATGATCAGTTGGTTTTCTTTTACCTGCCTGTACCTGATCATCCTGATCCCTGTCCTGACAAAACAGGGGTCGTCATTGGTGAATGGGGCGTTTGTACTGGCAGCCCTTACACTCCTGGCTTATCCCCTGCTTGTAAATTTAACGATCATTGTGCTAAGGAACAAAGGTTTGCAGATTGGCGGTGTTTATGCTTCCTGCTTTAAGGCCCATTACTTCATCCTTCTCATGATCTTTGTTATGATGCTCAATTTTTACTATTATATCATGATTGCCAAGCAAAACAAACGACTTGTGATCCATGCTTTCCAGGCAATAGCCATTGGCTATGGTTTAGTACTGTTATTAATTGAATATGATCATTTGATGATTTTCACCGGGTATGATGGAAAGCTGTTAATTTCCGAGTTGGCCTCACGCAACCATCTCCTGCCCTGGTCAATCATCGTACTTCTTACTTCCCTGGCGCTTACTATTTATTCACTGATACGGAGGCACAGGTTTATGCGCCAGGTATCTTTTATATTGTTCGTGGCCGCTTTGGTAAAGATCTTTGCTTTTGATTTTGCTTACCTGGGAGATACGTATAAAGTAGTTGTTCTTCTGACTCTTAGTGTGTTGATGATTTCGTTTTCGTTCGTTTATCAGAAGGTTAAGAAAATAGTCACAGAGTCGCAAAGTCACAGAGTAACAAAGTCGTAACGCGTGACGCGTGACGCGGAAATATGTGGTGAACTGGTGACGTGGTGACGTGGTGAGTGGTGAAGGGTGGATGTTAGAAGATTAGTTTGTATTGGTTAGATGCAAGCTTTTTCTATACGTGAAATATTTTATGAGGAGGGGGGGGATTGTTACAAAAGCCATTGACAGGAGGATTATTACGTCATAGCTGAAGATATTTTCGTGCTGGGGGTGGGTGTTTGGGATTTTAAGGCACATTAGCAAGCCGGTTCCAATTAACCAGGGGAGCGTGAACATTGAGAGGATGTACAATAATTTATCGGCTTCATTCAAAAGGGAACCTGATTTGGAGAGTAATACGGGAACAAGTAAAATGCCCAGGTAAACCATTAATGATAGAAAGACAATAGATATTATTAAACTCACCGGGTAAGGAATAAACATCCAGGCGATGACATAACCGAATCCCTGCCGGGTGATAAAGCCGGCTACGAATGCACCAAAGAACTGGGCCAGCGAGTTAATGCAGAACCACATTAAAAATAGTTTCAATTGTTGTTTTAGTTCGGATATGGTTTTTAAGACAATAAAAGCAATAAAACCTAAAATGAACGAGATTAATGGTCCTGTGAAGGTTATTTCAATAATATTCGATTCGGTCCACAAGGGTGAAGTGTTCGGTGCTAAAAACTTCAGCTCGTAATATTTGAGTACCGATGGGATGTTAAATAAGGAGGCCGTGTACATGACTGAGAGCTGGTAGATAAACCAGACTATGAAGTAAGTTCCCATGAACATGGCAAGGGAATTACCAAATTTATTCAGAAGCTTCGAAAGATCCTCGTCAATTTTGTTCTTCAGCGTTTCGCCGCTGAGTGCTTCGTTTTCTTTCATGTTTTGGGGCATGTTTAAACAATTCTTCGCCGGACAAAAATAAGGTTTATCTTGATTGATTCGTAAAAGAAGGGGAAAAGAATAAATGAAATTAGGGCTCAAAATGTTGAGCCCCTACGGTCATTCATAATTTTTATTATGTACTTGGAGTTTTTTTAATATAAATTTCTTGTGTTTTTGATTTTTTTCTCTTACTTTTGGTTCGTGGAAGTTTTTCTTTTTTGGATTTACCTGATTTAAATGGACTTTTTTAAGTATGATAATATCAAATAAAAAGATATGAAGACAAATTTATTTGTTCGGATGACAAGAGTGACACTTCTTTGTTTAGGAGTCCTTTTCTCTGCAAATTTTAGTCTGAAAGCGACCACAATTTACAGTTACGTAGCGACTGGGAACTGGAACGTTGCGGGTTCATGGAATCCGCAACAGATTCCCACTTCAAATGACGATGTTATTATTCTTGCAGGCAATATGATTAGTATTACTGCTTCGGGGGCTGTGTGCAAAAGTTTACATATTAATGACGCGGGCAGTGGAACTAATAACGGTATAACTTTTACCGGTGCTTATTCACTTACGGTTTCCGGAGACATTACCATAGATGCGACAAGCGATGGTAAATTGAGTGAGATTATACTAAATACAGGAACATTGACTGCAGTCAACGTTTCGATCAGCGGTGGTTCAACAAAGTCAAGTATAATTTCAATCACCACCGGGACGGCCAATATCAGCGGCAATATTTCCTTCTCAGGTACTGCCTCAAACGCAAAATTGTCGTTTGGCGGAGCCGGGACACTTAATCTCGGAGGAAATTTCGGAAGCGGAGGAACATTAATCGCATCGACAGGGACGATAAATTGCAATGGCACTTCTGCTCAAACAGTTGCAGGTTATACTTTCAATATATTAAAATCGAATAATAGTGCCGGGGTAACAATGACAGGAACTTCGACCATCCCGGTTCTTACTATCAGTGATGCCGCTTCAAACAGTTTATTTAGTGACGGCGGTTTCCAGGTAACTTCAACAGGAACCTTAAATCTCCTGTCGGGGACATTTATTTTAGGAAGCGTAAGTACCGCCACGACTTTTCCGGGATTTACAACACGTAACATCACTGCAGGGACAACCATTAATTATGCAGCCGGTGTTGCACAAACGGTAGCCGGTATATTGTATCCTAATCTTACCTTAAGCGGCGGCGGGGTTAAAACCCTGCAAGCAGGAACCACGGCAATCAGCGGAGATCTTACTTTTTCAGGAACGGCCTCAGCAACTGCTGTAGTTGGCATGGCTATCGGCGGGAATTTCATTCTCGGCTCAGGCACCTCCTTTAATACCGGAACTTTCACTCACGCGGTCACAGGAGATTGCAACATTAATGGAGGCGTAATTACCATTGTAGCCAATGGAGCGCTTACCATTGGCGGGACGCTTTCGAATTCAAGCACTTCCGGGCTTATCATCCAGGACAGGGGCTCGTTGATCTATTGGGGAGGGACCCCTTCCGGAACAGCCATACGAAATGTGACTGCCGCTGCTTACCATTTCCTGTCATCGCCGGTGACATCTACTACTTTTGGCAATGTATTTCCGGTCAACCGGACACTGATCTGGGGACAACAATGGATAGAAAGTTCAGGTACATGGTTAAACCAGATCTATTATAATTCGATGGTACCTGGTGTCGGATATTCGATGTGGGTAGACGCTTCTCTTCCTACGCAAACAGGAAGTTTTTCAGGCACATTTAACAGTGATGGCATAACATTTATGCTATCGGATGTAAACGGAAGCGGTGATCCCAACAAGGTGGCATGGAACCTGCTTGGGAATCCATATACTTCGGCAATATCCTGGGATATAGGAGGCTGGCATGGCAATACCCAGGGGTCGGTTTACATCTGGAGCTCAGGAAACTATATATCCTGGAATGGTTCAACAGGAGGCATTACCGGGGGAATCATCCCTGCTCAAAGCGGATTCTTTGTAAAAGCCAATGGCAATAACCTGCCTGTAACCATCCCCTGGATTGCAAGGGTGAATAACGGATTTTCTCTCTATAAAGATGCCGTTCCGAACACCCTGCATCTTGGAATTACCGGGAATAATTACAGGGACGACACTTATATTCAATATGTTCCAGGCGCAACGGCAGGTTTCGACACCCAGGGCGATGCCTACAAGCTTGCTGGATTCAGCGCTGCACCGCAATTGTACAGCATCATTCCGGGTGATCACCTTTCAATCAACGCCCTGCCATCCATTGATGCGAACCCCGATGTGAGCCTTGGATTAAAAGTCGGGAAGGACACCACTTATACCATCACTATAGATGGAATGGACAGCTTCGACAATGGTGTCCAGATGCGCCTTGAGGACTTAAAACTTGGCATTTCGACCGACCTCAGGGTTACCAACACATATACGTTCACCGCTGATACCGGTGATGCTGAAAACCGCTTCATTATGCATTTCCACGCGCCTAATGGAGTTGCTGATCAACTATTACCCAACGTTCTTATCTATGGTGATCATGGATCTGTTGAGCTGAATAATGCCGGCAATTACCAGGGTTCTGTTTATGTTTACAATACCATAGGACAACTGCTGGCCGACCAGTCATTGCAACCAGGTATGCGGAAAATAATACAACTGCCGGATGGGGTTTATATCGTAAAAGTAGTTATCGGCAAAACGACCATCACCCGCAAAGTGGCGCTTTACTAATCTTAATAACTAATGTCAATCCCTATAAAAACGAATACCATGAAAAGTTTTATAAGGCTCTTCTTAATAAGCGTATTGATCATTCTCAGTTTCAGCAATGCATTGCTATCACAGCCCTTACCGGGTGGCGGCTCTGGCGGCGGTCCCCCGGGTGGCAATCCTCTTGGAGCTCCTATCGGGGATCCGGTGTTTCCGTTGTTGCTGATTGGCGTTGTTTATGGGTTGGTCAGGTTATATCAGATTTACAGACAACAAAAAATAGTGAAGAGTGAAGGGTGAAGGGTGAAGGGTGAAGAGTGAAAAGAAAAATGAAAAATCCTATCCTAAATGGGTAGGATTTTTTTTTGTGACTTTGTTACTGATCTTCTGCGGTGTCCGCCTGGAAACGGAAGCCAAGTCTTTTGCCGGTGCGGATCTGAAGATTTTCTATCGCCGTTTGCATTTCCTGGACCGTGACTTCTTTCATGTTGTCGTATGGAGGGGTCAGCAGGTCGAAATTAAGAGTGTACCTGATAGAGGAATGAAGGATGGACTGGATGGCTTTAGTGTTGAGTTTTGAAGTTGAAAAGTTGTTGTATAGAAGACCGATCTCTCTCTTGCCTTCAATAAAATAATGCGATTCACGGTTAACGAAGACACGCCCGATGAGGTACCCAATGTCGCTGGTACGGTTATATTTGAATGAATCGGCAAGGAAATTGAAGATATGAATAATTCCGCAGTACGACCGTTTTTTATCCTCTTTGATGTATGCGGTTTTCATTACCTCATGATCGCGCGAGAATTCAAACACGTTGGTATGCATGAAAAATATCAGCACATCGCCTCCGAATTTCAGTTCAAACTCAAAGGTTCCGCGGTCGTAATATTCAAAAGGAATAGGCCACTTCGTTTGTTTGATCTTTTTCGGATAATCGTTGGCCAGGTGGATGGTTTCATTCTTGAATACGTTGAATGCATTCAGGGTTTTTGCATAGACCTCCTGTTTCAGGCCGGCTTTGGCGACAATGGAATCGAACAGATCTTTGTTTGGAGAAGGCATTGTGGTTGGGTGTTTTAGCAAAGGTAGGAAAAAACGTAACGCGTGACGCGTGACGCGTGACGCGGAAAGAAGTGGTGAACTGGTGAACTGGTGAACTGGTGAACTGGTGACGTGGTGAGTGAGGTGAGGATGATAAATATTTTGAAAAGTAAAAGTAAAAGACTAATTTTGCCGCCCTAAATGAAAGATTTGGCCCGTTCGTCTAGGGGCTAGGACGTCAGGTTTTCATCCTGGTAACAGGGGTTCGATTCCCCTACGGGCTACAAAACAAGTGTAAAATGTAAAGTGCAAAGTGCAATCAATTGCAGGTTGCACTTTCGTCTCTAATGATTTCCCTGATCGTCCCATAGGTATTTTCGAGGACTATATTCAGTTCTTCCGGTTTGAACCATTTTACTTCGGTTATGTCTTCTTTTGTTTGGGGGACAAGGGGCTGGGCGCTGTTTGCCTGCATTTCGAACCAGTGGGTTTGTTTCAGGATTTGTTTTCCTTTTCTTGAGTAGATGTGATATGTTGAGTGCAGCGGGCATATTATTTTCAGGTTCTTAAGACCGGTTTCTTCTTTTACTTCGCGGATGGCGGCTTCTGCAGGGGTTTCTTTTCCGGATAGCTTGCCTTTGGGAAGATCCCATTTCCCGAGGCGGAAAATAAATAGCTCCTCCCCTGCTTCATTCTTTACCAGGCCACCGGCAGCGTCGATGTTTGTAAACATTCGAAAGAAGTTTTTTTGCAGGTTGTTTTTATTTTTTCCTGACCAGAGGATCAGTTTCATCTGCAGTTCATCTTTATTGAAGGCTTTAAAGGTTTTTTTTAACTGCTTCGGTGATTTGTATTCGATGATCAGGTCATTTGGCAGGGAGTTAACCGGAGGCATAGTGAGGATCTCTATATAACGGGATGTGTGATGTATGACGCGAGAAACCCCACCCCCGACCCCTCCCCCAAGAGGGAGGGGAGTTTTGTGACGCGTGACGTGTGACGCGGAAGAAGGAAGATTTGTTCCGCTCAGGAAGATTTTCATTGGTTATCTCTTAGCGCGAAAATAATAATATTATTTCATTATAAATATTTTCGTATCAATTGGTTGATATTTATTATTTTTGCTTTTGTGTTGGAAAAGTATATAATATACTTAACATAAAAACAGCCGCGTAATGCCTGACACCTTACGTAGCACTAAATAACCCCTCATATGATCTACAACAGAACAATTTCACTTCAGACGGCTGATTACCTGCTGGGAATAAGGGCCGTGAAGCTAAGTCCTCATGATCTCTTTACCTGGGCTTCAGGTATTAAATCGCCGATTTATTGTGATAACAGGGTCACACTTTCATATCCGGCTATACGATCGTTCATCAAAGATAATTTCGTGAATGCCATCACCGAGAAGTTTGAAAAGGCCGATGTCATTGCGGGTGTTGCGACCGGGGGCATTCCCCAGGGTGCTCTTGTGTCGGAGGAACTTGCGCTTCCTTTTGTGTATGTGCGGAGCAGTAAAAAGGATCATGGGCTTACCAACCAGATTGAAGGCAGGGTTGAACCCGGGCAGAAAATTGTGGTAGTGGAAGACCTGGTATCGACCGGAAGCAGCAGCCTTGACGCAGTTCAAGCATTGGTTGAGGCGGGTTGTACGGTGGTTGGAATGGTTGCGATCTTTACATATAACCTGCCTGTTGCCATTGAAAGGTTTAATGCGGCGGGGTGCCGGCTTATCACTTTGACGGATTATGAGGCGTTGATTGAAAAGGCGTTGAAGACGGGATTTATTAATGAAGAGGATCTTCAGATTCTGCGGAAGTTTAAGAGTGAGCTTGGGGGGAAATCGTGACGCGTGACGCGAAAAAATGTGGTGAACTGGTGACGTGGTGAACTGGTGAGTCATCAGATGGAAAAGAGGAACAAGATAAAAAAAAGCTGCTCAAAAGGCAGCTTTTTTTTGCGGGGGGGGGTTAATTTATTTTCAGGGCTTTGCCGAAACAGGAGCCGGAGGAATAGTCGAGTTTTATGATGTAGGTACCTTCGCTGAGTGAGCCAAGGTTCAATGTTTTTAGATATTCGCCCGGTTGTTGGGTTCCAAAGGAGGTTGAGTAGACCATTCTTCCTGACAGATCATAAACCAGGGCTTGAACAGGGGCGGTTTTTACCAGTTTATAGGAAATGTGAACATCGTTGGTAAATGGATTCGGCTGAACTTTCAGCGTGTTTTGTGCGGCAGGTTTAGGATAGATTGGATCGGTTCCCAGGACCACTTCGTACGAGTTATCACGGAAAAGGCCTCTTCCAAAGCTTGAAAGATAGAGGTCGCCATAATTGTCGGGACGGAAATAATAAAGTCCGGGACTGGTTTGCTGTTTTATCATGGTAACCGGGACATTGCCTGTTCCGGTATTCTGGGCAGACCATGTGGGTGAGGCTGGGGTTATATCTTCTGTCGAGAAAACTCCAAAATCGGTCCCTAGAATGACGGTGTTGGGATTATTCATCTCAAATATACCTGAGTAAACAGGCATGGCCGGCAGATTTCCCTGTACCGGGGCAAAGGTGGGGATGGAATCCAGTCCGTTGGTTGTTTTATAGACGTAATTCGTATTCCCATAATTTCCGAGGGTAACCAGAACCGTATTGTTATCTGCGCCAATGGCTATAGAGGTGATGTACCTGTTTGCAAACTGGTGATAAAGCGAAGTGTCAAAAGTTGCCTGACCGATCACACATCCGGAACTGCCGACAGTTGCTTCCACAGAGTCATTTGCATAGGTGATATTGGTTAACCGGAAAAGTTTACCGAGGTGGTTCCGGCCCAAAGCACTCCAAGATCATTCGACACTGCAATACAGGTAATGATATCGGTAGATTCAGTAGCTCCTATATAAAACCATGTTGGGTCGACGGAGAATTGCAAAGCCTGTCTTGTCATATAGATCCCCGGAATATTGCTGACGGTTCCTGATATGAAGAACCTGGTTTGGATAACATCCTGAACATGGACGCTATCTTTTGGCAGTATATCGTGAGGGGCCGTGTAGCGGATCGGGAATTTGGCATTCGCACTCTGAACATCAAATATAGAATCTTGTTTAATGGTATCTATCCTGGCAATAACGGTGACGCTATCGACGCTCTTTGTGAAATTAAAACTCTCCCAGAAATTAATTGCTGCAGGTTGGAGGTTGGTTATAGTTGACATGAAGGTGGGTGAAGGGGTAACGCCCAAATCTTCCGAACGGGTTAATGGGGGATTAGTACCTCCGGATGGATAGTAAACACTGGTTGGTTGGATCAGTGACCAGGCAACCGGGCCGGTATATCCGGGATTTAACTGTTCACCGTTCATGGGTTCATTCAGTGTAGTACCGCCGGGAATGTAATCCGGACCGATATAGACTGCGCTTCCAAATGAGGATTCCTGTTTCATGGTGCAGGCAACAGAATTAAACTGTGAAACAATACAGTTTTTGATCCTGTGCTGAAATGTAACTCCATCAGGAGTAACAGTAGCAACAGATATTCCATCATCGGTTGCAATTGCACACTGACCTGCATTAACCGGGTCGAACAAGATCTGATGTTGTGATACCGGGACCAGAAAATTCACCAGTTCATAATCCGATTCAGCAGGAATTGCAACCTGTTGGATCAAATGGAAAGAAACCTGTTCCCAGTTGTAGTACCCTGTTGGTTGATATTGTTTACCATGCCATACGTCACTTCCTCCAAGATAGATCTGGTCGGGATCATTTGGAAATACAGCGATTGAATTTGCATAGCAGCCATTGCCTCCGAGGGGGTGGTAGGTGCCATTACCGGGAAACACCACTTGCCATGTAGTTCCTTTATCCGATGATTTGTAAAGGTTATACAACTCTCCACTTGTGTTGGCCAGTGAAGCATATATAGTGTTTGGATCACTCGGGGCAATGGCAAATTCGATGCTGGTTACGCCGGTAGCCGGAAAGGTGGTGGCGGAACCTGTTGAGAGGCTCACAAAGTTGGTGATGTCACCTCCTGCTGCAATGTAAGCAAGGTTGTCGATATTGGTAAGTATTGTTCCATCAGTGCCAACTGTTACAGTATAAGCATAGCCACTTTTTGCTGTGAGCCAGTTTGATCCGTCATCGGAATATTTCAATCCTGCATTTGTTGCTGCAAAGACTCTGCCCGTAGTGGAGTTCACAGCCAGTTTTGCGATGTAAGCCCAATCGGAAGACGGGTCGTTTGCAACAGGCTGGGTTCCGGGAATGACTGTGAAGGTTGAATCGTCGTTCGAAACGTAGATCCCTGAACCGATATATTGGTTATTGCCACAATATGACTCACCTGTCGCAACATAAATCTTACCGCCGGAGGTTTGAACCATGCTGGTTACCCTGAGCACTTCATTATTCTGGATATTCATCTGGTGCCAGGTCAAACCCATATTTCTTGATTTCCAGATCCCACCGGTCACTCCGCCGGTAAGGATGGTCATACCGCTGGCATCTTTATTACTGAACAGGACCGTACGGGTTCTGCCAGCTGCATTGTTTGGACCCACCTGGTTCCAGCTAAGGTTAACTGCCGGCATGGCCTTCTCAGAGGACATCTGGTCGACTTGTGCCTGTGCCCTGGCCATATCCCTGGCGTTGATCGTGCCGGTATTCTGGTTGGCACGGATTTGCTGCATACGGTCATTCGCTGACTTTGTGCTACCGGGTTTTGCTGCAGATGCAGTTAAAGAAGTACTGAAGGTGATGATTCCGGAGATGAGGATAAAAGAGCAAAGGAGTAAAAATCTACTTTTCATATTTTTGAGTTTAATTTATTAATGGCTGATCTATATTTGTAACTGAAGGAAAATCAAGACAATGTGATAAACCCGACGAACCGGAAATAAGTTCAACAAATATAAATGAAAAAGTTTATTCTGCAAAAAAAAAAAAGAACCCCTCCCCCAGCCCCTCCCCCAAGAGGGAGGGGGGAGATTAGATTTTTTCGACGGCGGATTCGTTGAGCCAGCCTACGCTGCCGTTGGCTATGCGGATTTCGTACCAGGTGCCTATGTTATCGATCAGTTCGACCTTTGCGCCTTCGTGAAGTACGAAGAGGTCGACGCTTTTTTCGTCAGGGGAACTTTTAATAGTGACTGTCGGGGCGAAGATGATGGCTTCTTTCCGGTGCATGATATCATCATAGCTCTGCCAGGCAAAGAAGAAAGAAAACAGGCTGATAAAGATAAAAACGATCCCGAGCCAGAAACCAGCCTTCCGGGTGATCAATGTCCTTGATACAAAATAGAATAACCCGGCAATTAGTCCAAGGCACAGGAATACAATTCCTGTTTTTGACCATTTATCGACCGAATAAGATTCAATGAGTTTCCGGTACCAGCGTTTATAGAAAAGTTCAGGTATAGCTTCTATTTTGTCGGTGATCTTAGTATTTGCGATCTTTAGGTTAAAATTCACATCTTCATTTCCAGGATCCAGTTTATGGGCTTTTTCATAATAAAGGATGGCGGAAGCAACATCGTTTTGTTTGTAGCATGCGTTTCCAAGGTTATAATAAAGATCGACCGATTCGTAGCCAGCCGAGATGACGCTTTTATACAACTCGATGGCATTGTCAAAAAACCCGTCGGTATAGGCTTTGTTTGCCTTTGCGATCGTTATTTCCGGGTCGGCGGCAAATGTCAATCCGGGGACTAGATAAAGTATGATTATGAGAATTTTTTTCATATTTCTACTTCTTATTAATCAATCCCCTAGGCGTCATGCTCAATCCCCCGGTTTCGCCGGGGGTTATCAATATTACACCCCTTCGGGGTTAAGGGTTTATCTTAATTCCCGTTCAATGCGGGTTATTATTTCCAGCGCTTCGTTGTAAGTTTTTTCCATTATCATGGTTTTTTCTCCCGGGGCGAAGCGGGCGAATTCGGTATTGTCGAGGGTTTGAATGAACTGAGTGATTATTTCATCACTGACATTCTTCTGCATCAGGGCTTCACGTACTGAATCCATCGACAAATCAGCTAACGGGATGCCGAATTTATCGCTCAGGTAACCCCACAGGGCCTGGGAGATCTCTATATAAAATGCTTCCTGGCGTTTTTCTTTCAGGAAGGTGTTTGCTTTTTTAAGTCTTTTAATTGCTACCCGTGTGGCTTTTCTGTTTTTCATCAGCAGGGTATCACTTCTCCTGACTTCAAGTTTTTTCCATACAATGATGAAGATGAAGAAGATCACAACCGGCAGGATCATTGCAAGGAAAAAGAGGGGCGATGCAAAGAAGAAGGCGCCGGTACGCTGCAGGAGCAGCGGTTGATTTTTGATGTGCCTGATGTCGCTGCCGATGTATTTGATATCCTCTTTCCCGGGTCCTGCATAGCTAACGGTACCATTGTCGCCGGCTCCTTTTTCGACATTTATCGTATATTCAGGGCTGGTGAGGGTGACATATCTCTTTTTTTCGAGGTCGAAATAGCTGAATGGAATTGGTTTGATGGTGAACTTACCGGGTTTCCTCGGGATGATCAGGTATTCAAACGTCTGGCTTCCTGAAACTCCTGCCCCTGTTGTGTTTACGTTGTTGGTGATTTTAGGATCGTAAGTCTCGAAATCGGGCGGAAAGTTTGTATTAAGTTTATCAATCAGCTGGATATTTCCTTTTCCCGTTATCGTACATTTCAGGTTGATGGCGTCGTTGGTCTTTGCCTCGGTTTTATCCAGGTCGGTTTTGAAGGTAAATGTTCCGACAGCCCCGCTGAAGTCCACTGGTTTTTCAGCCGTAGGAAGGGGTCTGACATTGATCACCAGGGAATTCGACTTCAGCGTTTTTTCAACATTGGCATAGGATTCATTAAAGAAGCTGTTGTTGAAGAAATCGTCGAAGAAAGGATCGCCGGTTTTGGTTTTTGTCTGCCTCTTATATTGTGCAACGCATTCCAGTTCATACGGATCGATCACGAGTTTCCCGCTCTTTAACGGGTACAGCACCACTTTGAGAAGTTCGGCAACATGGTAGACTTCGCCGTCGATGGTTTGATTGTACTGGCTTAATTTGACATTATCCTTGACGATGTGCGACCAGAAACCTTCAAATGACGCAGGCTTTGTGATGTTAGGCTGCGAGATGGGAACCTTGAAAAAGATCTTATAGGTAAGGATGATCCCTTCACCCTGGATGGGATTGCCGTTGTCGACCACGGTTTTGACATAGACATCATTGGAACCCGATGTTATTTCTCCGTTTCCCTGGTTAGATCGGCCAGTGTTGCCACCCGGAGCTGAACCCTGCGTGCCGGCTGCATTTTTCACCACCTTGACGGTCACGGTGTTTGCCTTATATTGCTTGTTATCAACCATCACCGTGGCGCCGGGAATATCGAATGTACCTTCTCTTGAAGCCCTGAGGATATACGTGAAGGTATAGGAGATCGACATGGAGGTTCGTCCGTTTACAGCACGGATACTCGAAGAGGTCGAGGTGAAAGGGCCGGTAAGGACATCAAATCCCTGAACAGCAGGACCATGAAAGTTGGAGGCCTGTGCATTCACGGAGTAGATGAGGTTAAAGGTCTCCCCCACTCCGACGACCGACTTTGCGCTGCCGGTAAACTGGACCTCCTGGGCCCGTGTAACGCTCAGGATAAGAAGGAATGAACAAAATATCAAAAATATCCTCTTATACATATCGCTTTTTCTATTATCCATTACCAATCTTTCTCAATCATGATCTGCTGGACTTTTGCCTTTTCTTTTTTCAGCTTCTGCAAGGTTTTGCTCTCGTCTTTTTTCATGGCTTCCAGCATACGGTCGGCATCTTCCTTACTGATCTTTTTCGATTGATCCTGCTGATCTTTTTTCTCCTGGTTCTGATCTTTATTCTGGTCGTTTTTCTTCTGGTCCTTTTTATCCTTGTTCTGCTGATCTTTTTTATTTTGTTGCTGCTTTTGTTGCTGCTGCTGTTTTTTGATCATCATCTTGGCATATTCGAGGTTGTATTTGGTATCCCTGTCCGAAGGATTGTTCAGCAGGGCATTCTGATAGGCGCTGATGCTTTTTTCATAATCCTTCGCTTCCAGTAGTGAATTCCCCAGGTTATGATAAACGCTGGCCTTGTCGGTGGAAGATAGTTTGGAACCGGCCAGGTTTCCGAATATCTTTGTGGATTCGTCAAAATTCCGCTGCTGATATACGGCATCGCCGAGATTGAATTGACCCCGGGTGGAGTTCTTTTTAGCTTCCAGCGCTTTGCGGTAGTTCATTTCGGCTTCTTTGAATTTGCCTTTATCGTAGAGGGCATTGCCGGAGCGGATGAGGTTCCTTTCCGATTGGGCGAAGGTTGCAAGAGTCAATAGGGTTAAAAGAAGTGTGACACTCGTGACGCGTGACGCGTGACGCGTGACGCGAAGAACCCCACCCCAGGCCCCTCCCCCAAGAGGGAGGGGGATTTCTTTATACCTGACTAGTGTCGTTGTGTGGTTCTTTATTGTTGATGTAAGTACAAACATAATTTCGATCACTTTATTCATTCCCCCGGTTTCACCGGGGGTTATTCATATTACACCCCTTCGGGTTCACGCTTATTCCCCCGGTTTCACCGGGGGTTATTCATATTACACCCCTTCGGGGTTCACGCTCATTCCCCCGGTTTCACCGGGGGTTATTCATATTACACCCCTTCGGGGTTCACGCTTATTCCCCCGGTTTCACCGGGGGTTATTCATATTACACCCCTTCGGGGTTCACGCTCATTCCCCCGGTTTCACCGGGGGTTATTCATATTACACCCCTTCGGGTTCACGCTTATTCCCCCGGTTTCACCGGGGGTTATTCATATTACACCCCTTCGGGGTTCACGCTTATTCCCCCGGTTTCACCGGGGGTTATTCATATTACACCCCTTCGGGGCTTCTGATGGCTTCATTCCCCCGGTTTCACCGGGGGTTATTCATATTACACCCCTTCGGGGTTCACGTCATTCCCCCGGTTTCACCGGGGGTTATTCATATTACACCCCTTCGGGGTTCACGCTTATTCCCCCGGTTTCACCGGGGGTTATTCATATTACACCCCTTCGGGGTTCACGCTTATTCCCCCGGTTTCACCGGGGGTTATTCATATTACACCCCTTCGGGGTTCACGCTTATTCCCCCGGTTTCACCGGGGGTTATTCATATTACACCCCTTCGGGGTTAACGCTTATTCCCCCGGTTTCACCGGGGGTTATTCATATTACACCCCTTCGGGGTTAAAAAAGGTGTTAGTTTTTTGGTATATACTGTTTTCCTTTCACTTGTTACTTTTTTTTCGCGTCAGGCGTTACGCGTCACGAATTAAAAGGGTTTGAATTTGCTAAACCATTGATTCTTTCTATCGAGGATGAACAGCTCAAAGATAAGGAATAACAAGCTGAACCCCAGGAAATATTGAAAACGGTCTTCATAGTCTGAAAATTGTTTACTTTCAAGTTCTGATTTCTGGATTTTATTCAGATCATCCAGGACTTTTTGCCAGCCTTCTTGTGAGTTTGTTGTCCGGACGTACATGCCTTTGCCGACTGATGCTATTTTTTCTAACATTGAATCATCAAGACGGGTAATGACGGTTGTTCCTTCGTGGTCTTTTTTATAGCCTGTGCGGACATCACCCGTGTATATCGGGATTGGCGCGCCTTCGGGTGTTCCTATTCCCATAGAATAAAGGACAATGCCTTTTTTAGCGGCTGCTTCCGTTTTTTCAAGCACACCTCCCTGGTGGTCTTCTCCATCGGAAATTACGATGATGGCTTTATTGTGTTTCGATTCACCGAAAGAATTGGTGGCCATGTCGATAGCATCGGCGATGGCGGTTCCCTGGACGGGGACAATATTTGTACTGATGGCCGTGAGGAACATTTTTGCTGCACCGTAATCGGTAGTTATGGGCAACTGGTTATAAGCTTTCCCGGCAAACACGATAATGCCGATACGGTCGCCATCAAGCTGATCGATAAGTTTGGAGATGGATTGCTTTGCCCTTTCGAGCCGGTTTGGACGGATATCTTCGGCCAGCATGCTGTTGGATACATCCAGTGCGATCATCACATCGATGCCTTTTCGCTCGACCTTTTCCATTTTCGAACCTGTTTGAGGATCGACCAACCCCATTACGAGAAAGGCGAATGCAATCATCAGCAACACAAACTTAAAGATCAGGCGGTTTGTAGAAAATTCAGGGATAAGTTTGTGGATAAGGTCGAACTCGCCAAACCGGTTGAGCGCTTTTTTCCTCCAAACCAGGAAAAGCACGAGCAAGACGGTAAATACTGGTATTAACAGGAGGAGGGAAAGGTAACTGCTATGGGCTAGACGAAACATTATTTTTATTTACGATTGGACGATTTACGATTTACGATTGAATTTATGATTTTACGATTTACGATTATTCAGTTTCAATTATCAATTGTCAATTATCAATTGTCATGGTGTATTTCTGAAGTATGTATAACGGAGGATTATCTCGAGGGCCAGGGCAAACAATGCTATCCATGCCAGGAGGTAGAACTCCTCATTTTTCTTATGGAATTCGGTAACATCTATTTTCGATTTTTCCATTTTATCGATCTCCTGGTAGACCTGGCGGAGTTTTGTATTGCCTGTAGCCCGGAAATATTTTCCATCGGTTTCCTTCGAGATCTGCCGGAGCAGGTCCTCATCTATTTCAACCTTCATGGGTGTTACCTGGATCCCGAATGGAGTTTGAACCGGGTAAGGAGCAACGCCTGTGGTTCCGATGCCAACAGTATAGATACGAACCCCGTATAATTTTGCGATCTCTGCTGCGGAAAGCGGATCGATAGAACCCATATTGTTCACCCCGTCGGTAAGCAGGATGATCACTTTAGAAATCGCCTTACTGCCCCGAAGCCTGTTGAGTGCCGTGGCTAACCCATCGCCTATTGCAGTTCCATCTTCGATCATCCCGCTGTGAATATCCTGGAAGAGATTCTTTAAAACGGCATGATCGGTTGTAAGCGGGCATTGAGAAAAAGCTTCACCGCTGAATATGACGAGTCCAATCCTGTCGTTTGGTCGTCCATCGATAAATTCCATGGCGATATTCTTGGAAGCTTCAATGCGGTTGGGTTTGAAATCCATTGCCATCATACTGCCTGAGATATCCATTGCAAGAACGATATCTATTCCCTCAACGGTAATATCGTGGCGGCTTTTTTTGGATTGGGGGCGTGTCAGTGCCAGTATCAGGCATATAAGCGCCAGCATCCGTAAGACATAGAGACCATGATAGAGATACAGACGGAGTGTTTTCTTCACCCCTTCAAACCCGGCAGTGCCTGAAACCTGGATATCCGGATTATTTATCCTTTGCCTGTAAAAGTACCACGCTACCAATGCAGGAATGAGCAGCAGCAAATAGAAATAGCCCGGTGATGCAAATGTGATTCCTTTCAACATATTACACAGGTTCAGGAGTTGAGAAGGTTTTATTTATAAAATCGACCGCGTATTCCATGCTCTGGTCATGTTCTTCAGGCAGGGGGAGGTATTTGGCAAACTTGACAAGGTCGGCCATCACCAATATCCGGCTAAGTACTTCCCTGTTTTCCTTAGCAATCAAGGTCTTGGCTCCCAGATCTTCAAGAATTTCAGCAGTCGTGCTTTCCAAGGCCATGATGTGGAATCTATCCTCGAGATATTTACGAAGTATATCGGTAAGTTGTGTATGATAGTCTTTTATTTTTCCTGCCTGCCACAACTTTTTAGCACGGAGTTTCTCAAGCTCCATCAGTGCCCATTCGTGAGGCTGGTATTTGACGCTTGGGCGAAGGACGAAAACGGGTTCGCCTTTTTTTCTTTTCAGGTAATACCAGATGAGAAACCCGGCAATGGCAATAAACAGCAACCCGGCGATGATCCAGGGCAAGAATTCAAGGATAGAAAACCCGACTTTGACAGGACCTTTTATAGGTTTAATGGCCTGGGTGGTATCAACTGCTAGCGTATGAACCGTGAGGATCTGTATTTCAGTTTGTGCGGTCCTGATTGTAGTATCGGGCAAGTGGCGGTAAAAGAAACTAATCGGGGGTATGGTATAAAAGCCGGAATCGAAACAGGTAATGCGTAGTTTCTGACTAAGCTGAAGAGTCTTTTTATCAGCCGACCAGGAAGAATCGATTTTGGTCCTGCTGATTACCTGGAGGTTGCCGAGGATGGTATCTTTTATTGCCGGCCATATCACCTCGGTTCCCGTTGGAGCACTGAAATTCAGGTAAAGCTCAACCTGGTCGCCAATGAGAATGCTTCCGGGTGAAATATGTGCTGAGGCCTTGTATTCCTGGGAAAAGGCGACACCTGCTGAAAGCAGGAGAGCGAGGAGAAGACTATATGTTTTTCTTAATCTCAATTACGAATTACGAATTACGAATAATTATCAATTATCAATTATTTTCTTGCTGTTCTTTTCTTGAATAAGCCGATCAGGGGTTTGACGTAGTCCTGGTCGGTGCGGATCTTTACTACGTCGACGCCGCTTTTCCGGAATGTATCGCTGAGGTAACGGGCCTGGTTAAGGGACCGCTCAGCGAATATTTCACGGACATTAGTACTGGAGGAATCGACCCACATACGCTGCCCGGTTTCTGCATTTTTAACACGGATCATCCCCATGTCGGGGATCTCCATTTCACGTTCATCAAAGACATTCACGGCAATCAGGTCATGCTTCTTGTTTGCAATCTTTAATGCATCTTCAAAGTCGTGATCGATGAAATCGGAAAGAAGAAATGCGGTACATCTTTTTTTTATTGCATTGGTGAAATAACGCAGGGCTTCTGAGATATTTGTTTCCGTGTGTTCTGCATGAAAATCGATCAGCTCGCGTATGATCCTCAGGATATGGCTGGTTCCTTTTTTAGGAGGAATGAATTTTTCGACCTTGTTGCTGAAGAAGATCACTCCTACCTTATCGTTGTTCTTAATGGCGCTGAATGCAAGTACGGCAGCAATTTCAGTGATCAGGTCCTCTTTCAGGTTTTGTTTTGTACCGAACATATTTGATCCGCTGACGTCGATCAGCAACATTACGGTGAGTTCACGTTCTTCATCAAATATTTTTATGTACGGATGGTTGAAGCGGGCGGTCACATTCCAGTCGATGTTACGGATGTCATCCCCATACTGGTACTCCCTGACTTCGCTGAAAGCCATACCCCTGCCCTTGAACACGCTGTGGTATTGTCCGGAAAAGATCTGGTTGGACAAACCGCGGGTTTTGATTTCAATCTTACGGACCTTTTTAAAAATATCTGAGGTTTCCATGTTTTTATGTGGTGAACTAGTGAACTGGTGAGTTAAAGAAGTCACTTTTTACCAGTATTTATGGAACTTCTACAGTATTCAGAATTTCGTTTATGATATCTTCGGTTGTGATATTTTCGGCTTCGGCTTCATAGGTTAGGCCTATACGATGGCGCATGACGTCGTTGGCTACGGCACGGATATCTTCAGGGATGACATAGCCTCTGCGTTTGATAAAGGCGAAGGCTTTTGCTGCGAGCGCCAGGTTGATGCTGGCACGCGGGGAGGCGCCATAGGAGATCAGTCCATCGAACTTTTTCAGTTTATACTCCGACGGGAAGCGGGATGCAAAGACGATATCAGTGATATAGTTTTCAATCTTCTCATCGAGGTACACCTCACGGGTTACGCTCCTTGCACGGAGGATATCGTCGGTTTTAAGGATGGTGCTGGTACTTACGGATTCGTTTGAGATGTTTTGACGGATGATCAGTTTTTCTTCTTTCTTGTCGGGATACCCGATCACGACTTTCAGCATAAAACGGTCGACCTGTGCTTCAGGCAAAGGGTAGGTTCCTTCCTGTTCGATCGGGTTTTCGGTAGCAAGAACGAGAAATGGTTCGGGCAGGATAAAGGTTTCCTCACCAATGGTGACCTGCCGTTCCTGCATGGCTTCAAGAAGCGCGCTCTGCACTTTAGCCGGAGAACGGTTTATTTCGTCGGCGAGAATAAAGTTCGCAAAGATTGGCCCTTTCCTTACCCGGAACTCTTCCTTCTTCTGGCTGTAGATCAGTGTACCGATAAGGTCGGCAGGCAAGAGATCGGGGGTGAACTGGATGCGGCTGAATTTTGCATCGATGATGTGAGCAAGGGATTTTATGGCCAAGGTCTTAGCTAAGCCGGGAACACCTTCCAGGAGGATATGTCCATTGGAAAGTAACCCGATCAGCAGCCTTTCAATCATATGCTTTTGTCCGATGATGACCTTGTGCATCTCCATCGTTACCATATCTACAAATGCGCTTTCTTTTTGAATGCGTTCATTCAATGCTTTGATATCCGTTTCAATCATAGTGATTCATTTCTTTGGAGGGTGCAAATTTATACATTTGAAAAAACTCATAAAAAATTATTTTTGTTAATTTTTGTTAATGCTTGTTAAAGAAAGGTTAAGTATTTACAAGGATTCCCGGAACATCATTCATGGTGGTAGGCTTCGTTCCTAAGAATGGTGAGGGCGCGATAAAATTGTTCCAGAAAGAAGAGTCGCACCATCTGGTGCGAGAATGTCATTTTTGATAATGAAAGCCGGGAGTGGGCTTTATTTTTTACCGACTCATCAAAACCATACGGGCCACCGATGACAAATACGAGGTTCCCTGATCCGTTACTGAACTTCTGGTTAAGAAAGGATGAAAATTCAACGGAGGTCATTTCTTTTCCTTTTTCATCAAGCAGAATAATAATGTCCTTTGGTGCAAAAACCGGCATAATCTTTGTTGCTTCCTTTGCTTTCCATTCCTTCCGGTCCAAATGAGATGCATTTTTCAATCCAGGAATTTCAATAATTTCTATAGAGAGATAACGCTGAATACGGTTACTATATTCTTTTATGCCTTCAATCAGATAGGGTTCATCAGTTTTTCCTATAGCTAACAGCTTTACTTTCATAAATTATTTTGTAAGTTTGCATAGTTAGTGCATTTTTTTATAAATAGCAAGGATTATGAGACACCTGTGGAAAATATCGTCATTATTATTTATGACAATGGTCCTGCTTCCGTTTCATTCGATGCCGGCCGGTGTGCAGGATGAAACCAACAAAAAGATTGTTGCTGCGCTCACGGCGGGGGATGCGGTGGTTCTTTCAGATTTCCTGAATACCATGGTCGATCTTGGAATATCCGGCAACGAAGATACCTATAGCAAGACCCAGGCCACGCAGATCCTGAAAGATTTCTTTCAAAAGAACCCGGTAAAATCAGTTAAAGTCACCCAACAGGGTTCCTCGACGGATGGGGCTCAGTTTACGATCGGCGAGATGAAGGCAGGCACAGATACTTTCAGGATCTATTACCTCCTGAAGAAGGTCGCGGGAAAGTTCCTGATCCAGCAACTTCAGATCCAAAAAGTTGGTTAGCCCAATAAAAAATTATGAACCTGGATGAGATCATTGAAAATGCTTTGAAGGAAGACATCGGGGAGGGTGATATTACTTCTCTTACTCTTCTCAGGAAGGATATCCATGGAAAAGCCCACTTAAAAATTAAGGACAGAGGTATTCTTGCCGGGATCCCGGTTGCCGAAAAAATCTTTCACAAGCTAGATCCTTCGCTGGAGGTGACCATTTTGAAAATGGATGGAGATCGTGTAAAACCCGGTGATATTGTGCTTGAAGCGGAAGGAAACATTCACTCTATCCTTTCTGCAGAGCGTCTTGTTTTAAATTTCATGCAACGGCTAAGCGGGATAGCTACTTATACTTCACAAATGGTTGCAAAGCTGAAAGGATTGAAGACACGTGTGCTGGATACCCGTAAAACGACACCAAATCTGAGGGAACTTGAGAAATATGCAGTAAGGACCGGGGGAGGGATAAACCACCGGATGGGGCTTTATGATATGATGCTGATCAAAGACAATCATGTTGAAATAGCCGGAGGGATAATCCCTGTAATGCTTGCGCTGGAGAAGTACAAGAAAGCTCACGAAACATCAGCGGTCAGGGTTGAAATCGAAGTGCGTAATTTTGATGAACTGATCAATGTAATGAAATATGGCGAGGGCCTTGTTGACCGGATCATGCTTGATAATTTTACGATCAAGGATCTTGCTGATGCAGTGAAAATAATTAATGGACAATTTGAAACGGAAGCCTCAGGCGGTATCAAACTGAGCAATATCCGTGACTATGCTGAGACGGGAGTTGATTTTGTATCGGTTGGGGCGCTGACACACAATTTCAGGAGCCTCGACATGAACCTGAAAGTGGTACCGAAGTCAGCCCTTATACTTGACCGGTAATTTGCCCATGACTATTCCTGAAAAGATATTATCCTGGGAATCAGTTTCTTTCCTTATCCGTCTCTCAAAAAAGATCGTCATACCCGGTTTTGACGGAATGCCACTTTACGATGTCACTGTTTTTTTTGTGAAAGGATTATCGAAAGGATATATCACTACGCGGGCATCGGCTATTTCTTTCAACTTTTTTCTTGCTATTTTTCCCACAGTGATCTTTTTCTTTACGATCATTCCTTTTATTCCAATAGCAAATTTCCAACAATCGCTTCTAGACATCATTCAAGACTTTATCCCGGATGAAGCTTATGCGACGGTGCAGAGTACAGTTGAAGATATTGTTATCAGGCCTCATGGAGGATTGCTATCAGTGGGTTTCCTGTTGTCGCTTTATTTTTCAACGAATGGCATTAACAGTCTGATGGTAGCATTTAACAATACCTTTCATACCATCGAGACCCGTTCGGTAATCAAACAGCGGCTTGTTTCCATCTTCCTGGTGATCATCATTACTTTTCTCCTGATCATTTCCATCGGGTTGATCACCTTCGGAACCTGGCTTTTATCGATTTTGCTTCCAGCACAAATCCTTAAAAGCAGCTTTATTTTCAGTCTAATTTTAATCCTGAAATGGCTGATTATACTTTCCACTCTGTTTTTTGCAATTTCCTTTATTTATTATTTTGTCCCGGCAAAAAAGAGACATTTCCGGTTTATCTCTGCAGGGTCGTCGCTGGCAACCTTTCTGATCATTGCAACAACCCTTGGAATCAATTTCTATGTTGATAATTTTTCCAAATATAATGCCCTCTATGGTTCAATCGGGACGCTGCTTGTGATACTTCTGTGGATCTACCTCAATTCATTGAGCCTGCTGATTGGATTTGAATTGAATGCCAGCATTTTTACGGTAAAAAGAAAGCAGTAAACAATATTTACGATTGGACGAATGTAGATTTTAGATTAAATTGACTGATTTTAGATTTACGATTTTTTGCTTTCCTTAAGAATCGGAAATCGACAATAAAACAATTCATTCGTCAATCTAAGATCGTTCAATCGTAAATTAACTTCTCCTGTCAATTAATTTTCTAATTTTGCCATACTATCGAATCACTACATGTAGAAATTAATGAAACAGAATATTGTTTTTCCTGCTTTTTTCTTCATTTTTCTTCCTATAGCAGGAATTTTCTCATCCTGTTCACCGTCAACGGGCAATGTTAATCCGGTTGCCACCTCAAAAGATAGCAGAATACTTCCATTAAACGATAAAGTTGAAATCGATGCATTGAATGGACTTGCGGAAATGTACTTAGATTCCTCACAGCAATTAAGCCTTGATCTGGCAACCCGGGCGCTGAAGTTATCAAAACGCATCAATTATAAAAAAGGTGAAGCTAAGGCTTATGTACTCCTTGGCTTCTATTACTATAGAGTAAACAATTTTCTTGAATCTTTTGAGAATATGTCGGCATCATTAAATATTTCTTTACCAAATAAATATGTGTCAATCATCAATGATGGGTATTATGGGATGGGGGTGTTATTTATGGCTTTGGAAAGGAAAGACCGTGTATTTGAGTATATTCAGAAATCAATGGTTTATGATAAAAAAATGAATATAACAGAACACCTATTAGGAAATTATATTCGGTTAGGTGAGTTATCCTTTCAACAGGGTGACACCAATGGCGCTTTAATATTATACTTTAACGCTCTTGCCCTTAAGCCCAAGCCTCCAAATTTTCTTCCCAAGAAATGGGTAACCAAATATATTGGTAACTTGTACCTCTCGAGAAAGCAATATGATATGGCATTATTTTATTATCGTGAAGTTTTAAAAGAAAACCCAAGGGATATCGGGCAGAACAATGGCACGATCTATTCTTTAATTGCATATACCTATGAACAGAAAAAGGAGCTAAAAAGCTCACTATATTACCATAAGATTGCATTACATACAAGGAAGATAGAGAACCAACCATACTTAGTGGCCAGTTCGTTAGTGAATATAGGATATACTTTTTTGAAAATGGGGAACTATGATTCTTCCTTGTACTACCTTGAGAGTGGTTTGAAAATAGCAGATTTGTTTAAAATAACTTCCGTAAAAGAGTCGGGATACAAAAATTTATATGAGCTGTATATATCGAAAAAGGATTGGAAAAAAGCATTATTTGCTTTACAAAAATATAATGATGCAAAAGTTCTTGCAGAAAATGAAAATAACAAGGATCAGATATCATTATTAGAAAACAATCGTATTGTCAGTGAAAAGGAGAAGGAGGCTGGAAGACTCAGAGATGAGAATGCCATCCAAAAGTTGGAAATGAAGTACAGGGATCTGTTGATGTTTTTATTGATGACTCTTTTTCTACTTACAATTGCAATCGCAGTTTACATACAACAGATGCTGGTCAAGAATAAAAAAGCAAAAAAAGTTATTGAAGAGAAGAATTTTTTATTGCAGGATGAAATCAAAGAACAGGTTATCCAGAATGAAGAATTGACAAAACGGGAAGAGGAGTACCGTTTTTTGGCTGATCATACAGCGGACCTGGTGACCCTGATGGATAGCAATTTTAAGTGTTTATATATCTCTCCCTCCAGTGAAGTATTATTAGGCTTTTCACCTGAAGAGATGATGGGCATAAAAGATTATCGCGATTTGATTCACCCCGATTCAAGGAAATCATTCAACGTTGAAGTTGAAAGCATGTTAGAATATCATGAAGTAACCCGGTTTCTTTATCAAATGCTTAAAAAGGATGGGACCCTTCTCTGGGTAGAAAGTAACATTAACCCGATCATTAAGCCATCAACAGGAAAACTGCAGGCTATACTTTCGGTAACCAGGGATGTTTCAAACCAGATTGAAGAGGAACAGGCGTTAATGGAAACAGCAAGGCAAAAAGATTTACTTATCAGGGAAGTCCATCACAGGGTAAAAAACAACCTGGCTATCCTGACCAGCCTTGTTAATATGCAAAAGAGTGAATTTACGGATCATAAAACGCTGGATGTTTTTTCAGATCTGCAATTTCGGGTCAAGGCAATGGCCCTTGTTCATGAAGAATTATACAAAAGCAGGAATATTGAAGTTGTGCCTGTCGGAGAATATTTATCTAAACTTGTCGGGATTGTTTCCTCTGCTTTTACCACCAGCAATGTCAAGGTGCACCAGGATTTTTATGACGAAATCATGGATGTAAAGATCACCCTGCCTCTTGGATTGATCGTAAATGAATTATTGACAAATGCCTTTAAATATGCTTTCCCTGACGACAGGGAAGGGAATATATGGGTAACCTATAAAAAGGAGCCAGGCACCAAAAAATCAAATTGTGAAATGAGACGCCTTGTTGTAAGAGACGATGGAAAAGGATTACCCATTGATTTTGATATTTATCAGAAAACTTCTATGGGAAGCCAAATCATTTGTCTTCTTGTCCAGCAACTGGAAGCTGAATTAATAATTGATGGAACAGATGGAGCCAGTTTTTCTCTACTTTTACCAGCAGAAAGGTAACACCTCAGGAATCTGAATAATAATAACCGGCATTACATATTTTATTTCAATTATGGCAGGAAGTCATTGTGCATAGAGATCCATGAAAAAGATTGTAATAATACCTATCCTTATCTTTTTTTTCCCCCTCCTAACAGAAATTTGTCAGGCTTCTCTCAAGAATCCAATCAGGATACATCCGGTTGTCAGCTCAAAAGACGAAGCCGGAATTCCTTTATATGAAAAAATCGAAATTGACGCCCTTAACAAACTTTCATTGGATTATATAGATTCGTTGCCACTGGTGAGTTATGATCTGGCAATCAAAGCCATGAATCAATCGAAATATATTAACTACAGAAAAGGTGAAGCTATTTCTTCTATAAGACTTGGCTTGCATTTTTATAAAATGAAAATCTATCTCAAGGCATTTGAGTATTTTTTAGCTTCATTAAATATTTCCGAACCCAATAATTACGAGAGCGTGATGAATGAAGCATATCAAAATATGGGTTTGCTCTTTATGGATTTGGGGGGAAAGGACCGGGCGAAAGAATATTTTACCAAAGCATTAGCCATTGCGAAAAAACAAAATATCCCAGAATATCTTGCAGGATGTTATATTCAAACGGGTCAAATGTTGTATGACCAGGGGGATACCAATGGAGCTTTAAGGTTATACTTTAATGCCCTAGCGCTGAAACCTAAACTGTCAAAAGTTATTATTCGGGAATGGGTGACCAAATCTATCGGTAACTTGTTCCTGTCGACAAAGCAATATGATATTGCATTATTTTATTATCGTGAAGTATTAAAAGAAAATCAAAAGGACATTGGACAGAACAATGGTTCGATCTATACATTAATAGCCTATACTTATGAACAGAAAAATGAGTTGAACAAGGCGCTCTATTACCATAAGATTGCATTACTAACACGGAAGAGGGAAAACCGACCCGTTTTAGCGAACAGTTCGTTAGTGAATATAGGTCATACTTTTTTAAAAATGGGGAAATATGATTCCTCATTGTTCTACCTTGAGAGTGGGTTAAGGATTGCAAACCTGTTTAAAATAAATTACTTAAGAGTATCAGCTTACCAATATTTATATGAGTTATTTATCGCGAAAAAGGATTGGAAAAAAGCTTTATCGGCTTTGGGAAAATATAACGATGCAAGAGTTCTTGTGGAGAATGAAAAGAACAAGGATCAGATTACCTTATTAGAAAACAACCGGATTATCAGTGAAAAGGAGAAAGAGGCAGGAAGCCTCAGGGATGAGAATGCTATCCAGAAGCTTGAAATGAAAAACCGTGATCTGTTGGTGATGTTACTGATGGCCCTTTTTCTTCTTGCGATTGCTATTGCTGTATATGTGCAACAGTTGCTGGTCAAGAGTAAAAAAGCGACAAAAATCATTGAGGAGAAGAATGATCAATTGCAGGACGAGATCAAGGAACAGGTCATCCAGAATGAAGAATTGTCCAAACGGGAAGGAGAGTACCGGTTTTTGGCTGAAAATACTGCAGACATTGTGACGCTTATAGATAGTAATTTTAATCGTTTATATATTTCTCCATCCGGCGAATTGTTATTAGGTTATTCTCAGGAAGAGTTTCTTAACATGAAAGATTTCAGGGATATTATTCACCCCGATTCAAGAAAATCTTTCGATGCTGAAATCGAAAGCATGTTAGAATACCGTGAAGCCACACGGTTTCTTTACCAGGTCGTTAAAAAGGATGGTAAGGTACTTTGGGCTGAAAGTAATATCAATCCGATCTTTGATTCATCTACCGGACATTTGCAGGCTATGATATCAATAACCAGGGATGTTTCCGGTAAGATTGAAGAAGAACAGGTCTTGATGGAAACTGCAAGGCAAAAGGATTTACTTATCAGGGAAGTCCACCACCGGGTAAAAAATAACCTCGCTATCCTGACCAGTCTTGTGAATATGCAAAAAAGTGAATTTACGGATCATAAAACGCTGGATATTTTTTCAGATCTGCAGTTTCGTGTCAAGGCAATGGCCCTGATTCATGAAGAACTATACAAAAGCAGGACCCTTGAAATATTGCCTGTTGGCGAATATTTATCCAAACTTACAGGGATTGTTTCTTCTGCCTTTACCACCCCCAAGGTCAGGGTACATCAGGATTTTTATAACGAAATTATTGATGTAAAGATCACTCTTCCCCTTGGATTGATCGTGAATGAATTATTGACAAACGCTTTTAAATATGCTTTTCCTGACAACGAGGAAGGGAATATATGGGTTTCTTATAAAAAAGAGCCTGCCGCTAAAACATCAAATGGTAAAATGAGGCGCCTTGTTGTCAGGGATGATGGAAAAGGATTGCCCGTTGATTTTGACATCCATAAGAAAACTTCCATGGGAAGTCAGATCATTTGTCTACTTGTCTGGCAACTGGAGGCTGAATTAATAATTGATGGAACAAATGGAGCCTGTTTTTCTCTAATTTTACCGGCTGAAAGGTAATACCTCAGGAATCAGAAGAATTTCTTATGCCAAAAAACAATCTGAACATTTCAATTATAGGTGCAGGAACGATCGGAACTGCCTTGGGGAATATGATTGCCGGATTGGAGACTCACCGGGTAAAGCTGTTATCTATTGAGGAAGAGGTTGTAAATTCAATCAATTCAGAAGGAATGAATACGAAGTATTTTCCAACCTTTCATCTTCATCCCATCTTTAAAAGCTACCGTGGAGAATGAACAGCTCGGAGATTCCGATATCATTTTTCTGGCTATTCCTTCGGCAGTACTAATGGATTATATGGAAAGTATCCGGTTGTACATTCCAGTCACTGCAACACTGGTAAACCTGGCCAAAGGATTCGGGTCGGAGCACAAGACCATATTCACTGCCTGAAAGAAACTTTCCCAAATCCTTTATGTTCAATGAAGGGGCCCAGTTTTGCCCGGGAGATCATCAACAGGATCCCTACCGGATTCACCATTGGTTGCATAGAAAAGACTGTTGGAGATGATCTCCAATCGGTGTTTAATGGAACGACCATTTACATCGACCGTTCAGATGACATCGAAGGAGTTGAGATTTTAAGTATCCTGAAAAACATTTATGCCATTTGTCTAGGAATTGTTGATGCTCATTTCAATTCACCGAACATTCGTTTTCTTGTCCTCACCAAAGCTTTCAACGAAATGCGGAAGATCCTTCTCCGTTTTCACGGAAAGGAAGAAACCATTTTCAGGTATTGCGGATATGGCGATTTCACGCTGACTGCATTGAATGACCTCAGCCGGAACAGGACGCTTGGGCTGCTTATTGGAAAAGGGTTCTTTACAGAACATGTTTCACATGAACTTGTTCTGGAAGGGAAAGTTGCCGTGAATGTATTCTACGAGGAGATCTCCAAATTCATGGATGTTAAAAAGGAATTCCCAATCATTACAGAGTTGTATAAGATATTCAACACAGAGTATGATGTATCTGCTTTTGTAAGCAACCTCCTGGTGTACTGATTCCCGATAATTTTCGTATCTTTGCATTCCTTTTCCTGTAAAAGAAAATTCACGGGGTTGACCGGATTTGACAGCAAGGAAGTGGAATTGCAAGCATGCCGGGCGTTGGGAACAGGTCCCGTAAAAAGTCAATTCCCACAGCCAATAAATGGCGACAATTATTCTTACAGACTGGCTGCTTAATTTTAGAAATTAAGCGCCTCTTGTCTCCCGGAAAACCTCTCTCAACGGTGTTCCGGATGAGGCATCGAAAATGTTGAGATGGTCCTGTCAAGGTTCCGGTGGCGGGATGAAAAATAAGGAACTAAGTTACAGATAGGCCCGTTTCTGCCAGTCTGTTCCCGACAATCAAATGAAACTAAGCATGTAGAAAACAATTTTGCTGCTTGTTTGGACGAGGGTTCGACTCCCTCCAACTCCACAGCGACACTCTGAAAGCCCTGATTATAAAAGGCCTTCAGAGTGTTTTTATTTATAGCCGGGCAGGTCGCTTAATTTCCATAAAAAAAACAGGAAAATTGAGAGCTAATTACAACATCTCATGATATCAGACGTTCTAATGTTTTCACTGCTAATCTGATTACAAAAACCTTGAAGATGAAAACAATTACACTCCTTTTACTATCGTGTGTAATTTGCCAGACAGCATTCTCTCAAGATAATCAGCTACCAAAATCATCCTCCTCAAGTGAAATAAATACCATTCTAGGAAATAATAATAAATCCACCAAAATCCCCATTGGATATTTTATCGAAATAAACGCAGGTGGTACAAAATTCGGATACCACCACGGTGTTCTTCTTCCCGGTTTCAGCCTGGGAATCATGCTCAATCACCAATGGACTATCGGATTAACCGTTAATTATATCGATAATCCGGGAGGGTTGAAATATGACAATATTTATTATGACTCCGTCAACCACAATTTCCGAGGTGTCAATTTAAAAGGTGGCTATGGCGGGGTTTTGCTGGAGTATACATTATTTCCTAAATCGCGAATCCATGTTGCTTTTCCATTGATGATCGGAGACGGGTACTTTTTTTACACTCAATTGCCTGAATATTCCAGTCCGGGGCGAAATCATCGTTACAATTATCATTCCTATGTTTCTATAGATAATTGCTTTGTTGTGGAGCCCGGAGTAAGGTTAGAATTCAATATTGTCAGCTTCATCAGAATCGGTATTACATTAAGCTATCGCTATACTCCTGATCTGAAACTTTTGAACACTTCCGGCGATCTGATAAACCAGTTTACGGGTAAAATCAGTTTGCGGTTCGGACAGTTCTGAAGAAAACATATAAAGGTAATAACCTGCAACGATTTTTCCCTTTAGTATCCCGGCACTCTGGAAAATTCCGAAGTACGACTTCATTATGGTTTCAAAAATTTATTGTCTTTCAATGAACATTACTTTTTGAGCCCCAGGATGACAAAATTTGTATTTGCGCGATCAGTTAAAAGTACTTCAATATTAAAGTACTTGAAAATTTGCTTAAGTAATTTTAGATCAAAGACGTGATGATGTAAACATCTGTTTTCAAAATTATAATCTGATCTTTTCCTAAAATAGTCAAAATCTCCTGATGACGGATCCATTGAAAGATCATGTAAAGTCAAAAATTCATCCAAATGAGTCAAATCATGTTCAGAGGTGTTATTTTTGAAATCTTTCATAAGATGATCAAATTTAGTAATCTTTCTTTTGTGATCAAAATTGGTATCTTTATTAGGTGCTACTAACAGTATTAATCCATCCTGTTTAATAATTCTCAACCATTCCGTCAAGGCTTTAAATGGATTCGCAATATGTTCAATATTATTACATGATAAAACAAAGTCATACCTACCTGTTTCAATCCTGTCAAGGTTTACTGTATCACAAATAAACTGGTATCCTGTTTTTTCCTTGCCATATTTGAAGTTCTTTCCTTCAATTAGTTTACTTTCCAAAACTGATGAACCAAAGTTTACACCATCAAGAGATTGTATTGCGTCATAGATTGGCAAATCTTTTTCAAAAAAAGGACTTGGGCCCCCTATTTCAATTCCACATTTATTATAGAATAGCTCCTGATAAGGTTTATAATTCCTAATTCTCTTTCTTGCAAATTTGATTTTTATCAATCGTAAGATCTCAGATAATCCTGATGCTTTTACTCTTTGTATGATGTTCGAAATCTTTTTTATCATATTGTGCTGAATGAAATCAGATTTTCAAGCAATTACGTTTGAATTAAGAGAACCTCCCCATAGTATAGTTGCGATTTAAACCTGGATTTTACTGCAATGATTTATGTGTTGGCCAGGAATTTAAAATTATAATATGAAGCTAAATGTTGGGGTTATTACTGTAATCTTCATGGTTAGTATTTTTTAACAATCGGTTTCTGATGTATGTTCTAACTTTCTGAAAAAGTTTATTATCAAATAAATATACGAGCAGGATATAGATAATCAAAGCAACTGTTACCTGTAATATAAGTAAAATTACCAAGTTATGATGTACAATTCCTTTTGTCAGAAAGAGAATAAATGAAACAAGGATTGAGACCATTAAACTGGGGAAAATATCAAAAAATTGTTGCCTCAACTGATAGACCAGGTTTTTCCTTATAAAAAACATTGATACACCGTATGAAATAAAATTAGCAATTATAAACCCGATAAGCATTGTAATTATTCCATATAGAAAACAGACGAAAATTGAAAGCAGGATAAGTCCCTTTTTTATTAATTCAAGCTGCAATGATTTTTTTGATTCTCCTCTTGAATTAAGAACACTGATATTAAGGCCAAAAAATGGTGTAAAAATATTGGCCAGGCATAAAAGTTGAAATAATGGAATGGATGCTGTCCATTTTTCAGATAAAAGAATCGTAATTAATGGCCTGGCAATGGTGATCAAAGAAAACATAAAAGGAAACAGGAAAACCGAGATTGTGCGTATCATTTTTCTGTAAACCCTTCTGTACCTTTCTTCCTGATCCTGGATCTGAACTAATAAAGGGTAAGTTCCTCCCTGTAAAATTTGCTGAAAGGAATAATTTACAGTTTCGCTTAATTTATTAGCCTGATTATAGTATCCTAATTGTTTAAGCGGATAAAACTTCCCGATCAGAACCAAATATATATTATAGAAAATGACATTTAACGCAGAAGTTCCCAAAAGATGGATAGAGAATGTCCAGAATTCTTTTATTACTGTAAAAGAAAAAACGGGGATCGGTCTCCATCGCCGGATAATGAAAAACAAAATGAGACGAAATATGTGATAAGAAATTTGCTGAATAACCAGTGCCCATACTTTTGCTCCATAAATTGCTAGAAATATTCCAATACCTCCGCTAACAATAGTTGCTGCGATGTTAACCTTGGCTAAACTTTTAAAAGCAACTTCTTTGATAATTATTACATATTGTACAAAGTACAATGCATAAAATATTATTGAAAGAAACAGAACACGTGAAATGTTTATAAGCTGGGGTTGATGAAAAAAACCTGAGATCAATGGCGCCGAGAAGAACAGTATGAGATAAAGAAAGACTGAAACACTTAAATTAAAAAAATAAATAGTACTAAAGTCTGTTTGAGTGGCTTTTTCTTTGCGAATCAATGCTTGTCCGAATCCTCCATCTACCAGTACCGAGGATAATGCAATGAATATCACTATCATCCCGATCAATCCATAATCATCAGGCGAAAGTAAGCGAGCAAGTACCAGTCCGATGATGAGTTGAATGGCCTGTTGGCCGAACCGGTCAATCGTGGTCCAGGTCAAAGCATTCAGCATTTTTTGTTTTAGATTGTCACTCATACCTTTGGATAGAGAATCACTTAACTTTATTCTTTGGTTTCGTCAAATTTTCTAATTTGAGATTCAATGGATGACCGGAAGATTAAGGATTAAAATTGAATTGCAAATGTAGGGATAATCGGCCGGACTTAGTACCTTTGTACAATAAGTATGTTTTATTGTCCTGATGCCGGGTTTAAGTGAACCTTGACCAACAAGAGCATATTTTTAATTTGCAGAGCTCATTATTTTTATCATCAACTGAGTTACAACATTAACTAATTAAAAATGTTTAACACGAATTATTATAATCGATCTTTTCGGGAAGAAATGCTAAAGTATATTCCTGAAGATGCAGAAAAGATTTTAGAAGTGGGGTGTAGTGAAGGACTTTTCTTAAGTTCTCTTAAGGAGAGCCGAACCATTGAAACCTGGGGAATAGAAATGTACAAACCGGCAGCTGAAAAAGCGTCAAAAGTGGCCGATAAGGTTTTTACCGGAGACTTTAACCTTATTTATAAAGATTTACCCTCCCATTATTTTGATTGCATTGTTTTTAATGATGTGTTAGAGCATTTCTCTGATCCCTGGATTGCTCTTATAAACGCTAAACATTTGTTGTCGGAAAAAGGAGTTCTTGTGGCTTCAATCCCTAACTTCAGGTACATTGGAAATATGACAGAGATTATTAATCAGGCTGATTTTAAGTACCGTGAAGAAGGCATTTTAGATAAAACGCATCTGAGGTTTTTTACATCAAAAAGTATATACCGGTTCTTTGATGAATGTGGGTATGAAGTAATTATTCAGGAAGGCTTACGTCCATGTAAAAGTTGGAAAGAAAAATTATTTATTTTTCTTTCCTTTGGCTTTTTCAAAGATATGAGATACAAGCAGTACGCAAATGTAGCCAAGGTCAAAAGTTAATTATTTATGATTTCGGTTATCGTTTCCACATATAAACCTGATTTACTTCAAAAATTTTCGAGGAGTCTGGCTCAGACAATTGGTGTTGAATATGAATTGATAACTATTCAAAATGACGCAAAATATTCACTTTGCGAAGCCTATAATAAAGGTATTGCCCAAGCAAAATATGAATTCTACTGCTTTGTTCATGACGATGTAATATTTGAAACGAAAGATTGGGGAAAGCGATTGATTTCCATGATGGAAGCCGATCAGACTATAGGGTTGATCGGGGTGGCCGGAACAAAATTCAAATCTTCTTATCCTTCTGCCTGGGGGCAAAGCCCTTGTGCATATCAGTTCAGACGCGGACATATTTTTCAATTAGTTCCTGCCAGTAATGAATATGTCCATCTTGAATTCGATGGAAATGAAGTTAAAAAGGAAGCAGAGGATGTAGTTTGCATCGATGGCGTTTTTATGTTCTCAAAAAAAGTGGTCTTTCAAAGATGCCGTTTTGACGAAAAATTACTGACCGGTTTTCATGGTTATGATATAGACCTCTCTTTACAGGTATTCTATAGCGATTACAGAGTTATTGTTGACAGAATTATTGTTTTATATCATGGTTCCTTTGGCAATTATGATAAAAACAACACGATTGCAAACCGAAAGATTGCAAAAAAATGGTGGTGGAAGTTACCTGTTTCAACAAAAGATGCAGATCTGTCTATAACAAGATTAAAATGGGACAATTTTCTTACCTGGAAGTTTTTTCTCCTTACTGCACTTAAGAAAAAAATAAAGAAATCTTTATTTAGATCAGATTGATTTGTATTTTTGTTAAGCATGTTTTAAGGCGAAATACTAATTTTCGATAAACCCAAGATGAAAAAGGTAATCTTATGGTTCTTTTTCACGATAAATCTCCTTGGAATACAAATGACTATTTCCGGTCAACCTGTTGTAAATTTCATCTTTCCTGACACCAGTTGCGTTGGTTCTCAGATAAACATTACAAACCTGACGACAGGAGGAACCACTTTTTATTGGGATTTTTGTTCGGGGAATGCAAATACCACACCAATTGGAATTAATATTGGTAACCCCGGCAATAGTTTACACGAACCTGCATATATTACACTTGTACAGGACAGTACTGATTGTTTTTCGTTCGTAACCAACCAAGGTAATCCAACACACATTACACGCTATTATCATGGGTCAAGTTTCAGGAATAACCCCATAAGCTGGACAGACCTTGCAACAAGTGCGACAAGCTGGGAAGTTGAAGGTATCCAGATTAAAAAGGATAATGGGAATTGGTATGGATTTGAAAATTATAACATGACTATTCTCCGGCTTGATTTTGGACCATCCTTATGGAATAGTAATCCAACTGTTACCGATCTTGGGATCACAGCTCCTATTTCGGTAGCACATGGTCTTATTATTATAAAAGAAGGAAACACCTGGCTTGGATTTTTAGATGCTACCGGTCAGGATGAATTATTTCGTTTAAATTTTGGAACAAGCCTGACGAATATTCCAACACTTGAGGACTTAGGAAATTTAGGTAGTTTCAGTCATCCGACCCAAATAGTTATCCAACAGGAAAATGGAATATGGTATCTCCTGATACCAAACTATAACACGAGCACCATTTCCCGTATCAATTTTGGAAATTCCCTTCTTAATTTACCAACAGGATCTAATCTTGGAAATCTTGGAAGCGTTCAGACTCCACACGGGATCACCTATATTGATGATTGCGAAACATCATCCGGTTATTTTACCGTTTATCAAACTCCGGGATCAATGGGAAAACTGGATTTCATAGGTGGAATTGGAGGAACAGTTACAGCACAGATGCTTGGAAATATCGGGATCCTTGATTACCCCGTTTGCTTCTCAGAGATATTCCGTCAGAATGATTCCCTATTTTCTTATGTAACAAATTGGAATTCAGCCACTATTACTCAATTATCCTTTCCACCCTGCAATAATTCATCGATTCCGTCATCAAACCAATTTACGCCTCCTCTTTTTTCGTATAACCAGCCGGGGACCTATCATGTAAGGTTACAAGTTGACGCGAGTCTGCCTGACAAGGCTTTCCTCTGCAAATCCATTGTAATTGTACCGACACCTGTAGTAGATTTAGGCCCGGACAGGAGCATTTGTCCGGGGCAAACGACAACATGCGATGCCGGTTCAGGATTTTCAAATTATCTCTGGTCAACCGGGTCAACATTCAGAACTATTACTGTGTCGAAGGCTGGTACCTATTCAGTCACCGTCACACAGGGAGGTTGCAGTGCAAGCGATTCTGTCAATATTTCACTTTATCCTTTCCCTATTGTTGAAGCAGGTCCCGACCAGTCAATTCCTTATAATTCAACGACAGTTTTAAATGGAAGTTTTACCGGGAGTTTGGCGAGATATTCATATTCATGGCGACCTTCTGCCTTGCTCACCAATGACACTATTCTGAATCCTGGTACAACAAATCTGACTCATGACACCATGTTTATCCTCACCGTAACTGACCTTTCCGACGATTGCCAGGGGGTTGATTCTGTGAGGATAAAGGTTTTTAATAATGAAATAAATGAAGATTGCCTAACCTTTCATAATGTGATAACGCCCAATGGTGATGGATTAAATGACAAATGGATCATTGATTGCATAGAAAATTTTCCAGATAATAAAGTCGCCATATTTAACAGATGGGGAGATAGTGTCAATAGTTTCAAGAATTATGATAATGTTTCGCAGGTTTGGAAAGGAACCACAACAGACGGCAACCCTTTACCGGATGGGACTTATTACTACGTTCTCACGATTAAGAATGGCGGAAAATATTGTGGGTGGATACTGCTGAGGGGGATATCAAAATAACTGGTGAGGTGGTGAACTGGTGAACTGGTGAGTTTTTTTAATTATGAAAAAGCGGATTGTTATTTTTGGGGTTTCGTTAATCCTTTTGGGGATTCAATCGATAATTTACGGACAACAACCATCAGTGAATTTTACCTTACCAGACACCAGTTGTGTTGGTGCTCAGATAAATATTACGAACCTGACAACAGGAGGAACTACTTTTTTCTGGGATTTTTGTTCAGGGAATGCAAATATCACACCCGTTGGAGTTAACATCGGTAATCCCGGGAATATGCTTACTTACCCCTTGTACATCACTCTTGTCCAGGACAGCAATGATTTTTTTTCATTCGCTTCCAACCAGGCATTACCTCGTCAAGTCACCCGTTATTATCTTGGAAATAGTTTCAGGAATGACCCGGTAAGCTGGACAAACCTTATCCCAGCGGGTTTGATTCACCGGGATTGTGAGGCTATCCAGGTCAAAAAGGATAATGGCAACTGGTATGGGTTTATAAATGACAGCAATACTATTTTGCGATTTGATTTCGGGCCATCCTTATGGAATAATAATCCTGCCGTTACTGATCTTGGAATTACCGCACTTATTTCTGTCGCGCATGGACTTATCATTAGAAAGGAAGGAAGTACATGGATGGGATTCCTGGATGCCGATCTGCAGAATAAGCTTTACCGGTTAAACTTCGGAAGCAACCTGGCTAATAGCCCGGCACTTGAAGACCTTGGAAATGTGGGTGGACTCAATCATCCCTGTCAATTTGCAATCCAGCAGGAAAACGGGACCTGGTATATGCTGATTGCGAACTTTGGCGATAGCACCATTTCCCGGATCAATTTCGGAAATTCACTTTTTAATACGCCCACTGGTGCAAACCTGGGTCATTTAGGAGGAATCCCAATTCCGGACGGGATTACCTATCTGGAAGATTGTGATACTTCTACCGGGTACTTTTCAGCGTGGACATCTCCGGGATCGCTGGGTAAACTTATTTTCGCAGGCGGAATAGGCGGATCAGTGACGGCACAGAACATTGGGGATATCGGGACCCTATATTATCCAAGTACTTTCTCGGAAATATTCCGCCAGAATGATACTCTTTTTACTTATGTGCCAAATTGGAATCCTTCAAGTATGACACGATTGTCATTCCCTCCTTGCAATAATGCAACAATCCCTTCATCTGACCAGTATACACCTCCTCCTTTTTCTTATAACCAGCCCGGGATCTATCGTGTAAGGTTACAGGTTGATGCCGGTTTGCCTGACCAGGTGATCCTTTGCAAACATATTGTGATAGTTCCTGCGCCCATAGTAGATTTAGGCCCCGACAGGATCATCTGCCCGGGACAAACAATAACCCTTGATGCAGGGCCCGGATTTTTAAGTTATCTATGGTCTACCGGGGCTACAACCAGAACTATCACTGTTTCGGTGGCAGGGACTTATTCGGTTACGGTTACGAAAGGAGGATGCACTGCAAGCGATTCAGTCAATGTTTCATATTATCAAATCTCACCAGGCATCACTGGAAATAGTTCCCCATGCCTGGATACGGATTCTTATTTCTATCAAACGGAAGCCGGTATGTTGAATTATCAATGGAGCATTTCTGCAGGCGGATCAATAATATCCGGATTGGGGACCAACCGTATTGAAGTAAAATGGAACAGTTGGGGAAGCAAGTTTGTAAGAATTGACTATACCACTCCAGCTGGCTGTACCGCATCGAATCCGACAACCTTTCCCGTGATGGTTTATCCTTTGCCGGGACAGGCCGGTAATATAACCGGTCCTCTGCAACTTTGCGCGGGTTACCCGGATCAGACTTATTTTGTCGATACAATTCTCTTTGCACAAACCTATACCTGGGAAATACCGCCCGGATTTAAAATTATTAATGGTCAGGGTACCGACACGATTTATACTTCCATTGATACATCAGCCAGGTCGGGCGATATTTACGTTTATGGGCATAACCAATGTGGCAATGGACCATTATCTCCTCCCTTTCTTATCACAATTCTGCAATCGCCTGTTGTTGAGGCAGGTCCTGACCAGTCAATCCCATATGATTCAATAACGGTTTTAAATGGAAGTATTACCGGGGGGTCAGGGAATTATTCATATTCCTGGAAACCTTCTTCCCTGCTTACGAGTGATTCTACTCTTAATCCAGGCACGGTAAAGATGACTCATGACACCCTGTTTATCCTTACGGCAACTGATCTTTCTGACGGTTGCCAGGGGGTTGATTCAGTCAGGATCAAGGTTGTTCATCATGAAATAACTGAAGAATGCTTAGTCTTTCATAACGTCATAACGCCGAACGGGGACGGATTAAATGATAAATGGATCATCGATTGCATTGAGAATTTTCCTAATAATAAAGTCACAATATTTAACAGATGGGGGGATATAGTCAACAGTTTCAAGAATTATGATAACGTTTCACAAGTATGGGAAGGAACAACGACAGACGGCAAGCCTTTACCGGATGGAACTTACTACTATGTTCTCACAATCAGGAATGGCGGAAGATATTGTGGATGGATCTTGTTGAGGGGAAACTGAAAATAAATGGCAAAATGGTAAAATGGTAAGATAGTAAAAGTATTGATTATTTCAATTTTACTATTTTACCATCTTGCTATTTGATAAGGGAGAGCCCTTCAAGCGCTGAGGAATCCTTCGGTCTGTTCAGCAGGACTTTATTGAATAGGACCTGTGCTTCCCGTGTTTTTCCCAGTTTTAAGTTTGTCCAGGCATAAAGGATCAGGCTATCGTAATCAAAGGGATAGAGGTTTACTGTTTTTTCGAGGTATTTTTCAGCTTTTGCATAATCCTTTCTTCCGTAATATATTGACCCCATACGATAGTTTGCCAGGGTGTTCTGGGAATCAATCTTCAGGATTTCATTGTATTGTGCAATTACCTGGTCCCAATTTCCCAAGGCTGAGGAAGGGTAAACAAATCCGAATTTCGGTTCGATGGCATAAGGCTTGAGCTTCATTGCTTTCTCATAGTAGGCAGATGACTCGGTAAAAAGGCCAGCAAGGTAGGTCACCCATCCCAGACGCAGGTTAGTCTCATATGAATCTTCCTGGTAAACATTTTTTAATGCTGTAATTGCTTCAGTATAATTACCCTTGGCTTCAAATTCATAGCTTTTGCCGAAGGCTTCCTGAAGCGCAGGATAGTTTTGGGAGTGGAGAGGGGATGAAATTAAAAGGAAGAAGATAATGACAAAATGGCAAGATGGCAAAATGGCAAGATGGCAAAAATTTGTGGCTCTGTTACTTTTTAAAGTTTCCATGTGATACCTCCTATTATGGTGTTAGTGTTATATGGGATATTTGTTATCTGTGGCTGTTCATTGATCTTTAACGGACCCTGACCAGGAGAAGGCCTTTTCAGATCGGAGAGCAGAGGGCTTTCCTCACTTAAATATTGGTATATCAACGAAAGCTGAATATGCTTTCCTGCAATAAAGAGAAATGAAACCCCGGCACGGTAATTTATTTTATCGCTGTTATTATAAACGACAGCGCCATTGAAGATATTGGTGTTGGAATAATTACCCCAATAAAAATTTCCTTCGAGCCACCACCATTTAGTAACTTTTATTCCCAGTACCTGGCTCAGAAGGATACGGTTTTCCTTACCCTGCATAAAACCTGTTACAGTTGATGTTCCGTAAAGATCAAGGTTTCCAAGCGGATAATATGTCAGCATAAGCCCTGCTTGTTCCTGTGTCAGATTGTTCAGGTTGGACCAACTCATAGATAAACCAATATTGAAGATATTAATATCTTTTGTTACCAGAAGTGAAATTAAATAATTATTAAATGAAGTGTCTTTCTGATCAAATGAATAGTTGTAATGTGTAAAAGGATGAAAGGTGTATTTTTTAGAAGAATAGTTATAAGAAGCGGTGTCGTTTATGGTATTTGCCCCAAAATTGACATTTGTCATAGTATATGCGACATGAATCAGATGAAATGCCGGCTGGATTTTAAACCCTGCAGGTAAAGCCACCATAATGCCAAGGTATCCTTCATGTTGAATGATGTTATTATGGAAACTTGTATCACGTGTGACCCAGGGAAATGAATAATGGTATATTCTTTTCACTCCCCCTGAATCGGAAGTGCCCATAAACCGATCCTGAAAGTGACCATCCATGATATAGGTTGATTTATCCAGGCTGAGATAAGTATAGGATAATGAAAGGCTTACAATTTTAAATATCCTCATTTTCAATCCAAGGTTACCAAATAAGCTATTGCCATATAGATCCTGTTCACTATAATAGTCATTGTCAGCAGATGGTCCGAACTTGCCGCTGAGATCAGGAATACTAACCGATGACCTGTCATTATTTAAGGTATATCCTCCTTCGAGATGGACCTGTTCAAGAAACCTGTTCCCTGGGCTTTTTGTATCCCTCTTCTCTTTTGGTATTTTATCTCTAAGCAATCGTGCTCTATCATCATGATTAGAATAGATATAGGAGCAATACAGATAATAAGTGATCAGTGAATCGCCCGAGTTCAATGTTCTTGCTTTTTCAAGGGAAGCAACTGCCGGGAAGTATTTTTGTTTCTCAAAATAGGAGATACCCATTCTTACACGCAAGTAATAGTAATCTATATTTTGCCTCAATGCCTTATTCCCGACCCTGATTATGCTGTCCCATTTCTGTTCTTTGAAACACCTGCCTGTAAGTTCATCAACAGCCCTGAAATCAAGCTTTGCCTGTGACCTTATGGTTGAGATGAATAATAGCTGGATTAGTATAAAAATGTATGTTCTCATCATTCGCGTAAAAGTCTGACTTCAGTTATTTGTTTATCTTCATGGATCACGAACCTTTCGAGTCCAACGGATCCGATGAATAATTCACATTCCAGTTTTTTTATTTCCTGTTTCCCGATTTTTGCTTTCACTACCGACCGCAAACGGATATTGGTTTGCATGAGTGCATCATCCATTCCCAGGTAACTGAGCGTATACTCTGAACGGGTAAAGATCCAGAAAGGAGCGATGAAATCCTGGGCAAGCCTGATCACAGGGTTATTGAACATATTAACAGGGACCTGGTCTTTTACGAGCAGGTTGCTGTAATATCCCATCATGATCTTATAAGCCCCCAGGAAAAACTTAAAGAGCAACGATGATCTATTCCCGTCGAAATGGGTAAAATAATGAATATCGCCATCGTTACGGAAATATGCACGCGATTTGCTTGCTTCGCAAAAAATAAATGTATTGTTGAGCGCATCAACCCGGATTTCCCAATTTACCTGGCAGTCCTTCTCCCCTTTCCGGGTTACCCTGAAACTGAATTTTTGTCCCGGGATAAAATGAAATGCTTTTTTAAGAGAGCTATTCGTTGTAACATTCGAAACCAGGACATTGTTTTCAGGCGATTCATATGATTTCAGCTCAAAAATCCCCTCTTTATGCCTGATAAAATGGCTGACAGGATAGTCAAGGGTTTTTGATCCGATATATGGGGTTTCCTGAACCTGGAAATGAATGTGCGGCACGGGTGAGCGTCCAGAATTTCCGCAGTTTGCCAGGACCTGTCCTTTCTTAACTGTATCTCCTTCGGCAACTTTGAAGCTTTCTTTTTTCAGGTGAGACAGTTTTGAATAAAGATGGTCAGCATGGCGAAGGATAATGGTGTTGCCCCAGTTATGTTCAAGGTCTGATTCTCCTATTTCATTTTCCTCAACATCATCGACGATTTCTTCCACATAACCATCAGCAGGTGCAATTACGGGTTTGTTGTAGGCATAATAATTTTCCCGGTTTTTTCCAGTGCCGGACCATGTATGGCCCTCCTCATCCGTCACTTCAAAATCCCATGCATGACGCCAGTCGCCCTTGTGAGTATATTGCCCGTTATGGCCCTGGGTCACTTTCCATTCACCCCAGAAAGGCAAGGCAAAGGGGAAGAAAAGAGATTTTCCGAAACGAGCCCTGTAATTCATGTGGGAATAAAGATTTTTCTCAGGCGAAAATTGCTGGTAAGCCACTAACCGGGGTTTATCATAAAACCTTTCCCTGAACTTCAGGGAATAGAGAAAGAGCAGGACGACAATATTAAAAGGCAGGGAATAAACAGAGAGCTGGAAGATTGAGAATATAACATTGGTGCTTGTGAGGATGATTGAAATAAGGGGGGTAAGAAGGATCACCCATAAAAATGACCACCAGGAAGGAATGATGAAAAAACCGCCAATGGCGATCGAAGTAAGGATAAAATTAAACCCAATGAAGCTGTAGCTAAGTTCATGGATGTCGGCACCGATAAAATTATAATAAGCATAGGCGGAAAAGAAACCCAGTATGGAGAGGATAAATGCAATACGTGAATAGATGAGAAGTCCTATTGCAACAAGAATACCGGCAAAGATATGATACTGAAAGAAAATAGCACCCAAAGATGTGAAATAAAGCCGGACGGGGCCATAAATCCCAAGATTAGTCAGCCAGTTATAGGATGCCACCATCCGGTTTCCACCCAATGCAAACATTTCGTTTGTCATGAAGATGCCGCGTTCACTCACATGAAGGGCGGTAAATTGCCGGGTGGCAAGGCTTACCAGCCAGGTTGCGAGTAAAAATGAGACACTCAGGAAGGGGAGTCCGTATTTTCCGATCACTCCTTCAAGCAGCAATGTGAGTAAAAGTGTGAGTACTGATGAAAAAATGAGCACAATGAAAAATTCAAGTCCGGGCTGATAATATATCCCGAGGGCTAATCCAACCAGCAGGCTATTGAACCCATAATAGCCTTTCTTTATATTCTCACGGTTGAACCCGATGAGGTAAGCCAGGGTGTTGGATACTATGATGGAGATCACACCACTCAACCCTGCCCAGAAATCGAGAAAAGAAACCAGTATGAGGATCAAGGCGAATATCCTGTTATTCGAAAAGAATATCTGGGTATAGCTGTTCACCAGACTGGAGAGGAACGAGGGGAAGAGATATGTCAGTTTCTTGTAGTTCAAACGTAAATAATTGATAATTAATAATTGATAATTGATAATTGATAATTGATAGTTGATAATTTTTATGATTCGTGACCTTAATTATTTTCCAAATTCTTTCAGGTGGGAAGGTAACCGTTCCATGCTGTTCATATTTTCGAGTGATTCCTTACTCCTGATAATATGAGGTTTTTCGTTCATATCAATCAGCACCACGTTTGGACGTAATGTAATGAACTGCATCCATTGTGTCATGTTGTAAGCACCCACATTGTGGATCACAATATGATCGCCCATATTGAGCAGCGGGAGGTTAGCACTTTCGCGGATCACATCTATGTTCATGCATAGCGGGCCGAACACGCAAGTATCTTCGGAATAATGTGTAAATGGCTGTGCCGGTGTGATCTTATGATCGTACCAGAAAGAGGTGAAAAGAATATTTACGCCGACATCGATGATCGTATTACGGCGGCCGGAGCTTGAGCGCTTGTTTGAGATCACCGATCCCAGCAGATAGCCTGCTTCATCAATCAGGGCACGGCCGGTTTCAAGAATTAGCAATGGCAGTTTATCCTTCTTGAAATTGCCGTTTATCAGAGCTGTGGAAATAGCTTCTGCGAAATCATCAAAAGTTGGATTGGAGTCGGAGCCAGGAAGGTAAGAGCCTTTCAGTGTGTTTCTTGAAGCAAACCCACCTCCCATATCGATATACTGAATCTCATGCTTGAATTTCTGTTCGATGGCAAGCGCCAATTCAACAAGCTTGGATGCAGCAGTACTGTATGCATAGGGTGAGAGCATGAATGTGCCGATATGGCAATGAAGTCCTACCAATTCCATTTTTTCCGAATGCATGATCTTGTTGATGGCATCCCATGCCTGTCCGTTTTCGTAGTTAAATCCGAAGCGGTCCCACATAGGATATACACCCGTATCCATATTGACCCTGACAGCTACCCTGCGGACGTTTTTTAAGCTTATCAGCCAGTTCAGTAATTGAGTATAAGTTCATCAAGATGGTCAATGTGGATAAGGGAATCGTTGGTTATTGCCCTTATAAGATCTTTTTCGCTTTTATCAGGGCCGTTAAAGATGATCTTCCTGCCATCTACTCCAAGGTTGATGGCTTTTTCGTATTCAAACCCCGATACCACTTCCGCCCAGGATCCTTCCTGATGGAAGATACTGCAAATGGCATTCAGGTAATTGGTCTTGTACGACCAGGCAAACTGAACTTTAGGGTAACGGGTACCAAAAGCCTTTTTTGCTTTTTTTATTGTTTCACGGATAGTTCTTTCTGAAATAACAAAGAGCGGGGAGCCGAACTCTTTAATAAGATCTTTTACCGCAACCCCGTCGATATACAATAACGGTTCATATTCTGTTCTTGTTCCGAATTTATTGGGCATCCCGGTTTCGAGTTTTTTAATTACCGGACGTTCATATCGAATCTTGGTCATGTTGTTGGGTTATTTAGAAAGTCAAAAAGAAAATTTACGATTGGACGATTTTCAATTTACGAATGAATCTAATGATTTAGGATTTACGATTATTAACTCGTCCGTTCACTAGTTCAAAAGTTCGCAATTTAATTTTGCCATATTGCTATCTTACCATTTTACCATTTATCATAGTTCGCCAAAGATGGAGATTTGTTCAAATTCTTCCCTGTCGACGATCATATCCCATGAATAGCGTATGAACATTTTTCCTACGTCATATTTTGTAAAAGGTTTCACTTTCGCTCCCATCGCGAGGTTGACCAATGCTTCGGGGATATTTTGTCCGACTCCGACAGCAAGATAGATCCAGGCTGGCAGTCTTGGATTTATTTCCAAAAGATAAAGCTCTCCGTCATTGGTTTTCATCAGTTCCAGCTCAAATCCGCCTTTCCATTTAGTGGCACGCAGAAAGTTCCGGGTCATCTCGAGCATCTTCTCATCGGAGATCGAAATACCTCCCCATGCTTTTCCTTTGTCGGTGATATATTGTTTGCGCATAGGAACTGCTGCAATGGTATTGCCTTTACCGTCACCCAGCCCGGTCACATTGAATTCCGTCCCGTGGATAAATTCCTGGATTATGATGGGGAGTCCCCATTTTGCGCTGATTTTATTGAAATAGCTTTTTACTTGTTCGATACTGTATGCGACTGAGGCATCGTAAAACTTCCCTTTCACGATCATTGGGAATGAGAATTCCGATTGGAGGCTGTTTACGCTATTAAGGTCATAAATAACCCTGCTTCCCGGGACCTTAATATTATATTTTTTCCCAAAGTCGCTAAGGTTGACTTTGTGGCGTTCTTCAAACTGGTGAAGCGTCGGCAGGAACATGTGAATGCCCAACGCTTTAAGTTTAGTTTCCAGTTTAATAAACGGGTAAAGTTCTGCATCGAAGTTGGGAATGACCACATCGAGTTTCTCTTTTTTATGAATATACTCCATACGAGCCAGCAATGTGTCGGTCCCGGCAGTAGGATAAGGGATTGAATAGGTGCGGTCGACAAAGTCGTGCATGTAAACCCCGGGCTCAAGCGATTCATAAGAAAGACCAATGATCCTGACATCAAAGGATTTCGCCTCCCTCAGCGCCCTTATCACCGGGACACCGGGACCGGGGCTGTCAATGGCATTGAGACCAGTGACCGCGATGTTAAGCTTTCTTTTCTTCATTGCTTTCTATAAGGTTGTGGTGTTCAAGGATGCCAATGAAATCATGGTAGTCCTTTTCAAATGTGGTCTTGTCTGTTGCATATTTCGCCAAGAATGTTTACTGATCTGATCCGGACCTTTGTCTTCCCTGATGAGGTTAATGATTTCAACGCCAATAGGGTTGACAGAGAAGGATTCACCGGTTACCGGATTAAAAAGTAAACCCGGCTTCACTTACAGCGACATTTTTTCGTAGTTTCATGGGGTCATTTAGATTAGTTATTGTTTATATGACCTTGATTTATTCGTGAAACTCCAATTTTAAGAACATAGTGGGTTAAAATTGATAGTTGAACAATCCTCGATGAAGTCGGAGTGTATAATACCCCGCCCCTTGGGGCGGAATTAGGGTCCAGGGCTTGCCCTGGGGTTTATACACGTGATTTTTGATATAATACACTGTGATGGTTATTTACCCTTAGATTCCCCGGCCCTTTTCATTTCCTTCTGTACCTCGATTCCCGATGAATGAGGAAGTAGTAATGTGGTACTAAAAATGTATGAAAATGGTTTACATGGATGCAGCGGCAACTATCAACACTAGTACAATGGCATCGCGTACTTTTTGACCTCTGATTCTGTGATTTTATTATCACAAAGGATCACCAACCGCTCGATTACGTTTCTTAATTCACGGATATTGCCTGTCCATTTGATCATTTTAAAAGCCTCTATAGCTTCCTCCATAATCGACAAGCGGGGCTTTGCCCTGGTGTTCGCAGATCTCGCCAATAAAGTGTTTCGTCAGAAGGGGGAGATCATCCAGCCGTTTCGAAAGGGGAGGCATGTCAATAAGTATCACACTTAAGCGTGGTAGAGATCTTCGCGAAAGTTTTTATTTTCAAGTTCCTCTTTAATGTTTTTATTGGTTGCAGCAATTACCCTGACATCAACCGGAATTTCTTTTTCCCCTCCTACCCGGGTAATCTTGTTCTCCTGCAGGGCCCTTAAAACCTTTGATTGGGCAGAGAGGCTCATATCCCCAATTTCATCAAGGAATAATGTGCCCCCGTTAGCCAGCTCAAAATCCCCTTTGCTCTGCCTGATGGCAGAGGTAAAAGATCCTTTTTCATGGCCAAATAAGTTGCTCTCGATCAATTCTGAAGGGATAGCGGCACAGTTCACTTCGACAAATGAATTTTCGGAACGCCTGCTCAAAGCATGAAGCCAGCGGGCAACAAGTTCTTTTCCGGTTCCGCTTTCCCCGGTGATCAGGACACGGGCATCGGTGGGGGCGACTTTAGCGATAAGATCTTTTATTTTCAGTATCTCTGCCGATTCACCGATCATTTCATGAACGCCATTTATTTTCTTCTTCAGGATCTTCGTTTCATCCACCAGGCTCGATTTATCCATTGCGTTCCTGATCGTTATAAGCAGCCGGTTTAAATCGAGAGGCTTCGAGATGTAATCAAACGCGCCTTTTTTTATAGCTTCCACAGCGGTATCAATGGTTCCATGCCCTGAGATCATGATGACGGGGGTATCGGTCATAAGCATAATTTTCTCAAGGACTTCAATGCCATCCATTTTTGGCATCTTGATATCACATAAAATTGCACTGTACTTATTTGATTCCAGAAATTTCAGGCCTTCCGGGCCATCTTCAGCGCCATCAACTTCGTACTTTTCATACTGCAATATTTCATGTAAAGTATTGCGAATGCTTTTCTCATCGTCAATTACTAATATCCTTGACATTGCCACCTGATATTTTTTCAAAGATAAATAAAATCCGGTCAAATCACGCCACCCCCGGAAAATCGTGACGCGTAACGCGTGACGCGTGACACGAAAATGGTATTAGCTGAAGAATAAGGTTTCCCATTGGTTTCTGATGATTGCGATATATTTTATTAGTAATACAACTTCCATCATTTTACAAAACACAGAAAATGAATTAGTTAATGATTCTTACAAAAAAGTTATTAACAATTCATTAAAAAATGCAGTGGGGACAGGTGGGGAATTGTGGGGAATTACATATATTTACACCTTCAAAATTTAACAGTCTATGACTATCCTGCACGGTGAATATGAATGCCGCATTGACGAGAAAGGACGAATTATCATTCCTGCCGGGCTAAAGAAGCAACTTCCAGTGGAAGCGCAGGAGAAATTTATCATCAACCGAGGGTTTGAGAATTGTCTTACCATGTACCCGATGAATGAGTGGGCAGAGGTCAGCAGGGATGTAAATCAACTTAACCTGTTTGTGAAAGACAACAGGGTTTTTGCCCGTAATTTTAACCGGGGGGCAACGGAACTTCAACTTGATGCCAGCAACCGCGTGCTAATACCAAAGACTTTACTGGAATATGCCAAAATCGATAAGGATCTGATTTTATCTGCATTTTCGAATCGAATAGAAATATGGTCAAAAGAGGAATATGAGAAGCATCTTAAGATGTCGGACGAAGAATATTCTGACCTGGCGGAAAAAGTAATGGGGAAACATCAAAAACCTGAAGAACCGGAAAATGTTTCATAAAAGTGTGCTCCTTGATGAAAGCATAAAGGCCCTGGTGATACAGCCGGATGGCATTTACGTGGATGCCACTTATGGAGGCGGCGGACATTCATCCGCAATCCTGAAAAATCTAAGACGGGGAAAATTATATGCATTCGACCAGGATGAAGATGCAGTGAAGAATAAAATTGATGATGACCGTTTGATCCTTATCCACAACAATTTCAGGTATTTCCGAAACTTACTCAAACTATACAAGACCATCCCGGTTGACGGGATCCTTGCAGATTTGGGGATTTCATCGCACCAGATCGATCAACCCGAAAGAGGATTTTCGACACGGTTTGAAGGGGAGCTGGATATGCGGATGAACCGGGATAAAAAAATATCGGCAAAAGAAATCGTGAACCAATACCCGGAAGAAAAACTGGCAACCCTGTTTCATGAATTTGGCGACTTGAGGAATTCAATAAAAATAGCAAGGTTAATTATCACAGCACGCAAAGAACACCCGGTTAATACGACAATGGAATTAAAGACAGTATTGATGCCTGCCGCAGAAAGAGGAAAAGAAAATAAGTTTTTTGCACAGGTCTTCCAGGCATTGAGAATAGAAGTAAACCAGGAGCTTGATGCACTTAAGGAATTCCTTATCCAGGCAACAGATGTGCTGAAACAAGGTGGACGCCTGGTCGTGATCTCCTATCATTCCCTGGAAGATAAGCTTGTAAAGAATTATTTCCGATCAGGGAATTTTGAGGGAACCCTGAAAAAGGATTTCTATGGGAACCCCGATCATTCCATTGACAGTTATCAACCGGAAACCCATTGTTCCGGAGGAGAAGGAAGATTGATTGAACCCCAGGGCACGGAGTGCCCGCTTACGCATTGCTGAAAAGAACTGACGAAATGGAAGAAGACAAGATCAATATTCCGCAAGAACCCCAGAAGGGAGAGATCCGACCGGTAAGGAAGACCCGGCAGGATGTCCCACGGGCTTCAGAATATCATCGGCGGCGATCTTCTGTCAAAACATGCCGTTCTCAATAACCTGCCATTTCTGATCTTCTTGGCTGTTCTTGCATTGTTTTACATCAGTAATACCTATTACACTGAAAAGACCTTTAAGCAAATTGAAAAGATAAAAAATGAGCTGGAAGAATTACGATTCCAGTCAATCACTGACAAAAGCAAGGATGCTGGACCTTTGCAAGCAAACTGAGATCGAAAAAAAGGTGGGAAAACTGGGAATAAAAGAAACCACTACTCCACCATATAAGATTTTTTATTCAAAAGCTCTTTTAAAAAAGGAAACTGATACGCTTCACAGAAATCCATGAGAGAGGTCAGGAAAGACATATTGTTACGCGTTTATGTGGTATACTTCGGGATCCTGTTTCTTCGGCATTGCGATCATAGGAAAAGCGATCTACATCAGGTCAACTGAAGGGAAAGCGTTGATGGAAAAAGCCCGGAAACAGGAAATGCGTTTTTTCCCTGTCGATGCTATCCGAGGGAATATCTGCTCAGAGGATGGGACACTTGCTTGCCACATCCATTCCTATTTTCGATATCCGGATGGACATCGGTTCCGAATCTCATCACTGATGAGATTTTCGATAGCCAGGTAGATTCACTTTCAAATCATCTTGCAAAATTGTTCAATGATAAAAGATCTTCCGATTATAAAAACCTTCTCTGGGAAGGAAGACGGAACGGGGACCGTTATCTGTTGGTTCACCGGGATGTAACTTACCAGCAACTCAGACAGATGCGGAAATTCCCGATCCTCAGGCTTGGCACTTACAAAGGAGGAATGATCGTAGAGTCCGCAATTCCACCGGGAGCTTCCTTTTAAGAACCTTGCCAGACGTACTATCGGGTATGAAAATACGGAAGCCGCCCAAAAAGTATATGTAGGACTTGAAGGATCTTTCAGCGACAACCTCCAGGGTATAGGAGGTAAACGGCTCATGCGCAGGATTGGTAATGGAGGATGGATGCCTGTTGATATTGATAATGAAGTGGAACCCCAGAATGGCGATGATATCATTACAACTTTGGATATCAACCTGCAGGATCTGGCAGAATCGGCTTTACGGAAAGAACTGATTGCCGATAGCGCAGATCATGGATGTGTGATCGTCATGGAAGTCAAGACGGGTTATATCAAAGCGATCATCAATTTGGGTAAAGGTCCGAAAGGCGAATACGAGGAGTTATTCAATTATGCCATAGGAGAAAGTTCAGAGCCTGGATCGACATTTAAGCTGGCTTCCTTTCTTGTTGGGTTGGAAGATGGGAAAATAACCCTTGACCAACCTGTCAACATGGGCAACGGAACTATGAATTATCATGGGAGGACAATGAACGATTCCCATAAGTTATCGGGAATCCTGCCCGCACATGAGGTTTTTGAGTTATCCTCCAATGTCGGAACGTCCAAACTGATTTATAACGCTTATTCAGATGATCCGCAGAAATATATCGACGGACTTTACAGGATGTCGATCAATCTCCCGCAGAATCTGCAGATTGGTGGTGAAGGCAGGCCATATATCAAGAATACAAAGAGCAAATGGTGGTCGGCCGTTTCGCTGCCATGGATGGCGATCGGATATGAAGTCGCCATTACACCTTTACAGATCCTCACTTTGTACAATGCAGTAGCTAATAACGGGGTGATGGTAAAGCCACTCTTTGTAAAAGAGATCAGGAAGAACGGTCAGGTAATTCAATCCTTTTCATCGGTTGTCATTAACCCTCATATCTGTTCGCAGGGCACCATTGAAAAAGCCCATACGCTTTTGGAAGGAGTTGTGGAACACGGAACCGGAACCGGTTTGAAGAATCCGCGTTATAAAATTGCCGGAAAAACAGGTACTGCGCAGGTTGCGATGAACAATAAAGGATATGGTCAGAAAACAAAAAACATAAAATATAAGGGATCTTTTGTCGGATATTTTCCGGCAGATCATCCCATGTATTCGATCATTGCAGTTGTAAACAATCCATCAAGGGGGAAATATTACGGGGCCGCTGTAGCCCTGCCGGTTTTCAAACAGATTGCCGATCATATTTACGCTACTCTTCATGACATCAACAATCCTCCGCCGCAAGATACTACAGGACATCTGATGCCCAATTCATACACGGGTTCACAAAAAGATCTGGTAGATGCTTATGCATGGCTCGACATTAAAACAAAGCCACTGAACACTGCAGCTCAGTGGGCTGTGCCGGTTTCCGATAATTCATCGGTTGTACTCGTGCCATCGAATCATTACCAGGGAACTATGCCCGATGTTACAGGAATGGGATTGAAAGATGCTGTTTTTCTCCTGGAACAAATGGGGCTAAAAGTGATGTTAAACGGAAAAGGCAATGTGGTAAGTCAATCGATCAGTCCCGGGAGAATGTTTTTAAAAGGATCGGTGGTGATGCTGGAACTTGGGATGAGATAACTGATAATTGATAATTAATAATTGACAATTGATAATTTAAAAGGCAAGGCAAAGGAGAGATGAGGAATTTAAGGGAAATACTGGAGGGGGTGGAGGTGCTGGAGGTTTCTGGGGCAGTGGATATTGAAATTCAGTCGCTGAAATTTGATTCCAGGAGTATTGAACCCGGTTGCCTGTATTTTGCTGTTAAGGGGACAACTTCTGATGGTCACCAATATATATTCGATGCAATAAGTTCAGGTGCTGTTGCGGTTGTTTGCGAAAAGATACAGGAGGATCAAAAAGGGAAAGCCACAATTATTCTTGTTCATGACAGCAGTCATGCCAAGGCAATCATGGCTTCTAATTTTTTCGGGAATCCCTCTTTACATCTGAGCCTGGTTGGGGTTACCGGCACCAATGGAAAAACGACTACGGTTACTCTTTTACATCAACTATTTCAGCGACTCGGTTATAAAACCGGGTTGCTGTCAACCATACAAAATAAAATTCAAGACCGGGCAACTGCTTCTACCCACACCACCCCTGATCCGGTTCAATTGAATGAGCTGCTTGCACAAATGGTTAATGAAGGCTGTACCCATTGCTTTATGGAAGTAAGTTCACATTCATTGGTTCAGAACCGTGTTATCGGTCTTAATTTCAGGGGTGGTGTTTTTACTAATCTCACACATGATCACCTGGATTATCATAAGACGTTTGATGCTTATCTGAAGGCCAAGAAATCATTTTTTGATAATCTGTCCGGGAATGCATTTGCACTCATCAACAAGGATGACAGGAACGGAAAGATGATGGTGCAAAATACAAAAGCATCTGTTTCCACCTACAGCATGCAATCGATAGCAGATTTTCGCTGCAGGATCCTTGAGAACCAATTCGAGGGATTGCATTTATCCATAGATGGAAGGGAATGCTGGTTCCGGCTGATCGGGAGTTTTAATGCCTATAACCTGTTGGCAGTTTATGCTGCCGCTGTTCTTCTTGGGGAAGAACGGCAGAGTGTGCTCACCATGCTTAGCCTTTGTGAGCCTGTTGCAGGTCGTTTCAATTATATCCGGACAGCAAATGCAATCACTGCTATTGTTGATTATGCGCATACTCCGGATGCTTTAGAGAATGTTTTGGGAACGATACAATCGATCTGCAATCACAAGGAAAAGATAATCACTGTTGTCGGAGCCGGGGGAAACCGTGATATTTCCAAGCGACCGTTGATGGCCAGGATTGCATGCGACCTCAGCGACAGGGTGATCCTCACGTCAGATAATCCCCGCTTTGAAAAACCTGAAGCCATCCTGGATGACATGAAGAAAGGGATAGAGCCGCAGTCCTGGAACAAGGTGCTGGTGATCGTAAACCGGAAAGAGGCCATTAAAACGGCCTGTGCACTGGCACAACCGGGTGATATTATTCTTGTTGCCGGCAAGGGGCATGAAACATACCAGGAAATAAACGGAGTAAGATATCCATTCGATGATAAAATGGTATTGAAAGAAATATTAGGAGTGGGAAGTAATTAATAATTCTTTTAAAAAAGACTATGCTGTACTATTTGTTTATCTGGTTGCATGAAGCCTTTGATTTCCCGGGAGCCGGTGTGTTTCAGTACATATCGTTCAGAGCAGCATGCGCACTCATCCTGTCGCTCTTTATCTCGATGATCATTGGGAAAAGGCTTATCGATTTCCTGAGAAAGAAACAGGTCGGTGAAACTATCCGTGACCTTGGACTGGAAGGACAAACGGCAAAACAGGGCACTCCTACTATGGGCGGCCTGATCATACTTGCTGCAATACTGATCCCTACCCTTCTGTTTGCCAAGCTTCATAATATATACATCCTACTTATCCTCATTTCGACGATATGGCTTGGAATAATCGGATTTTTTGATGATTATATCAAGGTGTTCCGCAAGGATAAGAAAGGTCTTGCCGGAAAGTTTAAGATTTTAGGCCAGGTCGGGTTGGGCATTATTGTCGGATGTACCATGTTTTTCAGCAAAGACATTGTAATTCGCGAGAAGACCAGCAAACAAGCTTATGTTCCTTCCTCCGAGATCTTTAATGTGGAAGGCAACCCCGACCGCGCAAAAATGTATACGAAAGTTCCTACAAAATCCACCAAGACCACTATCCCTTTTCTGAAGAATAATGAATTTGATTATTCTGTTCTGCTCTCATGGCTTGGGGATGGATACAAGAAATGGACATTCCTGGTTTTCATTCCCATCGTCATTTTCATCATCATCGCTGTATCAAACGGTGCAAACCTGACTGACGGGCTGGATGGACTTGCGACCGGGAGTTCTGCAATTATCGGACTTACACTTGGGGTTCTGGCTTATGTCTCGGGTAATATTGGGATTGCCAGTTATCTGAATATTTTGTATATCCCTGATACAGGCGAGCTGGCAATCTATATCAGTGCTTTTGTCGGGGCCTGCATCGGATTTCTCTGGTATAACTCCTATCCTGCGCAGATATTTATGGGAGATACCGGCAGTCTTGCGCTGGGTGGCATTATTGCTGTTTTTGCCATCATGATAAGGAAAGAGATCATGATCCCGATCTTCTGCGGGATATTTCTCATCGAAAGTTTTTCTGTTGTGATGCAGGTTACATACTTCAAATACACAAAACGCAGGTTTGGTACAGGCCGCAGGATATTCCTGATGTCGCCACTGCATCATCATTACCAGATCAAGGGATACCATGAATCAAAGATTGTTGTCCGTTTTTTAATTATCGGGATCATGCTGGCAGTTTTGTCAATTGTGACATTAAAACTAAGATAAAGACGCTCAATCAAGGCTGTAATCTATAAATCTGAAAACATGACACTAGAAACATTGGCTTTACAAGGACATCCCGGGGTGCACAGTTCGATGGCAGCATCCATAATCCCCCGGATTAAGGAAGTCAGGAATAATTTTATCAAGGAGTGTTTTTGTGATTTCCAGGCAACAGAACACCGGATGGAATTCGTAACAAATGTGCATGGGATCGAATTTATCAACGATTCAAGGTCGACAAATATCAATTCGACCTGGTTCACGACTGGAGTGCATGTCGAAACCTATAATCTGGATTGCCGGAGGAAAAGATACGGGTACCGATTATACACTTCTGAAACCCTTACTCAGGCTTAAAGTCAGGTCGATCATCTTTCTTGGGATGGATAGTACAAATTTTATCCAGTCGATGTCGGACCTTAAAATCCCGATAACTGATGCGTCGACCATGGATGAAGCTGTGGAGCTGGCATATTTTGCCGGGACTATGGGAGATGTAATCCTCCTTTCACCGGGGTGTGCAAGTTTTGATCTCTTTAAAGACTTATGAAGAACGTGGAAACGCCTTCAAAAAAGTAGTACAGAAACTTTAATCTCCCTCATCATGATGAAATATTTTAAAAATGCAAAAGGAGATGTAGTGATCTGGGTTGTTGTGACGATCCTTTGCATATTTTCATTGCTGGCAGTTTACAGTTCGACGGGAACGCTGGCCTATAAAAAGCAGGGAGGGAACACTGAATATTACCTGTTCAAACATTTTGTGATCCTGGTTTTCGGGATTATGCTGATGTACGGCACACATCTTATTAAATATACTTATTTCTCAAGGATCTCACAGATCGGATTGATACTGACGGTCCCATTGTTGATACTCACGTTATTTTCAGGTACTAACCTTAACGAAGCGAACCGCTGGCTCACGGTGCCCATCATAAACCTGACCTTCCAGAGTTCAGATGTGGCCAAGCTTTTTCTGATCATGTACCTGGCGCGGGTGCTTAGCAAGAGGCAGGAGGAAATAAAGAATTTCAAATCCGGGTTTTTACCGGTCATTATTCCAGCAATCGTTATTTGTACGCTGATACTTCCAGCCAACTTTTCAACGGCGGCAATTTTGTTTGTAACGAGCATTGTGCTGATCTTTATCGGAAGGATCTCGCTGAAGTACATCTTTTCTTTGATGGGCCTGGGTATCGTGGCCATCGTCCTTATTTTCAGTCTGGCTAAAGCCGCACCTAGTCTTTTCCCACGTGGTGGGACCTGGATCAACCGTGTAGATCATTTTCTGAATAAAGATAAGGGCGATGAGGATGTAAATTACCAGGTTGAGCAGGCAAAGATCGCTATTGTTTCAGGTGGGATCCTTGGCAAGTCGCCGGGAAAAAGTACACAACGAAATTTCCTTCCCCACCCTTATTCTGATTTTATTTTTGCGATAATTGTTGAAGAATATGGGATCCTGGGAGGTGGGTTCGTGGTACTATTATATTGTATCCTCTTTTTCCGGGTTGTACGAATAACGGCCAAATGCCAGGGGAATTTCGGGGCATTTCTCGCGATCGGGATTGGTTTCAGCCTGGTATTCCAGGCGATGATCAACATGGCGGTGGCTGTTCATTTGTTCCCGGTAACGGGCCAGACCCTGCCACTGATAAGTATGGGAGGAACGTCGATCTGGTTCACCTGTATCTCTATCGGGATTATTTTGAGTGTAAGCAGGAGGATAGAGATTGAGACCAAGGAAGGAGTAGAAATAGAAGTTCTGAGTGAAGGGAACCCAGTTCTTGCAACCAGTTAACAAATAATTTTAAACCATGACACGGATCATTATCAGCGGAGGAGGAACGGGAGGACATATCTTTCCGGCCATTGCCATTGCTGATGCTCTTAAAGCACATGATCCGGGAATGGAAATTCTTTTTATTGGGGCTAAAGGCAGGATGGAAATGGAAAAAGTGCCTGCTGCGGGATACCCGATAGAGGGCTTGTGGATAAGTGGTTTGCAACGGCGGATTACCTTTAAGAACCTGGTTTTTCCGGTTAAGGTGTTATCCAGCCTCGTCAAAGCCGACCAGATCCTTGTCAAATTCAAACCGGATGTGGTAGTTGGCGTTGGAGGTTATGCCAGCGGCCCCACTCTCCGGGCAGCAATAAGAAGAAAGATCCCCACCCTGATCCAGGAACAGAATTCTTTTCCCGGCATAACGAATAAGCTGCTCAGCAGGCAGGTTGATAAGATTTGTGTTGCTTATGACGGAATGGAAAGATTTTTTCCCTCCGATAAAATCATACTTACGGGAAATCCGGTGCGAAAACATATACTCATCGGAAGGAAACAGAACCGAGGCGCTTGAACATTTTCACCTGGACAAAAAGAAGAAAGTCGTACTGATCATTGGAGGAAGTCTTGGTGCCGGAACCATTAATAACAGTGTTTTGCATTACCTGGAACAGGTGACCGGCGAAGATTCCCTTCAATTATTGTGGCAGACGGGGAAGCATTATTTTGATGTTATCAGATCACATCCAAAGACATTGGGCAGGGAGGATGTTTTTATTTATTCATTCATTGACCGGATGGATATGGCTTATGCAGCAGCAGATATCATCATCTCCCGTGCCGGGGCGATTGCAATTTCGGAATTATGCATCATCGGGAAACCGGTTATCCTTATTCCTTCACCGAATGTTGCCGAAGACCACCAGTCAAAAAATGCAGAAGCGCTGGTGAGGAGGACTGCTGCTTTGATGCTGAAGGACCAGGAATCAGTGGAGAGACTCTTTCCACTTGTACAAAACCTGGCTGCTGACGCGGTGATGCAAAGTGAGCTGAGCAGGAATATTAAAACCATGGCACTGCCGGGTGCAGCCAGTCTTATTGCGGAAGAGACGTTGAAACTTATTAAATCGTGACGCGAAAATAGTGAAGAGTGAAGAGTGAAGGGTGAAGAGTGAGGGGTGAAGGGAAGAATGAATAATTGATAATTGATAATTGATAATTAAATTTTTTAGCGATTTTTAGCGTCTTTGCGTCTTTGCGGTGAATAAAAATCTTGACGCGGAAGTAGTGAGGATTGAAGTTTTAAGTTTTAAGTTTTAAGGGATAGAGAACGATGAAAATTATAAAAAAGTAAAGGATAAATTCAGGATGGACATTCAGAAGTACAGGACAATTTATTTTCTTGGGATCGGAGGGATTGGTATGAGTGCCCTGGCGCGTTATTTTCACCGGTATGGGATCAGTGTTTCAGGATATGATAAAACACCAACGAACCTGACGCGGATGCTTATTGAAGAAGGTATTCCTGTTCATTTTGATGAAGACCCCAGGTTTGTTCCGGTGAATCCTGACCTGGTGATCTATACGCCGGCCCTTCCGAAAGACAACAAAGAACTTCAGTTTGTGAATGCGAAGATGTTCCCACTGAAAAAGCGGTCGGAAGTCCTCGGGATGATCACAAAAGATGCGAAAACAATTGCTGTTGCCGGGACGCATGGCAAAACCACCATCACGACGCTGATTGCACACCTTTTAAAGTCGGCAGGTGAAGACTGCACTGCATTTCTCGGGGGGATTTCAAAGAATTACCATACGAATCTTGTAACTTCAAATTCACCATCTCATCCTTTTAAAGAGATCCCCTCATGGTACGTTGTTGAAGCTGATGAATTTGACCGTTCGTTTCTCCAGCTTTTTCCCGATATTGCTGTTATCACTTCTGCCGATGCCGACCATCTTGACATCTATGGAGATGTTGACGAAGTCAGACGTTCTTTCGGCGAATTCACCGCACACCTGAAAAAAGACGGGATCCTGATCCTTAAAAAAGGTGTTAGCATTCACCCTGTAAACCCTGATTACTATACTATCCGGACCTACTCTTCAGAAGGAGATGCTGATTTTTACCCCGAAAAGATCCGTCTGGAAAAGAGCCGGTATATTTTCGACCTGGTCACACCTTCAGGGAGGATCGCTGATATCACGCTTGGGCTTCCCGGGAAATTCAATCTTGAGAATGCCATCGCTGCCTCTGCTGTTGCGTGGTCGATCGGGACAAGTAATGAGATTATTGCCCAGTCGCTTGCGACTTTTAAAGGTGTTGAACGCCGTTTTGATTTCCAGGTCATCACGGATGATTTTATTTATATCGACGATTATGCGCATCACCCGGAAGAGTTAAAAGCCTGTATCCGGGCTGTAAAGGAACTTTATCCTTCCAAAAAGATCACGGGAGTTTTTCAGCCGCATCTTTTTACACGAACGCGGGATTTTGCGGATGAGTTTGCGCGCAGCCTGGAATTGCTGGATGAGCTGATCCTTCTTGAGATCTACCCGGCAAGGGAAGAGCCAATTCCAGGAATTGATTCAGCTATGTTGCTGGGGAAAGTGAAGCTTCAGAATAAAAAAATATGCAGCAAAGCAGGGCTTCTTGACGTGTTGCGATCGGAGAAGCCGGAAGTGTTGCTTACATTGGGGGCGGGGGATATTGACCAGATGGTTAAGCTTATACGAGAGATGACCCCACCCCCGGCCCCTCCCCCAAGAGGGAGGGGAGAAAATCGTGACGCGTGACGCGAAAATGGTGAAGGGTATAGGGGCTCAAGATGTTGAGCCCGTACAAGATCGTGAAGAGTAAAATAATGAGATTGTGGTTGTTTTTTAGAATGAGAAATAGAAATAGATGAAGAAGTTTCTGAAGATTCTTGAGATTATTGTTTGGGTGGTTATGGTTGGGGGGTTGTTTGTGGTTCTTGGGTTTACTACCAGCGAGCATAACAGCAATGTCTGCAGGAAGTACATCATCCATATTGATTATGGGAAAGCGGATGTGCTGGTGACTGAGCCGGATATTTATACTGTCGTAAAATCGACCGGTAATCTTTTAAAAGGACAGCAGCTGGGGACTATTGATTTTGAGAGGATCGAACGGGAGATCAAGCACCAGCCGTATGTCGCGAATGCGCAGGCGTATATGACACTGGATGGTGTTGTTGAGATTGATGTTGTTCAGCGGCAACCCATTCTCAGGATCTTTAATGAGAAAGGGGAGAGTTTTTACCTTGACGGACTGGGAAACCTTCTTCCACTGAATCCTGCTTTTTCAGCCCGGGTGCTTGTAGCCACGGGATTTATCTATGAACCGTTTTCGAAGAAGGCATGTTACCTCAAGGACAGTGTTCAGAGAAGCGATTCGATGTTTTACTCCTCGGTGATGAACAATCTTTATAAGGTATCTGCTTTTATAACCAAAGATAAATTCCTGAAGGCACAAATCGAGCAGATCTATGTTGAACCCAGTGGCGAATTCGAGCTGATCCCCAGGATCGGGGCCCATGTTATCCTTATGGGAAGGGCCGATAACCTGGAAGACAAATTTGAACGGTTGTTCGTATTTTACAGGACAGGGTTAAGTAAAATCGGTTGGAGCCGATACAATGTGATCAATATAAAATTCAAGAACCAGGTTGTTTGTTCAAAGATTTAATTGATGGATGAAAGAATCAGAAATTAATGTGATCAATATAAAACTTAAGAACCAGGTTGTTTGTTCAAAGATTTAATTGATGGATAACAGAATCAGAAATTAAAGTAATCAATATAAAATTTAAGAATCAGGTTGTTTGTTCAAAAATCTAAATGACATATGAAAACATCAGAAATCATCGTAGGCCTGGATATTGGTACGACAAAGATTGCAGTCATTGTCGGACATAAAAACGAATTTGGAAAGATCCAGATCCTTGGATACGGGAAGGTCCCGTCGATCGGGGTAAAGAGGGGCGTTGTTTCCAACATTGAAAACACGGTACAATCGATCAAGGATGCCATCAAGGAGGCCTCGCAGAAATCGGGGGTTGACATCCGGTTTGTCAATGTGGGGATTGCCGGGCAGCACATCAAGAGCTTGCAGCACCATGGCAGCGTCATCCGCAAGGACAGCGAAACCGAGATCAGCCAGGAGGAGATCGAAGCCCTTGTAAACAGCATGTACAACCTGAATATGAATCCCGGGGAAGAGATCATCGAGGTCATTCCGCAGCAGTTCAGCCTCAACGGGGACATTGTTGACAAGTCGCCGAAAGGGATGATCGGCAGTTCACTGGAAGCCAATTTTCATATCATTGTCGGGCAGACGGCTGCAGCAAAGAACATCTACAAATGCGTCAGGAAGGCCGGACTCGAGGTAGCCGATCTGATCCTGGAGCCCATTGCTTCCGCAGAAGCTGTGCTGAGTGAAGAAGAAAAAGAAGCCGGTGTTGTTTTAGTGGATATTGGCGGCGGAACATCGGATATCGCTATTTTTCATGAAGGCATCATCCGGCATACGGCTGTGGTGCCGCTTGGCGGAAATATCATTACAGAGGATGTAAAGGAAGGGTGTTCGATCATAAAGAAACATGCAGAAGAGCTGAAGGTGAAATTCGGTTCCGCCCTTGCCAGTGAAAACCGGGAAGAAGAAATTGTAGCCATCCCCGGGTTGAGAGGACGCCCACCGAAGGAGATCAGCATACGCAACCTGGCGAACATCATCCAGGCAAGGATGGAAGAGATCATCGAGTATATCTATTTCGAGATCAAGAATTCAGGCTATGAGAAAAAACTCATTGGCGGGATCGTGCTGACCGGAGGGGGCGCACAACTAAAACACATTGCACAGCTCACGGAATTCAAAACAGGCATGGATACGCGCATCGGCTACCCGAACGAGCACCTTGCCAATGATGTTTCCGAGGAGATGGCCAGTCCGATGTATGCTACAGGGATCGGGCTTGTCATTGTCGGGATTGACCGGTATGAAAAGGAAAAAGAGAGGATGAAGCCGGAGGAGCCCGAAGAAGTTGCCGAGCCGGAGGAAGAAAGTTCAAAAACTAAAAAAGGAAAAGAGAAGAAACCAAAGGTGAAGAAAATAAAAGATCCGGATAAGGCGGGGAAGAAATTCACCGATTCATTTATTGAGAAGATACAGAAGTGGTTTGAGGAGGAGAACAATGAATGACCCCACCCCCGGCCCCTCCCCCAAGAGGGAGGGGAGGAAATCGTGACGCGGAAGAAGGTGGTGAACTGGTGAACTGGCGACGTGGTGAGTGGTGAAGAGTGAAGGGTGAAGGGTGAAGAGTGAAAAAGGGGAGAAAAATCATAACTTTCTGCTATTAACAATCATTCTGTTGATAAAAAAAAATATTATCTATTTTTTATGCTTCGTTTCTGTATAATTTTAAAAAGCTAAAATTCCCCACTATGTTAAAATTTGATTTACCGAAGAATCAGTCGTCCATCATCAAAGTGATCGGTGTCGGCGGAGGTGGCAGCAATGCTGTAACACATATGTATCGCCAGGGCATCAAGGGTGTTGACTTTATCATTTGCAATACCGATTCACAGGCTATGGAATCGAGTCCGGTGCCGACGAAGGTGCCGCTGGGAGCGAATCTTACGGGGGGCCTTGGGGCAGGGGCTGTTCCTTCGATAGGAAAGAATGCGGCCCTGGAGAACATCCAGGATCTGAAAGACATCCTTGAGAAGGGGACAAAGATGCTTTTCATCACTGCGGGGATGGGCGGTGGTACGGGGACGGGGGCGGCGCCTGTCATTGCGAGCGTTTCCAAGGAGCTGGGGATCCTGACTGTCGGGATCGTCACCATGCCATTCTCCTTTGAAGGAAGGAAACGGAAACAGCATGCGGAACAGGGTATTGCCGAGATGAAGAAATATGTGGATGCTCTGCTGATCATCTGCAATGACAAGCTGCGTGATCTTTTCGGAGATCAGCGGCTCTCTGCTGCATTCGGACATGCCGATGATGTGCTGACGACGGCTGCAAAGGGAATTGCCGAGATCATAACGGTGACCGGGTATATCAATGTTGACTTCGAAGATGTGAAAACCGTGATGAAAGACAGCGGGGTAGCGATCATGGGATCGGGAATTGCAAATGGGGAAAACCGTGCCATGCGTGCCATCGAGATGGCTTTGAATTCACCGCTGCTTAACGACAATAACATTGAAGGGTCCAATAATTTCTTACTGTATATTGCTTCGGGCAAGGAAGAGATCACCATGGATGAGGTATCTGAGATTACCGATTATATCCAGGAGAAGACAAAGAATTCAGCAGAAGTGATCTGGGGAAACGGCATTGATGAATCGCTGGAGGACAACATCAGCGTGACCATCATTGCAACGGGATTCGATGAAGAGCACAAGCGGAAACCGCTTCAGTCGGAAAAATCGGTGATCGTGACTCCTCTTTATGAAGAGGAAATAAAGGTCAAACCTTTTTATATTCCAGACGAACCCATTGTTGAACCTGTTTCGATGGAACAGCAACCTGTCGAGGAAAGCAAGTCCATCGAACCGGAACCTGAATCTGAACCTGAACCACAGAAGGAGATCTTCCCTGAAGAACCCAGTTATCCACGTACGATAGTATTCAATATTGAATCGCAGGAAAACGAAATGCGCAGGATAATTCATGAAGAACCAGCCCGGGAATCAGAATACGAAAAGAAAGAAGTGGAAGTTCCGGTGTCGGAAGCTTTTTTCAGGTCGCCGGTGAAACCAGCTCAGAAGCCCGAGTACGACGTGCAGAAGGAGCCCGAGGTGGACAAGGTGATGAACGACCGTGTACAAAAGCTCAGGGCATTGAGTGAAAAACTCAAGACACATCCCCCGCTGGAGACTCACCTGTCGGAGATTGAGAACGTTCCTGCATATAAGCGCAGGAATGTAGAGCTTTCCGATGTTCAGCCCTCTTCAGAATCGCAGGTACCGCTTTATACTGTTGCGGACAAGGATAAGAATATGGAGCTGAAGAAAGAGAATTCGTATCTGAACAATAATGTCGATTAAACATGGAACTTGAAAAGCTGATCAACGACGATATCAAGAAGGCCATGCTGGCCAAGGATCCGGAGAAGCTGGAGGCCATCCGTGCCATTAAGGCAGCTTTACTGCTCGAGAAGACCAAAGAAGGAACTACGGGGGAGATCCCTGAATCCGTCGAGCTGAAGATCCTCCAGAAACTGGTAAAGCAGCGCAAGGAATCTGCTGATATTTATGCTGCAGCGGGCCGTGAAGACCTGGCAAAGAAGGAACGTTTTGAAGCTTCCATCATTGAGAAGTACCTTCCGCAGCAGATGGGCGAGGAAGAGTTGACGGAGAAGATCAGGCAGATCATTGCGCAGACGCAGGCCACATCCATTAAAGACATGGGCAAGGTGATGGGGGTTGCGTCGAAGGAGCTTGCCGGGAAGTCGGATAATAAATCGGTTTCGGAGATAATTAAGAAGTTGTTGGGAGTTTAAATCGTGACGCGTGACGCGTGACGCGTGACGCGAAAGTGTGAAGAGTGAAAAGTGAAGAGTGAAAAGTGAAGAGTGAAGAGTGAAGAGTAAGTAAAATTAATTCTTAGGAATCCCCTTCATCCCTTAATCATAACAGGTTTTCCCCTGTTCCAAACAGCCCCTCCCCCTGCCCCTCCCCATTCGGGGCGGGGGGAATTGTGCTCCTCCAGGAGAAAGTGCAATATGCAAAGTGCAAAATCCAAAGTCTTTTTTGTAATGTGTAATGGGTGAAAAATAGTTGCCCAAATAGTTGCATAACATTTTGATTTTTCTTATTATTGGTGCAGATTTAAGAAATTTACGATTGGACGATTACAACAATTTACGATTGGACGATTTACGAATGAATTGTGTTATTGACGATTGACGATTTGAATAAAAAAGAAAATGAAGGTCGGACCAAGTACAAGGGGGACCGATGTACAGGCGATGGATGCACGGGCGATTGATATCCGGGCGACCGATGTCAAAGCGACCAATGAAATAACGGGCGAACAATTTCATGAAGGGCGGGCGACCGCGAGGGTCGCCCATCGGGAGAACTTTTCATTGCCTATGTTGATGGCGGAAGTTTACTAAGTGCATCAGTGATGAAATATGGAGGATACAATTGGGTGAATGTCGGAAATGCCGGTTTCTCAGCAGGTCGAGTTGAATATACAAACTTAGCCTTTAGTTCGACTGGTGTACCCTATGTCGCTTATCAAGATTTAGCGAATGGTTCTAAAGCAACTGTTATGAAATATGATTCCATTTATTATGGAATTAATGAGCATCACGAATCAAGAATATCGATTTATCCGAACCCAGCGGAAGCCAAGTGTGAAGTGCGAAGTGCGAAGTGCGATATTAAGAATATTCAATTAATCAATTTAATGGGAGAAAGGGTTTATTCACGGGATTATCCTGCGGGGACGGGGAATTCTGTGGAGGTGGGGCTGGATTTGCCGGCGGGGGTTTATTTTGTTCGGGTGACGGGGGCGAACGTTGTGGAGGTGGGGAAGGTTGTTAAAAATTAATTACGAATTACGAATTACGAATAAAGGGTCGTGACGCGTGACGCGAAAATGGTGAATGGTGAATTGGTGACGTGGTTTTGAAGTTTAAAATCATACAATATGAAAAAATTATTCTACATTTTATTGTTCCTGGTCCCGATCGTTGGCATTGGGCAGATCACTTTTGACAGGGAATATTTTCCGAATACTGGGGGGTATGCTGTTTCTGCTTATGAGTTTAATAATGGGTACATTCTTGGAGGGTTTGTTAGCGGGCAGGGGGAATATATTCCTATTCTTATAAAGACTAATCTTTATGGGGATACGGTTTGGACGAAGACTATTCCGGGGATCAATGCTGAGTACCTTAATGATATGATAAAGACCAATGACGGGGGGTTTTTGTTCCTGGATTCTCCTTCAAATATGGCTACCAAGAGTGATATCTGGCTGATAAAAACGAATGGATCCGGGGATCTGTCGTGGTATGATTCTATTGTCAAACCCAATTGGGATGAAGGGCATCATGTTATCCAGACGAGTGATAACGGGTATATGGTGGCAGGGCAAACAAACAGCCTGCCGGGGATTACCGGACCTTATCCCTATGACGCGTATATTGTTAAAACAAACTCTTTCGGGGACTCGATCTATACAAAGAATTACGGAAGAGTACTTTATAATGATTATGCATGGGATGTTATAGAAACGTCGGATTCAAAATATGTTTTTGCCGGATATGGAGAAGATTATGGTATAAATAAAGAACAGGTCTATTTGATTAAAACAAAACCCAATGGAGATACGATCTGGACAAAAAATATCGGAGGCACTGCCCGGGAGTATGGCTATTGCATTAAGGAGACACCGGATCATGATTATATCATTACCGGGGAGATAGATTCGTCAAATTCGAACAGATCTGTTTATGTGGTCAAAACAGATACATCGGGCAATGTGCTCTGGCAAAAAACATATGACTTTAATACACCTACTTTCGGGGCCAGGATGTTAGTCTTAGGAAATGGCTACCTGATTTTGGGAGGAATTTACAATTCGGTATTATTGATAAGAACAAATAACCTGGGCGATACGCTTTGGACAAAAACGATTCAAAGTAATTATCAATTCGGAAATCCAGTATCCATTGATAAATGTTCTGATAATGGATATTTAATCACAAGCCGGAATGGATATGGTGAATTTTTATTAATGAAGACAGATTCTTCGGGCTGTGTCAAACCTGTTGTTAATTCGATAACCGGTGAACCGGATGTTTCCCTCTTTGATACGATTCCGTTTCATAATTATTCCGTACGGGGAAGCTCGTATTCCTGGCATTGCGGTCACGGGATCATTGTTTCCGGGCAGGGGTCGGACCAGGCAAGTATTTACTGGACCCATACCGGGATTGATACCGTACATTCGGTTACCTATAATGGATGTGGTTCGGATAGCCTTTACTATATAGTTCATATTGACAGTTGTGTAGTGCCGGTGATCAGCCCGATCACGGGACCTATTTATGCTGAATGGGGAAGTATTGCACCCTATTATATAACTAGAATTGAAGGGAAAAAACCGGTAAATTACAACTGGACAGTAAGTCACGACACCATTCTTTCAGGGCAGGGAACGGATTCAGTGAGCGTACAATGGGAACATCAAGGCCTGAATAATCTCACCGTTGTGGCATCCAATGAATGTGGCAGCGATACTTCAACTGCGATCATTTATGTTATCATTGGGGGAATTAATGATAATTCTCTTGCTAATTCTCTGAATGTACCTGTTTACCCGATTCCGGTCAAGGATGTACTTTACATGAAACTCCCGAGTGGGTATGATCGTTTTGAAGTTACACTGGCAGATGTTTACGGGAGGCAAAAATTCAGTAGCACGATGTTTTCCGGGTTAAATACGATAGATCTTTCGGGGCAGGCGGAGGGGATGTATTTTTTGGAGATCAAGGCGAGTGATAAGGTGGTGATTAAGAAAATTGTACTGACGAGGCAGGGGCATTAGCCCCACCCCCGGCCCCTCCCCCAAGAGGGAGGGGAGAGAGGGGCAAATTAATTATGAATTACGAATTAAATTTTGGGATCGTCTTCGTGATCCCCCGGTTTCACCGGGGGTTATTCATAGGACGCCCCTGCGGGGCTTGACCAAGTGCGAATTGTGAAGTGCGAAGTGCGAAATTAAAAAAAGTCACAGAGGCACAGAGGCACAAAGAAGCGACCGCAAATCGTACCGTTAGGTAAACGGGCGACCGCGAATCACGGGCGACCGCGAGGGTCGCCCCTACAATTGATGGTAACAATTGACGAAATGGTAATTAAATAAAAACTATTATGAAAAAGCTCATCTACATTTTAATGTTTTTGTTGCCGGTTGTTGTTTTTGGACAGCAGCCATGGTACAAATCTTTGCCATTGGATAATATCTGGGTGAATGTGGGGGACCCGGGGTTCACAACGGGCGGGGCCTGGTGCACGAGTCTTGCATTCAGTGCGGCAGGGCAACCTTATGTGGCGTTTGTTGATTCTGTATTGTATTGGAAGACTTCGGTAATGAAATTTGACGGCACTGATTGGGTGAATGTTGGAAATGCCGGATTCTCAGCGGGAGAAGCTTATTACACCAGCCTGGCATTCAGTCAATCCGGTGAACCTTATGTGGCTTATGATGCAAGTCCTGCCATGGTAATGAAATATGACGGGACAAACTGGGTGAATGTTGGAAATAGCGGGTTTTTATCAAATGAAGCTGATTATGTAAGTCTTGCTTTTAACCCAACTGACGGGACCCCTTATGTGGCATTTAAGGATTGGGTAAACTCTAAAAAGGCGTCGGTCATGAAATTTGACGGAACGAACTGGGGTTATGTCGGATCAGGAGGTTTTTCAGCAGGCGAGGCTGATTACACAAGCCTGGCTTTCAATTCTACAGGACAGCCCTATGTGGCTTATGAGGATTATGGGAACAATAAGAAAGCGACCGTGATGAAATTTGATGGCAGCAACTGGGTGAGTGTCGGGGTTGCGGGATTCTCAGCGGGAAATGCCTGGTTCACAAGTCTCGCATTCAGTCCGTCTGATGTACCTTATGTGGCTTTTAATGATACTCAATATCCTCCAAGCGGAAAGGCGACCGTGATGAAGTTTGATGGAACCAACTGGGTAAATGCCGGGAATGCCGGCTTTTCGGCTGCAGAGGCGGATTGGACATGTCTTGCCTTTAATTCTTCCGGTGTTCCCTATGTGGCATATAATGATAATCAATTTCATCCTCTGGGAAAGGTAACTGTGATGAGACTTAGCGGAAATACCTGGATCAATGTGGGGGATAGCGGTTTCTCCGGAGGCATGGGGATGTTTACGAGTCTTGCATTCAGTCCAACCGACGGCAAGCCTTATGTTGCGTATACGGATGCTTCGAAAGCCAACAAAGCGACTGTGATGAGGTGTGATTCTGTTTATACAGGGATCAATGAACGTCAGGCATCGAGGTTATCGATCTATCCGAATCCAGCAGAAGACAAATGCGAAATGAGAAATGCGAAATGTGATATTAAAAAAATTGAGATTTTCAATTTGAGTGGGGAGAGGGTTTATTATTCTGAGTTTCCTGCGGGGACAGGGAAGGTTGTGGAGGTGGAGCTTAATTTTCCGGCGGGGGTTTATTTTGTTCGGGTGACGGGGGACAAGATGGTGGAGGTGGGGAAGCTTATTAAAAATTAATAACGGATTAAGTTTTGGGATCGTCTTTGTGATCCCCCGGTTTCGCCGGGGGTTATCTATATAACGCCCCTGCGGGGCTTGACCAAGTGCGAACTGTGAAGTGCGAAATGCAAAATTAAAAAGTCATGAGGGTTTACGCACACCGAAGAATCTCTTTCAATCGATTTTACCTGGTGGGGGTTATCCTGGTTATGACTTTATTTTCTTGTGAGAGATCGCAGTTTTCAATTACTACGAGACATTTCAGGAAGGGGAGAGTTAGTTATAGCAACGAATATCTCTATAGGTCCAGGATGAGATCGCAAGGGAAAAGCTGTAAATCCCAATTGAAGCGGGAAACTAAACAAGTTCCTTCTGTTGTTGATGTTACAACTGCAGGAACGCCTGAAATCTTGAAAATCACTCCTGTTCAAAGAATAATCGAGGATAAATTATTAGCATCGACATCGAGAGAACCGATGATTATAAAAGGTGATGAAGGTTATGTGGGTTCTTCCGGCAGACATTCTTCTTCCTTTAACAACATACAGAGGGTGGTGAGAAAGAGTTATGAATCAAAAAGTGAAATGAAGGAAACGCCTTCAGGCAATACAAAAGGAATCGAGACACTTGGATTGGCCGGCTTTATAATGTCTGTTCTTTGCTATTTACCGCTGGCCGGTCTAATTTTAAGTGGGGACACATATTTAGGCATCTTAGTTCTGTTGTTTCCAGTTCTGGGGTTTCTGCTTGCTGTTTTAGCCGTGATATTCGGAGCAATCAGTCTTCATAAGATTCACCGGTATTCATATTACGGGGGAAGAGGTTTCGGGATAGCCAGTATAATTCTTGGGGCTATCGGGACACTCATTTTGGGTTTAATTCTTGGTATATTTATTGCACTGATTATTTGGGGAAGTTCAGGTGGCTGATACAGGGCGAGTACCATGGATTGCAGAGTAAGCGGATCTTCGTGGTGCCCCCGGTTTCACCGGGGGTTATCTATATAACGCCCCTGCGGGGCTTTATCAAGTGCGAAGTGCGAGGTGTGAAGTGCGAAGTGTGAAGTGTGAAGTGTGAAGTGCGAAATGAAAAAGGTGATGCGGGAGAGGAGGCAGATGATTTTCCAGAGGTGGTGCCATTTGCCGAAGCCTTTTTTGACGTCGGCGTACCAGCGTTCGCCGCGGAGTATCTTGCCGAAGGCGTTCCAGGCACGGTCGGTGTTTTTGACGAAGAGATGGATCTTCAGGGGGACGGCGTTGAAGACATGTTTAATCCTGTTGGCTTCCAGCAGTTCTGACATCAGTTCATCATTGACCCGGGCAGAATAGGGTTGCAGTGAGCTTATCCTGCCTGACAGGTAGTCTGAGCAGGTCGTGGCAGCAAGTATTCCACTTCTTACGGCATAGTAGATCCCCTCGCCTGTCAGCGGGTCGCCTAAGCCGGCTGCATCGCCGGTTACCAAGATGAGGCCTTTGTGGAACAGCGACTTTTTGGTTCGCACGGGGATGGGCCAGGATGATTTTGATAGCATTTCGCGGAAACGGATGCCGGGGGCAGGAGGATCTGTCTGGCCGGTGGAAGCGGAACCCGGGAAATCAAGTCCTGAGACTGAAGGTTTGGCGGGGTCGAACGTGATTGAAGCGAGGAAGCGGTCGTAGTAGGGCATCATTGCTTTTGAGAGGCGGGCGGGCCCTCCTACCCCGATGGAGAAATGATCTTTTTTGGGGAATACCCAGGCATAGCCGCCGGGGAGTGTTCCCCAGTCGAGAAATACTGTGTCAGCGTATCTTTTTAAATCACCGGGATCGGCATTAATTTCTACTTCCCATGCCAAGCCCATTTCAATGGAATGCCGTAGTCCGGCGGTGCGGGAAACGATCCCGGAAGCTCCTTCCGCGCCAATCAGCAGACGGGCATGGTATGATCTTTCTTTTGTCAGAACGGTAACTCCTCCCCTTTCCTGCGTAAATGAGACGACCTGTTCTTCCATCCTTACTTTCGTACCGGCATCGATGGCTTTCTGCAGGAGGAAGGCATCCAGCTCACTCCTCATGGTGCAATACATCAAAGGATCGGGCGAATTTCTTGTAAAAACATTTGCGTACTTATGGGAAAAGCGGAAAGAATGAATGGTTGATTCTATTACGGGGGCGAGATCAAAGGGGATTTCACTGAGGATCTTATGTGTGAGTCCTCCTCCGCAGACTTTATACTTGGGGAAGGTGTTTTTCTCGAGGATGGTAACCTGTATTCCCTGTGAAGCGAGGGTATATGCTGCCAGTGAACCGGCAGGGCCTGCGCCAACGACGATTACATCCGCATCCGGGGCCATCAGAGAAGGGCAAGGACTTCTTTCAGGAGTTTATCTTTATTTATGGGCACGACGCCGACCTCTTCGCATACCAGTCCGCCCGCGAGGTTTGAGATATAGGCGATTTCATAGGGTGAACATTTCATGGCAAGGCAAAGCGCTGCCAGACTGATCACGGTATCGCCGGCGCCTGAAACATCGGAGATCGACCTGACGTGGGCGGGGATAAAGATGTTCTTTTCATCCAACGAGTCTTTCATGCTCAGCATGACTCCCAGTTCCGATAAAGTGGTAAGAATGTACTGGCAATTGAGTGAATCCCTTAAGGTTTGGGCGGCAGCCAGCAGCTTATTCCGGTCGTTGCAGTCGAATTCAAGCTTCATCCCTTCCTTCATTTCCTTCAGGTTTGGCTTAAAAAGCGTTGCCCCGTTGAAGTTGTAAAAGTTTTTCCTTTTGGGATCCACAGAAACAGGGATCTTCAGATTCGTAGCCTGGTCAATCACATCTTCGATCAGGTCCTGGCTGATGACACCTTTGTTGTAATCCTGGAAAATAATTCCGTCAATCTTTTCCTTTGACAGGATCTTTTCGATGGTTGAGAGAAGCCGGGCATTGTCATTATCGGAGAGGTCGTCTTCCACTTCCTCGTCGACACGGAGCATCTGGGTACTGTTTCCGAAGATCCTGAATTTCGTTGTTGTAATTCTTTGTGCACTTTGGAGGATCCCGTATGTGGGGATCTTTTCCTTTTTGAGCAGGTCGAGGAAGTTTGTTCCCTTAATATCCTCCCCTATCACTGAACAGAGGACGGGTTTGGCTCCCATGCTTTTAATATTCATGGCTACGTTGGCGGCGCCACCCATGCGGTCTTCCCTTTTCTTCAATGCCACGACGGGGATCGGCGCTTCGGGTGATATCCGTTCGACTTTCCCCCACAGATACGAATCGACCATCACATCCCCGATGATCATGATGGTAAGCTTGTTGAAGTCGTCGAAAAGTTTTTTGTAATTGCTTTGTTTATCCATGAATATGCGGTGGATTAATTTGACTGCGGAACCAAATGATAATCTGCCAATGTTTTGATGTTCAGGTTAGGCTGATCCGAAGATATTTTGCCGTCCATCAACCGTATAATGCGGTGTGCATGCAGGGCGATGTCCTCTTCATGGGTGACGACGATGACCGTGTTGCCCATTTTATGAATATCCTCGAGGAGCCCGAGGATTTCGATGGAAGTCCTTGAGTCGAGGTTCCCGGTAGGTTCATCGGCGAGGATAATGGCAGGATGGTTTACGAGGGCTCTTGCGAGGGAGACGCGCTGACGCTGGCCACCAGACAACTCATTGGGCTTATGCTGAATGCGGTCGGAAAGCTTCACCTCCTCGAGGACTTCTTTTGCACGTTCTATCCGATTGGCTTTTGTCACCCCGGCATAGATGAGGGGCAGCATCACATTTTCGAGCGCTGTTGAGCGGGGAAGCAGGTTAAAAGTCTGGAAAACAAAGCCGATCTGGCGGTTACGGATCTCGGCCAGGCTATTATCGTCCATCTTGCTCACATCTTCGTCGTTCAGGAAATATGAGCCGCTGGTGGGGGTATCGAGGCAGCCGAGGATGTTCATCATGGTTGATTTCCCCGATCCCGACGGGCCCATGATGGCAACAAATTCATTTTTGTTGATCACGATCGAGACTGACCGCAATGCTTCAACGACTACAGATCCTACCCGAAAATTTTTAACTATATCGACTAACCGGATGACTTCGTGTTCCATATCTTATATTATTCGACCTTAAAGCTGTGTTCAACAACAAAAGTACACTTTTTATCAGAAATGAATTATAAAATCTTCCCTGCTCAGACCTTTCCTAAAGAACACCAGTCCCATCCTGAACAGGTCGATGGTCATGGCAACAGAAGGATGCAGCTTAATCTCCTGCCAAGCCGCTTCCATTTCGCCCGACCAGTGAATATCGTCAAGAATAAGAACGGAATCATCGCGGATGTGTTGTAAACACTGATGAAAATATTGCAAGGAAGGTTGTTTGCGGTGATTTCCGTCGATGAAGAAGAGGTCGACTTTACCAAGATTTTCAAGCACGCCGGGCAGTATTTCCTCAAAGGGGCCTGTTTCCTGGTGGATGTTAGCCAGTCCCAGGATCCTGAAGTTGTTGCCGGCAATGGCGGCAGTTCCGGGGCATCCCTCGATGGTTGTGATCTGTCCCAGGGGATTTCCCATGGCGAGGTAAGCTGTGCTGAACCCCAGGGAGGTTCCCAGCTCGACGGTTACGGCAGGCCGGAAGTAATTTGCCATGCGGAACAGAAGGCGGCCCCACCGGGGTGTGACACATGACCTTTTGACGATCGTGTTAACCGGGACGATCCGAGACCCGGAGGATGGAGAATAATTGATAATTGATAATTGATAATTGATAATTGATAACTGATTATGGAGGATGGAGGATTTATAGCCTGTGCCGGCGCCCAGGTCTGTGACGTTAATGCGTGTTTTATCTTTCAGAAGCTGTGATCGTACTTGTTCGATTGCCTCAAATTCCTTATGGAAGGAGTCATCCCTGAGTATTTGCGACCAGATCGCGTAGACGAAGGGGGAATGGAGGGCGAATTTCGACCGGGCATTCATCCAGAAGCGGAGGTAACGGAATGTTGTTGAGATGTGGTGTGACATTTGTGGGCAAAGGTAGGACTTTTGGGGAAAAGGTGGTGAACTGGTGAACTGGTGAGGTGGTGATTTTGAAGTGCAAAGTGTCAAGTGCAATTAAATAATCGAACTTATATGAGTTCTGCACAGAAAGATGGATAATAATAAAAAATATTGATTGCCGGTATAGCCTTGACCCCCGGTATGGCAGGGGCCTCCGGTATGGCAGGGGCCTCCGGTTGCTCCGGAGGTTATTCATATTCAACCCCTGCGGGGTTGGTGGGTTAGGTTAACTTTCTGGACCCCCTGTTACACCGGGGGTTATTCATATGGCGCCCTTTTCGGGGTTATTAGTTTTGTGGGCACCCTTATAAACGCGTGTATGAAATAAAAAATAAATAAGGAATATCGATCAACGCTTGCCTGCGGCAGGCAGGAAGTTTGAAGTTCGAAGTATTTTGAATAACTGATATCTATGACTGGGATTACCAAATGTATGGGATGATCCTGTAACGGGTTTTAAGGATATATTCACGATAGCCCTTTAATTCATTTAGCAGGGTTTTGTCTTCCAGGGAGGTTCTTATTATCAGAAGCAGGATGGAGAATGTTACCGGGATTGTACTCCAGAGAGAGCCGAAGAGGAGCGGGAATCCTAAGGATTGGATAAGATTACCTAAATATGCGGGGTGCCTTACTACTTTATATAGCCCGGTTTCGCAGACTGTGTGGTCTCTTTCTGTTTGAATGCGGACGGTGCTTGAGAAGAATTTATTTTGCTTTTGTGCTATGAGAAAGAGGAGTTGTCCGGCGATTGTCAAAATCGCACCAAGTACGCATAGACTCGAATGAAAATGGGGAGACCAATGGTAGCGGCCTGAGTCAAGGCCGGCTGTGATGAACATGATTATCGTAATCAAGAATAAAAATCCTAATATCGGTTTGTCCCATTTCTTTGTTCCTTGCCCGGGCTTTGAGCGTTCATTCATAAGCTCATCGTCGATCCGCAATGCCGTATAACTTATCAGAGCCATTGTGAGACCTATTGCTACGTAGATCCATCCCTGCCAATAGTCGATACGGCCGGCACTAATGAACAGGATCAGAAATAGGAAGATTGTGACGGAGAGGTGTTTGACAATGTAGTTACGGTTTTTCATGATTTTAATCGTGACGCGAAGAGCCCCACCCCCGGCCCCTCCCCCAAGAGGGAGGGGAGAAGTGAAGGATGCAGAGGTTTAAGATTTTGAGCCCGTACAAGATCGTGAAGGGTGAAGAGTGAAGAGTGAAGTTATTCATTTCCGAGAATTTTGAAGCCGAGGGAGATTATTATCAGGTTGTTGTGGGTGTTGAAGTTGTAGTTGGGGACATCCTTGAACAATGAGTTGAATGTGTATTCATACCTTATATCGAGGGTAAAAAATAGGAGATCTATGCCGGTACCGGCCATGATCATCCAGTTGGCTATGTTGAAATTTGCAGATGTGACGGGGCCTGTTAAATCATCGAAATTTCTGATGTTTTTATTGACCACAAAAGAGGCAACCGGTCCCAGTTCAACCCTCCAATTGAGAAAATCGGAATTGATGATTTTAAAGCCAACCAGGAGTGGAATGTCCAAGGAGCCGATTGTAAATCTTTGTTTGGTCCATGTCCCGTTTGCAGTGTCATTGGAATATGATACGCTGCTTAATGTGTAGGATAATTCGGGGGCAAAATAGATACGTTTTCCTATCCGGGAGAAGACTCCTACATGAAAGCCACTGCCGAAATGTGATTCGATGGAGGCCAGGCTGGTAGATAACTTATTGGTAGTGTACCCAGCTCTTACCCCGAGTGTGAATTGTCCAAATGAAAATCCGGTTACAAAGAATACGGAAATTCCGATCAGAATAAACTTTTTCATATCCATGATTTTTTGATTGTAATAAAGCTGCCTTCGTTTCTTTATTTTAGATTTCTGTTAACCAGTCGGGTTGATTCTTTGATTATCAGCGTGACTAATTCTGAATACTTTGTTTCCGGGGCAATTCCAAACTTATTTCTTTCGAAGTCGCCAAACACATATTGCTGCCCATCCGTTACAATAGGATACTCTCCCCAACTGCTATATCTTGGTATCTGAGCTTCCGAGATGGCTTTTTTAAATTCCTGTATTAATTTTTTTGCAAAACTTTCCTCTATTGAGACTGTTTTAAATTGATATGTATTGATCCCTTTCCGAGTTATTATTCTTCCTACTTTCATCAGGTACCCTTTGTCAGTCAAATAGATGTAAAAACACGTATTGTCATGATGAATGAAGGCAGCGGATTTAAATGAAATGACACCTCCAACATTATCCACCTGGCATGGACAATCCCTGATCTTTTTTGGTTCAAAACGAACGGCAGTGCCGGGAGATGGAAACTTTAAAAATTGGTCGATCAATGAATCGCCAACCATGATGTAGTTGTAAGATTCCAGAGGAATCAGATTGCCATTTTGTCCAAAACTGATCTTTATGATCAGCATGCTTACGAGCAGAAACAGGAATTTTAACTTCATTGTTTTTTAGAATATAGCTGTCAGGGCTTTTCGACAGGTTTTTACGGTATTACAAATGTAATCTTTTTAATTATTACCCCACCCGAAATGGTGAATGGTGAGTGGTGAGTGGTGAGTGGTGAAGAGTGAAGAGTGAAGAAAAGTTGTAATTTTGTAATTCAATTGTTGCGGATGATCTTTCATAAGGGTTCACGAGTTTCGGATTATTTTTCACTTGTCAAGATAGGTCATACTGTTTTTGCACTTCCTTTTGCCCTGATCGGGTTCAGCCTGGCCATTCATGAAACCGGATATCATGATCTGTTGCGGTTGCTGATCCTTGTGCTTGCGAGCGTGTTTTTCGCCCGGAATGCCGCCATGGGGTTTAACCGATTTGTGGACCGGGAGATTGACAAGAAGAATCCGCGAACGGCGTTGAGGGAGATCCCGAAGAATATCATTCGTCCCGGATCGGCTTTGCTGTTTGTGTTTTTGAATGCCGGGTTATTTCTTACGACGGCATACCTTATCAACCTGCTTTGTTTTTTCCTGGCGCCTGTCGCCTTGCTGGTGGTCATGGGGTACAGCTTCACCAAGCGTTTCACGTTTCTGTCGCATGTGGTGCTGGGGCTCGGGCTTTCGCTGGCGCCTACCGGCGCTTATCTTGCCGTGGCGGGACATTTTGCTTTGCTGCCTATCCTTTATTCCGTGACCGTTATTTTCTGGGTTGCAGGATTTGATATCATTTATGCCCTCCAGGATGTTGATTTTGACAAGAACGAGAAATTACGGTCCATCCCAGAGTCCTTCGGGTACCGGAATGCACTGATCGTATCGGCTGTATTTCATGTTTGCGCAATCCTGCTGGCTTTTGCCGGAGGGTTTGCCGGGAATTTCCACACTTTTTACTGGATCGGCACCACGGTTTTCAACGCCATCCTTATCTATGAACACCTTATCGTGAAGCCCTCCGATCTATCCAGGGTAAATATGGCCTTTGCCACTATGAACGGCATGGGGAGCGTAGTTTTTGCCGCTTTTGTTATACTGGATATTTTTACACATTAATTATTCCGGGGTGTTGTACCATCTCATACAATCCCTGATAAAAAAAGGGTTGCTATTCGCAACCCTTTTATGTACCAGGGAACCTTTTGGTTAATTATAATCAACCAAAACAGTAAAACTGCCGGTGTAAGTTCCAGCTGGTTGGCTACTATTAACACCAAGAGTAGCTCCAACATAGAAATTATCTGATCCTGAAGAATTTAGCGTTCCAGAATTATTCGTAAGACTGGAAAGGAAGCCATTAACGTGCATTATATTCCCTGAACTAGCTATTGTGACCACGCCATCTGCAGGGAGGCCAATTGAATAAACTGAACTCGCTTGACCACCAACGTTAAAATGAGCAGCCGTGTATATCCCCGTAACAATTGGGAGTGTCACCCCACCAGTAGATGAACGAGTAGTTGGTGAAGCAGGAGTCATTGTAACAGTTCCAGCGGTTGTATTTACAGCGATATTACCAAATGCCAAGTCTACATCACTTGACATACTAATTGGAGTGATAATGGTTGCTGATGAATTGGCTGTGGCGCTAGTACCGGTTGTCTGAGCAAAAGAAGAAGCCACAAATCCTGAGAAGAGGGTGATGAGGACACAGATGTTTTTCATGTTTTTCATTGGTTTAAAATTTTAGTGATTGTTAATTTTTTACATTTTGTTTGATAAAGTAAAATTGTTACAATCTGACAAGGTAATTTGTAGGATAATGGATGGTATTGTTGTAGTAGAATGTCCTACATTTATTTTGCTATTCAACCAAGCCTTCTTTGATGCAGTAAGAGATGAGCTCTGAATTGTTATTCATATCCATTTTTACAAGGATTCTAGACCGGTAAGTGCTTACTGTTTTAACACTGATGCAAAGATTATTTGCAATCTCAGTTACTGTATTCCCGGAAGAAATCAGGCACATTATCTGGAATTCCCTGAATGACAGAGTTTCATGAAGGGCTTTGATTATTGGATTTTTAAATCCTTTGGCGATTTTATCCGCCAGGATTGAACTTACAAAGAATCCACCATTGGCAACTTTTCGTACTGCTTTTATAAGTTCTTCAGGAATAGTTTCTTTGTGTACAAATCCTTTGGCTCCTGCTCTGAGTGTTTTTACTGCACAAGCTTCTTCAGATAGAACGCTAAGGATCAGAACTGCTATTGAAGGGTACAAATTTGTGATCCTTAGCAACACTTCAAGGCCACTCAACCCAGGCATTGATAAATCGAGGATCACTACCTCGACGGTATTCTTCTTTAGTAATTTCATGACCTCAAGGCCATTGGAAGCTTCGCAGACAACTTTCATATCTGATTGGCCAGCAATGGTCAGTCTTAGTCCTGTCCTCACTATAGGGTGATCATCGGCGATAAGAATATTTATCATTATTAATTATTCCCCCTGGAAAGGTCAATACAATTCTGGTACCTTTACCCTCAACACCTGTTATCTTAAGGTCACCACCAATTATTCTGGATCTTTCTTTCATACCAAGCAATCCTAACGATTCAGTTTCGGAAATATCGGAGATTCTTATTCCGCGACCATTATCTTCCACTTCAAGAATGAAAGTATTCATCATTGAGTTGGCCCTGATAATTATCTTTGTCGCATTGGCATGCCGGATAATGTTTGTGCATGCTTCCTGGAATATCCTGAAAACTTCCAGAGAAAAAATGGGATCCATTTCTATGTTATGTATCATTTTTATGAATTCATATTTAATTGAAGTTCGTTTAGTTATTTCCCGGATATGGTTCTCTAATGCAGGGATGAGTTTAAATTCATCAGGAACACGATGCCTAAGATCCCTGGAAATTTTTCTGACTTCTTGTATGATCCCATCAATAATCCCGACTACTTCTTTGGCTTGTTCACGCAAAGTCTCAAGATTCTTTTCTGTAAAACTGGTGTCAAGTTCATTGGAAATATTGAAAGCATAAATTTTTAGTCCTGTCAGGCTTTGGCCAAGGTTGTCGTGTAATTCTCTTGAGATATTCACCCTTTCTTCTTCGCGCACTATCTGCAGTTGTCGTTCAACTTGTTTCAAATGAACCTGTGAACTTCTATATAACTTTCCCATTTCAATATGTTTTGAAATATGGCATGAAAATAAATTCTAATCCGACAACCACGTCACCCTCTCATGATTTTTTGATTGTAAATGGGAAGGATTCTTATATTCAAGTTTATCACCTATTCCGGGTCGATCATTCCAAAATTGGATCCCGGATGATTTTTCCAAAGCTATGGGGTAGTGAACAATTTTGTTTCTCATAAGTTTTAAATTAAAGATAGTTTTACTTCCCCCAACTATCTCTGTCAAGACTACGGTATTGAATGGCTTCTGCAAGATGTTCAACTCTTATATGGGGTTGGTTATCGATGTCGGCAATAGTCCTTGAAACTTTAAGTACACGGTCAAATGCACGGGCAGAAAGACCAAGTTTGTCCATTGCATTTTTAAGGAGAAGGTTTGAGGCATTATCCAACTGGCAAAACTTCCGTAAAATTTTCACCGACATTTGTGCATTACAATAGATGCCCGGCATTTCCTCAAATCTTTTTTCCTGTACCTGCCTTGCTTCTATGACTCTTGAACGAATGATTTCGCTTTTTTCACCAGGACGTGAATCGCTTAGTTCACGAAACGGGACCGGTATTACTTCAACATGAATATCAATCCGGTCGAAAAGAGGTCCTGAAATTTTACTAAGATATTTCTGAACGTTTCCCGCCCCACATTTACATTCTGTCTTTGGATGGTTGTAATAACCGCATGGACAAGGATTCATGGCTGCTACAAGCATGAAGCTGGCAGGGAAATCAACCGTGAATTTTGCCCTGGAGATGGTTATTACCCGATCCTCCAAAGGTTGACGTAAGACTTCCAATACTGATCTTTTAAATTCAGGAAGTTCATCAAGGAAAAGTACCCCATTATGCGCCATGGATATTTCACCAGGCTGAGGCACTCCTCCTCCACCAACCAGGGCCACATCACTGATGGTATGATGGGGGGATCTAAATGGCCTTACGGATACAAGTGCATGGTTATGCGACATTTTACCTGCAACCGAATGGATCTTCGTCGTTTCAAGTGCTTCCTGCAAACTCAGAGGCGGAAGGATTGAAGGCAACCTTTTTGCCAGCATTGTTTTCCCTGCCCCGGGTGGACCAATAAGAACTACATTGTGCCCGCCTGCTGCAGCTATCTCCAATGCTCTTTTAATATTCTCCTGGCCTTTGACATCGGCAAAATCATATTCATAATCATTCAACCTGGAATAAAATTCCTGGCGGGTATCGACCACTATCCGCTCCGGTTTAGCGGCATCATTGAGAAAATCGATCACCTGCCTGATATTTTCCATGCCATAAACTTCCAGGTTTGCAACAATGGCAGCCTCTTTGGCATTCAGTTTTGGAAGGATAATTCCTTTGTACCCTTTGCGGGAGGCCTCTATGGCAATGGGAAGGGCGCCTTTCATTGATTGGAGACTGCCATCGAGTGATAATTCGCCGAGGATTATGAACGATTCGAGTTTATCCATCTTCACCACCTTATCGGCAGCAAGGATTGCAACGGCAATGGTGAGATCGTATGATGAGCCTTCCTTACGGATGTCTGCCGGTGCCATGTTTATTACTATCCTTTTTCCCGGGATCTTATACCCGGTGTTACGCAATGCTGCATCGATACGCTGATGGCTTTCTTTTACGGCACTATCGGGCAGTCCCACCATAAAAAAGTTAATCCCCTGATCGAGGAAAACTTCAATGGTGACGATGATTGCGTGGATACCAAATAGGGCGCTTCCGAAAGTCCTGACTAACATAAACCGGATAAGGTTAAGAGTTATGTTCCGTTAATCAGGCAAAAACGAAAAGGTAATACGATTCAGGAAACATTTTTTAAAACCCCATGGGAAAGGTCAATACGTAATTTATTTTTCAGGTTTATAGCCTGATAAGGTGAGGATTTTCTGGGCATCGGTTTCCTGCAGGAGCATCTGGAGGGTGATGTCCGGATTTTTTTGCATGTATGAGCGGACGATCTGCAGGCCGATCCATTCGCCGAGGCGGGAAGGAGAGTCCTTTGAGAATTCCATGGTATAGGGACCGTCGGAAAGGAACATCTGGAAATACTGTCCTTCGGAGGAATAGAGCAAGCGGTTTTCGATGAGGGCTGCCCAGATGTGCATTTCATTCTTTACGACCCAGTCGTACTGGCTTTTTGAATAATTCAGTTTGAGCCAGGCAGGGATGCCAGGCAATAATGCATCGACCAGGTACTGGTGTTTTCCTGCTTCGACCATGCCACCCAGGAGGGTTGCAGGGGCAGTGGGAGGCTGGTAAATGGCACCGGCAATTTCCTTTGCACAATCGGGCAGGATATGATCGTTGTTCATCCGCTCAACCTGGTAGAGTGCAAGGCCATCGGCAAAATATGGTTTGAAGTCCTTACCGAGGTAGGTATCGAGGGCGATGATCATGACACTGTCGGCCAGTTGCACCGGGTTGGTATAATCGCCTCCGGAGATATACGTATAAACCCTGGGCGCCTTAACATCGGGAAACCAGAACTTCCAGTGACGGAATAGTTCCGTAAGGTCTTTTTCTATTTTGGAGAGATCGTTGTATTGTGTTTCGCAGGTTCTCTGGAAGTCGATATTGCGGGGATTTTCAAGGTATGCCCGCATGTCATCCAGTTTCTTTGGGTCATTGAGGTTTGTTCCAAGGAAGAAATAATATTCATGCTGTATTTGTTGCAGCCCTGCCTGGAGATCATTGACAGGAATCCTAAACAGGTCGCGGTCGTAACGATGTATCTTAACATCTGCTATTTTAATATTGGAAACATCAATCTGCAGGCGGTCTTTATGCCAAGTGCAGCTATTGAATAAAAGAATAATGAGGAGTGACAGGGTAAAGTGGTATAGTTTCACAGTTGTTTCTTTTTATTTTTAACGGAAAAATCAATCAGATAGTATGAATTTTGTGAACACTCCGGTGTCTAAATGAAAAATTTCACCGCTAAGACGCAAAGACGCTAAAAGGCGCTAAGAAGTCAGCAGTTGGCAGTTGGCAGTTGGCAGTTGATTGTGGTTAATTACTTTTGGATAAAAACCTGCGTTAAACCACCTGACGCTCGATTGAATAGTGTAATTTTGTTAAAAAGCAACCCTGTTTTGTTGCAGGTTAACATCTTTATCATGAAAAATATCAAGACACTCATACTGGTTATTACGCTGGTTCTTTTATTTGCGAGGGCAGGTTTTTCGCAGGATACGCCTGTAAGGCTGGGGTTGAGGATTGCGCCGGTGATTTCGTGGATGAATCCCAATGAAAAGAACTATACCAGCAATGGATCTTCCGTAGGTTTCTCATTTGGCTTCATCAGCGAGTTCAGGCTGGCCGAGCATTATAAGCTCTGCACCGGGTTCAATTTCTCGTTCCTGGGGGGGAACCTGCAGTTTCCCTATGCAAAATAAGCCGGATACCGGCAACATGAGCAGGAAGTACAACTTCCGCTACCTGGAGATCCCGCTGACCATTAAGATGAAGACCAAGGAATACGGCAGTTTCAGTTTTTACGGACAGATAGGATTTGGGACGGGGTTCATGCTACGCACCCAGGCGACCGATAATTTTATGACCCAGACTCATGGCACGATTTCCGATAAGACAAACCTTACGACGAGCGAGGCCTCTTTTATCCGCGAGGCGCTTCTTGTAGGTTTGGGGACGGAATACAAGATTGACGAATCAATTTCGTTAATAGTAGGGCTGGGGTACAGCAACAGCCTGAACAATGTTTTACAGGGGAACAACACCTGGAACCCCCACCTGCTGAACCGGAGCAGCCTTAATTACGCGGAGCTGAATATAGGGGTACTTTTTTGATGACAAGGGAAATCTGACCTATGCGGATCGCGTTAGCACAGTTGAATTATCACATCGGCGATTTTGAAAATAACGTCGCCAAGATCAAATCGTACATAGAGCGGGCAAAGAGCATGCCTGCCGATGTAGTGGTGTTTTCGGAGCTGGCTGTATGCGGTTATCCTCCCCGCGATTTCCTGGAGTTTGACGATTTTATTGCCAAAAGCCAGGAAGGGGTGCTTTCCATTGCCCGTGAATGCAAGGATATTGCAGTGATTGTCGGCGCCCCCTCTGTTAACCCTGCAGGCAAAGGCAAGCGGCTGTACAATTCAGCTTATTTCCTTGCAGATGGAATGATACAGGCCGTTTTTCACAAGACCCTTCTGCCGAATTATGATGTTTTTGACGAATACCGGTATTTTGAGCCCAACCGGCTGCCATATGCCATGGTTGAATACAAAAAGTACAAATTTGCTGTGACGATCTGCGAAGACCTGTGGAACATCGAAGACCCCTTGTATGTACGGAACCCGATGGATGAGCTGATCGTTCTCGATCCCGATGTGGTGGTGAACATTGCCGCTTCTCCTTTTCATTACAACCAGCCGGCCCTCCGCAGGGAGGTCCTTGTAAGAAATGCGGCAACATACTATCGTCCCTTCTTTTACCTGAACCATGTGGGGGGACAGACGGAATTGTTATTTGACGGCGGGTCGATGGTGGTTGGCCCTAAGGGAACTGTTTTTGACGAGATGAAGTATTTTGAGGAAGACTTCCGGGTGTATAATCTGAATGATTTTGATTACAAGGAAGAAAAGCCACGTGAAGATGCAAGGACGCCAAGCAAGATAGAATTGATCCATGATGCTTTGGTGATGGGGATCAGGGATTATTTCGGGAAGATGGATTTGAAGACGGCTATTCTCGGTTTGTCGGGGGGGATAGATTCGGCTGTGACACTTGTGCTGGCTGCAAGGGCATTGGGCAGTGAGAATGTACGTGCGATTTACTGCTTCCTTCCAGCTTTTCATCGGAGCACAGCAAGAAGGATGCGATAGAGCTTGCCGACCGAAGATCAATGTAAAGTATGATATCATAGCGATCGATGAGGCTTTTTCGGCTTTTGAAGATCTGCTTAAGCCCTGGTTCAAGGATCTGCCTTTCAATCTTACTGAAGAAAATATACAGGCGAGGGCAAGGGCCGTGATCCTGATGGCTTATCCAATAAATTCGGATATATCCTTCTGAACACCTCCAATAAAAGCGAGGCTGCCGTAGGTTACGGGACCTTATACGGGGATATGTGCGGCGGCATATCGGTGCTCGGCGATGTTTACAAGACCCAGGTTTACGAGCTGGCCTGCATACATCAACCGGAAGAAAGAGATCATCCCGCAAAACAGCATTGACAAACCCCCGTCGGCCGAACTGAGGCCCGGACAGAAAGATTCGGATTCATTGCCGGATTATTCCATCCTCGATAAAATCCTTTATGAATACATCGAGTTGAGGAAAGGCCCAAATGAACTGATCAGGGAAGGGTTTGACAAAGAAACGGTGAAGCGGGTACTGAAACTTGTCAACACGAGTGAATACAAACGAAACCAGACACCGCCAATCTTAAGGGTTTCGCCCAAAGCCTTCGGAACCGGCCGAAGGATGCCGATTGTTGGGAAGTATCTCTCGTGACGCGTGACGCGAAAAAATGTGGTGAACTGGTGAACAAGTGACGTGGTGAAAATCGTGATGCGTAACGATATTTCCAAGGTCACTCCATTACTGATTCTACTGCGGTGATTTCCGGGAGGACGCGTTTGACGGCTGCTTCGATGCCACTCTTTAGAGTCATCTGGCTATGCGGGCAATTGCCGCACATTCCGAGGAGGCGGACATTTACGATTTTGTCCTCGTTCATGTCGATATATTCAACATCTCCCCCATCTGCCTGAAGATATGGACGGATTTGTGCAATTACGTTTTTTACTTTGGTTTCCAGTTCCTGGTTGGGTGTAGTCATGGTTATGATCTTATGGGTGTTAAGTTTTAAGTGTTAAGTGTTAAGAGTTGGGTGTGGGGCACAAAATATTGTGCCCTTACGGATGTTGGCTATTAGTTCCTATAGTTTCTTTTATGGCGTTGTGGATGGCTACTTGTTGGGCTACTGCCTCTGCCAGTTGGGCAAAGGCGAGGGTTATGGGTGATCCGTCGATGGTTGCGACGGGGTTTCCCTGATCGCCGGCGTCGGAGATGGCCGTGACAATAGGGATCTGTCCCAGTAGCGGGATTGACAGTTCTTCCGCTAATTTGCCGCAGCCGCTTTTTCCGAAGATGTGATACTTTTTATCCGGCATATCGGGAGGAACAAAATAGGACATGTTTTCCACAAGGCCGAGTATCGGGATGCGGATGGCTTCGGTATTGAACATATCTGCGGCCTTCCTGACATCGGCGATGGCCATATCCTGGGGTGTACTCACAATAATGGCGCCTGTTAGCGGGAAATTCTGGATCAGGGTCAGGGGGATGTCTCCGGTTCCCGGTGGAAGGTCGATCACCATATAATCAAGTTCCTCCCATGATGGCCTCAGAAAACAATTGTTTCAGTGCAGAAGAAATCATAGGTCCTCGCCAGATCAAGGGCCTTCGACTGGTCGACAAAAAAGCCGATGGAAGTGATCTTCAGGCCGAATTTTTCGAAGGGGATTATCCAACTTTTTCCGTCCTTTTCGAATGCCGGGCCGGTCGTCCTTCAATCCGAACATCATCGGGATTGAAGGGCCATAGATATCGGCATCAAGCAAACCCACTTTGGCGCCTGTCTTGGCCAGCGCTACGGCAAGGTTGACGGCAACCGTCGATTTCCCAACGCCGCCTTTACCTGAACCGACTGCAATGATATTCTTTACATCCTTAAGCAATTCTTCTGTTTGTTTCCTTACCGTTGTGACCTGAGATGAAATTTCAATTTCCACTTCGGCAGAAGGATCAACGTATTTAACGAATGGCATCTTTACATTGCTTTTTCAGAAAATCTTTCAACGGGCAGGCCGGTGTAGTGAGGACCAGCCTAAATTTCACTTTCTTCCCATCAATCTTCAGTTCATGGATCATGTTCAATGTGACCAGGTCCTTTTTCAGGTCCGGGTCCTGGACATGGCCTAACGCTTTTAATATTTGTTCTTTTGTCATGGTGTTATTTGATGCAAAGTTACAAAGAAAAGAGATGTGGTGAAGTGGTGAACTGGTGAGCTTTTTAGAATTATGAATGAGGAGTTTGAATCTGGAATTAAAGTACGCTCCGAAAAGCCTTTTTCACCGCTAAGACGCTAAGACGCTAAAAAGCGCTAAGAAAAACAAGCACCCAAAATGCTGACTGAGGACTTACTGCCGACATTTTATATTTCTTTTCCCGGATTCCAGAAAATTTTTCAAACTTTACGACCTTATTATCTTTTACCTCGATTCCTTCGCTTTCGAGCAATTGCTGCATTACCTTTTGGCCTCCGAAATGATGTTTGCCTGTGAGTAAACCGACCCTGTTCACAACCCTGTGGGCCGGGATCCTGTATGGTTTGGGGTGGGAGCTGATCATGGCCCAGCCTACCATGCTGGCCGAGCCCCTGGTTCCGAGATATTCTGCGATGGCGCCGTAGGAAGTCACCCTGCCGGGAGGAATCCTTAGAACGACAGCATAGACTTTATTGAAGAAGGATTCATCATTCGCCGTCCCGGCCTTCTTCTTCATGAAACATCATTTTTCAGTTCGAGAAGAAAGCTTTTAATCCGTTGCAATGAATCGATGATCTCCACCTGTTTTTCAACTTCTTCCCTGTTCTGCTTTATCTTTTCCCGGGCCCCCTGGAGGGTGTAGCCTTTTTCTTTGACCAGGTGATAAATGATCCTGATCGTATTAATATCTTCTTTGGTAAAGAGCCGGTTTCCTTTTTTATTCTTCTGAGGCTTAAGAACATCAAATTCACTTTCCCAGAATCGTATCAGTGAGGCATTTACCTCGAACAGTTCGGCAACTTCACCGATAGAATAATATATCTTTTCTATCTTCACCGGTTTCATGCCTGAAAAAAATGTGTTAATCCAATGTTTGTGAAGGCTGTGATGACAGGTCGAGCATCATCTTGTACTGATCGGCGGACAGGTCATTAAAGAAGAAATAGATCGGGTTCAGCGGGACGCCGTTCTTCCTGACTTCATAATGAAGATGAGGCGCCGTAGATTTACCTGTGTTACCCACATAACCAATGACCATACCACGCAGGATCTTTTGACCCGGCTTTACCAGGATCCTGGAAAGATGGGCATAGACAGTTTTATAACTATAGCCATGATCGATGACTATTTCATTTCCGTAGCCACCGCCATCATCATGACCGGCCATTTCAATGGTCCCGTTCCCGGTTGCATAAACTTCGGTTCCAATTGATGCACAAAAGTCCATGCCTTCATGAAATTTATGAACCTTATAAAAAGGATCGACTCGTTCTCCGAAATAGGAACCTATTCTGCGAAGGTCCTTGTTGCTGATTGGCTGGATGGCAGGGATGCTCACCAGCATCCGTTCCTTATTTTTAGCCATATCGAACACCTCGTCAAACGATTTTGACTGAACGTACAATTTGCCGAGAATAATATCCATCTTTTTCTCTGTTTCGATGATCAGATCAGAGTTCTTGTAGCCTTTCAGTTTTTCATACCGGTCGACGCCACCGATCCCTGCTGCACGGACTGAGCTGGGAATTGGCTCTGCTTCAAAGATCACACGGTAAATATTATCGTCACGGTCCTGCAGGTCGGCTATAATCTTGGTAGTCTTGTCAAGCTGATCGTTCAGTAAACGGTACTGAAACTTCATCTGTTCAATTTCCCGTTTTTGTGCCTTTTCTTTTGGTGATTCGAGAAAATTAAAAGCCAGCACCAGTACAACTGCTGCAAAGACCACCCCGGTTGACAAATGGGTAAAGAAATAAAACAACCGTTTCCTTAAAGTAACCTGGACACGATCGAAAGTAAGAGATTTTTTGTTGAATTTGTACTTTACCATGCTTATTGTAAGCCAAATAAAGAAATACAGGAGATAGCTTTTCCTTCGAAGGCAAATTTAAGTAAATAAAGTAACTTTGCAGGTGTTTCTTCTCCTGATAATGTTAAAGATTGTTAAACATGCATAATATCCGTTAGTTAGATGAATTCCCAAACTGTACGCCAGACTTTTCTTGATTACTTCAGAACCAAAGGCCATACGATAGTTCCTTCAGCGCCCATGGTCATAAAGAACGATCCTACGCTGATGTTTACCAATGCCGGGATGAATCAATTCAAAGAGATATTTCTCGGAAATAAAGCATCGAAATCGCCACGTGTTGCCGATACCCAGAAATGCCTGCGCGTTTCAGGCAAACATAACGACCTGGAAGAGGTGGGGCATGACACTTACCACCACACCATGTTCGAGATGCTGGGAAACTGGTCGTTTGGTGATTATTTCAAGAAAGAAGCGATTGAATGGGGTTGGGAATTACTGACCGGGGTTTACAAGATTGACAAGGACCGGCTGTACGTGACAGTTTTTGAAGGAGACACCAAAGAAGGATTGGCTAAAGACATTGACGCTTATGATTATTGGAAATTATGGATCCCTGAAGACAGGATCCTGCTGGGTTCACGGAAAGACAATTTCTGGGAGATGGGCGAAACTGGTCCCTGTGGTCCATGTTCGGAGATCCATATCGATTTAAGAGATGCTGATGAAAGGAAGAAAATTCCAGGGAGTACGCTGGTAAATAAAGGGAATCCCCTGGTCATCGAGATCTGGAACCTGGTTTTTATCGAGTTCAACCGCCTTGCAGATGGACAGTTGGTGCCGCTTCCTGAAAAACATGTCGATACCGGCATGGGGTTTGAGCGCCTCTGCATGGTGATGCAGCACAAGAAATCCAACTATGATACCGATGTATTTCAGCCCTTACTGGCAGCCATTGCCCAAAAGTCGGGAATCCCATACGGCACTGAACCAAAGGCTGATACGGCGATGCGTGTAATTGCCGATCATCTCCGTGCCATTGCTTTTGCCATTGCCGACGGACAGCTGCCTTCGAATGTAAAAGCAGGTTATGTGATCCGAAGGATCCTGCGCAGGGCTGTAAGGTTTGGCTATGCTTTTCTCGACCTGAAAGATCCCTTCATCCATGAATTTGTTCCTGTTCTCGTTGCCCAGATGGGGGATGTTTTCCCCGAGTTGAAAAAACAAAAGGAGCTAATCATCAATGTTATTCGGGAAGAAGAGACAGCATTTCTCAGGACGCTGGCAGCCGGAATCCAGAAATTCAATGCAAAGACCTCAACTACCTCCGACGGGAAAAAGTCCATCGACGGAACTTTTGCTTTTGAGTTGTATGACACTTATGGTTTCCCGATCGACCTTACCCAATTGATGGCAAATGAAGCGGGTTGGGATGTCGATATGGAAGGATTCAACAAGGGACTTATTGAACAGAAAACCCGGTCCCGGCAGGCTGCACATGTAGACACTGCCGACTGGGTTATCCTGGATCCCGGATCTTCCGGAAACACATTTGTTGGTTATGACACCTTATCTGCAGAAACAGAAATTGTCCGTTACCGGAAGATCAAGACAAAAGAAGGAGAATTTTTTCATATAGTACTGGATCAGACTCCATTCTATGCAGAGTCGGGAGGCCAGGTTGGGGACAAGGGTCAATTGGTTTCCCAGGGGAAGAGTTATGAGATCACCAATACCCTCCGTGAACATGATCTTATCCTGCACCTGATGAAAACACTTCCGGAAGATTTATCCGCACCGGTTGTTGTCACGGTTGATGATGCCAAACGCAGGTCCACAGCCAACAATCATTCAGCAACTCACCTGCTGCACGCGGCCCTTCGCAGGGTTCTTGGTACCCATGTCGAACAAAAAGGGTCGCTGGTAGATGAAGATCATCTCCGTTTCGACTTTACCCATTTTGCAAAGATGACTGACGATGAGATCCGGAAGATCGAAGATATAGTAAACCAAAAGATACGGAGCAATATTGAACTTTACGAAGACCGGTCGATGCCCATTGATAAAGCAAAGGAGATGGGTGCCATGGCTCTTTTCGGAGAGAAATACGGAGACAAGGTAAGGGTTGTGGTATTCGATAAAGACTATTCTGTTGAACTTTGCGGGGGGACCCATGTACCTGCCACAGGGCAGATAGGGCTCTTCAAGATTGTATCCGAAGGCGCCATTGCTGCCGGGATACGAAGAATTGAAGCCATCACCGGTGAGAAGGCCCTTGAATATTACAACAGCCGGATCGCAGTTCTTGAGGAGATGAAGGAAATGCTGAAAAATCCAAAGGATGTGATCAAAGGATTGAGCGCCCTGATCGAAGAGAACCAGGAATTGAAGAAGCTTGCGGCTGAATACGAGAAGCTTAAGCTGAATGAGGTTAAGGAGGCTATCAAGGTAAAAATTGAGAATATCAACGGTATTCATTTCCTTGCCGAGAAAGTGGAGCTGAATGTTGATGCCGTAAAGGATCTTGGCTTTGAACTAATGAGGACAGTTGACAATCTTTTCCTTGTCCTGGCTTCAGAGAATGAGGGAAAAGCGAACCTTCTTGTGATGATCTCTGAAAATCTTATTAAAGAAAAGGGCTTCAATGCAGCGACTATTATCCGTGAACTTGCCAAAGAGATACAGGGAGGCGGAGGCGGGCAGCCGCATGTTGCAACAGCAGGAGGGAAAAATCCCGCAGGGATTGAGGCGGCGTTAGAGAAAGCGAGAGCTTTTCTCAAATAAAGGAAAAGTCGGGGATAAAAGAGATACAAACAATCAGGTTTATTCATCAGCGCGTTTAAAACCGATCCGCTTTCGCTCCTTAAGCTCAATATCCTGTTGTTTAGCATGCTCAAGCTGTTTGAGATACCCGAAGATCAGCAGGATTTTTTCGTCATGCCCCAAAAGGGTTTGTTCTATCTTTTCCAGTTTCAATAAAATGTCTTTATGCGTAAGCAACATTTCCCGGATCTTAACAAAGACTTCTATTATCCGAATACTCATTTTCATGGCTCGTTCGCTTCTCAATATGTTGGCAAGCATCAATACGCCATGCTCTGTAAACGCAAACGGTAAATGCCCTCCCAAATGTTGTTTGGAAGGTATCGCATTTTGCGAGACCATAAAATCTGTTTCCTCTTCCGTCAACCTGAACATAAAGTTTTCAGGAAAACGCTTAGTATTTCTTTTTACCTGTTCACGCAAACGAAAGGTTTTTACTTCATAAAGTTCTGCAATATCTTTATCGAGCATAATTTTTTTTCCCCTGAGAAGATAAATTTTGCTAATGATGGTTTCCTCAGGAACTATCGATATATTAGGATCATTCATTGATAAAGGTTTTACATTAATCAGGAAAATGGCAAAAAGTAAAACATTTTTTGTTGTTATCTTTATGATTTATTAAATTTAGTTACAACATATGACACCAGAAGAACTTTTTAAGGAAATTGATAATTTTTGCAGGGCTAATGGGGATGAGGCCATTGTAAAGAAATATGCCCGGTATTTTAAGGAAGGGTACGATGCCTTTGGGCTTACGCTTGAGCAGAGTGACGCCAAAGTAAAGAGCCTGCTTGAAGATCCGGGTATTGACCTGGGGCTTGTTTTCCGGGTTGCTCCGCTCCTTTTGGGGACCGGGAAGTATGAAGAGACGAGTTTTGCACTTCGGCTTTTAATGGCCTTTAAGAATGAATTTTCTAAAGACACCTTTCATGCATTTGAAGGCTGGTTTGATATGGGGATAACCAATTGGGGACATACGGATTTTATTTGCAGCGAGATCATGCAGCTATTCTTTAAGAAAGAGATCATCACCTACCATGATCTTGCCAAATGGCGTACCGGGAAGAACAAGTTCCAGAGACGGGCGGTGCCGGTTTCATTGATCAAGGAATTGAAAAAAACAACAGATTACCAGCATTATCTTGATTTCATTGAACCGATGATGATGGATCCAGAGCGGGAAGTGCACCAGGGACTCGGATGGTTCCTGCGGGAAGCCTGGAAGCGTCAGCCCTCACAGATTGAACCTTTCCTGTATAAATGGAAAAACAAGGCACCGCGGTTGATTTTCCAGTATGCTACTGAAAAGATGACGCCGGTTGAAAAACAACGTTACAGGAAAGAAAAGTAGAATTTATTGTATCATCGCCTTCATGGTATTCACGAGGTTCTGCACTTCGCTGGAATGGAGTTCAATATAACCATTACCCGCAATGAAACGCTGCCCGTCGGTAATGATCCAGTAAATAAAATCGACCATCTCCCTTGTTCTTGGTTTTCCTTTCGATACCAGGTTAAGGTCCCTGATGAGAGAAGCGGGATATTTCCCAAGCCACATGGCCCTTTGAAGGTGTTCGTAAGTGTCGAATATTTTTGGATTGCCCTCTGCTTTTTGTTTCCCAGTCATATTTATCGGAATCACTTTCAGGTCGTCCAGGAGTACTTGTCTGGCGGGATCGAAGGCATAGATAAAATTACAATAGCTCAGTGCCATGGGGTCATTCTTAACCTGGTTGACAAGCTCTGTCTCTCCTTTCACCGGTATTCCATGAATCTGAGCGGCATCCACGGATAAATATCCGGCCAGGGTTGCAGTTGCGCCTGAGGGATCTTCACGCATGTAAACTTTTACGGCATCTTTAGCGGATGTGCCGGCCAGTTCACCCCATGTGACGGTGTTTTTTCCTGAGAATAGAGAAACCAGTTTTTCTTTGGATATTCCTTTCTCCTGGATTGCTTTAAGGTAAGGGTTTTTGCCGCTCATCACGGGAACGATACCAAGTCGCGCCACCGGACTGATCCACAACAGTGATGCTTTATCTTTGGGGATTTCTTCGGAGATCATGGCCAAATCAACCTTACCAGCAATCAGATCGTCGAGTCCCTGGCCGGAGCCATTGACATCCATTTTGAATTTCACATAGGGATGTAATTTTTGGAACTCATTCATCCAAACCTGCATTATTGGTGCCATGGCATAAGCCCCGCTGATGGTAATCAGGTCGGAATGTGACAGTACGGTAACTTCTTTCCTGCCCGTTTTTGAGGTACAACCGCCGAGCACAAGAATTACGATAACAAAAATGTAGTAAAATTTAGTTTTCATGGGAGTTGGGTTTAGTTCTTTCAACCCGAAAGGTACGAATTTCATTCGAATAAATTAAAATTCTTTCTGTATTTCGTACTTTACTGCTTCCAGGGCCATATCAACGGCAGATTTTTCTTCTGCAAGAACCAGTTCCAGCAACATTCTTACCATTTCGGATGAAGGGGCATTTTCAGTCACTTTTGTAGATGCTTTGTTGATCAGGCTGATGGTTTCTTCTTTGGCATTTTTCACCAATCCCCAGGCTTTGGAAGAGAGGTAAAGCTGTTGTGACATATTGTACTCAAATTCATCGCGGATGGCGCTGACCATTGCAGCCTGAAGCTGAAGGGTATTCATTCCCGGTTTGTTGATCCTCATGATGAGGTTGTTTACAGATATCCGGTCGAGGAAGAGGACGATACGTTCACAAGCCTGCAGGCGTAAAGGAAGGATGATCTTTTGTTCTTCATTCTGAACCGATGCCGGGACGGGTTGTTTTTTATGAGAAAAATAATATCGCAGGACGACGAGGACTGAAATCAATACTAGTCCAATTGTGAAGATGATCTTCAATAGAGAAAAAACCAATAATTCCATGGGTTGAATTTTTTTACAAATTTATTTAAAAAAGTGACAGAGTCACAGAGCAATCAAGTGCGAAATGTGAAATGCGAAATGTGATAAGATCGAGAGACGCGACGCACGAGGCGAAAAGAGATGGGGATTTATATTTTCCCTATTTTTACCGTTGAATCATGGCGTGGAAAGTTATTTCGGATCGTCGAAATTTTGAACCCTCAGCGATAATGCAGAAAGTTATTGGATTTTTAAAAGAGTATTTTGCAGGTTGTGTGATCCTGGCAACGAGTATGGTGTTGGGATTGATGGTGTTTGGAGATTACGGGATTGCGTGGGATGAGCCGCTTCAGCATGATATCGGGCTGAGGACTTATCATTATGTGTTCAAGGGAGACACCACCCTTAACGACTTTAAAAACCGTGATTATGGCGTGGCTGTGGAACTGCCACTGATCTTCATGGAGAAGGCTTTACGGCTGAAAGATTCGCGGGATATTTATATGATGCGGCATCTGGCTACCCATCTTTTTTTCCTGCTGTGCGCTTTTGCCTTTTATTTTCTGATTTGGGTTCTTTACCGAAATAAAACTCTTGCAGTTACCGGTTACCTTATCTTATTGCTCAGTCCGAGGATCTATGCCCAATCTTTTTTTAACAGCAAGGACATTCCTTTCATGTGCATGTTCATCCTTTGCTTTCTGGCTTGTTTCTTTGCTTTCAGGGATAAAAAGATCCGGTACTTTATCTTATCAGGGATTTTAAGCGGGTTGCTGATCGATATCCGGGTCATGGGAATTATTCTCCCTGCAATTGTAAGCGGGCTGGTACTTATCGATCTGATCCGGGGTCCTGACCGAAAAGAAATGATCTTCCGGTACCTTGTGTACCTTGTTTTGACAATCGTTGTCGTAATCCTGGCCTGGCCATGGTTATGGCATGATCCGCCGGGACGTTTCAGGATCGCGGTAGCAAACATGTCGAAGTTCAGATGGGACAATAATGTGCTGATATACGGGGATTTTACCAGGGCTTCGAAAGTCGGGTGGAAATACCTGCCGCATTGGTTTGGACTGACGACCCCGGTTGCTTACCTGTTTCCCGGTGTAACAGGTTTTATCTTCCTCGTTGTCCGCTTCTTCAGGAAACCTCTTCTTTTTCTTGGACAGACCAATGATCGTAATCAACTGATCTACCTTGCATGTTTTGCCGGGCCGGTTATTTCAGTTATTATACTGCATTCGGTGTTATATGATGCATGGAGGCAGATGTATTTTATTTACCCGTCGTTTCTTCTCCTGGTAATCTATGGCCTGTCTTCGCTCTTTAATGCGAAGTTCTTCTCAGGAGACCTGCCAAAAGTCGTCCTTTTTTTGCTTCTGATCTTATCCATGGCAGGTACCGGATTTACGATGATAATGAGCCATCCCTTTGAAGATGTTTATTTCAATATCCTGCTATCGAAAAAAGATCAGTACCTACGGAAGACATTTGAACTCGATTATTGGGGGACCTCTTATAAACAAGCACTGGATCATATTCTCGCCAATGACCCGTCGCCTCTTATTAAGATCAAGGTAGCGAATCTTGCCGGAGAACACAATTTTTATATTTTGAAACCCGGTGACCAAAAGCGGATAACTTACGTTGAAGCCGATGATCAGGCGGATTATTTCATTACAAATTATCGCTGGCATCCGCAGGATTACCAGTATTCAAAGGAGAAAAAAATTTTTTACATCAGGGTTCAGAACAGTGAGATATGTTCTGCCTGGAAACTGCATTAAAACCACTCCATGAAATCGATTTGTATTGTTATTCCTTTCTATAATGAAGCCGGCAGGTTTCCGGCAGATGAATTCCTGGAATTTCTTCAAAAGGAACGGGAGATTTCGTTCTGTTTAGTAGATGATGCAAGTACCGACGAGACGGGTATCCTTCTTAAGTCGCTCAGAGAGAGAGCTCCTGACCGGATCCTTGTTACCACTTTGCCAAGAAACGTTGGGAAGGCAGGAGCCGTTCAGGTGGGGATAAATATGGCCTTGTCTCATTTTTCATCCGGATATTTCGGTTATTTTGATGCGGATCTATCCACGCCATTACAGGAATATGCACATTTGCTTTCCTGTTTAGAGGAGAAACCCACGCTTGAATTCGCGTTTGGATCGCGGGTTGCCATTCTGGGAGCGAGAATTGAACGGAGACTTTACCGTCACCTTATCGGCAGGGTTATTGCCACCTTCATATCCAACATCCTTCACCTCATGGTATATGACACCCAATGCGGGGCAAAACTGTTCACGAGGGAACTTGCGGTAAAGGTATTTGAAAAACCCTTTATAACCCGGTGGCTTTTCGATGTCGAGATATTCGGGCGGATCATCGGAATGTATGGCAGGGAGAGGATCGAAGAAGTTGTCGTGGAAGTTCCAGTGAAATCATGGATTGACAAGGGAGGGTCGAAGGTTAGCTGGACTTATGGGTTCAGGGTTTTTTATGATTTATTGAGAATTAGGAGTCATTACCGTTAATTCATTTTTTGAGGCGCTATAACCCACCCCAAGACCAAGTCTGAAGTGCAAAGTGTAATGATCCCACCCCCTGCCCCCATAGCCGTCAGGTTAAGGTATATTTACTTGTATATTCAATGGGATCAGCTTGTTTATATTTTGGTCTTTGACGGATGTCCTTCCTATGAAACCTTGCATGCCGAAGAATCCAATTCTTATAGATACAGGAGTTGTCTTCCTGATGGATATTGCTTCAGCCAAGGAGAAACTGAGCAAACTGAGCAACTTTGCCGGAGGCCCTGGCAACTTCTAAAACGAATTTCTCAAGGATAAAAGTCAGTATAATAAGTAGATAAAGCGAAATTAAAAAGTAGACTTCAGTCTAAAGTTATGGAACTAAGTAAAATCCGTCATCTAAAAAGAATTGATGGCGTGCAATCTGCACGCCAATTTGTAAATATTATTATTGATAATAAACTACATAACTTTTGTTTCAAGAAAAAGTATAGCGGATTCCCGTAAAAATAATTGTGCTTTCCTGGTATTGCGTACGTAACATTGAACGTGTAATTTTACCATGGAAATTTCTTCAAATGAAAAAAAGTATTATTTTACTTTGTTTTTCCATTATCTCGATCCTTGCTTTACCCCAATGGCGATGGCAGAACCCATTGCCTTGTGGTAATACCCTCGAATCAGTTTACTTTACGGATGCCAATAATGGTTATTCTGTGGGTTTTGCTGGAACGATTTTGAAAAGCTCTGATGGAGGCTTGACATGGACAATTTATTCGAGTGGGCCAAATAATTGGTTATGCTCAATTTATTTTACAAATACCAATACTGGTTATATTGCAGGTAATGGTAGTTCCAGTGGCATAGTATTAAAAACCGATGATTCGGGTACAACTTGGAATACGATTTTCAGTGGGACACCTAATGCATTATTATCAATCTATTTCTCAGATATTAATACAGGGTATGCGGTGGGTCAGGAAGGTACTATAATAAAAACCAACAATGCTGGTGCAACATGGACTACCTTATCAAGCGGAACAACAGCAAACTTAAATTCAGTTTTCTTCATTGATGACAATACCGGGTATATAGTAAGTGATCACGGTAACATCTTTAAAACTATCAATGGGGGCTCAACATGGGATACTTTATCGAGCGGAACAAATCACCCATTAAATTCAGTTTTTTTTACTGGTGTAAGTACGGGCTATATTGCAGGATATGATGGATCTCTATTAAAAACGATCAATGCAGGCGTGACCTGGACTATTGATACAAGTGGATTGGGACAGTTGGCTACTTTTGATGATTTTCAATCAATCTACTTTACTGATGCCAATACAGGTTATGTGTTGGATGGTATATATAGAGATATTTATAAAACCACAAATGCAGGAACAACATGGAGTACAATATCAAATGGAACAAATGTGGGATTATATTCCATTTTTTTCCCTGACCCCGATACGGGTTATGCGGTGGGTGGATCCGGGATCATTATAAAAACCATCAATGCCGGCATGAGTTGGACTCCATTATCGATAGGAACAACACAAAATCTCTCTTCGGTTTATTTCCCTGATGCCAGTACAGGTTATGCGGTGGGGGAGTCAAGTGTATTCGTACCGAGTGTTATTGTAAAAACCACGAATGGAGGCACAAACTGGACAGTGTTATCTACTGGCCCGGAACATACCTGGTTAAGATCCGTTTTTTTTACTGATGTCAATACAGGCTATGTGGTTGATATCAGTGGGGGTATCTATAAAACAATGAATGGAGGCACAAGCTGGAACAGATTATCGAGTGGGACAAATATAGGCCTGACATCCGTTTTCTTCCCCGATGCCAACAATGGGTATGTTGTAGGATCTGGTAACAGTACTAATCCCGGAATAATACTAAAGACTACCAATGCAGGTATGACATGGACTTCAACGCCAATTGCTCATTATTTAAACTCAGTTTACTTTCCTGATCCAAATACTGGATATGTCGTTGGGGATATTTCCAGTGTTGGTGCTGGAATTATACTAAAAACCACAGATGGAGGTACAACCTGGAATGAATTATCGATCACAGCAGACTATCCTTTATATTCAGTTTTCTTTTACGATGCTAATACTGGATGGGTGGGAGATTACCTTGGAAATATCATGAAAACTATCGATGGAGGAACAACGTGGACAAATCAACATACCGGCACAATGGATCAAATAAATTCGATTTTCTTTGTAAATGCCAACAAAGGTTATGCAGTGGGTAGTGACGATATCTTTAGAACAATTAATGGAGGCTTAACGTGGACTATTGATTCGAGTGGAACATGGAATAATTTAAACTCAGTATTCTTTACAGATTCTACTACCGGTTATATAGTCGGTTTGGCCGGAACCATATTAAAAACAGGTAATGGAGGTATTGACTTCATTGAAGAACAAAAACCAACCAAGGCAATTTTTAACATTAGCCCTAACCCAGCAAATTCTAATATCACAATCACACCTACAATAGTAACATTGGAAGAATTGATGGTCACGATCTTTACGATTAAGGGTGAAAAAGTGATGAATAAACAGCTGCATGATCAAAATCAGCTTGAAATAGATGTGAGCACACTGTCAAAAGGTATCTATTTAGTCAAAATACAGTCAAAAGAAGGGGTTGAGGTGAAGAAGCTGGTAATTGATTAGGTTTCAAAGTATAGGGTTATGGATACTGGGATTAAGGACCGGCAAAATAAAATCGAATAAGATTTATAAAAAAAACTTTCTTTTTTAACCTTCAGGAAATAGTTGATTAAAACAATAAAAACTTAAACCGTGAAAGAGGAGGTTCAGTTAAAATAAATAAGCACGGGCTTGACTTATACCTCTTAACCCTGCAAGCCCGGGCCGAAAATCGCTTACCTGAAGGTAAACCGGAATGTCGATCTGATAATTTTAATATTAATCATCAAACATGACTTCCCATGGCAAAATTACGATTTTTACTGTTGATTGCAATGTAAGCCTCCTGCTACGAGCATCTTTTCTAAAACAAATATAAGTCTTATTTTTGCCCGGGCAGAAGTTTGTGCAGTTGGTTAGCAGGATAATCGGAGATTACCGAAAGGATTTTGGTCAGGTAGGCGAATGGCTCGACGTTGTTTGTTTTACACGTGCCCAGTAATGAGTAAATCACAGCAGCTTGTTGGGCAGCTTCATGAGAGCCGGCAAACAAATAGTTTTTCCTTCCACGTGCCACTGGCCTGATGCTGTTTTCAATAAGATTATTATCAATAAAGAACCGTCCCTGATCAATGTACCGGATCAGCCGGGGCCATAAAGTCAATGTGTAGTCGATGGCAGCTCCAATGGCGCTTTTGGGTAGCGTTTTATTATGTTGGTCTTGTAACCAGGCATGCAGTTGATCGAGAATCGGCTTTGATTCTTTTTGCCGGAGCTGCTGAATGGCATCATACGATAAACCCTCATCCCTTGCCTGTTGTTCTATTTGGTAGAGATCCTGGAACAATTTCAATGCCTGTTCGGCGAGTAGCGGATCATTATCCCTGGCATGATCAAACTTCCTGCGTGCATGGGCCATGCAAGCCAACAGTGTAATGTTTGAATGATTTTTAAGGTTGTTGTATGCCGTGTAGCCATCGGTTTGAAGATACCCGTGATAGTTTTCCAAGAATTCGTCAGGGCCCTCCCTTCCCCGGGTTTTCCTGTAGTCGAACAAGACCAGTCTATGTACCGGATCATAATACACCCAATGAAAACCTTTGTGGGTTGCGCCCGGCTTATCTTTTGTCAACACCGGGATGGGTGTTTCATCGGCCATCAGATAATCACAGGAAAGAACTTTGGTTTTCAAGGTATCGTACAAAGGCATCAGCAGGTTACAGGCGGCATTGAACCAACCACCAAGGGTAGATTCTGCAATGTTTAAGTCCTGGCGTTTGAAAATCTGTACCTGACGGTAAAACGGAAGGTGATCAATAAATTTGCTTACCAGAATATGTGAGAGCATGCTGGGTCCTGCATTTCCTTTTGGAATAGGCAGTGAAGGGAGCGATGCAATAACGATGTTGGTTTCTTCATCTGTTTGCTTAACAATATACTTGGGGCGGATGATGCGGCGTACATATGCACTGGCCGGTTCATATTCGATCACCTCAGTAATGGCTTCCCCTATTTTCTTTGCATCCTGCGGTAGATCTGTTGGCTCAATAACTTCATCCTTGCGTGGCAAATGGGCTGGAAGTTCCAGTCGTAAAGGCTGCTTTTTTTCCTGCGGTTTATTACGCGTGTAGGTGATTTCTTCCTTTGGTATTTCTATTGCTTCCTCTTTCGGTAAGTCAAACAACGAGGGTTGATCCATATCGGATCCGATATATCGTTCGCTTTTGGCTCCGAAGATCAGACGTTTCAGTTCGGCAAGTTGATGTTTAAGCCAGATATTTTCTGATTTGAGAGCTTCAAACTCTTCCTTTGAAACAAGTATCTGTTCCGTGCTTGCTATGAATCAAATTTACCACTAAACACCATTGATAACCGCCAGTTTTACCGGTATTTATCAACATCATTTTGTGATAAAAATCGTCTTCTTTTTTTTGCATATTTCATGGATATACCAGTAATTATCATAGCCAGCTCCCCGTACCCGATTCGCTGGGAATGAACTCCGGATGGAAGGATGGGTAACTCAAAAGTTCCCCGTTCAAGTCGTTTATAAAACAATACAAAACCGCCCGGTTCCCACCGTAATAATTTCATCCGGTTACGGGGTCGGTTGATAAAGATGAAAACATCTCCACTCATTGGATTTTGTCCAAGCCGTTCACTCACCAGCCCGCAAAGCCCATCAAAACTCTTCCGGATATCGGTTGGTTCCCGGTACAAGTAATACCGGGATGCACCCAATGAAAACATGAGACTTAAATATGGATTAGGGACCGAAGAAGTCCTGTCGATGTCTGGGCTGGGAGAACCAATTCAACCCCATTAGGGTATCTGATGCTGATACCGGTTGAAGGTACTCCATTCAGTTGAATAAACCCCGAAGCATGCCTTTCACCATGCCGTTGCTTATGGATCCAATAACGCAATTTCGCGAGTTTTATATTGTGCGCCTTGGCAAATTCTGCCTGGCTAAGGCCACTTTGATGCCACTGCTCAACCAGTGTGATCATCTGCGAACGCCTGTCCTGAAGAGTCATAGGGTTTTTTGACTGCAAGTTGGGCAGGATCGATCAAATACTCAAGATGCTCGTGGCCGAAGGGATACAACAAACCAATAGATGATTTTTTGGTAGAAGGTTACAAGAATTTTACAATATCCTCTGACTCAATCATTGGAGGACTATATGGATTGGCTTTGTACTATTGTGGTTCTCCTTCTGGTAACAAAATTGTTGAATATAATCACATATCTAATTGCACGGAAAGCGGGTTATATATTTATGGTTCGGAAGCCTCAATCTATATGAACCATATTCATAATAATCTCTCCGGGATTGAAATATTGGATAATAGTAGTAATGTTTCTATGACCGGTCTACAAACTGCCCAAGATTACTCCCGGACACAAGAAATAAGTAATTGTACCGATTATGATCTATATGCTACTAATAATTGTCTTCCATTTTATATGAAATACAATGCTATAGTTAGTGAATCTGATCCATTACTATTTTATGATAATCTGCGAACCGGTCCTTTACCAAAATATGATGTTACTTATAACTGTTGGGGCAATAATTTTGTTCCTTCAACCGACCTTAAATTGAATTACGGAGTTTTTCTTCCATATCCAACATGGTGTCCACTGGAAGGTGGAAATGTTCAAATCAATCCTGATGAACAGATGTTTAATACTGGAATGAGTTACGATAGCATTGGCTACTATACAGATGCAATCAATGTCTTTCAGCTTCTTGTAGAAACATATCCCAAATCAACATATGCACTGGCAGCTATGAAAGAACTGTTTTCAACAGAGCCCTATGCAGGAAACGATTTTAGCGGTTTGAAGACGTTCTATCTTACGAATGATTCAATTTTAGCTGATACTTCCTTAACCCAGCTTGGTGATTTTCTTGCCAATAAATGTGATATCCAATTGCAAAATTATCCTGAGGCCATATCCTGGTATGAAAACCGGATCCAAAATTCAACTAATCCCAACGATAGTGTTTTCGCTATCATTGATCTGGGCCATCTTTATACGATAATGGACACAACCGGTAACAGGCCAATTTTCATCGGATCGATGCCACAATACAAACCAAAATCCAAGGTAAAATATGTGGCTTACCGTGATTCATTAATATTCCTTCTTCCATTTACAAAAGATCCTTTGAAGAAAAGCATCGGTAAATTACAAAATGGCCAGCTACTTCAAAATGTTCCGAACCCTTCCAATTCATCAACTGATTTTTACTTTAAGCTGTTTGGCGCTGAAAATGCCGACATCAAAATATACGACAGTTGGGGCCAGTTGAAACAAGTTATACCTATAACAAATTTGAGCGATGGAACAAAGAAGATCACATTTAATACATCTAATTTACCCGCAGGCATATATGAGTATTCTCTTTCAATTAATGAACAGAGGACGGATATTAAAAAAATGATTGTGATCAGATAATTAAATACATGATTTAGGTTTTGTTATATAAATTCAACCTCATTGTGGAAAAAAATTCTATTTTGAGGTTGAATTTTTATTGTATAAGACATTTGTACGAGTGAGAGACAGAAAATAAAAACACTGATAACATTTATGGAAGTTCCGTCCAAATTGAGTTTAGCTTGACGGCAATGGGGTCAGAGGGTGGGGTTATAAGGTTAGGGGGTGGGGTTTAGCACCTCAAAAAAAAGATATAGCCGTCACTACAAATCCTTTGTATAATATTTTTTCCTACCTTTGCGCTTCTTAAAAAAAGCTCATTATCATAACTTTATACAATATGCTCTCGAACAGAATTAACTATCTCTCTGAATCTGAAACCCTGGCAATGTCGCGTAAATGCAGGGAACTAAATGCAATGGGCCACAATGTGATCAACCTGAGTCTTGGCGAACCCGATTTCAATACCCCCGAGTACATAAAAAATGCAGCAAAAAAGGCCATCGATAACAATTTTTCATTCTATCCCCCGGTAGCCGGTTATGCTGACCTGAGGGAAGCGATTTGCGTCAAGCTGAAAAGAGACAATAACCTTGACTATACCTGCGATCAGATCGTTGTTTCCACAGGCGCGAAACAGTCGATTGCCAATGTCGTTCTGTGTCTTGTCAATCCGGGGGATGAAGTCCTTTTGCCAGCCCCTTACTGGGTATCCTACAAGGAAATTGTAAAAGTTGCGGAAGGAAAATCCATTTTTATCCCGGCGACCGTTGAACAGGAATTTAAGGTTACTCCGGCGCAGATTGAGGCCGCAATTACCCAAAAAACCAAACTTATCATTTTCAGTTCACCATGTAATCCAAGCGGCTCTGTCTATTCAAAGGCCGAGCTGAAAGGGATTGCGGAGGTCCTGGTTCAATATCCGCAGGTAACCATTGTAGCGGATGAGATCTATGAGCATATCAATTTCATAGGAAAACATGAGAGCATTGCCCAATTTGATTTTATAAAAGACAGGGTAGTCGTGGTCAATGGCGTTTCAAAGGGATTTGCCATGACAGGATGGAGGATTGGTTATATAGCTGCTCCTAAAGAAATTGCGAGAGCTTGCGACAAGCTGCAGGGGCAGTTCACTTCAGCCGCCTCTTCCATTGCACAGCGTGCTGCGCTTGAAGCTATAATCACTAATCCTGACACCAAAGAATTGCGGACGATGAAAGCAGCTTTCCTTGAAAGGAGAGACCTGATGTTAAAGCTATTGGGAGAAATTCCAGAGTTTAAGATCAATCATCCCGATGGTGCTTTTTATGTTTTTCCCGATATTTCCTGGTATTTCGGTAAAACTGATGGTGAAACAACCATCCATAATGCAAATGATTTCTGCATGTACATTCTGAATAAGGTGTTTGTAGCCACAGTTCCCGGGGATGCATTTGGTGACCCGAATTGCATGCGATTCTCTTATGCCACCTCGAAAGAAAAGCTTATTGAAGCGGTAAAGCGGATCAAAACCCTGGTGGCCGGTTTGAAATAGGTATTAAATGAATCAATAAATAAACTGAAAATGAAAACGCTCGATCTTACTACTTACGGAATCACTGATGTAAAAACGATTTACCACAACCTCTCGTACGAAGAATTGTTCAAACATGAAACCAACCCTGATCTTGTTGGTTATGAGAAAGCATTTGTAACAAGCACCGGCGCAATAAATGTTGACACCGGTATTTTTACCGGCCGGTCACCAAAAGATAAATACATCGTTGATGAAGAGACTTCCAGGGCAAACATCTGGTGGGCTGGTCCCGGAAGGAAATCCGATAATAAACCAATCTCACCGAGCATCTGGAATGATCTTTATAAAACCAGTTCGAAGCAACTTTCCGGCAAGAGCCTTTATGTTCAGGATGGTTTCGCCGGTACAAACCACGATACACGTTTACGGATCCGGGTGATAACTGAAGTAGCATGGCAGGCTCATTTTGTAAAGAACATGTTTATTAGGCCTACAGATGAAGAACTGCTTGATTTTGAGCCGGATTTTGTGATGCTGAATTCCTGCAAAACCTCTGATCCGTTATGGAAAGAGCATGGCATGAACAGTGAAGTTTATGTAGCTTTTAACCTGAAAGAAAAGAGGGCATGTATTGGTGGCACCTGGTATGGCGGTGAGATGAAAAAAGGATTTTTCTCCATCATGAATTACATCCTGCCCATGAAAGGGGTAGCAGCCATGCACTGTTCAGCCAACATGGGAAATGCCGGCGATACAGCCATTTTCTTTGGACTTTCGGGAACCGGAAAAACCACGCTATCGGCTGATCCCAAGCGACTGCTGATCGGTGACGATGAGCATGGCTGGGATAATGAAGGGATCTTCAATTTCGAAGGCGGCTGTTATGCCAAGATGATCAAACTGAGCAAAGAAAAGGAGCCTGATATCTGGGAAGCCATCAAACGGGATGCCATGCTTGAAAATGTGGTATACAGCCGTGAGACCGGAATTCCCGATTATGACGATGGAACGAAGACAGAAAATACCAGGGCATCTTACCCGATCTATCATATCCGGAATATTGTAAAGCCGGTTTCCAAGGGTGGCCATCCGAAGAAAGTCATTTTCCTTACGGCGGATGCCTTTGGAGTTCTTCCCCCGGTTTCAAAACTTACTGCCGATCAAACCATGTATCATTTCCTGACGGGTTATACTGCAAAAGTTGCAGGAACCGAGCGTGGGATCAAAGAGCCGCAACCCACTTTTTCTTCTTGTTTCGGTGCGGCTTTCCTGATGGTTCATCCAACAATATATGCACAGCAACTCATTAAAAAGATGAAAGAACATGGGTCGACTGCATACCTGGTAAACACCGGTTGGATTGGCGGACCTTATGGGATCGGTAAAAGAATCGATATTCCACCTACACGGGCCATTATTGATGCCATCCTGGATGGGTCGCTGGATAATGCAGAGTATTCAACTATTCCGGTTTTCGATCTTCAGATCCCTGACTCAGTGAAGGGCGTTGATCCTAAGTTGCTCGACCAGCGTAACCTTTGGAGCAGCAGTGAAGACTGGCTTAAAGCTGCTAAGGACCTGGGATTAAAGTTCATTAAAAATTTTGAAGGATTTACGGATAACGACGAAGGCAAGCGGCTGATACCGGCAGGGCCAAAGGTGTGACGGCCTATCCAAAACTTACCATGAAATTATGGGATCTGAACGGAAAATATACACTAAAACCGGCGATCTCGGAGAAACCTCCCTCCTTGGAGGAACCCGTGTTTCAAAAAGCCACGAGCGTGTTGAGGCATACGGTACCATTGATGAACTGAACTCTTTTCTGGGGCTGCTCCGCGACCAGCCAATCGAAGAACATTACAAGCAAGTACTTCTCAGGATACAGGAAAACCTATTCGTTGCAGAATCCAACATTGCTGCAGATCCCAATTTACAACATACTACCCTACCCTTTTTGAAGGCAGATGAAATTCTTTTTCTGGAGAGTGAGATCGATGAGATGAACAGATCCCTTAAAGAACTGACCCACTTCATCCTTCCCGGAGGCTATGCCCCTTCCTCCCTGTGCCATGTAGCCCGCACTGTATGCCGCCGCGCAGAACGCAGGGTAATTAAACTGGCTGTAAAAACAAACCCTTCCGAAGAAATAATAATCAAGTACCTTAACCGTTTATCAGATTACCTGTTCGTTCTTGCCCGGAAAACAGGATTGGATGCCGGTGCTGATGAAACCCAGTGGGATCCTTTGCATTAAAGAAAAAAACGACAAATGACATATTGAATGTTTTTTTAATACTTTTGCAAAAAATTCATATAGCATTTAACCCATGTATTGGACACTAGAATTAGCTTCAAAGCTGGAGGACGCACCCTGGCCTGCAACCAAAGATGAACTTATCGACTGGGCAATCCGTTCGGGAGCCCCGCAGGAAGTGATCGAGAATTTAAGGGAGATTGAAGATGAGGGTGAGACCTATGAGCGCATAGAGGATATCTGGCCCGATTATCCGACGAAAGATGATTTTTTCTTTCACGAGGACGAATACTGACGTTCTATTAAAGAAATTAAAAAAGACCGCTCAAAAATGAGCGGTCTTTTTTTTTCTAAAAATGTTTTTCCCAGCAGCGGCGGCGGATATAGATCCGGGAATCATAATTTTTCCAGATGGAAATAGCTTTAAAGTTATTCTCCAGTTGAGGTTGTGTTGTTGCGGTGACAATTCCGTGTTTTAAATATACTTTCTGCAATTCATCATAAACCAGGGCGAGGGTACCTTTTCCCTGGTAGTCCGGACGAACGCCGATGAGGTACATGTGAATGGAAGTATTCTTTTTCAATGCCCTGTAGATATGAATAAATCCGAATGGAAAAAGCCTGCCGTTACATTTCTGAAGAGCATGTGTCAGGTCAGGTATTGTAACACCGAAGGCAATGACATCATCCTTATCATCGAGCACCAATGAAACGTATTCGGCCTGTATAAATCCAAAATATTGTTTGGTATAAAGTTCAATCTGCTTATCATTGATTGGTGAGTAGCCGTATAATTCACTGAATGCATCATTCAGCATCAGGAACATTTTTTTTGTATAAGGCAGTAATTCTTTAGCCTTTTTAGCCTGTAACGTTCTGAGGTGATATTTTTCTTTCACAATCGCTACCGACCGAGCGACCTTTTCCGGGGTTTCCTGGGGAATATTGATGGTAAAATGTACCCAATCGACACCTTTCTCGAATCCCAGTCTACCTATGTGTTCAGGGTAATAGGGATAATTATAGATTGTTGACATGCTTGAAAGTTCTTCAAAACCTTCGATCAGCATTCCTTCAGGATCCATATCTGTAAAACCAAGCGGACCCTGGATTCCGGTCATTCCTTTACTCCTCCCCCATTCAGAAACTGTTTCAATAAGTTTAGAAGAAACTTCCGGATCATCGATAAAATCTATCCATCCGAAACGTACAAATTTTTCATTCCATCGTTGATTGGCTTTATTGTTGATGATCCCTGCAATCCTTCCAACCATTTTTTCATCCCGGCAGGCAAGCCAATATTCGGCTTCACAATATTCGAATGCCGGATTCTTTAGCTTGTCAAGTGTGTTTAGTTCATCAAAGATCAGGGGAGGACACCAGTAAGGATTTCCCTTATACAATTCCAATTGGAAACAGATAAATTTTTTTAATTCCCCGTGTGAGGTGACTCTTCGAATTTCAATTTTCATTATATCCAATGTTGCGTTTTGTACCAATCAATTGTCTCTCTGATGCCTTTTTCAAGGTCATATTCGGCAATAAAACCAAAATCAGTTTGCAGCGGTTCTGTTTCACAGCGCCAGTTGGTGCTACTCAGAACCCTGTATTTATCAGTATTCAGTGTTGGGATGGTACCCCAAAGTCTGAATATTTTTTCGAGACTGAATGCAAGCTGTTTTACGATTATTGGGGGTACAGTTATTTTAATTGTTCTTTTCTTCAGGATCTTTTTAGCAATGACGGCGAAGGTTTTAGTATCATATTCCCTGCCATCAGAAATAAAATATGATTTCCCGGTAATTGATGATCTCAAGGCATCAAAAATCAGCCTGGTCAAATCTTTCACATAAATGAAAGTCAGGATTTGCTGCCGGGACCCAATGTAGGTTTCCAGTCCCCGATTTATCGTTTTGAAGAAAACGAAATAGTCTTTTTCCCTGGGGCCATAAACACCTGTCGGGCGGATGATAATCCAGGGAAAGGAGTCAAGCGAACGGATGTATTTTTCAGCCTCCAGTTTACTTTTGCCATATAATTCGATCGGTTTTGGAGTATCGGAAAGCATGATCGGTTGCATAGTTTCAGGATTACCGGGACCAAAGGCGGCGAGACTGCTTAAATAAATAAATTTCCCCGGTACCATTCCGGCCTGTATCAGTGCCTGAATAAAATTTTGAGTGTTTTGCGCATTTACCCTGAAATAATCCTTTTTTTTCCCGGCTTTGGTAATTCCCGCGGCGTGAATGACATATTGAAAACCAATACCCCGGTTTTGACAATCTTCGAGCGTTTTCAGAATCTTATCCATAGATGAAAAGTCAAATTCCAGAAAATGGATCCGTGAATCTTCCAGGTACTCCCTTGAACTTGTTCTGCGAACACCGGCATATACTGTATAATCCCTTTTAAGCCCCTCCTCAACAAGATGACTTCCGATAAAGCCACTAGCGCCTGTTATCAGTATATTCGGCATGTTTGTAGTATTTCAATCAGGCAAGCTATGAATTTTAAAGCTAATATCCTATCCTGAAGGTTGAAATTTTTTAATCCAGCAACGGCGGGTGAGATGCTGACGGCCCTTAAAATTTTTCCAGATGGTGAGTGCTTTGGCATTGTCCTCCAACTGAGGCATTGTGATTGCACGGGTAATATGATACCGGATGTAGGCCTTATGCAATTCATTATAGTACAAGGAATTTATCCCTTTGCCATGATAATCAGGTCTGACGCCATTCATATACATATCAATGGTATCATTTTTTTTCATGGCACGAAGAACATAGATAAATCCAAAGGGGAACAACCTTCCATTACATTTTTGCAGAGCCTTTGTAAGTGAAGGCATTGAGATGCCGAAGCCTACGATATCATCTTTTTCGTCGATCACGAAAGAAACAAATTCAGGACGGATGAAGCCGAAATAGGCTTTTACATACATATCCATTTGCTTCTGTGTGAGGGCTGTGAATCCATATAATTGATCAAAAGCCTGGTTCAGAAGAACAAACATCTTTCCCGCATAAGGAAGAAGGTCTTTGGATTTTTTTGCCGGGAGCAAGTGCAACTTATATTTCTCCATAACCAGTTTCGATATCCGATCCACTTTATCCGGTATCTCCTGAGGCACTTCAAATTCATATTGAATCCAGTCGGCAGCTTTTTCAAAACCAAGAAGGGCCATGTGTTCGGGATAATATGCATAATTATAGATGCATGCGAGGGTAGATAATTCATCAAATCCCTTGATCAGCATTCCTTCATTATCCATATCAGAAAACCCGAGGGGGCCGTGGATGCCGGTCATTCCTTTTTCTTTTCCCCATGTGATCACGCTTTCGATTAATTTCGCTGAAACCTGCGGGTCATCAATAAAATCGATCCATCCGAACCTCACCAACTTCTCATTCCAGCGTTCATTGGCTTTATGGTTGATGATTCCCGCTATTCTGCCTGCGAGTTCTTTGCCACGATAAGCCAGGAAATATTCTGCTTCACAGAAGTCGAAGGCGGGATTTTTTGTCCGGGACAAGGTTTTTTTCTCATCCAGGTACATCGGTGGACACCAGAATTTATTTCCTTTATATAAGGTATAGGGATAGGTAATAAACTTCCGAAGGTCCTTTTTTGAACTGACCTTTTTAATTGAAACGTCCATATGTTCTGCTGGTTTTAATCAATGAATGATTCCAAGTTTCTTACCCAGCTTGCTAATCTTTTCCAGAGCGATGTCGACCTGGTCTTTAGTATGTGTAGCCATGAGAGAGAAACGGATCAGTGTTGAATCTTTACTGACAGCCGGCGAAACGACAGGATTAACAAAAACTCCCTCATCGAGTAACATTCGTGTAAGTTTGAGGGTCTTCAGGTTATCCCTGATATAAAGCGGGATGATCGGGGTTTCACTTTTCCCAATATCAAAGCCCATCTCTTTAAAACTAGCAAGACAATGATATGTGAGCTCCCAAAGCTTCGCTCTTCTTTCAGGTTCAGATTTGATGATATCGAGTGCTGCAATGACTGCTGCTGCTGATGAGGGTGTGATACTGGCGCTAAAAATAAGGGAGCGGGAATGATGTTTCATGTAATTAATGGTATCAAAATCACTGGCGATAAAGCCGCCTAATGATGCCAGTGATTTGCTGAAGGTCCCCATGATGAGGTCTACTTTATTAGTCAATCCGAAATGTGATGCAGTTCCTGAGCCTTGTTTACCAATAACACCAATTGCATGGGCGTCGTCAACCATCACTGTGGCCTCATATTCATCAGCCAGTTTTACGATTCCGGGAAGATTGGCAAAATCTCCTTCCATGCTGTAAATCCCATCGACCACGATAAGTTTTATCCTGCCGGGTTCACATTTCTTCAGCAGACGTTCTAGTGAATTCATGTCATTGTGACGGAATTTCAAAACCTTTGCGAATGACAAACGTGTTGCTTCAATAATTGAAGCATGGTCAAGTTCATCGATGAGGATATAATCATTTCTTCCGGTAACTGTAGGTATCACGCCAAGATTGGTTTGGAATCCTGTACTGAATACCAAAGCAGCATCTTTTTCTACAAATTCGGCCAGTTGTTGTTCCAGTTCGATATGAATATCCAGGGTTCCATTCAGAAAGCGGGAACCGGCACAGCCACTGCCATATTTTTCAATAGCTTTTATGCAAGCTTCTTTGATCCTGGGATGATTGGTAAGGCCCATATAACTGTTGGAGCCGAACATCAGCACTTTTTTCCCCTTGATGGTCACCACTGTATCCTGATCGGATTCAATGACCCTGAAGAACGGATAGAGGCCCATTCTTGCAACTTTCTGTGGTTCTGTATAATGTGATGTTTTCCGTTGTAAAATTCTCATAGATGATGTTCTTTTGGCGCTGTTGCTAAAATTCAAAGATAATAAATAATTGTTATTATGATTTCATTTGCCGTTCAGAAAAATCCTTTCCGGCTTTTAAGGCCTGGAGGTTTTTTAAGATCACATCTTCAGTTTTATTCCTGAAAATAAAGCGAATAGCATCTTCCACTTCCTCATATTTCATCTCAAGGAAAGGAGATGCTGCACCCAGGATAACGATGTTTGCTGCTTTTAATGACCCAATTTCCTTCGCAATCTCATCTGCATCCAGAGCGATATAATGTGGCAGTTTCCGGATTTCATCCAAAACTTTTTCGATATCAGGATATTCCGGGATGTTTTTAAAGGGCTTTGTACTGGTAATCACCCATCCATCGGGTGAAAGGAAAGGCAAATAGCGTAAGGCTTCCAGGGGTTCTACGGATATGATCAGGTCGGCTTTCCCATAAGGGATAAGGTCAGAAGCAATTTCCTTATCTGAAATCCGGAGGTTGGATTGTACATCACCTCCCCGCTGACTCATTCCGTGAACCTCCGACTGTTTAAGAAAAAGTCCCTGCTCAAGAGCTGCTGTGCCGATAATAGCTGCAATGGAAATAATTCCCTGCCCGCCCACACCGGCAAGTATGATGTCTCTTTTCATTCGGTAATAATCTTGATATAAAATCTTTTATTCAATCGCCACTGTCTTTTTCAATTTTTCCCTGACCCGTTTATCAATGGCTACAACGCATTCTCTTCGTGGAATAATAACCGAAACTCCTGGATAGGCAAGTTCTTCGTTAATGATCCTGACGTTTTCTTCATGAAATTTTTTCAGTGGACGAAGAACATGAATATGACCTTCTTCCACTCCCATACCTTTGCATATAGATTCAATCTTCCCGTATGCAGGGGAATCCTGACCACCAGTCATGGCGGTGGTACCATTGTCAAGAATAAAAATAGTGATTGGCGATTTATCGTTAACGGCATCCAGTAATCCTGTCATACCCGAATGGGTAAAAGTAGAATCACCGATTACGGCTATGGCAGGAATCAGTCCTGCATCGGCAGCTCCTTTTGCCATGGTGATCGAAGCGCCCATATCCACACATGAATTAATTGCTTCGTAGGGTTTCAATGCGCCCAATGTATAACAACCGATATCTGAGAAGACGTGCCCTTTTGTACATACTTCCATCACTTCATTCAGGGCCTTGAATGAATCGATATGGGGGCAGCCTGAACACAGTGAAGGAGGGCGATTAACCATCAGGGAAGGAACCGGCAAACCATAAGTATCTTTCATTCCCAGGGAAACGGCCACGATGTTTGGATTCAACTCACCATCCCGGGGAACAGTTCCATCAAGGCGGCCTTTTATTTTCAATCCCCGGTCAAGTAATCCTTTCAGGGATTCCTCAACGATGGGGTAACCTTCTTCAAGAACAAGTATCTCTTTACATTCTGTACAAAGACGTTCGAACATTTTCCTGGGTAACGGATATTGTCCGATTTTCAGTACAGGATGAGGAACCTGGCGGTCAGGATAATTCTCAAGTAAATAGTTATAAGCGATCCCACAAACGACGATACCCAGTGATTTATCCGGTCCATCCAGATATTGATTAAAAGAGGATTCTTCCGATTCCTGAATAAAAAGATCCTGTGCCTTTAACAGGTTACGGTATCTTTTCCTGGCAATGGCAGGTAACAGGACAAACTGACGGAGATCTTCCGGTAGTTTAAGGTCATTTTTTTTCCTGGGATCTTTTCTTTTCACACCGGCACGGGAATGGGCCAAACGTGTGGTGATCCGAATCATGACAGGAATTTTACAGCGTTCTGAAAGATCAAATCCATAATGAACCATATCATAGGCTTCCTGCTGGTTGACCGGTTCAAGAATAGGGATCATAGCGAATTTCCCAAGATACCGGGAATCCTGTTCATTCTGAGAAGAATGCATAGAAGGATCATCAGCGGCAACCAGGATTAAGCCTCCATTGGTTCCGGTGATCGCTGAATTCACAAAAGGGTCGGCTGCAACGTTCAATCCGACATGTTTCATGCACACCATGGACCTTTTTCCTGCATAGGACATTCCAAGGGCAGATTCCATGGCTGTTTTCTCATTTGCCGACCATGTGGAATGTATCTTATCTTGTTTAGCCTGCTTTGAGTTTTGTACAAATTCAGTTATTTCGGTGGATGGTGTTCCCGGGTAAGCATAAATCCCCGACAGTCCGGCATCCAATGCTGCCTGTGCGATGGCTTCATCTCCCAAGGAGTAAGAGTCTTTGCATAGTATTGGTAAGGAAAATATTGTTGGACAAAAGTAAAAAGAATTTCCGAATAATCTAAAGAACTGGCGAACCCGTGTGGATTGCCTCCTTTTAATTAAATTTTTTTTCTTCCTCAGAATATCTACTTTTGTTGCCTGATCATAATTTACTTCCATCACCATCCATATGAGGATATAATTTATTCTTCCCTTTTATTTTAGTTATTTCTCTTTTTATATGTGTAACGCTTCCAGGATTCATGCACAAACCGGAATTATCCGTGGTTTCGTTTACGAATCGGAAAGTGGAGAACCGGTAATTTTTACCAATGTGTACCTTTATAAAACGTCGATGGGAGCAGCGACTGATGTGAATGGTTTTTTTTCCATCTCGAAGATTCCACCAGGCAACTATACCCTTATGGTTTCTTACATGGGGTTTGACACATTACAGATCCCCATAACAATTAAAAGTAACGATCTTATTACCAAAAAACTATACCTGAAGAAATCCACATATACCCTGGAAGAGGTCAATGTTTCTGCTGCAAGGGAGAATAAAAAAGTAGAAATACAGACCTCTGTCATAAAAATAACGCCTAAGGAAATTGGCCAGATCCCCTCTATTGGCGGGCAGCCCGACCTGGCGCAGTATCTCCAGGTACTTCCGGGAGTAATCTTCTCAGGCGACCAGGGAGGACAATTATACATACGCGGTGGTCCCCCTATTCAGAATAAGGTATTGCTTGATGGAATGGAACTTTTCCAGCCGTTCCATTCCATTGGACTCTTTTCGGTGTTTGATGTTGACGTTCTGAAAAATGTCGATGTAATGACGGGTGGGTTCGGTGCAGAATACGGGGGCAGACTTTCTTCCATAATGAATATCAGTACACGGGATGGGAACAAGAACCGGATTGCAGGAAAGGTCGATGCCAGTACTTTTGGAGCAAAAGTGTTATTGGAAGGACCTATTGCCAAGGCAAAAAAAGAGGACGGGGCCGATGCATCTTTCATCATCTCGGTAAAAGATTCTTATCTTAAGGAGAGTTCAAAAATATTCTATAACTATGTCAATCAAAACGGGTTACCCTATAATTACCTGGATATTTATGGCAAGATCTCTATTGATGCAGCCAATGGCAGTAAGGTGAACTTCTATGGTTTTGATTTTACGGATAATGTTCAGTACCAGGTCCTGCAAAATTACCAATGGAATTCTTATGGAGGTGGAACCAATTTTATAGTCATCCCCGGGGGGTCGCCTGTACTTCTCGAAGGTAATTTTGCCTATTCCCAATACCAGGTAACCCTCCAGCAGGTGAATACTTCACCGAGATCGAGTTCCATAGCCGGATTCTCGGGTGGATTTCATTTCACTTACTTTTTCGGAAAGAATGCCCTCAAATATGGAATAGACCTGAGCGGATACCAGACCAATCTTACATTTTACAATACCGTAAACCGCGCCATCATTTTAGATCAGAGTACTACTGATCCGTCCCTTTATGTTCTGTACAAATGGTTGATGGGAAAGTTTATTTTTGAACCCGGGTTTCGTTTACAATACTATGCCGGACTTGCATCTGCCTCGCCTGAGCCTCGTTTGTCCATTAAATATAATGTTAGTGAACGATTCCGGTTAAAGATGGCAGCCGGACTTTATTCACAAAATCTTGTCAGCACAACATACAGCCAGGACGTTGTTAATCTTTTCTATGGTTTCATCGGTGAGCCCAATAACCTTCCATCTGAATTTAACGGACGGAAGGTGAACAGCAAATATCAGAAATGTGACCAGGTGGTTCTCGGTTTTGAGACTGATCTTGCAAAAAACCTTGATCTGAATGTTGAAGGTTATTATAAGTATTATCCTCAAATAACGACCATGAACAGGGATAAACTCTACGATGACATTCCACAGAATTCTGCTATTCCGGATTACCTGAAAAAAGATTTTGTAATTGAGACGGGCGATGCTGAAGGTATTGACGTTTCCCTTCGTTACGATTACAAACGCCTGCATTTCTGGGGAGTTTATTCTCTTTGTTTTATTCACATGTTCGATGGACAAAACTGGTACGTACCCGTATATGACCGCGAGCACAATGTCAATCTGACAATTTCCTATCAATTTGGGAAACACCTGGGCTGGGAAGCAGATGCGCGTTGGAATTATGGCTCCGGATTCCCATTTACACAAACTGCCGGTTTCTATGAACAAATCAATTTCAATAATATCGGAACCAGTATAATAAACCAAAACGGAACCCTGGGAACTATTTATGGTGACTACGACAAGGGACAGTTACCCTACTACAGCCGGCTGGACCTCAATCTCAAGAAAAAATTCGATCTTGGACGTTATACGAAAGTCGAAATAAATGTAAGCGTCACCAACGCATTAAATCAGGAGAATATCTTCTATTTCGACCGCGTAAGTTATAAGCGCGTTGACCAGTTACCGCTTATGCCCAGTATGGGGGTTAGTTTTACATTCTGACAAGCGATGATCCCGATGGAGCCTTTTCTTATTATGTTGTCTTGCATTGATCTGACGACACTTGAAGGCAGCGACAATGCAGGAAGGATCATTGAATTATGCCGTAAAGCATGTTCGTTCGGTGAAGCCGGGCTGCCCTTGCCTGCTGCAGTTTGTGTTTATCCTCCATTTGTAAGGCTGGCAAAAGCTCAATTGAAAGGAACAGGCATCCTGGTCGCTGGTGTAGCAGGAGCATTTCCCAGCGGGCAATCACCATTGGTTGTCAGGCTTGAAGAAGTCAGATACACTGTAAATGAAGGAGCTGATGAGATCGATATGGTAATTTCGAGGGGTCGAATGCTTGAAGGTGATGAAAATTATGTATTCGATGAGATATCAGCTATAAGAGATCTTTGCAAAGAAGCAAAACTGAAAGTGATCCTTGAAACTGGTGAACTCAGGAGTCCTGATCTTATCCACAGAGCAACCGAAATAGCCATCGAAGCAGGAGCGGATTTCATTAAAACCTCGACGGGAAAAATGCATCCGGCCGCAACTTTAGAAGCCATGGAAATAATTCTGGAAGTAATCCGCAAACACTATGATAAGACCGGTCACAAAACCGGGATTAAGCCTGCCGGTGGAATTTCCGAACCTGGTCAGGCCTTACAATATTATCTCCTGACCGAACGGATCCTTGGATCTGAATGGCTCAACAAAACCCTCTTCAGGATAGGTTCGAGCCACCTGGCCGAGAAACTCGAACAGATGCTTTCAGGATACAGTGCTCCTGAATGAAAAATGTTTTATACTTTTACACTTCTATTCAGACTACCTGATGAATTTGATAAAATGTGACCTTTCATTTTTTATGACCCGAGATGTCAGAAAAGGTTTGCTCCTTGACATTGTTGCCCTGGTTGTAGTTTTTTTCACTCCTAAAATTGGCGAGTATATTCACTTGCCTTTTTGGATGATTGAACCTATGAGATTAATGGTTATTCTGTCAATTGCACATTCTACACGTGCAAATTCATTTCTCCTGGCATTCGTATTACCAGTCTTCTCCTGGGCTGTATCAGGACATCCTGAATTCTTCAAGATGATCGTCATCACAGGTGAAATAACCATTAATGTTTTCTTATTTTATCTTCTGATCAGGAAAATTGATTCGGTTTTTCTGTCAATGATTATTTCTATCGTGGTGAGTAAGGTGATCTGTTATATTATTTACCTTCTTTTCTTTTCCATGATTGTTTTCAGGGACGAGGCTGAATTCTCATTTCTGATTGCACAGGTTATTTCCACCCTGGTTTTTAGTTTTTACGTTGCCTGGGTATTCCGGAAGAAATTTCAATAATTTTCAGAATATGAAAACATTTAGTAAACATTTCCTGAAGATCTTTATTCTGATAGTAATTTTCATCTATTCCTGTTCAAAGGATAATAACAATATCACGGAAATAACCAGGGCTTCACTAACCGGAACCTGGATGGTTAATGAAACAGGTAAAAAGGCTACCTATGAGGTAACGATCATGATTGACACTACTTCGGGGACAGGAGTCCTGATCTGGAATTTTGCCGGAGCCGGTCAGAATGTAAAAGCCATTGCCTATCTGACGGCAAACACCTTAGCCCTTGCAAACAATGAACAATTGTCAAATGGCTGGATTGTTAATGGCAGTGGTGTTGTCTCAAGCCCCACACTTATGAACTGGACTTATTCTATCAATGACGGAGCAGATCTGACGAGTTTTAAAGCAGTTTTTACAAAAAAATAATGACCCTAGTGCATATGGGTATTCTTTTTCTGCTGTAATTCCGGTTTCTTAGCCCTATCCGTTAAGGTTCTTACAACATCCTGATACATTTTGCTAAAATTCTTAGGATCCATTTTATAATAATCCAAATTACCCCTCAGCCGTTGAGGTGACATATGGTACTTTTTGTAAAGCCATTGGTAATAGTTTTGTGTCAATTGAGGAATATTTCCTTTATGGTTCCGTTGGAACACAAGGCTGGCCTCTACCAGATGAACGTCGACCAGAACGTTAATCATTTCATCACGAGTTAAGACCGAATCGGCAGACAGATGTGGTGGCAGTAATTCAGTTTTGGGCCCCCGGCATGAAGTCAGAAATCCTATTAAGCAGAAAATGATGACAATCCGCATATGGGGTTATTTCCTTTTTTCCATGTATTCTTTGTTCAATTCCCTTACAACATCTTCGGTGATATCGAGTGTTTCGCTTGCAAGAAGGATCTGGCCCGCATTAGCATACCCGAGAATGTAATCGAAATTATAGCTCCGGTTGTATCGTTTAAGAAAATTGGTCACGGTGTCAAGCAAGGTCAGATGCATGGCCTGTTCTTTCTCAGCCACCTGCTGCGTGTAGCGTTCTTTTTTATCGGTGAGAGCCTGTTGTTTTTTCATGAGAGCATCATACATTATCTTTGCCTTATCTTCAGGAATAGCATTGGCAGCGACCTGTTTCTGGAAATCTGTCGCTTCTTTTTCAAAAGCCGCCTGCTCAGAGAGGATTTCTGATTCAAGGCGTTTTCCGGTTGCCTCAAGGTCGGTTTTTAGTTTTTTTACATACTGGTATTGGTTATTAAGGGAATCGATGTTGATAAACACCACTTTGACTGATTTCCCTGCTGTATTTTGCAAGGCTAAGACAGGGCTATGTTCAACTGTTTTCCTGGATGTAAAGAAGAGGATGAATAGCACAGTCACTCCAACCAGGAGTATCAATTCGATGATGAAATGGATCTGAAGGAATTTTCTTTTCTCTTTTTCCGGTTTTTGCTGCTTTACCTGTGGAAAAGCCTGTTCGTCTGCCTGAGAGCCCTCAGGTTTAATGTTGTTTTCTTCTTGCATAGTGTGGATAGTTTTAGTTTCCTAATTCTGACATGAATTTAATCCGCATGAGCCTGATTTCTTCTTCCGTATATTCATCTTCACCCAATGATGTCAGGGCTTCGTCTACAGAATCTGATTCGGCCTGGCGAAAATAATTGAATATTTCTTCCTGGTGGTAGGGATCTACAAATTCATCTATATAATAGTTGAGGTCTATTTTGGTTCCTGATGAGACAATACTTTCTATTTCGCTGAGTAATTCATCAAGGCTGAGGTTTTTAGCATAGGCGATATCCTCCAGAACAAGTTTACGATCAATGTTCTGGATTATATAAACCTTTAGTCCGGATTTGTTTACTACTGATTTAACCACCATATCCATCGGGCGGATGATCTCATTCTCTTCCACATATTCCTTAATGAGGTCCAGGAATGGCTTTCCGTACTTCAGGGCTTTCCCTGATCCCACCCCGGTGATCTGTTTCAATTCTTCAATTGAAACAGGGTATTGGATGGCCATATCTTCGAGGGATGGATCCTGGAAGATCACGAATGGTGGTAGTTTTTCTTTCCTCGAAATTTCCTTTCGGAGATCTTTCAGCAAGGCAAACAAAGTTTTATCTGCAGTACTTGTCTTGGATCCCATTGCTGCAAAGAATTCATCTTCCTCGATATTCTCATAATCATGATCATCCACGAGCATGATAGAGTAAGGCTTTTTAAGAAATTGTGTGCCTTCGGGACTGATCTTCAGCAATCCATAATTTTCAATATCTTTTACCAGGAGGCGTTCGATGAGGGTTTGCCGGACTACAGCATTCCAGAATTTTTCATCTTTTTCCGAACCGGAGCCAAAAACACGCAGTTTGTTGTGTTTGTATGATTTAATATGAGTTGTGCTCTTTCCAAGGATAATATTAATGATGTGTTTTTGCTTGAATTGCTGTTTCACTGCCAGCACGGTCTCCAGGACAATAGTGACATATTGTTTTCCTTCAAAGCGTTTTTTCGGGTGCAGGCAGTTATCGCAATTCTGGCAATTATCTTCCTTGTAGACTTCGCCGAAATAATGCAAAAGCTGTTTGCGGCGGCAGACAGAAGATTCAGCATATGCTACCGTTTCAAGAAGCAACTGTTTAGCGATCTCTTGTTCCGCAACAGGTTTGCCTTTCATGAATTTTTCCAGTTTCTGAATATCATCATAGCTATAAAAGGCAACGCAGTTTCCTTCTCCGTCATCACGTCCGGCTCTTCCAGTTTCCTGATAGTATCCTTCAAGGCTTTTGGGAATATCATGATGGATCACGTATCTTACATCCGGTTTATCAATGCCCATCCCGAATGCGATGGTAGCCACGATAACATCCACCTCTTCCATCAGAAAGTCATCCTGGTTTTTCCTTCGGGTAGAGGCATCAAGTCCGGCATGATAAGGTACAGCTTTGATCCCGTTTACTACAAGTGTTTCGGCAATTTCTTCCACCTTTTTCCTGCTGAGGCAATATACGATCCCGGATTTCCCTGAATTACTCTTAATAAATTTGATGATATCCTTGACTACATTTTTAGTTTTGGGACGAACTTCATAATAAAGGTTTGGACGGTTAAAGGAAGCCTTGAAGAGTGTTGCATCAGCCATGGCCAGGTTTTTCTGAATATCCTGCTGGACTTTTGGAGTAGCAGTAGCTGTCAAGGCTATCACCGGGACTTTTTGCCCGATAGCCTCAATAATTGGCCTTAATCGACGATATTCCGGCCGGAAATCATGTCCCCACTCGGAAATACAATGGGCTTCATCGATGGCATAGAAGGAGATCGGAATGGATTTCAGGAAATCTATATTTTCCTCTTTTGTTATTGTTTCAGGAGCAACATAAAGCATTTTGGTTTCACCGGAAACAATATCCTCCTTAACCTGGGCTATCTCCTGCTTGGTAAGTGATGAATTCATAAAATGAGCGACGGTAGTTTCTGTTCCGAAACTCCGGATGGAATCCACCTGATTTTTCATCAATGCAATCAAGGGAGATATGATTATTGCCGTTCCTTCTTTGATAAGCGCCGGGAGTTGGTAACAAAGTGATTTCCCTCCTCCCGTTGGCATGATAACGAAGGTGTCCTTATTCTGAAGTACATTGTTAATGATGGCTTCCTGATTCCCTTTAAAACTGTCGAATCCAAAAACTTTTTTCAGTACTTCATATAGTTTGTAGTCGTCCTTCTTAGCAGCCATTTTGTACTCCACTTAATTTTAGTAATTTTGTCTAATTGATCGTAATTTTTTTATCATAAGAAGTAGCCTCTAATACAAATATACTATAAAACTCAAAATTGAAAACAAAATTTTAAAAAAAACCTACATTGAAGGAAAATAAATCGATAAAAGAAATTGCGTTAAGGACAATAAATGAAGAGGGGAAAGCAATTGCAGCCCTTACCAATAGCATCAATGATGACTTTGTAAAGTGTGTTGAACTGATCTATACATTCGAAGGGACGTGTTGTTGTCACCGGGATTGGGAAGAGCGCAATCATCGGAGTTAAAGCTCGTAGCCAGTTTAAATTCAACGGGGACACCTTCAATTTTCATGCATGCTGCCGATGCCATTCATGGGGATCTGGGGACAATTCAAAAAGAAGACATTATCATATGTATTTCCAAAAGCGGTGAAACGCCGGAGATCAGAATTCTCGTCCCCTTGCTCAAGGATTTTGGAAGTTCACTTATTGCAATTGTTGGAAACCCCCGCTCCTATCTTGCCAAACAAGCCGACTATATTCTCGATACGACTGTAAAAAAAGAAGCCTGCCCGAACAACCTTGCTGCCCACATCGAGTACTACTGCACAGATGGTAATGGGAGATGCCCTTACAGTATGTCTGCTTGAGTGCCGTGGTTTTACCACCAGCGATTTTGCCAAGCTTCATCCCGGCGGGACAATGGGAAAACAATTGTACCTGAAGGTGGCTGACCTCTATATAAACAACCAGGTTCCGAAGGTTCAGATTACCGACAACATAAAAACCATCATCCTGGAAATATCGTCCAAGATGTTAGGAGCAACAGCCGTTTTAGAACATGGACAGCTGAAAGGTATCATCACGGATGGCGATCTTCGCCGAATGCTTGAAAAAACGACGAACTTCGAGAAAATCACTGCCGGGGATATTATGACCTCCTCCCCAAAAACCATTACTCCTGAAACCCTTGTGGTTACTGCCCTATCCATAATGCGAAAAAATAATATCACACAATTGCTCGTTACAGATAAAGACAGGTACCTCGGAGTCTTGCATCTTCATGACATACTCAGAGAAGGTATTATCTGACAACCGCAGGATGACATATGCAGAAAATAAAATTCACATCCAGACATTAGCCTGGGTAATTCTATTCCTTGTCCTTCCATTCTCTGTTTTCCCGCAGCTTACCAAGATCATGGGAAAGATAAAGGACTCTGCGACCGGGGCTCCTCTGCCCTTCGTAAATATTATCATTATCGGAACAACCGATGGGACGCTTACTGATTTCGATGGAAGGTACGCCCTGGATGTGAATACAAAAGGCGACTCTATCCGGTTCTCACTTATGGGATACAAGACGGTTGCCCGGAAGATCCTGAAACATCAGTTCCAGACAATAGACCTGTTAATGGCTGAGAATAAAATCCAGCTTCCAGAAGTTACAATTTATTATACCGGAAATCCTGCTGAAACAATCCTCGATAAGATCATAAAAAACAGGGAGAAAAACAGCTTGCAGTCATTCGGATCTTACCAATACCATGCTTACACTAAAATCGAGATCGACGCAAATAATATAACAGATAAGTTTAAAAACAGGAAACTTCTAAAACCTTTCGAATTCGTATTTAATTATATTGATACTTCTACTTTGTCCGGGAAATCTTTTCTCCCGGTTTTTCTCACAGAAACCACTTCGGATGTGTTTTTCCGGAAAAGCCCAAGATCAAGAAAAGAAATCATTACCGGATCAAAAATCTCCGGATTGGAAAATGAAAGTGTATCCCAATTTCTCGGAAATCTATCAGAAGAAATTGATGTGTATAAAGATTATATTATTCTATTTCAAAAGAACTTTGTATGTCCCATTTCCTCTTCAGGAATCGATTATTATCATTATTACCTTGTGGACAGCGCTTTTATCGGGAATAAATGGTGCTATCATATTATGTTCAAGCCACGGCGCAAACAGGAACTAACGTTCAGTGGAAATTTCTGGGTCAATGATACTTCATTTGCAATTAAAAACATTGAAATGCGAATTGCAACCGATGCAAACATCAATTTCGTTAACGATCTTGCCGTACAACAAGAGTACCAGTGGACAGAAGGAAAATTCTGGATGAAGACCAAGGATCATCTTGTTGTTGATTTTAATGTAATAGAAAAATCAAAGAAGATCATTGGTTTTTTTGGACATAAAACCACGATCTGTTCTGATTTCCAATTTGACATGCCGGAAAATAAAAAATTCTTTTCGATCCCGACAGATGTTTTTATTGAGCCCAAAGCATCCGATAAAACCGATGAATTCTGGCAAAATCAGCGGCCGGAAAAACTTTCCAAGACTGAGAAAGGGATTTATAAGATGGTTGACTCTGTAAAGCACATTCCTATTTTCAGAACCTACCAGGATATAGTTTATGGTAGTTATTACCGGTTACCTGACCTGGGGGAATTGGGAACTGGGGCCTTATTTTAAACTCTTTAGTTATAACAGCATAGAAGGTGGCCGGTTGCGCATTGGGGCAAGAACGGGAGACGATTTCAGTCATAAAATACAACTGGAAGGATATGTCGCCTATGGATTAGGCGACCAGACCTATAAAACCGGTGCTGATCTTATTTATATGTTCAGTAAAAATCCGCAGGCGGGATTTAACATTATCATTCAAGCATGATGTGGAGCAGCTTGGTATGAGTCCAAATGCTTTTTCCTCCGATAATATACTTTCTTCCATCTTTCACCGGGGGCCCTAATAATAAACTTTCAATGGTAACGGAATACAAGGGGGGATATGAGCATGAATGGTTCAACGGGTTGATCAATACCATCCAGTTTACCCACCGTGAAGTTTATCCATTGGGAAATAATAATTTCACGCTTTTCCCCAATGAAGGAAAGGATACCGTGAACAAGAAAATGATAAGACATCCGAAGATCAGCATTGGAATCCGTTTGTCATTCAAGGAAAGATTTATTACCACAGATTTTTACAGATTCACCTTAAGTTCAGATTATCCGATCATCCAGCTGAACATATTCCTATGGCATTCCAAAATTATTCAATAGTGATTATGAATACCATAAACTTACACTGAACATCTCCCAATGGTTCAATTTTGCAACCATCGGCTGGTCAAAATATATGATCGAAGGAGGTAAGATCTGGGGAACGTTGCCTTATCCTTTACTTAAAATCCATGATGGTAACCAGACTTTTCTCTGGGATGAACTTGCATCCAACCTTATGAATTATTATGAGTTCGTAAGCGATGAATATATTAACTTTTATTTTACCCATCATTTCGACGGATTATTATTTAATAAGATACCCTTGCTAAGAAAATTAAAATGGAGGGAAGTCGTTGCTACGCGATTAATTTATGGAACACTTAGCGCTCAAAACCAGGGGTATTCAAAATTTCCCGATCTAATGCATCCCCTTGGTGCTGCTCCTTATTGGGAAGCCAGTGCCGGAATCGAGAATATCCTCCGTTTTATACGCGTCGATGCCGTATGGCGTCTGACCCACCTGAATGATCCGCAAAACCCAAATGTCGCAAAATTCGGTATTTTTGTTTCCCTGAATTTTTCATTCTGAGGTGTTGATTTTATTGATAATTTTGGGATGCCGGATTTTAATGTTAAAACCCTGATGTCTGATGTTGCTCAGAACTGAAAAAATAGTCAAGAAGTATCGTAAACGCACAGTCGTAAAAGAGGTCTCCGTAGAAGTGCGACAGGGAGAGATCGTGGGGCTGCTCGGACCAAATGGTGCAGGAAAGACAACATCTTTTTATATCATTGTCGGATTAATCAAAGCCCTTCTCCGGGGATGTATTTCTGGACGACCTCAATATTACAAGCGAACCGATGTACCGCCGGGCGCAGCGTGGGATCGGTTACCTGGCCCAGGAACCTTCTGTTTTTCGTAAATTAAGTGTTGAAGATAACATTCGGGCAATCCTTGAATTTACCCCTCTGACCAAAACAGAACAAAAGGAACGGCTGGAAAGTCTGCTGGATGAATTCGGACTTCAGCAGGTAAGGAAAAGCCAGGGAATTCAGCTTTCAGGTGGAGAAAGACGAAGAACTGAAATTGCACGTTGCCTTGCAGTTGATCCTAAATTTATTCTTCTTGACGAACCCTTCGCCGGCATAGACCCGATTGCAGTTGAAGATATTCAGAATATTGTAAGGAGACTGAAGGAAAAGAATATCGGTGTTCTTATCACCGATCATAATGTTCACGAAACCCTGACCATCACTGATCGTTCTTATTTGCTTTTTGAAGGATCCATCCTAATGGCCGGTACTTCACAAGAACTTGCACAGGACCCACATGTACGTAAAGTTTACCTCGGGCAAAATTTTGAATTAAGGTAGACAGATCCGGAAAAACCGAAGGAATGTTTAAATCTTCTTTTGGTATGCGACCGATAGAAGGAGGTAAGCCAGAATCACCATTGGAACGGCACTGATCGAAAAGATCAACAGAAGGATCAGGGAAAGGATGAGAAGAATAAACCTGTACTCGTTCCCTTTCCATGCCATGGATTTGAATTTCATGGAAAACAGACGGAAATCCGAGATCAGTAAGTAAGAGAAGAAAACCGTAAGCGCTGCCAGGACACGCGGGTCTGAGAATAATGCTACCATGAAATCCAGTTGAATAAATGTATGAATCCTGTCCTGGATCTGGAGGATCATCGGTATAGATGCAAAAAATATAGCATTAGCAGGGGTCGGCAAACCTATGAAATTCACTTCCTGACGCAGATCGATATTAAACTTAGCCAGCCGTAACGCTGAACATACCGGAATCAATAATGCAAGAAAAGGAATAACATTCCACCGTTCAAGGATATTGCAGCCATTGCTGCAACGATTGGAAAGCAACTGGAAAATAATCAATCCCGGAGCAACACCAAAAGAAACAAGGTCGGCCAGGGAATCCAGTTGTTTACCAAGTTCAGACCAGGCTTTCAGTAACCTCGCCGCTGTTCCATCCAGGTAATCGAAGACTGCGGCTATAAAAATGAATAATGCTGCCCATATTAAGTGGAACTGCAATACCTGAGTAATGGAAATCAGCCCGCAAATAAGGTTTAATGTTGTCAGCGTATTGGGGATATGTTTCTTCATTTTTACAGTATATAGAATAAAAATGTAAAAGTACCTAAAAAATTATCAGGTTCGATATGCATTTAACAACACATCGATAAGAGAACTTTATTAATTTTGCGTCACCTATTTACTAACTAAATCAAAAAAACATGAGAACAATCTTTACGAAGGTCTTTTGTCTCCTCATTTTTGCAATCGTAATTGCAGGAAGCGCGAATGCACAATTTACAATTTCAGGAGAATTTCGTCCCAGGGCTGAATACAGGGATGGCTATCAGAAAATCGGCGACTCAAGTATGACAGGATATGGCACTATTCTCGGGAGGAGCCGTCTTATTTTTGATTATAACGGTGAAAAGTTCCAAACCCGTTTCTCTGTACAGCAAGCTTTTGTTTATGGAGAACAGCCTTATTCTTCCGATACCATTACAAAAAACACGATCAATATTTATGAAGCATGGTTCCGGTATAATTTCACGAGAAACTTTGCCATCAGGGCGGGCCGGATGGGTTTGTCCTATGATGATATGCGGATCTTCGGATTATCGAACTGGAAACAGTGGGGTGCCACGCATGACATCGTAAATCTTGAATGGAACGTACCCGGTGCCAATTATATCGGAGATTATGGTTTTGCCATCAATAATACTGCACCGGCAACACCCTATCTGGCCAACTATACTATTAAAAATTACAAGTATATGAGCTATCTTTACGACCAGATGAAATTCCTGAAGGATAAGCTCATCATTTCCGTGCTAGGTGTCATGGATGCTTACCAGGAATCCAACACAACATCTACAATTCCCGGTAAGACGGTTATCACCTGGGTTACAAACGGAAAAGACACCGTAGGTTCTTTCTCTACAAAAACAGCTGCGACAACGGTAACAACAACGCATGACCTCACTATTTATGCCCGTGGAACGGTAGGCGGAACGGCTGGTTTTTACTGGAATAACCTAAGCATTTTTGCCAACGGGTTTTACCAGACCGGACATTATAAGGATGGCCGTAAGCTGAGTGCATATTTCTATGGTGGCTGGATTTCCTACAAGGTGGTTAAACCACTGACTCTTTTAGTTGGATACGAAGAACTAAGTGGAAATAAAGCTTCTGACACAAACGAAGCAAAGAAGGCAGTTCATGGCTTTGCCACTTTGTTTGGAACCAATCACAGTTTTTACGGGTATATGGACCTATATCAAACGTACCTTGGACAGGACGCACTGCACAATGGATTGATCGATCTTTACGGGAGAGCAACTGTAGACATTTCAAAAAAAACATCCCTGGAAGCCACCTATCGTTGGTTCAATCTTCCTTATGGCTCCCTTCCCGCAAACACAAAGATCAAGTACCAGACTGTAAAACAAAATCTAGGCTCTGAAGTTGACCTTATGTTTCTTTACAAACCAACATCCAACCTGGAACTGAATGCTGCTTATTGTATTTACATGCCAACCGACACCAAGGATATTCTCGACGGCCTTAAGGCCGGGACCGGAAGGCTGGGTCAATATGCCTATCTCATGATCACGTATAAACCTACTTTCTTTAATTCAGACAAGAAATAGAACTGTATTGTATTGTTAATGAAACCCTTTTCTACCAACAGGAAAGGGTTTTTTCATAATACCATCTGAGTGCAACCGAACCTTTATCTTTGCAGAAAAATTCAACGATGACTGTTCCCCCCGGCAACATCCGGATCAAAGATTATGATTATGCTCTTCCAGCTTCCAGGATCGCTCAATTCCCGGTGGAACGACGTGATAAATCAAAGTTACTGATATGGAAAGAAGGAAAGATCAGTGAATCCGTTTTTGCAAAGATCGGAGATGAATTGCCAGCAAATAGCATCCTGGTATTTAATGATACAAAGGTCATCCATGCCCGGCTGATTTTCTCAAAAAGCACCGGGGCGACCATCGAGGTTTTCTGTCTCGAACCACTGCTGCCTGTCACGGAAATCCAGGCTGCCTTTGCGCAAAAGGCATATTGTACCTGGAAATGCCTTGTTGGGAATGTAAAACGCTGGAAAGACGGAATACTCTTGAAATCATTTATTCTTGAAGGAAAATCTTATACTTTATCGGCTGAAAAAAAAGAAACTCTTGGTGATGGATGTTTTTCCATCGCATTCACATGGAAACCTTCTGAATTATCCTTTACACAAATCCTGGAACTGGCTGGGATGGTTCCTCTCCCTCCTTATATTAGCCGACCATCTATTTCACTGGATAATAATCGCTATCAAACTATCTATGCAAAACATGAAGGATCTGTCGCTGCCCCAACAGCAGGACTTCACTTCACAGAAAAAACGATGGATGTTCTGATGAAAAAGAATATTTCATGTAAAAATGTCACCCTTCATATCGGGATTGGCACCTTCAGACCGGTAAGTGTGGAGAATATTGGTTTACACATTATGCATTCAGAAAAAGTTTCTGTTCAGATCCCGGTCATCAAAGATCTCGCCAGCAACGTTCTGGAACCAGTTTTCGCCATAGGAACAACTTCTGTCCGTACCCTGGAAAGCCTTTATTGGCTTGGAGTAAAAATCATTGTTGACGGAGACCGGTACCACCCTGAAATTCATCAATGGGATGCCTATGATTCTATTTATGACAAGAATATCCCTCGTTCGGAAGCCTTTTCGGCATTAGCAAACTACCTGGAAAAAACCGGGACCGAAACCTATACTGGTGATACTTCGTTCATGATCGTTCCGGGCTATCGGTTCAGGATTGTAGAAGGAATGATCACGAATTTTCATATGCCACAGAGTACCCTGTTGCTTTTGGTTGCAGCATTCATAGGACAAAGCTGGAGAACTGTCTATGAATATGCTCTTGAACATGATTTCAGATTTCTGAGTTATGGGGACGCTTGTCTGTTTTTCAGAAAAGAATAAGGAATTATATTCAAACTATTTACTATCTTTGTATCTCACATCTTAATTCTTAAAACTGATTTCAATGCATATTCTCTTCATAATTGCAGGACTTATCGGAGGACTCGGTACTCAGGAAATACTCCTTATAGCCTTTGTAGTTCTTTTACTTTTTGGTGGCTCAAAAATTCCAGAGCTCATGAAAGGCATCGGAAAAGGTGTAAGAGGATTTAAAGAAGGTTTGAAGGGTATCGAAGACGAGATCCATGAAGGCGGAAAAAAAGAACCGGAAAAAACAGACGAAAAAAAAACTGATACTGATAAAGACAAGACTCCCGCAGGCTGAAGCCTCCTGACCACCCACATGAATTTTCACAACTTCCCCCTGCCCCTCAGGGGAGAAATGTAAAGTGCAAAACGTAAAGTGTAAGGACCTAACACCTAATACCAAGCACAAAGCGCCTTAATAAAAGAACCAGGCTTTATTTTCACCTGATATTTTTTTTCCAATTGTTCATATGGAATAATATTTATATTTACATTTGTTAAAAATTTCACAGCCTAAACTATTATCCAGATGAAAAAACTATTGATACTTGGTGCAGGAACTGGCGGTACCATTATGGCAAACAAAATGCGAAAGGTCCTGGCGCGTGAAGAATGGGAAATTACGATTGTGGATCAAGATAAAACCCATTATTATCAGCCAGGTTTTTTATTTATTCCATTCGGGATGTATACCCGTGCAGATGTAATAAAGCCTAAAACCAGTTTTCTGCCTTTAGGAGTTAATGTCATTTTCGCGGAAATAGAGAAGATTGATGCACCGGCGAATCATGTCGTTCTGAAGGATGGTGTTTCATTGAGGTATGATTTTCTCATCATTGCAACCGGTACTCGTACACTCCCTGAAGAAACGCCAGGAATGAAAGGACCATCCTGGTATAAAAACATTTTCGATTTTTATTCCATCGAAGGAGCCCTTGCATTGGCTGATTTCTTTAAAACCTGGCAAGGAGGCGAGCTGGTACTGAACATTGCTGAGGTGCCTATAAAATGCCCGGTAGCTCCATTGGAGTTTGTGATGTTTGCCGATGCATTTTTCGTGGAAAGGGGTTTACGAAATAAGGTGAACATAACTTATGTGACCCCGATGTCGGGTGCATTTACCAAGCCGAGAGCCTCTAAAATGTTGGGAAATATGCTTGATGATAAGAACATTCACATCGTTCCGGATTTCTATCTTGAGAAAGTGGATAGTGAAAGAAAGGTTATTATTTCCTATGACGAAAGAGAGATCTCCTATGATTGTCTTGTGACTATACCTGTTCATAAAGGGGATCCCATGATTGGCAGGAGTGGACTTGGCGATGATATGAATTTTGCTAAAGTCAATAAATACACGTTGCAGTCGGATCTTTTCCCCAATATTTTCGTGATCGGGGATGCCGGGAATTTCCCGACTTCAAAGGCAGGGTCAGTAGCTCATTTCCAGGCCGAGGTTTTAACCGAGAACCTGCTCTGTGCAATCGAAAACAGACCTTTCACAGCCACCTCTGATGGTCATTCCAATTGTTATATTGAGACCGGTTTCGGAAAGGGCAGTCTTATCGATTTCAATTATGATACAGAACCCTTGCCCGGATCATTTCCCTTCCCGGGAATAGGCCCCTTCGGACTTTTAAAAGAGACCCGGACCAATCACTATGGGAAATTGATGTTCCGATGGATCTACTGGCATATCCTGTTAAAAGGAAAGGAAATGCCTATCGACTCACAAATGACCATGGCGGGTAAAAAAATGTAATTGAATAATCATGGAAGAAAAGACTATCCCTGAACAAATCCGTCACCTGGACGAAAAGCTGGACCGTTTGCTTGAATTTGTAGAACTTCAGAACAGGAAAAGAGAAGAATTTGATGATCTCGTTGCCGATGTTTCCATTGTTGCAAAAGATGCATTCAAAAACAGTGTTCTGATGCTCGACAAGGCACAGGTGGACCTGGATCATTGTGATCTCGCCTGTTTAATCATCAAGATCCTTCAAAATCTCGATACTTTCCATGAGTTGCTGGATATGATGGAAAGTGCACGGGACTTCATGAAGGATGTTACCCCGATCCTTCACCAGGTGGGGCTTGATGCAGTGCACAAAATGAATGAACTGGACCAAAAAGGTTACTTTAATTATATCGGGAAATTAGTCCATATTATGGATAAATGGATCCAGGTATTTCCTGCAGAAGACTTGCAGAAAGTGGATGACAACCTGGCCACCATTGCCGGAATATTCCGAAATTTATCTGACCCTGCCCTTCTTGCTGCACTAAACAAAACAACACGAATAATAACAGAAGTAAAGATGGATGAAGAGAAAGATATTCTTTCCCTGTGGCAGATTTTAATGCAGTTGCTTTCGAAAGAAGTCAGAAAATCTATTTCTTACTCACTAAGGGTAGTAAAGGAAATAGCAAAGTAGAGACGTGGTGATGTGGTGAACTTGTGACGTAGTGAGTAAAATTGTAAATCGTAAATCTCAAAATTTAATCGTAAATCTTTAATCGTAAATCTAAAATTCTTTATTATGGCACAGAAAGTAATAGCCGGTATCACGGTCAATGTAAACGAAGAAGGATACCTGACAGATCCTTCCCAATGGACAAAAGAAATTGCTGTTGAAATTGCAAAAGAAGAAGGTCTCGAACTTACCGACAAACATTTCGCAATTCTTGAATATCTGCGTGAGAAGCAGAAGAAAGGTGAAACCCTTACAATAAGGGCTGTCGGCAATTCAGGGATTGTAGACATTAAAGGATTTTATGGTCTTTTTCCGGGTGCTCCCATGAAAAAAGCTGCTAAAATAGCCGGGATCCAAAAACCTGCAAGTTGTGTTTAACAGCGAAGAAAGAAGATAAACAATTAAAGCTTCCACCAAAATTAAAATCAACCAATATGACAAACAAAGAAGAATTCCCCTTAAAAAAAGTCTGTATTATTTGCGCAAAAGGAACGATTGAAGATGTATATGCAACCTTGGTTCTTGCCAATGGCGCTGTGATGGAAGGAATTGAGACCAATGTCTTTTTTACTTTTTTCGGGTTGGATGCCATTACGAAGAAACAAATGAACAAATTGCATACAGGGACTATTGGTAATCCTGCCATGCGCATGCCCGGCGGACTGCCCTTTCCATCAATCCTGGGAATGCTTCCGGGTGTTGAAGCCGGGGTATCTGCTATGATGAAGAGCCAGATGGAGAAGCTGGACATTCCGGGAGTGAAGGAGTTCCTGGAAATGATCGAGGGAGGGGGAGGCAATGTTTATGCATGTAAACTTGCGATGGACATGTTCAAACTTAAAAAGGAAGACCTGTGGGAAGGAGTTAAAGACGTGCTGACAGTCGGTGATTTTTATGGATTATGCGGTGGCTTGCAAACCCAGATCATATTTACATAAATCATAACCTGCAAAAAATAGTTGCCAAGCCATCAAAAGATGGTTGTCAGATTTTAAATCGTCACTGTACTGATCTCAAAGACCGGTGGATTTGCAATTGTTCTTTTCACCGCACATAATTCAGCAACGTTGATCAGAGCCTCCCTGTATTTCTCAGGGAAATCAGCAGGTAATTCTATTTTAATGCTGATCTTAGAGGGTAATTTTGTCTCGGCACTATATTCAAGCGATTGAATAAGTTTAATATTTGCGGTCGGAAGATTTCGGTTATCACAGAAAGATTTTACATAAACTCCGGCACACGTCCCGATAGAGGCAAGAAACAATTCATAAGGCGAAGGTGCTGAATTTTCTCCGCCGGAAGGGACGGGTTGATCAGTTTTAATTATATGCCCGTTAATCGTAGTATTGATTTTTTTATTTCCGGTAAAGGTGATTTCCATATCCATAAAGGGTAGTTTTTATTAGTTGTGTAAAATAATGTGATGAGATAATACTAAGAATTGTTTTGCAAAGATAATCATATATACTTTTCTACATTTTAGTTTCTTATAATTGTTCAGGACATTTGTAAGTCATTTTTATAAAATCCCTACAATCATATTCTTTATATTTGTCTGTTTAAAAAAGCGATGAGAAAGAAAAATAAGGAAGGTGATGAGGAAATGACATTCTGGGAACACCTCGATGCGTTCAGGAGTGTCTTAATTCGCGGTATTGTTGCATTTGCAGTTTTATCGATTGTTGCTTTCAGTTTCAAGCACATCCTTTTTGATTATATCATTCTTGCTCCGAAAAACTCTGACTTCATTACATACCGGGTTTTGTGTAAGCTTGGAAAAATCCTGGGGGTGAATTCTTTGTGCCTGGATACATCTTCCCTGCACCTGATAAATATAAACCTGGCAGGTCAGTTCATGACACACATGACTACTTCATTCATGGCAGGATTTGTTGTTGCCTCACCTTATATTATATGGGAGCTTTGGAGATTTGTTAAGCCGGGACTCACCGAATCGGAACAGAAAAACACCCGTGGAGCAGTTTTGGTGATATCCACATTATTTCTTTCAGGGGTATTGTTCAGTTATTTCCTGGCGGTACCGCTAATGGTAAATTTCCTGGGTAATTACCAGGTCAGTGAATCTGTAGTCAATACAATTGCGCTCGATTCTTATGCCAGTGCTGTAACGACCATGACCTTGCTGATGGGACTAATTTTTGAGTTCCCTGTGCTTATTGTAGTGTTAACAAAAATTGGTATTCTGACCCCCAGGTTTATGTCAAAGTACCGTAAACACACCATTGTTATAATTCTCCTCATTGCGGGATTAATTACCCCAAGTCCGGACGCTTTCACGCAACTCGTCGTTGCAGTTCCGCTTTACGCGCTTTATGAAATCAGTGTTCAGTTATCCAAAAAGGTTTACAGGAAGCGCGAAGAATCAATTCAATAAAAAATAAAGAGGGCCTATGTAACTTTGCACAAACTAATTCGTCTAATTCCCTATTAAAACAAGATTCTTATACTATGGAACCAAAAAGATTTTACAGGAGCCGCACAGATAAAGTGTTGGCAGGAGTTTGTGGCGGACTTGCCGAATATTTTAATACCGACACCATTCTCGTGCGTTTATTATTTCTGGCGCTTATTATCGCAGCAGGCGGAGGTGTTCTAGCATATATCATTCTCTGGATTATAACACCCGAGAAACCCATTGATTTCTCTCAATTTCAAAATTCCTCTACTATGGAAAACAAACAAACCTCTAATGAAGAACCTCAGGGTTCGCAGGAAAAATCAAAAAATGATCCCTTTAATTATCCCCCACGCCGTCACAGAGACCGTGGAAACCTGATAGGAGGGTTGGTACTGATCACACTCGGCGTATTATTCCTTGCCGATGAATTCATCCCTAATGTCAGCTTCTCTGATCTATGGCCTGTAATTCTGGTAGTGATAGGGATCGGACTCCTTATCAATAATTTTACGGGAAGAAAAAATAACCCATAATTTCTGATCGACAAGTACATTTATTGAAATTCTGTAAAGAAAATAATCATGAAATATAAACATCTGTTCTGGGGGTTGATCCTGATCGCAATAGGAATGTTATTCATTCTGAACAATCTCGGGATCATTCATTTTAGCTGGTTCTCGTTTTGGAGGCTGTGGCCTTTAATCCTCTTATTGTGGGGAATTACGATCCTGCCTGTCAAAGACATGGTGAAATATATTCTCCTGGGAATCGCACTGATATCTACGTTCCTGATAATTAATCATATGCCTGAAGGACGGCCATGGTATTGGCATTTCCATCATCCGGATCATTCATTCCGGTGGGAATGGAATGATGAAGATAATGACAACAACACTAAAACATACAGTGATCAGAATCTTTATGTTAAATTTGATTCACTTGTCGGGAAAGGCAGTTTGAATTTAGATGCCGCCGCAGGTAATTTTAAAATAAATGGCTGGACTTCTGAATTTCTCTCCTTCAACAAAAGCGGTGATATCGGGAATTATGAACTGACAACAAAAAACATAAATGGCGTAAAGAATATCAGCTTAAAACTTCAGGAAGGTACTGCAAGGCATAACATACGGAAGAATGAAGTTGACATTAAATTGAATGTCAAGCCATCATGGAATCTTGAAATGAACATTGGAGCTGCCGATGCCGATTTTGATCTGAGTGATTATAAAATTGATACGGCCAAATTTGAAGCTGGCGCTACCTCGATGAAAGTGAAGCTTGGAGATAAAAATCCAAAGACTGTTGTGGAATTCAATGCCGGTGCCTCTTCAATTCATATATCTGTTCCGAAGACTGTTGGTTGCCAGGTATCTTCCGAGTCATTCCTGGTCAGTAAAACCCTTGAGGGGTTTGAGAACAAAGGAAACCATATCTACCAGACGGATAACTTCAAAGACAATAAAACCAAGATTTATATCACCATCAAGACAGCAGTTTCTTCTATAGAAGTATCAAGATACTGACCCATATAGAAGGAATTCATGCACCATGGCGTAGAATTCTTCAGGAGCATCAACATGAACCCAGTGTGAGGCATTTGAAAGGGGTTTAACCAATGTTTTTGGAAATAGCCTTACTATTTCAGATAGATCAGCATCCTTAACATAATCTGATAATCCTCCCCGTACCAGCAACACCGGACCGGGGAATTGTCCAGTTAACCTGATTTCTTCCAATATAGAAGGCATCGATTCTTTCAGAACCGGAAGATTAAGTCGCCATCCAAGTGAATTTTTGTCTTTCCAATAAATGTTCTTCAATACAAATTGCCGCAGTCTTAGGCTTTGTATATTCAGTTCAAGTTGCTTATCAATGTCGGAACGTGTATGAGCAGATGAAAGATCTACTTTTAACATAGCATCGATCAACATCCGATGTTCAAGATTTGGAGGATACTTCCTGGGTGCGATATCTACAATTACCAGTTTATCCAATAGATCAGGGTATTTAAGTGCAAAAATCATGGCTGTTTTTCCGCCCAGGGAGTGACCAATCAAGTTCACCTTTTTTAACCCAAGATCGTTTATCAGTTCTCTCAGATCTTCCACAAGTACATGGAAATTAAAAACAGGATTATGAGGAGACTGGCCATGGTTGCGAAGATCGGGGATGAACACTTCAAAATCCAAAGCCAGTTGCCTTCCGAATGTAACCCAATTATCAGAAAGTCCCAGTAATCCATGCAATATAATCACCGGATTTCCTTGTCCCATGTGCCGAAAAAATAACATCATAGTTTTTAAATATGTTTATTTTATTAACAATATTTTGTTCAAAAAAAAGTTTGTACCTTTGTCAAATGTAAGAAAAATATGTACCTCTTTGCATAACTAAAAAGAACGGGATTTGTCCCGTCAGAACTGAGGCATATTTATTAATTTAAAAATCGGGGCATCAATGTTTTACATTAAAGAATACCGTTCAATGATGCAGGGCAGGGAATACCGGTTTTTAGTAACCCTAAAAATGAAATGGAAAAACTTCACAACGAAAAAACGAGCGTAACGCATACGGAGCTCAATGAAGAAGAAGAGCCTCCAAGTAAGAAATGTTTTATAAGTGAAGAGCAGATATTAAACGAATACATCCAGGACCGGCTTGACAGGGATAAAACCAACCTGAGCCCACATTCCATCGATTTTATTAAGCAATATTTTCCGGAGGCCACTGAGAAGGACTGGACCAGTTGGCGTTGGCAGTTAAAGAACAGCGTGAAAACAATTGACCAGCTTTCACGTTTCATCCGGCTTTCAGATAATGAGATTCGGCCAGTTGTGGAGATCAACAACACACTGCCGATACGGATAACACCGTATTACCTGAGTTTGCTGGATAAAGACAATCCTGAACAGGCATTGCGCAGAAGCGTGGTCCCTGTTATTGAAGAGTTCATCAGCAGCCGGGGTGAAGCTTCCGACCCTCTTTCGGAAGAGCATGACAGTCCTGTTCCTAATATCGTACACAGGTATCCTGACAGGGTGTTATTCCTTGCTACAGGATTTTGTTCAACATACTGCCGCTATTGTACGCGTTCGCACATGGTCGCAAAAGACAAATGCCATGTTGGAATAAAAGCCTGGGAGCCTGCGTTTCAATACATCCAGAATCATCCTGAAGTAAGAGATGTATTGGTATCGGGAGGAGATCCCCTTACGATGCCCGATCTTCACATTGATTACCTGCTCTCACGATTAAGGGCAATAGAGCATGTCGAGATCATCCGCATAGGCACGAAAGTTCCGGCTGTATTGCCGCAACGAATAACACGTTCATTGGTAAACATCCTCCGTAAGTACCATCCACTTTTCATTAGCATCCATTTTACCCATCCTGACGAACTAACCCCCGAAGTGAAACAGGCATGCGAAAGGCTTGCCAATGCCGGTATTCCTTTAGGAAGCCAGACAGTCCTGCTGAAAGGTATCAACGATGAGGTAGCAATTATGAAGAAATTGATGCAGGGGTTATTGATGTTCAGAGTGCGGCCATATTACATCTACCAGTGCGATCCGATACTTGGCTCAGCTCATTTTCGTACCCCTGTTTCGAAAGGGCTTGAGATCATAAGTGGATTAAGAGGCCACACTACGGGATATGCTGTTCCTCAATATGTGATCGACGCACCTGGCGGTGGTGGCAAGATTCCTTTGTTACCGGATTATAACCAGGGAAGGGACGGGGATTTTCTTTTGCTGAAGAACTATGAAAACAAGGTCTTCAGGTATCCTGATTTCAAGGATTAATTTATGCGAATCGGACTCACCTACGATCTTCGTTCAGATTATCTGAAAGAAGGTTATTCGGAAGAAGAAACAGCTGAGTTTGATAAAGAAAGTACGGTAGAAGCCATTGAACGGGAATTGCATTTTCTCGGTCATGCCACAGAAAGAATAGGACACATCTTTAATCTTACCCAAAAACTTGTCGAAGGCAACCGCTGGGACCTTGTATTTAATATCAGCGAAGGTCTATACGGAATTGGCCGTGAAGCGCAGGTACCTGCAATACTCGATGCATACTCCATTCCTTATACCTTTTCTGATCCCCTGGTGCTTGCCCTTACCCTCCACAAAGGAATGACGAAACATGTTATTCGTGACTGTGGGATCCCCACTCCCGATTTTTCTATTGTAGAATTCGCAAAGGACCTTGAAAAGGTTGATCTTCCCTATCCCCTGTTTGTGAAGCCAAATGCTGAAGGATCAGGAAAAGGAATCAACTATAATTCTAAGGTCAGAAACCCTGATGAACTCAAAGCTGCCTGTTACGAAACCTGGAAAGACAGGAACTTCCCACTGCTGATAGAGACCTATCTTCCAGGAAGAGAATTTACAATAGGAATTTTAGGTTCAGGCGAAGAAAGTTTTTCGGTTGGCGCAATGGAAGTACTTTTCAGAAGTACGGCAGATGAAAGTGTCTACTCTTATGATGTGAAAACGAATTATGAGCAGTACATCGATTATGCTCTTCCTGAACCGGAGATCATGAGCTCATGTTGTGAAATGGCGTTAAAAGCCTGGAAGGCCCTGGGATGCCGTGATGGAGGCCGTATCGATGTCAGGATGGACGCCGTTGGAATTCCAAATTTCATTGAGGTCAACCCGCTTGCAGGATTAAATGACATTACTTCCGATTTACCCATCCTGGCGCGAATGAACGGTTACGATTATTCTTTCATTATAAAAACCATTATCGATTCGGCAAAAAAAAGAATCAAATCCTGAGGGTTCGGTTCTGCCGGATTATTCTTTATACAATCTTAACATTTTAAAAATGAGTAAGAGTGCATTAATTCTGTATAACAGGATATCGGCTAACCCAAAGGAAGATGAACTTGATGTTCTGGATCAGGTGAAGATCGTCTCTGATGCACTGATCAAATTAAAGTTCAAGGTCATTGAGTATCAAATGGACCTGAATCTCGATATGGCTATCAAAGATATTCAGAAGATTCAACCGGACTTCATCTTCAATCTTGTAGAAACCCTTGATAACAAAGGAGAATTTGTATATATCCCTGGTGCCATCCTGACGTATCTTGACATCCCATTCACCGGAAGCCCTCTTATCCCGCTATTTTTTGCAGCAAATAAAGTACTTGCAAAAGAACAACTGACGAAAATAGGCATCAGCACACCGTCATGGTTTACCCTTGATCAGCTTGATAAGCTAAAGAAAGACCGGAAATATATTCTGAAGCCAATTTGGGAAGAAGGATCTCTTGGACTTGATGAAGATAGTGTATTTGAAGGGACGGATGAGAATTTCATTCTGAACATTGCAACGAAAAACAAGCATTACTTTTTTGTCGAAGAGTATATAGATGGCCGTGAATTTAATGTGTCTATTATGGGAACCAAAGACGGACCTTTGGTGCTTCCCATAGCTGAAATGACCTTCCTGAAATACCCGGAAGGAAAACACAGGATCATGGGATATACTGCTAAATGGAAAGAAGATTCTTTCGAATATTCGCATACACTGCGAACTTTTGACATACCTGCAAAAGACAATGATATCAAGGTAGAAGTTGAAAAGATTTGCAAAAAATGCTGGAACAGTCTTGGTTTTAAAGGATATGTCAGGATTGATTTTCGTATGGGCGCCGACCGGATCCCTATGGTGATCGATTTGAACCTGAATCCATGTATTTCCCAGTCGGGCGGATTTATAGCGGCAACCAAAAAAGCAGGCTATAAATTTGTTGACGTAATTAGCCAGATTGTTGAAGAAGCCATGAAACCTTAGTAAATTTGCATATTAATTTCTAATATAACATGGAATTACCTAAGATAAATTTCAGAACGACCCCTAAACCCGAAGATATAAAGGATGTCAGAGACATTGTTGATTCTACGGGATTCTTTTATGACTTTGAAGTCCCTGTAGCAGTTGAACTGGTTGAAGCAGGTGTACTTGAAGGTGAAGACAGTGGTTATCTTTTCATCTTTGCTGAGGTGGATGGAAGGACTGTTGCTTACAGTTGTTATGGGCACATCGCCGGGACGGATGCCGGTTTTGATCTTTTTTGGATTGCGACTCATAATGATCTGCGAGGAACAGGCATTGGCAAAGCAATGCTTGAGGAAACCCATAAAAAAGCACAGGAAAAGGGTGCCAGGTATATCATAGCTGAAACATCATCTCTTGATAAATACTTACCGACGCGCTTGTTTTATGAAAAAAACGGGTATAGTAAAGATGCTGTTATTGCTGATTATTACAAACCGGGTGACGGAAAGGTCATTTATGTAAAGAGGTTTTAAAAGTTTTTGCACTTTTCAGTCCATTCATCCGGATTACATCCAACTCTTCTGCGCTGAAAAGCCCTGATTTGAAAAGTCTCAAGTACTGTTCAGAATTCCCTGCATTGAACAGCATCACATCATCGGTATTTATTGTCACTTTCACGCCATGATCAAAAAGGATTCTGATTGGATGTGTCTGGTATGATGTTACTCTCTTTAATGCGATATTGCTTTCAGGACATACATTCAGTAATATTTTATTTTTTGAAAGCCAGTTCATGACTTCGGGAGATTCAGCAGCTCCAATGCCATGCTGAACTTCATCAAGTTCAAGCACTTGTACAGTTTCTCTTACCGACTCTGCATTTCCAAATTCCCCGGCATGTGCTTTGCATTTCATGTTCATTTTTTTTGCATACCGGTAAAGTTCTTTGAAATTCTCAATGGGTTGTGCATCTTCAACATCATACAAATCGATGGAGTGAAAATAACCTGTTTCGATATAGGGTTCAAAACAGGAAAGAATTGTTCTAACCGGCAACGACCTTGAAAAACCCAGCCCGGGGCGAAAATCAATCTCCGGAGCGAGGATCTGGTGTGATTCGGTCAAGGTCGAAACAATTTCTTCTGGTTCGATGTTGAACAATTTTCCCATAAAGGCATCCATGCTCATATCGAGTACCGTAACGCCATCCGACTTTGCCTGAATAAAAGCTGCACCCACGGCTGCTTTAAAGGCGCCCGGGATGTCAAAGAGCGGACGATAAACCTTTTTCAGCCATTCATTAATTCCATGTACACCCGATTCCCCATTTATGAATTTCTCCAATTTCCTTCCGGAAAATAGTTCCATACTTCTAAGCCTGCCTCCCATCATGGCATGATTGTGAAGGTCGCTTTTGGGGATTTTACAGACTGCCCGAATGTGGTTGCTCTCAAGAGCTTTAGTAAACTGGTTTGTCAAAGTATTTAATGGTTATGTTTTCTCCTCTAGTAATAATAACTAATTTTCAGCAATTGCAAGGCGGATTGAGTTTTCTTGCAATTTTACTTACTTTTATCATGACCCGCATAAGATTTTCACCCCAGATCTTTCGGATATCCCTGGTTGAATAACCCCTCTTTAACAATTCAATTGTAATATTCTTCATCTGACTAACATCATTGCACCCAATAACTCCTCCGCCACCGTCAAAATCAGTTCCAATGCCAACATGATTGATGCCGGCAATTTTGATGATGTGATCGATATGGTCAACAACATCAGAAACATTGGCTGTATTTGGATCCTGCTTCTTCACATAAGCATTCAGGATGCACATCTGTATCACGCCTCCATTCTTTGCCAGTGCCCGAAGCATATTATCATCCATATTCCGGGGATTATCACACAGTGCCCTGGCACAGGAATGAGAGGCAATGACTGGTGCCTTCGACAAGGCAATCACATCGTAAAATGATTTATCTGAAATGTGAGATACATCTACCATCATACCTGTTTTATTCATGAATTTTACAACGTTCCTTCCAAATTCGCTAAGGCCATTGTTTTCTGTTGAATCAGTGGATGAGTCGCAAATGTCATTGTTACGGGTATGGCAAAGCGTGATGTAACGTGCTCCTTTTGAATAATAGGTCTGGATAAGAGAAAGATCGTTCCCTAGAGGATATCCGTTCTCCATCCCGATAAAAATAGCCCGTTTGCCTTGTCTTTTCAATTTATATGCATCCGATGGGGAAATAGCAAGCCCCGCTTCTCCAGGAAACCTTGTAAACAGAGCATAGATGGAATCGAACAGGGCATCAGCGCGCTCCTTTGCCTTTAAGTTACCTTCCGGTGTACGTTTGCCCTGTGAAACAAAGATTGCAAAAAAAGAGGCATCCATTCCTCCCTCCTTCATGCGGGGAAAATCTATTTGAGAATGATCTTTCTGCGGATCGTGCCGTTTTGAAATATTAAAACCGGTATCCATCAGACGTTGGGGAGTATCAACATGCGAATCTATTGTGAGAATCTTGTGGTGGATCTTTTCCACTTTCTTATCAATGTCAGACTGAGCAGTCTGGCTAAAAGAGATTAATGTGGAAAATAGAACCAGGATGATATTTATGAATGCAAATCTTTTCATTTTATCAGTTGCTCAAGGTTCTCTGCCTGGTCATTTTTTAAGCTGACGCAAATAAAGTTGAATCGTGTTCTCAAGTCCAAAATAAAGGGCATCGCAAATCAGGGCATGACCTATTGAGACTTCCAGAAGACCCGGGATGTTTTTATAAAAATAGTTCAGATTTTCAAGGTTCAGGTCATGACCTGCATTCAGTCCAAGACCGAGTTCTCCGGCCAATTTTGCTGAAGAGATAAACGGGGCAATTGCTTTTTCTGAACCGGTTGGAAATTCTTTTGAGTACGATTCGGTATAAAGTTCAATACGCTCAGAACCGGTATCTGCCGCATGTTTAATCATTTCCTGGTCAGCGTCAATAAAAATGGAAGTCCTTATACCATTCATGCGAAATTCCCGAATTATCTCTTTCAGAAACACTTTATTTTTCATAGTATCCCAACCGGCATTTGAAGTAAGAGCACCGGGCGGATCAGGGACAAGTGTCACCTGGGCGGGTTTTATAGTATTAACGAGGTTAATAAAATTTTCTGAGGGATAACCTTCAATATTAAACTCAGTGGAAAGTACTGGTTTTAATTCGTGGACATCATTGTAACGAATGTGACGTTCATCCGGGCGGGGATGCACTGTAATACCTTCTGCACCAAATCGTTCACAGTCGAGGGCAACTTTTACAACATCCGGCAGGTTCCCGCCCCGTGCATTTCTGAGGGTGGCAATTTTATTAATATTGACGCTTAGTTTCGTCATGGTGAAACTTTTTACAAAACTACGATAATCCAGAAGAATTGGGATTAAAAATCGTGACGCGGAAATTGTGAAGGGTGAGAGGTGAAGAGTGAAGGGTTGTCAATATTAAGATAAACTAATTCGATCAAAAAAATTACCTTTGGGTGGACATTCATTCTTCATTCTTTATGCGTTCAGTTATACAAAGGGTTTCATCAGCACAAGTACAAGTAAATGGGGACATTACCGGAAAGATCGGGTTAGGGCTGCTTGTTTTGGTTAGTATTGTTGAGGAGGATGGAATGGCAGACCTTGAATGGCTTTCAGGAAAGATTGTCAACCTGAGGATCTTTGATGATGAACAAGGGATCATGAACCGGTCAGTTCGTGATGTTAATGGTGACATTCTTGTGGTCAGCCAGTTTACACTTCATGCCAGTACCCGCAAAGGAAACAGGCCGTCTTATGTCCGTGCTGCAAAACCAGACCAAGCCATTCCGTTGTATGAAAAATTCATAAGGCAACTGGAAGCTGATCTCGGAAAACCTGTTTCCTCAGGCATCTTTGGCGCCATGATGAAGGTTTCACTCCTTAATGAGGGTCCCGTTACCATAGTTATTGATACTAAGAGCAAGGAATAAATGGTGAATAGTGAATGGTGAGTAGTGAATGGGGAACAGGGAACAATGAAATTTTCAGGAAAACAATATTAACTTGAATTTAACCGTTAGTTTCTGACTCATTCGTGAAAAAACTGTACCTTTGTGCAGTTTAAAAAGAAAAATTAACATTAACTTAAAAACATAGATTAAAATGAAAAAAGCTGCTGTTTTAGTTTCAACGTTCGTATTATTTGCTTGTCTGACATTTGCACAAACACCGCAAACACAGGACAAAGGAAAAGCCGCTCCTGCCAAATCAGAAACAACCATGAATAAGGACGGTAAAACTTGTACCAAGACCTGTACGCATGATCAAAAATCAGGTTGCTGCGCAAAAAAAGGTACTGACAATAAAGACACAAAAGCTCCCGAAAAGAAGTAATCAGGAGTCTTAATAAATAGAATAAAAAAGGGGCGTTTAGCCCCTTTTTTTATTTCTTACCCGGTATCCTGAAAATGATTGGCATGCGGACCAGTACCTTAACGGATTTCCCGTTTCTTCTGCCCGGTTGCCACCGTGGCATACTTTTAATAACACGGACTGCTTCATCATCACAATCCTTTCCAATGCCTTTATTTACGGAGATATTTGAGATCGACCCATCTACTTCAACCATAAACAGTATCAAAACTTCACCCTGAATTCCTGATTTCAGCGAACTTGCAGGATATCTGACGTTAGCCCTTAAAAACGAGAGGAATGCCTGAGTTCCACCCGGGAACATCGGGTAGGCATCGAGTGTGGTATAGATCCCTGTGGCTTCGGATGATCCCGTACCCTCCGGTGACTGGCCATTGGCAGAACTGGAACTATCGGTTTTAATATCTGTATTTTCTTCCTTTTTTATCTCTTCCGGTACATTTTTCTTCTCAGGAATTGTATCTACCACCTGAGGCACTTGCTCCTCCGGAGGTGTTTGTGGCCTTGCGAGTGCCTTTGCCAGTGAACTCAGATCATCCTCAGGGGAAGGGATGAATGAATATTCCGCTGACATTATTTCATCCATTCCGATATCCAGATCGGGGCCTCGGAAATAATAGATGCCCAAGGGTATTACGGTCATTAAAATCAACGAAAGTATACCAAGAATAAAGGAGATGAGAAGAAACCGGGGATATTTCTTACGAAGAATAAAAGAGCCATAGTCTTTGTTCCTTCCGGAAAAAGCCAGATCATTTAAATCAGGAATTTTCTCTCTTTGTATTTTCATCTGACAAAGCAG
>CAWDBP010000005.1:0-150077 GCA_963800585.1 uncultured Bacteroidales bacterium
ATGATTCAGGAATTCAATCAAAGGAAATCGGTATTTATCCGGTTCAGCTCTTCCCAAAGCATGTTCTTTAGTTTGTTTAGGCCAAGTTTCTTATGTGAAGAAATAAAGACCCAGGGAACATCGGGAAGTTCTTTTTTCAGCTCCCGTGATGATTTCTGCATCGGCAAGGTCTGATTTGGTCACAGCAAGAACCCTTGCCTTATCCAGCAATTCAGGATTAAATTGCTTGAACTCATTCAAAAGGATCTCATATTCCTTCCGGATATCAGGACTGTCGACCGGTACCATAAAAAGTAATATGGAATTCCTTTCGATATGCCGCAGAAACCTCAACCCGATCCCTTTTCCTTCATGAGCTCCCTCAATGATCCCCGGGATATCAGCCATGACAAAGGATCTTTTATTTTCAAGGGGTACGATTCCCAGGTTGGGGATCAGCGTCGTGAAAGGATAATCGGCTATCTGGGGCTTGGCTGCAGATATCACCGAGAGCAAAGTGGATTTCCCGGCATTCGGAAATCCCACAAGTCCGACATCTGCCAGGAGCTTCAATTCAAGTATCTTCCAGCTTTCAATTCCTTCTTCACCGGGCTGTGCAAATTTTGGCGATTGAAAAGTTGAGGATTTAAAATGATCATTCCCGAGTCCTCCTTTTCCACCAGGGACAAGAATTACCGATTGTCCATCTTCGGTAACCTCACATTCAAACTGTCCTGTTTCTGCATCTTTTGCAACGGTTCCCAAAGGAACCTCGATCACAACATCATGTACCATTGGCGCCATGCATTAACTGCTTTGCTCCATGTTCACCGTCTTTCGCCCTTAGGTGCTTTATGTATTTCAGGTGGATCAGCGTCCATAATTGTTTGTTTCCCCTCAGAATAATATGACCTCCCCTGCCACCGTCGCCTCCGTCAGGACCTCCATGCGGGACTCCACGCGTTCTTAAAAAATGTGCAGACCCCGGACCTCCATGACCGGAGGAGCAGAAGATCTTCACATAATCCACAAAATTTGATTCACTCATATCTCTTCTATCAGGAATTCAACCTTTTTTGATTGTGATCATACGGGATATCGACCGGCATAATTCTTAAAAGATATCATCGATGCTGCCTACTCCCATCACATTCTTCAAGGAGCTTCTTTTCCTGATAATATTCAATAAGAGGTTTTGTATGCTGATGATATTGAACCAGTCGGTTTTTAATCACCTCCTCGGTATCATCTTTCCGGCCTTGTTCCTGTGCCCGTTTAAGCAAGCGTTTTACCAGTTCTTCCTCATCCACATCCAGTGAAAGAACAAGAGAAACGTTTGTTCCCAGTTTTATCAGCATCTGGTCAAGTTCCTTCGCCTGTTTCAGGGTCCGTGGAAACCCATCCAAAACGAAACCACCGGGCAGGACTGTTTCTTGAAAACAGATTCCATGATCTCGATCAGCAATTCATCCGAAACCAGCGTGCCGGCTTCCATAACTGCTTTGACTTTAATCCCCAGGGGCGTTCCCTGTTTCACTTCAGCCCGCAGAATATCCCCGGTGGAAACATGCTTCCATCCGTACTTCTCTGCAATCTTGATCGCCTGTGTCCCCTTCCCCGCTCCCGGCGGTCCAAAAAGAATAAGATTAAACATAATATTGCATTTAAATTATTTAATTTGTGACTTTGTGACTCTGTGACTTTATTTCATCATTTACCTCTTACGATTTTACCATTTTGTAAATGTCCGGCAAATTCCTCCCATATCCATCATAATCCAGCCCATATCCGATTACAAACTCATTGGGAATAGTAATTCCCAGGTAATCAATGTTGAAATCCTTTTTGAATGCTTCTTTCTTAAAGGAAAAACAAGCCAGTTTGACACTCGCCGGTTTGAATTTTTTGAGGTCCTGAAGCAAATTTGTCAATGGTCAACCCCGTATCAACGATATCTTCAACAATGATCAATGTGCTCTCCCGTTAATATCTTCATTGAGGCCTATCAGTTCTTTGACATCCTTTGTATGAAGCAGTTCCTGAATACGAAGAACATTTTACAAAGGAGATCTGGCAGGGAATAGTGATCTTTCGCATCAGGTCGGCTGCAAATATAAAGGATCCGTTCAGAATGGAGAGGAATAAAGGATTCTTTCCCTTCATAATCCCTGTTTATCTCTGCTGCAATCTTCTGAACTGTACCATGAATATAACATGCAGTAATGCTTAGCTCAAATTCCTTGTCTTTAACTTTTATTGACGCCATGCTGAATTCGAAAATATGATTATTTTTGTCAGGAACCAGCAAAGATACGCAAATGGAACCAAAAGTCAGTATTATCATGGGCAGTACGTCTGATCTTCCGGTAATGGAAGCAGCAGCCAAATTCCTGAATGAGATGCAGATCCCTTTGAGATGAATGCCCTCTCGGCACACCGTACTCCTGAAAAAGTGGAGGAGTTTGCCCGGAATGCCCATAAGCGGGGAATTCGCGTAATAATTGCTGCGGCAGGTATGGCAGCTCATCTTCCCGGTGTCATCGCAGCCATGACCACACTTCCGGTCATCGGCGTTCCGATCAAAGCCTCGCTCGAAGGACTGGATGCCATGCTGGCCATCCTCCAGATGCCCCCCGGGATCCCTGTCGCCACAGTTTCTATCAACGGCGCCCAGAATGCAGCAATCCTTGCAGCAGAGATCCTTGCAACTTCAGATCCTGACCTGCATAAAAAGATGATCGCATTCAAAGAAGACCTGAAAACAAAGGTCGTAAAGGCAAATGAAGAACTCGCAAAGGTCTATTACGAGTATAAAGTTGGCTAGAGGCTGATATTCACCACTCACCACTCACCATTCACTACTCACCACTTTTTCGCGTCACGCGTTACGCGTTACGATTGAAGCTTCTTCCTCACAATCATAACTCCATCCCGGAATGGCAGCAACAGGTTCTCTACCCTGTCATCATTCATGACAAATTCATTGAAATCAATGATCCCGTGAGTATCCCTGCTCCGGGTATTAGGATCAAGAACTTTACCATCCCAAAGTGCATTATCAGCCAGAATAAAACCTCCCGGTCTCACCCTTTCGAACACGAGTTTATAGTAATTCAGGTAATTGCTTTTATCGGCATCAATATATACCAGGTCCCAGGTTTCATCAAGTGTTGGAATGATCTTCATGGCTTCGCCAATATGCAGAACCACCTTCTTTTCCAATCCGGCTTCTTTTAAATACTTGCGGATGCCCTCTTCCTGTTCAGGCTCGACTTCAATGGTATGAAGGATCCCCTCCTCCTGTGGGGTGGAATGAAGTCCCATGGCCAGGTTGATGGCCGAATAACCGGTAAAAGTTCCGATCTCAAGGATCCTGAGTGGTTTGATCATCTGGCTGATAAACCGCAGCAATAATCCCTGCATGTGTCCTGCCAGCATGTGAGGATAGACTTGGTTAAGGTTCGTCTCCCTGTTCAGTTGCTCCAGTAACGGAGATTCCGGGGTGGAATGCGCTTCGGCATAATCAAAAAGTTCGTCTGAAATCATTGGGGTTATTTTTATACAGACAATAAAATAGTAACTGCTACTTAACAGTAAAGGTCAGCATACTGAGTTTTTCCGGCTGGAAGATATCATTGGAAATCTCCAGGAGCTCCTCTGCCGTCGTACTGTTTATCCTTGATATGATCGTTTCGATGGGATCAAATTTATTCTGAAGCAGGAAACTCTTCCCGATGGATAACATCTGTCCAAGGTTCGATTCCTGTGCTATGGCCAGTTGGCCTGTCAACTGTTTCTGTATGGTGTGTAGCTGAATCTTTGTCAGTTTTTGTTTCCTTAGTTTGTCCAGCTCCTTATGAACAATCTCCAATGCTTTCTCATAGTGAACAGGGTCAGTGCCAAAGTAAATGCTGACGATTCCTGCATCGGAATAAGGGGTGTAATTTGATTCGTTATGATAGGTAAGCCCGTTTCGTTCACGCAACGCCAGGGATAATCTCGAGTTCATGACCGGCCCGCCCAGCATATTGTTCAGCAATGCAAGAGGGATCCTTTGTTCATCGGCAAATGAATAACCTGCACCACCCACCAGGCAATGAACCATAAAAGTTTTCTTCTTTTGGGCTTTGATCACAACCTGGTAATCCCTGAAAGGCTGCCTTGGAACTGGTTTTCTTCTGTCAGGCGTCTGGCTGAAGTATTTTGTGACCAGTTTTACAAGTTGTGAAAATTCAATATTCCCTACCGAAACAATCACAATTTCTTCCGGACAATAATTCCTATGGATAAAGGAGAGAAGGTCATTGCGGGTCAGTCGCTTCAAACTCTTGACTGTCCCGAGAATGTTCTTCCCCAGCGGGTGGCCTGCAAAAACAAGATCCTCAAAGTCATCAAAGATCTGGTCGTCAGGATTATCCTGGTACGATCGGATCTCATCCATCACCACCTGCTTCTCCTTGCCAAGTTCTTTATCCGGGAAGGTCGAGTGAAAGAGGATATCCTGGAATAATTCCAGCGTCCGGTCATAGTATTCATTCAGGAAGGTAGCATAGATGCAGGTCTCCTCCTTTGAGGTGTAAGCATTCAGGTCGGCTCCGATGTTTTCCAGCCGGTTAAGCACCTGGAAGACATTGCGCTTTTCAGTTCCTTTGAAAATGGTATGTTCGATGAAATGAGCAATCCCATGTTCCCGCTCATCTTCATCCCTCGTCCCTGCATTGATAAAAATACCGGTATGCGAAACCTTCGAGGGTACAAAATGATGAACCAGCCGTATGCCGTTTTGTAAAGTATGAACCTGGAGTTCCATGGATTATTTCCTGGTCTCAATAAGGATCTCAAGCAATTTAATGGCTGCATCGGAGATCACCGTACCCGGACCAAAAATTGCTACAGCACCCGATTGATAAAGGAAATCGTAATCCTGGGGCGGGATGACACCACCCACGATCACCATGATATCTTCCCTTCCCAGCTTCTTCAGTTCTTCGATCACCTGGGGTACCAGTGTCTTATGTCCTGCAGCCAGGCTGGAAACGCCCAGGATGTGGACATCGTTCTCAACGGCCTGCTTTGCAGCTTCTGCCGGCGTCTGGAATAACGGACCAATGTCAACATCAAATCCGATATCGGCATAGCCTGTCGCTACTACCTTGGCCCCGCGGTCATGCCCGTCCTGGCCCATCTTGGCTATCATTATCCGGGGACGTCGTCCTTCCAGTGCCGCAAATTTATCGGCCAGCTCCCGGGCCATCTTGAAATTATCGCTGTCCCTCGACTCCGAGGAATAGACTCCTGAAATTGATCGTATCACAGCTTTGTACCTCCCGTAAACTTTTTCCAGTGCGAATGAAATTTCACCTAACGAAGCCCTCTTGCGGGCAGCATCAATAGCAAGCGCCAGTAAGTTGCCATCCCCGGTTTCGGCTGATTTTGTCAGTGCTTCCAGCGCCTGGTCGACTTCTTTCTGGTTTCTCTCTTTCTTCAGTTTCTTTAAACGAATGATCTGCGATTCCCGTACGGCAGAGTTATCGACTTCAAGGATCTCGATGGGATCTTCCTTATCAAGACGGAATACATTCACGCCGATGATCTTATCTTTTCCTGAATCAATCCTGGCTTGCTTACGGGCAGAGGCTTCTTCAATCCTCATCTTCGGAACCCCCGTCTCGATGGCCTTTGCCATTCCTCCCAACGCTTCCACTTCTTCAATCAGGGCCCATGCCTTATGGGCAATTTCATGGGTCAGAAACTCAAGGTAATACGATCCTGCCCAGGGATCTACCGATTTGCAGATTTCCGTTTCTTCCTGGAGGTAAAGCTGGGTATTGCGTGATATGCGTGCAGAAAAATCGGTAGGCAATGCAATGGCTTCATCCAGTGAGTTTGTATGAAGCGACTGGGTATGTCCAAGCGCAGCGGCCAGCGCTTCCACACAGGTACGCGTAACGTTGTTGAAAGGATCCTGCTCGGTGAGGCTCCACCCTGAGGTCTGGCAGTGTGTACGCAATGCCATCGACTTTGGATCCTTCGGATTGAATTGTTTCACGATCTTGGCCCACAAAAGCCGCGCAGCGCGCATCTTGGCTATCTCCATGAAATGGTTCATCCCGACGGCCCAGAAAAACGATAACCGGGGAGCAAAAGAATCAATATCCATCCCTGCATTGATGCCTGCCCTAAGGTATTCAAGTCCATCGGCCAGCGTATAAGCTAATTCAAGATCCGCCGTAGCGCCGGCTTCCTGCATATGGTAACCGCTGATGCTGATCGAATTGAATTTAGCCATGTTCTTTGCCGTAAATTCAAAAATGTCAGCAATGATCTTCATGGATGGAATGGGTGGATAGATATAAGTATTCCGTACCATGAACTCTTTAAGGATATCATTTTGTATCGTGCCGGTCAGACAATTCATCGGGACTCCTTGTTCCTCTGCAGCCACAATATAAAATGCAAGGATAGGAAGAACAGCCCCGTTCATGGTCATCGAAACCGACATCTTATCGAGCGGGATATGATCGAAAAGGATCTTCATATCGAGGATGGAATCGATGGCAACGCCGGCTTTCCCTACATCTCCTTCAACGCGTTCATGATCGGAATCATACCCCCGGTGCGTAGCAAGGTCGAATGCTACTGAAAGTCCTTTCTGTCCTGCAGCAAGGTTGCGGCGGTAAAATGCATTCGACTCCTCGGCGGTCGAAAACCCTGCATATTGCCTGATGGTCCATGGCCTCATCACATACATAGTGGAATAAGGCCCCCGTAAAAACGGAGGAAGGCCTGCAGCATAGTTCAGGTGTTCCATCTCCTCCAGGTCCTCTGCCCCGTAAACCGGCTTCACCGGGATCTGCTCAGGAGTATTCCAATCCTGTTGAATCCCCGCCGCCTTCTCCCACTCCCGGAAAGAAATTCCCGGTTTGGATCCCTCCTTAAAATCTACATCTTTAAAATCTGGTCTCATACAAGTCAATTGTCAATCTTACATCGCCTTCCTGCCGGTAGGCAGGTATATCAAAAATTCATTCGTAAATCGTAAATCGTTCAATTCAATCATAAATCGTAAATCGTCCAATCGTAAATTAAAGAATTCCCATTCTCTTCTGCAAATTCCTCAGAAATTCAAGAACATTTGTCCGTATATGAACAAAATCATCAATCCCGCCCGACTTCAGTGTTTCAACAATCTCTTTCGGATAACCTGCAACAAAAATCAACACCTCTTTGTTCTTGGCTCTGATTTCCTGGCAGGCCGCAGGAGCAAGATTGGCATATTCTTCATCAGAACTGCAGAGGACGATGATTTCGGCCTTTGAATCCAGCGCGGCTTTAACTCCATCTTCCACTGTTTTTAAGCCGGGCTTCTCTATGATTTCATATCCTGCACATCCGAAGAAATTAGTGGCAAAAGTTGCCCTCGCTTTCCGCATCCCCGGATTACCAAGAGTCAAAAGAAATACAGAGGATTTTTTCTTTCCCTTCGAAACAGCATGCTCTGTGGCAAGCCGGATCTCTTCAAAGGCCCGCGCACCACGGTAAATATGCATCTTCTTATATGCTGAAGGTTGTTCATCCCGGGCTTTCTCCTGCTTTTCAATAGAATCAGAAACCGATTCGAGTGGATTTGGATATTGGTTCGTTCCAAGTATAACTATCTTTCGCTGTGCAATATCCATATTTTTCTTCTGACACGATCTTTCAATCTCATCCTGGATGAAACCTGTCTTGATGCATTCTATCATCCCGCCTTTTTCTTCGATTGATTTGAATAATTCCCAGGAATGCAATGCCATAGAATTAGTAAGGTTTTCAATATAATAGGATCCCGCAGCCGGATCCACAATTTTATCGAGATAAGCTTCTTCCTTCAGGATCAATTGCTGGTTGCGGGCAATCCGGCGTGAGAACTCGCTTTCATCTTTATAAGGAAAATCAAAAGGAAGAATGGTCATTGAATCGGTATTCCCGATGGCTGCCGACATTCCTTCAGTCGTCGTCCTGAGAAGGTTGACATAAGGGTCGTAAACCGTTTTATTCCAGAGAGAGGTCGTGGAATGAATGAACATCCGGGTGCTTTTCTGGTTTTCTGGTTGATACTGTTTAACAAGTGTACTCCACAATAAACGGGCAGCCCTTAGCTTAGCGATTTCCATGAAATAGTTCGAGCCGATGCCAAAGGAAAACTGAAGACTGTCAGCAACGGTGTCCACAGCCAATCCTTTCGACGTGAGGTCAGCCAGGTATTCATGGCCGCATGCCAAACTGAAAGCCAGTTCCTGGACCAGGGTGGCTCCCGCGTTGTTAAAAAGATGACCATTTACAGTGATGGCGTGAAACCCGGGTAATTTTTTCCCGATGGTCTGTACCAGGTATTCCGCCTCATCAAGGTCGCCTTGCTTCGAGGAATAAAAATCTCCGTGAAGAAGAAGGTAACTGATCGCATCAAAATTCAGCGAGCCCCTGATCTCAACCTTTTCAAGTTTACGGTGAACAATCTCATAAAGGAACAATTCAAGCGTCAGCGGATAGGAACGGGAAGAAATGAAGTTTATCCCGGTCCGGGTGATATCTATCCCCTGCAACAGTTCCTGCATCTGCTTATGTGAAGTGATGTCTTTAACATTCAGTCCTAACGCACCCGCCCCCCGCGATACGGCGTCTGTTGCAATACGGTTTGCCTCGGCAATATCTTTGGTATAGATATCCTGGCGGATGATCCAGTCATTCCTGTCTTTTTTCACACCCCTTACGAATGGCTCTTCACCAGGTAGTGTTGAAAGATATTCAAGCACTTCAAGGTCCCCGGCACGATAATAGGGCTTGACATCGATCCCTTCATCGGTCTTCCATATCAGCTTCTTCTCATAATCGGCACCCTTCAGGTCGGCAATTATTTTTTCTTCCCATTGAGAGGTAGGAATTGGAGGGAATTCAGAAAACAGCTTTTTATCTTGATCCTTTTTTTTCATGATTCAGATAGGTAGCAGAATGAGTTTCAATTTGAAAAGGACCGCAAAATTAATCATTTTTGTTCGTATATTTACGCGTAAATAGGATGTTTTATGCTGGTAAGTATTAGCGGGTCTACAGGATTGATCGGCCAGGAAATGATAAGGATATATTCAGGTGATGAAATAAGCTTCCGGATCATCAACCGCGATTCCTTTAAGATGTCGGAGGACGAATTCCTTGAAAAGAAGATAGAAGGAGCCGATGCGGTGATCAACCTTGCCGGAGCCCCCATTCTGAAACGATGGACGGAAAGTTATAAGAAGGAACTCTATGCCAGCCGCATTGAAACCACACGCAAAATTGCAAATGCGATTATCCATACAAAAGTCAAACCTGAAGTATTCATCTCAAAATCCGCCATCGGCATCTATGATACCCTGGGGGTTCATAATGAAGAAAGTACCGCCCTCTCTGATGATTTCCTCGGAAAACTATGCCGCGACTGGGAAGCAGAAGCATTAGCCGCCTCACCATATACCCGTGTCGTTATACTTCGCACCGGAGTCGTCCTCAGTTCAAAAGGCGGTGCACTCAAAACAGCCCACGGCCCTTTTAAATTCGGACTGGGAGGCATCATCGGAACCGGTACCCAGGCCTTCTCCTGGATCCACATCCGCGACCTGATCCACATCTACAAAACCATCCTTGACAACGATACCCTCTCCGGCGTAGTAAATGCAGTCGCCCCTTACCCTACCACAAATTCACATTTTACAAAAACCTTCGGAAAAGTGCTGAATCAATTCACCATTTTAAAAATCCCCACTTTCGCACTGAAGGCAATCTACGGAGATGCCTCCTCAACCCTTACCGAAGGACAAACCGTCATCCCCGGAAAACTCCTTAAAACCAACTTTGAATTCGCCTTCCCAACCATCGAAAAAGCCCTCCTGAATCTCTACAGGATCTGATCTCTCTCTACCCAGTCCGCAGTCGGCAGTTCGCAGTCAGAGCTCCGACCTTTGCCCTCCATAATTAACCCGCTCCAGAGGAGCGGTATGTCCGTAGAATTAAGATGACACCCAAATCTTCCCCGCTCCAGAGAAGGGGTATGTCCGTATTTGTAATTATTGAAAAAAATCAAACAAATACCTTGTATCAAAATCAATCTCCATCTTTTTTAACATATCCAAATATTCTTCTCTGAAAGATCTTTTCCTATGATGATTTTCCTGGTTGAGAATGTAATTAATAACCCGGCTTCTGTCAGATTTGCTATGAGCAAAAATCCCATAACCATCCTGCCATTGAAAACTACTCTTTAAGAACTTATTATTCTTAATAAATTTTGTTGACTCAACTTTTATCACTTTTACAAATTCGGGAATATATAATGTAGGCTGCATCCCGAAGAATATATGTATATGATCTGAACCCCCGTTAATTGCAAGCAATTTCTGCTTTTTCCCGATAATTATTCCAGTGATATATTTGAATATTTGTTCGCGGAATTCAGGAAGAATAATTGATTCCCGGTTTCTGACGGCAAACACTAAATGCATATCTATCTGACTAAATGTATTTGGCATTATGTTTTTCCTTTATCGGTTTTATTCGAAAAAGTAATCCGGTTCGTTAAAAACTTTATGAACATACCGCTCCTATGGAGCGGTCATTTGGTGGCGGGAATCCCTAAACTACGAACGTACCGCTCCTCTGGAGCGGTTGTTTGTTGGTTGAAATCTCCATGCTACCAAAATACTGCTCCTTCAGAGCAGGTTTTTGATGATTGGAATCTCTATGCTATTAAAAAACTACTCCTATAGATCGATTATTTGTTGATGAGAATCTCTATCCGCTCCATCGGATCGATATGTCCGTAACATCAAAATGACATTCAAATCATTCCCCGCTACAGAGGAGCGGTATGTCCGTAGAATAAAGATGACGCCCAAGTCTTCCCCACTCCCTAGGAGTGGTATGTCCGTAGCAATAAACAACCATCCGATTTCCCCCGCTCCATAGGAGCGGTATGTTCGTAACATTAAGATGACGTTCAAATCGTCCCCGTTCCATAGGAGCGGTATGTTCGTAGCATTAAGATGACGTTCAAATTCTCTCCGCCCCGAATGGGGCGGGGTCAGGGGGAGGGGCTCTAATTCAGCTTAAATTTTATGTAAAAGATTTTTTTACCAACCTCCAGCCACATCTTCTCATAATAGGTCTGTATTGAAATTACATCCTCCGAGAAACCGGAATGATAAAGGTCGTTGGTCGAATATAAAAGATTATGATGATACCGGTCGATTATTTCCAGGGTATAATTATAGAACCCCTGATCGTCTGTCTTCAGGTGAATAATGCCTTCGGGTCCGAGAAGTTGCTTGTACCTGTCAAGGAAAACCGGTGCAGTCAGTCGTTTCCTTTCCTTGCCGGGCTGCGGATCAGGAAAGGTGATCCATATTTCGGAGATCTCTCCGAGACTGAAGAATTTATTTATATGATCGACCTGCGTCCTGATAAAGGCAACATTCTTCATCTGTTTTTCCTGCACTGTCTTGGCCCCCCTCCACAACCTGGCACCCTTGAAGTCAATGCCGATAAAATTGTTTTCGGGATATTTTTCAGCCAACCCTACCGTGTATTCACCTTTTCCACAACCAAGTTCAAGAATGATAGGGTTCTCATTAAAGAAATAATCCTTATGCCACTTAGCGTATAATCTGAAACATTCATTAATTTCATCAAAGCGGGGCTGGAAAAGGTGCGGAAAAGTAAGATTTTCCTGGAAGTGGATAAGCTTTTTCTTGGGCACAGAAGATCCTATTTGTTCAGTAACCAGGCCGAGGAATAATTGTCAGAGCGAACTGCTGCTAATTGCCTGATGGCTTCGTCCCGGCTGGTATAGCTCCCGGTACTGACCCTGAACAACCCTGTGGTGGTTATATCAACGATCTCACCATCATATCCCTCCTGTTTCAACTTGGCAACCATGTTGTCAGCATTTTCACGAAATCGAAAGGCGCCGACAATAATGGCATAAGGCTTATGAACAGCAGGAGCTGACGTTTCCCTGGCTTCCGGCTTAACGACTTGAGCCCCGGCATTGGAAGAAACAGGTTGATTTTGAGCTTCCGTCTTTTGAATGAGTTGTGCTGATTTTTTTAATGGCAGTATTATCTTCGGCGATTCTACGATTCTTTTAACAACCGGAACAGTTTTGGAAAAGAGGAAGCCGGTGTAATTCTGCTCAATACTCCTGATCTGATCTAAATTTGAAAGACTGAGGAAAGCAGCAAGCCCTATCGGAAGCGCCATTACTGCCGCCCATTTCAATGTTTTTGCAACGTTTCCCTGTTTATTCGAAGGTCCAGGAATATGACGGTTTGATTTCTTCTTCAGTTCACCCTGCCAACCCTGGCGTTGTATTGCTGGCGAGACCAAAGATGTCAATCCATATGCCTCGGACAGATAATTGACTGAATTATCCTGTTCAAACTGGAGCAGTCCATTAGATTCTCTTACGATTCTCCCCACTTTTTCAATGACCAGCTCCTTCTCGTTTTCCAGTTCCCTGTTCCAATCTGCCAGCATCACCCGGATCAAATCCATCGCATGTTCATAAGGAATGTGCTCGGCCTGGGAAATGCGCGAAGCCAGCAACCCGTCATTCTGCTTCAGGTGAATGTTGAACAGCAGCGATTTACAGGGAGGATAAAATGTATTGTATACCGGGTTGATTTTGGCAGGTGAATAGTTCCCGATAAACCCCCCGAATCCTGGAATGATCACACAATCATGCTCGTATAAAAGCTCCTGTATATATTTCTCAATGTTCGTATTCATCTCTGTAACATAAAGAACAATGGAGTCCACCTCCGCAAGCAACGAAAAATTAATCCTTTAAACCCTTAAATCGTAAATCACCAAATTCAATCGTAAATCGTAAATCGTAAATCGTCCAATCGTAAATTACTTTCGATCAGCTAAGGTATGAAAAACAAGGACTATCTATCAGGCAATGTTCGTAATTTTTAATAAATCCCCCGGAGTATCTATTGAAATACTCTCATAATCAGTTTCTTTTACAAGTATAGGATACCCATTCTCAAGCCATCGAAGCTGCTCCAGCGACTCAGCTTTTTCAAGCATCGAAGCCGGAAGCTGCGTAATGCTTTCTAAGATTTCCGTGCGGTACCCATAAATTCCGATATGTTTGTAATAATCCGCACTATTCAGCCACTCTGCCGGATCACTTCCCCGTAAGAAAGGAATCGGGTGCCTGCTGAAATAAAGAGCCATATAATTTTTATTAAAAACCACCTTTACCACATTTGGATTTATCAGTTCATCGGGTAAGGTGATCTTTTTAACCAACGTACCGATAAGTACATTTTCTGAAAGAAAACACCCGGCAAGCTGTGAGATCTGCTGGGGATCAATGAAGGGTTCATCGCCCTGGATGTTGATCACCACATCAAATGCAGCTCCACCGGGGATCTTTTTCAGAACATCATTGCATCTTTCTGTTCCACTGTTCAGGGTTTCCGAAGTCATCACCACATTCCCGCGGAAAGACCGGATACACTCCGCAATTCTCTCATCATCGGTAGCAACGATCAGTTCATCGAGCAGCAAACATTTCCTGGCTTGTTCATACACCCGTTGGATCATAGGCTTCCCCATGATATTCGCCAGCGGTTTCCCCGGAAAACGACTCGACCCGTACCGCGCCGGTATTATCCCAACTATTTTCATATGAATGAACCTCCCCTCCGTAACCAGCCAGGAATTAAACCCTTATTATCTATAATCGTCAATCGTAAATCGTCAATCGTAAATCGTAAATCGTCCAATCGTAAATCAGAATAGTCCATGCAATTCAGCGTTGATGCGCTCAATAACATTTCCGAGATGATCCGGATTCTCAGCAATGTTCAGATTGTCTACCTCAACAATCAATAACTTTCCAAGTTCATATCCGGATATCCAGTTTTCATACCGTTCATTTAACCCTTTCAGATAATCCAGCCTGATCGCACTTTCATATTCACGTCCGCGCTTCTGGATCTGGTTTACAAGCGTCGGAACACTGGCCCGCAGGTATATAAGGAGATCGGGTGCCTGGATAAACGAACACATCAGCGAAAACAGAGAGGAATAAGTCTCAAAATCCCGCGTGCTCATCAGGTTCATGGAGTGCAGATTGGGCGCAAAAATATAGGCATCCTCATAGATCGTGCGGTCCTGCACCACCGTGGTCTTCGATTTTCGGATTTCAACTACATGCCGGAAACGGGTATTTAGAAAATAAACCTGCAGGTTGAACGACCAACGCTGCATGTCTTCATAAAAACTGTTCAGGTAAGGGTTCGTCTCCACATCCTCATAATGGGGCGTCCAACCAAATTGTTTTGCCAGGAGACTGGTTAACGTCGTCTTTCCTGATCCGATATTTCCCGCGATAGCAATATGCATAATCCTGTTTCTAATACTTTTCAAACTTATAGAAAATTGTCCTAATTCAAAAAAAATGTTAATAAGAACTTATTCATATAATATTCTTTAAATCAATCGTAAATCTAAAATCGGTCAATTCATTCGTAAATCTGCAATCGTCCAATCGAAAATTATTACTAGCCAATATTCTGCATCCTGATTATCTCTTCAATGTACTTCCTGTCATTCGACAACCGCGGCACCTTGTGCTGCCCTCCCAATTTACCTTTGGCTTTAAGCCAGCAATAAAATGTGTTTTTAGGCATCACACTGACTATGGGTTCGCCCAGTATCATATCATGATACCTTTTGGCCTCATAATCCGAATTCAAAGATTTCAGGGCATTATCGAGTGCATTGATGAAAAAACCGAGATCATTTGGCTCTTTCTCAAATTCTATGAGCCATTCATGGGCGCCTCTTTTCCCCTTCTCCAGATAAACGGGCCCGGCAGTGTATTCCGAAATAATGGCCTGGCATTTTTCACAGGCAACGGCAAGGGCTTTTTCTGCATTGTCCATGATCACCTCCTCCCCGAAAGCGTTGATAAAGTTCCGCGTTCTTCCTGAGATTTTAATCCTGTATGGATTCAGGGAGGTGAATGTGATCGTATCCCCGATCAGGTATCGCCATAATCCGGCATTGGTTGAGATCACCAGCGCATAATTGATCCCCGTCTCAACATCTTCCAGTTCGATCGTCTCCGGATGCTCTGTCCCCACCCGGTCTATGGGCAGAAATTCATAATAGATCCCATAATCCAGCATCAACAGCATATCGTCAACCTGATCCCGGTCCTGGATGCCAAAAAACCCTTCGGATGCATTATAGGTCTCAAGGTAATTCACCTTGGGGGAGGGTAATAATTGATTGAACTGCTCACGGTAAGGAACAAAATTGACACCGCCGTGAATAAAGAGCTCGAATCGCGGCCATACTTCAAGCAGGTTCTGTTTACCGGTAATCTCAAGCACCCTTCGGAATAATAAAAGGGTCCAGGAAGGAACACCGGATGCACTCGTAACATCATGGTTAAGCGTAGCCCTGGCCATCTTTTCTATTTTGTGCTCCCACTCATCCATCAACGCGATAGATAGCGTGGGCGTACGTCTGAATTCTACCCAGAATGGCAGGTTCTGGATAATGATTGCCGAAAGGTCCCCTTCATAATAGAACGACTCGTTGTTTATCTCCGTTATCTGGCTGCTTCCTCCCATCGCAATTCCTTTTCCATCAAACAGCAGGGTGTCAGGATGGTTATTGCAATAGATGGAAAGCAGGTCTTTTCCTCCTTTAAAATGACATTCTTCAAGCGCCTCTTCACTTACCGGGATGAATTTGCTCTTATCACCCGTAGTTCCGGATGACTTTGCAAACCATTTGATTTCTGTGGGCCATAGTATGTTCTGCTCCCCTTTTCGTAACCTTTCAATATAAGGTTTCATGGTTTCATAATCGTTAAGGGGTACACGCGACTTGAATTCTTCCGGTCGCACAATGGATTTATAATCGTAAGTATGGCCCCATTCGGTGTTCTTTGCCTGGTTCAATAGCTGGGTAAACCAATCAAACTGCACTTCATGCGGGTATTTCATGAAGAGCTCCATCTGATGGATCCGCTGTTTCATCAGCCACGATAGAACAGAATTTATAAGGGCCATGAGAAGATTGTTGATCCGGAACCAAAAATACAACTTATGAGGGTTCATGAACCATCATCAATTTATTTTAACTGATTCTAAATTATAGCCGGGAGGATGCCCTAACAGCGTAGTTTCAGCAACTACCTAATAATCCCCCCACTGTGTCAGGGATGGAAATCCCTGAGGGTTGATTTTAAATAAATTTTATCAGGATATTTGGAATCAGAATACTTTTGTTATACATTTGTGCGCCATAACAATTGCGATCTTTGCTACAAAACTAATTCAGCACTTATATTAACAACTAACTGACAGGATTGTATCCATGAAAATTTTAGTATTGAATTGCGGGAGTTCTTCTATTAAGTATCAGCTCATTGACATGAGCAAAGAGTATGAATTGCTTTCTAAAGGGTTGCTCGACAGGATTGGGCTCGAAAGTAGCCTCCTTACCCACCAGGTTCCCGGAAGAAATAAGTATCAAACAACCCAGTTTATACCCGATCATCAGGTGGGCATCAACCTTATCCTCCGTACCCTTAAGGATCCTGAGTTTGGCGTCATTACAGATGAGAGCGAAATTGCAGCTGTAGGGCATCGGGTTGTGAATGGCGGCGAGAGTTTCAAAACCAGTGTGCAGATAACCCCTTCCGTTAAAAAGGGGATAGAAAGTTGCATCGAAATAGCGCCTTTGCATAATCCTGCCAACCTCAAAGGGATTTTATCCATTGAATCCATCCTTCCCCACGTTCCCCAGGTGGCCGTATTCGATACTTCGTTTCATCAGACTATGCCCCTCCATGCTTATCTCTATCCCATCCCCTACGAACTTTACGAGAAGTATAAAGTCAGAAGGTATGGTTATCACGGCACTTCGCATAAATTCGTCAGCCAGAAAGCATGCCGTTTCCTGGGCAGGGATTTTTATAACATAAACATCATCACCTGTCACCTTGGAAATGGCTCATCGGTGACCGCAATCAAACATGGACAATCCATCGACACCTCCATGGGATTTACTCCCGTCGAAGGACTGATGATGGGCACCCGCAGCGGCGATGTCGACCTCGGCGTTCTCCTTTATCTTGCCGAGAAGGATAACCTGAGTATGAAAGAAACCAATAACCTCTTCAATAAGAAAAGCGGGGTCCTCGGCATCTCGGGAATATCCTACGACATGCGCGATGTCGAAACGGCTGCCGAAAAAGGAAATGTCCGCTGCCGCCTTGCGCTCGATATGTTTGCCTACCGTGTTAAAAAATACATCGGGTCATACGCCGCCGCCATGGGTGGCGTCGATCTTATCGTATTCACCGGGGGCATCGGCGAAAATGATACCGAAACCCGCCGCAAGATCCTCGAAGGACTCGAATTCATGGGCATCGACTATGACAACGAACGGAATTCCCTGATGAAAGGAAAAGAATTGATCATCACCCGCCCGGGATCAAAAGTAGTCGCCATGGTCATGCCTACAAACGAAGAACTGGTCATCGCCATCGACACCTACAATATTGTTACAAATTCAGATCTTAAATTTTAATATTCCCTTGAAAAAGATTTATTGAAATCGCAAACTAAAAAACAGAAAAAATGGGAAAAATTAAATTGTACATTGTTGAAGATGAGATCATCATCGCCAATGATTTGAAAAACCGCCTTGCCGCTTTCGGGTACGACGTACTGGGAATAGATGGTAAAGGCGAAAACGCGATCGAATCGGTCGGTGCCCTCGCAGCCGCCGGCAAACAACCCGATATCATCATCATGGATATCACCCTTGCCGGGAAAATAGATGGCATCGAAGCAGCCAGGATCCTCTCCGAACGGCATCAGTGCGGCATCATCTTTCTTACATCCATGGATAAAGTGGAAGCATTTAACAAAACGTTCTCCATCAAGCCCTATGCCTACGTCTTTAAACCGGTCGATATCGAGCTTTTGAAAATGGCCATCGAGCTTTCCAATTACCAGCGTAATCTCGAGATCTCACAGAAAAAAGCCATCGCCGACCTGAAGATCGAAGTCGAACAAAGGAAAAAAGCGGAAAAAGAAACCGAGATGCGCCTGCAGGAAAAAATCAAAGCCGAACATAAAGTCAACCAGCTTCACAGGCAAAAACATCAGGTCGAAATGGACCTCATCAACCGCGAGCTTGCTACCTCTTCAATCTTTATTTCACAAAAGAACAAGATCATCGGCCTCATAAGGAAAGATGTCAACCGCTACCTCAGGAAAGGAAAAGCCATCACCAAAAACGATTTTGTAAAGATCCTGAAAACCATCGACGAAAATGTCAAGTTCGAAAACGACTGGTACCGCATCAAGGCCCACTTCGAAAAAATCCACCCGGGCTTCTTCGACCGCCTCCGCGAAAAATTCCCTCAGCTAACCCCCAACGACCATAAACTCTGCGCCCTGCTGCGCATGAACCTCAGCACAAAGGAAATCTCCCAGATCCTCAAAATCACCGCCCCAAGCACCGAAATCTCCCGCATCCGCCTTAGGAAGAAATTGGCCCTTGCTAAAAATGTAAACCTTGTACAGTACATTTGCCTGGTCTGACAAAGTTCCAAATAATCCAAAATAAAAAGAGGCTGATCCTAAACGGTCAGCCTCTTTTTATTTTAATGTAGCTGCTACAATTCTTCCATCAACTCGTCCGTCAGCGTGAGGTTATGGTAAACATTCTGCACGTCTTCGTCCTCTTCGATAATATCAACCAGCTTCAGTACTTTCCTTGCCGAATCGGTATCCAGCGTCTCCGTGGTCTTTGGAATGCGCTGCAACGCAGCACTCTCGGGTTCGATATGCAGTTGCTCCAGCTTCTTCATCATGTTCCCGAAGTCCTCCATCGCCGTCGTGATCGTGAATTCGTCGTCTTCCAGGCTGATGTCCTCTGCCCCGGCGTCAATAACCTCCATCTCGAACTCCTCCGGGTTCAACTCCCCCTTGGGAACAACAAAAACGCCCTTCCTCTCGAAAAGATAGTTCAGTGAGCCATTCTTCCCCAGCTCCCCGCCATGCTTGTTGAAATAAGCCCTCACATTGCTCACCGTCCGCTGTATGTTATCCGTCGTGGCATCCACGAAAATGGCAATCCCGTGAGGCCCCTTCCCCTCATAAGTGGTCTCGATCAGCGCGGCAGCATCCTTGTCTGCCCCCTTGTTTATCGCGCGCTGTATCGTCTCCTTCGGCATGCTGGCCCCCTTGGCATTGGCAATGGCAAGCCGCAGCCGCGGATTGTGCTCCGGATCAGGTCCGCTCTCCTTCACGGAAATAGTAATATCCTTAATGATTTTGGAAAAGACCTTGGAACGTTTCGCATCCAGCGCTCCCTTCTTTCGCTTGATTGTTGACCATTTATTATGCCCTGACATAAAGTTTCAGATTGGTTCTTACTCTATAAACTTTGGATTGTTGGAAATTTTCTGTGTAAAAATAATAAAAATTGGCTTATTTATACAAAAACCCTTGCTAATTTTGACACGAGCAATCTTTTTAACAATTAAAAATCGTAAATCGTAAATCTAAAAATTCATTCGTAAATCGTAAATCGTCCAATCGTAAATAAATAAAGGTACTCACCACAAGCAATAGAGAATTAAACCCTTAAAATAAATAATAATCGTCCAATCGTAAATCGTAAAATTCAATCGTAAATCGTAAATCGTCCAATCGTAAATCATAGTGTTCCATTCAAAATATTTCGTCCTTTCCCTCTCCCTCTCCCTCCTCCTCTCCCGCTGTGCCAACCCGGTAACACCTGAAGGAGGTCCCAAAGATATTACCCCCCCCAAGCCCATCTCCTGCGATCCTCCCGCCTGGTCCACTTTCTTCCATAAAAGGGATATCCGGATCACGTTCGATGAATACATTCAACTGAAGGATCAGTCTAACCAGGTCAACATCGCCCCGCCCTTAGCCCATACCGATATCCGTCTGCGCGGAAAATCGATCCTTGTCAGGTTACCCGATTCACTGAAAGCAAATACAACCTATTCCTTCAATTTCGGGGAGTCTATCTCTGATCTCACCGAGGGGAATATCCTGCATGGCTACACATACGTGATGTCCACGGGTTCTTACATCGACTCGCTGAGTCTCTCGGGAAAGGTCATCAACGATTTCGACCAGCTCCCGCAAAAAGATGTGATCGCAATGCTCTACATCAATGAAAACGATACCCTCCCCCTCGATTCTCTCCCGTTTCACGTCAGGCCTTATTACATAGCGAAAACGAATGAGAATGGCGAATTTTATTTCAGGAACCTGAGGAATGTGCCATTCCTGCTATTCGCACTGAAGGACTTGAACAACAACTATATTTTCGACCTGCCGAAAGAAAACATCGCTTTCTGCGACAGTCTCGTGAAAGGAGTCTATATCAAACCTCCCTCACATGAAGCCCTGAAGAAAGATTCCCTGCATAAAGATTCCCTGAAAAAAGCTGCCATTGCCAGGGGGGACACAGGTACCCTGAAAAAAGATACGGGAAGAATCAACAATCAAATACTGTCAGAATATACTTTGATGATGTTTGAGGAATTTGATTCCACCCAGAAGATTCTTAAAGCCGACATGGTCAGCGACTACCAGGTCGGCATCGTCTTCCGCGTTCCGGCAATCAATCCGGAATTCATCCCATTGAATATTCCCGAAACTCCGGGTTGGATGATACCGGAATTCAGCTCCGGAAAAGATTCTGTTTTCCTCTGGTTGAAAAATCCCGGGAAAGATTCGCTCTACCTTCGGGTGGTCGATAACAACAAAACCCTCGACACCGCCCGGATCGACCTCAAAAAGAAATCACTGAAGAAGAGAAAAGCAGATAAGGGTGCCGCGACCTTGGCCAAACTGGCATTTACGACAAACATGCCGGATGGCAGGTTTAATCAGTTCAGAAGCGATCCCGTTATCATTTTTTCTTACCCCCTGTCCGGCTATGACCTTTCCCGTATCCTCATGGTCGATGGCAAAGATACCATACATCCAAAACTGGCTTTTATTGATTCCATAAAGAGAAAACTTCGGGTTCGCTATAAATGGAAAGAAGACCGCCCTTACCGGCTGATCATCCCCGACTCGATCTTCCGGTCAATCAACGGCAACTCGAATGATTCGGTTCTTCTTTCCTTCCGGAGCCATTCGCTCAGGGACTTCGGATCGATTCAAATGACCATCGGCATAAAAGATCCGTCAGGCAATTACATCATCCAGCTTCTGGATGAAAAAGAAAACATCTTGGAACAACACAGCATCTCCGCATCCGGCAAAGTGAAATTCGACTACCTCTACCCTGCAAAATACAAGATAAAAGCCATCTACGACCGCAACCGCAACGGCCGCTGGGATTCAGGCAAATTCTCCAGGCACATCCAGCCCGAAAAAGTTCAGTATTACCAAAAAACAATAGAAGTAAGAGCAAATTGGGATATAGACGAATCCTGGGACCTCTAACTGGATAGAGATCAGTTTCCCCACCGCAAACAATAGGGAATTTGACCTTTCAAAGCTCTAAAGCAATTCACAAAGAAAAATCGTAAATCGTCAATCAGACAATTCATTCGTCAATCGTAAATCGTCCAATCGTAAATTAAAAAGTCCAATCGTAAATCAATTACTCCCACACCTGTTGATGCAATCGATTAATTGCGTCAGATGATTAAACTTGAGGGAATAGTAAATCATCTTTCCATCCCGCTTCGAATCAAGCAATCCTTTATTCTTCAAAATGTTCAGATGATGGGAGGCAGAGGCCTGCTCAAGATTCAGGAACTCATAGATCTCGGTAACAGTCATTTTTGAATTTACTGTAAGCAAATCAATGATGGCAATCCTCATAGGATGGGCAATTGCCCTTAATTTACTGGCAGCCATTTCGAGTTTCTCAACGTCTAATGCAACTTTTTTCATTGTAAATGAAGTTAAATCTGATAATTAGTATCCTAGTTTGAAAGGTAGTTTCGTAAAATACAGCCATGCAAAAGTAATAAAATTATCAAACATAACTAAATATTTAAATATATTCCAATTAATTCCCCACTCCCACTCCCACTCACTATTCACTATTCACCACTCACCACTTTCGCGTCACGTCTTCAAACATCCTGACAAACTCAAACCTCCCCCCATCAAACAGCCCCCTGTCGCTGATCTTCAGCTCCGGGATCACCAGCAAAGCCATGAACGATAAGGTCATAAAAGGCGCATTCAGCTTGCTCTTTAGCCTCGTCTTTACCAATCCATCCAGCTTCTGATACTCTTCCGCCACCTTATAACCATCCTCATCCGACATGATCCCGGCAACCGGCAGCGGAACAACCTCCAACCCATCCGCAAACGCAACAGAGATCCCTCCCTTTGAACGTACAATGGCATTGATCGCCTTAACGATAAATTCATCATCCGTCCCCACCGCAATAATATTATGGCTGTCATGGGCAACGCTCGAGGCCATAGCGCCCCCTTTTAAGCCGAAGCCCGAAATAAACCCGGCCGCAGGAGGCGCCGGAAAGTACCGGTTCACCACCACAACCTTCAGAATGTCGTTCCCGGGATCACTCTTGACTTCGTCATTTTCAATCCTCGCATCAACGATCATCTCCCCGGTCACCAGTTGTCCGTCAACGGCCTTGATCACCCTGATCCTGCTCCCCTCTGCCTTTACCACCAAATCTCTTGGCTCCAGAGGAGTGGCATTGAACTGGTTCAAAGGCGATATCCCGACAGGGGCGATCAGCGTCTTTCCATCCCCTGCCACTTTCCGGCCATCAATGTAAGTGGCAAGGATTTTGAAATCGTCAAGATTGTCCGCCAAAATGAAATCCGCCGCGTCACCCTGCTGAAGTAACCCGGTATCCAGGTGATAGTGTCTAACAGGGTTTAAGGTAGCGCACCGCAGCACTTTCATCTTATCATACCCCCGGTCGAAAGCCCTCTTCACCAGTAAGTTGATATGACCTGAAACCAAATCGTTCGGATGCTTGTCATCGGAACAAAACATGATCATCTCCCAATGTTCCTGGATCAGTTCAGCCAGCGCCTCAAAATTCTTCGCAGCGCTCCCCTCCCTGATCAGGATCTTCATCCCATACCCGATCTTCTCAATCGCCTCCTGCAGCGTATAACATTCATGATCAGTGGAGATACCCGCCTGGACATATTTTTCAGCAGCTTCACCCGTCACTCCCGGTGCATGCCCGTCAACCGGCTTGCCATATTTCTTTGCCAGGGCAAGTTTCTGTAAAACGAGTTCATCCCCAAACACAACCCCCGGAAAATTCATCATCTCCGAAAGATAATGAACATCGTCTAACCGCAGCAGCTCCTCCAGCTCCTCCGGCCCCAGGCTCCCCCCTGCCGTCTCAAAGCCGGTAGCAGGAACACACGAAGGAGCCCCAAAATAAAACTTAAAAGGAACTTCCTTCCCGTTCGCAATCATGAACCTCACCCCCTTCAGCCCAAGCACATTCGCAATCTCATGAGGATCCGAAACACTCCCTACGGTCCCATGCACCACGGCCAGCCGCGCAAACTCCGAAGGAACCAGCATCGAACTCTCAATATGAATATGAGCATCGATCAGCCCCGGCAAAATAAAAACATCTTCCAAAGTCGCCTCCTCTCTGATCTCCACAACCCTCCCCGCGTTAACAACAACCACCCCCTTAAATATCCTCCCCCCAACAACATCCACCACCTTCCCCCGAACCTCAAATTTTTGCTTCTCCATACTCTGTCTTTTCTTTTTAACTTTTCACCCTTCACTCTTCACTCCTCACCCTTCACTCTTCACCCTTCACTATTCACCACTCACCAGTTCACCACTCACCAGTTCACCACTCACCAGTTCACCACGTCACCAGTTCACCACGTCACCAGTTCACCAGTTCACCACGTCTTACTCGCCAACTGCCCACAAGCCGCGTTGATGCCCTGTCCCCTGCTCTTCCTCACATTCACAACCATATTCTTCCCCTCAAGAAACTCCCTGAACGCCCGGGTCCTCTCCGCCGTACTCTGCAAAAACCCCGATCCCTCCACCGGGTTATACCCGATGAGGTTGATCTTCACGGGAAAGCTCTTGCAGAAAACAGCCAGCTCCTTAGCATCCTCTATACCGTCGTTAAAGTCCTTGAAAAGAATGTACTCTATGGTGAACCGTTTACCGGTCTTCGTATGATAATACTTCAATGCATCCGTCAATTCCTGTAAAGGATACTTCTTATTGACCGGGATGATCTTGTCTCTCTTTGCATTGGTTGCTGCATGCAATGACAAAGCAAAATGAAACCTTGCCTTATCATCCCCCATCTTTCGAATCATTCCCGGTATCCCCACGCTTGAAACCGTGATCCGTTGGGGTGACATGCCAAGCGAATCCCCGGAGGTGATCTTTTCAATGGATTTAACCACTTCCTCATAATTCATCAGCGGTTCGCCCATCCCCATGTAAACAATATTCGACAGGGGCTTGCCATGATATTTCATCGACTGCAGGTTCAGCAATACCACCTGGTCAAAGATCTCGGTAAAAGAAAGGTTGCGACTGAATCCCAGCATGCCTGTTGCGCAAAACCGGCAGGCAAGCGCGCAACCTGCCTGCGAAGAAATGCAGGCTGTAGTCCGGCTGTTGTCAGGGATCAGTACACTCTCAATAAGCGTCCTCTCGTCCACCCGGAAAGTCGATTTTACCGTCCCGTCCGGGTCCCTCAGTTCATTCTTAACCTCTAAAACCCGGAAGCTGAAATGATCCTCCAGCAGTTGCCGGGTCTCCTTTGAGAGGTTGGTCATTTCACCGAAGGAACGGCAGGTCTTCTTCCAGATCCATTCATACACCTGCCTGGCCCGGAAAGGTTTTTCTTTTTGATCGCGGAAAAACGCCTCAATCTCTGCGGAAGATAGGCTCCGGATATCTTGTTTTTCTACCATTCATCCTTCTTTTTCACTTTGGGCTTCATGCCTTCCTTCAGCTTCGCGATAAGGTTCTGCATGGTAGTATCAACCTGGTAAAGGTAAGTCTCCACCATCGGGTTATAGGAAGGATCATTCTTATTCAGCCACTTCTCAAGAGGAACACGCGACGTACTCTTCAGCGCAAAGTTCGTGAGCGTATACCGGTACTTATTCTCCTTGAACTCGAGCCGGATATCATAAAAAACCATCCCCGCGTTCACCTTTACGTTATCGTCATCAACATGATAAATACTCAGCCGCCCTGTCCCCTCTATCTTCCCGTTCACCTTATCCTGCACCTTCGTAACGCTTCCCGGGTTCACATAATACGACCGGAACCACTCCGCCCCACGGTCATAAAGCACATCCTTATTCCCATCCTGGTTAACCACATCCCGGTACTGAATAACCTTCGAATCAGGATCAACAGGAAGATTTGGCGCCGGTGTCTCTTTTTGCGCAAAACAAACCCCCGGTATCACCACTAAAAACAGAAAATAAAAAATAGCTCTCATAGGACCTGCATTATTTGAAATCACCACACAATATTAAAATTAAATACGAAATTCTCCACCCTTTATTGCAGGAATTTATCAACCGCCAATCGCTCTTAACTTTGCACTGCCGGCAAATCGTAACGCGTGACCCGTGACGCGTGACGCGAAAATAAACATACCGCTCCATAGAAGCGGTATTATTTCCTTTTGCCATTTTACCATCTTGCCATCTTGCCATTTTATCATCTTTTCCTCCCAAAAACTTGCATAACACCCGCTTTTTTCGTACTATTGTTCCGGTTTGACGGAATTAAAGAACCTTATACGCCATAAATGGATCTTCACCCATCTTCAATACGATATATTATTAAAAAACTATTCTACATTTTCTTGTTCTTTTTTCCTGTATTCGCCTTTCCCCAATGGAAATGGCAAAACCCTTTACCACAGGGGAATGGCATGAATTCTATTTATTTTACCGATACTAATACAGGTTATACGGTGGGTGAGGCCGGTACTATCCTAAAAACCACAGATGGAGGTTCCACATGGGTAACTTATTCAAGCGGGCCGTATAATTTTTTGAGCTCAGTTTTTTTTACTGATGCAAATAACGGATATATTGCGGGTTCAAATAATACAGGATATCTGATAATAAAAACTGACGATGCAGGATCAACATGGAATTCTGTATATTATCAACAAGGAGGCTGGTTAAACTCAATATACTTTCCTGATATCAATACGGGTTATGCCGTGGGAATTTCCGGAGTTATTGTCAAAACCACGAATGCCGGATCAACCTGGACTACATTGACAAGTGGAACAACAGCAGAATTATTTTCTGTTTTCTTTTTGAATGTTAATACAGGCTATGCAGTAGGATACAATGGCAACAATGGAAAAGGAACCATTATAAAAACAACCAATGGCGGGATAACCTGGGACACTTTATCGAGCGGTAGGACAGTGCCTTTAAAATCAGTTCTTTTTACTGATTCAAATACTGGTTACGTTGTAGGAGATGTTGGAACAATATTAAAAACGCTTAATGCAGGACTCACATGGACTTTAGACACAAATGGCATTGGGCATATACATATGTTTGACTACTTTAATTCAATTTGTTTTACAGATTCCAATACAGGTTATATAACTGGTTCAGATAAATTAATTTTTAAAACAACGAATGCCGGAGGAACATGGACTCCCATAGGAACAGACAATGGATTCTCTTCTGTTTTTTTTCCTGATGCCAACATCGGGTATGCATTAAGCTGGGGTGTCGAAAAAACTATGGATGCCGGGATGAATTGGACTGACTTATACAAAGGAACTATCGAAACTTTGCATTCTGTTTATTTTCCATCCTCCAGTATTGGGTATGCGGTCGGTTCTGCCGATGTAGAACAACCGCGTACAATTATAAAAACCACTGATGGTGGGACGAATTGGACAATTTTATCCAGTGGACCTCAATATGAATGGCTAACGTCCGTATTCTTTATGGATGTCAATACTGGTTATGTAGTTGACTTTAACGGTGGCATTTACAAAACAGTCAATGGCGGCGGAACTTGGAACACATTACAGAGTGGACAACCCGGTTCCTTTAAATCTGTTTTCTTTACGGATGCCAATACCGGTTATATTGTGGGAGGAACATACGGAGATTCAGGGATCATTTTAAAGACTATCGATGCGGGAGCGACATGGATTCCAACTACCGTTAAATTTTTTATTGAACTCCGTATATTTTCCCGATGCACTTACCGGTTATGCTGCCGGTTATGCTGCCGGGAATGGAAAGGGAGCGATATTAAAAACAACCGATTCCGGCGCTTCCTGGAATGTCTCATTGAGTGGAGCGAGCCAGGCATTTAATTCAATTTATTTTAAAGATGTTGATAATGGTTATGCGGTGGGAGATGAAGGTATCATAATGAAAACGGTGAATGGAGGTTCAACCTGGACGAGTTTGTCCAGTGGAACATCGGATGATTTTTATTCCGTTTCCTTTCTGAATGCAGATAAAGGTTATGTGGTAGCTTGGGAAGGAGATATTTTAAAAACTTTAGATGGCGGGTTAAATTGGATTAATGATTCGAGCGGAACTCGTAACCCTCTCTATTCAGTTTTCTTTACAGATTCCACAACTGGTTATGTGGTTGGTGACGGTGGAACCATATTAAAAATGGGCAATGGAGGCACAACCTCGGTAGCGGAACACAAAAAAGCAGGTACAGGTTTCACTCTTTACCCCAACCCCGCCACCGACAAAATAACAATAGAAACCGCAGCAACCCAACCCAACAGCCAACTCTCAATAACAGACCTGAACGGCCAGGAAGTCCTCACATGCCAAATCAATCAAAGAAAAACTCAGATAAACATTGCCACCCTTCCCGCAGGGGTTTATTTTGTGCGGTTAACAAATGTAGAGGCAACCCTCACGGTTGCCCGTAATTCGGTTGCCCGCCCGGTCGTCCTCGTCGTCACCCCCTCTAAATAGTCACAATCTCGCTCTGACTTCAAACCTCGTTGATCAATATTCGATTGCTCAAAACCCTTCACCCCTCACCACTTTTACCATTTTACCATCTTACCATCTTACCATTCACCACTCACCACATCACCAGTTCACCAGTTCACCACGTCTCCCCTCCCTCTTGGGGGAGGGGCCGGGGGTGGGGTCACATAAAAAAACCCCGTACTCGCCGGGGTTCTTCCAAGTCAAACAAAAATATACTCTTAGTACATATCTCCCATTCCGCCACCATATCCGCCACCTGGGCCTCCCATCGGCATCTTGGGCTCTTTCTCTTCCTTATGCGTGGCAAGCACACATTCGGTCGTCAGCAACATCCCGGCTATCGAGGCTGCGTTCTCAAGAGCTACGCGTGCCACCTTGGTCGGATCGATCACACCTGACTTAAGCAGGTTCTCATACTTCTCTGTACGTGCATTATAACCGAAATCGTCTTTGCCTTCTTTAACTTTCTGCAAAACAACAGCGCCATCCAAACCGGCATTCTCAACAATCTGGCGTAAAGGTTCTTCAAGCGCCCTCTTGATGATCATGATTCCCGTCGTCTCGTCGTCATTGTCGCCTTTCAGCTTCTCAATCGCATTGATTGCGCGGATATAAGCTACACCGCCGCCTGGGATAATACCTTCTTCAATAGCAGCACGGGTTGCATGCAATGCATCGTCAAAACGGTCTTTCTTTTCTTTCATTTCAACTTCGCTGGCAGCGCCTACATAGATAACGGCAACTCCACCCGACAGCTTGGCAAGGCGTTCCTGTAATTTTTCTTTATCATAATCTGACGTCGTAGTGTTCGATCTGTGCTTTGATCTGGTTTACTCTGCCCGTCAATATCCGATTTCTTGCCTTTACCGCTTACGATGGTAGTATTATCCTTGTCGATCGATACTTTTTCAGCTTCTCCGAGATACTGTAAAGTTGCATCTTCGAGTTTATATCCTTTTTCTTCGGAAATCACCATCCCTCCGGTCAGAACTGCAATATCTTCCAGCATTTCTTTTCTCCGGTCGCCAAAACCTGGAGCTTTAATGGCAGCAACTTTCAGCGAGCCACGGATCTTGTTAACCACGAGTGTGGCAAGTGCTTCACCTTCTATATCTTCTGAAATGAGGACCAACGGACGGCCCGTCTGAACAACCTTCTCCAGCAAAGGAAGCAGGTCTTTCATGATCGAGATCTTTTTATCGTAGATCAGGATGTAAGGGTTTTCATAAACGGCTTCCATCTTCTCGGTATCCGTAATGAAATAAGGAGAAATGTAACCGCGGTCGAATTGCATGCCTTCAACAACCTTTACCGTTGTTTCAATACCCTTTGCTTCTTCGATGGTGATAACGCCTTCTTTCTTCACTTTCGTCATTGCTTCGGCAATCATCTTTCCGATGAAAGTATCATTGTTGGCCGATACTGACGCAACCTGCTCGATCTTATCGAGACTGTCGCCAATCTGTTTCGTCTGTTTCTTTAAGGAAGATATGACTTCTGCCACGGCCTTGTCAATGCCCCTTTTCAGGTCCATCGGGTTGGCACCTGCCGTTACATTTTTCAAACCGGTCGCAAAAATCGACTGTGCCAGAACTGTGGCAGTCGTAGTACCGTCGCCGGCCAGTTCGCTGGTCTTCGAAGCTACTTCCTTCACCATCTGTGCACCCATGTTCTCTGTAGGATCTTTCAGTTCAATTTCCTTTGCTACGGTAACACCATCTTTGGTAATGATCGGCGAACCATATGACTTGTCAATGATCACATTCCTTCCACTGGGTCCCAGTGTGACTTTAACTGCATTTGAAAGTTCATCAACGCCTTTCTTTAATGCCTCTCTCGCTTTAATATTGAAAAAAATATCTTTTGCCATAACGTTTTACTTTTTTAGAATTGGTTTTCGATGATTTCAAATTAATTATACGACTGCAACGATATCTGATTCGCGCATGATCATATAGGTCTTCCCACTTAAAGTGAGTTCAGTACCGGCATATTTACCGTATAGAACCGTATCCCCGACTTTCACAGTCATCGGTTCATCTTTTTTACCAGTTCCAACTGCTACAACTGTACCTTTTTGAGGCTTTTCTTTTGCGGTATCAGGAATAATAATGCCCGCTGCGGTTTTTTCTTCGGCGGCGTCCGGTTCAATCAACACGCGGTCAGCCAAAGGTGTGATCTTCAATTTTGTCATAAACGATTATTTTTAAAGTTAAACACTAAAAAAGATTCGGATAAATATTGTTACCCCCTCCCCTATCAGATTCTATGCCAAATGATCTCCCCCGGTTGAAATAAGACAATATTTCAGTATAAAGACGACATAAAATAAAAATGTCAGAACGATATGCCATTCTGACACTTTAATATTTATTGTTGCCTCCCCTCACCACGTCACCAGTTCACCAATTCACCACGTCTTCTTGTCACGCGTCACGTTTTTCCCTTCACTTCTTCGTCGGAGGAACCTGAAAATCCTTCGTCGGCTGCGTCTTGGTATTGTCAATCTGTTTCTTTATCTCGCTCTCCTGTGTCTTTACGGTTCCCTGGTTCTTGGGAATGATAAGAATTGAAAATAGGCTCAGAACTAACAGGATGACGGCTAGCGTCCAGGTTGTCTTTTCAAGGAAATCGGCCGTTTTCCTGACACCCATAAATTGGTTGGAAGATTGGAAGTTGGAAGCAAGCCCCCCACCCTTTGAATTCTGCACCAGGACGATCAGAACCAGCAAAACACAGGTGATGAGGATTAAAACGGATACTAAAATGTAAATGCCCATAAAACTTGTTTATTAACTATAAATATCGTGGATCCATCCCCTGAAGGGATCATTTGTCGTTTGTTTTTTCAATTTGGGCTGCAAAGTAACTGCTTTTTTCCGGGAAAAGCAAACTTAATTTCTCATAAACCATCCGGGCTTTTGCATTATTCCCCTGTTTCAGGTACAACAACGCCAGTGTCTCGCTGACAATCTCCCCATCATCAATATTACTCCTTACAGCATATTCGGCAGGAGTGAAAAAAGAAGCCCTCGCCGGCGTAATCCTCGGCTCCTCCCGGATAAACTTTTCAACGATCTCCTCCTTTGATAAAAGATCACTCTTTAAATTGTCCGTCTTTTCAGATATTTCCTGTCCCGGTTTATATTCTTCTTGTGACAGAATATCTTCCTTCGTACTTACCGTCGGTTCAGTTTTTATTGGCGTCGGTTCTGATTTTACTTTCGGAACACCACCCCGTTTCTCCGCCTCAATCTCCGCCAGCCTTTTCCTAACCACCTCCCTCAATTGATACCTCCCACCCGTCAAATTCGGCTCAGGCCACCTGTCACTCTCCCTTTCCCCGCTAACTTCCGGCTCAGGAGTTCCTATTCCCCGCCCCAACTCCGAACTGCCAACTGCCAACTGCAAACTGCCAACTGCCAACTCCTCCATCATCTCCTTCAGCTTCTTCCTGCTCGTCGCATACGCCGCTGCCTTTTTCAACTGGAAATTAACTTCATGATCATTACTGGTATGAAGAAGAAAGGTATACAAAACCTGGAGAGAAGAACAATACGAAAAACGGTCGGCAAGACTCCGGAAATCCTCTTTCATCCCCATATCGAGAGTATGCGGATGCTGGATATAACCGGTAAAATCCCGACGGTTCATAGATCACCAGTTGACAACAGACGCATTGAAGATATCCTGGATAAGCTGGTCGTCAATTTGCTTGATCAATGCATCCTGTATTGCCGAAAGGTTCTGTGTACTCGGGTAATCCTGGTAGCGGCTGAAGGTCTTATTTTCGAAATTCTGCTTCTCATTTTTTCTATTCGTGAACTTCACCGTCACTCCGACGGTCAGCCGGTTCATGGCAGCCGTCTCATTTCCCTGGATGGCAATGGGCTGAAGCGTACAGCTCGTAATGGCCCCTTCAATATTGATATCCCCGTTCCTGTCAACAAGGATCAGCTTTGTCTGGGAAGTGAAATAATCCCGGAGCCCATCCGTGAAAGTCCTGCTAAGTGTTGGCACCACAAAAGACGCATTATTATTAAAGTACGCAATGGAAATAGTCTTAACATCCGGAGAAATCGAAGCCCCCGTAAAAGAATAACTCATCTTGCAGGAACTCTGCCCCACCAAAACAACCAAAAGTAGTATCCCCCAACCTCTGTATCTGAACAAAGACATAAAAATCCAATTTACGGGTTTACAATCAATCATTTCCGCCCCTGAATCACTCCCCATATTCTTCCCCCCTCCCATAATCATAATACAAAGATCGTAAAAAAAAACCACCTGCCACCGGATTAAGAATTAATAGTATGGGCACTTTTTATTGAACAGTTTTCTTTGTCGGATAAAAGTTATAATTTTGACTTTTATCAGGAAAGATTTCAATCATACTTGGTCAGTTATTCCCGCTTAGAAAAGAATGCGAAAATTTTTACTTTCCATTTTATTGTTAGTCAGCACACTCCAGCTTGTTGCCCAGGGGTATACTGAATTCTGGTTTGTCGCCCCGGAAGTTTACCAGGGCCATGGCGACCGGCCCATCTGGATGCGTATTTCAACAACAAATGATACAGCCCATATTACATTAAACCAGCCTGCCAGACCTTCATTTACACCCGTAACTGGTACCATCAATCCAGGCTCGACATTAAGCATTGATCTTACCACATGGATTGACAGTATTGAAAATAAACCGGCAAATGCAGTCAATAATTATGGCTTAAAACTGGTTTCCGACAATCCGGTTGATGCCTATTATGAGGAAGCCTCCTCGAACAATCCGGAGCTCTTTACCATGAAAGGAAAAAATGCACTGGGCACTGAATTCTGGATCATCGGCCAGCCGAATTACAGAAATCACTGGGCTGCAAATCTGACGGCTGAAGCTTTTGATATTGTAGCCACCCGGGATAACACCATTGTCACCATCACTGTCTCCAATGATATCGTAGGACATGCTCAGGGCAGCACTTTTACGGTGCAGCTGAACAAAGGGCAAACCTATTCTGCGCGTTCAACGAGCAGTGCGGCAAATATTTCACTCACCGGGTCTCATGTTACATCGAACTATCCCATTGCAATCACACTCAGTGATGATTCAATAGATGAGCCTGAATCCGGGAATCCGTCAGGCTGGGATCTGATAGGTGACCAGACGATCCCCATAAATCTGTTGGGGAATCAATATATCGCTGTGATGGGATACAGTAATTCCAATGATGAACGGGTTTATGTAGAAGCAATTGCTGACAGCACCTGGATCTACCTTGATGGTTCTGCTACTCCTGATACAATGTTGAACCATGGACAAACCTGTGATTTTCATTTCACCAACAATACGTTATATATCAGATCAACAAAACCCATTTATGTATATCATCTTTCAGGGCTTCCCAATGAAGCCGGTAGTGCTATTATTCCGCAGGATTCCTGCACGGGATCGACACAGATCGGGTTTTACCGGACAGGTGCCGGAACCTTTGAGATGATGGTTTATACGCGCAATGGCAACCAGGGAGGCTTTCTAATTGATGGGAACAATGCGCTGCTGACAACCTCGGATTTCAATCCTGTAACAGGTACGGCAAATGCATGGGTCTATGCCAGGAAAACATTCGCCACCGGTCAGCTTTCTGTTGGATCACATGATATTTTAAACACCCTGGGGAAATTCCATATGGGACTTCTTAACGCACTTGGTGGCAGTGCTGAATATGGATTTTATTCTGATTTCGCATCTCTTAACCTGGGACCGGATTCATATATGTGCCCCGGCGACAGCATCATTCTGGATGCAGGTTCCGGAATGACGACGTACCAATGGAAAAAACGGGTTGGCAGTAACTGGATAATAATCGACACGCTGCGTTATTATACAGTCAGGGACTCAGGTTCTTATGCATGTATTGTATCCGGGGATTTTTGTACCTTGGAAGATACGATCCATTATTCTTTTTATCCTCTTTCTACAATTAATCTTGGACCTGACCGTAACATCTGCCAGGGGACTACAACTACTTTTGATCCGGGGAGTTTCCAGAGCTATTTCTGGAATAATGGATATACCGGCCGGTATCTTACAACCGGACTGCCGGGACAATACTGGGTCAGGGCCACAAATTCCAATGGATGTGTTGCAAGGGATACCGTTAATGTATTTATTGATTCCTTGCCATTAACAAATCATGCAATTATCGGTCCTCCGGCAATCTGCAATGCACAAAATAATGTTCTTTATACGATACATTCACTGCCCCATTCCACTTCATATGTCTGGACACTCCCGCCAGGGGTTACAGGCAGCAGCTCCACCGATTCCATTTATCTGTCGTTCTCCGCATTGTTCAGCCCTTCCGGGATCAGGGTCCACGGACAAAACAGTTGCGGCTCAGGTATGGATACCTCCCTTTTCATCACCGTCTTTTCCGTGCCACATCTGACAAACAGTCCTCTAAACCTGACCATCTGCAATAATACATTCACAAACCTGACACTGACATCGGATGTGCCAGCGACTTTGTTCACCTGGACCACCACCCCCAGCTCAGGCAATATTTCAGGCTATTCCAATAATACTGCAAACCCGGCTACTTTCCTTAACCAACAGCTTACCAGTATAAGCACTATAATGGAATCGGTCGTTTATCATATTACTCCTTCTGCCAGTGGTTGTACCGGACCTGTAACAGATTTCACCGTGTTTGTTAACCCTTCCCCGACACTGACCAACTCGCCGCTTACTAAGCATCAATGCAATAGCCAGGCTACCAATATTACCCTCACAACGAGTGTTCCGGGCACCCTTTTTACCTGGACTGCTTCAGGATCTTCTCCCCAGGTTACCGGTTATACCAATAATTCAACCCCTTCTTCTCTGATCAACGATTTCCTTGTCAATTCAGGTCACCTGATCGATACCGTGACCTATCATATTACCCCCGTCTATGCAGGATGCAATGGGGCCGTTGTTAACTATTTTGTGGTCGTTTATCCCACACCTGATCTGTCAAATAACCCGGCTACCCGGAATCAATGCAATGATCTTCCCGCAAATATCACGCTTACATCAAATGTCTCAGGGACCCTTTTCACTTGGACTGCAACAGGATCACCACAGATTACCGGGTATAAAAACAATGCTGTGCCGGCAATAACGGTTAACGATACTTTGTTGAATTCGGGATTTACCAATGGAACAGCAACCTATCACATAACCCCTGCAGCCAATGGCTGTAGCGGGTCAGTGACTGATTTCACCGTAACTGTCTACCCGGTACCGGATGTTTATTTCAACCCGGTATCTCAAACCATTTGTTCCCTTCAGACCACCGGTATCTCAAATCTTTCACATGTAGCAGGTACTTCCTATTCATGGACTGCTTCCAGCGCATTCGCTTATATCAGCGGTTATTCTCCCGGGGCTGGAGGAAGTATAAAACAAACGTTAGTCAATACAGGTACAGATGCCGGAACGGTATCTTACCTTGTCGCTCCTGTTGCAAATGGTTGCACAGGGACCAGCTCTTCTGTTGTGGTGACTGTTAATCCCAATCCCGTTGTCACGTTCACATCCTGTTTTGATACCATTACTATCCTGAATGCGAAACCAATAAAACTCAAAGGAGGAATTCCTGTAGGGGGAGTATTTTCCGGCCCGGGGGTTAATTCTCTGACAGGGGTATTCACGCCCGCCACTGCAGGGATTGGGACTAAAACAATCACCTATTCTTATACAAACAGGTATTTGTGTTCGGCAGGTCAAATCAGGAATATCATTGTCCAAAATACACCGGCATTTACCTGTGGAAATAACCTGACTGATATCCGCGATAACAAAACCTACGCCACCGTTCTGATCGGCGCTAAATGCTGGATGGCAGCAAACCTCAGTTTCGGCGCTGTACTTGTATCTGCCCAGGATCAAAGAGATAACTGCATATCAGAGAAATACTGCTATAATGACAACCCGGCCAACTGCACAAACTTCGGAGGCCTTTACCAATGGGATGAGTTGATGCTTTATGATAACACCCCCGCTAACCAGGGCCTCTGTCCCCCCGGGTGGCATATCCCCACTGAAAATGAATGGACCGGTTTGTTTGCGAATTACATTAATAACGGCTTTGCAGGGAATCCGCTGAAATATTCGGGATATTCAGGATTTAATGCGTTATTATCAGGAACCAGCTATCTTAATACAAACTGGAATTTCCATGGATTCGCAACCTTCTTCTGGTCATCGGATCCGGCCAGTGCCACAAAAGCCTGGGCTCATGGCATGAATGATCCTGATCCAAGCGTCTCGGCCTATTCATCAAACAAGGCCAATGCATTTTCCGTAAGATGTATACAGGATTGACAAAATAAAAACGAATCCCTGCTCAAATCCTCCTTCAAAATTCGTTGATCAATATTCAATATTCAAAACCCTTCACCACGTCACCACCTCACCACGTCACCACTTCACCACGTCACCAGTTCACCAGTTCACCACGTCACCAGTTCACCAGTTCACCACGTCACTCCAGATCATACTCCTTGATCTTCCGGTAAAGCGTCCTCTCCGATATCCCCAGCTCCCGTGCCGCATCCTTCCTCTTTCCCTCATGCTTCTGAAGCGCTCTCCGTATAAAGTCCATCTCCTTCTTCACCAGCGAAAGCGATTCTTCAACTTCTTCCGGCTCCTGTATGGGTTCCTCCATTGATTTATCCGGTGAATGAACAATGAGTGATTCCTGGTGTTCATTGACATCCTGGAAATCCTTATAGAGACGGTTGATGATGTGTGAATTCTCCGTCAGGGCTGCATTCGCCGATTCATTCTTCATAAGGTTCATGACCAGTTGCTTCAGATCATTTACATCCTTTCGCATATCAAACAAAACCTTATAAAGTAATTCCCTTTCAGAGAAATGTCCTGTATCCTCCGGCTTATAGAGCATCGGCAAGTCATTATTCTGCGAATGAGGAATATATTTGGTCAGGGTCTCGGCAGTTATATTACGGGTCTTCTCAATAATGGAAATTTGTTCGGTGATATTTTTTAATTGCCGGATATTTCCGGGCCACCGGTAATTAATAAGGACACGCTGCCCTTCTTCATCAAGCTGAATGGCTGGCATCCGGTACTTTTCTGCAGCATCAGAAGCGAATTTACGGAAGAGAAGGTAAATGTCTTCTTTCCGCTCTCTGAGTGCAGGTACTAAAATGGGTACTGTACTCAACCGGTAATACAGGTCTTGTCTGAATTTCCCTGCTGCGATAGCATCTAAAATGTTGATATTCGAAGCACCTACAACGCGAACATTGGTTTTCAGGACTTTGGAAGACCCCACCCGCATAAACTCTCCGGCTTCTAAAACCCTGAGCAACCGTACTTGTGTAGACAGTGGAAGTTCAGCCACTTCATCAAGGAAGATCGTTCCCCCGTTAACCACTTCAAAATAGCCTTTTCTGGCTTCATGGGCTCCGGTGAAAGATCCCTTTTCATGGCCGAAGAGCTCCGATTCAATGGTACCTTCAGGGATAGCCCCGCAATTCACGGCAATATAAGGTCCGTGTTTCCTCGAACTGAGCTGGTGAATGATCTTTGGAAAGAACTCCTTCCCCGTCCCGCTCTCCCCTGAAACCAGTACGGTAATATCCGTAGTGGCAACCTGTCTCGCAATATCAATGGCACGATCGAGTAATATCGAATTTCCGATGATCCCAAACCGTTGCTTTATTGCCAGAAGATCCATTTATACGATTTTAACTGATGAAAAATTGAGTCCTCTCTAAAAAATTATTTTAAAAATATTTCCCCAAAAGAATAGACGCAAAAAGTTCAATTTCAACGATATACTTCTTAGCGCTTTTTAGCGTCTTGGCGTCTTGGCGGTAAAAAGAGTCTATTCAGAGCGGCCTCAAAATTACGAAATTTTTACCTCTTTTTCTCCAATACTTCCCGTTTGATCCTTGCGAGATGTCCTCTTCCAAGGGCTTTTACTTCACAGCCCAGGCTATAATATGCCCTGATCTGATCATCAGTAAGGATGCCGAATGCATCGATAATGGCGATCGGTCCTCCCGCCCATTTTACGATATCCTCCGGTTTCAGCTTCAGGTATGGAGCATGCGGAACCGCAAGGATCAGGGCCTCGATGCCCTTTACAGCTTTTTTCAGATCCTTCTGAACAACGATATTCTTAAGTTGTTCCTGGTTCCTGAAAAAACGCTTCCAGGAGTGCCCCGGTGCAGGATATTCGTCCTGATCTTCAAGCTCATACCAATGGTCTACATAGGGATCATGGATACGGATCTCTGCGTTCATCTCAGTCAGCTTGCGTACCACCATTTCACTTCCGCTGTAACGCGTATCACCTACGTCCTGGCGGTAGCTGGCACCGCACAAAAGTACTTCCGCTCCGGCAATATAACGGCCCATGTTGCGCAAAGCATCACGTGTGAGCTCGGCAACATGCAGCGCCCGTGTATCATTGATATTTATTGCGACCGGAGTGATCTGAAACACCTTATCCCCATCTTCAAATCCAAGAATGTGCTTATACGCCCAGTATCCCAAACCACCGTCCTTTGGTAAACAATATCCTCCGATCCCCGGCCCTGGAAAGATCATATTGCTATGGGTGGGTCTCATCTTGATTGCATTGATAACCTTGATCAGGTCAACACCGTTTCGCTCGGAAAAAAGGCTCCATTCGTTCAGAAATGCAAGAATGGTAGCACGATACGAATTTTCGACAATCTTTGTTGTTTCCGATTCAATAGGCCGGTCCATCACGGTCAGCGGAAAATCCTTTGTATTCAGCACTTCATGAAGGAACTTCTCAACCCGCTTCCGTGCAATTGCCTCGCATCCCGAACATACACGCCAGAAATCGCGGATAGAGGCTACATATTGTTTCCCCGGCATCACGCGTTCAAAACTATGGGCCAGCAGCGGAACCTGGGTAATTCCCCTTTTCGTAAATGCTTTCTTCAGGATAGGCCATGCTACAAATTCAGTAGTTCCGGGAGCAACTGTGGTTTCGATCAGAACAAGGCATTGGTGTGGAATTTTTTCGCCGATCGTACGCATGGTATCTTCCAGGGCAGCCATATCAGCAGTCCCCGATTTCATATTCCCGACTTCCTTCTTTGAGAAATCACATTGTACGTCAACAATAACACAATCAGCAAACTGCAGCACATCGCTGTTAAAAGTCGCAACCAGTGTTTTGGACTTTTTCACACAGTTCTGTATAAGCAAATCCACTTCAGGATCTTCAGCCTTCACCGGGCTCAATCCTTTATTGATCATGGGGATCTTCCAGTAGCTCCGGATACTCGGCCGCTGGCATCCAATCACAAATTTTGATTTTCTCCCATTCTTGTCTTTGGTATCTGCTACAATAGCCGCCATTACGGCTCCAACAAAACCAAGCCCCATCACAACGACAATCTCTTTCTTCTCCTTCCTGGCCTTATCTGCAAGAACTTTGATCCGCTTGAATTCACTATCATAATCCTCTTTCTCAGGCAAACTGAATTTCTCTCCGGAGGGACTTAAGGAATACATCACCGTTTCTTTTTCCATGTTGTATAGAAGTTTTAGCTGTTTATAATTCTCTTACCTATCTGATACTCGCATTATTATTAACCCGTAACATTACTTTCTTACTCTTTCATAACTATCCTACCCCCACAATACTTTCCAACCTCGCAATACTATCTTATCATGTATTACTGTCGCCATTGTGTAATTATCTGACCCGTGCGCTTAATTTTTCAGTATAAACCTTGATTAACCGGTTCATGGTTTTATCAATCTCTTCATCTGTAAGTGTCTTCTGATCATCCTGCAAAATAAAATATAAGGCATACGATTTTTTTCCGGCTTCAATCTTCTCCCCTTCGTACACATCAAATAGCCCCACTTCCTTGAGTAACTTTTTTTCCGTAGCAAAAGCAAGTTTCTCAATCTCAGAATATAAAACAGACTTGTCCAGTTCCAAAGCAAGATCCCTGCGGACTTCCGGGAATCTTGGCAGTTCGGCAACAGGTTTATCATTTGCATTCAGTTTGCTGAATAGTAAGGTCCAGTTGAAATCAGCATAAAACACATCCTGCCTGAGATCAAACTTTTTTAATATTGTCATGGATAGTAAGCCCAGGTTGACAAATATACTGCTTCCAATCTTGTAAGTCATACCCTGGCTGAGAATCCCTGAAGTATTTGAAATCATTTCCAGGGAAGAAACAGGAATACCAACAAGAAACAGTATGGCATCAACAAACCCTTTCAGATCATAAATATCAGCTTTCCGTCCCATTGCATTCCAGTTTTCTCGCTGTATCCTCCCCGTCATGAATAAGGAAAGATGATTTTCTTCACTGTACTTTCCAAGCGGCGTTTTATCACCCTCCTTTGGATTCAAAAAATAACAATTCCCGAATTCAAACATCTTACAATCGAAGATCTTCCGGTTCTGGTTATACACCAGGGACTCGAGTCCCCCATAAAGCAATGTCTGGCGCATAACATCCAGATCCCGGCTCAGTGGATTGAGTATCCTGACATTATGTTCAGCAGGATAAACCGGGTTGTTTTCATAATACGAGCTCCGTGTCAGCGAATTGTTCATGATCTCACTAAAACCGTTCGCAGAAAGGTAATCGGAGGTCCCGTTTTTAACTTTTTCAGGATCCGGTTTTGGAGAAGAAGAAATAGAAGAATGTATTGACGGAGAAAACTCAATGTTGTTATATCCATAAATCCGAAGTACCTCTTCGATTATATCAGCTTCCCTTGTCACATCCACCTTATAAGAAGGAATTTCCAGGTCCAACCCCTCATTTGATGATGTTAAAATTTTAATACCAAGGGACGTAAGGATCGTGTTGACAACTTCTCTGTCAAGGACCTTTCCGATAAGGCGGTCGAGATGCATAAATGATAAAAACACCCTGGTTGGGTCTTTGGGATAAGGGTAAATATCTACAATCCCTGATGCGATTTCTCCACCGGTTATTTCCTGGATCAGAAAAGCAGCTCTTTTGAGCGCATAAACTGTGATGTTGATATCTGCACCACGTTCAAACCGGAAAGAAGCATCGGTTTGCAAACCATGGTATCGTGACGTTTTCCGGATACTGGTAGGATTGAAACAGGCACTCTCCAGAAATATAGACGTGGTATTTGAATTGACTCCCGAATTCAGTCCTCCAAAAACCCCTGCAATGCACATGGGGTCCTCGGAGTCGCAAATCATCAGGTCCTGGCTGGTTATTTCACGTTCCACTTCATCCAGAGTGATAAACTTTTTCGATTCTGGGAATTTCTTAATAATGACTTTATCTCCTTTTATCTGGTCTGCATCGAACGCATGCAATGGTTGACCCAACTCCATCAGGATGAAATTTGTAATGTCAACAATGTTATTGATCGGGCGAAGTCCCACTGCATTAAGTCTGTTCTTCAGCCAGGAAGGTGATTCTCTAACTTTTATTCCGGTAAAAGTCAATCCTGAATACCTCGGGCAGGCCTCAACATCTTCAATGAACACCTCAATCTTCCTGCCCTGTTTTGAATCGTTAAATTCCCCTGTATCAGGATATTTAAGGATTGATGAATCAGAACTGGTATTTCCGGGCATACAGTTCAGTACGGCAGCAAGATCCCTGGCTACGCCTATGTGAGATGTTGCATCCGACCGATTTGGAGTAAGCCCGATCTCAAATATTGTATCTTCATCAACTTCGAAATATTCCTTTGCAGCGGTACCCGGAATTGCCTTAGGATCCAGTACCATGATCCCTGCATGGGAAGTACCGATACCTAGTTCATCCTCTGCACATATCATCCCTTCCGAGAGTTCTCCCCTGATTTTAGCCCGCTGGATAGTTATCTCTTTATCATTAAAAAAGAGAGTGGTTCCAACAGTTGCTACAGCAACTTTTTGTCCGGTTGCTACATTTGGTGCTCCACAAACAATCCTCAATGGCTCCCCGGCACCAACATCGACTGTGGTAAGACTAAGATGATCAGAGTCCAGGGTGTTTAATGCAAGTTAGCACTTCGCCAATCACAACCCCCTTTAGTCCTCCCTTCACTGAGAACCAAATCTCCGTATTCTCAACTTCAAGCCCGCATCTGGTAAGGATTTCAGCTACTTTCGCAGGTTCCGGAATTAATGAAACATATTCCTTTAACCAATTATAGGAGATTTTCATGCTTTAATAATTTTGGGGATGTAAAAGTATTGAGAATTTCCTGAATCTTAACTGATAAGGCCCCAATTTTCCTTGTATTTATTCATGACATTAAGATGTCGGGCAAGTAGTGTGTTGTTTTTCTTTCTCAAGGTCTGGATCGTCTCTGATGATATCCTGGGCAAGGTTTCGGGCATATTTTAGGATCTTTTCGTCACGAATGACATCGGCAATTTTAAGATTCAGAATCCCTGATTGTTGAGTGCCTTCCATATCTCCTGGTCCACGTAAGCGAAGATCGGTTTCTGCAATAATAAACCCATCATTTGTTTCAACCATTGTTTCCAGCCGTTTCTTTGCTTCAGTAGTCAACTTGAATCCCGAAACCAGGAGACAATATGATTGATCGGCGCCACGCCCAACCCTTCCCCTCAACTGGTGAAGTTGTGAAAGTCCAAAACGTTCTGCATTTTCAATCACCATCACGGATGCATTTGGAATGTCCACTCCTACTTCGATCACAGTAGTTGCAACGAGGATTTGTGTCTCCTTTTTAAGAAAACGTTCCATTGCAGCATCCTTCTCTTTTTGCTTCATTTTCCCGTGAACCATTCCTATTGCATACTTCGGTCCAGGGTAAATTCGTTTGAGAGAATCATAACCTTCCAGGAGATTTTTCAAATCAAGGGTTTCAGATTCCTCAATCAATGGAAAGACTATATAGACCTGTGTTCCCTTATCGATTTGTTTCCGGATAAAATCAAATATCTCTTCCTGTTTCGTCTCATAAATATGTCTGGTAATTACGGGTTTCCTGCCTGGAGGCATCTCATCAATAACAGAGATTTCAAGGTCGCCATATAAAGTCATAGCAAGCGTTCGTGGAATGGGTGTAGCAGTCATTACCAGGACATGAGGAGCTAATGTATTTTTTTCCCAAAGCCTGGCACGTTGTGCAACGCCAAACCGGTGCTGTTCATCAATTACAACAAATCCCAGGTTTTTGAACTGAACATTTTCTTCAATCAGTGCATGAGTGCCAATCAGGATCTGCAAGCTACCGTCTGTCAATCCGGTTGTGATTTCCTTTCTTTTTGCAAGCTTTGTCGAACCAGTAAGAAGTTCAATACGAACGTTTAGCCCGGATAACATTTTTGAAATATTCTGGTAATGCTGATTTGCAAGGATCTCCGTAGGAGCCATCAGACAGGTCTGGAAGTTGTTATCCAAAGCTATCAGCATAGTCATGAGGGCAACTAAGGTTTTGCCACTACCAACATCGCCCTGTAACAAACGGTTCATTTGTTTTCCTGAACCCAAATCACTACGGATTTCTTTGATCACGCGCTTCTGTGCCTTGGTCAGTTCGAAGGATAAATAATTATGATAGAAATTATTAAGGTAAGAGCCTACAATGGAAAACCGATGCCCGCTTTGTTTCCGGGTCCTTTGGAACTTCTGTTTTAAAAGCCGGAGCTGTAAATAGAAGAGTTCCTCAAATTTAAGCCTTGTTTGTGCTTTCTGAAGCAATTCATGACTTACAGGAAAGTGAATATTGATAAATGCTTCCTGTCGATTTATCAATTTAAGGCTGTCTAAAATCTCCGGGCTAAGATTTTCAGGGATATAAAACCGGTCACTTTGGATTAGTGTTTTTATCAGCCTTGAGATCCCTTTGCTTTCAAGCCCTTTAGATTTCAACTTTTCAGTCGACCTGTACAAAGGCCGGAATGTATCACTAACGGAAGATATATGTTCATTTGGCAATTCCAGGTCAGGGTGTGCAATTGTAAGCTGACCATTGAACCAGGAGGGTCTTCCGAATGCGATGTATTCAGTTCCGGGTTTCACTTTTTCAACCACCCATTTAACACCCTGGAACCAGACGAGTTCCATATCACCAGAGTCATCAGACAGTGTAGCAATAAATCTTTTAGCATGCTGATTTCCCATTAATTCAACATCCGTTATCTTCCCTCTCACTTGCACATAAGCGGTATCATCCCTGACCTCAGCAATCTTTAGAATTTTGCTCCTGTCGATATAGCGGAATGGAAAAAAGGAAAGTAATTCTCCGAAGGTGAAGATCTGTAATTCCTTTTTAAGCATATCTGCCCGGGCAGGCCCCACACCTTTCAGATATTCGATCGGCGTTTCAAGAAAAGATCCCATTATCATCCATTCATTGTTTCAGAGCAAAGTTATTGATTTTAGAAGAGAAACCATAAAAAAACCCTCCTTGAAGGGGAGGGTCTTGTTTTATCTCTATCTGCAATACCGCTAGTATTCCCAAAGATCCATTTCAAATTCATGCAAGGATGCTTTTGCCCTGTCGGACTCGAGCAGAGCGTCAACACCGGTAGCATAATCAGAGATCTTACGGTCATATACGTTTTCTTCCTTATAAATAAAACTATTGAACATTCTTTTCATGAAGACATCGTCGTAGGATAATCTGCCGGCATCCCCGTTTTTCAGGTTAAATTGTTCGGCCTTTGCGAAAATATTACGACACTCGGGAAAATAAATCCAGAACATAGGAATATCGCCCCGGTATTGTCCTTGGTCATCAAAGCTTTCCTTAATTGGACATATGCCGAGGATACGTACCTCTAACACTGACCGCTGGCGATCAAAAACCCATTGTTCTTTCAGATAAAGTTTGGTAACGACTGAAGGCTGGAAAGTTTCTATATAAGAAGTATCATATTCAACATCGGTTCCTTCACGAAGCAAGGTCTTCTTGATTGTTCTTTCCGATTGCTTCATGATCTCGTTATAAGTTATAGGTAGTATGAATTTATCATCTTGAAAAGCTGTGATTGTGCCTTCCTTCAGGTTATCCAGGACGAGCTGCATAAAACTCTTCCAGGTCCCTTGTGGAGTCTCAGGATAATAGAAGGGCTGGTTAAATTTTTCTTTCATATTGATTTCCCTCCAGATCCTTCTGGACCAGATAACGTCTGCTTCACGAAGGGGTACATATGGTATCGGGGTCATCTGTTGGATAGCCGTTTTATCATAAATTCCATCCCTTGGTCCTGTGTCCAGTACCTGGGAGTAAGTGCTGGCTGCGATCATTGTAAATGCAACGATGATCAGGCTTTTAAATAAAGTGTTCATAAATCCTCCCTTATTAGATAATGAATTTATATGGATTTATTTGAATTTATAGCTTATATTTTTCAACTGCTGTTCCCCTCCGGGCCCGATAGCCATGATATCTTCAATCCAGATACGGCTACCTTTCTTGGCTCGTTTGATCTTTGCAAGGATATCTTCGGAAAGCCTGTTTCCAGTAATTTTAGTCTCAAAAAGCTCTCCACTGACATTTGAAAGGCAAACAAAAGATGTAACCCTGTATGTAAGATCAAAATCGAATCCAACCGGTTTTTCAGTTTGAATGAGGCCTACAGGAATATCACTCCTTGAGATGCTACTACCATCAGGATTCCTATCAATTAAAGCATTGAAAATAGGAATCTTTTTTAACCGAAAGTTACTTGAGCCCATTGATTTTGTTTTTCCTGAAAAAACGGCACTGACAGAGACAATGGCTTCTTTCAACGCCATTTGGGAGTCCGGATACGACCCATTGCTTACCATCCGGCCTGATTTGGCCTACAGAAATTGATGGTAAAACCTTTTCGGGACTACCCGGTACTGAAATATCGACGGGGTTATCGACACCAATATAAAATACATTCATTTTCGAGGGAGAGATGGTAATTCCAGGCTTTGCAACAATGAATTCATCATGAAAATGGTAGACCATGGTATCGCCGAGTGGTGAAACAATTTTAATGATACCGGCAAATTTCTTTAATCCTTCAGCGCTACCGGGGAGTTTTAATGTTACAGTTCCATTGGCACCCTCCAGTGGTGTCGCCGATCGATAACCTGCATCAGTCAGTGAATCAATCCCAAGGGTATATCTAACATTTGGTTTAGCTTTTGTATCATATGCAGCAACAACGATTTCTGCCTGGTACTCATCCCCCATAAACACATAACCGCTCTTCGGAATGACCCTGGCATTGATTTTATCATATTTAAAGTCTTTTGCCGTAACTGAAGAAAGAAGGTAGTTAGTGACATCAAATTCAGCATTATAGACTTCTGCTTTGATTTTATTCAATAGAGTCACATCGGCAGCAAGAATGGTATGGTAGAAATTGTATATTTCCCAAGGTTGGTTTTTCTATCCAGATCATAGTATGGTCCTTTGGTATCCAGGCCAATTTTGATTACATTCCGGTATTTGGGGTCGACTAGATCGTAACATCTTTTTCTTATATTCAATCAACCTATTCTTTAATTTCCGGGCCTCCCCAGCCGAACCATCATGAGATCCTGCAATAAAATAATTCGTGGTACGGTCGAAATTATCTATGGCTTTTACATCCTTAAGGTTAATATCCTTTGCTTCTTTATAAGTGTCGATACGATCGGTTATTTTTATAACCGTAGTTTTTACGCTGTCAATATATCCTGCCAAATTTTGTGAAAGAATGTGGCATCCTTGGCTTTCTCCCAAAAAGGTCCTACTTTGTTCGGATTGAGGTCATATTGGATTTTAAAGTTACTGATGGTTGATTCCAGCTTTTTAGAGAAATTATAATTGGTCGTTTCCATACTTTCATTTACAACAATGAAAGCATCCAGGATTTGTTTCGAGACATTTAAAGCGAGCAACGCCGTGAGTACAAGATACATCATACCGATCATCTTTTGCCTCGGGGTCTCCTTATATCCAGCCATCTAGTCTGTTATTATTTATTATTAGTATTTTTAGGATTTAACAACTCATTTCCCGGATTAACGGTTGCCGATGTTCATAGCGGAAAGCATATTCCCATAAACCTTGTTGAGAGCGGCAATGTTTTTTGAGAAAGCTTCAACTTCCTGCTTGAATTCAGATGTTTTTTCAATGGATTCATTCAACTGGGTGGTCAATCTGTTTAAGGTTTCATTAACCTTGTCCGTTGGATTCAGCTGTTCGTTAGATCCTTGCAGGTGAAGTTCATATAGAGCATTGAGTGCCGAAAGGTTGGTTGAGATTTTTTGTAGTTGCTTGTTATAGTTGTTCTCTTCCTGTGTGGAAGCGTGAAGAGCTTCTGATGTTTTGGATAGCAATTCAGCAGATTCATTGTATCTTTCAACAAATTTGTTGGAAGACATTGTTGCATTGATAATGCTGGCAGAGAACTCCTTGTTCAGAGAAATCTCATCTTTGATTGATTCAGATGCCTGTGTATAAGCATGCGAAAGGGTCGCTGCGTTCTTGGAAACCGACTGTATGTTGGTAAGTTGTTCTTCTGAAGCGACAGATTGCTGATCGAGTGATTTTGCTGTCTTTTTATAGGATTCATTCAGTACTGTAACAGAATCAGTTGCAGTCTTCATTGTGGCAACAAATTTATCATTGGCAACGACAGAATTACTGACATCCGAAAGCTTGGACGTAGTATCCGTCAGGCTTCTCAACCCCGCGCCAAGACTCTCGATTAACTCTGGGCCGATTTTGGCTTTTTCAAGCATCTTATCCAGTTCCTGGGTTTCACTTCCTCCTAATCCGGTTCATTTGGACCTTTTGTGTCGAGACCGGCTAATTGAGGGTATACGAGACTCCAGTCAGGATCAACGTGTGGCGGTTCAAAAGCTGAGAAAAAGAAGATACATGACTCGGTTCCAAGACCGACAATCAGCATGTAATCGGCGCCCATGTAATGATTGATTTTAAAAAGTGCACCAATAATAACAACAGAAGCGCCCAAGCCGTAAAGTTTGGCCATAAAGTTACGATACTGTCTTGTCCTGACGAATGCATTTAAGCCCATAATGATAATTAGTTTGGTTTAAGTTAATTATTGATTCTAACAATATCTTGTTCTCATCCTAATTGTATACATGAGAAGCCCGGGAAGGATTATCATCTTTTTGTCTGCCGAGGTATGGTTGAACGGTCCGGAACCCGATATAACATTTGGCTGTATCCTGGAATTCGAAGGAACGGGTTGAAACCCTGAGGTAATAAGCAACATCCTTCCAGGAACCACCGCGAACAACTTTGCGTTTCATAGCTGGCGGATCAGAATCTTTTGCATTGTAAGTATAATCAGGATTTAGATCCCATGTAAAATTGTAAGAAGAAGGATAGTAAGCTGACCGGGTCCATTCAGCCACATTACCAGCCATGTCGTACAATCCAAAATCATTGGCAGGATAATGAGCACAGATAACCGTTGTAGCTCCTCCGTCATCTATATAATTTCCACGTAAGGGTTTAAAATTAGCAAGGAAGCATCCTTTGTCATTTCGGGTATAAGGCCCACCCCAGGGATAAGGGTTATTGTCATAACCTCCTCTTGCAGCCCATTCCCATTCAGCTTCAGTTGGTAACCGGAATTCGCTTACAGAGGATTCTCCTTTTTTCCCATACATGTAACTGTTTTTTAATTGCGTTCTCCAGATGCAAAAAGCATTGGCCTGTTTCCAGGTTACTCCAACAACCGGATAGTTGTCATAGGCAGGGTGCCAAAAATATTTTTCAGTTTGTGGATCATTGAATGAATATACATAATCATGAATCCAGCAAAGCGTATCCGGATAAACGTTGATCACTTCCTTCCGGACATAAACAGAACGGTCCTTCAGGCCCTGTGGACGGTTAGCTAACCCGCCTTCCTTGATGTCCCCACCCTGGCTGTAATCTTTACGTGCTGCAGCTTTTAAGTCGACAAAATAATATTCAAAATACAGTTTCCTGGTATCTATTTCCTTGCGACGGAAAAAACGTTCACTTTCAGGGAGATACATCTGAGAAAGTGCATCACGTACGTCTTGCTGTTCTGAATTCCAATCCAGTTTGGCAGCCCAATTTAAAAATGGAGGGTCAAAAGTTTCTCCGGTTTTTTTATTTTCCGAAATAAGATACACGTCAGGCTTCACTTCACCTAACAGCCTGCGGGCAATTGAATCCCTGACCCAGTAAACAAATTGTCTGTACTTGTTATTCGTTATTTCTGTCTGATCCATATAGAAAGATTGGATGGTGACAGTTTTCGGGGTATTTAACTGAGCGTAAGGGAGATCTTCATCACCCGTACCCATGGTGAAGCTACCCATTGGGATATACCGCATTCCATATGGGTCAGGTTGAAAATATCGCTTTCGGTTTTTTACTCCCGTAAGTTCCCCATTTCCTGAGTTTCCGCAACTACCAAGGAAAACGAGAAGAGCAAAATAAATGAGCAGTTTTTTCATTTTTTGGCCGATTAGATGATAAAAAATAACGCACTTTATTAGCGTTTATTATCTTCTCCGTCTGGAATTTGAAATTTGCAACGGCAAAAATAACTTTTTATATTATAAGAACCTCGTATTTTTATAACTTTTCCTAAATTTCTCTGTTTGAATTTTAAAACAATAGTTTAACATCACCTCCACAGTCCCATCTGCATACCTTGTTTGTTTTGATACAGTAGCATCATACGACAAGCCTATTTTAAATGCTTTAATGTTGAAACCCACCAGGAAAGAAGCACAATCCTGAAGGCGATATTCAAGGCCTCCCCAGAATTTTTTATTGTATAATAAAATTGCACTAATACTGAATGAATACGCACCTTGGTCATCCGTGATAAACGCAGAAGGTTGAAGCTCATAAGCCGGAAGACCGGGCAAAACCCAATTATATCCACCTGTCAGGTCATAAGTACGCCTTTCACCATATGGTCCCAATTGCTTCAACTCGGTCTGCATGAAATTAGTACAGGAAAAACCTACATAGTATTTATCCGGTACTTTGTAGAGAACTCCCAATGAACCATCAACGACAAAATCGCTTTTCCCTAGATTGGTAATTGGAACCATTGGTTCGAGTTTATCTACATTCAGTTTTGAATTCAGAAAATTAACCTGCAACCCCGCTGAAAGCACCCCCGGACCAAGGTTCGCCCTGTAGGCATATCCCAGTGTTACCGTAGTATTATTAAGGGTTCCTCCGATAACATCACTAATCACAGTTCCACTAATACCTCCATGCAAAAATTTAATCGGCGCATCAATCGTAAGAAAAAGGGTTTGTGGTGCAGTATTGCCGCCACGGTCATCTTTATAACCGATCCATTGCTGACGGATAAGACCGGTGACATTAATGCCATCGTTACTACCTGCAACTGCCGGGTTAAAAGACATGTTCATAAACATGTAATGAGTGATGCTGCTGTTCTGTTGAGCCATAAGCGATGGAAATAATACCATCATAAAAATGCCCATAAAGATTCCCCTGAACCTTCGTTCACAGTTAAGAAAACGATATTTTTTAGAATAAAGAATCAATATGTTTTTAGATTTGGTTTGCACAAACCGGGGGTTAAAAGTACAATTTTTTTTTTGTTTGGCAATAGATTGTATTCTTTTCTTAAAATCTCCCCTGATAAAAATTGATGCCTGATGATGTACCTTATTAATCTTTATACAGGTTTCATAAAAAAAAGTTGCATCTGTTCTTCTTCAGTGGTCCCTTGGTTAAATCTGGCGGATCTTCTGGAAGCACTATCTTTGCATAAAAATCCTTATTAACAGAATAAATCTACATCTATGTCATTTTATCCTTCGAATGAGAAACCTTTCACCAGGAAGTGGTTTTTATCGCACAGCCTAATCCTTATCGGATCGTTCATTCTTGCTTCGGGTTTTGTGCTTTTTATAACTCCTTACAAGATCATCCCAGGAGGGGTCTACGGGATATCCATTATCCTTCATTACCTTTTTGGCACCCCGGTGGGGCTTGTTGCTCTGTGTTTTGATATCCCGCTTACTCTAATTGGAATAAGGATACTGGGACCCCGGTTCGGGTATAAAACTGTTCTTGGCTTCTCTCTGACTGCAATCTTTACCGATACCCTGACCTATTTCTGGGGATTTGAACCACTAGTCAAGGGTGATGCACTGTTGTCATCCATTTTCGGTGGAGTGCTGATGGGAGTAGGTCTGGGCATTATCTTCCGTTCAAAGGCAACTTCAGGAGGATCTGATATCATTGCAATGATCATTGCTAAATATACCCGGCTACCCTTGGGAATGCTTATGATCTATGTAGATTCAATAATTGTATTGATAGGTCTTGTGGTTTTTCGTGACTGGAAAATTCCATTGTATTCCTGGATCGTCATCTTCATCACTGGCAAAGTAATTGATATCGTTATGGCCGGGATAAGCTATGACAAAAGCGTTTTCATTATTTCTGAAAAATACGAAGAGATCCGTGACAAGATAATCAACAGTCTCAATCGTGGTGGAACCTTAATTGAAGGTAAGGGGATGTTCAACATGGCCGACCGTAAAATCATCTTTACCGTAGTCAACCGCAGGGAACTTTTTCAACTAGAAGAATTTATCCATGAAATTGATCCTAAAGCGTTTATGACCATTCTGGATGCAAACGAAATTTTCGGTGAAGGGTTTAAATCACTGAATGAGAAAGTGTCACATTAGGTTCCTGAAGCTTTTGCTTGATGTGTGTATTCAAGTGTGGACACGAGAGCGGCGAAAGCTCTACCTGAACAGCTTTAATACATCATTTAGATTAGCAAAGATCAGAATCCCGAAAAGGATAATCATGCCGGTTATTTGTGCGTACTCCATGAACTTATCACTTGGTTTCCGCTTGAAAATGATCTCGTAGAGAAGGAACATCACATGTCCACCATCTAGTGCCGGTATAGGTAAAATATTGATGACAGCGAGCATGATCGAGAGAAAAGCAGTCCATGTCCAGAATGTCAGCCAATCCCAGGCATCAGGGAACAAACTTCCAATGGAAATAAACCCTCCTACCGATTCATAGGCTTTCTCCTGTGAGAAAAGTAGCTTTAGTGATTTAAGGTAATCTGCTGTTCTTTCAAAGGTCATGGAAAAACCGGCTGGAATGGCAGTAATTATGTTATAAGATTTTTCTTTCAGGTTAAAATAGGCTGATAAATTCCTGTTGTAAACGCCGATCCGTCCTTCAGAAGGGATGGTGAGTGGCAGTTTAACAGTATCGCCTGCCCTTACGACAAGTATGTTGACCTTTTGATTTTTATAACGCTGGAGAGCCCCCCGGAATTCATCAAAATAGGGAAACAACGAATCATTGATCCCGATAATCCTGTCATTGAGTCTCATCCCGGCTTTTTCTGCCGCTGATCCCAGTGCAAACTTCTGAACCTCAAATGGAAATCTGAATGAAATAAAATCTACCGAATTTGATTTGATCACTTTGTCAACAAATTCTGCCGGTATTTGAATGTTCATTTTTCTGGCATCACGAATGATCTGGATCGTTTTTGCCTGCTCCAATACAATTTTTTTGGGAATGGCTGAAAATTCTTCAACTTCTTTATTGTCGACGGATATTATGCGGTCGCCATTGCGGAGGCCCAATTCAGATCCGATTGCATTTACAGAAATACCGTATTTGACTTCAGAAGTCGGCAAGTACTGTTCACCCCATACTGTAAGGACCGCAATATAAATACAGATGGCCAGGAGAATATTTACTGTCACACCTCCGAGCATGATTATTAGCCTCTGCCATGCTGGTTTTGAGCGAAACTCCCAGGGTTGGGGTGGCTGTTTCATTTGTTCCTTGTCCATCGATTCATCGATCATACCTGCAATCTTACAATAGCCACCCAATGGAATCCACCCGATCCCATACTCGGTATCTCCTTTTTTGAATTTAAAAAGGGAAAACCAGGGATTAAAGAATACATAGAACTTCTCTACACGGGTCTTAAAAATTCTTGCTGTAATATAATGTCCGAATTCATGGAATATTACCAGGATTGATAGACTCAGGAGCAATTGAACAACTTTGATAAGAATGACCATTCGAGTTTATTTAAAAATGAATATTATCAGGGTTTGGCTTCCAACAGTAAGTATTCAAGGGCTTTCGCCCTTGTTTCGATGTTGGTCTGCACATAATCTTCATAGGTTGGTTTCTTAATAAAAGAAACAGTATGCAAACATTTTTCAATAAGGTGCGGCATTTCGAGGAATGTCATCCGGTCTTCAAGAAAGGCCTGAACTGCAATTTCGTTAGCAGCATTCAGAATGCAAGGCAAATTCCCTCCTTTCTCAAGAGCTTTAAAAGCTAATCCCAGGTTTCTGAAGAGATCATGGTCGGGAAGTTCGAATGTGAATTGTGAGCAAGTTGTAAAATCAAACCTGGGAAAATCTGTCCTCACTCTGCCGGGAAAAGAAAAAGCATAGACGATTGGACCCCTCATGTCGGGAGGCCCCATTTGGGCTTTCATAGATCCATCCACAAACTGGACGATTGAATGAATAACCGATTGAGGATGAATGATCACTTCAATCTGGCCTGGGACTAGATCGAACAACCACTTCGCTTCGATCACTTCCAGGCCTTTATTCATAAGCGAAGCAGAATCGATCGTGACTTTGTTCCCCATTTTCCAATTCGGATGGTTTAAGGCTGCTTCCTTCGTTACCGTTGTAAGATGTTCAAGTTTTTTCCCCCTGAAGGGGCCTCCTGAAGCAGTCAGGATGATTTTCTCAATATTTTTCTTTCTTTCTCCTGCCAAACATTGGAAAATTGCAGAATGCTCAGAATCGACAGGCAAAATCAGAACCTTATGCTGTTCGGCGAGTGACATGACCAGGTCACCGGCTGCGACCAGGGTCTCCTTGTTTGCCAAGGCCACAGGTTTCCCAGCCTGAATTGCATTCAAGGTGGGTTTCAATCCGGAATAGCCAACCAGCGCATTCAATACCAGGTCGATTCCTTCCATTTCCACGACCTGAGAAAGAGAATCCTCTCCGGCAAATACTTTTATCGGAAAAGGATGAAGAGCATCTGTGACTTTTTTGTAATATTCTTCATCGCCTATTACAACGGCATTGGGAAGAAACTCGATGGCCTGGCAGATGAGAAGATCAGCATTCGATTGCCCGGTAAGAACTTCAGCAGAGAAAATATCAGGGTTCTGACGGATGACATCTAACGCCTGGGTTCCGATGGATCCGGTAGATCCCAGTATTGCAATATTCTTCTTCACCTGGCGTCTGTCTCTTTAAAAATTAATATAATCCTTTGGGTTTACCGGGTTACCATCACTCCAGAGTTCAAAATGAAGATGCGGTCCAGTGGCGAGTTCACCGGTCTGACCAATAATGGCGATAGGTTCGCCAGCTTTAACAAAATCTCCTTCTTTTTTCAGCAATGCTGAGTTATGTTTGTACACGGAAACAATATTTTCCTGATGCTGAATGACAATGGTATAGCCTGTTTCAAGGGTCCAGTTGCTGAATATCACCGTACCATCAAGCACACATTTAATAGCTTCATTTTGTTTGGCGACAATGTCGATACCGTAATGATCCTGTTTTGTATTAAATCCATTGGTGATCACACCTTTCAATGGTACAAAAAACAGGACTTTACCAATGGACTGATTCTTTTGGTGGGTATTTCCGGTATTTTCAAACCGGTAGAGGTTGTATTTCCCCTGGTTTTCAACTTGCGCCCGAAGCATGGAATCTTCAGGGGATTTTTTCAATTTGATGTTGTTGTATTTATGAAGTGAATCCTTTGTCAAAGGAATATCAGCTGAAAGGTCTTTCCCATTCATGACATCTTTTATATTCTGAATGAAGAGGTCCTTCTTTTCTAGGCTTTTTTCAATGGAGTCGGTTTTGATTTGAAGCTCATAAAGTTTTTTTTGTAATCCTACGTTAGTGTATCCAGGGATATACTCGCGCAAGGATGTAAAAGCAATCAGGATTGAAGTCAGAATGATCAGGATGATTGTCAGTGTACCAAGTACCACAAACACATTGAGCCTTGAAAGCCGGAAAGTCAGCTTTTCCTCAAGAGTTTCATCATTCATAATAACAAGCCGGTATTTATTCCGAAGTTTGCTTAGAACCGATTTTCTCTTCTTATCTTTTTTATCCTGGGCCATTATAAGTCGTCCATTTTACTGAGGGCCTGCAAATTTCGGAAAAAATTGCAAACGGGGTGAAGAAAAGAAAACGATTATTTCAAAGGTTAAGTATTTCATATCAGAACAGGTTTGCGAAAATCCCGATGCATAAACTCAACCCCTGACCACTTTGTGAAGGAAATAATTACCCGCCAGCCTGCAGGATATGGAATTAACACTTGGGTGATTAATTTTGTAAGGAACTCCCGTAAATTCGAAAATTTAAAATATTTTTGTAAAAATTCAGTTAATATACTACTAAAAAGCAGCATATTTGAGTAAATTCCGGACATATATTTCATTTGTACCTTTCTTTTTATTCGCGGTAACTGTGTTTTTTTCATCCTGTTCTACCAAGAAAAATACATTTACGCGCAGGGTATACCATAACCTCACGGCTCATTATAATGTATATTGGAATGGGATGGATAATATGCGTCAGGGGTTAAAGGAATTTGAATCCAATCCTAAAGACAATTATGCAATTGTTCTCCCGGTATATTACACAGGCGATAAAAGTAGTATTTCCAAAATCGGTCAAGTCGCCGATTTAGGTATTAAGAAAGCTACAAAAACCATCCAGAAACATTCGATGTTTTTTAATAATAAGGAGTACAACCCCTGGATCCGTGAAGCCTATATGTTGATTGGCAAATCCTATTTCTATAAACAGGATTACCCGATGGCACGCCGTACATTTGAGTTTGTGATCAAATCGTACAATGATAACCCTGTGAAATACAAAGCAATGTTGTGGCAGGCATTGTCAAACATGGAACTTGGCGATTTCAATAGGGCCGAACCTATGCTTGATATGGTTCAAAACATGATCCGGCAGGGCAAAGCCCCTGAGTCAAACGAGGAAATGCTCGCATTGTGCTATGCAAATTTCTTTATCCTTCAAAAAAATTATGCATCGGCAGTTGAATTCCTTGACCGGGCTATTGAACTTGGGCCGACAAGATCAATGAAAACCCGTTGTTTATTTATTCTTGGTCAGATCCACCAGAATACCGGACAGTTTGATGAAGCTTCCAATTATTACAAGATGGTGATCAAAAGAAATGCATCGTTCGAAATGGAGTTCAATGCAAAAATCAATCTTGCAATATGTTATGTAGCTAATTCCGGTAACAGCAACTATATTGTCAAGAAGCTGAAAAAAATGCTTAAGGATGAAAAATATAAGGATTTCCGTGACCAGGTTTATTTTGCACTTGCCAGTGTTGCTATGAAAAACGCCGATACAAGTGCTGCTATTGATTACCTGGCAAAATCAGTTGCTACAAGTAAACTGAACAATTATCAGAAATCAATCTCATCGCTGAAACTTGCCGATATACTCTTTTCACATAAAAATTACAGGTTGGCACATGCTTATTATGACAGTACCCTTCAATTTCTTCCGAAAGGGTATCCAAACTACCAGGAGATCAGCAAGAAGACTGCGACACTCACCGACCTGGTAAACTACCTTGAGTTAATCGACCGGGAGGATAGCCTGCAAAGACTTGCGTCTATGACTGAAAGCCAGCGTAATGCAGTTATTGACGGTATTATTGCTAAACTTGTTGCAGATGAAATTAAGAAACAAAAAGAAGAACAGGAACGACAGGAAAACCTTGCATTATTCGGGCAATTAAAAGGTCAATCACCTGGTGGAGCTCCTCCGGCCGGTTCATCAAACGGGGCATGGTATTTTTACAATCCATCAGCCACTTCTAATGGTTATTCAGGTTTTATCCAGAAATGGGGTCACAGGAAACTGGAAGACAACTGGTTCCTTACTAATAAAGCAATATTGGCTGAGATTTCGGAAACGCCTGAAGATACCACTTCCCAGGCTTCGACCGGAGGGGATACGAGCAAGATGAAAAAAGCACTTCCTAAATCAAAGAACCCCAAAGACAGAGCGTTTTATCTCCCGGATATTCCATTTACTCCGGCACAAATGAAGGTTTCGAATGACACGATGATCCAGGCATACTATAATTTGGGATTTATTTATGTGGAAGGCCTGAATGATTATGAGCATGCTATTAAGTCTTTCCAGACATTGAATACCCGGTTCCCGGGAAATAAATTTACCGTGGCTTCTTACTACGAGCTTTATATGCTTTATAAAACATTGGATAATCAACCGAAAAGCGACACCTTTAAAAATGTCATTTTGACACGTTACCCGGAAACTGATTTTGCTAAACTACTGATAAATCCAAACTATTATAAAGAAGTCCAGTCGAAACGGAAAGAAGTCAATAATCTTTATGAGGATACCTACACTGCTTTTATCAACCAGCAATACTACATGGTGATCAACAATACTGATCTAGCCCTTGTAAAATACCCCGGTGATACTGCTCTGATTCCAAGGTTTGAATACCTGAAAGCCTTAGCAGTTGGAAAGATAGAAGTTGTAGATTCCTTGGTGGCAGGCATGCAAAGGGTTTTAACCAGGTATCCTAAAAGTCCAGTCCATCCACTGGCACAAAAAGTTCTCGATTACCTGAAGAACCAACGAAATTCGAAGGGAGAACCCATTTTAAACGACACTACTGCCTTACCCGAAAGCATTACCAAGCTTTATACCTTTAATCCCAAATCCATCCATTTCTTCATTCTTATTGCAAATAATAACAAGGTGGATATCAATGCACTTAAAATCAGAATTGCCGACTTTAATGAAAAATCCCACAGTCTCGAGGACCTGCATGTGAACAGTCTCTTACTTGGTGGCCCACAAGAGATGATTACTGTGAACAATTTCGACAATGATGAAAAAGCCATGGATTATTACATTTCAATTCAAAACAATCCCTATATTTTCACTAAACTTGATAATTCGGGAGGGTATGATGATTTCGTTATATCAGCTGAAAACTACCCAATCTTTTATCGAAATAAGGACATCAAACAGTATATGCGTTTCTTCGATAAGTATTATATTGTGAAGAAATGATGTCCCGGTATTCTTCTCTTTACACTATTACTTAATTTGTTTTTCTTTATTTTTAGATTAACATTTTTCTTGATTGTTAGGTATTTTCCTTTACCTTTGGATTGTTTAATTATTTTCTTTCGATAATACAGTGATATTATGGTAAAAAATAAAGAAGAAGATGTTCCTTCCATAAACCTGCTGAGTGCAGGTACCGTGGTAAAAGGAGAAATTAAAGTAAACGGGGATTTCAGACTTGATGGTTGTTTCATTGGAACGATCAATTGCAAAGGTAAGGTCGTGGTTGGTCCAACGGGTAATATTGAAGGTGAGATCATTTGTCAGAATGCTGATTTTTCTGGTGAAGTGAAAGCAACGGTAAAAGTTTCTGAACTTCTTACACTGAAAGAAACTGCCAGGTACACTGGAGATATGACGACCAACAAACTATCTATTGAACCGGGAGCAAAATTTTCAGGCAACTGTATCATGGAAAGTTCAGGAATAAAAGTTAATGTTCCTCCACCGGGGAAACAAAATGAATATCGACCAAAAGAAACGACAGCTTAATTCCTATGCACGCTATTCGGGTATGGGTCTCCAGATGCTGGCCATTATTCTTATTGGGGTTTTTGGCGGTTATAAACTGGACGAATGGTTGCATACCGGGCCGCTCTTTATCATCCTTCTCTCACTTCTTTCAGTGATTCTCTCCATTTATTCAGTCACACGTAATTTTCTCAGGAAACAGTAACATTTATAAAACCAATGGGTTATAACTTTATATTCTTTTCAAACTTCCCCGATACTTTTTTAGCTTATGGAATGGAATAATTCTAAGGATTACTTAACTTTCATTCGCCGGATCCTGGTATTTTCAGTTATTCTTGGGTTGATTGCGACAGTCCTGAGATTCCTGGTACCTGCACACTATATTACGCCTGCCCTTCCCTGGTTGTTTGTGTTTTTTATTGTTGTGACAATGGCGGGATATTATTTTATTCTCCGGTCGTCAAATACGAAGTTCATCCGGTTCATCAATTCCTATCTTTTGGTCACTGTAGTGAAATTATTCATATTCATCGGCGTGATATTCCTTTATCTATTGAATAACAGGCAGGATGCTGCAGCATTTGCAGTTTCCTTCTTTATTCTTTATCTCTGTTACATGATTTTCGAGGTAGCCAACCTGGTATCAATTTTAAAATCAACAAAACAGTAAGTTCTGATTTGCCATGTATTGAATTGTAATATATCTTTGGATGACTCTGTAAAGTTGGCTTTTATTAAAAAACTTCCTGGGTCTGCAAGTACAGACCATTTGACATATGGCCGATTCCAAAATCGATAGCAATATTTGTCCGGTCATTTTTACCTACCATTATACGAACTCCGGCACCGGCAGCAGGCTGAAAATATCCGAATAAAGGAATTTTCATATCCCGGTTTGAGACTGTGGAAACATTTGTAAAGAGAACACCTCCAAGGATATGTGTATGGGGAGAAATTGGAAAACGATACTCCATTTCCCCATATACAAAATCCTCTCCACGATATCTTCCCTGGGCATAACCACGTCCCGAAGAATTCATCTGATCATAACTAATACTCATAAGATCAAGATAGGGAATACTCCCAGATGTCACAAAACTCCCATAGTACCAAAAGGCCAATAAATGCCTTGGACAGTGTTTTGAAAGGCTGACATAGGTTCTGAATTCTGTCCAGAGTTCAGAACCATTCCGGCTGCTCCCGAGCCAGGAGAAATTATACTGATAATTGACATTGATATAAACTCCGTGATAGGCATTGACCATGTCATCCCGGGTATCAAAAACAAAATTGGCGCTTAATCCTGAAGAAATATAATGTAACGGGTTATATCCATGGAGAGTACTATATGCATAGTTAGGCGTGTTGTACAACGTATCTTTTTTGATGTGCAGCCCAAAATCTTCTATATTGAAGTGATAATCAAACTGATAACCAATACCACAATAGATATTTTTATTAACTTTATGTGAAAGAACGTTATGAAATCTCAACCAGTCATAGTCCATCAAATAAGTTCCATCCAGCGAAGGGTCGACAATCACGGTTTTATATCCCGGGACTGAAGGAATTTCGGTTTGGTCTTGAGTCCCTAGTGAATAAGTTGGCAAATTGAAAAGATAATAACGCCAGTCACTTTGCAAAAGCCAGATATTATGAGGAAAGAATATGTTGCTCTTGTATTGTACAAAAAATTGTTGCTTCAGCGTGAATAGTATGGAAGTCATTCCTGCAGAGATCTTTGTATCTGAAGGATTACCCAATTGAAGTGAAAAAGAACCTCCGAGTCCCAGCTGTAAACTTGTTGCCGGGTCAAAAGCAATAATTGGGACCCCGAAGGCCCTGAAACGATGAGGTTTCTTGGTTCTGAATGGATTATTCCCTTTGAAAAACAAGTCCACAAGATCCTTCTGCGGGCAACAGGTATCTGTTTTATAGATCGAAGCTGTATCAGGTGCATTTAGTGCAGAGATATCAGAACTAATGACACTTACAACTATAAGAAGTACAATTTTGAATAACCCTTTTTTCATCAGGGTGGATTGATTTGGGAATTATAGTAACAGATAAAATCAAAGTTTATTTTACAGATAAATTCAAGTAAGCATATCATACCATCGCTTAGTCAAATAATTATTACCTTTGCGCTCCTTTATGAACATCGTTTTTATCACACGGAAAGAAAGGTTTAATGCGGCTCACCGCCTGTTCAAACCAGAATATTCAGATGAACAAAACCTGAAGGTATTCGGAAAGTGTTCCAACCCCAACTGGCATGGGCATAATTATACTCTGCAAGTTACTGTAAAAGGGGAGATCAATAAAGAAACAGGGTTTGTTGCCGACCTGAAGGAATTGAGCCGGATCATCAATGAGAAGATTATTCTTCCGCTGGATCACAGGAATATAAACCTTGAGGTAGATTTTATGAAAGGGAAACTTGCCTCCACCGAGAACCTGGCAATTTCGATCTGGCAGGAACTGGAAGACGAAATAACAGGGGTAGGAGCCACCCTGCATTGCGTCAGGGTCGAAGAAACCGAGAACAATATGGCAGAATATTTTGGGAAGTAAAGCGTTTACTTGTTCAGAAATCCCTGCATACAATGAACAACAAGAACATGAATTACGAGAAAATTGAAGAGTTTGATGCTGCTAAACTGGAACAGCTTAGTTTTCATTATAAAGAGATTTTGCGATTGATTGGTGAAAATCCTGATCGAGAAGGGCTGCAGAAAACTCCTTTAAGGGTCGCTAAAGCCATGCAATTCCTCACACAAGGCTATGATCTGGATCCTGTCGAAATTTTGTCATCTGCTAAATTCAGGGAAGATTATCGTGAAATGGTGATCGTAAAGGACATTGAAATCTATTCACTTTGTGAACATCACATGATCCCATTTATTGGGAAAGCACATGTGGCTTATATCCCCGACAAGTATATTACTGGTTTGAGTAAACTGGCAAGGGTTGTCGAGATTTACGCCCGCCGTTTGCAAGTCCAGGAGCGTCTGACTTCACAGATCAAGGATGCCATCAATACAACTTTAAAACCTCTTGGGGTCGCCGTGGTAATTGAGGCACAACATTTGTGTATGTCGATGCGGGGAATTCAGAAGCAAAACTCTGTCACAACGACATCCGACTTTGTTGGTGCATTTGAACGGGATAAAACCCGTGCCGAGTTTCTGCATCTTATTGGAACGAAATTACATTAATCTTAAACACTTATACTTTTAAATCATACTAAAATGGATCAGAATATAAGAGGATTCAACATCATTGACCAGGAATACAAATCAGCACAATCCATACCGGTTGCAAGAACCTTTATGGCGAATGTGTTCTTATGGATGACCCTTGCCCTGGCCATTACTGCCATTACTGCATACTGGTTTGCATCATCCAAGGAATTGATTGGGAGTCTTATGAACATAACAAATGGAAGATACACAGGATTATCAATGTTGGGATGGATTGTTACCCTGGCTCCGCTAGTGTTCGTTCTACTCATGTCACTGGGATTCCAGCGACTTTCTCCTTCGATCATGACCTTACTGTTCATCACCTTTTCTGTGCTTATGGGGATGAGTCTTAGTTTTATATTATTGGTTTATACCCAAACATCTGTTTTCAAAACCTTTGCCGTTACCTCAGCCATGTTTGGCGTTATGGCAGTCCTGGGATACACCACAAAGACCGATCTGACCAAATTCGGATCGATCCTGATGATGGCGTTATTTGGAATTATCATTGCCATGGTCATCAACATGTTTATGCACAGCAATACGATGGAATATATTATCAGTGTTATGGGGGTTCTGATTTTTACTGGGCTCACAGCTTATGATGTGCAGAAATTGAAAAGGATCGGAGGAGGAGCAGGTATTGATATACATGATGTGAATGTCAGAAAGATGAGCATTATGGGTGCCCTTACCTTATATCTTGATTTTATCAACTTATTCTTGTTTCTCTTGCGTTTTTTAGGTGACAGAAAATAGTCTTGATGGTGGATTCAAATCCTAATATTTAAACAACGACCTCAATGAAACACGCCTATGTATTCCCGGGACAGGGAGCACAGTTTATTGGTATGGGTAAGAACCTTTATGATAATTCATTACTTGCCAAAGAGATGTTTGAAGCGGCAAACGAAATTCTGGGTTTCCGCATTACAGATCTGATGTTTGCAGGCACCGATGAAGACCTCAGGCAAACCCGGGTCACCCAACCAGCCATTTTTCTTCATTCTGTCATTCTGGCAGCCACACTGGGTGAAAAATTCAAACCCGATATGGTTGCCGGTCATTCCTTAGGTGAATTTTCAGCCCTTGTAGCCAATAAAGCATTGTCATTTGAAGATGGACTTTCGCTTGTATTCAAGCGTGCACAGGCCATGCAAAAAGCATGTGAGAAAGAGCCATCCACCATGGCTGCAATTCTCGGCCTTGACGATACAAAAGTTGAAGAAATATGTAAATCCATTGATGAAGTGGTGGTACCGGCTAATTATAACAGTCCTGGTCAATTGGTTATTTCTGGCAGTTTAAAAGGAATTGAAATTGCCTGTGAGAAGATGAAAGCAGCAGGTGCTCGCAGGGCGTTGCCATTGAAAGTCGGGGGTGCATTTCATTCACCGCTGATGGAACCAGCCAGGATTGAATTGGCTGAAGCAATCCATTCGACAGTATTTAAATCTCCCATCTGTCCGATTTATCAGAATGCCACAGCACAATGTGTCATTGATCAGGAAAAGATCAGGGAAAACCTTGTTGCCCAGTTAACGGCACCAGTCCTTTGGACACAAATCACCCGGAATATGATCGCCGATGGGGCTACCCTGTTTACTGAAGTCGGTCCCGGAAATGTTCTCCAGGGACTGATTGCTAAGATCGGTCAGAACGTTACCGTAGAAGGGGTATAACCCTTATCTTTTCACATACTGGTTTTCGTAATATTTCTGATAATCGCCCGAGGTGATGTTTTCCATCCATTCTTCATTTGCAAGATACCAATCAACTGTTCTTTCCAGTCCTTCGTCAAATTGCAGGGAAGGCTTCCAACCGAGTTCCCGTTGCAACTTTGATGAATCAATAGCATATCGCAAATCATGTCCAGCCCGGTCTTTTACAAAAGTGATAAGCTTGGCTGAAGTTCCCATGGGCCGGTCAAGTTTACGATCCATTATCTCACAGAGTTCATGGATCAGGCGTATGTTGGACCATTCGTTATTTCCTCCGATATTATAAGTTTCTCCTGACTTTCCTTTATGGAAGATTAGATCGATGGCACTTGCATGATCTTCCACAAAAAGCCAATCGCGGATATTCTCCCCTTTCCCATAGATTGGGATCGGTTTGTTGTTTTTTATATTATTGATAGACAGTGGGATCAGCTTTTCAGGAAATTGAAATGACCCATAATTGTTTGAACAATTCGAAATTACCACCGGTAATTTGTAGGTATGAAAATAAGCTCGTACCAGGTGATCGGAGCTGGCCTTGGAGGCAGAATACGGACTCCTGGGGTCATAGGCAGTAGTCTCGAGAAAATGACCTGTCCCCCCAAGTGATCCATATACCTCATCGGTTGAAATATGATAAAACCGTTTGCCTTCCAGGCTTTCTTTCCAGGAAAGACGGGCTGCATTTAAAAGGTTGACAGTACCTATAATATTTGTAAAGATGAATTCCATCGGGTTGCTGATCGACCGATCAACATGTGATTCGGCAGCCAAGTGAATCACGCCATCAATGGGGTATTTCTGAAAAATTGCGTTCATTGTTTCGGATTCGACAATATCCGCTTTCACAAATTCATAATTGGATTCGTTCTCGATGTCCCTGAGATTCGCAAGATTTCCCGCATAGGTCAGTTTGTCGAGGTTGATGATCTGATAGTGCGGGTACTTCTTAACAAATCTCCTGACCACATGTGAGCCGATAAAGCCCGCACCTCCTGTTATCAAAATCGTCTTCATATATTTTCTTTTTCATTCGATAATTAAAAAACCTCCTTGTCATCCAGACTTTCCTTCAAGTCTTTTCTCCCAGTTCCAGGCCGATAATGTCATCTCATTAAGATCTTTCCTTGCTTTCCAGCCTAATTCACGGTTGGCAAATTCTGTATCGGCCCATATTTCCTGTACATCACCCGGCCTTCTGTCCACGAACCTATAATTCAATTTTTCCTTTGTCGAGTATTCGAATGATTTAATAACATCCAATACCGAATAACCGATCCCTGTTCCCAAGTTAAAGACTTCAACTTTTTGTTTATTTTTTCCTTCCAACATTCGCTCGATGGCTATAACATGAGCCTGTGCCAGATCCACCACATGAATATAGTCCCGGATCGCAGTTCCATCAGGAGTAGTATAATCCTTTCCGAAAACTTTAAGAAAATCCCTTTTCCCGATAGCAGTTTGTGTAATAAATGGCATCAGGTTATTGGGTACACCTAATGGAAGTTCGCCAATCAGGGCTGATTCATGAGCACCGATGGGATTGAAATATCGAAGCATAATAGCCTGAAGATGAGTTACTTTACTGACATCTGCGATGATCTCTTCTGAAATCTGTTTTGTATTTCCATAAGGAGATACGGCGGTTTTTATCGGCGCCGCTTCGGTAACCGGAAGCATATCTGGCTGACCATAAACTGTGCAGGATGAAGAAAAGACGATATCCCTGACCCCGTGTGTTTCCATTTCACGAAGAAGGTTTATAAGCGACCCCAAGTTGTTCCGGTAATATTTTAACGGCTGAAGTAAAGACTCACCAACGGCTTTATAGGCTGCAAAATGAATGATAGCATTCAGACCGGGATAGTGATTGAAGAGATCCTGTGTGGGTCCCTGGTCAGAAAGATCTACTTTTTCAAAAAGAGGTTTGACACCTGTGATCTTGCAAATATTATCAACAACTTCTATTGATGAATTGGATAAATTATCAGCAATGATAACCTCAAATCCTTTTTTCTGAAGTTCAACAACGGTATGTGATCCAATGTATCCCGTTCCTCCTGTGACCAGAATCTTCATGCTGTTTTGTATCTTATGAATGGTATCCGGATTATTTTCGAATTGTCTTCAATAACGGATGATAATCCCCTTTTATTCCAATGGGCGTGGAATTTCTTATCTGGTGAGTAATTTCAACACAACTTTTGGCTTCATTCATTCCAAATCCATTTCCTGCAAGCAGTTGACGATAACTTTCTGTATGCAGGTCAGTAAATCCGTCGCTGAACTCAACCTCTTCATTTTCCACTGTAATTGAACGAAATGTCCGTAGCCCTTTTTCCTTCACTTCTTTCGGATTGTCCTCATAATCCAAACTAAGGAACCATCTGACCCGGGCCGTTTTAAGATATAGCACTCCTGCAGCTTTTTCTGGCAAAAGCAGGTGAACGATGTTTTCTTTTACCTCACCAAAAATCCAGGTCAAAATGTCAAAAAAATGAATGCCGATGTTTGTCGCTATTCCCCCTGATTTTTCAATGTTACCCTTCCATGAACGATAATACCATTTTCCACGGGAAGTGATATAGGTCAAATCAACATTATAGACTTTATCATCCGGGCTGGTCTGGATCTTTTCCCTCAAAGCCTTGATCACGGGATGAAGCCTGACCTGAAAAATGGTAAAGACTTTTTTGCCGGTTTCTTTCTCTATCTCATGCAAAGCATCCAGATTCCATGGATTCAGAACAACCGGTTTTTCGCAGATGGCGGTGGCTTCATTCCGCAGGGCAAGCCTGATATGCGAATCATGCATATAATTCGGCGAGCAGATACTTACATAATCAACTTTTCGGTATTCTCCAGAGCCACCGGACTTTGCAAGGCGGCGTAATTTATCCAGGTGCCTGTCAAATCGTTCAGGTTCAATAAAGAAGTCGGCTTTTGGAAAATAACTATCCATGATCCCGACACCATCATAAGGATCAAGTGCCGCTACCAGTTTATTCCCGGTTTCCCTGATCGCCTTCATATGCCGTGGCGCAATATAACCTGCCGCGCCAATCAAGGCAAAATTGAGTGGGTGGATCTTTTTTTCCATCTTGTGCTAGATCTGTTTACAGACTATTCCGTTTTTTAGCAAGTACTTTTCATGACTTTCAGGACATTCAGCAATTCCGTTATCGTCAAATTCAAGCCTGTGACCGTATTCGCTCATCCAACCCACATGACGACCAGGGTTTCCCACAACCAGCTCATACTGTTTTACATTCTTTGTCACCACAGCGCCTGCCCCGATAAAAGCATATTCGCCGATCTCATTCCCGCAAACAATTGTGGCATTTGCCCCGATCGAAGCCCCTTTTCGAACAAGTGTCTTTGCATATTGTTCTTTCCTGATTATTTGACTGCGGGGGTTGATAATGTTCGTAAAAACCATCGACGGCCCCAGGAAAACATCATCTTCACAAATGACCCCGGTATATATTGAAACATTATTCTGAACCTTTACATTTCTGCCCAGAACCACCTCTGGAGAAACCACAACATTTTGTCCGATGTTGCAATTTTCCCCTATGGTACAATATCTCATGATATGGGAAAAATGCCAGATCTTTGTTCCTTTTCCGATGGTACAATCCTTGTCAATGACGGCTGTTTCATGTGCAAAATAGTCTTTCCCCATGGTCTATCGGTTTACAAATTCCAATACTGAGGTAACGATATGGTTCAATTGTTCATCCTCAAGTTCTGTATGCATAGGAAGCGAGATTACCGATTCGCACAAAGCTTCGGTTACCGGGAAATCACCTGGTTTGTAACGTGGATCAATATAGGCTTTCTGTAAATGCAGGGGAACCGGGTAATAGATCATGGCCGGGATTTCTTTGGTAGCCAGGTAATCAATCAGACCCTTGCGGTCAATATTTTGAGTAATGAGTGTATACTGGTGAAAGACATGGATGGACTTTGCATATCTAAACGGAATCGTCAAATGGGGATTATTCGCAAATGCTTTATCGTAGAAATCGGCTGCTGCCCTGCGTTTTGCAGCATATTCGTCAAGATGTCCAAGTTTTACAAGCAGAATCGCTGCCTGAATGCTGTCGAGACGTGAGTTTACACCAATAATATCATGATAGTATCGTACTACCATTCCATGGTTCACAATTATCCTGAGTCGATTAGCCAACTCATCATCATTGGTAAAGATTGCACCACCATCCCCATAACATCCCAGGTTCTTTGATGGGAAAAAGGAAGTGCATCCAATATGTCCGATAGTTCCTCCTTTTTTTCGCGAACCATCGTTAAAGATATAATCTGATCCGATGGCCTGGCAGTTGTCTTCGATCACAAAAAGGTTGTGCTTCCCGGCAAGTTCCATGATCTCTTCCATGGGTGCGCATTGACCAAAAAGGTGCACCGGGACAATAGCTTTAGTCTTTGGAGTGATCGCTTTTTCGATTGCTTTCAAATCAATGTTGAAAGTGTCAGGATCCACATCAACAAGAACCGGCGTCAGTTTTAACAAAGCAATGACCTCAGCAGTTGCAATGAAAGTAAAGGAAGATGTAATAACTTCATCACCCGGTTGCAGTCCCAATGCCATCATTGAAACCTGCAAGGCCTCTGTACCATTGGCACAGGGAATTACATGTTTTATACCAAGGTATCTCTCTAATGCTTCCTGAAAACTCTTAACCGCAGGTCCGTTGATAAATGCACAGGAATCAATAACATCCTGAATTCCTTTGTCGATTAAGGGTTTGATGTTAAGGTACTGACTGCGCAAGTCGACCATCTGGATTTTCTTCATCATTAAAAATTAGGTTTGTTGATTTTCTGTTATATGTAGCAAAGGTAATTAAAAAATTACGGAAACAGACTTCATGAAAATGTTGAATCGGGGAATTGCCGGGTATGTTACCGGTAAACCTTTGCCTGTAGTTCTCCCGTAATCAGGAGTAAACCGTTCATCGCCAACGCACGCATTTCATCCTCACCCGGATAGATGTAAACAGGGGCTATTTTGTGCACATACTCCTGGATAAAAGAAACAAATTTATTATCATTAGCAATGCCTCCTGTAATAAGAATTGCATCGACATCGCATTTAAGAACCACATACATTTCACCTATGTATTTTGCTACCTGATAGGCCATTGCATCATAGATCCTTTTGGCTTTCATATCACCCGCCTCTATCATTTTTTCAACCTCTTCAGCATCGTTGGTTCCAAGATGAGCAATCAGTCCACCTTCGCCTTTATTCATTTTCATTACTTCCTTCAGTGAATATTTTCCACTAAAGCAAAGCTTGATCAGCGCTCCTACGGGTAAGGTTCCGCTTCGTTCCGGTGTGAAAGGTCCTTCTCCATCCAACCCTTGGTTAACATCGACCACACGTCCCTTTTTATGGGCTCCCACGGTAATGCCTCCGCCAAGATGGACAACGATCAGGTTCAGGTCCTCATATTTTTTTTGATTGGCTTTGGCATATTCTCTTGCGATTGCTTTGTGGTTAAGGGCATGAAAGATTGAGATCCGTTCAAACAAAGGATGGCCTGAAACCCTAGCAATGTCGTCGAGTTCATCCACTACAATGGGGTCGGCGATATAGGCTTTGGCATCAGGTAGTTCAATAGCGATATCATAGGCGATGAGTCCGCCAAGGTTACTAGCATGTTCACCCAGCGGACTGTTCTTAAGATCATTGATCATGGCCTCATTCACTTCGTAAACACCGGATTGTACCGGTTTCAGCAATCCTCCACGACCCATAACAGCATGAACGTCCTCCAGGGAGATATCCGCCTCATGAAGCTGTTGAAAAATCTGGTCTTTTCTGAAATGAAACTGGTCCGACATTTTATGAAACTGGGCAAGCTCTTCCTGACTGTGTTTAATATTTTTTAGAAATATTGGTTCTGATCCCTGGTAAACAGCAATTTTAGTGGAGGTAGATCCCGGATTTATTACAAATATTTTTACTTCTTTCATAAATGGTTAAAAATAATTATTCCTTCGGTATTCCAGAGTTTCTTAATTTACTCTTCCGTATCCCATAAGTAAAATAGATGATAAAACCGATACCCATCCAAATGATCAGACGTAGCCAGGTGTCTAGTGGCAATGCAGCCATCTGAATAAAGCAGATCAAAGCGCCAAGAATTGGAACAAGAGGAACAAAGGGAGTCCTGAAAGGCCGTTTCAATCCCGGATTGGTTTTTCGCAGTACAAGGATGCTTACACAGACAATCACAAATGCCAGCAGTGTTCCTATTGAAACCAGTTCTCCGAGAATACTGATTGGCAGGATCCCTGCAAGTACCATAGCCACCGAACCGGTTAGCAATGTACTTACATAAGGTGTTTTGAACTTTGGGTGGACTTTTGAGAAGACAGGTGGCAAGAGGCCATCTTTTGACATGGAAAAGAAGATCCTGGGCTGTCCTAAAAGCATAACCAGTATTACAGAACTAAGTCCTGCAATGGCAGCAATCTTTACTATTGGTCGCAACCAGAACATGCCTTTTCCCATGGCATTTACTCCAACGGCTACAGGATCGGCAACATTCAAAGTCGTATAACTGACAATCCCCGTAAGAACCAGGGCAACCAGTATGTATAGAATAGTCGAAATGGATAACGATCCCAAAATACCAACCGGCATATCCCTTTGAGGGTTTTTAGCTTCCTGGGCAGCCGTGGAAACGGCATCGAAACCTATATAAGCAAAGAAAATCACACCTGCCCCCCGAAGAATTCCACTCCACCCAAAATGACCCCACACGCCCGTATTTTTTGGAATAAAAGGATGCCAATTACCCGTTTTGATGAATGCGATCCCTATAGCAATGAATAAAATTATAACTGAAACTTTAGTGATAACCATCACATTGTTAAAATTGGCAGATTCCCTTATTCCTATTACCAGTAATAAGGAAAGTGCTACAATGATAAACATAGCAGGTAAATTGAGAATTGCCGTGACATGCGGCAGTGAATTGATATCTATGCCCTGTAAATGAAGGTTGGCAATAAGATTTGAAGTCTGTTGTTGCCATCCGATGTTGGGGATGTTTACTAAAACGCTTCCTGTTGCAGCTGTATAAGCTGTCGGAATATTGATCCCAAAATCATGAAGGAAACTTATAACATATCCTCCCCACCCAACGGAAACGGTGGAAGCTGCAAACAAATATTCCAGGATCAGGTCCCATCCTATGATCCAGGCCAGGAATTCGCCTAATGTAGCATATGCATATGTATAAGCACTCCCAGCAATTGGGATCATGGAAGCAAATTCAGCGTAACAAAGCCCGGCAAATGCACATGCAAGTCCTGAAATGATAAAAGAAATCACGATCGCAGGCCCTGCATATTGTGCTGCAGCCTGGCCTGTCAAAACGAAAATGCCAGCCCCAATAATGGCTCCGATTCCAAGAGTTGTCAGGTTTGTAACAGTCAAAGCCCGTTTAAAACCACTTTTAGAATCGGATGCCTGGCTCATCAAGTCATTGATGGATTTCGTGGAGAATAAACGGCTTGACATGGTTTTTTTATTGGATTTAAGTATCTAGTTTGGTAGTCTAATCTCTTCGGTAGAACTGAAGGAATAAAGATTAGCTAACTGCAGCAGCCATGATGATACTGGCTTGTTTTGATTCTTCAGTATCGGAACGTGAAGTTAAAATGACTGGGGCTGCAGCACCTAGGATCACGGCAGCCAGTTTAGCATTGGCAGAAAAGCCAAAGCACTTGTATAAGACATTCCCGGCTTCAATATCGGGAACTACCAGCAGGTCGGCATCTCCGGCAACATCGCTTACGATCCCTTTATGTTTTGCACTCGCAAAACTGACGGCATTGTCATATGCAAGTGGTCCATCGATAATACAATTTTTAATCTGTCCACGCTGGTTCATCTTGGCAATCATGGCAGCCTCCATGGTGGCCGGCATTTGCTCATTTACCATCTCCACAGCACACAACATGGCAACTTTTGGCTTGGCATATCCAAGCTGGTTCATGAACCCAACGGCATTGTTGATGATGGCAATTTTGGTCTTCATATCTGGTGCAATCACCATTGCAGCATCGGTTAATCCGAGCAGTTTATGATATGTTGGGACCTCAAAGAGAGAAAAATGAGAAAGAACTTCTGATTTTCGCAGACCTTGTTCTTTATCAAGGACCCCCCTTAAAAATGTTGCCGACGTGATATTCCCCTTCATCACAATATCGGCTTCCTTATCGCGAACAAATTTTACCGCGCGTTTTACTGCGAGCACATCGTTCTCCTCATTGATAATAGTGGCATTTGTAAGATTCAGCTTCAGTTTTGCAGCTATTTCTTTGATCTTTTTTTCGTTGCCAAACAGGATGGCATCGATTATTCCTTGCTGCATCACGGTAAAGACAGCTTCAAGGCAATGTTCATCGTGAGCTACCGCAACTGCTACTTTTTTTCGTCCTGATTTTTTTGCGAGTTCTGTAAGATCTGATAGTTTTGTTAGTCCTGTGATCTTTTCATTTTCATTTTTAACCATGATAATAAGTCCTCCTTTAATAAAATAACTATAATATATTGGTTTAGTGTAATGTCTATCTTTCTGTTAGCAAACCTACGTCAATTTTGCAAATTACACAAACTCTTCGGGAAAAATCTTTAGTCAAAAAATATTCCTACATTTGATGTGTCATTAATTCAGAGTTTTTATGGAACTTCCTTTTGCTGAATCTTACCGGATAAAAATGGTAGAAACCATCCGGAAAAGTACTCTTGAAGAGCGTCAGAAGTGGATCAAAGACGCAAAGTACAACCTTTTCCTCCTGAAAAGTGACCAGGTTTTTATCGATCTTCTGACAGATTCCGGAACAGGAGCAATGAGTGATAAACAATGGTCTGAGTTGATGATTGGTGATGAAAGTTACGCAGGCGCTTCGTCTTATTATAAATTGAAGGAAGCGATTCAGGACCTCACAGGGTTTGATTATTTTCTCCCTACTCACCAGGGAAGGGCTGCTGAAAATGTTCTTTTTACGGTCCTCGTGAAAGAAGGAGACCTGGTTCCCGGCAATTCCCACTTTGATACCACTAAAGGACACATAGAGTACCGCAAGGGCGTTGCCGTGGATTGTACGATTGATGAGGCATTTGATACCACATGTATTCATCCGTTCAAAGGGAATGTCGATCCCGGGAAACTGGAAAATGTGCTTAAGAAATCTGCCGATAAAATTAAATTTATCATCATGACGCTGACCAACAATTCGGCAGGTGGTCAGCCTGTTTCTATGGAGAATTTAAAGATGGTAAGGCAGATCGCCGACCGTTATGGGAAAATCGTTGTATTTGATTCTGCACGTTTCGCCGAAAATGCCTATTTTATCAAGCTGCGTGAGGAGAAATACAAGGATGTACAGATCCGAACGATCGTACGTGAGATGTTTTCCTATGCTGATGTCATGACGATGAGTTGTAAGAAAGATGCAATTGTAAATATCGGTGGATTCATCGGCATGAGAGATAAAGAACTTTTCAGACAATGTTGTGTATTCAACATTATGTTTGAAGGATACATCACCTATGGCGGGCTCGCCGGGCGCGACATGAATGCAATTGCACAAGGGCTATATGAAGGAACTGATTTTGAGTATCTTAACACCAGGATAAGACAGGTTGAATACCTTGGCAAACGGTTGATAGAATTTGGAATTCCTATTCAGCAACCTATCGGCGGCCATGCCGTTTTTGTGGATGCCAAACGTTTCCTGCCGGAACTCAAAAAAGAAGAATTCCAGGCACAGACACTTGCTATACAACTTTACCTTGAAGCAGGGGTACGCGGTGTTGAGATTGGCGCATTACTTGCCGACCGTGATCCGATAACACGTGAAAACCGCTTTCCGAAACTTGAATTACTCCGCCTTGCCATTCCGCGCAGGGTATATACCAATAACCACATGGATGTGGTGGCAGTAGCCCTGAAAAATGTATTCGATCGTCGAAAAGAAGTGACCAGGGGCATGAAGATCATCCGTGAAGCCCCCATAATGCGTCATTTTACTGTCGAACTGGATCTTGCCTGAAATTCAGGAAATGGAACCGCTAAAGAAAAAAAACCGTTATCTTCGAATCTATCATCAATTGAAAGACCTCCTGGGGAAGTCAGATGACTTTGATGCAAGGATGGCAACAATTGTAGCTGTTCTTCATCATAAAATGGAGGCCTTTTTCTGGACTGGTTTTTATATCCTGAAAGATGGTGAACTCCTCGTTAGATCATACCAGGGACCGGTAGCATGCCAGGTATTGAAAAAAAATGCTGGCGTTTGCTGGGCTGGGATCAACCAACAGAAGACGATCATTGTTCCTGACGTTCATAAATTCCCCGGTCATATTGCCTGCGATTCAAGATCAAAATCTGAAATAGTTGTACCCCTTAAGGATACTAAAAACAGGATCATCGGAGTTCTTGATGTGGACAGCACCTCTTTGAACGCATTTGATTTGATCGATGCGGAGTACCTGGAGAAGATGCTTAGCCTGTTATTTCAGACTTAAGACCTATTAACGTAAAACAATACCCTTCCGAACATGTCATTTCTCGAACTTTTTTTTATCGGATTGGGTCTTTCAATGGATTGTTTCGCGGTGTCGTTAAGTTTTTCGACCTGTGGCAGACTGGCTTGGAAAGATGTTCTGAAGATGTCTGCTTTTTTCGGAGTCTTCCAGGGGGTAATGCCGGTTATCGGTTGGTTTATCGGATCGTCTTTCCAGTCATTAATCCAAAATGTGGACCACTGGCTGGCTTTTGGAATACTAACTATCATAGGGATCAGAATGGTCCATCAGTTCTTCGTTCATGAGACAAAAAGAAAGTTCACTGATATCCGGAAAACTTCAGTGTTGCTGACATTGTCATTTGCCACCAGCATCGATGCCCTTGCTACTGGTATAAGCTTTGGGTTCATCAAGGTGAATATCCTTGAAGCAGCGTCAATCATAACTGGTGTGACCTTTATAGTTTCGGTTATAGGTTCAAGGGTTGGAGCAAAATCTACATTCATCCCTGCAAAATGGGCTGAATTGCTGGGGGGCATTGTACTGATAGGGATCGGTACAAAAATCCTCCTTGATCATTTGGGAATACTTTAAGGGTGAGAAGTAAGAGGTGAGGAGTGAGAAGAATAATTTATTCTTTTTTCGCTATCTTTGTTTTTAATTTTATGCTATGTCGACTATCCGGATCACAAAAGAATTTCATTTTGAAGCTGCCCATGCTTTGCGTGGCTATGATGGCCCCTGTAAAAGTATTCATGGACATTCCTATAAATTAGCTGTCACCATAACCGGAACACCGATCGGCGACAAAAAATCACCGAAAGTTGGAATGGTAATGGATTTCGGGGATCTGAAAGAAATCATTAAAAAGAACATCATTGACGCTGTTGATCATTCTCTTATCCTAAATAAAGATTATCCTTTAGAGGATGTTGAGAAAATCAGGGAAATCTTTTGCAATATCGTTTGGGTTGAATATCAGCCAACGAGTGAAAACATCCTGTCCGATTTTTCCAAAAAAATCATTTCTTTACTTCCGGCAGGAATCAGGTTGTTTTCCCTCCAACTCAGGGAAACAGCAAATTCCTATGCTGAGTGGTTCGCAGATGATAATAAATGATTAGATTTAAACCTTATTCACTATGGAAATTACCTGGCTTGGCTGGGACAGTTTTAAGATCAAAACATCCGGCAAAACAATCTATTTTGATCCTGTTATCGGGAATTATGACGAATCAGGCGATATTGTCTTGATCTCTCATAGCCATTTCGATCATTTTGACTCAAAGATTCTTTCCAGGATTAAGAAACCAAATACTACAATACTTACATCTAAAGAGAACCAGGAAACCGTGAAGGGAATCGGGCTTATTCCTGGTGAAACATGGTCGCTGGATGCCATTCATGTGACTGCATGTCACGCTTATAACATTGTCAGGATGAGACAACCTGGAATTCCTTTTCATCCAAAAGGATTTGGCCTGGGATGGATTGTGGAATCAGAGGGTAAAAAGGTATACCATCTTGGAGATACAGAACTAATCCCTGAGATGAAAGAGATCGGACCGATCGATGTAATGTTGACTCCTATCAGCGGATATTATGTTATGGATATTGATGAGGCAGTAAAAACAGTAAAGATGATCAGGCCTAAGATCGTTATTCCTATGCACTATGGTGTATTCGATGCGGGTCCTGGAAAAGAGGCTTCACGCATGAAGTTGGATGCTGATCCCATTGAATTTGCAAAGAAACTTGAAGGCATAACTGATGTTAGGATATTAAAACATGGGGAATCGATAACAATATAAATCCACGATTTCCTAAAAAAAAGGAGCAACCAGTTTTGATGTTTGCTCCTTTTCTATTTTTAGTTTTGGCGTTATCTTCCCACAACAAATTTCTTCGCTAAAACACTACCATCCTGCTTTTCAACCTTGATATAATACAAACCATTCCTGAGATCAGAAGCCGGGATTGTTATTTTATTCGCACCTGTATGCAGGCTAAACGGAGTTTCTACCACTAATTCCCCGGTGATTGAATAAATCGCAACTGTAATCCCTGTTACATGCTGGGCATGGATGGTGAAATTGATCATATCAGAAACAGGGTTAGGATAAATATTTGAGATTGTGAAATCAGGTTGATATGCTAAATCGTGAATTCCTGAAATATTACTTCCCTGGATAGTGAAAACCACATTGGCACCGGCATGGGTGGCATCAAGCGTAACAGTTGTTGGTGTGGTGGTTTTAAGGATCATTTCGGGATAGACCTTATAAGTCCCCATTGCCATATTTGTGAAATTGAATTCACCACTGGAATTGGTCATCGTAAACGCCAATATATTGCCGGAAACATCCATCAGTAGCACCTCCACATTGGCAGCGGGTGTTCCGCTGGGAGTGAATTTTCCACTCTGATTTATAGTTCCCGTAATATTACCGTTGCCACTGGAATAATTACTGGCATGGTGCATATGAATGTTATATGGGTTATTTGGCTGACCAAGTTCAATCAGGACTGCATCACCCCAGTTAACCGCGCTGACGTAATAAGTCGGTACATACTGACCGTAATATTGTGATGAAGGCAGAAGCGATGCCTGAATGTAATAATGACCCGGAAGAACACCTCCAAACCAATAATAGCCAAGTGAATCACCAAACTGCACGGAATCCACGATAGTCACTACACCTGAATCCACTTTCATAAGTTCAGCAAGTCCATGATCAACATAAAGTGAATCACCCAGGTGCACATAACCATAGAGATTGCAGGTTACATTTATTGAAATTGTCTGGGTACGTGTCCATGAACAACTTGTTGAATCGACAGTATTCAATGTAATAGTATAGTTTCCGGAAGCTGTAAAAACATGTACCGGGTTTTTTAAACTGGAGACATTATTGCTTCCAGATTGGGGATCTCCGAAATTCCAGTTGTAGGTAGTAGGATAAGGACTGTGAGTATGGCCTTCGAAATTAACTGTAAGTCCGCTGGATGTATAGGTAAACCAGTTTTCACAATTTGTGGGATTGTTTCCAACCATAATGGTGTCACAGTATGTGGAAGTGCAGCCGTTTGAAGTTCCAATTGTAAGACAAACATCATAAACACCGGCCTGTGTAAAGGTATGCCAAGGATCGAAATGGTTTGAGGTGTCGGCTAATCCTGAAGCCGGATCCCCGAAATCCCAATGACGGGAAATAATAAGGTTTTGTGGTGTACTCGCATCAACAAAGTGAACATGCAATAAATTGGTGGTGTCAATGGAATATGTATAGTATGCATGACATTCCGTATAACCGACTTGTACATCATAACAAAATGTGCTGGTACAGCTTGTGGAAGTTTCAATTGTGAGGCAAACCGTGTAAGTACCCGTTGTTGTATACATGTGGGATGGATTCTGTAAATTAGATGTTGGCGATCCATCTCCAAAATTCCAACTCCATGAACTAATGTTACCGGTCGGAGTGCTTTGATCATAAAAATAAACCAGGGTCCCCGGGGATGTAGTGTCAACATAATAGGTAAATGAAGCCTGGCAACCAGCATTGTTTCCATTACAAATGACAAAATTAACCGTATCATAAGCGACGGTTCCAATAAAATTCTGCACCAGCCATGTGCTGTCGCAATTTTTTGTTTGCACCATGAACGACATTGCTTGTCCTGAGGAGGGAACATTGGTAATGGTACAATCATAAAAACCATTTGGATCTGTATGCCGGGTGGCATAAAAAGTAAAACCGTACGAATTGCTGTCGGCCTGGATAATTACTTCGTGGTTGTCAACGGGCGCATGGGTTGAATCACGCACAACCGTGCCTGACACATGCACCGTTATTGTCTGGGCCTGGATGGAGAACGTTACAGCCAGCACAATAATAAGAAGAGAGAAAATCTTTTTCATACAACATTATTTTGAGTGCTAAATTATATAAATCAATGAACACTAATATTTATAATCTGATAGTTAGACAAATAGTCCTGTAAAAGGTTGCTTATGCATTAATTTTTAATAATCTTCTGAGTGTTCAGAATCCTGCCTTCCATTGACTTGACCACAAGAAAATACATACCACTTGTGATGTTCCGCAAAGGAAGTGTCAATAAATTAATTCCCTGAACTATATCAATATTCTTCATCAGTATCGGCTCTCCGGTGAGGGTCAGAATATCTGCATTGATCCTAAGAACACTGGGAGACAATACCCGGAATTGAAAATCTTCTGTGACCGGATTAGGGTATATTTTTCCGAAGGTGATCCCGTTATTATCCTGAACCGGGGCTATGCCGGTAACTTCATGATTATAAACCTTAAGTTGTATTCCCTCCGCAACAGGATGTAACGAATCAACAGTCACCTGTAATACCCTGCTAAATTTCCCGGTAACTTCAGGATATAGATTATAGGTTCCGAACGGAAGTGAAGGAAATTCAAAATCACCTTCGGCATTCGAAAAGGTAGCTTTTATTGGGGTCAGTTCATTATTGAACAATAATACTTCTGCGTTGGAAAGTTCCGATGTATCATCATTAAATATAACAGAGCCTTGCAAACTTGCCTTGCCGGAAAGACTGTCATTAGCAATAATCAGGTGGATGTCCATATCAAAGATATCATGATCAACCAGGAACGAGGTTGCTGTCTGCCATTTTAGTTGATCACTGTTATAAGCAGGCAAGTAATCTTTATTATGAGAAGAAGCTTCTGTTAAATCTGCTTTAATAATGTAATTCCCCTCCAGTTCCTGAAGAAATGCATAATATCCCAGGTAGGTAAAACGAGTGGTATCGACAGGTACGATCCACTGGTTGTGTGCTCTGTAAAGGTAAGCCACTCCTGTATCGCCTGAATAATGTGGATTGTTGATCGGGAACTGTCCTGCAAAAAGAAGTCCACCGACATTATAATATGAACATGTTTGAACTATCCTGCTGGTAGAATCAAAACAATTCCAGGCACCGGATGTGTCCATTTTGGTAATGGTGAATTTAACCGTATAATTTCCGGAAGTAGTAAATTGATGAACAGGGTTTTTCTCGGTGCTTATTGTACCATCTCCAAAATTCCAGTACCATTTGTTTGGATTACCATAAGAAAGATCAGTAAAAAGGTAAGTATTTTTAGCCTTATTATTGGAATCCAACACGGCGGAAAAGCCAGCCCTGCATTGCACGTCCAGGCAAATAGAAAAATCGACTTCTACCGGTGTGGGCGTGCTATAAACAGTATTGGAATGAAGAATATTTGTACAGTCATAAGTAGCAACACTGATAGGAATTCCATCGGGTATCGCAGCAATGGTATCGGCGTATGCTCCATTCGAATCACTATACACAACATTTGAATATTCAATCAGAGCGGAATTTATCATTACCGGGTTGTTTGTGATCGGTTGGTTGTTTTGGTTATTCGTAATATGCCCCCAGATTATGACACGATCATAAGGTATTCTGATAAACACCGTTTTGGTTAGTGAATCCATACAACCGTTGGCTGAATGGATTATCAGTTTGACATTATATATGCTAGAACCGGTATACAAATGTTGCGGATTTTGCAGAGAAGAGCTGTTATTTACTCCTGAAGCAGGATCCCCGAAATTCCAACTCCACGAGATGATGGACGAATTTGATTGTGATTGATCTGTAAACTGGTAATTCAATCCTGCGATACTGTCGCAGGTAAAATTTGCCCGGCAACCATAATAAGGTGGAATACAAATCTGGAAATCACTAACAATAGGAGAATTTGTACTTAAACCAGTGATTAATTGTTCTACGTTGTTGCAATCATAGGTAGAAATCTGGAACAATATGGGATAAGCAGGAACATTCTGCACAGTATCAGCATAATAGCCATTGGCATCCGTGTAAACAGTTTTGTAATAATGAAAAGGCGATGAAAAATCAGTCTTAATATATACTTTGTGATTAGGGACCCTTGTACTACCTTGCAAATCGGTAATCATACCATTCAGGTATACTGTAACTGCGTAAGCCTGACCGGCGAATAACAGAATCAGTAAAAGTAATGCGAATGTACGTGCTTTTATCATTATTTAATCTTTTTTTGCCCGAAGTCAACCCTGATACCAAGTTCGATTCCAACGGAATAGGGATCTTTGGCCTTAGTTGAGGACGATTCCTGCATTTCAAAGGGTTTAAAATAGTGTTTATATGAAGGATCTGCATAAATGCTGAAATTCTTCGACAACCTGTATTCTATATCGAGAGAAGCCTGAATTTCCCAATTCATCTTAACACGCGTTAAACTATTGTTGTCTAATCGAATAAGCTGTGCGTTGGGGTAATCAATAAAGGGTAAAGCTTCTTTTGATGCAATCAGAAATGAGATGGTAGGGCCTGCCTTTATCCCGATGCTGAATCGGTTGGTCTCAAACAATTCATAACCAATTAAAACAGGAATTTGAAGATAGGTATAACGACTAATGGCCCGGTTGTCGGCAATATGTTCAATGCTATCATAAACAGCAATATCCTTGGTAGTAAATATAATCTTATTCCCCGGGGTTACAATGAATGAGATAATGCTTGTAAAATACCCGATACTGTCTTTACTTTTGTAATTAACACGATAATTACCCTGGTCAAAAACATACCCCAGACCAAGGCCGGTCTGAACTGAGAATTTTCCAATGTGATATGTTACACCGGTATTCAGCCAGAAATTTGATTCTGTGTACTGGCCATTATTTCTATAAACTGAGAGTTCAGGAGTAACCCCTATGTTAAAGGTAAAGAATTGTGGAATTACGGCGTTTGTTTTCACAGGGATATTCATGATGCCATTGAGGTTTGTGATCCGTAACAAAGTATCTTCCTCTGTTAGTGGAAACAAACCGTTAACAGCGATAGAAGGGAGGTAATTCAGTTCATAGTTGTTTGTATTCCTTACCCTTGAAACTATAAGATGATCTTCACTGGAATTTTCTTCCTTCCCGGAATGGGTTGCCGATGTTATTTCTGATGATAAATTTGCTGTATTTGTTAGTTTGTTTGTTTTTAAAATCCGGATTGAATTGTTGCTGGCCAGGACAGAAACGCTTGAAGGCAATTGGGTATGTTGAACAGTTGAACCATTCGGTAAATCCTGTGTGACTGAATATTTTGAACCGGCATTCAGTATCTTATTATCACTTGTTCGCTGCGCATTTAAATTGGCCGCTGATGTATTCCCTTGCGGGTCATTCTTAATGATGATAGGAGAATAATCATTTTCAGTCGTTTTTCCATCGGGTATCTGGTTAAAGAGAAAGATCAACCCTACAACGACAGCACTTGCTGCACCAATCCAGAAGGCTTTTGGAAGATTACTGAAATTGAAATGGGCGATTTCGTCCCATAACAATTTCCGGCTGATTCCTTTCCAAATAGCTTTTGATGGTTCTATCCGTTGATTTTCCAGCGTATTTCGAAACAAAGTATTTAGCCTGTCCGAAGTATCAGCCTGTTTTTTTTGTTCTTCACTCATTTATAAAATCGTGTTTCTTTGATCTATAATATTCGATCAGTTTATTCTTCAGAAATCTTCTTGCCTTCAGCAACTGTGTCTTGGAAGTATTCTCCGAGATATTCAATTCACGGGCGATGTCTTTATGGCTGAAATCCTCTACTACGTACAAGGTAAAAACGATCCTGTAACCTTCGGGCAACGACCGAATCATTTCCTGCAGGATGTCAGCCGGCACAGCATCAAAGTTTCCTTCAGGTTCATCCTGATCGACGATCTGTGTTTCATTTATCACATTGATATCTTCAAGAAACGGTATTCTCCGTTTTTTCTTTATTTCATTTAAGGCATTGTTTATCATAATCCGCTTTATCCATCCTTCAAAAGAACCTTCCTTCCGGAAAGATTTAATACTCTGAAACACTTTCAGAAATCCTTCCTGAAGGAGATCTTCGGCTTCATCCCGGGTCCCGGAATATCTGAAACACACGGCCAGCATTGTGGAAGCGAACTTCCTGTACAATTCATACTGCGCTTCACGCTTCCCCGCAATACAACCTTCAAGTATAGTTTCATCAACAATCATCCGAAGATTTGCCGTTTAGTAGACATATAGGCTTAGAAATAGTTGCCTGAATAACCTCAAAGATACAAATATTACGACCGGATGAACTATGAATTAGCCAAACAAGAATATAATTGATTGACAGACATGGGCATTATGAACAATCTGGGCTCCTGTATCAAACAAGTTCAGCTTTCAACCTGTTGAAATTCTTTTCAAAAAATGTTCGTCCTCTGGCATTCAGGATGCCCTGTAAATGATATACAAAAACCTCATTAAATACTTTTACTGATACAAGCTCTTCCATTGTGAAAATATCATTATCGAACATATTTTCGACCCTGAACACAAGTAACCGGGCAATGATCTTTGAATTTAGCTCTTTCCGGTATAACCCCTCTTTTTTCCCTTTATTCATGTTGTTATACATGGTGTCATATATTTTTTTTCGGCGGATTTCCTTGACCATTGCAAAAAGCTCAGGGTAATATTTATGGATATCATATTCCATCGAAGCATTATAATCCCTTAACATGGTATTGATCATCCTGTAAACTTCGAAAACCTCTTCAATGGCATTTAAATCCCTGTTCTTTATTTCCTGGAAGAACTTATTGCGGTTACTATAATCCAACATCAAGATATTCCTGACAAGGTCTTCTTTATCGGTAAAATATTCATAAAGGGTTTTCTTGGAGATATACAGATGTTTCGCCACATCATCCATGGTTACACTTTTAATTCCGTAACGGTAATAAAGCCGTTTGACTTGTTCAAGGATATGAAGGGTTTTCTCATCCATTCAACAAAGGTAACAAAAAGGCGCGGGGAAACTATTTAGAAGGAAAAGTTTTTCTACGTTAAATTCTCTATATTTGCACCCATTTTCAATTGTAGTTAAAATCATCATAAATAAAATCCTGGTCATGAAAAAATCACTCTTCATACTTGGCCTTTTGATAATTGCCATTGCATGCAGCAGTCCGGATAAAAAGAAGACATCAAACACAACAGATATTACTCCCGCTACTATAGTTAGTGTGCAATCATTGGCTAATCAGCCATTTGATCACTATATTGAAGTTCAGGGCCGCATTGACGGCAATGAGAACATCGGAGTTAGCCCACGCACTGCAGGCGTGGTTACAAGGGTCATCGTCACTGAAGGTGAAACCGTTAAGAAAGGACAGCCCCTGGCCGAACTTGATGCGGATGTGTTAAAACGAAACCTTTCTGACCTTCAGAGCCAACTTTCCTTCAATACTGATCTCTATGAAAAACAAAAAGCTTTATGGGATCAGAAAATAGGTTCGGAAGTACAATATCTTACAGCAAAAAACAACAAGGAGTCCGTTGAAAACAAAATTGCATCGCTAAAGGATCAGATCAGCATGTCGAGTATCACATCACCTATTGATGGGACGATCGAGGATATTCCAATCAAGGTTGGACAGTTGGCACAGGTCGGAGTTCCTGCTTTCAGGGTGATTAATTTTTCCAAAGTAAAGGCAGTTGCAGATGTTGGAGAAGCCTACAGTTCAAAGATAAAGACCGGTGACCAGGTAAAAATATTCTTACCGGATTTCAATGTTGAACTTCAGCAGAATGTCACTTTTGCCAGTAAGTTTATTAATCCGACAAACCGTACATTTATCGTTGAAGTTGAGCTGCCTCCTTCCACAAACATGGTGTACCGTGCCAATATGATCGCTGTCATCAGGATCAAGGATTATTCAAACGCTTCCACAATGGCTGTTTCCCAGAATTTTATCCAGTCATCCAAGGATGAAGGCCTTTATGTTTTCATGGCAAAAGATGAAAACGGTAAAAAAGTTGCCCGTAAAACTTACATCAAAACCGGTGTTACTTATAACGGACTAACAGAAGTTCTGAGCGGATTGAAAGAGGGGGACAAACTTATCACTGCTGGGTATAAAGACTTATATGATGGACAGGTTATCGATTACAAATAAGTTTTACCATGAAAGAAGTACAGAAGAAAGTTAAAGAATTCTTTGGAACCAGTTGGGCGATCGATAACCGCACAAGCATTTATGTTTTGATAATTATCATTACGATGCTGGGAGTGATTTCGTATATAAGCATTCCTAAAGAACAGTTTCCTGAAATTATTATCCCGACCATTATTGTGAATACAGCTTACCCGGGGACCTCTCCGGAAGATATGGAGAACCTGGTTACGCGGCCAATTGAAAAAGAAACAAAAGCCCTTTCCGATGTAAAGAAGATCACGAGTAAATCAATACAGGATTTTTCTACAATTGTTGTCGAATTCAATCCCGGTATCGCGGTTTCGGAAGCCAAGCAACGTGTACGAGATGCCGTGGATAAGGCCAAGGCCAACCTTCCTAATGATCTTCCAAAAGAACCAGATATCATGCAGGTGGATCTTTCGGAAATTCCAATCATGTATATTAATATCTCTGGCGATTATGACCTTCAGCGACTGAAGAAATATGCCGATGATACCAAAGACCGTATCGAAACCCTGAAGGAAATTACCCGGGTAGATATTGTAGGCGCTCTCGATCGTGAGATCCAGGTCGATGCTGATATGTACAAGATGCAGGCCGCAAGTATAACTTTCAGTGACCTGGAACGAGCCATTTCGAGTGAAAATGTCACAGTGTCGGCAGGAACCATCTCGACATACGGATCTAAACGTACCATTCGCGTAGCAGGCCAATTTAAAACGCCGGATGAAATTAAAAACATTATGGTCAAATCAGGAAGCGGTGCGATCGTTTACATTAAAGACATAGCCGATGTTAAAGATTCTTTTAAAGAACAGGAAAGTTTTTCACGTATCAATGGGAAAAATGTCATCACCCTAAATGTAATCAAGAAAAGCGGTGAAAACCTGCTTAATGCATCCGATGAGATCAAGGCGATCCTGGCTGATATGAAAACAAATTCATTTCCGCCCGATCTTTCGGTGAACCTGACAGGTGAACAATCGCGTTTCACCCGAAGTACACTTGAGGAACTGAATAATACTGCTATTATTGGTTTTATCCTTGTGATATTGATTTTAATGTTCTTCATGGGATTCAACAATGCTTTCTTTGTCGGCCTTTCCGTACCCCTTTCGATATTTGTGGCCTTCCTCATTATGCCGAATATCGGATTTACCATGAACATGATCGTGATGTTCGGGCTTATTTTTGCCCTGGGAATTATCGTGGATGATGCCATAGTGGTAATTGAGAATACCCATCGAATTCATCGGTCGGATCCAAATATTGTTACAGCTGCCAAACATGCGGCTGGGGAAGTTTTTCTTCCTATTCTTTCAGGAACACTGACTACCCTGGCGCCCTTTTTCCCGCTAGCGTTCTGGCCCGGGATAGTAGGGAAGTTCATGTATTACCTTCCTGTCACACTGATTATTACGCTTTTTGCTTCATTGTTCGTAGCTTATATCATGAACCCTGTATTTGCGGTTTCTTTCATGAAACATGAGTATGATAAGGTAGAACATAAAGCGAATATCCGCAGGTTAATAGCCGTTAGTGGGATATTTTTTGTGATGGCCGTGATTTTTTATATCGGCGGCGCTTTCGGAATGGGAAATCTTATGATCTTCTGTCTTATTCTGAATGCAGTTTACCGTCTTTTCCTCAAGGATGCCGCAATTAAATTTCAGAATGCGGGGTGGCCAATGATCATTAACTTCTATGAAAAGAACCTCAGGTTTTTCCTGAAGGGCAGGAATCCTTTTTACCTTTTTTATGGAATTATTGCCCTATTCTTCCTGTCCCTCATCATTACAGGAATTACAAAGCCAAAGGTGCTGTTCTTTCCCGATAATCAACCGAACACCATCAATATCTTTATCAAGATGCCGGAAGGAACGGACCAGTTGGTAACTGATTCAGTAACGAAACTCGTTGAGAAAAAGGTTGATGTGATTTTTGGACATAGTAATCCATTGGTGGAGTCAATTGTCACGAATGTCGGGTTTGGAGCCGGTGATGGTATGTTCGACAGAACCACCGTTTCAAACAAAGGGAAAGTTGCTATCAATTTCGTTGAAAGTCGCTACCGGCACGGGGTCAATACCAGCAAGTTTCTTGACCAGATCCGGAATTCTGTAAAAGACATTCCTGGGACACAGATCAGCGTGGAGAAAAACCGGATGGGCCCACCTACGGGGAAACCCGTTAACATTGAAGTTACCGGAGAGAAATTGGATGAACTCATTGTGACTGCTATCAGATTCCAAAATTACATTGATTCCCTGCGAATCCCGGGAATCGAAAAACTGAAATCCGATTTCGACAATAAAAAACCAGAGATTACTATAGATATCGACAGGGTCAGGGCAAACCGCGAAGGCATATCAGTGGGACAAATCGGGCTGGAACTGCGTACGGCCATCTATGGAAAGGAAGTCTCAAAATATAAGGAAGATGAGGATGAATATCCCATTCAGCTAAGGTATTCAGAACAAGAGCGCAAAAACATAGATAAGATCATTAATGCAAGGATTACCTATCGGGATATGAACTCGGGCCAGTTAAGACAGATTCCGATCTCTTCGGTTGCCAAGCTGGGATACAGGGATACCTACGGTGGTATTAACCGTAAAAATCTTAAGCGTGTGATCACTATTTCTTCTGAAGTTCTTTCCGGTTATACTCCCAATGAAGTTGTTGCCGCAATTAATAATTCACTGCAAGGGTTTAATACTCCGAAAGGGATCACCATCACTCTTACAGGTGAACGTGAGGACCAGGCCGAAACAATGATGTTCTTATTGAAGGCTATGATGGTTGCCATCGGACTTATATTCTTCATCCTGATCACTCAATTCGGATCAGTGAGCAAAGCCCTTATCATCCTGAGTGAAGTTGTATTCAGTATCATAGGTGTTCTTTTCGGGATTTTTATCTTCCATATGACCATCAGCGTAATCATGACCGGACTCGGCATTGTGGCACTTGGTGGTATCGTGGTGAGGAATGGGATCCTGATCGTGGAGTTTTGTGATACTCTGAAAGAACGCGGCCTCAGAACCCGCGAAGCTGCAATCAGGGCAGGCTTGACCAGGGTCACTCCTGTTATTCTAACCGCTACAGCTACCATGCTGGGGTTGGTTCCGCTTGCCGTTGGGATGAACATCAATTTTGTAACCCTGTTCACACAATTGAATCCTCATATTTACTTTGGAGGCGACAATGGGGCATTCTGGGGACCATTATCCTGGACCATCATCTTTGGACTGAGTTTCGCCACTTTCCTGACTCTCATTTTTGTCCCAGCCCTTTATGTTATAGACTTCGAGATGAAGTTAAAGATGAAGAGGAACAGGATGCACCGGGAGCTGAGGAAGCGGGGTATTTCATAGGAGAATGGAGGATAGAGAATAGAGGATAGAGGATGGAAATTGGAAAGTGATAATTTTACTAAATTTTCTTTTCTTTTTCTATTATTTGATATTACTTTTTAGGGATTTCATGATTAAATAGAGTCTGTCTTTAAACTCAAATTGTTAATAAATACTGAGGTTTGATAGGATATATGAAGAAAGTTCCCAGTAATTTCGAATCAAAGATAATGAATCTATGAAAATATTCAACGATTTGCTTCTGAAGTTCGAAAAGCCTGATTGGTCTGGTAATCCTGAGTTTTGTGTGATTGATACTATTTTGGAATCGCGGCCTGATATCATTTTGATGCTTAGATCGGACATTATAGGGGATGAGAAAGCTTCAACTTTTGGACGACAAGACACACCCAGTGTTGAACAAATTGCCCGTGCTGCGATTTTCAAAGAAATGCGTGGGATGGATTACAGGGAACTGGAATACGCTCAAAGCGATTCGAGGATCTGTGAAGCCTTTATAAAACTCGAAGGAAGGGATCCATACAGTTTTCAGTTGTTTCAAAAATACATTTCCAGGATTAATCCGGAATCTCTTCATCGTTTACTTGTGGAGATCAATAAAATAGCCATAAGCGAAGGATTGGAAGATGTGAAAAGTGTTTCACAGGATTCTACCGTTGTAAAAACAAATATTCATTATCCTACGAATAACTCCCTTGTCTGGGATTGTATAAAAACGAGCACCCGGTTATTGGAGCAATTGAAACAAGAGATTGATACACTTGATTTTATTGATTACACGAAATCCGCAAAGAAGACCTTTTATGAAATCAATGTTAATCGCAAAAATAAGGATCGGTATGATTTATTTTGTAAGCAGTTGATCCTTTTTACCAAAGTAATCAATCAAACGTCCAACGCGATAAAAAAAAAGTCCACGAGTAGTATCGCCTGGGGCATTCAGGAAGAACTGACTAAATTGCTGAGCCTGATGGTACAGGTATATAATGTAGCCTATCGCAAGGAAATTAATGGGGAAAAAGTCCCCAGTGAAGAAAAACTGTTTTCGATTTATGAACAACACACCGACATCATTGTGAAAGGGCAAAGGGAAGTGCTGTTTGGCCATAAAGTAAACCTGGCTGCAGGAAAGAGCAATCTTGTCCTGGATTGTCAGGTTTTGCAGGGCAACCCGGCGGACAAATCATTGTATAAACAAACCATTGACAGGGTTATTCAAAATTATGAGATCGTTCCGCGGGACAGTGCTACCGATGGAGGATATGCCTGTTTGGCAAACCTTGAGCATGCCCAGAAAGCGGGCGTTGTAAATATTGTGTTTAATAAGGTTGTTGGCAGTATGCAGAATATTGTCAGCAGTTTGAACATGGAAACACGTTTGAAGAGATGGCGCAGCGCCATGGAGGCAATAATCTCGAATATTAAGCCTGGATTCACTTCCAGGCTAAAGTTCTTTGGAGTGTTTTGGCATATAACTTCAGGGTGATGACCGCCTTAATTCTTGACCGGCTTAAATCTGATCCTCTGGTCAGCTGATTATCTAAATGACCAGTAAAAACAGGCGTTTTGAATATTTAACCTATAAACAGGATGAAACAGATATGCGTGAAATTTCAAAATCCAGCGGATGTTAACAAATTAAGCTGGGTTTTTAACAGGGTTTTGGTCTAAAAACACTGACTAAGGATTTTATTTTGCGAAAATTCCCTCTGAGCATCAAAAATCAGTCGGTTATCAACAAAATGAGGGACTGTATGGACAGACACTAATTAACAAAACTACGCTTCCAAATTTAAGAAAAGTTATTCCCTGTTTTCTCGTTGATACAAAGCAAAATTAACCATAATTACACCAAATGTAAAACTTCCGGGTAGAGCGGATCGTTACCTCCCCGCTCCCCCACAGACCCGGACGAGCAGATTTCCCGCATCCGGTTCCTCAAGTTATGGATTCGCTGCATAAACAGAGTGAAAGATTTTAGGTTTGGCTAAAACAAAGGTAACCTTTATGAGCGTATTATAGCGATCCCATGTAAAGCCCCTGTTAGAGCGTCTTGAAAGCCATTTCTTCCAGGTACATGTTACACCCATATAAAATGCACTTAAACTTCGGCTATTGCCTGTAACACCATAGTAACGGTAGTGTCCCAGAAGTTTAGTGTTTAGCATCTTATATTGGAGAGCTAAGCGCTCATGACAGTTAAATCTGCACCAGTCATTGATCCGGCTTAAACTCCTTTGAAGCCGGTCTTTGGCCGTTTTCCTCATAACTGTCCAGTACCCTTTCCGGTTTCTGCCCCAATAGTATGTAAAGCCCAGAAAGTTAAACGTTCCACGTTTCCTGTCGTCTTTACTATAACCAATGGGCGGTCTTGAGAAGAAAATCAGTTTGGTTTTATCCGGATGAAGCTTTAGCTCGTATCTGGCAAAGCGTTTGGGCAGAACTTTGAAGACCCTCTCGGCGTCTTCCTTATTCTCAAATCCCAATACACTATCGTCTGCATAGCGTACGATGGTTGCTTTGCCCTTCAATAGGGGTATAATCTCCTCGGCGAACCATTTGTCCAGCACTTCATGCAGGTAAATGTTGCTCAGCAGAGGTGAGATTACACCGCCCTGCGGGCTGCCTTCATCCTTGTAACTGATAGCTCCTTCTTCCAGAACTCCTGCTTTTAACCATTTTCCAATTAATCTTGTGATCACTCCATCTTGCACCCTCTGTTTCAGAAATGACCTTAGGTGTTGATGGTTCATCGTATCGAAGAACTTTTGGATATCCAGATCGATTACCCAACTTATGTTCTTTGATCCAATCTCCTTCCATAGGTAGTCAACTGCATCATGAGCTGATCTTCCAGGTCTGAACCCATAGGAGAAATCGAAAAAGTCATTCTCAAAAACTGGTTCCAGCACTTGAAGTACTGCTCGTTGTAAAATACGGTCTTCTATCGTTGGAACGCCTATGGGTCGTTGTTCTTTCCCCTTACTCTTGGGAATGTATACACGTTTTACCGGAGGAGCGACATACCTCCCCGATTTAGCACGTTCCAGCAAATCCTCAAGGTTACTCACGAGGCTTTCCTCATACATCGCCAAAGTTTGGCCATCTACACCTGGACTTGTATCTGGTTTGATCCGCTTGTAAGCTTCCTGCATCCAATCCATGTCTATGTTGTGATGCAGTGATACCAGTGCTTTGTCCCGGTATTTCTTAGCAATTTCTGCTATTCGATCCTGTTTCGTTGACACATTCATTTGTTCCTGTGCACACTTTTGTGTTTCTCATTATCGATTCCATAACCCGACGCTCTCCCTTCCCTAATCCCCGGCTCCTTGGGGTATGTTCGCCGGCTTTCAAACGGTACTATGAAGGCGCTAAGACTGCCTCTGTTCTTCTCCTAACTTCACTCTTCGTTCGTATCGGATACCCCTGACGTGTCTCATCGCTTCGTTTATATCTCAGGTGAGACGCCTGCGATATACCCGGGCTTAGTTCGACCAGTTGCCCTATTACTGGTTTCTTTTCGTCGGGGAAACAGGAGGCTCTCCCATGTTCCCGTGAAGCCCTCTTTACATTTGCTCTGTTGTTATACCCCGGACGGATCCTGGCACTCGCCTTAACGTGCTTCAGATACTGTTCCCGCGTTGGTGACAGCGAAAACCCCATCAATTGTCTGCCCTTACGAGGCTCGTTTGCACAGCTTTTGTACTCGTTGTCTACGCTTCATGCAAGCATCTCTGCTTACTATGCAAGACTCACTTCCGGCTGATGGTTAGTCTTTACCGGATAGGATTGATTACCTACTGGGCTTCTTCAAAAGGTTTCAATGAACAACTATATTCCCCTTTTACGGGTTTATCATGGCGCAACACCAGTTCACCACCTCACCACCTCAATACGGTGGGGAATTAAACTCAAAAGAGATTAAAAAGCCCGAACTGCACGTATATGAACCGACAGGGCATACTTTTGACCGACAAACTGGAGGCCATCCATAAAGTACTCAGCCCAGGCGTCTCCTTCATCTTCCTCGGTAGAACTCCAATAGTAATTACTACTAAAACCGCCAACTACTGAGTTTTGCAGATACAATAAATTTAACTCGTATTTTGATGGCAAATACCAATCACCATATGTAACTCCGCCAACTTTTACTGTATATTCGTTGCATACTCTTGCAGCATAAGTTGAGCCATCTCCATATCCCTGTTTGGCAATTATGATGGCTGTGTTTGCTTTGCCTGCACCTACTCCATCAGCCATAGCCATTGTATTAGAATTAGTACCTGCATACCATCTCATTCCTGTACTTTGGTCGGTAGTCGCTGCAATTAACCCGTGATGACCGTTATCGTAAACATAAAATACAATTCCGCCACCGTAACTTTCTCCAATATAATGAACAGGATTACCATTTGCAGAATAAAAAGCGTAAGGAACACTCAATAATTGACTCGCGCCTGTTATACTGTATGCTGTTCCTCCGGTCGGATCAGTTTCTGTTTTAATAAAATATTGCCCGGCAGACCAGTCTATGTTTGAAAAACTGCCTGAGACAATTGTACCCGAACCAATTTCCAAACTCGCTAACCCATTGATATTGGTAGTCGGAGTTTGGGTTTCAACATATACAGCGGTACCTGTTGCAGAAGCTTGCAAAATACTTATACGCATGCCAACACTTGTTGAGACGACCAGTTTGTTACTACTATTACGAATAACAGCCTGATAACTCATTAATTGCGGTGCCTGAGCGAATATACATGCTGTTAATAATAGTGCTGCTAAAATTGTAACTGTCTTTTTCATAATGCTTAGTTTTTGACGATTTTAAATGTTTTTACATCTTTGTTGTTGTCCTTTACCTTGAGAAAATAAGTGGCAGGTATAAGACTGCTCATATCGATACGGATTTCATTTCCTCTAAGTTTTTTAGTTGCTAAAAGTTTGCCGCTGTTGTCGTAAAGTTGATAGAACAAATTCTCATTATCCGGATTTTCAACTTTTAATGTCAGAAAATCTTTGGCAGGATTAGGGAAAACGGTCAATAAAATTTGTTCTTCGGCTTCTTCAATTCCCATCGGATAAATTTCATAAGGATGCTGTACTCCTATTGCCACCGTGCCCGTTGTTCCAGTATTGGTGGTGTAAACCAACTGTCCGATGGAGTAACTCACCGAGCCTCCGTTGCCAAAAGCGTCTCCACCCGAGGCATTTGAATCTACTTGTGCCTGTGCTGATGTCAGTGCAAAGCCTGACACGAGGATTGCACATAATTTTACTTTTTTGTTTTTCATTTTTATTTCTGTTTTGAGACCAATTTATAAATGATTAACCTTTCAGTAAAAGCATATAAGATTTCTTAATGCTGTAAGAAATCACGGGATCTTCTTCCATCATCCTTTCATAATGCTCTTTCCCAATCGTTTGGAATATTTCCTTGAATACCTCAAATAATGTCTGAGGTTTTTCATTAGCGATTCTTTGATAACACATTCCATCTAAAGCGGTTAGTATATGGCTTTCGTCGTTAATTGGATATTCCGTCCTGATTGACCCCCAAAAGTTGACTGCCCGGTTTTTAACATTTACCATACCTTAGAATACCTTAAGCAAAGTTAATCTTTATTGCATAGATATTAACTCCATTTTTTTAATCCGGACCTGTTCCTCAAAGATTCACCGTTAAGTTCAATTCTTTGGGTATGAAGTACGATGCGATTAAATATGACAAATTCATAAACTGCCATCTGCCACCTCTTTTAACTCACCACCTCACCAGTTCGCCAGCTCACTAGTTCTCCCCACCCCGAATGGGGATAATGGTACTAACATAATTAATTATTTGTACTTTTTATAAGACCCTTTCTTTGTTCTTCTTGGATATTGTCTGCCATGATCTCTTTTAATTAGAGTCTGTCTTTAAACTCAAAGATAATGAATCTATGAAAATATTCAACGATTTGCTTCTGAAGTTCGAAAAGCCTGATTGGTCTGGTAATCCTGAGTTTTGTGTGATTGATACTATTTTGGAATCGCGGCCTGATATCATTTTGATGCTTAGATCGGACATTATAGGGGATGAGAAAGCTTCAACTTTTGGACGACAAGACACACCCAGTGTTGAACAAATTGCCCGTGCTGCGATTTTCAAAGAAATGCGTGGGATGGATTACAGGGAACTGGAATACGCTCAAAGCGATTCGAGGATCTGTGAAGCCTTTATAAAACTCGAAGGAAGGGATCCATACAGTTTTCAGTTGTTTCAAAAATACATTTCCAGGATTAATCCGGAATCTCTTCATCGTTTACTTGTGGAGATCAATAAAATAGCCATAAGCGAAGGATTGGAAGATGTGAAAAGTGTTTCACAGGATTCTACCGTTGTAAAAACAAATATTCATTATCCTACGAATAACTCCCTTGTCTGGGATTGTATAAAAACGAGCACCCGGTTATTGGAGCAATTGAAACAAGAGATTGATACACTTGATTTTATTGATTACACGAAATCAGCAAAGAAGACCTTTTATGAAATCAATGTTAATCACAAAAATAAGGATCGGTATGATTTATTTTGTAAGCAGTTGATCCTTTTTACCAAAGTAATCAATCAAACGTCCAACGCGATAAAAAAAAAGTCCACGAGTATTATCGCCTGGGGCATTCAGGAAGAACTGACTAAATTGCTGAGCCTGATGGTACAGGTATATAATGTAGCCTATCGCAAGGAAATTAATGGGGAAAAAGTCCCCAGTGAAGAAAAACTGTTTTCGATTTATGAACAACACACCGACATCATTGTGAAAGGGCAAAGGGAAGTGCTGTTTGGCCATAAAGTAAACCTGGCTGCAGGAAAGAGCAATCTTGTCCTGGATTGTCAGGTTTTGCAGGGCAACCCGGCGGACAAATCATTGTATAAACAAACCATTGACAGGGTTATTCAAAATTATGAGATCGTTCCGCGGGACAGTGCTACCGATGGAGGATATGCCTGTTTGGCAAACCTTGAGCATGCCCAGAAAGCGGGCGTTGTAAATATTGTGTTTAATAAGGTTGTTGGCAGTATGCAGAATATTGTCAGCAGTTTGAACATGGAAACACGTTTGAAGAGATGGCGCAGCGCCATGGAGGCAATAATCTCGAATATTAAGCGTGGCTTCAATATCCGTACTTGTAGTTGGAAGGGCTGGATTCACTTCCAGGCTAAAGTTCTTTGGAGTGTTTTGGCATATAACTTCAGGGTGATGACCGCCTTAATTCTTGACCGGCTTAAATCTGATCCTCTGGTCAGCTGATTATCTAAATGACCAGTAAAAACAGGCGTTTTGAATATTTAACCTATAAACAGGATGAAACAGATATGCGTGAAATTTCAAAATCCAGCGGATGTTAACAAATTAAGCTGGGTTTTTAACAGGGTTTTGGTCTAAAAACACTGACTAAGGATTTTATTTTGCGAAAATTCCCTCTGAGCATCAAAAATCAGTCGGTTATCAACAAAATGAGGGACTGTATGGACAGACACTAAATAGGAAAACATAATCATGGAACGAAAATGCATAAATTCGGTCAAAGACCTTGAAGTTTATCAATCCTCTTATTCTTTGGCATTATTGGTTTTTCAACTTTCTAAATCTTTTCCAAAAGCAGAATTATATTCATTAACTGATCAGGTTCTCAGATCGTCAAGATCAGTGCCAGCAAATATCAGTGAGGGATTTGCAAAACGAAATTATAAAAGGATTTTTATATTACAATTAACTGCTGCCTTAGGTTCTGTGGAAGAAACAAAAACTTGGCTTGATCTCGCCAAGGATTGTAATTATTTGCTAGAAGACCAATATGAAAATGTCTATTCTGGATATAAAACCCTGGGGGCTATGTTATATAAACTAATTCAAAATTGGCACTAAATTCGCCATCCTCTATCCTCCATTTTCCATCCTCCCTCTAAACCTTCTCCAACAATTTCTGCAATGCAATAGTGTTCTTTAACAGATCAGAGAGAGACAATATATAGTCGGATTCTGAAGCCAGGAATTGACTGTATTTTTGGTTCAGATCAGTACTCGAAGATACACCTTGTTTGTATTTTGTTAAGGTTTTCTCATAGATCCGGCCTGCTATATCGAGACCTTTTTTCTTATTGTTGAAAACCAGAAAAGAATTGGTGAAATCCTTTTTTGATGTCTCGACCTGAAGTTGAAGCTGAACCTTCGTCTTTTCATCCAGCACCTTCATTTTCTCCACATTCAGTTGTGCCTGATCAACACTGTATTTTCGACTTCCGCTACTCCAGATGGGTATGGAAAGGGTCACTCCCCAGTTTATTGTCTTGTACCATGGGTAATTGTCGCTGAAAAAAGACCATTGGGTTCGTTGTGCATTTCCCTGAATACCAAAGAAACCTGAGAGGGTTGGTTGATAGGCTGTTTTGGCAAGTTTGTACTGCATCAGGGTGAGGTATTCTTGTTTTTTCAGAATAGTGTAATCAATATTCCTGTCAACATCAAATTGGATGTCTGTCAGAAGATTTTCTTTAATTAGATTCAAGAAAAATGTCAGGTCGTCCGTAAGTTTTATCTCTGTATTGCCTTTAACCCCTATAAGAAATTTTAAGTAATTGTAAGCAATCAGTCGCTGACTCTTAGTTGTAATTACTGTAGCTTCAAGGTTTGACCGGTTCAGTTCCATCTGTTCAACATCTATGTCTTCTATCAATCCTTGTTTTAGTGTGGCTTTACCGTCTTCTAACATTTGATTTACCGTTTTATATGTCGAATCAAGGATTTTTGCACTTTCTTCCACGATTATGAGCCCGATATAAGCTTCGGCAACAAGTTCCTTAACATCCATTTTATCCTTCAACATCTTCTGTTTCGCAGTCTCAAGAAAAGCTTTCGCTGTCTGCAAGCCAACAAGATATTGACCACTATAAATGAGTTGAGAAAGTCTGGCCCTGAGAGTGGCATTGTACTCATCGGTAAACGATATTGCCTTCATGTTGAACATCTGGGCTAATTCAGCAGGAAGCACCATAACGGGTACTGACAGGTAATCGACATAGTCAATACCTCCATCAATCTGTGGAAGACCGATCGCCGTATTTTGTTTGACCATCTTCCTGGCAATTTCTACATCATAAGCAGAATTTTTAAGGTCGTAGTTGTTAGCATAAGCATAATCCTGTGCCTCCTTCAATGAAAATGACAATGCCGGTTTAGGTTGTGACTGTGTTCTGGAGTAAGTGAAGATGCATGAAACAACAGTTATGAGGAAAAAAATCCGTTTCATTTGTTGAATTTGTTAAAATTTACTTTTCGTTTCTGACTTTCGTAGTAATCTATTCCCTTTGAATTGGCGATTCCGCGGATAAAGTTATCGAACATCACATCAAAGAGGGTCTGGAAAGAAAACTTGTCAGCCGGGAAGAATTCCGGGTTATGCAGGTCGAGAAGCCTGCGGATGTATAACCGTGCAACTAATTCCACACTCAGGTCATCCCGGTAAACACCCTGGTTAATTCCTTTCTCAAGGTTGATCTGAATCTTTTTAAAGATAAAATCGATCCTGTCATCAACGTGTTTATTATAAATATCAGGATAGTATTTCACCAGGTCAAATGTCATCGAAGGGCTTACATCCCTAAAACGTTCACCCACTTCTTTGCTAACTGTAAGGAGGATATCGATGGCATTAACACCTTCAAAATTGTAGGTATCAAAAATGATCTTGAAGTTCTCCCTTTCCAGTTCAAGAAGTTTTTCAACCAATTCATTTTTACTGGAAAAGAGCTGGTACACCTTTTTCTTTGAGGTCCCCAGATCACGGCAAATATCGTCCATTGATACACTTCGGACACCATATTTATAAAAAAGTTCTCTTACTCTTTCCAGAACATCTGTTAAAATGCTATCCATGAAGATCCCTTTAAATTTAACATGGAATGAAGGATAAAACCTGTATGAAATTCATAATTGAAGCAATCAGATAAATGCAAATTAAAAGTCTTAGCAGATATTTCCCGAAACGCAAAATTAAGTAATTATACCAAGAAACAATATAAGGTTAAAAAGTTTTTCCGTCACCTTATTCTACAACCATTCTTCGCACACAGACAGGCTATTATCGAGGAGGGAATTAAATACCAAATAAACCTTACAAGACACGAATCTTTTCTCCTTTGGTGATAATCCCGATGATGACTGCCTCGCTAATCCCTGCTATCCTGCATTTTTCAAGGAATTTACTTGCCTCTTTTGCAGGAAGTGTGATCAGTAATCCTCCTGAAGTCTGAGCATCAGCCAGGATTTTTTTTGCAAGTTCAGGCACATTTTCTCCCCAGTCCATAACATCTTCCACAAACTGAAGATTATTCCGGGTGCCTCCAGGGATCATATTCATGGCTGCAAGTTCCCAAGTCATCGGGAGTAGTGGTACTTTTTTATAATCTATTTCAGCACCTGTATGGCTTGCCTGGATCATCTCTTTCAGGTGCCCCAGTAACCCGAAGCCAGACACATCTGTGCAGGAATTAACCTCAAAAGCATGCATAACTTCAACGGCCTTATCATTAAGCTGAGCCATTCCAGCTATCATGCGTCTTTCAGTTTCCCTGTCAACAAGACCACGTTTTACTCCCGTTGAAAGAATACCTGTGCCAACCGGTTTTGTAAGGATGATTGCATCTCCTGGTTTCGCTGATGAATTAGTAAGTATTTTCCCGGGGTCAATAATACCTGTTACAACAAGACCGAATTTAGGTTCTGTGTCTTCAATGGTATGGCCTCCGATAATGCTGATCCCTGCTTCTGAAGCTTTATCAATAGCTCCCTGGAGAATTTGCTTAAGAACTTGCTGCGGGAGAAGTTTATCGGGGAAGGCTACGATACTCAATGCAAACAAAGGCTTCCCTCCCATTGCATAAATGTCACTCAATGCATTGGCTGCCGCAACCGCACCAAAATCGTAAGGATCATCCACAACCGGTGTAAAAAAGTCAACAGTCTGGACAATCGTTGTCTGATCATTAATCCTGAATACTGCTGCATCATCAGGATCCTTTAACCCGACAAGAATATCAGGATCACTGGAAATTGGCAGTTCCTTTAAGATTTTTTCCAGGTACTGAGGACGGATCTTACAAGCGCAACCCAGTCCATGGGTATAGTGGGTAAGTTTAAATTCAGAAGATGGAGGATGGAGGATAGAAGATGGATTAATATCTGAAAGATTGCGATAAGCATTGATAATTATGGGAATTGCTGTTTCGATCTCACTTCGTATTGTCATCCGGCCTAACGAGAAACGCACGGAACCCATGGCAAGATTATCAGGGACTTTCATTGCCGAAAGAACCGGTGAAATCACTTCACTTCCCGAATGACAAGCTGCCCCTGCGGAGGCAGCAACCGGGGCCATTTTATCGAGCAACAGGGTAGCTTCAACACCCGGGAAGCTGATATTTAGTGTGTTGGGTAATCTTTTTTCAGGATGACCGTTCAATTTAATTTCCGGGATTTCATTCTTGAGTTGCCGGAACAAAAAATCCCTGAGGTCATTCAGTTCATTGCTCTTTGGGGAGGGGCCATCAGCAATGATCTTGCATGCTTTTCCAAATCCCACGATGGATATCACGTTTTCAGTTCCTGCACGAAGATTTTGTTCGTGGTCGGCTCCATGAATAAGTTTCTCCAGGTGAACGCCACGACGGATATACAAAGCTCCTACACCTTTAGGAGCATATATCTTATGGCCTGCCAATGAAAGAAGGTCAACTCCCATCTTTTCAACTTTTACCTCTATCTTGCCTGCGCTCTGGGCTGCGTCGCTATGAAATGGAATTCCCTGATCCCGCGCGATTCTTCCGATTTCTTCAACAGGTTGAGTTGTGCCCGTTTCATTATTCGCATGCATGATCGTAATCAGGATCGTGGAAGAACTGATGTTTTTCCTGACATCTGCAGGATCTACCTGGCCGGATTCATCTACAGGCAAATATGTGACTGTGAATCCCTGCTCTTCAAGGTAATGACATACTTCCATCACGGAAGGATGCTCAATGCAGGAGGTGATAATATGATTTCCTCTGTTACGGTTAGCAAAAGCTATTCCTTTGATGGCAAAATTATTCGATTCTGTACCTCCACTTGTAAAAACGATCTCGTCGGAATGGCAGTTTAGCATTAATGCAACCTGTTTCCTTGCATTTTCAACTGCCTCTTTTGCCTTGATACCTTCTGCATGAATACTTGAAGGGTTTCCAAATAATTCTTCCAGGAAGGGCCGCATTACATCTGCTACGCGCGGATCAATTGGAGTAGTTGCGTTATAATCGAGATAAATACTTTCCATAGCTTTAAAATAAATTCATTTTACCGATCTTGCTGTTTCCAGAATAATTGCTGCATTTTTAACAGGATCATGACTTTTAATGGGAACATTAAAGATCTTCTGATTTTCTCTCTTCAGCACAGAATGCTCATATGTTTTATCATAATAGGATAAGGACAGGCTTGCTACGGTTTCAAAATCACTGGTCTCAAGTGCTGCCAGTGCTTTCTGTGTGCTGGCTCCTCCAAGTCTTTCACTAATCCTCATTATGGCGCTTTGCAGATCGTGAATTTCGACTTTTGAATATTCATCGACAAGCCTGTGTAACCTCTGTTCTTTACCTGATTCGACTTTTATCATCACCGCCCGGCTCATTTGTTTAAATAATGGATCCGGGATGCTGACATTTCCGATCATCCGGCTTTCATCTTCAATCCATAATGTTTTGGTGAGGTCGAATTGTCGCCAGGTATCATAAATGACATTCTCAAATTGTTCATTGGTAGGTTGATCAGGTTGTCCGAATCCCCCGAAAACAGAGCCTTTATGACATGCCAGGTTTTCAATATCCAAAACCTGCTCCCCCATCTTTCCAAGCAAATGAAGAAGTTCTGTCTTCCCGCTCCCTGTCAACCCTCCGAGGATAATCATGTTTGCAAGTTGGGATAAACCCTCCCTGATTAAATGCCGGTAAGCTTTATATCCATTTTTCAGGACAGAAACCTCATATCCGGCAACATGAAAAAGCCAGGCCATGCATTCACTCCGCATTCCTCCTCTCCAGCAATACATAAGAAGTTTTTTCTGATCCGTAAATTTATGTACCTGTTTCACAAAATCAGCCAGTTTCGGACCGGCAAATTCCAATCCTTTTAACACCGAAGCCTCCCTTCCTGAATTCTTATAAAGGGTACCGACAACTGCCCGTTCCTCATTATTGAAAAGAGGCAGGTTATAGGCTCCGGGAATGTGACCCTGGAGGTATTCTTTTTCCGAACGCACATCAATTGTCCTGCATCTACAGGCTAAATCAAGAAATTCGGAGGCTGTGATATGAGTTATCATTTGAAGTATAAATGTACCAAAAATATCTTCACAAAGAAGATGCTGACTCTTCATTCCCTGGCTCGAAATATTCCCAACCGATAATTTTCTTACCTTTGCACCCTCTAATTCCATGTTGAATGAGCGAGAACATCAACCATGAATGCGGGATAGCCTTGATACGCCTTCTGAAACCGCTCGAATTCTACCTTGCAAAATACGGAACGGTCACCTATGGCATGAACAAGCTGCATCTTCTTATGCAGAAACAACACAATCGCGGGCAGGATGGAGCAGGGATTGCCAGTATCAAATTTGATCTTGAACCCGGAAACAAATACATCAACCGGTTGCGTTCAGATTCTGATTCCCCGATTAAAGATATCTTTTCAGCTTTCCAACTTCAAATCCAGCAAGTCAGTGAAAAATATCCTCAGCGGCTTTGCGATGCAAACTGGTTGAAATATAATGTTGATTTCATCGCGGAACTTTACCTGGGACATTTGCGTTATGGTACCTTCGGAAAAAATGCCCTGCTTAACATTCATCCTTTCTTACGTGAAAATAACTGGATGACGAAGAATCTGGTACTGGCAGGAAACTTCAATCTAACCAATGTTGACGAGCTCTTCGAAAAACTCATCGATCTGGGTCAATACCCGGTTGAGACTTCTGATACGATCACTATTCTGGAGAAGATCGGTCATTTTCTCGATGCAGAGAATGAAGCCCTTTATAAAAAATGCAAAGAACAAGGGTACCCGAAAAGAGAAATAACAAAGCAGATTGCCAAACAAATTAATATCCAGCGGATTTTAAAGAATTCGGCCGAAAACTGGGATGGAGGTTATGTTATTGGCGGATTGCTTGGGCATGGTGATGCTTTTATAATGCGGGATCCCAATGGCATCAGGCCGGCATATTATTACTATGATGATGAGGTTGTAGTTGCGACTTCCGAACGACCGGTTATCCAGACGACTTTTAATGTTCCTTTCGAATTGGTTAAAGAATTAAAACCAGGGTATGCCCTGATTGTAAAAAGGGATGGAACGATTGCAGAAAAACAATTCCGCAAACCATTGGAAAAGAGGGCCTGTTCCTTCGAGCGGATCTATTTTTCGAGGGGAACTGATAAAGAGATTTACAAAGAGCGGAAAATGCTGGGTAAATTCCTTGCCCCCGCGATTCTGAAAGCCATCGATTACGACCTTGTAAACACCGTTTTCTCTTATATCCCGAATACAGCGATAGATGCTTATTATGGTCTGATCGAAGAGATTAACCTCTTCTGCAACACCATCAAGAAGGAGAAGATCCTGCATGCGGGGGAGAAACTGACGCCTGCTGAACTTGATGATATCCTGGCATTGGCCCCGAGAGCAGAAAAGGTTGCAGTGAAGGACATGAAAATGAGGACCTTTATCACACAGGATTCACAACGTGACGACCTGGCAGCGCACGTGTATGACATTACATACGGAAGTATCCGTAAAGGAAAAGATAATCTTGTCGTGCTCGATGATTCAATTGTCAGGGGGACAACACTCAAACAAAGTATTATACGCATTCTTGACAGGCTGGAACCCAAAAAGATCATCATCGCTTCTTCCGCTCCCCAGATCCGTTATCCTGATTGTTACGGGATCGACATGGCTAAACTCTCAGATTTTATTGCTTTTAAAGCCGCAATTGAATTGCTTAGGGACTCACACCAGGAGAATGTGATTAACGAGGTCTATAAAAAATCAAAAGCCCAGGAACAACTTCCCAAGGAACAAATTCAGAATTTTGTCAAAGAGATTTACAGGCCATTTACCGCTCAGAGGATCTCTGAAAAAGTTTCTGAAATATTGACACCATCTTCAATCAGGGCAAAGATCGAAATCATTTACCAAACCATTGAAGACCTTCATACAGCTTGCCCCAATAACACAGGTGACTGGTATTTTACAGGAAATTATCCAACACCGGGAGGTAACAAAGTGGTAAATAAATCCTTTATCAATTATATTGAGGGGAGAAATGTCAGGGCCTATTGAGATTGAAAATCAAGATAAATATCGGGACCCCCGGTAAAGGAAATTTTCAGCACCTTTATAACTTAATTGCTTCACTGATTTTCGTGGCTATTTCAGCAAATTTTTCAGGAGACAATTTGAGTTTCGGTTTTTTGAAATCAATGTCATAGATCGTTTTCAGTGGAACCAGGTGGATGTGTGCATGACTTACTTCAAGCCCTATTACCGCTATACCAATCCGTTCACAGGGAATGACTTTCAGCATTCCTGCAGCGACACGCTTGGCAAATAAAAACAGCCCCTTGAACTCTTCATCTTCAATATCGAAGATATAATCCGTTTCCTTTTTGGGAATGACCAATGTATGTCCTTCTGCAAGAGGGTTGATATCGAGGAATGCATAATATTGTTCATCTTCCGCAATTTTATAGGAAGGGATTTCCCCGTTAATAATCCTTGTGAAAATGGTTGCCATTAGTGTCCGTTTTTTCTGGTAATTTCAATGATCTCAAAGGCGACAGTCCCGGCTGGTACTGCAATTTCTACCTTGTCACCTATGCTTTTACCCAGAAGTCCCTTGGAAATGGGCGAATTAACAGAAATCTTACCCAGTTTAACATTGGCTTCATTTTCAGGAACCAATGTATAGGTAACGATGTTATTATTTTGAGTGTTCCTCAGTTTAACGGTGGAAAAGATAAGGATCTTAGTGCTATCGAGTTTGGATTCGTCCAGCAGGCGGGCATTGCTGATGACCTCCTGCAGTTTGTTTATTTTCAATTCAAGCATAGATTGCGCTTCTTTGGCAGCAGCGTATTCCGCATTCTCTGACAGATCTCCTTTATCCCTTGCTTCTGCGATTTGCTTTGAAATCGCCGGACGATCGACGGATACAAGCTTTTGTAACTCCTCCTGGAGTTTAGCTAATCCTTCCTGTGTATAATACTTGATCTCAGTCATTGTTACATATTTTCACCGATCTGATAATAAGGCAAAAGACCCTTTGAAAGGGTCCTTATGCCATACAAAGATAATAATCAGGACTAAATGAAGTTTAGGTAATGTCTAAAAGTTGAGCTTTAATCCGATACAATGTACCCCTGAATATGGGTTTGTAGTTCTATACGAATAATCAATTCCTATACCTGTTTCTTTTTCTTTATTAAACGGAACAGAGACTGAAAATCCTGCATTCAGTCCGGTAAATACGGTTCCCCTGTCAGCAACGTCGGAATTGAAGATGCCATTCTGATAAGTATACCCTGCTCTCACAGCAAAGTAAGGTTTTAAACAATACTCGAGGCCAAGTGTGAATTGATCCTCTGTGAAAGAGTTGGAAGTAAAGTTACCCGCCAGTGTGATCCGGTGTATTTCTCCAATGAGAAAGTCATACGATGCGCCAATTCTTAAGGCAGTGGGCATTTCAAATGGTGCCGACCTGGTTTCTACAGTAAAAAGGTCATTATCGTTTCCATGTGTTGGGATGATACCGCGGAAAGAAAGACCGTCACCACTGAATTTCATAGTCGGTCCAATGTTTTTAAGGGCAACCCCGAATTTTATCTGCTCTTTGTCACCGGTTATATACTGAACACCAGCATCCAGCGCTATTCCGGTTGCAGTGGCATCAGTTATTGATTCAGAGATGACCTTTATATTCAATCCGCCAAAGATACTGTTCGAAAACGCCTTTGCATAGGCAAGATTGATATTAAGGTAATTGGGGTTGTATGTACCCAGTTGTCCTTCAGGGGAATTCGTTGTGGTGATATTAATTTCACCAAAATTCATCGACATGATATCCAGGCTTAGAACTCCTTTATTTTGTCCCAATTTTTGTGAAAACCCAAAATTCATGATTTTAATATCTGCTCCCTGCAACCAGTCGGTATATGAAAAGATTATCTCTGTTCCTTTGGTTGCAGCAGTTCCCGCAATATTCGCATACATGGCTTCGAGTCCATAAGCATTTGCAGTACCTACACTTCCCCAGCCCGAACTTTTCGCCCATGGATCGATTAGTAATTCCGATGCCCCTGCCTGCCCGGAACGATCCTTATTCCCGGCAGAAACCTTATCCATTGGAAGGACCAACAATCCCACTAAGAATATCGAAATTAAGAGACTATAAATATTTTTCATATACTCAATTTTTATATTTCTAATCATAATATTCTGTTCACAGTCGAAGAAAATGTTAGTATGAATTCAAGTCAACAGGTCGCAATATTCCAAACCATTTTACCGTCCTTTCACCAACTCCATCAGCTTTTACATGAATTATGTACATTCCTCCTGAAATTGGAATTCCTGCAAAATTTTTCAAATCCCAATCGATCGAGGTCTTCGCATCTGTATTCAAATCTGCCGTGGATGCCCTGGGTTCGGATATTCCGGATTTATCAACAATAAATTGCCGTATCATGACTCCGCTCATGTCAAAAATAGTTACCGTGCACTTGAGTGGCAAATTGACTATTTTAATCCTGTTATCCAACTGGTTATGCTCATAATCGTCATAGCCATAATAAGGGTTGGGTACTACATTGATCAGGTCGAGATCAGTCGCCACTTTAGATGCATTCTGCTTGGAGGTTGCAATTGTTGAGGTATTAAAAGAATATTCTGGCCAGCATTGGTTTTCTGCAGTATCCGAATAGGATGCAGGAAGTGATGTGGCGAAATACCGGTTATATGGTTTCGCAACCCGGATCTTAATGGTCACCTCGTTGCTCAGCCACTGTTTCCCAGCAATTGCCAGAGGTATCCCAACGTACATGCAGGATGCGAATCCATACCATTGCCAGATCTGGTGAGGAGACTTATTTAAATGGCTAAAAAGGTAAGCACCACCATCATATGCAGGAAAATCAAGTGACACGGTTCCATTACCATATTTTACACTTGTTTTTAGTGATCCCATGATATAAACATAATGCATACCTCCAAATACAGGTTCGTTATTTTCATTATCATATAACCGTGTTGATGGATTCCATAACATATCACGTCCGTTATCAGAAATGAGCCATGAATTCTCACCGAACATGATGTTCAGTCGTTCTCCTGTTTCAAGATTTATAGCATACCCCGGGAACCACCCCATACCGGTAGGGCTTATAAAACTGGAGTTGTAAATAGGGTTGTTGCTCACAACTCCGGTGTCTCCATCGATATTCACAGAAAGATGTCTTCTGAAACCAAACTTAGGAGCTCCCCCTTCAGCTAATTTTGAATCGGCACACATTTCAAGTACCGGGCAACGAGTCCATTTTGATTTATCAGGCGTAATAACAATGTTTATCGAGGCCAGCCTGTCCATGGTACTGTATGTTTTAGAAGATGTTGTAAGTGCTGGAGCAACTTTCGGATAAGGTAAATTAGATGGCACTTGTAACCCGGTTTCCTGGTCTGCTGAAACAGCAAGGCAATAAGGTGCCCAGGTACCTCCCTGTATCTTAGCATAATCTTCGTTCGGGTCCCATGGTTTGAAAGAAGAAGGGGTATTATTCCAATCGTAGAGATTGAGGTCCGATCCTGTATTATATGTACCTGAACGGATCCAGTTCTGTGCGCTTGCAGGAACATCATTATCAGGAACTCCGCCCAGCCACATCCTGGTACTGTCAGCATATATTGCTGCCGGGGCAGAGAGCAGTGCATTACCGCTATAATGGGTTCCGTCTTTTGCTGTATCACCCGGGAAAGGAACCTGGTTGATGGTCAGTGCAAGACCAAGGTTAAGGAATAATTGTTCATAGGGATAAATGGTTGTAGTGTCAGAATTATAGGTAATTCCTGTGGACTCATCATACAACTTCCAGTGACCAAACTTTATTGTGGTATTAACAAATGGAGAATTTGAGGGGCCCGGTATCATGGTATCAAACTTGATGATATATTTACCGGAAGCCACATTCAGCGGATCGACGACTTTAATATTCAGAGGGCCTTCAGAAACCTGGTATTCCGGATGATAGGATATCGGATAGTCAGGCATTCCATAAACATTTGTCACAGAATCAGCCATTGGTTTTGCAAGGATCTCTGCAATAGTTTTATCAGAGAATTCAATGATCATCCCACCGTTTCCTTGTCCCTGGATACGAGTGATAACAGGGCCATCTCCTACATTTGAATTCATTATATCTCCCACGGGTATATGAGGGATAGCTGTATACCTTTGAATATTATTACGTCCCTGTAAATAAGGAGTGGCTTGTCCTTTATCAATTGAATCGGGTTGATAAGGCTTATATTGATTATACCCATACGCAACAGCCATGAAATAATATTGTTTATGATTTATGAGAGCAGTGGAAGTAGTCAACGGGAACTGGTCTGTTGTGATAACGAATGAATGTTGAATTCCTTTGTCAGCCCCTGTTACCATAACCTGACCAGAATTCCCGTTCAGGTTTGCATCATATGTCCAGTTAACAAGTTTTGACACCCCATTTTGAATATCACATTGTGCCACTAACCTGGACTTTGTGTTATCATAAAGACCCGAAGCATCAACTGTTGCATCTTTTAACTGGAAAATCTGGTATCCTTCAAAACGATAGAGCGAATCATTTCTCTTATTGTGTGGCAGGTTATCCGGGTTTGGTATATTCGGATCATATTCTGAATATTTTTCTTCGAAATTATTCCCTGCATCATTAAACTTTCTGTTCGAAATATAAATGATCAGTTCTTTATCCATTTCCTGTATAGTCAGGTCAGGAGCATCGGGGCCGTTAAGAACTGCGAAGCAGTTGTCGAACAATTTCTGGCATTTATCATCAACAATTTTCAGTAATTCCACCGATTCCCATGGAGTACCGGCAGCTCTGGCCCAGGGAATACCAACGGTGATATAATTACATGCGCCAGGTCGTAAAGTAAAGGGTCCGGCTGATTGCATAAATCTTCTATCATAAGGTGCATTGTTTGCAGTAACCTCTGTCCATAATTTTTGTCCACCATATGATTCTCCGTGTACTCCCCAATCGCAGACATCAGATAATTCAGGAAACATAAAATCACAAACAGGACCATAACTTGAAGGTGGATGGGCGTTACCGCCATAGGTCATGGGCTGTCCATCTTTCCATATCCCTCTTAAAAAATTATAATACTGTGGAGCATAACTCGGATCAGTCATATAATCAGGAACAACACCATTATTATTGTGGTATACAAACCTTCTCATGCCATACCTTTCATTGTCGATAATGCTATCACCGAAATTAATTCCATTAATAGCTTCGGCCCTGACAATTACAGTAGCTGTGTCGGTGTTACCTGGTCCATAAGCCATTCTTTGGGTTGTGCCATCTTGCGCAACAATACTGCAATCCCCATGAAAAGAAGGTCCTTTCAGTGAGTTTCCATTAAAGGAGGGATTATCGCATCCGTCTGGGTCTAAGTATGGCCCCTGGAAAAAGTCGACACCAACGGCAGGTGGATGGGCGCCATAGGCCTGAGGCTGCCCGGAACCGTCTACAGGGTTCCCGTTGTAACAATATCCTAAACCACGGCCAACATCGCAACCAACATAGTCATCGTATGCATAACCCAAATCAGGGTCAACCCATTGACTGAAATAGGTATTGGTCAGGGTATATGTCGAACGGTTTATAAGCTCATAACTGTAAAATGTCATATTATTTATCTCATCATTGGTAGAAAAGGCAAAGTATTGCGCCCTGATTTCCATCCCGATAGGATCGCCCTGGGTTTCAGAATGTACATTTCCTTTATCATTATAAACACTCCATAGCGTCTGGTCTCCTTTCAATACCTGGTCAACCAGGATCCCCAGTGTATCATTCGGCCCACCATTTGCAATCTTGCCCTTCTGATCTTTTCGCCGGGTTTAAGAAATTTAGGACAGAGTGAATTTGTAAAATCATAATAAGGATAGTCTCCATCCTCTTCGGGTTATATATCCCGTCCTTGTTCACATCATAAAAAGGAGCAAGGTAATAAGATATCCATCTGCCCTGTCTCCCTTTGCAGGATAATTTAGGATGTCCGGAGGTATTATATAATCCGGAAATGCAGCTTTATTGTCCTGCCAGGCAATGAATTCCTCAACTTCAGCCCGGGTCACTCTCGAACAGCTGGTCGTATTTGGCACACGTTTCTTCATCAATAGAAGCTGTTCCATCAATTTTTAAAGGGCCTGGATAGAAATCATTTTTTGTATGTGCTGCGGCAATCGACGGGCCTTGTCCATACCGATAAGCAGCTAGCTTCAGGTTGTTATTCAGGTCGATGCCACCAATCCATAGGGAAAAAGAAAACATGGAAGTTTTCCCTGATCCTTTTGGAACCTCATATTCGGCAATTTCCAGGAACCATCCATTTCCATATGAGTAACATAGAGTTCTGACATTATTTATATCAAGATATTTGTAATTAGATCCTGCGGCACAGCCCGCAGCCGTTTGTTTTATAATCTCGCCGTCCTTTGTTATTTGTTTGTGGGTTTTTATCCGCATAAGTCACTCTGAAAATCAGCAAAAAGCCGACAGAAAGCAATAAGAGGCGAAACATATTTTTCATGGGTATTGAATTTATACGATTTCCTGTAATATTTTTTATCATCCCTATCCTGTCAGAACTACGGGTTAAAATTAAACATAAGTCCTAACCGGGTCTGTCTTGGTGTACTGTAGTTAAATGGTTTGTTAATATATACTGGTATAAAGATCCCTATATGCAGCAGGGACTTACCTGTTGATTGATCTGGCTCTGGTATTCCGGGGCAGAAAGGTAGCCGTCATCTTTTGCGGGACCCTGTTGCCGGGTAAACTCCTACCACATTCATTGTATTCAAAAGGTTGAGGACTTCAAGATAAACATCGAGTGAGGCAGGCTTTTTCTTCTTGCTACCCATTGTCAGTTCGAATTCTTTATCAACCTTCAGATTGAGGAGGAATTGCCAGGGCAGACGTGAACCATTGATGGATCCGAGGATTGGGCCCATTCCTCCATACTGTATCACCTGGGAAGACCGGGTATAAGGTGTTCCTGAGCCCCCGGTCAGTGTAAGGTTTGCACCAAAGTTTGAAAAGATCTGGACAGGAGATTTCCCTTTCTTTTTACGATTTATTACCGGGCCGTTATAATCTTTCCCAATACCCCAGCGATAATCGAATTCGGCATTGAATGAATGACGGCGGTCAAAGTTCAGCGGATTGGTTGTACGTAAGTTCGGCTGATCAGACCTGATAATTGTTGCTGCAGCATCAGCATCCGATCCGGTACCATCAGCAAACTGCAAAGTATAACTGAACCGAACCCTTGCATTTCCAGTTCTTCTCAAGTCATATGATACGGTTAATCCTTTTACTGTACCAAAGTCAATATTGGTATAAGAATAATATGTTTTTGGCCAGGCGCCGCTGAGACGAAATTGCTGGATCTGGTCTTGCATATCACGATAGAACATAGACAGCTTTAAGGAAGATGCATTATTTATTTTTTGCTGGAAACCTAATTCATAATCGATAGTTTTTTCAGGTTTCAGATCAGGATTTGTAATAGTCCCTCCCGAGGAACCCGTTACATTGATAAAATAATAGGCTATAGGATTTAACTCATCATAACCACTCGAAGGCCGTTGGGTTAGGATGTCATAATGGGCATAAAACAAGGCATCATCCGATATCGGGAAAGAAAAAGATATACGGGGCATATAATTGACCTGGGGGTTATATTGCTTGAACACATTCGTGCTCATGGTAGTGTTGGAAGCATTTTCCAGATAGGGTTTTACTCCCGTCGGATCAACAATAGTAGGACTTGTAACAGGGGTGCCATTTTTGTCGTACCATTGGTTTCCGCTACGGTAACCGGTAATTGTTGAAGGGTTTGCAGGATCATCCACATAAACCACAAAATCACTGCCTATATTGCTTGGAATATTCCCCCATACGTGAGGATCAAGTTCTCCTTTGGTTTTAGCCGGGAAGAATAAATAGGGATCTTTTAATACCATCTGGTTGGCGTCGAACCTGTCAACACGCAAACCTATATTAAAGATCAAGTCTTTAAAAGCAAATTTATCCTGGATGTACCCTGCCATATAAATGGGTTGGAAAGCTGCTACTTCACGCGTATAATTACCATTGGCATCCGTAGCATTGAAGAAATCATCCAGTGTCGGCGTATGTGTCAGTTTTTTGCCGGTATAATCATAGCCTGCATAGCTAACCAAAGGTGAACCTCCCTCGAAGAGTTCGTCGGGGGTGAACATATTAATGTTTAACAGGTTACTGCCCACCTTTACGGTATGTAGTTTCTCGTTTTTATCGTAATAATTAATGGTACCTGCATCGTAATTATAGGAATTGATATCGATATAGTCAGTTCCATCGATGGGCAATCCCAGCTTTTGCCTTAAATTGATATCAAAATTCTTCTGTAATGTGGATGAATACTTCCGGTAATAATTAATAGTGTCCATAAAAACCCCATCCCTGTAAACAAGCTGAGGATTAGAAACATCCAATTCCGCGATCTGGGAATTGGTTTCCAGTTTCATGAGCGACCACATATCAGCTCCATCAACGCCATAAGAACTGACCTTTCTTTGCTGGTACTGCAATCCAACCTGTATTTCATGATGTCCGAAGTCACCTGCAAAGGAAGCCTGAACATTAAACTGGTCAGCCTGGCTGTATGAAAAACCGGATGTCCTTTGTCCAACATTATCCCACATACTACCCCCATAAACAGGCTGAGGTTGACTTCCATTGATCAAACCATTGTTACCAACAATATTATCCGTATTCAGATAATAACCGGTTCCGTCGGCTCCAACTTTTGGCAGAATACGAAAATATTCATCTACCCAGGCAACCGATTCAGGATTATAATTATTGGCATGGAAAATTACTCCTGTATCCCTAACCCCATTTTGAAGATGGGCCATTTTACCGGTTACAGAATCCTTCGAAAGTGCTGCAGTATATGCACGTACAGATTGGGTGGCAAAACTTCCGATATAACCATATTTAAAAAGATTCTCACCTAATTGTGGATCCTCAGATTTTGCGTTAGTCCTGGAGAAGTCAGCGCCAATTGAATAATATACGTTCTTGACAAATGATTTACTGTCGTTGGCAGTCGGGAAACGCTGGGTAAAGCGCCCGTTCACCCTCCATGTGCTGCTTGTATTGTGCACATTGTACATATAATCAAGCAGTGACTGTTGATAATTGAATCCATAATTATCATTGTATTGTAAAGTACCGCCAAATGACATGTTGATGGTCGGAGTAAGACGGAAATCAAGTTTTCCCGATGCATTAATATTATAAACTGAAGTATTTTGTGTTGTTTTGGTTTTTTCCAGGTCGTTTAAAGTCAGGAAATCAGCACTAAGCAGAACTGCCTGACCGTTTGATGATAGTCGGATTGGATTGTACCTGATGTTATTCAATACATCATCTTTAATCTTATAATACTCGAAGGCACCTGGAGCACCATCTTTCTGGTAAACAAATTCACCGGCTAAAAAATAACCCATTATCGGTGTCTTTGTTTTAGTGATGGTATCCTTTTTAGAAAACAAAGGTCCTGTCAGATTTAGTCCGACCCTGTTATATCCAAAACGGTCGAGAAGCTCTGATGTCTGAACATCGACTCCTGCACTGATGTCCCTTGATGGCCCTTTTGTAGTTACACTTATAATCCCTCCTGTGGCATCCCCGTAACTTGCCGGAGTTCCACCCAGGATAACTTCAACCTGTTCGATTGAGGATTGTGGAAGCACATTACTTCCAATTACCCTTATACCATCAATATAATAAACCGTACCTGTAGAACGCTGACCACGCATGCTTGTAATAGCACCATTAGCATCTGTACCAACCCCACCAACCGTTGCAGCAACTGCATCAGCCGATTTGTTGGCCATCTTTGCAATATCTTCAGCATCGACGGTTCCACCGGATACTGTTTGGTCCTTCGAGATCAAGGGTACTTTGTATTCAACAATATCTACTTCCTTGAGATTTACAGATTGTGGCTGTAAATCAACATTCTGGAACTGAATCTTTTCTGCATAGATTACAATCCCCTTCATAATAAAAGGAGTGTACCCGACATAGGTAGCTTTCAGATCAACTTTTCCGGGGGGAATGGGTTTGATCATATAATTACCGTCCATATCCGTAGTGGATCCTCCTACCTGAACGCCACCAACTTCCACAACGATATTGGCAAAAGGAATAGCTTCCCCAGTCTTTTTATCTTTAATTGTCCCTTTAAGGGTACCTGATCCGGTCTGTGAAAAGACTAACAAACTTGACGTCAGAACCAATGCAATAGCTAACAGTAAATGTCTTAACATACCATTAATTTTATGTTAAATTATACTTCGGGCTTAAAAAGATCGTAAAGGTAACAACATTTTAAAATAAGTTCCAAATGATTTTATCCCGATTATTGAAATATAAAATCCTTCTAAATAGAGGTTCAATTTAACTAATACTGATACGTTTTTAAAACTAGTGAAAAAGTAGCTATGAAATTTTATAAAAAAGACTCTTACTCTGTCATCCTGTGACTTTTTTCCTTTGTCACTCTTTTATTTTAGTGTTGTTTGCATTTCTTTCCTGAAGAGGGCTTTATAGGGGTATTCTTCGGCGATTCTTTCCTGGACTCTTTCATCATTGAACGGGTAGAGGCCGATTGATTTTTTTCATGCTGTTTGATGGCTTGTTTGTACTTTTTACTGGCTTCTTTGTCTTTTTTCACTTTTTCTTTTTCCATTCGTCGTCTCCCGGGGTCTTTCCCCTGTGAAAATGAAGAGGGTCTGCAAGTTGATGATAGCAGCGTTGCACAAAGAATAAAGAGAAGGCTTATTGTCTTAAAGTAATTCCATCGCATCTCCGGTATAATATAATTGACATTCCTGCGTTTTGAAAAAAAGTTAATATGATGGTGGGAGTTCATCGGACAGGTTTCCTTTTGGTGTTGATTGCGTTTTTTTTCATTCTTCCTCAATGTAAAAAGGAGAGTCAGCAAAATGAAATTCCCGTTGTAGCCGTTAACATTGCCATTGATCCTAACTCAACCGAGTACATCCACCTGAATAATGTGAACGGATGGGAATACATTACCGGTGGTTATCAGGGAATCATTGTTTTCAGGTCTTCCACAAATGGGTTTATGGCTTACGAACGGGCTTGTCCTTATGACTGGAGCAAATCAACTGCAAGATTGGTGGTCGAGTCTTCAGGGATTACAACTGTTTGTCCTTCCTGCAATTCAAAATTTATTCTCCTCAATGGATCTCCTTATTCTGGTCCCTCCGCCTATCCGATGAAGCAATATCAGACTTCTTACAATGGAAGCCTTCTTTATATCTTCAATTAATTTTTCCCGTTAATAGCGATAATGTTCTGATTTGTATGGTCCTTCAACGGGAATCCCTGCATAACGGGACTGTTCCTCAGTAAGTTTTGTCAACTTCACTCCCAGTTGTTCAAGGTGCAGGCGTGCAACTTCTTCATCCAGTTGTTTGGAAAGACGGTAAACCCCAATATCATAGTTGTTTTTCCAGAGATCAAGTTGGGCAAGTGTCTGGTTTGAAAAAGAGTTGCTCATCACAAAAGAAGGGTGACCTGTGGCACAGCCCAGGTTAACCAGTCGTCCTTCGGCCAGTAAGTAAAGCTTTTTCCCATCCGGAAAAATATACTGGTCTACTTGAGGTTTGATGGTAATTTTCTTAATTCCTGGCCATGCTTCCATTTGGGCTACCTGGATCTCATTGTCAAAATGGCCAATGTTGCAAACAATGGATTCATCTTTCATCATCGACAAATGCTTCGCCGTGATAACATCTTTGTTCCCTGTTGCTGTTACATATATATTCCCTTCCGGCAGGGCATTCTCAACTGTAGTTACTTCAAATCCTTCCATAGCAGCCTGAAGAGCGCAAATCGGATCGATCTCTGTCACCAATACCCTGGCACCATATGCCCGCATCGACTTTGCACAACCTTTCCCAACGTCCCCATACCCTAAAACAACAACCACTTTTCCTGCAATCATGACATCAGTTGCACGTTTTATCCCATCTGCCAGGGATTCGCGGCATCCATACAAATTGTCAAATTTCGATTTTGTGACCGAATCGTTTACATTGATTGCGGGAACCAGGAGTGTTCCCTGTTCTTTCATTTGGTAAAGACGATGTACGCCTGTCGTAGTTTCCTCAGAAACACCTTTCCAGTCTTTAACTATCTCATGCCATTTAGTTTTATTTTCGACATAAAGTGTCTTCAGGAGGTCATAAATGGCTTTTTCTTCAGGGTTTGAAGGAACTCTCTTCAATAATTCAGAATTATTCTCAATTTCGTATCCCCGGTGAATCAATAAAGTGGCATCACCTCCGTCGTCAACAACAAGGTTTGGCCCTTTTCTACCTTCAAAAGTTAACGCCTGGTTTGTGCACCACCAGTATTCTTCCAGCGATTCTCCTTTCCATGCAAATACCGGGATTCCTTTAACAGCCAAAGCAGCGGCAGCATGATCCTGCGTGGAAAAGATATTACAACTGGCCCACCGGACATCGGCACCTAGTTCAATCAGGGTTTCAATCAGCACAGCTGTCTGGATGGTCATATGCAAAGAACCGCTGATCCGTACATTTTTCAAAGGTTTTTCCTGCGCATATTTTTTCCGGATCGACATTAGCCCGGGCATCTCCTTTTCTGCAATTTCAATTTCTTTTCTACCCCAGTCTGCCAAAGAAAGGTCGGCTACTTTATAGTTAATTTTTTGATCTGTTTTTATCTGTTCCATTTTTAAAATTCTTGCTGCAAAATTATCAATTTCCAATGAAATCGCCAAAAGTGTTCAACCATAAAATGAATTTCATACTGTTAAAATCTGAGAAGCCACAATATAACAGGAACAGTGACAGTTTATTGATGTATTTTTACACTTTTTTACAAAGAAAGGACTGCATGCCGTTAATTCTTTCCAGAGAGATTGAAAGTCAGACCCGTTTGGGAGTGTGGAAAATTGATGAAGAAAAAGAGGTACTTAAAGAACAGGCAGTACTTGATTTCTTTGAAGAGGAGCAATATGCTTCTTTTAAAAGCGAGATCAGGAAAAAGCAGTGGCTTAGTTATCGTATTCTCCTGAAAAATATGCTGTCTCCTGAGCCTGTTTGTCTAGAATATGATGCATTCGGAAAACCCCATTTAAGGAATAACAGGTCGTATCTTTCCATCTCTCACTCAGGAGATTACTCCGCCGTGATTACCAGTAATACCCGTCCTGTTGGAATAGATATAGAACGTCTCAAAGACAGGATTTATAGGATCAAGGACAGATTTTTAACCATTGAGGAAGATCAAAATATCGGTGAAAACAACAGATTGGAAAAACTTTATATTATATGGGGAGCCAAAGAATCCCTTTATAAGATATATGGAAAGCCTGACGTGGAATTTCAACGCGATATCTTTGTCGGGTCCTTTGATTATCTTTGCAGTGGAAAAGGCCAATGCATAGCAGGAATGAAGACACCTGAAGGTTTGGGAGCATACAACATTTTTTATGAACGAATTTCTGATTACATGCTGGTCTATGCATTGACGAAGAATGCGGGAAAATGAATAAAAACATTGAAAACGAAATATCAGGCAGAATCCTTGTATTGGATGGTGCCATGGGAACAATGATCCAAGATTACCTTCTGGATGAATCCGGATTTCGTGGCGATCGTTTTCATGATTTTCCTTATTCCCTGAAAGGAAACAATGACCTGCTCGTGCTGACCCAACCGCAAATCATCAGTGAAATCCATGAACAATATCTCGAAGCAGGAGCGGATATTATTGAGACAAATACCTTCAACAGCAACCGGATCTCCATGTCTGATTATCACATGGAATCACTTGTTTATGAGATCAATAAAACTGCTGCTCAGTTAGCAGTAGAAGCTGCCGAAAAATTTACCTTACTTACTCCCCGGAAACCCAGGTTTGTCGCAGGATCTATCGGTCCTACAAATAAAACCGCCTCCATGTCGCCTGATGTAAGCGATCCGGCTTATCGTGCGGTCACTTTTGATGACCTGTACGATGTTTATGTCGAACAGGTAAATGGTTTACTTGATGGTGGCGTAGATCTCCTGCTGGTGGAAACCATCTTTGATACGTTAAATGCCAAGGCTGCCATCATGGCGATTCTTGATATCCGGAAGGAAAGAAATATTTCAATCCCTTTGATGATTTCCGGGACTATAACTGATGCGAGTGGAAGGACCCTTAGCGGGCAAACGGTGGATGCTTTTCTAACTTCCCTTGCCCATTCTGAGTTGTTTTCTATCGGGTTGAACTGTTCATTGGGAGCCAAGGAATTACGTCCATTCCTGGAAGAACTGTCAATGAAAGCGCCATTTTATACTAGTGCTTATCCAAATGCCGGTTTCCCAAATCAATTCGGTGAATATGATGAATCACCTGAAAAGATGTCGGTATTTATCCGTGATTTCCTTGCCAGCGGATTTGTTAATATCATTGGGGGTTGCTGTGGCACTACTCCTGATCATATAAGGATGTTTGCTGAAGCCGCGTCGACTGCAAAACCAAGACAAATCCCCCCTTCTAAACATGAATTGTCGCTCAGTGGACTGGAACCCCTTACTATTTTTAAAGGAAGCAATTTTATCAATGTTGGTGAACGTACCAATGTCAGTGGTTCAAGGCAATTTGCCAGGCTCATCCGGGAGGAAAAATATGAAGATGCCCTTGTGGTGGCCCGCCAGCAGGTGGAAAATGGTGCACAGATTATCGATGTTAATATGGATGAGGCAATGCTGGATTCTGAAAAAGCCATGACCCGTTTTCTCAATATGGTTGCCTCTGATCCGGATGTGGTAAAGGTTCCGCTGATGATAGATTCCTCTAAATGGACGGTAATTGAAGCCGGATTAAAATGTACCCAGGGTAAAGCTGTGGTCAACTCTATCAGCCTGAAAGAAGGTGAAGAAATATTCAGGAACAAGAGCGGAGAAGATCAGAAAATACGGGGCTGCCGTTATCGTCATGGCTTTCGATGAAGAAGGACAAGCCACAACATTGGAAAGAAGAATGATGGTTTGTCAGCGTGCTTACAATATCCTCGTCAATGATGTCCATTTTCCTGCAGAAGATATCATCTTTGATCCGAATATCCTGGCGATCGCAACTGGAATGGAAGAGCACAATAATTATGCTGTCGATTTCCTAAAGGCAACCCGGTGGATCAAAGAAAATCTTCCATTAGCTAAAGTAAGCGGTGGTATAAGCAACCTGTCGTTTTCATTCAGGGGAAATGATCTGATCAGGGAAACAATGCATTCCGTCTTTCTCTATCACGCTATCCAGGCCGGACTCGATATGGGAATTGTGAATGCAGGAGCACTCCCTGTATATGATGAAATTCCTCCTGACCTGTTGAAACTGATCGAAGATGTGGTGCTAAACCGCCGGAAAGATGCAACCGAAAGGCTGATCATGTATGCAGAGACCCTGAAAAACAAGGGGAAAAAAGAGGTTGAACAGAAGGAATGGAGGAAAGGAACGGTGGAGGAACGACTGAAACATGCTCTTATAAAGGGAATCCTGGATTATATTGAAGAAGATATTGAAGAAGCACGGCAGCATTATGAACGGGGTTTGAAGATTATCGAAGGCCCTTTGATGGAAGGCATGAACGTAGTAGGCGACCTGTTCGGATCAGGGAAAATGTTTCTTCCGCAGGTTGTAAAAAGTGCCCGTGTAATGAAAAAAGCAGTTGCCCGGCTTCTTCCTTATATAGAAGCGGAAAATATTGAAAATCCAATGGCCTCAAACAGTGCAGGAAAAATATTGCTGGCTACTGTTAAAGGAGATGTACATGATATCGGGAAAAATATTGTCGGAGTGGTTCTTACATGCAACAATTATGAAGTAATTGACCTGGGTGTCATGGTTCCTTCTGAAAAAATCATTCAAACTGCCATAAATCAAAATGTTGATGTTATTGGGTTAAGCGGACTTATCACCCCCTCACTGGAAGAAATGGTTCACGTTGCAAAGGAAATGCAACGCATGGGTCTGTCTTTGCCATTGCTGATAGGTGGTGCGACTACTTCCGAAATTCATACTGCTGTTCGTATTGATCCTCAATATTCGGCGCCGGTAGTGCATGTGCGAGATGCCTCAAGGAGTGCAGGAGTTTTATCCGCTCTTCTTTCTTCAGAAAATCAAAAAGCATACGGGGAAAAAATCAAACTTCAATACCAGTCTGTTCGTAAGCAATATGAAGAAACCCGTTCAGAATCTCAATTTGTATCAATGCGCGAAGCCCGTGAGAACAAGTTGAAACTAAGTTTCAGTCCTGACATGATCAAAGAACCATCATTTACAGGTAACAAATACTTTTATGATTTTCCACTGGAAGAACTGAGAGATTATATCGATTGGACTTTCTTTTTTCATGCCTGGAAAATGAACGGCAAATATCCTTCAATTTTCGAGGATCCCGTAAAAGGGACAGAGGCCCGGAAATTATTTGATGAAGCACAAAAGATGCTGGATGATATGATGATAAAGAAGATGATCCTCGCCAGGGGGGCTATCGGTTTTTATCCTTGCAATTCTATAGGAGATGATGTTGAAATCTATGCGGATGAAAAGCGTTCACAGACAATTGCCACATTCCGTTTTCTCAGGAACCAACAGAAGAAAGATGGCAACTCGCCAAATTTATGTCTGGCCGATTTTATTGCCCCGGGAGACAAAGGCCCTGTCGATTATATCGGTTTTTTTGTAGTGACTGCAGGACTTGGACTCGAAGAATGGGTTAACTATTATGAGAGTCAGTTGGATGATTATTCTGCCATTTTAGTGAAGATCCTGACGGATCGGCTGGCAGAAGCATTTGCCGAGCGCCTGCACCAGCTTGTCAGAAAAGAATATTGGGGTTATGTCCCTGAAGAAAACCTTGATATTACAGCCATCCTGAAGGAAGAATACCAGGGAATCCGTCCTGCTCCGGGTTACCCGGCATGTCCGGAACATTCAGAGAAACGTGTTCTTTTTTCACTACTTGATCCTGAAAACCATACTGGGATCAGTCTTACAGAAAATTATGCGATGTACCCTGCCGCATCGGTTAGTGGTTATTACTTTTCACATCCGGAATCGCACTATTTTGCATTGGGAAAGATTGGAAAAGACCAGGTAACCGATTATGCCAGGAGAAAAAATATCAGCCTGGACCTGGCTGAGAAACTATTAAATACTAACCTGAATTACTAGAAATGAAAGTTATTGACCACATCAATCAATCAAAAAGAACATTATTTTCATTTGAGCTGCTTCCCCCTTTGAAAGGGCATAATATCACAGGCATTTACCGGACTATTGATCCATTACTGGCTTTTAACCCTTCCTTTATTAACATCACCTATCATCAGGAAGAGGTAGTTTACAAGAAGCATAAAAGTGGATTACTTGAGAAAAGAACTGTGAGAAAACGCCCGGGCACTGTTGCAATATCAGCTGCTATTAAGTATAAGTATCCTTCGGTGGATGTTGTACCTCATCTTATTTGCGGAGGATTCTCAAAAGAAGATACCGAGTATGCATTGATCGATTTCCATTTCCTGGGAATTAACAATATCCTTGGGCTTCGCGGCGATCCGCCAAAAGGTATGCGAGCTTTTGTACCGGAAAATGAGGGACACTGCTATGCCTCCGGCCTGGTGCAGCAGATCGTTGCCATGAACAAGGGCAAATACCTTGATGAAGAAATGGAAAATACGACCCCTACTGATTTCTGTGTCGGGGTAGCAGGTTATCCTGAAAAGCACGTTGAGTCACCCAATACGATTTCTGATCTGAAATTTCTGAAACAGAAAATTGATGCCGGAGCCGAATATATCATCACACAAATGTTTTTCGACAATGAGAAATACTATACATTTGTGAAGAACTGCAGGGATACTGGTATTACGGTCCCAATCATTCCGGGATTAAAACCCATCACTACATTAAATGATATAAAGACCCTTCCGCAAGTTTTTAACATAGATATCCCTGAAGATCTTGTTAAAGCTGTTTGCGCATGCAAGAGCAATGAGGAAGCTTTCCATGTAGGAATTGAATGGTCAATTCAACAATCGAAGGAGTTGATCAGATACGGGATTCCGGTATTACATTATTTTACCATCGGGATCTCCGAAAATATAAGGCAAATCGCAACTGCAGTATTTTAAAAAAGCTAATGTCGAAACATTCTTTTATAAGAAGAAGATTCTCTGATGGGAAAAAGAAATTTGCCCCTTTGATCGATCCGGATAAATTCACACTTAGTGAAATAAAGGCGATCGCTGAATTTTCTGAGAATGCCGGTGTTGATTTCCTGTTTTACGGTGGAAGTCTGGTCATGGAAACTGACCATGCAAAATTCATTGCCGTTCTGAAAAAATATTGTTCTGCCCCGGTAATCCTCTTCCCGGGAAACCAACTTATGATCACCGGGGATGCCGATGGCCTGCTTCTTTTATCCCTGATATCCGGAAGAAATGCTGAAATGCTTATCGGGAAACATGTTTTAGCTGCTCCTTTTCTTAAAACCTGCAATTTTGAGATCCTGCCCACTGGCTATATGCTGATTGAAAACGGACATCACACAGCAGTATCTTATATGAGTAACACTGAACCGATCCCCTCGGGGCAAGATGATATTGCATTATGTACAGCGGTTGCCGGAGAACTTCTCGGGCTTCAACTCATCTATATGGATGCAGGAAGTGGGGCTGAAAACCCTGTCAGCCCCCTGATGATAAAGAAAGTCAAGCAGAATATCAGTATCCCACTAATCATTGGTGGAGGTATTTGCACTGCAAAACAAGCCAAAGATGCAGCTAAAGCAGGCGCTGATGTTGTTGTTGTTGGAAATGCTATTGAAAAAAACCTTCCCCTGATAAATGAACTTTGTGATGCTGTTCATTCCCTATAAATCATACCACACATTTATATCTTCCGGCGAATCGAATAAATCAAATATATAAGTTCCTCCACCGTAAAATGTGCCCGATTTTGAATCCGTTAATGAGATAATGATGCATACATCATGTGGCAGTCCTTCATCTTCATCAGTCAGGCCTGCTACTCTTCTTCCACTAACCGGACCCGCTTCATAGAAATGATATGTATTCGTACCCTTGCGATAAAGCTGAGGTTGTCCAATCATCATTCCGGATCCATCAGATAATTGAACCCATAGAGGGCAGGCATTACTGTTAATCCTCGAATCAGGATGAATGTTAACCTGGTAATGAATTAATGCATTATTATCTGTAGGTTTACCACTAAATGCTGATGGGCTTAGTTTAATACCTAGAAATATCATTCCTGCAGCGATAAATGTAACTAAGATTATCTTTTTCATGATATTGAATTTTAGGTTAATAATTTATCTGATGATAAGGGAATAAAAGTACACAGGATTGAAGCCCTCCTCAAAGAGTATTTTACAAGTTGCCAGTTTCATCCGTTGAAACGGAGGAAATCAATTGTAAGCCGGATTCAAGGGCAACCCTCTGAAATCGTGACGCGCGACGCGAAAAAAAAGAAACAATTGTTAAGGAACGATTAACATCACACCAGTAATGTGGACTTGCTCCAGATTTAAACTCCACATTCATTATTCAAATTTCCTAATTAATTGTTTCGTCCTCAAAAATAATAAAATCTTCTTTTGGTGTTCCGCAATTGGGACAAACCCAATCAGAAGGGAGGTCGGAAAACTTTTTTCCTTCAACCGCTTCGTCATAAATATAACCGCATGCAGTACATTCATATTTTTTAAACCCAATCCCCTGTATTTTTGGCTCGAGCTTTGATTTATCAATGTACGTGGGGGCATTTTTTGGAGCTACTCCCTTTCTTGTCTGCCGGTAATATGAATAGGTTATAGGGTCTTTGGTATCATCCAGGATCTCTGAATTCAACAGTTCACCTATAAATAATAAATGGGTTCCCACGTCAACTGTCTGTACTACCCTGCATTCAAGAAATGAGATACTGTCATTTAATACTACTGGTACACCTGTACTTTCACCATAGATAATATTCAGGTCTTTCATTTTATCAAAGTCTTTACCACTTCTGTAGCCAAAACGTCCAAAAAGATCGGGAGCGGATGCTGTATGTAAGACAGAAACTGAATAAACACCTGTTTTTTTAATAAACCCAGCCGTGTAATTATTCTTGTTGCAGCAAATTGCAAAGGTCGGAGGGTCGGCCGTTACCTGGAAAACAGAATTTGAAATAAATCCATTGCCTTGATTTCTATCCCCAGAACTTACAATGTATAAACCGTAAGTTATTTTGAACAATGCTTCATAATTGATCATACCGTATTTTTGATTGAAAATTAACAATATTTTAGATTCCTGTTGCAAAGAAAGGACTTTTTATTTTTAAAAAAGTCATATCTTTGCAGCCACGGCAATGGAGTTTGCCTTTAACCGTCCCGAATGACTGATGACTCCTTAGAACTTAAGTCAGTTATTCATGATGTACACAAAACCATCTCGAGTAGAATCGCATAGCGAATTAGAAAGCTTAAGATCCTATTTTGATAATCTTGAACATTTCTTTGAATTTCTGAACCTTCCGGAAAAATCAGAAGGGATCAGACAACTTTCAGAAACCTTATCGTCGGCCTTTGTAAATTTAGCTATCATAGGGCAATTCAAAAGTCGGGGCTGAAAAACCCTATCAGGGTATGCTCGCTGAGTTAAATAGTATGCTAATTCAATTAACCCAATTTTAATTTTAAAGTCTCTCTTATATGACTGATATATTTTTTACTGCAACAATTTGGCTATTCCTGGCAGTATTGGCAACCGTTCTTGCAAATAGACTCAAGATCTCAATGGCTCTAATAGAGATCTGTGTCGGGGCATTGGCCGGGTATCTTTGTGCTCATTATTTTGTTCAGGATGTGTTGAAAACCAATGAGGAATGGTTAAGGTTCGTTTCTTCAACAGGTGCTGTTTTGCTGACCTTTCTTGCAGGGGCCGAATTAGAACCCACAGTCCTCAAAACAAAGCAAAAAGAAGTTATCATTGTTGGCATCATTGGTTTTCTTGTGCCATTCCTAGGTGCCACAGTTGCGGCCAAATACCTTTTACATTGGGAATTAAGAGCAAGTCTTTTGGCAGGAATTGCTCTTTCAACTACCTCAATGGCAGTCGTCTATTCAGTTATGCTTGAATATGGATTTAACAAAACAGAATTCGGAAAAGGTATCTTAGGTGCTTGTTTCGTCAATGACCTTGGAACAGTAATCGCCTTGGGATTGATCTTTGCACCCTTTAACTTTAAAACAATCATTTTTGTAGTCGTCAGTATTATAGTATTTTTCTTTCTCCCTTCAATTACTCAAAAACTTATGCACCTTTATGCTTTTAAGACGGCTGCCATCCGGACAAAATGGATCCTGTTTATTTTGTTCTTTCTTGGTTCTTTATCTTTATGGGCAGGGAGTGAAGCGGTATTACCAGCCTATATAGTAGGGATGGTACTGGCAACAACAGTAAATAAAGATGATCATTTTATCCGGCGTTTCCGCACTCTTACAATCGGGTTTTTAACCCCATTTTATTTTCTTCGTGCCGGAGCATTGGTCTCAATCACGGCTATTATAGCTGCTCCGATTATAATATTGATTCTTTTCGGGGCCAAAGTCATCTCCAAAATTTTTGGCTTATTCCCTGTAATCAGCAAATTCAGGAGTGATCGTAAGGAAAGATGGTACTATACGTTGATGATGTCAACTGGTTTGACCTTTGGCACAATTTCAGCATTATATGGACTAACCCATGGAATTGTAACAAAAGATCAATATTCATATTTAGTAGCTGTAGTCATCGGGAGTGCCATAATTCCGACAATTATTGCCAATTTTGCATTTCTTCCAAAACATCTATTGAAGATCCCAATGAGTGATGAGGAAATGCTTCAACTTGATAATGATAGTCATGAAAAGAATAGTGTGGATGACACGGTATTTTAATTCCTTTTTAGATGAAAAGTACACTATCAGCCATATATATCCGTTCTATTTCAGCAAAAAGGATTAGTATCGATTATAAACCAACAACATCAACACACTATGAAAATTAAGAAAACCCAGGCGTTTGAAATTTTAGATTCCCGCGGGAATCCGACAGTAGAAGCTTTCCTTGAACTGGAGAACGGTATAACAGGGCACGCAATGGTGCCGAGCGGTGCATCGACCGGTGAACGGGAGGCCTGCGAGCTACGGGATGGTGACAAGAAGAGGTACGGTGGAAAAGGCGTTCTGAAAGCGGTAGACAATGTCAATAAAATTATTGCCTCTGCGATCCAGGAGAGATCATTCGGGAGTCAGCGGGAACTTGACTTGCTGATGATAGACCTGGATGGGACTGCAAATAAATCAAATTTGGGTGCTAATGCCATTTTATCCGTATCTATGGCATATGCCCGTGCAGAAGCGGAAAATGAAGGTATTCCGTTATACAGGTACCTCGGGGGCGACAATGCACATCTTTTGCCGGTACCTTGTATGAATGTAATTAATGGCGGGGCTCATGCAGATAATAATGTTGATTTCCAGGAATTCATGATCGCGCCACACAATGCACCCACATTCACAGAATCAATCCGGATGGGTATAGAAGTGTTTCACACGTTGAAAAACGTTCTGAAAATGAAAAATTACAATACCGGCGTTGGTGATGAAGGAGGGTTTGCGCCCAACCTTAAATCGAATGAAGAAGCCGTAGATGTAATTCTTGAAGCTATTGTCAAAGCAGGATACAAACCAGGAACTGATGTCAGTATTTGCCTGGATCCGGCAACCAGTGAAATGTGGGACGACGGCAAATATAAATTTTCGAAAAGCTCAGGAAAGTCTATATCCAGTGATGAAATGATCAGGCTTTGGGAGACATGGGTAAATCAGTATCCTATTATTCTGCTTGAAGACGGATTGGCTGAAAATGATTGGACAGGCTGGGCGAATCTGACGAAAGTACTTGGTAAAAAAATAGAAATTGTCGGCGACGATCTTTTTTGCACAAATAAAAAGATCCTGGCAGAGGGTATTTCCAAGGGTGTAGCCAATTCTATTCTGATCAAATTAAACCAAATCGGCACGGTGACCGAAACCCTTGAAACCATTGACCTGGCTTATAAGAATAACTATAATGTATTTGTATCGCACCGCAGCGGGGAAACTCCCGACAGTTTTATTGCAGACCTTACCGTTGCAGTAAATGCTGGTCATTTAAAGACTGGAAGCGGTTGCCGTGGTGAAAGAATTGAGAAATTCAACCAGTTAATGCGAATCGAGCGTGAGCTTGGACCTAAAGCCAGGTTTGCAGGAATCAAGGCGTTTAAGAACAAATGATGATCACATAATAAAAAAAGGGCTCAGCTCTAATCTCCGAGACCCTTTATTTTAGTGAGCCTCTCAAGGGACTTGAACCCTCGACCTGCTAATTACGAATCAGCTGCTCTACCAACTGAGCTAAAGAGGCGGAAAAATATTGTAGAGACGCAATGCATTGCATCTCTACAATATTTTGTCGGGATGAGAAGACTCGAACTTCCGACCCCCACGTCCTCCCAAGTCTTGTGAAATTATGATGTATTGCATTGGTTCATAAGAACTTGAAAGAACGTCAAAATTTCAACCCTACTTTCTTTTTCGGGGCGGGGTTACGAATGTGGCACTCAACCCGCTATTTTTTTCAGTGCAAAGATATAAAGTTATTCTTTTTGACGAGTAAAAAAAGTGGAGTGATCCAATATGTCCTCCCCTTCCCCGACTCTATTAACCCAAGTGATATGCTAATAAAAAAAGGAACCCCTTCAGACACTGAGTTCTGAAAGGGGTTCTATCCATCTTTTATGAAATATTCCCTTGCGGGATACCTTATATATTAATTCCAAAAACTCATTTTTTTTACTCAATGAAGATGCATAGAGTTTTCCCTTGAAAAACTTTGAAAAAGAACCATTGAAATGTCAAATTTTGGTCAAATATATTTGAAACTTGAAGGTTTCAGAGCTTAAAAAACCGAAATTTGGAAGTCTAAAAGTCAAAAAAAGCGGCACTACTGAATTTCTTATGGGTTTTACTTTAATTTCTTAATATAAATATTAAAGTTATAGCTTTAATTTAATTTTACTAATTAAAGTTATAGCTTTATATTTGCAAAAATTATTTAAAGAGATCGCTTTATGAAAACTCAAGAATTGATTTTAGAGCAAACTGACAAGAGGATTCGAAAACTGGCAAAAACAGTAGCCGATAACCCACCTCAAGGATGGATTTACAGTATCCGTAAAGCTCTTGGGATGTCCATGAGACAATTAGGTATGATTGCTAAGGTAACGCCTCAAGGAATAAAGGATATGGAAGACCGTGAAAAAAATGGCAATATTACCATTGCCGCTATGGAACAACTTGGCAAAGACATGAACATGAGATTTGTTTACGGTTTTGTTCCGTTGGAAGGATCACTGCAAAAGAAGATTGACAAGCAAGCACTTGCCATGGCAAAGAAGATTGTTTCAAGGACTTCAAACAGCATGACCTTGGAGGATCAAAAGGTCAGCACTGCAATGTTAAAGAAATCCATCAAAGCTAAAGCTCAGGAAATCAAACAAAATAAATTGAAGTCACTTTGGGAAGAAGATTAAACTTTTTCATAGTGATTTTTGGATTCCTAATACAGCGAGGCGGGTTTCCAGCAACTTGGTGGTATTTTTCTTTCATCTCTTTTGATAAGAAACTGATATCTATCAATTCCTTCCATTTTGGAACTCTTGAGGAGATCGTCTCAAGAACTTTGTCGATGCTTTTTGTAGTTAGCTCGCATCTTTCCATGCCAAAATAGTTAACCAGAATGTTTCGGGTCAAGTGTTTCTTTTTCCCTTTCAGAGGCAAAGCAATTTCTTCATCCTGTTTCTTATATTCTATGGTCGAATTGACAAGGTCGTAACATGGCGACAGTGTTACTTTTCCATCTTCAGTGATAATAGAGAAGTTTTTTAGGTGCATATCTTCATTACCAACAAGATAATTGAAGATGGTAAGTTTGAAGAGGGTCACTTTTTCAATCGAAGGGAACGTACAGAAATCATCGATAACAGTAACAACCTTTTCCATGCTATAGTCATACTTTGTGTCCCGACTCATGCCAGCCAACTGCGCAAAATCTTCTACTGGGACTTTATCGTTCTGCCCTCTTCTGTCAAACCGCTTGATGAAGTAAGTAAGTGTGCGATCTTTTGACCAGATTAAACCGTGTAATGGAACATCCAAGCCAATCTCACTTGCAAGCCTCATGGTCAGGTCTTCATTCTCTGGCATTTCAGGATAAAGATGATGCTGGGGTTTGAGGATGTATTTCCCCCCTGTATCAACAATTTCAAATTTCCCGTCTTTGATGCTCAATCTTAGCACTTAGCTTGGGCTGCACTCCTTGAATCGACATCTTTGAAGCACGGTTATATGCTTCTCTTCTCTGCTCTTCGGCAGTGTATTCAAGCTCCTTAAGCACCTTCAATTCGGGCGATAAAAGTCTAAGTCCAGCCTCGCTGTATAAATTATCTCCACAGGGAGCATATGTAATCGGACAAAAGTTCATTCCGCAATTTCCTTAACTGTAACAGCACCAACCATATCTTCTCCAACAGCCATCAATTGTGAGAAGTAATCATTTTTATCAATCTTTTTGATCTTGAGCAATCCTTCCAATTGAATTCCTTCTGGCAATAACCCGTCAAAGAATGGTGGAAATCTGTTGAATTTGAAGGACTTTTCCTTAATCGGCATGGTTCGTGAAACTTCAAGACCATTGTACTCATCCAGATATTCAAACAGGTATTCCTTACCTTTCTCGACTTCATAAGGATTCCAGCCTCAATACCTTTCACATATACCTTAGCTCTTCTCATTTTCAGAGTTTTGTAGATTGTCCATAAGCGGGCTTTTCAATATTATCTTTATGTTCAGCACTTTCAAAATCTTTCGCAGGGTATCCAATTGTACAGATTCCTTTCCCATCTCAATATCAAAGATCACTGTCTTTCCAACCCCTGCAAGTTCTGCCAACTGCACACGACTTAATTTGGCAGCTTTTCTATGCATCCTTATTATTTGTGCCAATTCCTGAGTCTGTTCCATTTTTTACCTTTATAGCGGCAAATATAAGCATTTTCTATTACACAAACAAACTTTTAGCAATATTTTACCGCCAAAGCAGTAAATTATTATCAAATAGCCCTATTCTTTAATAAAAAGACTATAAATTACTGCTAAAGCGGTAATATGAACTAATCTGTTGCAGTAGAATAGGGATCAGAAAAGAGGAAGAAACAGGGACATTTATTCTGTTACTTCATCTCCTGATGAGTTGGACAATTCAATAGAGTGAGGATTCTCAAGGGCTGATTCATTAAGAGGAGGCGTTTCAACTATTGGATCACGGAACTGAATTATTTCCATTTAGGTTCAACAAAATAAAGACTTGTCCCATCTGGGTCTTCAAAATGGACATATTTCCCTGATTTCCCATCATCGAACTTGTTCGTAATCTTGTTGCTCTTTAGCAACTCTATTGCGTCATTGATTGAATCTATCATAAATCCTATAGATACTGATCCAGACCCTAAAGTTTGGTCATTAGTAGGATGTAATCCTATGGTAATCCCTAAAGTTTCAACCATGGCATAATGATCTTCCCACCTTTCCTTCAATTTCAGTCCGATTGATTCATAGAACTTGATAGATTGATCAAGGTTCTTCACCATAATGGTGACGTTGGATTCGTTTATTTTCATCATATAATCAATTTATTTCCTCTTAATGGAAGTTACCTGTTCAAAAACGCCTTGATTCCTGCAAATTTGGCTTTTTCACCAAGTTCCCTCTCTATTCTCATCAACTGGTTGAACTTTTCAATTCTTTCTCCCCGACAGCCACTTCCCGTCTTTAAATGCCCAGCATTTACAGCAACAGTAAGGTCTGCGATAAAACTATCTGGGGTTTCTCCACTTCGGTGTGAAACAAATGCATTATACCCGTTTTTATATGCAAGATCAATGGTTTCAAGGGTTTCTGTAACTGTTCCAATCTGGTTTAACTTTATAAGAATGGAATTAGCAACCCCTTTGGAAATACCTTCAGCCAGAATCTTTTTATTTGTACAAAAGATATCATCCCCGACAATCTCAATTTTCTTACCCAGTAATTTCGTCAGGTTTTGCCAGCCCTGCCAGTCATTTTCTGCAAGTCCATCTTCAAGCAACACAATCGGATATTGATTTACCCACGATTCCCATAGACGTATCATTTCATCACTCGAAATCGATTTCCCAGTGCTTTTGGAAAATTTGTAACTACCATCCTCCCACATTTCACTTGTTGCTGGATCAAGACAGATGCTTATATCAGTTCCCGCTTTGTACCCTGCTTTGACAATCGCTTCAAGGATTACTTCTACGCTTCCTCATTTGATTTTAGATTTGGCGCAAAACCTCCTTCATCACCAACCCCAGTGTTGTAATTCTTGAGTTTCAATACCTTTTTTCAAGGTATGAAATACTTCAATACCCATTCGGATTGCTTCGGTAAAGGAAGGGGCATTATGCGGTGCTATCATGAATTCCTGAAAATCTACATTATTATCCGCATGTGCTCCTCCATTGATAACATTCATGCAAGGAACAGGGAGAAGGTGAGCGTTCTCTCCCCCTAAATAACGGTATAGTGGAATTCCCATATTTTTAGCAGAAGCACGTGCATATGCCATTGAAACTGATAGAATAGCGTTTGCTCCAAGTTTTGACTTATTTTGAGTGCCGTCCAAGTTGATCATTAACTGATCGATTTCATTTTGATTTTCAAATGATCTGCCCTGAATCTCTTTAGAAATGATTGTATTGACATTCTCAACGGCTTTTAAAACACCTTTTCCACCGTATCGGCTGTCATCCCCATCACGAAGCTCGCATGCTTCACGTTCACCCGTTGATGCTCCACTTGGAACCATTGCATGTCCTTTTATCCCGTTTTCGAGTTCAAGGAATGCTTCCACTGTCGGATTCCCACGAGAATCCAAAATTTCAAATGTCTGAATTTTTTTGATTTTCATATTTATGGATATTATTGGTTTACACTGCTAATTGCTCAATATCATGGATCATCTTCTCAACAATAGTCATACTTGCTGTAAGAGAACGGAAATGATTAGGCGATAGTGTACTATGCATATTTTAAGATGTTTCCGAGCCCGAACCTTCCTTATTTCTCATTTCCTCACTATTATCATCAAGTTGAAGCATTTCCTCATCACTTACTGGAATCTTCAATAAATGTTTTGGAAGGAAAGCAAAGTTGGCAATGACCGTTGGAATGACAGCACTGCCTATAACCACAGCAACCAGATACGAGTACTGCTGTTGATTAACGATTCCGTGTGTTAGCCCATACAAAGCTGAAATCGTCCCAAAAGTCAATCCAGTGGACATAAGCAGAGTATAGTACCATCTTTCTTTTCGATCACTTCTGAATTGGCTGATTACTGGGAAGAGACCAAAAATCTTGGATAAGACTTTCGAGCTGAAAAGAACCAAGATCAGCAGCGGAGCGGTCAGGATAGCTGGTATTGATGTAAGGGCACCAGCTCGGATAAAGTAAAAGGGTGTCAAAAATCCAATTGTAAGGGTACGTAGTCTGCGAATAAAATGATCATCTTTATTAATAACGGGAGCGAGCACCATTCCAACAATATAAGCTGGTAACACAGCCTCACTTCCAGCCCATAAGGACAGTGATCCAAGGAAAAACAAAATAAACAGAATCCATTTTGTGCGAATTGCAGCAGTCTTAAAGGCATAGAAATGCATGAGCCTTCGGGTAATGGTAGGAAGAAAGAAAAAAGCCACTATGCAAATTACTATGAATATTACTGTTTTAAAAGTGAAGGGTGCAAAGATTAATCCGAGAGCGATCACAGTCCCAAGGTCATTGACAAAACAGGCACCTAATATCCCTTTCCCGAATTCGGTTTTATTGAATCCGTATTCAAGCATCACAGAATATACTACTGCCATTGAAGTCGTAGAAAGGGCTATTCCCGCTAACAGACTTGCCCTCAATTCCCAATGTAAGAGATATTTTGCCACTGCTGTCGCCCCTAAGAAAGGCATAAGGAAACCGACAATTCCAACAATAATAACCTCTTTCCGTTTTGACTTGAGAGTCGATGGTTCCAATTCAGCTCCTGCAAGAAAGGTTAATAAGACCGCCCCTGTCGAAGCGACAAACCTTAACCATTCTTCGTTTGTCTTTAGAACATCTTGGACAAAATAATGGGAACAGAAATACCCAGCCAAGGCTCCAACACAGATTTCAATCAAAGCCATTGAAATCTTTAACTTATTGGCAAGGATAGTTGCCAAAACTGCAAGGAATAACCAGATCGTTGCGGTAAAGAAAATTTCTGTCATTTTAAATGCTACTATTTTAGGTTCAGTTGATTTACAATTTCAGTCAATTCATTAACAATAACTTCGTATGGTTTTTCGAGTTCAACTTTGGAATTGATCAATTTTTGAAGGGTCCCAAGTTCATCTTCTATGACTCTGGAAGAGTCCGATTTGTAACTGTCCAGAACCTGATAAATCCTTTCTGTCAAGATTGATATGTGACGGTGGATGTTTTTCTCAATCTCATAGGATATTTGCTTGAGATAGTATTTTCTGAGCCATTTCCGAATGGTCGAGACTGGAAGGAAAAAGAAAAACATATCCATTTGTGATTCAAAGATTCTGCTAACAGAGATATCAGAGGATCGTAATTGGAACTGAAGCAACTTCAAAAGAAGAATCGGTTATATCAACATCATATAATTCCTTGATATACCGCTTAAAAGATTCTTTGAAGGACTTAAGAAAGAGAGAATAAAAACCAGCCTTTTCCTTTAGAAATTGATTGATCAACAGCATGGAATTTTGGTCTGCGTTCTGAAATTCAAGCATCAGATGATTATTGATCCAAGATGAAAACCACACGGTAGTGTTGTAAAACGATCCTTTTTGATTGCCGAAATCAGCATTAAAGAGAATTTGCATTGATCTAAAGATCACCTGTTCATATGGTAAGTAAATCTTTTCAAGCCAATCTCTGACCTCATTCTTGAATGCTGTGGTAGAAAAAGATAATTCTTTCTTGTAGTGTTCTTTATTTTTATTGATCTCCGTAACGATCTCCCGCACCAATCGCTCCTCATTTCGGAATTTCCTAAAGTTTTGCACAATGATCATCGTGTAATCACGGCAATCCATAGCGTAAGAAAGGGTTTTGTGTTTTGTAACTGAGAGGATCACATCCTGATATTGCTCCTGTATGGGGTCAAGAATCCTTTGCAGGATGGAATTCCTATAACTTTCATGATCAATAAACAGGGAGTATCCGAAAATTGGCAGTTCGTCCTCATATCCCAACTGAAGGATGCTATCTTGCACGTAGTTAAAAAGTTCATTCTGATCATCCTTTTTAACAAGATCGAACTTGGAAATGAGGATAAAAATCTTCGGACATATTGTTCTTACCTTTTCAACCAAAGCCAAATCGGATGAGGATAAAGGTCGCTCAGAACCGATGACCAGTAAGGCATAACCAGCATGTTTAAGCCAATTGAGAGTTGTTTCTGTGTTACTCGATGAGATACTGTCAAGAACCCGCTGTATCAACAATCCGAATATCCTTATGATCCTTCAGAGAAGGGTGAAAGATGTCAATAGTATCAATTCGTTTTCTATTGCTTGGATTGTATTTTTCCGAGCAATACTCTGAAAGGCTTTCAATATTAATGGTATCGCTATGCCCATCAATATATTTTAATAAGACCGAAGGAACATCTCCATATTGTATTCGGGTAATTACTGAAGTGACAGGGACGACCCCAGTAGGTAAGATGGAATCCTTAAGAATGGAGTTAATAAACGAACTCTTGCCAGCCTTGAATTGTCCTATGACTGCAAGGTCGATGTATGTTGGAGAAGTTGAATGGAGCTCTTTGACATCTTCGGCTTTTTCAGGAAGGTTGAGAAAACGGAAGAACTGCTCAAGTTTATCCAAATAAACATTGAAGCGGTCTATCTCGCTATACGATTCTTGTCGTGATGGTCGTGTGGGCATCATGAATGACTGACTCTTGTTTCAGGAGTCATCAGTCATTCGGGACGGTTAAAGGCAGACTCCATTGCCATCGATGCAAAGATACTACTTTTTCAAAATGAAAATGCGAGGCATAACGTACTATAATGTAACCTTTTTTTAGGACAGGACGTTAAGGTGGAATACTAACCCTAAAACAACCCTGAATGATGGAACAAAAAACCAGCCGAATATTCCTACTCGGCTGGTTAGAATGCTGGCAAATCGAGATATTTATTCGAGATTCTGCATCACTATATCCTTCAGGGAAGAAAGATGCTGATACTCCTCATCCTCCCAATATTCGTCTTCAGAGTTTTCCTCAGCATATTCAATCATTTTGGCATTGAGGTGCTGAAGGATGTCGAGTTCGTCAGCCTGAACATAATCAAAAACCACCATTTCATCTTCCTTACATGCTTGGCAAAGAGGTTCGAATTCTGCATAAAGCTCATCAAACTCTCCTATGTTATCTTGATCTGGATACATTGAACAGTCAAAATCAGACTTCTTAATAATTGAGAGCACCCCATTCATTCCATTCCAATTCGCAAAATTCAGGAGAATCTCATTAAATTGATCTTGAGTGATAGTTAGCATTTGTAATGAACTTTTACTTCTGATTGGGAACACCTTATCATCCATGGTAAAGTATAGTACTTTCCTATGTTCAGCAAATCCGTCAATGTGATCAGCATGATCAGGGTTACATAAAAAAAAGCGCAATAGCTCATAATTACTGGGTTGAACCAGATTTTTAAACTGTTGAACGGTTTGTTCTGTGAACACTTTCCCGTCCGTTTCTTGAAATTTACTTTTCATAGCTTTAATTTTTTTCTTCTTATAGTCATAATCTATGGACGAGTTTAACTTTTGTTGACTTTATCCTCCTTGATGTCAATTATACATAGCAAAATATTTATCAGACCAAAATTCATCTGATAAGACATTTGGTCTATAAATCATCGTGTAAAAAAACGGACGTTTTTTTAATACCCAAAATACAGGGGGGGATGCTGGGGTTTTTTGATGAAACTTTAAATAATTATATGGGGAAGGATTGTTTAGTTCAAGTATGGTTCGATAGATATGTGGTGTTCCTTATTCCATTTCAACACGTTGTTGCTTTTTAGCTTCTCGAAGAATATATCCAGACCGTTTTCTGTTTTGGAATCCTTTCAACCTTTCGGACGACCAGCGTGTTTCCCTGTAACTTTGCTCGTCTGAGCCCCTCGATGGTGCGTCACGGATTAGCTCCCGCTCAAATTCTGCGAATGCGCTGAGAATCTGGAAATGGAGTTCCCTGAGGCAGTAGAAAAGTCCAGATTGTCGCTTATGCTAACAAATCCAATCCCTTTATCCAGTATATTAAAAGTGTCCGTGACCAATTCTCGGCAACTGCGTGCCCATCGATCAATTTGAATACCACAACTGCATCATACTCACCAGTCCGCAGTTTCGCTAAAAGTGCTTGTTTTACAGGTCTTGTCTTTCGAGTACTCTCGGTTTCTTCGTACAGATCATATGTATGATTGTGCTTCTCAGCATATGTGCAACTTTTTTTCTGTAAAATAATTAAGCCACGGTTAACTGTTTGACACTCCGGGGAGTGTTCGAAGGCAGCGGATCATGATCCGCTGCCTTCGAATCGTTTTCTTTTTCCAACTCCCAGAGGGGGGCCATATCGAGATATTTTTTCCCACTAACCCAATCTTCATCCCATTCTTTTGCAATCGCACCATACAACCGTACGCAACTCTCAGGATTTGGAAAGATCCTTACAACTCTTCCCCGCCGCTTGAATTCCTGATTGGTTCTCTCAACCATGTTGCTGGTACGTAATTTTTTCCAATGATCCTTTGGAGTGGCTGTGAAAACAGTCAGGGTTTCCAAGCCTTCTTCCGATAAAAAAGTACTGAACCCTAAAAATGGATCAGCCCAGTTTGCTGCCATTTGATTCAACCGCTGCTGAGCTTGTTCGAAACTCTGACTTGCCCATACTTCAATCAACTCATCATGGACTTGATCTCGATACCTGTTTGGGACCCAATCCATGGCATTCACCAGATAATGGCGCTGACAACGCTGCCAGGGTGTTCCCGGATAATGTTTTTTGATCGCGTTCCGTATCCCTGGATGGTGATCACTGGTAAATAATCTTACGCCCTTTAGTCCCCGTTCTTTAAGACCTTCAAAGAATTGATCCCAACTGGTATTGGTTTCACCCCAGGCAGTTTCTAAGGCCAGAAAACGGCGAAACCCATGCTGATCTATCCCTAAGGCAGTAAGAACCGCTATATCGGTTATTTTTGAGCCTATTCGACATTTATCATACCGGGCATCAATGATCACGTAGGGGTAGTCCTCCGTAAACGATCGATTACGCCATGCATCAAGTTCTGAATCCAACTGACCGGCAAATCGACTGATGGTCTCGGATGAAAAATCACGCCCAAGAAGTTCCTCGGTAATCTGCTTCATCTTCCGGGTGGATACTCCTTGAAAATAGGCCTCCGCTAAAGCTAATACCAAGGCTTTCTCGCTTCGTTGATAACGCTCAAGGATACTGGGGTAAAACTGTCCATCCCGAGTCTGGGGAATCAGCAGGTTCAACGATCCAACCCGAGTGTTCAGTTGACGTGGCTTATACCCATTACGGTATGTTTTTCGGTCTTCCGACCGCTCGTAACTGTCAACCCCGGTGTGAGCGTCCCGCTCCAACTCCATGATTGATTTTAACCCTATCTCTATTATCCTTCCCAATAAATCTGAACTTTTGGTCTCGGTTAATAAGTTTTGGAACTCATCCAAAAAATCTTTTGTAACTTTCGTTTGTCTTTTTGCCATGGCTGATATTTTTAAGTTAATGACTCTTATACGTCATTTTTTCAGCCGTGGCTTTTTTAATTTTAATTCGATCAATCTGATCTTTTGGTTCTCATTGGTTTGGGTGCCAACCATAGAAACTCGACAATACAATGCGACATGGGTCATTTTAGATATATTCGTTAATAATCTTTTGCAAAGGTAATAGCAGTTCACTGTAGAAAAAAATTACGGAATTCCTTTTCAATAGCCAACTTTAGAAGGTTTCTCGAAATTTTTTTTATTCGGGGAACCTATTTATATTTGCAACTGTGTTGCACAACGGTTCTCTTATTCTTATAAGGAACCGTTTTTTTTTGCTACATAATAGACTGAAATATGAATAGACGATTCTATTTGAATTTCTTAAAAACGAAAGTGATCGTCTTTGTCTTGGTCGTTCTCACCATGCCAACTTTAATAACATGGTACATTGATTGCATCATCTGCACTATTCTAATAAATACCGATCCGTTTTCAGCAATTCTTCTCCTTCCCAGTATAGCAATATGGAAATCACTAATCTATTTTTACATTCAATACCTCTGTTGTGTTTTCCTAATCTCGCTATTCTGGAATGTTTGTAAGGTGGTGCTGAGAAAGGAAAACCGACAGTTCTGGCTCATGTAATTCTTTTCAATGAATATAATTTATAAGATCGGATTCTTCTTCACCTTCATTAGCATGGTTATTTTCATGGGAATTCATTGGCTATTCCCTGCTATAAGCCTCTGGATAATACTATCACCAATGATTTGCTTAATGGGAATAGTATTATTCTTGGGTTCCTTGGATGTGCTTTTTGAAGTCTTCAGAATTGGGTTTAGAATTGGGCTTTCGATTGCCGTGGTTTATTTTGTATTCAGGTTACTTATATGAGAACGTTTTTCTTGATTATCATATTTATCATCATTGGTACAGGCGGATTTTGTATTTCCGCCAAATCAGTAGATAGCGAAGATACTGTTGTATACCCACCAAGACCCACACCTACAACCATAAGAGATATAGAAAGTAATTGGGATTCTTGTGAGAAACTGTAAAGAGCTCAAAGTTGCTATCACTTCAGATATTCAGCATAAAGGTTTTAAAAAATCTATCTCTTCTCACCAAAAATTCTACGGTTCCTTATTTATTTTCCTTATTCTTTGGTTTATCTGGTCGAAGAATCGCAAACATTAACCCAATAAGAAATGAGTCGTAAAAAGCGATATGTTAAAATAAACTGGCAATTCGATGATTTCGATGTCCCCCGTGTCATGGAACTCGATTCAAACATCGAAATTGATGATGATTTTGAGATTGATTCTTGAAGGAAGAAGCGGAAATACAGTTCTCTCCATTGAGGAGTTCGACCCCAAACCCATGTACCTTAAATTGTATCTAACGAAATCAACTGAACGTTCAGACAGTCCCACTTTAATATTGATCTTATCAGAAACTGGGAATTACAGTGAAGAAATTGACCTCTTTTTGATCCAGAACTTCGGCAAGTTTGCAGAGTGCCATGAAATTTTCGATACCATAAGAGTTTTTGCCCAACGATCAATTATCTCCGAAGAACCAAACAAATTGATGTTCAGAGAGTTTGTTATGGATTGTAGCCGTCAATTTAACTCCCATCCTTGAGCTGCTTCAAGGAATCTGTAATTGTTTTGAATACAATGTCTAGAAGAGGAAAGAAGGCAAGCCGATTTACTATCCTTTACTCCTTGATAGTTCAACCAATTAATGGGAAAGTAAGCCACTTCGTAAAATGATTCAAAATATTATTGAAAGCATGGATGAACCCATAATGACCTTTATCCAACAAGTTGCTGAACAATTAAGAGGTTCCCAACTCTCTCAGGAATGTCAGGAGAAGGTTTCAACCCCAGCAAAAAAGGTTGCTGAGTTTTTTAGGTTGCACAGAATTCCAAGCAATCATGTTTTCGATGATCTTTAATTTAAACTTTCGCTCGGTGACTGACCTTTCAGATTTAGCCCAATTCCTTGATACCACAATGCTTTCAGTTGCTTGCCACCTTAAAGATATTGAAATTTTGGTTCAAGAAAAGATATTATTATCTTATAAAAGTTCCGACCCTCGCAGAAGACGAAGAAATTCTTCTACAAATCTTAATTGCTTCGAATTTTATGTAAAGAAAGATGTTTTCCAGTCGATATAATAAATAATGAACCGAGGTATCTACCTAAGAAGAAAAAGTAGCTGATGTCTTCGATTTCTTTCAACAATTCAATGCTTGCTTGAAAGGTAATGATGATGAATACGATGAGAATGATGCCTGTTATGAAACCACTCAATTATTGGAACAAAACCAGCATCTTCCCTTCACCAATAATTTGAGAAATTACTCATTGAATGATACTTCTGCTTTCATTTTTCTATTTCTATGTTCTTCACATATCTCTCAAGATTTTGAAATAGGACTGAGTGAAATGGTTGAGTAGCTATTCGCAAGCATCCGTTCCCGAATTCAGATTAAAAAACAATTCCTTACGGATGAGCATGCATTACTAAAGAAAGGGCTTGTAGAATTAAGTGGCAAGGAGGTTATAAATATGATCTCTTTCCTTGTTCTGTACAGATAAAGCCCTTGATTTACTCTATGAGGAGAACAAGCCCTTCTTCATCCAAAGACAGCAGAAGAACAATGCATTCAATATTACTGAGCCAGATGAAATTCGTGAGGTCAAACTGTTCTTTAATGAGAATGAACGGCAGAAGTTGGATTTTCTTAGAGACGTTTTATTGCCCAGCAATCACATGACCCTATTGAATCGCCTGAGGGACAGTGGATTAAGAACAGGTATATGTTGTCTCTTTACAGGGTCTGCGGGGACTGGCAAAACATAACTGGTGAGAAATCTATGCGCAGAATTAAATAAAAGTTTAGTTGAAATTCAACTTCCAGAACTCAGGAGTATGTGGTATTCCCAAACTGAAGTGAAAACCAATCGGATTTTTACTGATTACAAAAAATTAGTTGACAAGTCGAAGGAATCATATGAACCAATTCTATGCATCAATGAATGTGATTCAATTCTCCATAAAAGAAAGGATATCCAGAATAATATTGATCAGGTCGAAAACAACTTGGTCAACCTGATTCTCTTGCATATGGAAACCTTGGAAAGGGGTGTAATCATCTGTACTTCCAATTTGGCAAATAACATCTTGGTTGATCCAAGCGATCAAGCGTAGGTTCCTTTTCTCGCTGCACTTTTCAAAACCTGATCTTATAACGAGAATCAAAATCATCCAACACCGATTTTCCGATTTACAGGATCACGAAGTCGAACATTTAGCAAAACACTATGAGCTTTCTGGCGGGGAAATTGAGAATGTTTGCAGGAAAGTTGTCCTCCATAAAACCTTGTATGGTGAAATACCAGACTTATCAAAGTTGGAAGAGTTTTGCCAATCCGAGACAATGGTTTCAAAATCAGCAAGTCAAAAGAATAGGGTATCTGCACTAAGATTATACATGGGTAAATAAGGTATTGGGGTTATGAATAAATGGCTTTGGGTTCTTGGTTTAAAATTTCTATTGATCGCACTTATAGAACCGTTTGTGATATTATGACCCCTGTATTAACAGTCATTGCCTTCCTGATACTTGGCACCTCAGGTCTAAAATTAATGCTCTTAGTGATTCCCTCCTCAGATTTTTCACCCATGCATTTCATAGGGATCAAGAATGACTATCATTGTGTTCATATTCTTGAAAATTTGATTGAAAAGGAGAAGTCAGCATTGGGTCATTAATCATTCCTATTTCAGAAGTATTCCCATCTCTGAAGATTGTTATCTTCAAAATGTAACTCGATCTTATTTCCAGTGTACAATCTGTGGATTTTATCCTTTAGAGATTTAGGCTTCACAGATTTCTCAGTCTGGGTGTCGCTTTTGACAATCATTGGAGGTTCGCCTTTAGTGAAGATAAGAAGGATATCAAACTCTTCCATCATATCTTTGAAAAAATCAGAATTGCTCACGAGACAAGTTTTATAACAAAACCCCATGCATTACCTATCTTCAATGCTTCGTCCAAATTGGTTGGGCTTGACCAAAGGAACAGTACGCAATTATCTCCAGAAATTTCCGATATTGGAAGTTGAGTCATATCAGGCATAAATTGGTCTGATAAGTCAACATAGATGACTTCATATTTACCAGTTGGAAGACTGATTTTCTTCTTGACTTCTTCGGACTCCAGTTCTCGTATCACAGTAGCCTACTTTATTTATATCCTCAGTTCTTTCCATTACCTCCTGTATAAAAGCTATTGGCTTTTCTGCCAACTTGGAAGCGGCATCAATGCTGTTATCCAAAGTATCTTCGAAGAAAAACTTAATAGCATCCTCGGTTTATGCATCCATCCGTTTAACGACTTTACGAGCTTTCTCATAAGATTTGCCATGATAACCCGATCTTTCTGCCAATAATGTCCCTGACTTTGCCAGTGGTCTCCACGAAAATGGTAAATTTTCCCCTCTGGATCATGACCAAGATTTTGCATACCGAAGAACTATTTTCCGTCTCTTTGGCTTTTCGTTCTTCTATTTGTCTGTAGTATTCTGCTTCTCTGCATAATTGGGTCATGGTCTTGACCCTATATGCATTTTCGTTTAAGAGTATTTCCAATTCTTCATCACTCATCGGTTTGACTATCTCAATTCAATTTCCGTCCACCCAAGAAGCCAGTGCTGCTTTGTACCTCAGGTGCCCGAAAGAATTACCAATTACGGTTTACTATAAGGGGTTTGATCCAATTTGAAATCTTAATTTTTTGTACAAGGTCATTAATTTGTTCCTGATCATCCTCGCCATATATCAGCTTGTTTAGGGGGTGTTCGTTTAAAAGGCAATTTCAATTTGTCATTTCATAGTTGTCATTTTTTGACCATTTTGGTAACTATGAACAATCTCGTTCTTCTTTTTCTCAAGTTCGATCATTAATCTTACTCCCCGTCTAAAACAACCCGTGAAAGTCATACAGTAATTTTTTGCAAACTCTTCCATTTTGTCAGCTTCTTCAGGCTCCAACTGAATTTTGTATTCTCTGAACATCTTCTTCTCTCTTATCTTTTCCATTTTTTATTCATTATTTTTTCCCCTAATATGGGGTTCATCTGTATATATATAACTTTTTTCGGGGAAAGTTGTCATTTTCTTGTAGTGCATTAAATCACCTCTCTTACCTCTCTCCTTCTTTTAATTAATTCCCACCAGTAACCAGAGCCCTTCTGCATGGCATCATATTCTTCCTGTTCTTCTTTGAAATTCGCATAGGCATTGTAGAATCCTGAACGCAGCCGAATATCAACTATCATTTTACCGTCCATTAATCTGTATGATACGTTTTCAACATGGTATTGAGTCTGGTCAGATATTGGATAGTAAAAATCGAAGTTGAAGTAGGCTCCAATCCTTGGAGTTTCGGGTAAGGTTGTTGTAAAGAAGAATGCTTTACCATGCTCGTACCACGAAATATGGTGCTCTAATTTTCTTACTTCAAACTGGGGGATTTTTTCATCTTCCAGAAGTTCAACAAGATCAGAGTATACCTGATGCTTCCATTTTCGGAAAAAATGTTGTTTGATCCCCAGCTTCTCTTATTATCGATTTATCTGTTAGGAATCTTTCGTTACTATCGGGATCAAGTTTCAAGAATTCTAAAAGAAGTGGCTCATAGGGTTTCCCGACCCCGATTAGTTTCTGTGAAAGTTTTGGTAGACTTGCGATTGCAAGTTTCAACCAGCGATCAATAAATACTTGGTTTTCCATGGGTCTTGACTTTTAAAATTCGAAGACCCAAGGTATTCAAAAATATTTTCTCTCAGACTCCAAGGTACCTCTCTTTCAACTCTTTCGCCCAGCTTGAATCACAAATTTGATTCAATGTTTCAATGAATGTTTCTAAGTATCGAGGGTAAAAGCCTGTTTCTTCTTCATCAGGAGATATCAGGTGACTTCTGTACAAATCCACACCCTTACGACATGCTTCATTGAGGGAGGGAAAAAGAAAAACAAAGAAACCTCCTTTAAAATCTTTTTTAGATGCGATGGAAAGTAAGTGGTCTCGCCAAATCTGAGCAATGGGAACTTGTTTGAGATGTTCAATGGCACCAACCTTGAATACACTGCTGTCTAAGGTTAACCTCTCATATTCTTGCTTATGATTTTTGAAGTTCTCAAATGCTTTCTTCTTTGATTCTTCTTTGAGAGTCTCTGCATATTTCACTTCAATCCCAATAAAACACTCTTCATCCTGATGATTGAAATATTCTATGAAAACATCAAAGGCTGAGTGGTCTCCAGTATATTCTTTATTTCCTCTACTCGGAGAAAATTCAAATTTGACCGATGTAACTCTTTTGACTTTGGTTGAGAATAACGTTTGGAAAAATTCTGTTGCAAATTCTAAGTCATAATGCATCTCACCGAACATATTAAAACACAAGGGTTGTGACGACAACAAGTTATTCCAGATTCTCGGCTCTGCAATCATTCCACCATTTATCCTTGCTTGGATAATCGATTCATCAACGCAGTTCTTTATATTATTGGTGAGATAATTTACCTTTTCACGTTTTGCATATTCGTTTTCGATGTAATTCCCAAGTTTCCCAAATGGATAACCTTTTCTGAAACGCCATTTGCTCTGCAATAATCGTGCATAAGCAGAAAATGTTGTGTCTTGCGGAAAATTTACATTATAGTACCTAAGGTCTTCAACGAGTGGTCTATCCATGATTCTATCCACTTTTAATACGTCTTCAATTTACCTTCTAAGCCACACCACCAAATTTTCGACAGAACCATCAGGATACCAAACCATATATTCGGAAGGATAATTTACACTCTTTTCAATACGGGGGTATACTTGCAAGTACTCATTACCTCGCCAATCTGAATTGTTATCAGCTAATGGTAAAAGCGACAGTTTTTTATTCGGGTGCTTTAAGATATCACCAATTCCTACTTCCCAATTACACCATTTTGATGCAACGGCTGTGTTTGTGGCGAGAAGTACGAACTTGTCGTTCTCTCTAATTTTATTTCTTATGTTCGTTGCGGTTTGACCACTTGGTCTGTCGGGCATTGTTTCATCTAACCAATCAACGTATAGGTCAATGCCAAGAGTTCGGAAAAAGGTGACAGCTTGCTCAACAACATCTTTATCTGTATGAGCATGTGATAGAAAAACACTGGTAATTCTTCCTGAACGTGAGAATTGTCTACTTTCTGTTACAAATCCTTTTAACCCTTTATAACCAGCTTTAGATTGGGCAATCGTTGCAAATTCTGCTCTTGTTAAATATGACATAGATTACGTTTATAATAGGTAAAATTATTCTCTATCTTTTATAGCCCTGTCAACCCAAACCTCAAGATTGTTTTTAATATCATTATAGGTGTCATTTGAATCAGGATTGTAGCATCTAACTCGTGAGGACAGTTTTTCTCCAGTATTCGAAAATGTGAATCCATCAAACGGATTTGCCCCCTGTAATGATTTTCCATAAAAAGGAAAATCATTGGCGTATCTTGGATCACGAAGATTGTGGATGTAAATGCCAAATAAACCCTTTCCATCATCCCATGCCTTCTTTATTTCATAATCAATCCATTTTCTTCCCGCAGTCTGTGATCCTACAAGCACAATAACACAACTTCTATATTTCATATTGTTGTCAATCCAATTGGCTGTTGCAGTATCTCCTTTCGTCTTCACTTCCTCCCAAGCGTTTTTTGATACAGGTTCATTTCCTTCAATTGTACCCATATTTCTTATTTGCTGTACTCTAAAAACATCATTATCAAAGTGAAAACTGTAAAAAATCTGCCTTTTAATTTTTTCCATTCTATTGACACTTTAGATAAAAGAACATATAAATACCTATCAGGATTATGGTTATTAATAGATACATCAGCCACATCGTCTTTGACCTTAGGACAGTCCAATAGGAGAAGTAGCCACCTTTATAAAGCGATGGGTTCATTTCAAAAGGTTTGAGTGGTTTAGGGTGTTCTGAAACACCAGCAACATCATTATAAAGCCCTCGGAATTTTCTTTCTTGAGTCAAACAGTAGGTATCCATGAACCAGAAAATTAATGTCGGAAATACTCCAGCTAATAGAAAATCGAGTTTCTGTGTTGAAGCATATAATGCCAACACGGCAGCAACCACTGTAACTGCCCAGCTTTTAATTTGATAAGAGTTTGAATTCAGTCGAGTAATTACATTTTGAATGAACTCAAGGTGTTTCACTTTATCGCTGTCCATAATCAAATTTCTTTAATTCTAATCAATAAAATATTGCGAAGGAATTCAGAACTATCAAAATTAGGGAAAAGGGTTAAGATATAGATGGTTTCAATATATTTTTTTAGTTTAGGATTTGCAGTTGAAAATAATGTTCTAAATTTGATCGCAGTAACCCTTTAATTTTTCTTAAAGTTATGCTTCTAAAAGAACTGTTGAAGTCTAAAGGGATCAAGCAGAAGTGGTTGGCAAGCAAGATGGGCGTATCTGAGGTGACCATGAGCAACTGGTGTTCCGCCAAGAGTATTCCGAACAAAGAAAATCTCAAAAAACTTAGCGAACTGCTTGATATACCAGTTAAAACCCTTGTAAACATCTGATGGGTAAGGACTCCACATATAAGCTGTCATTTACTGCCGCTTCTCTTCGCCTGAGCGAAACGGTGAAGGTAGCGAAAGCCGCACATGATTCTGGCATTACCGACCTGAATGAAGTCAGAGACAGTGGTGTTGTTTTTTCTTCTGGCAAAGCACGCACAACAGACAGGGAGTTTAGAGAGATCAGAAAGAGATTGGAACTGCTCACACCAGACCAGCTTGAAGTATTGATCCATGGCGACCTTATCTCACAGAAACAAATCGCTTTTCTGGCGTTGTGCAAGCACTATGCATTTATCAGGGATTTCCTTATTGAAGTGATCCGTGATAAGACATTGGTTTTTGATTACAGGATCAATGAGTCCGATTTAAACTCGTTTATCAAGAACAAGGCATACCAGCATCCCGAACTTGAAGAGTTTTCGGATTCCACACTAAAAAAAGGCAAACAGGTGATGTTCCGAATACTGGAGCAAGCTGGGATCATCAACAATACAAAAGAGAAGATAATCCAGCCACAGCTTCTTCAGCCTAATGTTATCAAGGTTATTGCCATTGATGACCGTAGTTTGTTAAAGATATTCATGGTCTCGGATCGTGATATAAAAGAAATAAAGTACTAACATGGAAGATATTGCCAAGAAATTCGATCACCTTTATCAGGTTATTTCCACGGAAGAGTTCCTCAGGATGGAGTCACTGGGAGGTGAAATACCAATTTTCATTTCTGCTTTTGATCCCAAACAGCAGATTGATGTTGACAAAGCAATAAAAGGGTTAAAGAAAAAACTGGAAAAGAATGGCATACCCGTGCTTGAAGTCAACCTATACGACATCTCGCTTGATATTCTGAACAATGAACTTGGTAAAGGTGAAATCTTCGAGCTTGAGAAAACAATGGACAAAACCCAGTTCAAGGAGGCTCTCCAATCCACTCTTGATATCAATGAGGTGCTGATCCCCAAACTCAAGGAGATCATCGATGCAAGCAACGCAAGGGTGTATTTTTTAACGGGTATCGGGATGGTCTACCCTTTTATACGCTCCCATAATGTCTTGAACAACCTTCAGAATGTGGCAAAGAAAGCTCCAACGGTTGCTTTCTTTTGTGGGGATTACAATGGACAATCATTGGAACTATTTGGATTATTAAAGGATGATAACTATTATAGAGCATTTATTATCGACAACTATAAACTGAAAAGATGAAACTCCAAGAATTCTTTGTAAAAGACATTAACCGCCCGATTGAGACAGTAATTAAAGCGGATGATCAAGATCATATCCTTGACGAAGTAGTCGAGTATGTTGTTACAAATGAGGTTTCCAAGAAAATCCGAGATTTCTTCTCTGCCTACAATGACTATCAAGGGGCAAACGGAGTTTGGATTTCGGGGTTTTTCGGCAGCGGCAAGTCACATTTGCTGAAAATCCTTTCCTATGCTCTGGAAAACAAAGAATTCGATGGCTATAAGCTGGGAGAGCTTTTTGCTGAGAAAATAGAAAAGGATGAAATTCTAAAGGCTGATATACTTACCGCCACTCGATGTCCTTCTGAATCAATATTGTTCAATATTGACCAGCAAGCTCAGATCACGACCAAACAGGAAGATGATGCATTGTTGAACGTCTTCTATAAGGTCTTTAATGATCATTTGGGTTATTTTGGAGCCCAACGCCATGTGGCTGAATTTGAAAGGTGGCTGGATTCCGAGAAAGTATTTAAAAAGTTCCAAGAACTGTTCGAAAAGACAACAGGTGAATTCTGGTCAAATGCTCGTAGAAAGTACTTCTCTCCTAAGGTAAAGGAGGCTATCGGAGAGGTTCTATCAAAAGTTTTAGGTGATAACCCAGAAAAATATTCAAACATCATTGAAACCCTCAGGAATGATTCAACCATATCTGTTGATGACTTCTGCTCCAAGGTCAATGAGTATGTTAAAACCAAACCCAAAGGATTCCGATTAAATTTCTTTGTTGATGAAGTTGGGCAGTACATCTCTGATAATTCAAAACTCATGCTGAATCTGCAAACCATTGCAGAAACTTTGGCAAGCAAGAACCAAAGGTAATTCATGGATTCTGGTTACCTCCCAAGAAGATATGGAGAGCGTAGTTGGGGATATGAATAAAACTCAGCAGAATGATTTCTCAAAGATTCAGGCACGTTTTAAATTGAAGATTCCTCTTACATCCGCCAATGTTGATGAAGTAATTGAGAAGAGACTCTTAAGCAAGCAAAACCAAGCAATAAAAGTTTTAAAAAATATTTGGAAGAATGAACATGCAAATATGGAAACCCTGTTGTCGTTCTCTGAAGGTGGGGTTCAGTTTAAAGGGTTCCAGAACGAGGGTGATTTCATCAACAAATATCCTTTTGTAGCTTACCAGTTTGACCTGTTCCAGCAGTGTATCCGAGCATTATCCAACCACAATGCCTTCCAAGGGAAGCATGCATCTGTCGGAGAGCGATCCATGCTTGGGGTTTTCCAGCATGTCATCCAGCATATTGAGACCAAGGATGAGAATGCTATTGTAAGTTTTGATCTGCTTTTTGAGGGCATTAGGTCTACAATCCGTGGAGAGCTGCAAAACGCCATTACCCTTTCAGAGAAGAATCTTGACAACGACTTTGCCATCAAGGTACTGAAAGCCCTTTTCATGGTCAAGTACTACAGTGACTTTAAAACCACTATAAGGAACATTTCAACCCTGATGATCGACAACATCCATGTTGACCTGAAGGAACATGAGAAGAACATCCAAGCTTGCCCTGAGTATTCTTGTAGAACCAAACCTACATCCAGAGAAATGGTGACCTGTTCGAATTTCTGACCGATGACGAAAAGGATATTGAACAGGAGATCAAGGCGACTGATATTGATGATCAGAAGGTAACAGAACTATTCAAGGATATCGTATTTGATGAAATCATCAGGGACACAAAAATCAGATACTTTGACAATAAACAGGAGTATGATTTACAAGTAAAATCGATGGAGCCATTCTGGGAAGAGAGAAAGAGCTGGTCGTAGAGATTATAACTCCCAATTTTAAAGATCACGACAGGGAAGAGTTCTTTACATCCCAGACCATGGGCTATTCAACCCTATTAATGATGGTTCTAAGAAATGACGACCACTCTTGATGATCGTCCAGAATGTACTTGAAGACAGACAAGTACATAAACAAACCCAATCACAAACTACAAAAGATAATACAATCCGTATTCTTGTTTGAGAAGGCGAAACAAAATACTGAACGAAGAAAAACCTTGGTTTCGCAAGTCAAACTGCTCCTGGGGAGTCGGATGTATACTTTAACGGTCCAAAACAATCCATTTCAAATTCATCTGATGGCAAAACTAAAGTCATTACTGCATTCCAGAGTTTGATAAAACTCGCCTATCCAAATCTTAAAATGTTAGGCTCGATAGTCTTTTCAGAAGAAACTACAAAGAGCATTATCAAGGACAGAGCAGATGATCTTTTCGGCACAGACGATACCACAATGTCCGAAGCCGAATCCGAGATTTTGAACATTGTCCACCGAAGAAAAAAGCAATCTGAAAGAACCTCCCTGAGCGATCTTCGTGATCATTTTAGCAGAAGACCCTATGGATGGTACCAAAATGCCATCTGGAGCATTGCCGCACGGCTTTATAAACGTGGTAAGGTCGAATTGCGTCAGGATTCAAATTTGCTTGATGATGATGGGGTCTTGAATGCTTTTCTGAATAACAGATTCTATGCAAATACTCTGCTGGAGCCACAGATCAATATTGATCCAGAACAGGTTAAGGCATTGGCGGAAGTTTACAACAGTTTCTTTGACGAGCCGTGTCCCGCCAGAGAAGCCAAAGATGTTGCAACTGTTTTTCAGGACAAACTCAAGGATGAATACATCAACCTAAGTCGAATATTGGTTAGCAAAGAAAACTACCTATTTCTATCTGAAATAGAGCCAGTGGTCACCTTTCTTGATAAACTGATCAAGAAAGAGTTGGCATATTACTTGACCTCCCTCAAGGATTTTGAAGACGATCTACTGGATTACAAAGAGAAAATTCTTGATCCTATTAAACGATTCTGGAATGGCGAACAGAAAGAAAGAAGATATTCGACTCCATTCAGAATTTCTTCTCTGGGAACCAATCAAACCTCGAC
>CAWDBP010000006.1:0-310048 GCA_963800585.1 uncultured Bacteroidales bacterium
CACGGCAGTAGGAGCAGGAACATGTAACATTATTTATACTATAACAGGAGGTTGTGGTGGAACAAAGACTGCTCAGCAGTCATTAACGGTAACTCCCAATGCAGCAGTCGCCTCAGTAACTGGAACCACACCACTTTGTATAGGAGCAACAGCCACTTATACCGCTACAGGAGTAGTTTTGGGAGGAGGTACAGGAGCCTGGAGCAGCAGTGATATTACTGTTGCCACGGTTAATGCTGGTACAGGATTAGTAACCGCTGTAGGAGCAGGAACATGTAACATTATTTATACTATAACAGGAGGTTGCGGTGGAACAAAGACTGCTCAGCAGTCACTAGCTGTCACACCCAATACTGCTGTTACATCAGTTACCGGGACTACACCACTCTGTATTGGAGCTACAGCAACGTACACGGCAAATGGCGTTGTACTTGGAGGAGGAACAGGATCATGGAGCAGCAGCAACACTGCTGTTGCTACAGTTATTGCTGGTACAGGAGTAGTGACCGCAGTAGGAGCAGGAACATGTAACATTATTTTTACCATAACAGGAGGTTGTAACGGAACACCTTCTGCTCAGCAGTCACTAACGGTAACTCCCAATGCAGCAGTCACTTCAGTCACAGGAACAACTCCACTTTGTATAGGAGCTACGGCAACTTATGTTGCTAATGGCATTGTACTTGGAGGTGGAACAGGAGCCTGGAGCAGCAGTGATATAACTGTAGCCACAGTCAATGCTGGGACAGGCTTAGTCACGGCAGTAGGAGCCGGAACCTGCAATATAATTTATACCATAACGGGTGGATGTAATGGGACCCCCTCTGCTCAGCAATCATTAACGGTAACTCCCAATGCTGCTGTCACCTCAGTAACTGGAACTACCCCGCTTTGTATAGGAGCTACGGCAACTTATGTTGCTAATGGCGTTGTACTTGGAGGTGGAACAGGAGCCTGGAGCAGCAGTGATATTACTGTAGCCACAGTCAACGCTGGTACAGGCTTAGTCACGGCAGTAGGAGCAGGAACATGTAACATTATTTATACTATAACAGGAGGTTGCGGTGGAACAAAGACTGCTCAGCAGTCATTAACGGTAACTCCCAATGCAGCAGTCGCCTCAGTCACTGGAACCACACCACTTTGTATAGGAGCAACGGCAACCTATGTTGCCAATGGCGTTGTACTTGGAGGCGGAACCGGATCATGGAGTAGCAGCAACACTGCTGTTGCTACAGTTATTGCTGGTACAGGCTTAGTCACGGCAGTAGGAGCAGGAACATGTAACATTATTTATACAATAACAGGAGGTTGCGGTGGAACAAAAACCGCTCAGCAGTCATTAACGGTAACTCCCAATGCAGCAGTCGCCTCAGTCACAGGAACAACTCCACTTTGTATAGGAGCTACGGCAACATATGTTGCTAATGGCGTTGTACTTGGAGGCGGAACCGGATCATGGAGCAGTAGCAACACTGCCGTTGCTACGGTTAATGCTGGTACAGGAGTAGTGACCGCAGTAGGAGCCGGAACCTGCAATATAATTTATACCATAACGGGTGGATGTAATGGGACCCCCTCTGCTCAGCAGTCACTAACTGTAACACCCAATGCTGCTGTCACCTCAGTAACTGGGACTACCCCGCTTTGTATAGGAGCTACAGCAACGTACACGGCAAATGGCGTTGTACTTGGAGGAGGTACTGGGTCATGGAGCAGCAGTAACACTGCCGTTGCTACAGTTATTGCTGGTACAGGAGTAGTGACCGCAGTAGGAGCCGGAACTTGCAATATAATTTATACCATAACGGGTGGATGTAATGGGACCCCCTCTGCTCAGCAATCATTAACGGTAACTCCCAATGCAGCAGTCACCTCAGTAACTGGAACTACCCCACTTTGTATAGGTGCTACGGCGACCTATGTTGCTAATGGCGTCGTTCTTGGAGGAGGTACTGGGTCATGGAGCAGCAGTGATATTACTGTTGCCACGGTTAATGCTGGTACAGGCTTAGTCACGGCAGTAGGAGCAGGAACATGTAACATTATTTATACAATAACAGGAGGTTGCGGTGGAACAAAAACTGCTCAGCAGTCATTAACGGTAACTCCCAATGCAGCAGTCGCCTCAGTCACTGGAACCACACCACTTTGTATAGGTGCAACGGCAACTTATACCGCCACAGGAGTAGTTTTGGGAGGCGGAACCGGATCATGGAGTAGCAGTGATATTACTGTAGCCACAGTTAATGCTGGTACAGGATTAGTAACCGCAGTAGGAGCAGGAACATGTAACATTATTTATACTATAACAGGAGGTTGTGGTGGAACAAAGACCGCTCAGCAAGCATTAACGGTAACTCCCAATGCAGCAGTCGCCTCAGTCACAGGAACTACTCCACTTTGTATAGGAGCTACGGCAACATATGTTGCTAATGGCGTTGTACTTGGAGGCGGAACCGGATCATGGAGCAGTAGCAACACTGCCGTTGCTACGGTTATTGCTGGTACAGGAGTAGTGACCGCAGTAGGAGCCGGAACCTGCAATATAATTTATACCATAACGGGTGGATGTAATGGGACCCCCTCTGCTCAGCAATCATTAACGGTAACTCCCAATGCAGCAGTCGCCTCAGTAACTGGAACCACACCACTTTGTATAGGAGCAACAGCAACTTATACCGCTAAGGAGTAGTTTTGGGAGGCGGAACTGGATCATGGAGCAGCAGCAACACTGCCGTTGCTACAGTTATTGCTGGTACAGGAGTAGTGACCGCAGTAGGAGCCGGAACCTGCAATATAATTTATACCATAACGGGTGGATGTAATGGGACCCCCTCTGCTCAGCAATCATTAACGGTAACTCCCAATGCTGCTGTCACCTCAGTAACTGGAACTACCCCACTTTGTATAGGAGCTACGGCGACCTATGTTGCTAATGGCGTTGTACTTGGAGGAGGAACCGGATCATGGAGCAGCAGTGATATTACTGTAGCCACAGTCAACGCTGGTACAGGCCTGGTCACAGCAGTAGGAGCAGGAACATGTAATATTATTTATACAATAACAGGAGGTTGCGGTGGAACAAAAACCGCTCAGCAGTCATTAACGGTAACTCCCAATGCAGCAGTCGCCTCAGTAACTGGAACCACACCACTTTGCATAGGAGCAACAGCCACTTATACCGCTACAGGAGTAGTACTGGGAGGCGGAACAGGAGCCTGGAGCAGCAGTGATATTACTGTAGCCACAGTCAACGCTGGTACAGGCCTGGTCACAGCAGTAGGAGCAGGAACATGTAATATTATTTATACAATAACAGGAGGTTGCGGTGGAACAAAAACCGCTCAGCAGTCATTAACGGTAACTCCCAATGCAGCAGTCGCCTCAGTAACTGGAACCACACCACTTTGCATAGGAGCAACAGCCACTTATACCGCTACAGGAGTAGTACTGGGAGGCGGAACAGGAGCCTGGAGCAGCAGTGATATTACTGTAGCCACAGTCAACGCTGGTACAGGCTTAGTCACGGCAGTAGGAGCAGGAACATGTAACATTATTTATACTATAACAGGAGGTTGTGGTGGAACAAAGACCGCTCAGCAGTCATTAACGGTAACACCAAATGCTGCTGTTACATCGGTTACCGGGACTACACCACTCTGTATAGGAGCTACGGCAACTTATGTTGCTAATGGCGTTGTACTTGGAGGCGGAACAGGATCATGGAGCAGCAGCAACACTGCCGTTGCTACGGTTATTGCTGGTACAGGAGTAGTGACCGCAGTAGGAGCCGGAACATGTAACATTATTTTTACCATAACAGGAGGTTGTAACGGAACACCTTCTGCTCAGCAGTCATTAACGGTAACACCAAATGCTGCTGTTACATCGGTTACCGGGACTACACCACTCTGTATAGGAGCTACGGCAACTTATGTTGCTAATGGCGTTGTACTTGGAGGCGGAACAGGATCATGGAGCAGCAGCAACACTGCCGTTGCTACAGTTATTGCTGGTACAGGAGTAGTGACCGCAGTAGGAGCCGGAACCTGCAATATAATTTATACCATAACGGGTGGATGTAATGGGACCCCCTCTGCTCAGCAGTCACTAACTGTAACTCCCAATGCTGCTGTCACCTCAGTAACTGGAACTACCCCACTTTGTATAGGAGCTACAGCAACGTACACGGCAAATGGCGTTGTACTTGGAGGAGGTACTGGGTCATGGAGCAGCAGTGATATTACTGTAGCCACAGTCAACGCTGGTACAGGCCTGGTCACGGCAGTAGGAGCAGGAACATGTAATATTATTTATACAATAACAGGAGGTTGCGGTGGAACAAAAACCGCTCAGCAGTCATTAACGGTAACTCCCAATGCAGCAGTCGCCTCAGTAACTGGAACTACCCCACTTTGCATAGGAGCAACAGCCACTTATACCGCTACAGGAGTAGTACTGGGAGGCGGAACAGGAGCCTGGAGCAGCAGTGATATTACTGTAGCCACAGTCAACGCTGGTACAGGCTTAGTCACGGCAGTAGGAGCAGGAACATGTAACATTATTTATACTATAACAGGAGGTTGTGGTGGAACAAAGACCGCTCAGCAGTCATTAACGGTAACACCAAATGCTGCTGTTACATCGGTTACCGGGACTACACCACTCTGTATAGGAGCTACGGCAACTTATGTTGCTAATGGCGTTGTACTTGGAGGCGGAACAGGATCATGGAGCAGCAGCAACACTGCCGTTGCTACGGTTATTGCTGGTACAGGAGTAGTGACCGCAGTAGGAGCCGGAACATGTAACATTATTTTTACCATAACAGGAGGTTGTAACGGAACACCTTCTGCTCAGCAATCATTAACGGTAACTCCCAATGCTGCTGTCACCTCAGTAACTGGAACTACCCCACTTTGTATAGGAGCTACGGCGACCTATGTTGCTAATGGCGTTGTACTTGGAGGAGGAACAGGATCATGGAGCAGCAGCAACACTGCTGTTGCTACAGTTATTGCTGGTACAGGAGTAGTGACCGCAGTAGGAGCCGGAACCTGCAATATAATTTATACCATAACGGGTGGATGTAATGGGACCCCCTCTGCTCAGCAAGCGTTAATTGTAACTCCCAATGCAGCAGTCACCTCAGTAACTGGAACTACCCCACTTTGTATAGGAGCAACAGCAACTTATGCTGCTAATGGCGTTGTTTTGGAGGAGGTACAGGAGCCTGGAGCAGCAGTGATATTACTGTTGCCACGGTTAATGCTGGTACAGGCTTAGTCACGGCAGTAGGAGCAGGGACTTGTAACATTATTTATACTATAACAGGAGGTTGCGGTGGAACAAAGACTGCTCAGCAGTCATTAACGGTAACTCCCAATGCAGCAGTCGCCTCAGTCACTGGAACCACACCACTTTGTATAGGTGCAACGGCAACTTATACCGCCACAGGAGTAGTTTTGGGAGGCGGAACCGGATCATGGAGTAGCAGCAACACTGCTGTTGCTACAGTTATTGCTGGTACAGGAGTAGTGACCGCAGTAGGAGCCGGAACCTGCAATATAATTTATACCATAACGGGTGGATGTAATGGGACCCCCTCTGCTCAGCAATCATTAACGGTAACTCCCAATGCAGCAGTCGCCTCAGTCACAGGAACAACTCCACTTTGTATAGGAGCTACGGCAACATATGTTGCTAATGGCGTTGTACTTGGAGGCGGAACCGGATCATGGAGCAGTAGCAACACTGCCGTTGCTACGGTTATTGCTGGTACAGGAGTAGTGACCGCAGTAGGAGCAGGAACATGTAATATTATTTATACCATAACAGGAGGTTGTAACGGAACACCTTCTGCTCAGCAGTCACTAACGGTAACTCCCAATGCAGCAGTCACTTCAGTCACTGGAACTACCCCGCTTTGTATAGGAGCTACGGCAACTTATGTTGCTAATGGCGTTGTACTTGGAGGTGGAACAGGAGCCTGGAGCAGCAGTGATATTACTGTAGCCACAGTCAACGCTGGTACAGGCTTAGTCACGGCAGTAGGAGCAGGAACATGTAACATTATTTATACTATAACAGGAGGTTGTGGTGGAACAAAGACTGCTCAGCAGTCATTAACGGTAACTCCCAATGCAGCAGTCGCCTCAGTAACTGGAACCACACCACTTTGTATAGGAGCAACAGCCACTTATACCGCTACAGGAGTAGTTTTGGGAGGAGGTACAGGAGCCTGGAGCAGCAGTGATATTACTGTTGCCACGGTTAATGCTGGTACAGGATTAGTAACCGCTGTAGGAGCAGGAACATGTAACATTATTTATACTATAACAGGAGGTTGCGGTGGAACAAAGACTGCTCAGCAGTCACTAGCTGTCACACCCAATACTGCTGTCACCTCAGTAACTGGAACTACCCCACTTTGTATAGGAGCTACGGCAACCTACGTTGCTAATGGCGTTGTACTTGGAGGAGGAACAGGATCATGGAGCAGCAGCAACACTGCTGTTGCTACAGTTATTGCTGGTACAGGAGTAGTGACCGCAGTAGGAGCCGGAACCTGCAATATAATTTATACCATAACGGGTGGATGTAACGGGACCCCCTCTGCTCAGCAATCATTAACGGTAACTCCCAATGCTGCTGTTGCATCGGTCACTGGAACTACCCCGCTTTGTATAGGAGCTACGGCAACTTATGTTGCTAATGGCGTTGTACTTGGAGGTGGAACAGGAGCCTGGAGCAGCAGTGATATTACTGTAGCCACAGTCAATGCTGGTACAGGCTTAGTCACGGCAGTAGGAGCAGGAACATGTAACATTATTTATACTATAACAGGAGGTTGCGGTGGAACAAAGACTGCTCAGCAGTCATTAACGGTAACTCCCAATGCAGCAGTCGCCTCAGTAACTGGAACCACACCACTTTGTATAGGTGTAACGGCAACCTATGTTGCCAATGGCGTTGTACTTGGAGGCGGAACCGGATCATGGAGTAGCAGCAACACTGCCGTTGCTACAGTTATTGCTGGTACAGGAGTAGTGACCGCAGTAGGAGCCGGAACCTGCAATATAATTTATACCATAACGGGTGGATGTAATGGGACCCCCTCTGCTCAGCAATCATTAACGGTAACTCCCAATGCAGCAGTCGCCTCAGTAACTGGAACCACACCACTTTGCATAGGAGCAACAGCCACTTATACCGCTACAGGAGTAGTACTGGGAGGCGGAACAGGAGCCTGGAGCAGCAGTGATATTACTGTAGCCACAGTCAACGCTGGTACAGGCTTAGTCACGGCAGTAGGAGCAGGAACATGTAACATTATTTATACTATAACAGGAGGTTGTGGTGGAACAAAGACCGCTCAGCAGTCATTAACGGTAACACCAAATGCTGCTGTTACATCGGTTACCGGGACTACACCACTCTGTATAGGAGCTACGGCAACTTATGTTGCTAATGGCGTTGTACTTGGAGGCGGAACAGGATCATGGAGCAGCAGCAACACTGCCGTTGCTACGGTTATTGCTGGTACAGGAGTAGTGACCGCAGTAGGAGCCGGAACATGTAACATTATTTTTACCATAACAGGAGGTTGTAACGGAACACCTTCTGCTCAGCAATCATTAACGGTAACTCCCAATGCTGCTGTCACCTCAGTAACTGGAACTACCCCGCTTTGTATAGGAGCTACGGCAACTTATGTTGCTAATGGCATTGTACTTGGAGGTGGAACAGGAGCCTGGAGCAGCAGTGATATTACTGTAGCCACAGTCAACGCTGGTACAGGCTTAGTCACGGCAGTAGGAGCAGGAACATGTAACATTATTTATACTATAACAGGAGGTTGTGGTGGAACAAAGACTGCTCAGCAATCATTAACGGTAACACCAAATGCTACTGTTACATCAGTTACCGGGACTACACCACTCTGTATAGGAGCTACGGCAACATATGTTGCTAATGGCGTTGTACTTGGCGGAGGAACCGGAGCCTGGAGCAGCAGTGATATTACTGTAGCCACAGTCAACGCTGGGACAGGCTTAGTCACGGCAGTAAGCGCAGGAACATGTAATATTATTTATACCATAACAGGAGGTTGTAACGGAACACCTTCTTCTCAGCAATCATTAACGGTAACTCCCAATGCTGCTGTTGCATCGGTCACTGGAACTACCCCGCTTTGTATAGGAGCTACGGCAACTTATGTTGCTAATGGCATTGTACTTGGAGGTGGAACAGGAGCCTGGAGCAGCAGTGATATTACTGTTGCCACGGTTAATGCTGGTACAGGATTAGTAACCGCTGTAGGAGCAGGAACATGTAACATTATTTATACTATAACAGGAGGTTGCGGTGGAACAAAGACTGCTCAGCAGTCACTAGCTGTCACACCCAATACTGCTGTTACATCAGTTACCGGGACTACACCACTCTGTATTGGAGCTACAGCAACGTACACGGCAAATGGCGTTGTACTTGGAGGAGGAACAGGATCATGGAGCAGCAGCAACACTGCTGTTGCTACAGTTATTGCTGGTACAGGAGTAGTGACCGCAGTAGGAGCAGGAACATGTAACATTATTTATACTATAACAGGAGGTTGCGGTGGAACAAAAACTGCCCAGCAGTCATTAACGGTAACTCCCAATGCTGCTGTCGCATCGGTCACTGGAACTACCCCACTTTGTATAGGAGCTACGGCAACTTATGTTGCTAATGGCGTTGTACTTGGAGGCGGAACAGGATCATGGAGCAGCAGCAACACTGCCGTTGCTACGGTTATTGCTGGTACAGGAGTAGTGACCGCAGTAGGAGCCGGAACCTGCAATATAATTTATACCATAACGGGTGGATGTAATGGGACCCCCTCTGCTCAGCAATCATTAACGGTAACTCCCAATGCTGCTGTCACCTCAGTAACTGGAACTACCCCACTTTGTATAGGAGCTACGGCAACCTATGTTGCTAATGGCGTTGTACTTGGAGGAGGAACCGGATCATGGAGCAGCAGTGATATTACTGTAGCCACAGTCAACGCTGGTACAGGCCTGGTCACAGCAGTAGGAGCAGGAACATGTAATATTATTTATACAATAACAGGAGGTTGCGGTGGAACAAAAACCGCTCAGCAGTCATTAACGGTAACTCCCAATGCAGCAGTCGCCTCAGTAACTGGAACCACACCACTTTGCATAGGAGCAACAGCCACTTATACCGCTACAGGAGTAGTACTGGGAGGCGGAACAGGAGCCTGGAGCAGCAGTGATATTACTGTAGCCACAGTCAACGCTGGTACAGGCTTAGTCACGGCAGTAGGAGCAGGAACATGTAACATTATTTATACTATAACAGGAGGTTGTGGTGGAACAAAGACCGCTCAGCAGTCATTAACGGTAACACCAAATGCTGCTGTTACATCGGTTACCGGGACTACACCACTCTGTATAGGAGCTACGGCAACTTATGTTGCTAATGGCGTTGTACTTGGAGGCGGAACAGGATCATGGAGCAGCAGCAACACTGCCGTTGCTACGGTTATTGCTGGTACAGGAGTAGTGACCGCAGTAGGAGCCGGAACATGTAACATTATTTTTACCATAACAGGAGGTTGTAACGGAACACCTTCTGCTCAGCAATCATTAACGGTAACTCCCAATGCTGCTGTCACCTCAGTAACTGGAACTACCCCACTTTGTATAGGAGCTACGGCGACCTATGTTGCTAATGGCGTTGTACTTGGAGGAGGAACAGGATCATGGAGCAGCAGCAACACTGCTGTTGCTACAGTTATTGCTGGTACAGGAGTAGTGACCGCAGTAGGAGCCGGAACCTGCAATATAATTTATACCATAACGGGTGGATGTAATGGGACCCCCTCTGCTCAGCAAGCATTAACGGTAACTCCCAATGCAGCAGTCGCCTCAGTCACAGGAACAACTCCACTTTGTATAGGAGCTACGGCAACATATGTTGCTAATGGCGTTGTACTTGGAGGCGGAACCGGATCATGGAGCAGTAGCAACACTGCCGTTGCTACGGTTATTGCTGGTACAGGAGTAGTGACCGCAGTAGGAGCAGGAACATGTAATATTATTTATACCATAACAGGAGGTTGTAACGGAACACCTTCTGCTCAGCAGTCACTAACGGTAACTCCCAATGCAGCAGTCACTTCAGTCACTGGAACTACCCCGCTTTGTATAGGAGCTACGGCAACTTATGTTGCTAATGGCGTTGTACTTGGAGGTGGAACAGGAGCCTGGAGCAGCAGTGATATTACTGTAGCCACAGTCAACGCTGGTACAGGCTTAGTCACGGCAGTAGGAGCAGGAACATGTAACATTATTTATACTATAACAGGAGGTTGTGGTGGAACAAAGACTGCTCAGCAGTCATTAACGGTAACTCCCAATGCAGCAGTCGCCTCAGTCACAGGAACTACACCACTTTGTATAGGAGCAACAGCCACTTATACCGCTACAGGAGTAGTTTTGGGAGGAGGTACAGGAGCCTGGAGCAGCAGTGATATTACTGTTGCCACGGTTAATGCTGGTACAGGATTAGTAACCGCTGTAGGAGCAGGAACATGTAACATTATTTATACTATAACAGGAGGTTGCGGTGGAACAAAGACTGCTCAGCAGTCACTAGCTGTCACACCCAATACTGCTGTTACATCAGTTACCGGGACTACACCACTCTGTATTGGAGCTACAGCAACGTACACGGCAAATGGCGTTGTACTTGGAGGAGGAACAGGATCATGGAGCAGCAGCAACACTGCTGTTGCTACAGTTATTGCTGGTACAGGAGTAGTGACCGCAGTAGGAGCAGGAACATGTAATATTATTTATACTATAACAGGAGGTTGCGGTGGAACAAAAACTGCTCAGCAATCACTCACGGTAACCCCTAATGCTGCTGTTGCATCGGTCACTGGAACTACCCCGCTTTGTATAGGAGCTACGGCAACTTATGTTGCTAATGGCATTGTACTTGGAGGTGGAACCGGATCATGGAGCAGTAGCAACACTGCCGTTGCTACGGTTATTGCTGGTACAGGAGTAGTGACCGCAGTAGGAGCAGGAACATGTAATATTATTTATACCATAACAGGAGGTTGTAACGGAACACCTTCTGCTCAGCAATCATTAACGGTAACTCCCAATGCTGCTGTTGCATCGGTCACTGGAACTACCCCGCTTTGTATAGGAGCTACGGCAACTTATGTTGCAAATGGCGTTGTACTTGGAGGCGGAACCGGATCATGGAGTAGCAGCAACACTGCTGTTGCTACAGTTATTGCTGGTACAGGCTTAGTCACGGCAGTAGGAGCAGGAACATGTAACATTATTTATACAATAACAGGAGGTTGCGGTGGAACAAAAACCGCTCAGCAGTCATTAACGGTAACTCCCAATGCAGCAGTCGCCTCAGTCACAGGAACAACTCCACTTTGTATAGGAGCTACGGCAACATATGTTGCTAATGGCGTTGTACTTGGAGGCGGAACCGGATCATGGAGCAGTAGCAACACTGCCGTTGCTACGGTTAATGCTGGTACAGGAGTAGTGACCGCAGTAGGAGCCGGAACCTGCAATATAATTTATACCATAACGGGTGGATGTAATGGGACCCCCTCTGCTCAGCAGTCACTAACTGTAACACCCAATGCTGCTGTCACCTCAGTAACTGGGACTACCCCGCTTTGTATAGGAGCTACAGCAACGTACACGGCAAATGGCGTTGTACTTGGAGGAGGTACTGGGTCATGGAGCAGCAGTGATATTACTGTTGCCACGGTTAATGCTGGTACAGGCTTAGTCACGGCAGTAGGAGCAGGAACATGTAACATTATTTATACAATAACAGGAGGTTGCGGTGGAACAAAAACCGCTCAGCAGTCATTAACGGTAACTCCCAATGCAGCAGTCGCCTCAGTAACTGGAACTACCCCACTTTGCATAGGAGCAACAGCCACTTATACCGCTACAGGAGTAGTACTGGGAGGCGGAACAGGAGCCTGGAGCAGCAGTGATATTACTGTAGCCACAGTCAACGCTGGTACAGGCCTGGTCACGGCAATAGGAGCAGGAACATGTAACATTATTTATACTATAACAGGAGGTTGTGGTGGAACAAAAACTGCACAACAGTCATTGACAGTCAATAGTTTAACTGTAATTACAGTACAACCTGTAAACAGCACTGTAATTCAGGGTGGAAACACATCATTTTCCGTTACTGCCACAGGGACGGGGTTGACTTATCAATGGCAGGTAAATACAGGGAGCGGATGGAATAATGTTACCAATGGTGGAGTCTATAGTGGCGCTACAACTGCAACCTTAACACTGACAGGCGTCACTGGCAATATGAACGGTTACCTTTACCGTTGTATTGTAACCGGTAATCTGTGGTACAATAACAAGTAATGCCGCTCTGTTGACAGTTGATACACCACCCGTTATCACTTGTCCCTCTGATATCAATAAAACAACTGATCCCGGGTTGTGTTCGGCTGCTATCGATCCAGGCTTCCCCACTTTGGTTTCCGGGACATTACCAATTACATATTCATGGCTTATGACAGGCGCTACGACAGGTTCTGGTACCGGGGCTATTATTCCTAATCCATATACTTTTAATACCGGCACTACTACCATCACATGGACCGCAACGAATGTCGCAGGTTCTGATGTATGCACTCAACTCGTCACTGTTGTGGATGATCAACCACCTACTTTTGCGACCCCCACTCCAAAAACATATTGTGTGCATGAAATTGACACTGCGATCTATTGGAATCCGACCATGGATTTTCTGCCTGCCAGACCTGACTATTATATTTTTACATCAGGAAATACTGATTTGGATCTTAACCCGGCCACTTTCGCTGATAACTGCCCACTAAATTGTTCTGTCCAGATACGCTGGCGGATAACTTTCTTTGACGGGTCTACTATTCCCCCGCTTCCTTCACTTTACAATACCGGACAACCATCAACTTATGGAAGTGATATACATTTCCCTGGTTCAGCGACAAATACTGTTGTCCATACCATTACCTATCAGATTGTTGATTGCCATGGTAACGTCTCATTGCCATTATCGATAACCATTACAATATTGCCTCGACCTATTGTTACAAAACATCCATAATATAAACAGCAATATGAACTGATAATCTTTAAAATACCAAACATATGTCAAACAAATCCAAAGCTTATGAAAAAAAACAAAGAAAAGGAATGATGTCCAGTTTCCTGTCATGGACCTATGAAAAATTTCAGGAAACTCTTCCTATGGCCTGGATGTTCTGAAAACCGGAAAACTAAGGCTAACTCTTATTATATAGAACGTAATTACAACTTAATCTAAAATTATTCACAACATGTTTTTATTTCAATTTACTTATCAATTGTTAATATTAATTATCAATTATTAATGCAAATTTAAAAACCAAACAAAATGAAAAAGCAACATTTCTTACTAATTATGATACTGGCATTTTTTGCCGGTATATCAAGCGGATACGCACAATGTACTCCCGGGCCATTAAACCCTGCAGCAGGTATTGAATACACCTATTCTGCAACAATCTCTGGTCCTGGCTACAATGGCAACAACACTTCAATGTGGGACTGGTACATAACGAAGGATGTTAACCTTATCACTGGTCTCGTTTTGGTTCCACCTACAATGTTTACCGTAAACGCTGCTACCCCATATCACAACCCGGCGACTGGCGTAAGTCAACTCAAACTTACCTGGACGCCTGCTGCAGTTTCAGACGGTGGTCCATTTTACCTTGTATTAAGATACCGGGAAAACAATTCACTTTCTAATCCTACCTGTTCTGCAGAAAATATGAAGGTATGGCAAATCATACCTGTCAACACATTCCTGCTCGCAATGGAAGGCGGTATGTTAAACGCTGGCAGTTTTGTAGCTACACCGGGTTCAAACACCTGCGCAGCAAATGTTGTTGGTGCAACAGTTAATCCAGCCGTTCCGAACGTAACCCTTGTTTATGGACAGAATACGCTTAATTATGTTGCTACTGCAAGCGGAATTTTGGGTGGATGGAGGCCTTGGATTCAAATTCCAGCACTACAATCAAGTCAGCTTTATGTGTCTGCACAATGGACTGCTGACATGACAGGAGCTGGTGGATGGGTTGCCTTCCCGATTGTTGCTAACGGGTCAGCACAAACCTTACAATCACCGAGCGATGCAACTGTTACGAATGTTGCAGGTACCCCAATTCTCATAAGGATAGTATTAGACAATCAGAATTGGCAGACTCTTGCTGCCCAGGCTGTCACTGTAGGACTTGACGGGTTCTTAGCAACTGCATATACAGTAAGTGATATTCAAGGTTCAGGAGCTACACCATGTGCTCCAGAGCCTGCATTCGGAAGAACAGGTACGTTTACAATCAATGCTCGTCCGACAATCACTGGTGCACCAGCTATACTACCTCTGACAAACCCGTAATAGTAACGGGATGACATTATGTTGCTTTTTCATACCGAAAATTCCCTCCGTTCACAATGTAAAGCGGACGGAGGGAGTGGAAGGTATAGGAAAGCAGAATGCAGTTTAACAAGTTTAAACAAGCTATGAATGCAAAGGATTTATAATAAAGAAGGTACTGACTTTGATGTCGGGATTCCAACGACTATGCGACCTCGAGACGGAACCGAACGAAGAGCTCGTGACGGAACCGAACGAAGAGCTCGTGATGGAACTGGAGGAAATCCTCGTGACGGGACTAAGCGACGACCACGAGATGAAATAATACTGCGAAATGGCAGCCTGACGATCAGTGGTTATTACGAGATAACCCAGCAAACACAAGGCTTCCAGATCCACAGCAGACCATCTTCGCTATGGCGAACACCGGGGCGAAGAAGACCGGCCTTAATGACCGGATAGCCAGAGGTATGCCCTGAAGAGAATGAAGAATTAAAAATTAAAAATGAATAGAAAATAGAGAATAGAAAATAGAGGCTAAAGAATATAGAATATAAATAGTGAAACGACCTAAATACATATTCATGCATTTGTTGCTGTTAGCAATATTACTGCTGACGGCTATGGCTCCCGCCATGGCGCAGAATACTCTGTATGCAGGCCAAACCAATACGTTGTCAGTGGTTCCGGTTTCCGGGGAAACCTATGAATGGGAACTGTATAATGATGTAACCAGCGTGAATCTTGCCCTGGTTCCGGGCAACTGTCCGGTAACCGACGCCTTCTTTGTAGGGAATATAAATACGGGACCGGCTGTCCAGGTAACCTGGTTGGTACCTGGTACATATTATTTTAAAGTGACTTCCACCACATCATGCACTAATAATATTGCAATTGGGCAGATGATAGTACTTTACGACCTGCCAACTGCCATAATTGAACCTCCTTCGCCGATATGCGTAGGCGACTCAGTCCATCTGACTGTTGATCTTACGGGTACGGCACCATGGAGTATCACCCTGACGGATGGTGTTAACAACTTTGTATTTAACAACATCACTACAACCCCGTATGTTCTTACTGTTCCAGTGATCCCATTAGTTACTACGACTTACTGGATCACATCAGTAACCGATGCGCATGGAACAAGCAATACACCATCTCCACCAGTAGTGCAGGTGGTGAATCCATTGCCGATCACTTCGCCAATATATCATCACTAAATATAGAAACCAAAATCATATAAAAACAACAATAACCTAAAACAAAAATCAAAATGAAAAAAAAGAAAAAAACAAGAATCAGAAAAATTAAAAAGAAACTTAATTAAAAACCAATATGAAAAAGCGCCAAAACAAAATGAAAAATGAAACTACTAGATGCATAAAGTATCAAAAATTAAAAACCAAAAACCAAAGATTGTAATCTAACTACAAATTACCAAAAACGTGTACCATATGAAAACTAAACAAAAATTATTACAGTTGGGGATAATGTTATTCCTCATCTTAAGCTTCCTGACAGGAATGGCCCAACCATATCCTAATACGGGCGACCAATCGGTTTGCTTACATTCCGTACAACCTTATGGTGTAATAAATACACCCGGATCAACTTATGCCTGGAGCATAATCCCTATTACAGGAGGGAATGGAACTATTATAGGAAATGGCAACAGTTCCATTACAGTTACCTGGACTAATGTCGGGACATGCACTTTACAGGTTATTGAAACGCTGGCATCGGGCTGCGTCGGCCTACCGGTGACTATTACCATTACTGTCAATCCGATACCTGACGTGAACGCCGTTGATGATCTTATTTATTGTACAGGGGTAACTACAAATGTTATCCAATTCACCGGCTCAGTGCCAGGTACAACATTTAACTGGACAAACAGCGATCCGACTATCGGTCTGGCAGCAAGTGGTACCGGAGACATCCAGCCATTTGTTACACTCAATACAGGTATAACACCTATAATTGCCACGATCACAGTTACTCCGACAGCCAACGGCTGTACCGGAACACCGATCACATTCACGATCACGGTGAATCCGACTGCAACAGTTAATCCTATCGCCAGTGTTGTATATTGTAATGGTGCAACAACTGCACTCATTCCACTTACAAGCCCGGTATCAGGAACCACATTCACATGGACGAATAGTGATCCTACCATAGGACTTGCTGCAAATGGTACTGGTGATATACCATCATTCACTGCAACCGATCTGGGTACAGCACCTGTTGTAGCAACGATCACGGTCACCCCATTAGCCAATAACTGCGTCGGAACACCGCTGACCTTCACTATTACGGTGAACCCGACCGGACAGGTTAACGCTCCGGTCAGCCAGGTTGTTTGTAATGGTGCCCTGACAGCTCCGGTCAGCTTCTCTACCAATAACACCGGTGGAGTGACGACCTACACCTGGACTAATGATACTCCATCAATTGGTCTTGCAGGCGCCGGAACTGGTGACATTGCAGCCTTTACCGCAATCAATACCGGAATAGCTCCTGTAGTTGCAACCATCACAGTTACCCCGCATTTTGCTAATGGAGGTGTAACCTGCGACGGCCCGACACAGTCCTTCACCATTACGGTGAACCCGGCAGCAGAAGTTGACCAGCCGGCCAGCCAGGTTGTCTGCAACGCCGCTCCGACAGCTCCTGTAAACTTCACTACAACAAATTCAGGTGGTACGATAACCTATACATGGACCAATGATACTCCATCGATCGGTCTTGCAGCCACCGGAAGCGGTAATATTGCATCCTTCAACGCAATCAATGCCGGAACCACTCCTGTTATTGCAACCATAGTGGTGACTCCGCATTTTGCTAATGGAAGTGTGACCTGCGACGGTACTCCGCAGACTTTCACCATCACGGTGAACCCGACAGGAGAAGTTGATCAACCGGCCAACCAGGTTGTTTGTAACGGTGCATTAACAGCCCCGGTTAACTTTACAACAATCAACTCAGGTGGTGTCACGACCTATACATGGACCAATGATACTCCGTCAATCGGTCTCGCAGCCAACGGAAGTGGCGATATCGCAGCATTTACTGCTGTTAATATCGGGTCGTTACCAGTTGTTGCCACGATCATTGTAACACCTCATTTCACCAATGGTAGCGTCACCTGCGACGGTCCAACACAGACCTTCACAATCACGGTGAACCCATCGGCAGAAGTTGATCAACCAGCCAGCCAGGTTGTTTGCAACGCTGCTCCAACAGCTCCTGTGAACTTCACAACAACCAATACTGGTGGTGTGACAACCTATACATGGGTTAATAACACTCCATCAATCGGTCTTGCAGCTAACGGAACCGGAAATATTGCATCCTTTACCGCAATCAATTTCGGAACATCTCCTGTAGTTGCAACCATCACAGTAACACCACACTTTGCAAACGGAGGTTCTACCTGCGACGGGACGCCAATGACGTTCACTATCACTGTGAACCCGACAGGAGAAGTTGACAAACCAGTTGATCAGTTTGTTTGTAATGGTGCTCAAACAGCCCCGGTTAACTTTACAACAATCAATACGGGTGGTGTTACGACCTATACATGGATCAATGATACTCCATCAATCGGTCTTGCAGCTAGCGGAACTGGCGACATTGCAGCCTTTACGGCAGTCAATCTCACAAATGCTCCTGTAGTTGCAACCATCACCGTAACTCCGCACTTTGCAAACGGAGGCGTTACCTGCGATGGCCCAACACAGATATTCACGATTACTGTGTACCCGACCACTACAGTCAATCCAGTTCTGATGTTGCTTATTGCGATGGTGCAACTACTGTACCTATCGTTTTCGGTAGCCCTGTTGCAGGAACAACCTATGCTTGGACCAACAGCGATCCGACAATCGGAGTTGCAGCTAACGGTACAGGTGATATTCCATCATTTACTGCAACCAATCCTGGAGTAGTACCGAAGATTGCTACCATCACTGTGACCCCAACTGCCAATGGATGTACGGGAACCCCGATAACCTTTACGATTACGGTTAACCCGAGACCCGTTCCGACAATTACCGGCAACACTCCAGTATGTCTTAACTCTACCGGAAATATTTATACAACTGAAAGCGGTATGAGCAATTATGTTTGGACTATCACCGGCGGAACGATTGACAGTGGTCAGGGAACCAACAGTATCTCGGTAACCTGGACTGCAACAGGAGTTCAGACAATTACTGTGACATATACTAATCTAACTGGTTGCAACCCGTTGGTACCGACATCTTACAACGTGACGGTCAACGTGTTGCCGAACACTTCACCAATTTATCATAATTAATGGTAATTTAGCTTTCGGTCATAATTATGGTACATAATCCATATAGCCAATGCGCAGTGTATTAAAATACATATTGTTATTCAATATCCTGGTTGCCGCAAGTCCTGCGGAGGCACAATTTATTGATACGGTGTGTGCAAATACACTGGGCAGAGGCTATCACGTTTTTGGTTTACCCGGGTCCACATATACCTGGACTGTTCCAGGTGGAACCCCTGCCCCGGCTAGCGTTGATGACACCATCTTCGTTAACTGGGGCAGTGTGCCCGGTGTTTATACTCTAACAGTTATAGAACATACCAAAGACGGTTGTGATGGAAGCTTGTGCTTGGAAGTGTATGGCTTGTAAATAACCCGTACGTTTATGCGGGAAATGGTGCAACTATATGTGCCGACAGTACTGCTACCCTCTCTTCATCAGATAGCACCTTATTGTTCCAGGATCATATGGTCTTCATCCGGAAACGGAACTTTTAGCGATGCAACCCAGTTACATCCTGTCTATACTCCGGGACCCTCAGATATCTTTGCAGGTTCAGCGACCCTTACCCTTACCGGTTACGGTCTTGGGCCTTCATGTCCAAATGTAACGTCATCCTTGATACTGACTCTTATCAAACCATTGATTGCCAGTGCAGGCCCCAATGTATCCGTATGCGGATCAAGTCCACATACAATCACAGGCGCTACGGCATCGAATTACAGTTCACTGCTTTGGACAGATAATGGTACAGGAACACTTCTTAATGCAACAACCATTAATCCAACGTATATACCTGCTCTTGGTGAAACAGGAAATGTGACGTTTACCTTGTACGCATATAGCATATTACCCTGTCATCAGAACATTGTCAGCCAGATGGTCATGACTATCCATCCATTGCCGACAGGTACATTTGTTCTCCTCACAAAGGATACTATTTGTGGAGAAGATACTGTCAGGCTGACGGGTAGACTTTACAGGAACACCACCCTGGACGTTTACATATTCTGATGGTGATACCACAATAACAGTAAGTAATCTGAATACAACTCCTTATTATATCACGGCTACGCCGGATTCTACAGTTACTTATTCATTCCTTTCGTTATCCGACGCAAATTGTTCAGCACTGCCAGGGAACTCTTCATAGCACTATAAATGTACTTGTTCATCCGAAGCCGCGTGTTGAATATACGTGGCAAATCGGTCCTCAGAACTTTGAGGTCCAATTCCATATCGACTCTTCCATTGTCGATCTCGGAGCGGTTGGATATATGGTGGTTTGGAATTTCGGAGACGGCACGTTCGGTTATGGACATAATCCTATTCATTTTTATCAGGGATCAACTACCTTCAATTGCATACTTACTATTACCGACACCAATGGATGTCAGAACTCAGTGATGCATTCAATCTATGTACCACCTGTACCACTCGCATTTTACTCAAGCAATTCACCGGTTTGTCTTGGCAATCCAATGTGTTTCCAGGATCTTTCTACTGTGCCAACACCGCCAGTAGAATACATCCAGACCTGGATATGGAATTTTGGAGATGGAACACCTGCGGATACCATTCATTTCCCGAATAATCCGAATGTCTGTCATACCTATGCAGTTACAGGAACATATCCTGTCTCACTTACCATAATGGATAATTTTGGAGTATCAAATACTTACATTCATGACCAGTTTGTCATTCCTCATCCGGTTGCATTGTATACTTATTCAATGGGTTGTGAGAACCAACCTGTACAGTTTACCGATGCTTCCAATCAAAATGGGGGAGGGAATATCATTTCATGGAATTGGAATTTTGGTGACCCGACATCTGGTATTAACAACACTTCGACTCTTCAAAACCCCATACATATATTTACGACAGGGATTAACCTTTTCAATGTCAGTCTGATCATTCAGAACTTGAATGGTTGCAGGGATACGGTTATCCAACCGGTATATATCCTGCCTAAACCTACCGTAGACTTCACCCATGATTCTGCCTGCAACGGAGAGGTAGTTCATTTTGCGGCTGATCCTTTGATTACGCATATCGATTCCATCGTCAGTTGGTTGTGGAATTTCGGAGATGGGTCTCAGCCGGTCACTAAACCCGGTAACAGCTACTCATACCTATACTGCTCCGGGAACATACACAACAACCCTCACGGTGACCGATCATCATGGATGCATGAATTCTGTTTCTCATGGCGTAAAAGTAAATCCATTGCCAATTGCCCAGTTCAGTTGGTCAAGCCCGTCATGCTCGGGCAGCCCGGTACATTATACGGATAATTCCAGTGTACCTTCAGGATATACCGGTTACATTGCCAAATGGTTATGGGACTTCGGAGACGGAACATCTCAACTTGTCATGTTGCCTGCCTCACCCAATGTCACGCATACTTTTATCGGTCCGGCCATGAGCCATACTGTGCGTTTGACGGTCTGGACCAGCGACAGCTGTTCACAATTTATTGAACATGTTGTGGAGAGCACTCCTTCTCCGACCGCTGATTTCAATTTCCCGATCATCCGTTGCAAAGACCAGCCTGTGCAGTTCACAGATGCTTCCAATCTCAATGGTGGAGGAGCCCTCTCGTCATGGAGCTGGAACTTCGATGATCCGGGTTCTGGAATAAACAATACTTCGAACCTGCAGAATCCTGTACATACCTATCAGAATTCAGGGAACTATAATGTTTCGCTCGTTGTGACGAATTTCAGCGGTTGCAGCGATACTATCATCAAGGTGGTTAATATCAATCTTGTGCCTGTTGCTAATTTCCATGCCGATACTGCTTGTCTGAACAGCAGTACGCAGTTTACTGATCTTTCAATCCCCAATGGTGGGGTTATTATAACTTATTTATGGGATTTCGGTGACGGGTCAGCTGTTTCACACCAGCAGAACCCAACCCATACCTATGCCTTCAGCGGCACCTTCAATGTTAAACTTACGGTTGTTAATTCCAATGGATGTCAGAACGATACCATCCTGCCTGTTCTTGTCAATCCATTACCCATTGCAGCATTCAGCTACAGCACTCCAAATTGTCTTGGTGCTGTAGTTCAATATACCGACCTTTCGACAACTCCTCCAGGGTACCTGGGAAGTATCGTGAAGTGGGTCTGGGATTTTGGCGATGGAACCTCGGTAACCATCCTTGCCCCGGCCAGCCCGAATGTATCGCATACATTTAACGGTACAGCTCTGTCCCATGTGGTCAGGTTGACTGTAACCACTTCTGATGGTTGCACCAGCTCTGCAGAACATATAGTCAACAGCATTCCTTCACCTATTGCTGATTTTGGATTCCCGACTCTCAACTGCACCGAACGTTCCGTTCCGTTCACAGACCTGTCGCAGACCAATGGCGGCGGATCAATTATTTCATGGCACTGGAACTTTGACGATCCAATTTCGGGATTAAATAATATTTCAACTCTTCAAAACCCTGTTCATCTCTTTACAGGGCAAGGTAATTACAATGTGACATTGATCATATTTAATGCCAGTAATTGTTCTGATACCGTGAGGAAAACGGTTACAATCAGTCCGACACCGGTGGCCAATTTCATTGCTGATACAGTATGCCTGCATCAACCGACCCAGTTCACGGATCTTTCAATTCCCAATGGTGGGAATATAATAACCTATTCCTGGGATTTTGGCGATGGTTCGCCACTTTCCAGCTTACAGAACCCCTCACATACTTACTCTTCCTATGGCATCATGAATGTGAAGCTGACGGTTACCAATAGCAATGGGTGTACAAAAGACACAACCAACCAGGTCATGGTCCGTCCATTGCCATCGGCTGAATTTACTTTCAATGCGTTGAATTGTCAAAGATCTCCGGTACAATTTACTGATCAGTCTACTGTTGTCCCCGGGTATTATGTTTCGATCGTACAATGGGTATGGAATTTTGGTGATGGAACTCCTCCTATTACAATAGTAGCTCCGAACAACCCCAATGTCACACATATATTTGCGGGAACTGCAAGTTCATATACTGTCAGGCTGACGGTCACCACATCCGATGGTTGCTCCGGCTTCATCGAACATACAGTCAATATCATGGCTTCGCCGTTGGCTGGTTTCATTTATCCTGCCGGCAATTGCATGCTGCAAGCGGTGCAGTTCACGGATAATTCACAAACAAATGGCGGAGGCAATATCACGCAATGGTCATGGAATTTCGGAGATCTGTCATCGGGTCTCAACAATATATCTGCTTTGCAAAACCCCAATCATACGTTTAGTGCAGCGGGTACTTATACGGTCACTGAGATCGTTTACAATGCCGGAAATTGTTCAGATACTGCCATCCATACAGTAATTGTTTCCCCATCACCGGTAGCTGATTTCGTTGCTGACACAGCCTGTCTCGGTTCGGCGACCACATTCACCGACCAGTCTACCACACCAAGCGGACAAATTACCCAGTATTTCTGGAACTTTGGTGATGGAACAACTTCCAATCTGAAGAATCCTGTTCATTTGTACCAGGCAGCCGGTGCATTCCAGGTCAGCCTCACAGTGACAAACCTGAGTGGTTGCATCAATACAATAACGAAGCCGGTACTTATCCTGCCTAAGCCTATCGTTGCATTTAGTGCAAGCGGACCCACCTGCCTGGGCACAGTGGTGCAGTTTACAGACAATTCATTTGCGATGTACGGCTCAATCCATTCATGGACATGGAATTTCGGGGATGGGATTATAACTACGATTATCAGTCCGTCATCACCGGATATAAGTCACCTGTATATGAATAGCGGGACTTATAATGTCACCCTTACGGTTGCAACCACGAGCAGTTGTGTTGGCATGGCGACGAATCCTGTAACGATACAACCAGCCCCGACGGCAAATTATTCATATTCATCCCTGAGGTGTGAATTCAGTCCGGTACAGTTTACCGATATGACGCAGAACAATGGCGGACCACCAGTGATGCAATGGCTATGGAAGTTCGACGATCCGGGTTCAGGCGTAGCGAACATTTCAAACTTGCAGAACCCGTTACACAGCTTTGTCTCCAGCGGAATCCACAATGTTTCGCTGCATGTAACCAGCGCAGACGGGTGTGTCGATTCCATAATCAAGCCTGTCCAGATCAATGCTAAACCGATCGCTCAATTCTCGTCAGACTCGGCTTGTGCACATTCTGCCACTCAATTTACCGATCACTCAATTGCGAATGCCCCCGGTATTTTGTCCTGGCATTGGAATTTTGGTGACCCGTCCTCAGGGTATAATAATACTTCCTCACTGCAGAATCCTTCACATACTTATTCAGCAGCAGGAAACTATATTGTTACCCTGACCGTGATCAACACTAATTATTGTCAAAGAGATACACTGATGCTGGTACCCATACCTCCAACGCCTATTGCGATGTTCACATTCAATGCCTCGTGTACGAAATCGCCAACGCAATTTACCGATCAGTCAATTGCTCCAAACAGCCAGCTGGTATCCTGGTTCTGGGACTTCGGGGATGGGGTAGGCACCTCGAATATCCAAAACCCTGTGTATACCTATAACACTGCAGGAACCTATAATGTTAAATTAAGAGTGACCAATTTAAGTGGATGTGTCGATTCAATAACCATTCCTGTAGCTTCATACCCGTTGCCTGTTGCAGCATTCACCTATAATAGTTTCTTCTGTCCTGCAGGACAGGTGACGTTTACCGATCAATCCCATGGAAATGGTGCAGGAATAGCCGAGCGTTTATGGATCTTTAAACCCGGATCGTTGTCCACACTGCCAGACCCGACCTTTATTTTTCCGGTCACTGATACAACCTATCTTGTGACTTTGATCGTAACGGATACGAAGGGATGTAAGGATACCACCACGGATAGTGTTTTCGTGAAGCCGGCATTCTCCTTTACTTTCAACCACGACACGGCTTGTTATGGCAATCCGACCCACTTCCATGCCCAGAACAATACCCCTGGCGATTCATTGTATTCACTCCAATGGAATTTTGGTGATCCTAACTCAGGAGTCAATAATACCTCCACGCTGCATAATCCCAAGCATACCTTTACTTCTTCAGGCACCTTTGTGGTCAGACTGAAAGCATGGGATTCCGACAATTGTGCTGACAGTGTTTATAAGAATACTGTGGTTCGTACATTACCCAAACCGAACTATTCCTATAATTCTCCACCGTGTGACAGCCTGACACGGTTCACTGATCTGTCAGAGACAGGTGGCGGGGCAATAGCAAGCTGGACCTGGAATTTTGGAGACGGGTCACCTGATCAGGTAATAACAGCTCCCGGGCCGGGGAATACAACTCATGTCTATGCTATGCCGGGGAACTACAGGGTAGTTTTGAAAGTTATGAACAGCTTCGGGTGTTCTGACACCCTGTCGCAGCTTGTGAAACGGCCTTCCTGTATTTCTGCAGGTTTTACCCAGAGTGTGCAGGGATCATGTACAAATGCTTCAGTCACATTCACTGATAATTCTCAGCCCGTGAACCAGATCAACGGGTGGCATTGGACCTTTGGTGATGGCACCGACACGAGTTACACGCATTATTCAGTGAAGATCAGGCATACTTATATAAGTCCGGGAACCTATAATATCCGGCTGATAATCAGTGCAGTTGTGTCAGGAGAAACATTTACAGATTCAGCAATGAGCCAGGTGACTATCAACCAATCGCCGGAAGCCCAATTCCTTGCTGATCCGGTATGTCTTAACAAGATCACATTATTCAGGGATCAGACGAATGCCTTCGGGGCAGATATCGCGACCCGGAGATGGAATTTTGGAGATCCTTCATCAGGAACTGCTAACATCTCGGCCTTGCCGAATCCTTCACACCAATATCATATGGCAGGGAGTTATAATGTTAGTATGTTGGTAATTAATAATTTGGGATGTAAGGACTCCCTGACAAAATCAACCAGGGTATTTACACTTCCAGGTGCAAGGTTTACAAATAATATAGCCTGCAGTAATAATCCAACCTATTTCTTTGACCGGTCGATAGTGATCGACACTTCCATTGAGAGATGGCATTGGAACTTTGGGGTACTTAACTCGAAAAAAGACACTTCGAGGCTCAGAAATCCATTTTATGTATACAAGGAACAGGGTGATTATAATGTAGGATTGATCGTAAAAGACTATCATGGATGTTCTGATACAATAGATTCCACAATCACCGTCCATCCGACACCACTAAGTGCGTTCCTCATAACTGACAGTCTCTCAAATATGGAAGGGAAAATACAGCTTCGCAATAAATCTCAAGGAGCGGATAGTTATTTCTGGGAATTTGGGAATGGATTAACATCGACACAAGAAAACCCGATCGTGACCTATAAGGAGGATGGATCGTACCTGATCATGCTTGTTGCATCCAACTATTTTGGTTGTGAGGATACAGCATTCTTCAGGTATGAAGTTCTTTTCAAAGGATTATACATACCGAATGCCATCGTCCCACTAAGTGCAATCTCGGGTGTCAATGTATTTAAACCTGTGGGTGTCAATCTGAAGGAATACCATATTGTAATACTCGACTCCTGGGGCCATACACTGTGGGAATCATCAAAACTTGATGATTTTGGTCATCCGGTTGATAGTTGGGATGGTCGTCAACCCAATGGTGAGGTTTGTCCATCCGGGACTTATGTGTGGAAAGTCGATGCGGTCTTTATTGATGGAACCATCTGGGAGGGATCAAATACTGGTAAGGGTTCTTCCAAAACCACTGGAACAGTTACAGTGATAAGGTAAAACGTATTTAAAACTACAAATGGCAAGAAACTTCAAGTCTGATCCATGATATTAACAACCAGGTGCTGATAAAAAGATGAAATCCCATGAGTTAAAAATCAAATGGTTCATTATTTTTATCAAAAATATATTTACATGGGTAAACAAATATTTCTCCAGTTATTACTCAGTTGTTTCCTTCTTTCAGTTGAAGCCCAGACTTCTTTTCCAGTCGTACTGGTAGCGTCAAGCAGCTACCAGAATGAACCTACGATTTGTCTGAATCCGAAGAATCTGAATCAATTGGTTGGTGGGAATAATAATGATAAATATTTTTATTCGAACGATGCCGGAGTTACCTGGAATACAGGTACTCTCACGTGTCCCTGGGGGGTTTGGGGAGATCCCGGAGTTGTAGTGGATACAAACAGTCATTTTTACTTTACCCACTTATCCTATCCCCCAGGATATTGGATTGACCGGATTGTTTGCCAGAGATCCACTAATGGTCAGACCTGGCCCTATGATAGTTCATCCTACATGGGACTTAACCATCCCAAACAACAGGATAAACCATGGGCAGTAGTAGACCGAAGGAACAATAATCTTTATGTTACATGGACCCAATTTGATACTTATGGAACCAGCAATCCTGCTGATAGTTCAATAATTCTTTTTTCAAAATCTACGGATGGTGGCAGGACATGGAGTAATGCAGTGCGTATAAGCCGTCGTGCCGGCGATTGTCAGGACAGCGGGAATACAGATGAAGGTGCTGTACCAGCGGTTGGGCCCAACGGCGAAATTTATGTTTCCTGGGCAGGACCCCTGGGCCTCATGTTCAATCGGTCGCTTGATCAGGGGCAGACCTGGGTAAATGCAAATATTTTTGTTTCATCCATACCGGGAGGATGGGATTTTGCAATCCCTGGGATCAACAGAGCTAATGGCCTTCCGGTGACCTGCTGTGACCTGAGCTCTGATGCCTATCACGGAAGTATTTATATAAACTGGGCTGATCAACGAAATGGCGCTTCTGATACAGATATCTGGTTTGTGAAATCCACCGATGGCGGAAATACCTGGAGTACGGCCAAAAGAGTCAACGATGATCCACCCGGGAAACAGCAATTTTTTACATGGATGACCGTCGACCAGGTTACAGGGTATATTTATATTGTTTTTTATGACCGGAGAAATTACCCGGATACACAGACCGATGTATACCTGGCTGTCTCAAAAACCGGTGGAAATACTTTTGAACCAAATATAAGAATCAGCTCGGCTCCATTCATTCCCAATAATTGTCCAACCGCTGGCAACTTCTTCGGCGATTACACGAACATTTCAGCATATAATAACATTGTCAGACCGATATGGGCAATGTGTAATACTTCTCAACAAGCCGTGTATATTTCACTCATTGATAGCCTTTATGCCAGCACTATAACATGGGTTGGAGGAAACTCTTCCGATTGGAACAATCCCTGGAACTGGAATCCTCATTCAATACCCAACAATACTCAAAACATCATTGTCCCCCATGTTCTTACGAATCATTTTTATCCAAATGTCAATGCAAACGGACTGGCATGCAACAATTTGACGGTCAATTCCAATGCCTCAATAACTATTTCTGCAAGTATAACTTTTACGGTTAATGGATTATTGACACTTCAAAATCCTTCGACAATGACGAATAATGGAATAATTGTTTTAAAAAACAACCTAATCAATAACAATACGCCTTAAATGATAAAAAACGCGCATATTTTCTGGCTATTGGTGTTTTTACCCAAACTTGTGTTTTCACAAGAATTTAAACCTTCCGATTTTAACGGAACTCTTTATTTCATTGATGAAAAATCTGTTAATTTCACATATCTGAGCGACTCAAACGGAAGAACTCAAATCCCCTTTTTAAGGAAGATTACTAGTGAACAAAGATCTTCATCTATGCATCAACCAGAATTTATACAGCTTCAATGGGTGGACAGAATTGAATTTCTTGGGGTATCGAAGGAAGAAAAGACAGATATGGTTGATTCTAAATTGAATTCCGGTTTACAGAAGGTAAAGATCACGTACAAAGAGAATCCGATGTCTTATCCTGACACAGTTTTCCTTATTATTACAAAATTTAAATGGAAGAATGATGAAAACAATGGCTTTTCTGAAATCAGAGAAGCATCATGCAATTGGCTGGATTCCATAATAATTCACTTAAGGGAAGATAAGAAATAGGCACGGGATATTAGAAATCCTTATCTTTCTTCCGTATTGGATTTTACAAATTTTCTTTCTACATTTGCACCCCAATTTTCATCCGGTCAAAAAGGTTCCGAAATCATACTGATATTGTGACTTTCAGGATGAGATAAGCAATTCACATAGTATTAACCCGGCGGTTGCAATAGCACTGCCACAAAGCAAAATTAAATGACTGAAGAATCAGATGTTAACAACGAACTGGAACAAAATCAACCGGAAGCAATGAAAATGGAAGTCCCCGGGGAAGTTGTTGAAGAAACCAAAGAAGCCGCAGTTGAAGAAGAACCTGCAACACCTATTACTGAAGAACCCGCAAAGACGATTGCAGAAGAACCTGAAAAGACGATTGCAGAAGAACCTGAAAAGCCTGTTATAGAAGAACCTGCAAAACCCGTTAAATTTGCATCTCACGTTTCAGCTTACGAATCGATGAAGGATTTTGACTGGGATTCGATAGGGAAGAAACATGAGATCTACGATGCCAAAGAGAAAGAACGTCTTGAACAGGAGTATGACAGAACCCTGAGTTCGATCACAGAACATGAAGTCATCGATGGAACTATCGTAGCAATGAATAACAGAGAAGTCGTCATCAATATAGGTTTTAAATCTGATGGTGTTCTTCCGTTAAATGAATTCCGCTACAATCCTGATCTGAAAGTAGGAGATAAAGTGGAAGTTTATGTTGAGAACCAGGAAGATCCCAGTGGACAACTCTTACTCTCCCATAAGAAAGCACGAATACTGAAGTCATGGGAAAGGATCAATTCCGCCTTTGAGACCCAGGAGATCATCAAAGGTTATGTGAAATCACGCACCAAAGGTGGTTTGATTGTCGACATCTTTGGGATAGAAGCCTTCCTTCCAGGCTCACAGATTGACGTGAAACCCATACGCGATTACGATATATTTGTTGACAAAGTGATGGAATTCAAGGTTGTGAAGATAAACCACGAATACAAGAATGTGGTGGTTTCACACAAAGCCCTGATTGAAGATGAACTTGAAGCTCAGAAAGCTGAAATCATCAAGAAACTTGAAAAAGGACAGATCCTCGAAGGGACTGTTAAGAATATTACATCCTATGGTGTATTTATTGACCTTGGCGGTGTTGATGGACTTGTTCATATAACCGACCTGAGATGGGGACGTATCAGCCATCCGGAAGAGATTGTCAAGCTTGATCAGAAGATCAAGGTTGTAATTCTTGATTTTGATGAAAATAAAAAACGTATCGCCCTTGGCTTGAAGCAACTTACACCTCATCCATGGGATTCACTTGATGCGAACCTGAAGATTGGCGACAAGATCAAGGGTAAAGTTGTCGTTATTGCCGATTATGGTGCATTTGTTGAGATTGCACCTGGTGTTGAAGGGCTGATCCACGTTTCCGAAATGTCATGGTCGCAGCACTTGCGTACCGCCCAGGATTTCCTTAAAGTAGGACAAGAAGTAGAAGCTGTTATACTGACACTTGACCGGGAAGAACGTAAGATGTCAATGGGCATAAAACAACTAATCCCCGATCCATGGGCAAACATCAAGGAAAAATATCCGCTGAAATCGAAACATTCGGCTATCGTTCGGAACTTTACCAACTTTGGTATTTTTGTTGAATTGGAAGAAGGTGTCGACGGGCTGATCCACATTTCAGACCTGTCATGGTCGAAGAAGATCAAACATCCGGCTGAATTTACGAAGACCGGTGAAAAGATCGATGTGATGGTTCTCGACATTGATGTCGAAAACCGCAGGTTGAGCCTTGGTCACAAGCAGCTTGAAGAGAATCCATGGGATGTATTCGAGACCGTGTTTTCTGTAGGATCAGTGCATAGCGGTACCATCGTGAATATGAACGACAAGGGGGCTATTGTTGCACTTCCATATGGAGTTGAAGGTTTTGCACCACTCCGTCACCTCACCAAGGAAGACGGGAGTCATGCCAAAGAGGAAGATATTCTCGATTTTAAAGTGATTGAATTCTCCAAGGATAACAAGAAGATCATTCTTTCACACACAAAAGTACATCAGGATGTTGCAGGCGGTGAAAAAAGAGGTGAATCAGAGGAAAAGAAAAAATCAAAGGATTCGACAAAGAAAACCGTTAAGAAGCTTAAGGATAACATGGAAAAGACCACTCTCGGTGACATCGAATCGCTTGCAAACCTAAAGTCGGATATGGTCAAAGCCGAAGAGGAAGAAAAACAGGCCAAAAAAGTAGCCTCAAAAGCATCAGAACATAAGACAAAAGAGCCAAAAGCCGACAAGCCTAAACCTGAAGAATCAAAAGCCGAAGAGCCTGAAGCTGAAGAACCTAATCAGGAATAGTCAGCAATGACCTTCTCTTTGACAATTCTTGGAAGCAATTCTGCAATTCCTACGCTAACGAGAAACCCAAGCGCTCATTTACTCAATGTGAATGAGCGCTTGTTTTTAATCGATTGTGCAGAAGGAACTCAGCTTCAGATCCGGAAATTCCATGTACATCTTCAGCGGATAGAACGGATCTTTATCAGCCACCTTCACGGGGATCATTTTTTCGGTCTTATTGGCTTGCTAAATTCCTTGCATCTGCTGGGCAGAAAAGAAGAAATGCATTTATACGGGCATCCATTATTGAAGGAAATCCTCGATCTTCAATTGGAAGCTTCTAAAACTACCCTGGTCTATCCCTTGTTCTTTCATCCACTTTCTTTTACCGGGTATGAGTTAATTTACGAGAATGATAAAGTTTCTGTTTTTTCCTTTCCGCTTGACCATAGTGTTCCGACCTGTGGATTTATATTTCGTGAGAAAAAGCAAGAGCGCAAGATCAGGAAAGACATATTGGCTGAATTAAAGATTCCGTTTACAAGAATTAAAAACCTGAAAAGAGGGCAGGATTTTATCGATGAGAAGGGCAGGCTTTATAAAAATGAAGATATAACCCTGGAACCACCTTCACCACGATCCTATGCGTATTGCTCAGATACATCCTATGACGAGAAGATCATTCCATTTATTCGGGGTTCTGACCTGTTATATCACGAAGCTACGTTCATGCATGACATGGCTGTGAGTGCAAGGGAAAAACAACACTCGACCACGATCGAGGCAGCCACTCTTGCAAAAAAAGCTAATGTTAAGAAGTTGCTGATTGGCCATTTCTCAGCACGTTATGAGGATCTTCAGCCATTACTGAATGAGGCCAGAACAGTATTTCCCGAAACGATTATTGCTGAAGATGGGTTATCGATAAACATTTGAAGAAGGAGAGGGAACCACTTAAAGTAATGCATCGTAAAGCACTTCGATGGGATGCAATGCGGTTCGGCCTGTCCCGTCTTTTATCTGATTGCGGCACGAGGTGCCAGGGGCTGCAATGATTGTATCTTCAGAGGCTTTCCTTATTTCAGGGAACAGGCCCAATTCACCTGCCTTCATCGATAACTCATAATGATCCTTTTCGTACCCAAAGGAACCGGCCATTCCACAGCAGCCTGATTTTATCAGACTTACCTGGAAATTTTCAGGGATCGAAAGCATCTTGAGGGTAGTGTCCATGGATGCCAGGGCTTTCTGCTGGCAATGGCCATGAAGCTTTATCGTTCGCCTGTCCTTGGTAAACAGGGCACTTAAGGATTGAGCATTCCGGATGGGAATATTTACGAAGAATTCATCAAACAGTAAGGTGTTTTTTGCCAGATTCAGGGCTTGGCTTTTTAATTCAGGATCGACCAAATCAGGGTACTCATCGCGGAATGTTAATATGGCTGAAGGCTCGATCCCGATCAAAGGGGTTTGATCTGTGACCTGGTCCATTAACAGGGTGATATTCTTATTGGCAATCTTTTTTGCCTTGCGTATCAAACCTTTAGAGAGAAATGTCCTGCCACTTTCGACGGCAGCAGGGATCTCAACTATATAACCTGCTTTATTCAAGAGATTAACGGCTTTGATGCCAATTTCAATATCATTAAAATTACTGAACTCATCGGCAAAAAGAAAAACCTTGCCTTTTTTATCGTCCACAATCTGGGGATATTTTTTTACCCATACTGACAAGGTGGTTTTATACAATAACGGAATATTTCGTTTCTGAGCAAATCCAAGAATATATTTAATTATCCGGGAGAGTAATGAGTTATTAAGAAAAAAGTTGAAGATCCCGGGAAAAAAGCTCCCGAACCTGTTAATCGAAGTTATGTTGGCTATCATCCATGACCGGAGAGGAATACCATTGGCATCGTAATAATGTTGCAAAAATTCGGCCTTCAGTTTTGCGATATCCACATTTGACGGGCATTCCGACTTGCATGCTTTGCAGGAAAGACACAGGTCCATTACCTCATAGATCTCCTTATGGTCGAAATGGATTGGTTTTTGACGAGTCGTGTCAGGAATTCCCTTAAAATATTTGCCCTGGCCCGGGTAGTTGCATTTTCGTCTTTTAAAACCTGGTAGGAGGGGCACATGCCTGCTCCCGTAATGAAAGTATTCCTGCAATCGCCTGATCCATTGCATTGTTCAGCCGCCCTGAGGATCCCATGGCTGGATGAGAAATCAAATACCGTATGTATTTCCCTGACTTTTGTCCCGGGTCGAACCGCAGGCTGGAATTCATCTTTGGGGTATCAACGATCTTGCCTGGATTCAGTATTCCGTCAGGATCAAAAGCTGCTTGACTTTTTTAACAGGTTGTAATTTGTTCGCCGATCATCAGAGGGATGAATTCCCCGCGTAACCGGCCATCTCCATGTTCGCCACTCAGGGAGCCATGGTATTTCTTTACCAGTTTTGCCGTTTCAAGAGCCACTGTGTGAAATAATTCAATATCATTTGGATCTTTCAGGTTTAACACGGGTCGCAGATGAAGTTCTCCCGATCCGACATGGGCATAGAAGACACATTCCAGTTGATGTCTTCTAAGTAAATCACTGAATTCATTGATATAGCCGGGAAGATCTTCCGGGTCTACAGCCGTGTCTTCTGTCACAGGGACCGGTTTCCTGTCGCCTGGATAATTGGAGAGCACACCTAATCCTGCTTTCCTTAGATCCCAGACTTTTTTCAGGTCGGGAGGGAAGATAAGGGAAAGTGATACCCGTAGCCTAACTCCTCATGTCGTTTCAAGGTCTCTGCAATTTTAAGAATTTCCTCCTTTGTTTCACGTGCAAATTCAATGATCAGGATTGCGCCCGGATCTCCTTCAATAAAGAACCGGTTTTTACGCTGGGTGATATTCTCTTTAGTGCAATCCATGATGGCTTTGTCCATCAGTTCGACCGCCCCCGGGTTGAATTTTAATGCAACCAGGTTGCCTTCCAGCGCCTCGCGACAGTATGACAATGAACACAAATCAACGCTTTCTGTTTCGGAGGAAGAGGAACAAGGTTAAGCTTGATCTCAGTTGTAAAGGCCAGCGTTCCTTCCGATCCGGCCAGCAATTTTGAAAGGTTGAAAGGAATGCCATTCCCTGCAAATGGATCAGTCTCAAGCAGGTTGTCGATGGCATAGCCGGTATTTCTCCGGTGGATGGAAGGCTTGGGAAATTCTTTCCTGATCTCCTCCTGGTTTGCAGGGTCGGATAATAGTTCGTGAAAGTACGATATATTTGACTTTCCAGGGTGTCGCCTTTTGTTTTTTGATAAAACTCTTCCGTCGGGATTGCTTTGAATTCAACTTCAGAACCATCGGTAAGAATGGTTTTAACAGAGATCAGGTGATCACGGGTACTGCCATACAGAATAGAATGAGCCCCGCAGGAATTGTTTCCTACCATTCCCCCAATCATGCAACGGCTGGAGGTAGAGGTCTCAGGGCCAAAAAATAATCCATAAGGTTCGATGACTTTATTCAGCTCGTCTAGGATGACGCCCGGTTGTACCCTTGCCCAATGTTCCTCTTTGTTGATCTCAAGGATCCTGGTCATATACCGGGAAACATCTACGATCAGCCCGTTTCCAACTACCTGGCCGGCCAGGGAGGTTCCTGCCGTTCTGGGGATCAACGGAATGAAATGTTTTCCTGCCAAGGCAATCAGGGTCTTCAGGTCATCAATATCACGCGGACGTGCCACTCCCAAAGGCACCTGACGGTATGCAGAGGCATCAGTGGCATATATGATCCGCCACAGATCACTGGTGTAGAGATCACCGGAAAATGTAGATTGAAGATCTTCAAGTAATTTCTGTGGTTTTTTAGTTTCCATTTACTTTCCCTTAGCTGCTTTGGTGGCAGCAGCATTTTCCGGATCGACTATTTCATAGATTTCCATGGCATGTTTTGCGGATATCGTATCATTCGATGATAAAACCCGGTTATAATTCATATAGCAAAGAAGGCTCAGGTAGCTATTCAACCTTTTATACATTCTGACATCTGAAGAATCTTTTCCCTGCCTGATCCGGAGTTCGTAATTCGAGATCTTGCTCTTCCACCAGGCAATATCTTTCGGAAAGAAATTATCATTTAAAGATTGCTGCTCTTTCATCTCTTTACCGGCCTGTTGCTGAAGTTGTTTTTGCTGTATCTTATAAGAGGATGAATTTTCGACTTCAGCCAGCAAATTCTTTAGATCTTCTATCGGAGAAATTCCATTGACAAAACGGATCAGGTTGACGAGATGATTACGTTCTGCCAGGATATCGCCTTTTTCTTTATCACTACTGATGATTTTTTCCTGGGAATGAACAAACCCGACGATCATCGAATCCTTCTTTTGGATCATGCCTTTGCGCATTAAGCAGAATTCAATCCAGACAAATACGTTTTCCATGACTTCAACAGGGGGCCATTCATGCTTTCCATTGAACAGGATCAATGCATGGGTGAAATTTCCCTGGTCCAGTCGTTTATCAAGATTGATCAGTTCGTTCATATTAAAGTCGGCATTCCCGGCAATTGAAATATAATCGGGTTTAAACCTTACCGGTTGATCGGTGGATGGGAATCCTGCTCCACAGCCTATAACGCCTGCCACGCCACCCTGGTAAAAACCAATAATAGAGGCAACACGGGCTCCTCCTGAAAAACCCATCACGTATATCCTGTCCGGGTCAATGGAATACCTGCCGGTCGTTTCACTGAACAACGCATCGATGATAGCCCCGGTAGTAGTCATGTCCTGACCGTTTTTCGAGTCGTTCGAACCCATCAGGATGTACCCGTATTTATCAGCGAGCCCTTTGTATTTTTCAAGAGGAAGGCTTCCGTTACCCTTGGGGTCAAAGGTGATTATCACGGGAAACGTAAGTGCAGCATTATAATCATTTGGAAGATAAAGTGCATAACTAATTGCCTGATCTTTTTGGCAGGTTACTTTGGGAATGAGCTTTCCTTTGACAACAGGTGCATTATTTGTTGTGTTGCCAATTATCTTGTTATTTCCGGGCCCACATCCGGGGATGAAGGCAATAATGAGGATCCAAATAGGAACCCGCAGGAAGGTTTTCATTTCTTATAATAATTGGTAGACTCAAAGATCTTATCAGCCGATTTTGCTACGAACCCGTTGTAAAGCTTTCCATTGGATTCAGGGTACCGGAGGGCAAATTCATAATAACAACCGGGGATATCAAATTCCCCTTCCGTGAACGGAGCCCTTATTATACCTGCCTTTATACTGGATTGTTCTAAAAGTTCAGCCGGTGATCCCTGAACTTCGCCACTCGAGTCATTCAGGTGAAACCCATTGGTTTTCAAAAAAGTATTGATTTTTTCAATCGTGTCATATTCTTTCAGGGCATTTACGCTTACTGTGAAATGGTTCGCACAGAACCCGTTAACATAAAGCCATGCAGCATATTCGGATTCAATCCGGAGCTTTTCATAGGTCTTGTAGGAGTGCATTCCGGAAACATTGCCGGCAAAGATCAACTCGTTCGATTTTAACAGTTCCATTGGGATATTTCCTACCCATTCATCCACAATATGTTTCATGTGGTCGCTGAATTTATCAACCAAGAGCTCGCTGATGAATACCCTGGGCGCTTCCGGGTTGGTTTTGTGTTCAAAATGTTTAGCATAGAGTTTCTTCTTTTCAAAATGGTAATCCCGCTTGAATTTATACCCATTTTTGATAAAAACTTTTGCAAGCACATCAATCCCGATAAGGGGATGATTGAATGTACGTAGAGCTATGTGATCATTAACAATGGTTTCTCCTTCTCTGATCAAGAGATCATAGACTTTTTTTGATGCAGGATTTTGTGTGATATAATCCTGCCAAAGCCGCTCGAAAATATCCTGATATTTCATATTAATAATTGTATGGGGTAACTTTCTTTCATTAAACTTTACAGACTTTGTGAACTGCTCAAAACATTCCCGTTAAAAATTCCTCTATCGTAAGGTCATTAAAGTAATCGCTAATGTTGTATGGTGCCAATGCCTCCTTAATTTTTCCTTCAGAATGCTGAACATTCCGGAGCGCTTTTTCGATCTCTTCCGTGTCACACATATTAAAATAATCACCAAAAATCCTGATATCATTAATGATCCCGTCTGTGACGTCGATATTGAATTCAAGGGTACCACTCTTATTTGTGCGCAGAATCTTTTTGAAATTGTATTTGGGGGAATACCCGAAATTCCATTCCCACGTACCATATTTTGACTCAACCATCTCACGGATCCTCTCATGATCTTCCTCAGTAAGCTCATATAGAATGGCATCCGGATATTTTTCCATGATGTGTTGCTCAATGAGTGCCGAGAATTCCATCACATCCATCCGCTCTTTCAGATGTTCGCTGATATTGGTGACTCTGCTTCTTACTGATTTTACGGCTTTGTCTTTGAACTTTAAAGGATCGGCATTCAGGGCTTTGCTGAGGTCAGGCATATGGGAAGAAAACAAGAGTGTTCCGTGAGAAAGAACCTTGTTTTTCCAGATATGCATCGCATTTCCCGAAAATTTCTTTCCTTCGATGGTGAGATCGTTTCTACCTTCAAAACGCGCATCGACTCCAAGGTTCACCAGCACTTCCAGGATCGGTTCCGTGTATTTCCGGAAATCTATAAGGTTGTTGCCCTCTCCCTGCATGGTAAAGGTGAAGTTCAGGTTACCCAGATCGTGAAAAACAGCACCACCACCCGATAATCTTCGCACTACCTTAATATTGTTTGCTCTGACATAATCCAGGTTGATCTCTGCAAGTGTATTTTGATGTTTTCCGACGATGATAGAAGGGGCATTCCGCCAAAGCATGAACGAGTCATCTTTTATTTCCTTCAATACATATTCTTCAGTCGCCAGGTTGAAATAGGGATCGGTATTGTGCCTCCGGATAATGAGCATGGAAATTAATCTTTGCTGACAAAGATAGAATAATTCCTGAAGCAGAAAACGTCAGCGAAGAAAATGAAGAATGAAGAATGGATTCCCTGAACCCTATCTGACCCCATAAAATATTAATGAGGATTTTTATTAATTTAGCTGCATGAAATTCCTGACTTATCTTCTATTCAGATTCAACGTTTTTCTTTTTAGTATTATCCCTTTCCGGGTTTTGTATTTCTTCTCGGATGGGATTTACTTCCTGGTTTATAAAATGGTGGGTTACCGGAAGAAAGTTGTTTTTAGTAATCTCAGGAGTTCATTCCCAGAGAAATCAGAGAAGGAAATAAAAATTATAGCCAGGAAATTTTATCATCATCTTTGTGATATCCTGGTTGAAAGTATTAAGGCTTTTTCCATGAAGGAAGAAGAAGTGGTAAGGCGATACAAATATGAAAACACAGAGTTCCTCGATGACATTTATGGACGGGGTAAATCGGTTATTTGTGTGGGAGGTCATTACAACAATTGGGAGTGGTCAGGGATTGCGTCAGGGACACAATTAAAACACAGGCCAGTCGGGTTTTACAAACCTCTTACAAATAAGCTGGTCGATGACTATGTTCAGAAAACACGGGTTAGGGGAAGGTCGTTATTAGTCTCTATTGCAAATACATTAACAGTATTCAATAAGGATTATGGAGAACCTGCCATCTTTTATATGGTAGCTGATCAGAGCCCATCAAGTGTGAGGTTAGCTTATTGGGTGCAATTCCTGAACCATGACACTGCAGTATTACATGGGCCCGAAAAATATGCCAGGCTGCTCAACTTTCCAGTAGTTTTTGCTTGTCCCCAGAAAATCAAAAGGGGATATTATAAGGTGAAGTTCTTTATGATTGTGAAAGATCCCTCAAAAACAGCAACCGGTGAGATCACAAGAATTTACATGAATACACTGGAAAAGGTCATAAAGGAAAATCCGGAATTCTATCTCTGGTCACATCGCCGTTGGAAGCATAAGAGAGATAGCGAGATGGCGAAATAGCGAAATGGTAAAATTTTCATTTTCCTTTCTTCATGATTACAAAAGGCCTCCGTTCCTGTATATCTTCAGCTGTGCATCATAGAATTTGTTTACCATGGTAGTTTTCTGGTTTTCAAGGTTTGTCAGTTCACCTGTCAAAAAATCGACTTTGATCCGGTCGCCATTTTTCAGGCTGACCTTTTCCAGCATGGCAGGATCATAGGTCAGGATGGGCATGGCAGCATTAATGGCATTTCGTTCGTAGATTGCTCCATAGGATTCTGCAAGAATACAACTTATCCCAAGCGAAAGGAAACAATCGACGGCTTGCTGACGTGAACTGCCGGCACCGAAGTTTTTGTTGGTGATGACAATATCTCCAACCTTTGCTTTTTTCGAAAAATCCTCAAAGCCCTTCAGGTTATCAAATGTAAATTGTCCCATTTCCCTGGGGTCGGTGATGGTAAGGTAACGGTTGTGAAAGATCATATCCGTGTCAATATCATCTTTTGGAATGATCCAGATCCTGCCTTCGACGACTGTTGGCTTCTCAGCCTTTACTTTTTCTTCATGACGTGTGACAAGTGACGCGTGACCCGATACATTAAATTTTGCTGGTTCAACAGGGATCTGGTCCGGTGTTGTAATATATCCTGCGACGGCAGATGCAGCTACAATTGCGGGTGATGCAAGGTAAACAGATCCTTTTCCCTGTTTACCTTCGAAGTTACGGTTACCTGTACTGATGGTTACTTCTCCAGGGCCATTTTGACCAACCTGTCCTGCAGCACAGCCTGCACAACCAGCGTTGGAGACCATAACGCCTGCATCTTTAAAGGTCCGGATAATACCCTCATCCAATGCTTGTTTCCAGGTAGCATCGGTAGCCGGGACGATTTTCAAAACAACACCGGGTGCTACTTTCCTTCCTTTCAGAACAGAGGCTGCAATCCGCAGATCTTCGATGCGGCCATTGGTACAACTACCAATGAAGCCTGAGTCGATCTTGATGTTCCTCACATCGTTAACTGAAATATCATCATGAGGATGACCGGGTTTGGCCACCATAGGAATGAACCTGTCAAGGTCAATATCGAATGTTTTATCATAAATTGCATCCGGATCGGCTATTACAGGAATATATTGGTTCCCTGTAAGTGTTTTTCAATTCATCCAGAACGGCAGGCGTGGGGGAGAAGAACAAAATGATTGCGCCCATCTCAGTTGCCATTGAAGAGATTGTAACACGATCGGATAAGGAAAGCTTATCCACATCGTTACCGTAAATTTCCACAGAATATCCAAGGAGTTTATTTGCTCCAAAGATCGATAACAGGTTCAGTACAATATCTTTAGCCGATACATTATCCGGTTTTAAACCCTTTAAATTCAAGCGGACGGAAGCCGGGACCTTAAACCAGACAAAGCCTTTGGCCCATGCTGCCGCAATATCCTGATCGCCCATTCCCTGTCCGAAGCACCCGATGGATCCAAGGATATTGGCATGTGAGTCTGTAGAAACAAAAGTACTTCCCGGCCATGCAAGTCCACCATCGATAGCAAGATGAGTACCAATCCCCAGATCGACATCATAGACCCGGATGTTATTTTCGCGGGCATATTGCCTGCAATAATGCTGGTTTTGTGCATATCTCTGATCGGAGCCACCCGGGTTGCAATCGAAAGTAAAGATGGTCTTTGAAGGATCATGAATGGTAAGATCATTATCAACCAGGTTTTTCACCACATTGGCCCCACCAAAATCACGTGCAGCACGGGTATCGATCATGACATCAACAATATCACCCGGTTTGACTATTTTCTGACTTGAGTGGGAAGCGATAATCTTTTCGATGAGATTCATTTCAATTGACGATTGGACGATTTACGAGTTACGATTAAATTTGCTATTTCAGTCTTTCCCGGAAGGGTTCGAAGGCCATAAAATCAGCATGATGCACGATACAGGCTTCGACTGTACGTTTCACCATATCGCCTTCTCCGGCATGTGTGGCTATTATATGACAGACTGCTGGTGGGACGCCATTTTGTTCAGCTAGCGAAACACCTGAGAAAGGATGCCTCAGGTACTTGCCATATTTCCCCTGAATTGATTTGCCTTCTTTGTCAAGCTCATATTCGAGTAATTTCCCAACATCTGCAAGGATTGCCCCGGAAATCAGAATATCTAAATCAACAGGTAGATCATTTTTAAAGAATTCATTCATTTTCCTGCCAGCTTCCATGGCGATATGAACCACACAGCGTTTGTGAGTCATAAAGGAGACCTTCAAATCAGGACCGGCCAATAAAGTGAAGGGAATCTTTTGAAGGTCATCCGGGGTCAGGACACTCTTCTCCAGTGCCAGTTCCCATGTTTTGGCTGTCTTTTCCCGTAAATCCGGATCCTGAATCCACATCATTTCCGGCCAAAGTTTTAAAACCTGATCTGTCATTTGTCATTTTATTTAATTAAGAACCCCACCCCCAGCCCCTCCCCCAAGAGGGAGGGGAGTTTCGTGTCACACAATTATCGATTATCTTAGTTTTTCAATAATTGCATCTGTCATTTGTTCGGTTGTTGCAGCGCCCTTGCTGAATACATCAGGATTTCCGGGGAGTTTCAGCATGTCATAGGTCCTGACTTTGCCTTCCAAAATTACAGTTGCGACTGCTTCATAGATCTTCTTTGCTTTTTCATTTTCACCTACGTGTTCCAGCATCATGCAGGCAGAAAGTATCATTGCGATAGGGTTCACAATTGAAGGATTGAGATCTGCATACTTCGGGGCAGAACCATGAGTAGGTTCAAAAACTGCCACTTCAGGGCCTATATTAGCGCTGCAGGCAAACCCGAGTCCGCCAACCAGTCCGGCGAAACCATCAGAGACAATATCTCCGAACATATTACCGGCAACGATCACCCGGTAGGTTTCCGGGTTCTTGGTGAGCCACATCATTTGTGCATCGATATTGGTATTCTGGACTTTGATCACGGGGTATTCTTTCTTTGACATATCCTGTGCTATCTTCAGCATCATGCCCGAAGTTTCACGGATCACGTTTGGCTTTTCACATACTGTAACAGTATCGAGACCCTTTACATGGGCATATTCGAAAGCAGCCTTTACGATCCTTGTTGTATATTTTTTTGTGAAGATACGCGTGGAAACAGCCAGTTCAGGGCGGGGACACCAAGCGAAATTTTCTTTGAATTTCTTATGGGTCATCAGGGCCTCATAAACCTGGTCAGGAGGGTTGGTCCATTCAACGCCACCATATAATCCTTCTGTATTCTGGCGGAAGATCATGGTGTCGATAACCGGCTCTTCAATAGTATTGTTCGGTCCGCGGCGGATGAAATTAAGGGTGTTTCCTTTAAAAGTCTTGCATGGACGCATGCAGATATCAAGGTCATACTTTTGCCGCATGGTAACAATAGGGCTATAATAAACATACCCTTTCCCCTTTAAATCATTAGCCAGGTCGGCTTCCGCTTTATCCTTTGGCTTAGATGTGATGGCACCGAACAGACCGATTTTATGTTCTTCGAGTAGTTTGAGTGTCCGGTCAGGCAATGGATTCCCCTCACTGCACCAGAATTCCCAACCAATATCTCCATGAACATAATCTGCATCAAACCCAACTGCATCCAGTACCCTTAACGATTCTTTCAATACATTTTTCCCTATGCCGTCACCTGGCATCACAACAATAGTCCTTTTTGCCATATAATTAGAATTAAAATGATTAATGATCTTTAGAAATGGACGTCAAAGTTACAAAACACGGCGATACCCGCAAACCGGAATTCATTTTTTTATAGTTGTACGGCATGATTCACTAATTTTGCAGAAAAAGTCACAGAGTCACAAAGTAAGAGAATAAATTTTTTGGCCATTTCATTTCTTCGTCATTTCACTATTTAACTATGAAGTCGTTCCTTAAGAATCCAATTTTTAAAGTTGTGTCGCGGGTGGCGGAGGAGAATGGGGTTTCGGCTTTTGTTATCGGAGGGTTCGTGAGGGACTGCATTATTAGAAGAGAAGTTAAAAAAGACATTGATATTGTGGTTACCGGCAGTGGGATAGAATTTGCAAGGAAAGTGGCAGAAGCCTTGGGGGAGGATGTACCGGTCAAATATTTTAAGAATTTCGGAACAGCCATGTTGAGATCGGGCGATATCCAGATCGAATTTGTTGGAGCGCGTAGAGAATCTTATCAGAGTGATTCCCGGAAACCTTTAGTGGAAAATGGAACCCTGGAAGATGACCAGAACCGGCGTGATTTCACTATAAATGCCATGGCCTTTGATCTAAGAAAAGAAAATTTTGGGAAACTGGTAGATCCATTTGACGGGATGTCGGATATCCGTGACAAGATCATCAGGACACCCCTCGATCCTGATATAACCTTCTCGGATGATCCGCTCAGGATGATGCGGGCGATCAGGTTTGCCTGCCAACTTGGGTTCACAATTAATAACGATTGTTTTGAAGCAATAAAACGTAATGCTGAACGGATACCCATAGTATCAACAGAAAGGATCACTGATGAGCTGAACCTGATCATTCAGTCTGTTGTTCCCTCTGCAGGGTTGGAGATGCTGGAACAAACCGGCCTGTTACAGATCATTTTGCCTGAACTGGTTGCATTAAAGGGAATTGAAAGCATAGATGGGAAGGGGCATAAGGATAATTTTTATCATACCCTTGAGGTGCTCGACAATGTGTCGGTCAGAACGCAAGACCTTTGGTTACGATGGGCTGCCATTCTTCATGACATTGCGAAGCCATGCACGAAAAAATTTGTTCCGGGATCTGGATGGACATTTCATGCTCATGATTTCAGAGGGTCAAAAATGATTCCCATAATATTCAGGAAGCTACGTCTGCCTTTGAACGAGAAGATGAAATATGTGGAGAAGATGGTACTGCTTCATTTACGTCCCATAGCGATTACCGGTGAGGTTACGGATTCTGCTGTCAGAAGGCTGCTTTTCGATGCAGGGGACGATATAGACGATCTTATCCTGCTCTGTGAAGCTGACATCACTTCAAAGAATCCGGTTAAGGTCAGGCTTTTTCTTCAGAATTTCGAAGAGGTCAGGAGAAAACTGAAAGAGATAGAGGAAAAAGACCGTTTGCGAAACTGGCAGCCTCCGGTTTCCGGAGAGATTATCATGCAAACTTTTGGACTTTCACCCTCAAAAGAAGTCGGCATCATCAAAGATTCGATCACAGAAGCCATCCTTGAAGGCGAAATCCCGAATGAATTTGATGCTGCATTTCAATTTATGCTGAAGGAAGGAAAGAAGCTGGGACTTTTTCCCAAAGCACTTTAATTCTTTTTCTTCTTTTAAACAATACGTCTTCATTTTTAGCGTAATTTTATAATTTTGAAAAAATAAAAGGGAAGGAATTATGATAATATACAGGTTCAGGCTGACAAGTGAAGACCATGAAGATTTCTTAAGGGAGATTGAAATACAGCCCACACAAACCTTTCTTGATTTCCATCAGGCTATATTGACATGTGCAAATCTTGATAACTGCGAAAATGCCTTATTCTACACCACCGATAATAAATTCAAAAAGCAAAAGGAATTCTCTTTCAAATATCAGAAAAAGCAGGTCAGGAAGTATGATGACGACCTTGACCTGGTGGTAACTGAAACATATGTACCGCACCTGATGAAAGATTCGGTGTTGAAAAAGTTTATTGATGATCCGCATCAGCGGTTGATCTATGAGTTTACCGGGAAAGATTATTATGTCCTCTTTATCGAATTGTTCAAGATCATTAAGACCGATGAATGTTTTTCGTTGCCACGTTGTGTGAATAAAAAGGGTGAACTACCTAAAAAAGCAGAGCTACCCGTTATTCCTGATACTGAAACAACGGAAACCATTGCACCCGTTCAGACTCTTCCTACTCCTCCTCCGGTTTTTATGCCCGGGGAAAAAAGTATGTTTTCCGAAATGCTTGAAGATGATTCAGAATTAGCTGAAATTGAGAACCAGCTTGATGATATCCTGGTAGAGGGAACGGTAACCATACCTGAGAAAAATGCACCCTCTCCCGATCGTAAAGAAGATGATCTTTTTCTGGAGGAAGATGATACTCAGGAAAACATGGAAAGCCTCGACGAATACGATGATATTGAAAACCTTGAGATCAAGCACGGGAACTTCGACGGCGAATCCGATGATTATTGATCCGACGAGATATCTCCTTATTATTTCCGGCCCTACGGGTGTCGGGAAAACATCCCTGACAATTCAACTGGCTCAATCGCTGGAAACGGAAATTCTTTCTGCCGACTCCAGGCAGTTTTACAAGGAGATGCTTATTGGGACCGCACGCCCCGGCGAAAAAGAACTTCGCCTTGTTCGTCATCATTTTACCGGTCATATCTCCATACACGATGAATACAATGCTTCCCGGTTTGAATCGGAAGCTTTGAATTTATTGAGTAAATTATTTATTGATCATCAGGTGGTCATCCTGACAGGAGGTTCCGGACTTTATATCAATGCAGTACGACATGGAATTGACGACCTTCCCGATCCTGACAGCACCCTACGCGAAGAATTAAAGACCATTTATTTAAAAGAGGGAATAGAATCATTACGATCAAAACTCCGTTTACTTGACCCTGTCTATTATAGTGAGGTAGATATTGCCAACCCCAAACGGTTACTCCGGGCGCTTGAAGTATGCATCAACATGGGGCGTCCATATTCTGAATTGAGGAAAAAAAAACCAAAAGCACGTGATTTTGAAGTGATCATGATCGGTTTAACCCGTGAAAAAGAGGAACTATACAGACGGATCAATGAACGGGTTGACCATATGATGGTGAATGGATTCCTGGAAGAAGTTAAAAGTCTGATCCCGTATCGTCATCTAAATGCACTGAATACAGTTGGTTACAGAGAGTTATTTTCCTATTTTGACGGTACAGTGTCACTGGAATCTGCGATAGAAAATATAAAGACCCATTCACGCCGGTATGCGAAAAGACAGATGACCTGGTTCAGGAAGGAAAAGGACATGACCTGGTTCCACCCGGACGATAACAAGATACTGGATTTTATAAGCCAAAGTATTCATAATTGATAATTGATAATACGCATGATACTAATTGCTGACAGTGGATCAACCAAGACAAACTGGACTTTGATGGAAGATCAAAGGATAGTTAACACAGTTCAGACTGTGGGGATGAATCCATATTTTATTACTTCTGAAACAGTGGAAGCAATTCTTAAAGCCGACCTTGTTCCGAATATTCAGGCCGATTTTGTGAAGGAGATCTATTTTTATGGTTCCGGATGTTCGACAGAAAATAACAACAACATGCTTCGGGATGCCATGATGATCTTTTTCAGGAAGGCCATGATATCAGTTTACCATGACATCCTTGGTGCCGCTCGTTCTTTGCTCGGCAAGAAAAAGGGAATTGCCTGTATCCTGGGAACCGGATGCAACGCCTGTTATTATGATGGGGCAGAAGTGTTTAGTATTGTTCCCTCACTGGGGTACCTTTTCGGGGATGAAGGGGCAGGATCGAACCTTGGGAAAATATTTATGGAGAAATACCTGAAAAATAATCTTCCACAAGAGATAAAAATTGAATTTGAAAAAGAATACGGTTTATCGCTTGAAGATATTCTTAATGCTCTCTATAACAGGCCATTTCCGAATCGCTTCTTAGCCTCATTCAGTAAATTCATCGGTCCACGGAAAGATCATCCATTTATTCATGAACTGGTAAAAAGATCTTTTCAGAGTTTTATTGATGAACAGATTAAAAAGTACCCTGATTATAAACGCTTACCCATTAGTTTTGTAGGTTCAATCGCTTGGTACTACAGGAATATTCTACTGGAGGCAGCAATTGAGAACAATCTTCATGTCGGTACAATATTGAAGTCACCGATGGAAGGGCTTATCACGTTTCACTTGAATGAAGAATGAAGGAAGAGTTATTTATTCTTCATTTATCATTTTTTTGAATTTTCATTACGATAGTTCTATCCTTCAGTGTTAATTTCAAAAGATAGATTCCTGTATTGTAAGAATTGAAAGGAACAGTGAATTTATTAGTGAGGGGAAATGTTTCTGAATAAATCTTTTCTCCAACTAAATTCAAAATTTCAATCCTGTTGAAAGAAATGCCGGATTCGATGTTCAGTAAATCTGAAACGGGATTTGGGTAAATACGAAGCTTTGTCTCATTTTGTTCATGAATACCGGATATGTAGTGAACGCATAGGGTATCGCCTGGGGATTCACATAAAACAGCCCATGGCTCGTAGGAATCTTCGTAAAGAGCTGTAGTATAGTAACAATAGGTTCCGGAGGTTAAAGAAAGAGTGTCATTGTAACTCGTTACAGTCAGGGGATGTTGAGTCAATTTGACATATGGTGGCAGGCCATCAGCATTCGTACGATAGACATTATATCCTATGAGTATAGAGCTATCGACCTTATCAGGCTTTAGTTGTTTTTCCGTGCAAGGGATTCCCCAGGACAGATGAACAATATTTCCGGATCTGATCAAGGCAAAATCAGGAGGTTTGTAACAAACCCCGTAAACGCGGATATTATCTACATCCCATTCGACAATATCAGCAGAATAAATTCCTTTTGCCCGAAATTCTATCCTGGGCTCTTTGCCATCTGCTTCACTAATATCAATTTTGTGATGCATCCATCCAGTAGTACCATTGTTCACCATGGTATCCTTTGGAACCCAGTTATTGTTGAAAAATATCTCAGTAATAAGTTTCTCCTGTGATGTAGGGTTATTGACAACAACCCTGGAATCGAATTCAAGATAGAGATTGGCACATGTATATTCAGTACAACCCATAGGTAGGCTTTGTAATGTATAATCATAATTTGTAAGAACTGGGGTGCCTGTGAATGCGGCAGTTGGAAGGGGATTCCCCACATTAGTGCTTAACATCCAATTTCCCTGCGAAGGAACGAATGACCATAATTGATACATGAAAGAATCCTGATCCCAGGGTTCCGAGAATGGCATCGTTGCACTGCAATCCAATATATAGTCTGACGACACGCCTATAGACTCTCCAAACTGTCCCGGGTAACCATAAACAGTCAGGTCATACCAGGCGGTCACACTATCGGTGTAAGTCCCGTAAGCATCTGTATAATCATAATAGGTGAGGGAATCAGGATCTGATAAATAGTGAATTAAGGTTCCATTACAATATATTCTGTATCCGATCAATCCCAAAGGGGTTGCCCCACCTGTATTATGGGGCTTATCCCATTGGAGTATAACAGCACAATCTATCGGGATAATGGTAAGGTTAGTTGGAGGATAAAGCACATAGGTCGTGCCCTGGGGAAAAGGCTGGAATTGCATGATGGATTGTGCAAACGTACCTGTAGTTGTAATAAACAGTACAATTACCCCGATGAGAAGTCTGTAAATACTTTTCATAATGAAGGGAAGTATTATCTAGGGTTGAATAAAGAAGAGAGAATATATTGTTAAAGCAAATATACGAACGTAAATCTAACAAAACAATACTCCTCTCTTATTCTTATCAACTTTATTATTAACCTTTTGATTTTTTATGGGAGACTCATATAAACCTTCTGACTTTGGAAGAATAATTTTCCCATACAATGCCAAAACGGTTGGAAAGGAATGCTTCTTCTCCTTTGATGATCTTAAAATGGAAAACGATGGTGTAGATACAGAAAGCTATATTGGCCAGATCAGGAAAATAGAGGCATGAGCCGATACAAATAATGAAAAGTCCCAGGTAAAGCGGATTCCGGCTTATCCGGAAGATCCCTGATTTTTTGAGCTTCGTCTCATTTTCAGGTATGCCATATCTCAGCGAGCTCCCAAGCGTAAGCACGGCCGGGATAAATAGTATGGTTCCGGTAATAAGCAAGCTGAGGCCAATCCAGGAAAGAAAAGCCGGAACATGAATATATCCGAAATCGGGGAAAATGGCCTTGATAAGGAAAAGCATCCAATTAAGAATAAAAGCAAGCTTTGCCGTATAAAAAAATAAAGGCTTAATCGAAGGTTTGCCGGCAAGTGAATAGCCATAGATTAACGACCTGGTGATCACGAATATCATTACGAGTCCGATTACGCTAAAGGTTATCCATACAAAGTGGGAGTGGATTTGCATAAATTTAAGGTTGATGGTTGAGGATTAAAATGTTTTCCAGTGTAATTATTCAAGTTATTTCAATGTCATAGTTCCATTCACGGTGATCTTATCTGTCACATTGACTGACAGGCCAGCAGTGGTCTCAATGATAAGGTTATTGCAAACAGCATTTGTTGTGGTGACGACCGGAAGATAAGTCCGTGAAGGGATATATACATCTGTTAATGAAGTTGGTACCAAACCATCACCCCAGTTGGTGGCTGTATTCCAATCGGAAGGATTACTTATTGAGCCACCAATCCAATTCCCCGGAGCTTTCAGGGCTATATCATCAATACATACACCATAGCCGTATTTTGCGTTTCCTTCAAAAGCAAGCTGGTACCAGGACCCGAGGTTAGGAAGAGTAATTGTTTCCTGAGTCCAGGATGCAATCGATCCGGTGTAACTTGCAAGTTGTGTCCAGTTTCCCGAACTACTTGTCCGGTAATATACTATAAGTTTATCCTGGTTACCAGACCAGACTGCCTGTGTATGCCAGAAGGTAAGAATGACATTGTTATATAGACTAAAGTCAAACGGTGGGGACATTAATTTATTCGTATTGTCAGCAGTTGTTTGATCCTTAAGGCAGGCGTCCCTTACTCCACTATGTGCGTAAGCAGGATGTCCATTCCCGCTTCCCATGATGTACTGCCATGAGGGATTTGAATTTTCCTCGGTCCAGCAGTAAGGAGTGGTTGCATAACTCTCAAAACTTTCGGTGAAAGGCAATATCGTTATTGTGCCACAGGATGTTGAGAAATAGACCGTATTGCCATAATATGTTCCGTTAGCATTGGTAGCGTAGGCAACAACGTAATATCCACTACCGGCTAATAGTCCAGTGATTGAACTTGTGAAGGTCCCGGTGCCAGTGCCATCGGTTGTATGATTGCCGGCAATCGTCGGATTTGAAATAGTATCCCAGCAAACTCCGCGTGCAGTCACTGCCGAACCTCCGTCAGCGGATACATTTCCACCGGAAGTCGCTGATGTCGTCGTTATACCAGATATACTCGCAGTTGTCACAATTGCAGCACCCGGCGTAAATGTCATATCATCTCCGTATGAACTTCCGGCACTGTTTAATGCTTCAATCCGAAAGTGGTATGTTGTTCCAGTCGTTAGACCGGTTATATTTATTGATTCCTGGACGGGGCTCGTGCCTGATCCTGCAGATTGCGTGCTTGTTGAATTTCCGTATGCGAGCGTTGTCCCCCAATCAAAATGATAAGTAGTAGAGGCTCCGTTTGGATTTACACTCCCATTCAAAGTTCCTGAAGTAGAGGTGATTGATGTTGCAACCTGAGTAACCACAACTGGTGTACTGGCAAAATTGAAGGATGCAATTTTTGTAGCCCATGGACACCAACCACCATAGGTTCCGACATATTCCTGGGTGGTCCAGAAAGTGATATTATCTGATGGATCAACATTTACTGCAGAATAATCTCCCCAACGTGAATAATAGTTCATGACATTAGCTCCTGTCTGAATCACTCCTTCGGCGATTGTCATCGTATTGATCGGATCTGAAGCTCTTCGTCCGGTATAATAGATGGAAGGATATATAGAAGAACTTGAGGCTGAATAGGCCAATCCCATATCGCCATTGGCATTCTGAGCGATACTTCCCATCCATCTCCCAATACCATCACCTGGTGCATACGTCGATTGCTGGTAGAGTGCTAATGTTGATCCTGTTTTCCGGTATTCGTACCATCTTATCCCTGCGACACCTGACGCATTAACGCTGTGGCATGTGACGAATGATTCATAACTCCCGAAATTGCGATACTGGTTCCTGAACATCAGGCGATCGCCTAATCCGTCTAAGGCTGTTATTGAACTTCCTGAAGGTTGTGGAACGGAACCCAATTCTGTATAAGCGGTGACTGGTAAGGCTGTTACATATGTAAATGTTGAATTGCCTGGTGTTGTCCAATCTGTATGTAATGCCCACAATATCAGGTCCGGATCACCTTCAATATAGGCAAAATAATTCGGGGTTCCAGGGGCAGGATATGCCCCATCACAATCAGAAGGCAACATTGCCCAACAATTAGTTCCTGCACCCAACCCTGATCCTCCCAGAGTTTCAGTCTTGAAATATAACATTCTTGCAGAAGGATCGCCAACCAGCATTCTGTCCCTTTCCATCACACAACCTGCAGCTCCAATGAATGGTGTATTAGAAACGTTAAAGTTGAACCTGTTAACGGCCATGTAATAACCATCGTTCCATACACCTATTTTAGGGTAGTCGGGCATATAGTCAAACTGGAAGGCATAGCGGTAATAAGAGCCAGTGGGATCTGGTGAGGTAGAGATCGCGATCAATTGGAATTCAGTATATGTAGGATATGTTCCACAATTTATGGCGAATTGACTTATCAGCCAGCGATCGGAGTTGTCATCATATAATACAATGCCATCTCCATTGTTATGTCCGTTCCATGGTCCGTTAAACCCACTCCAGAGTGTCGATGTATTGACGGGTCCGAAAATTGAAACACCGCTCTTATTGAATATCTGGATTATGGCATTGACGAGCTCCACATAATGATTCGGTCCAACATCACCATCAGAATCCGGAGGAGTAACCATTCCGGTATTCTGTTGGTTTGTTGAACCGTTAACATTTATAATAGGAGAACTTTCCATGTGCTGTGGGAGGTGGGTATACGAAGTCTGTATGGCATCATCTTTGACCACACCGGGTGGAACCGGTCTGAATTGATTCGGCACTTCACCTTCAGCTTCCCTGGTCCATTTTTTCCAGAATGGTTTATTTGCAGGTTTCATTTCCCTGAGTGGTTTGGATACATCGAAATGTACAGGATATTTCACCTCAACACCCTGAGATTGAACACTAAATGGAACTATTAGTCCAAATATGATAAAGAGGAGAAAAATTAAATATATATTCAGTTTCATGTCGATTTTTATCTTTCATTTACCTAAAATATTTTGATTTTAGTATCTCACAAAGTTAGTTTGGCAAAGAAAGAAAAAAAAATTTTAAATACTAGAATATATTTTGGATAGGCTAAAAAATAAGCTACTTGTAGAAAACTTTTAAAGAGTTTTACTACATTTGCATGCACACACACCTTCATACCTGAAAGCAGGTTCACACACTAGTGTTTATATACCTTGCGGTAGTAGCTCAGATGGTAGAGCATCAGCTTCCCAAGCTGAGGGTCGTGGGTTCGATCCCCATTTACCGCTCCGGTTAAAATGCTTCCATTTACTTCGTAATGCCCGTCAATAAACAGTAATAGACAGTTTGACGGGCTTTCTTTCTTCATGAAAGTTTTTATAAATACCTTACATTAAATTTGGAGGAAAAGTGATAAACTTTAATTATAGTACTTGACTTCACGACAATAATTTTGTAGTTTTGAATTTTTAATAATTGAAATGACATTATTTTTCGAAAAGAAATGTCTGACACACATTAAGCAGCAGATTGACAATATTTATATTCTAATACAAATTTCATTCTTTATGAGTCTTTTAATTCGCTCTCCTATAAGTAGTTTTATCCAGAAAATATTTTTAATTAAATATCTGTATTTATTAATTATTGGATTATGAAAAAGACAATATATATTTTAGCAATGCTTACCATTCTTTTAAGTTGCAAAAAGAGTGGAAGCTCTGATAGTACGGATACAAATTATTCTTTAAATGGATATTGGACACGCAGTGATATGGAAATTCAAATTACAGGAAATTCAGGGTACTTCTACAAGGTATTCTCAGGGACCTGGCTGATTTGTTTAAATAATGGATTGATCTCAATTGGTTCTTTGAAATTATCCGACATTTCTCAAACAAGTTCTACAACCTGGAGCTGCAAGGATCTGTGGTTCAACTCATCAAGTAATCCTACAAAGGTGCTTTGGTCTGATCCCGGAACAATCCAAATGTCATCGGATGGAACAACAATAACTGTGAGTGCAACTTATAATGGCCATTCAAGCACTTATTCTTTTACCAGGGCAAGTAGTTAGATTTGAGCCACTTAAATGGGTATCAATTAATTCGTGCCTAAGTTTAAAGCGTGAAAGGAAATTAATTAAAACTTTCGACACATATCAATAGTATCTAAGAATTAATTCCTACAAGGTATGAGGTTAGTGTTTCATCCTGAGTCTAACAAATCCTTACCTGTTTAGAGGCTATTGAACATTGAAAAGAAAGGATATTCCTTAATTGTAATTACTGACTTTAATCAGTAATTTGTACATTTGCCCTTCTTCTTAATAAACAAAATACAACCTATGAAAAATCATGTTTTTCAGCTATCCATTCTTTTGATTGCTTCAGTATTTATTTCCTGTACAAACACTGTAAAAAAAGAACAAACTGCCGATGCTTTGGTATCTCACATAGATTCAACAGTGAAGCCCGGTGATGATTTTTTCCTTTTTGCGAATGGAAAATGGTTCAAGGAACATCCTATTCCAGCCAGTGAACAAAATAACGGCTTATGGCAACTGATACAGGATACCATCAATGCCCAGGTAAGGAATATCTGCGAATCAAGCGCTGCACTGAAAGATGCCCCAAAAGGCAGTGCCAAGCAAAAGATCGGCGATTTTTTCTTTACAGGAATGGACAGTATTTCATTGAATCACAAAGGTATTACCGATCTGATACCGGATCTTGACAAGATTGATGGAATTAAAGATATCGATGGGATTGTGAAAGAAGCAGCCTATATTCATATCGTTTCGGGCTCACCTTTGTTTGACTTCTGGGTGACCCAGGATGACAGAATCAGCAGTAAAAATGCACTGTTCTTCTCTCAGGGCGGTTTGAGCCTTCCTGACAGAACTTATTATGTGGACATGGATTCCCGGACTATAATGGTTCGTGAGAAATTTGTTGCACATGCAACAAACATGTTCCGGATCATGGGACAGGATGAAGTCACTGCAAAAAAATCGGCAGAACAACTGATGAAACTTGAGACCTCACTGGCGAAAGCAGCACGTAAACGTGAGGATACCCGCGATCCGCTTAAGAACTATAACAAACTATCGTTTAAGCAATTTACTGCAGCCACACCAAATATAAACTGGTCTGTGTTTATGGAAGGAGCCGGGCTGCACAATGTGGATACCCTTATTGTTTGTCAACCGGAATTCCTCAAAGCATTGAATGGTTTCCTGAAATCTTTTTCATTGAATGAATGGAGGAACTATTTGAAATTTCATCTTCTTTCAGGGTTGTCATTATACCTGGATGACAAGTCCTATAATGAGATGTTCAGTTTTTATTCTACTGTTCTTCGTGGAGTAAAAGAGCCAAAACCACGATGGAAAAGAGTTGTAATGCAAACGGATGGCTCACTGGGTGAATTGATCGGCCAGGTTTATGTAACTGAATATCTCCCAAAAGGAACCAAGGAAAAATTGCTTGAGATCGGAAATGCGATCAAAACCGTTTATGCAGACCGGATGAAGAACCTTGACTGGATGAGTGAGGCTACTAAAAAGAAAGCAATCGAAAAACTTAATGCAGTGATCATGAAGGTGGGTTATCCCGATAAGTGGAAGGATCTGAGCAGCATGCAGATCGACCGTTCTTCTTATGTCCGGAATGTGATGAATGCCAACAAGTGGGAATTCAACTATATGATCTCCAAATTTGGCAAACCTGTTGACCGTACCGAATGGAACATGGAACCACAAACTTACAATGCTTATTATAACCCTTCAAACAATGAGATTGTAGTCCCCGGGTGTAATATCATTGTTCCCGGTTATGAAAGGAAACTTGCTGACGATGCTTTACTATATTCTGTCATTGGAGGGTCGACTTTCGGGCATGAGATCACTCATGGTTTTGATGACCAGGGAAGTAAATATGATGAGAAAGGGAACCTTCACAATTGGTGGACACCTGAAGACAGTGTGCGATTTTATAAGAAGACAGGAATGATAGTCAAACAATTTGATGGATATATTGCGGTAGACAGTCTTCACATTAATGGCTCTCTTACACAAGGGGAGAACATTGCCGACCTTGGCGGGATTGTGATGGGATATGAAGCATTCAAAAAGACCAGTCAATATAAAAACAAGGAGATCATTGCCGGGTTGAATCCCGATCAGCGTTTTTTTCTAGGGTATGCACTTGCATGGATGGTAAATGAACGTCCGGAAGCCATTGCCAACCAAATAAAGAGCAATGAACATTCACCGGCTAAATTCCGGGTACTGGGGCCTCTGACTAACATGCCGGAATTTTATCAGACATTCGGCATTAAGAAGGGTGATCCGATTTGGAGGCCAGACAGCCTCCGGGTGAAGATCTGGTAGTATATTACTTTAGGATTGATTGTTTGAATAAGTATTAAAGATCAGGAATTTTATAATCGGAAAAAATGAAAAAATCCATTTTATGTATTCTGCTTTTTATAAGCTCAATTGTTGCCCAGGCAAAGATCCTTATGACTCCTTACCTGCAAGCAGTTACAACAAATTCGGTCTTTGTTCTTGTTGAGTGTGACACCCAAGATACTGTTTGGGTCGATTACGGTAGAACAATGGCATATGGCCGGATAGCAATGGATTCAATAATTTCAGAGACAGATGCAAAGGTTCCGACCTATGTACATAAAATACTTCTTAAGGGATTAAAACCGAACACTGCCTATTATTATCAGGTGAGGCAGGGGAAAATGCATAGCCAAGGTTATAATTTCCACACTGCGGTAGAACCAGGAACTTTTTTCCGCCTTCTCTGGATGGCTGATTTCCGGACGAATACATCCATCCATGACAAGATTGCCAAATTGGCTGCAGCTACTTATCCCCAGGTTTCCATTTATGGAGGAGACCTCTGCAACAGTGCTGATTATTTTTCCTGGAAGAAGGAATTTTTCAGATCAGACGAACTGGATCTCATTTCCAAAGTGCCGTTCTTCAATGCAATCGGAAATCACGAAGGAAATGGACCAAATACAACAGCGTTCCTTCAGAGTCCTGAATCTGCATCAAAATCACAGCAGTATTATTCTTTTGAATATGGTGATCTGCATGTACTTGTACTGAATACCGAGATTGACATGAAACCCGGTAGCCCTCAATATGAATTTGCCAAAGAAGATCTTAACGCTGCTGCGACTTCATGGAAGATCGTGGTATCTCATGCTCCTGCCTATTGTGCAGGAGGGCACGGTGAAGATACGAGCATGATCAGAATGACAAAAGATTTATTTGAGCCCAACCATGTTGACATGGTGCTTTCGGGACATTCGCACTTTTATCAACACAACCTTGTGAATGGAATCCACCATCTGGTGATTGGTTCAGCCGGTGCTCCTTTATATGATCCGGAGAAGGCGAGCTATACTTTGGTTTCTTTGAAGGATTATAATTGGGCAATTATGGATGTAAAATACAGCATGGTGACCCTGACAGTGTATAATGCTAAGAATCAAAAACTTGACGTCATCCAATTAAAGAAGAGATGATTTTGAATGCTAGATTGGATCAATACTTGAGCATTTCCTTATAGATCTCATAGTTTTCATGATCGAAACATACGAAGATTACTTTTCCTGGTGATGAGTTTTTTTCAAGGAATGCATTTACTTCACGTATTGCAATTCCTGCTGCAGATTTCTTTGGAAAATGATAGATCCCGGTGCTTATGTTTGGGAATGCCACAGTTTTACAATTATATTCATTGGCTAGTTTCAGGCTTTCATGATAGCAGGAGGCGAGCAATTCCCCGGCGTTGTCATCCCCGGCATGCCATACCGGGCCAACCGTATGGATAATGTATTTGGCCTGTAGCTTAAATCCTTTGGTGATCTTTGCTTCACCTGTCGGACATCCGCCCAAAAGCTGACAAACTTCCAGCAATCCCGGACCTGCTGCCCTATGAATAGCCCCGTCAACACCACCTCCGCCAAGAAGGGAATTATTTGCTGCATTCACGATGGCATCCGCAACAATTGTTGTGATGTCACCCCGGATCAGTTCAATTCTATCTTCCGACATGAACTCTTATTTATTGGTGAACTGGTGAACTAGTGAACTGGCGAACTAAAAAATTATATTTTGACTATGTGACTTTACAAACTTATTAAACTTTTGAACTGGTCTTTAAAGACTTTCATGAATTCCAAAGTGATCTCAGAGTTTGTAGCGATGATTTCTCTTCCAAAGATATAATTTCCCCCTGAATTAAAGTCGGTCACTATTCCACCGGCATTTTTCACCAGGATTGTTCCGGCTGCCACATCCCATGAGCTTAGTCCATATTCATAAAATCCTTCAAACCGGCCGCAGGCCATATATGCCAGATCGGTAGCGGCAGAGCCGAGTCTCCGGATGCCATGACAATGCTGCATAAGATAACGGAAAAGATTTAAATATGGCTCAAGAAGGCCATAGTCATAATAAGGAAATCCGGTTGCCAGAAGACTGTCTTCCAGCCGGTTTGTTTTGGAGACATGGATTTGTTTGCCATTCAGCCATGAATGTGATCCTTTCCAGGTATAAAAACATTCATTCTGGTTAATCTCAAAAATAACTCCTGATATAACCTCTGTTTTCTCCATCAGAGCAATGCTGATCGAATAAACAGGTACACCATGGATGAAATTGGTAGTGCCATCAAGGGGGTCGATCACCCAGTTCAATTCCTTAAGTTCAAGGCCGGGATTTTCTTCAGCAATAAATCCAGTTCCAGGAAGGATCTCTGAAAGGCCTTTTACCAATAAGTTTTCAGAAGTTTTATCTACATAAGTAACGAAGTTATGAATTCCCTTTATCTCAATATCGGTAGTCCGCAGTTTATCTACCTCGGAGTGAATAAATCCAGCCGTACGCTTACTCAGTTCGCACACTTGTTCAGTTATAAGTTTAAGGTCCATAATTAGAAATTTACAGAGTCAAAAGAAAAGTTACGATTGGACGATTAACGATTTACGAATGAATTTACTGATTTACGAATTACTATTATTATACTAGCAATATTCAAGTTCACAAATGTGCCAATTTATAGAGTTACAGAGGTATAAGCTTTGTATTAAAAATCCAGCTTGTTTTATCAGACTTTATAACACAATTCTTCTCCCAAAACATCTAATATAACAGGGGTGATTTGGTTTATGAGAGTGGGGTTGAATTTTGTTTTAACTTTTATGTAGTTCTCAGTGAACCCGTGCATGAATCCGTTTGAATTGTCAGCTTCGAACAAGACATTTGCTTTCATGCCTTTATGTTTCAGATAAAATATTTTCTTTTTATTTCCCGATAACTGATGAAGCAAGTCACTACGGGACTTTTTAATTTTATCCTGCACAGGGTCGACCATATTGGCCGCAAGGGTGTTGGCTCTTTTTGAATATGAAAAGACATGAAGATAGGAAAGCTCAAGGCCTTCAATAAAGCCAACGGTTTCCCTGAAATCAATATCCATTTCACCTGGAAATCCAACGATCACATCGGTTGCTATACAGGCCATTGGTATAAGATGCCTGATCTTCAGGATCCTGGAAGCAAAAAGTTCAGGAGTGTATTTTCTCTTCATCAGTTTCAGGATCTTTGAGGAACCTGATTGCAATGGAATGTGGAAATGCGGCATAAACTTTTTTGAAGAAGCAATGAGTTCTATGACTTCATCATTTAAAAGATCAGGTTCGATGGAGGATATACGAATCCTGGAAATTTCACTTACTTTTTCAAGCTCACGGACAAGATCAGTAAATGTTTCCTCAGTATTTCTTCCAAAGTCACCAATATTTACCCCTGTCAAAACTATTTCTTTCGTCCCAGCCTTAACAGTTTCCTGTACATTACGGATAACATTATCTATTGTATCGCTGCGACTGTGACCACGGGCCAATGGGATCGTGCAGTAGGAACAATAATAATCGCAGCCATCCTGGATTTTGACAAATGAACGGGTCCGGTCCCCGAATGACCATGACGAAATAAACTCGGTAGAAGATGGAACCACCTTTTGTCCGGTGAAGTCCTGATGGAACAAATTTTGAACTTCCCCAAAAAGAGTAAACTTTGCAGAATGTCCGAGTACCAGGCTGACCCCTTCCATTTTCTCGAGCTGATCAGGCATCAGTTCAGGAAAGCAGCCAATCACCGCGATTTTAGCTTCCGGGTTCAAATGATGCGCCTGGCGTATTGCTGCCCTGCATTTTTTTTCAGCAATAGCGGTCACCACACAGGTACTGATCACATATATATCAGCTTTTTCCCTAAAATCCTTTAACGATAATCCGTTCTCTTTAAATTGACGGGATAAGGCAGAGGCCTCAGCGAAGTTCACCTTACAGCCAAAATGATGAAAAGCGATACTCTTTGATTCCATCCTGCAAAGATAAGGATTTGAGCATTGGGATGCCTTACGGTTGCAGGGCATAAGTATAAGCCTGGCGTCGTTGCTTTATCCGGCAAGATTGAATGTTTTTTTCTATATTTGTATCAATTTTCATTATGATTACGTAAAAAGGATGTCAATCCTTTTTTTTATCGCTAAAAAAATCAGACTATGAAAAAACTTGCTGTTGTTGCTTTGGGTGGGAATGCTTTATTGCAAAGTGATCAGAAGGGGACTATTGATGAACAGGAAAGTAATGCACTGGCCACAGCCAAGAGCCTGGTTAAACTATTGGACAGGGATTACAATATCGTTATAACACATGGGAATGGTCCTCAGGTTGGGAATATCATGCTGGCCAATTCAGCCGGGTACAAAATATTTGGTATTCCGGAAATGCCACTGGACATTTGTGTTGCCTATTCACAAGGATTTATCGGTTACATCATTGAACAACAACTGAAGAATGTACTCCAGTCACTGGACATGGAACGTGACATCATCACCATTACGACGCAGGTACTGGTAAATAAACTGGATCCGGCCTTCAGAAATCCTACGAAGCCGATAGGGCCATTCTATACGAAGGAAGAAGCTGAGAAATTCACGGCAGAAACCGGTGCAGTATATAAGGAAGACGCACGTGAAAGGGGTTGGAGAAAAGTAGTGGCCTCCCCTAAACCATTAGTCATAATAAACAAAAAGACCATTGAAAAGATCGCCCGTGAAGGAAATATTGTAATTGCTGTTGGTGGTGGAGGAATCCCGGTTTTCTATGTCGAAACCAATAAACTCCAAGGTATCGATGCAGTCATTGATAAAGACCTTGCCTCGGCCTTACTTGCCTCACAGATCAATGCAGATAAATTTTTCATCCTTACTGACGTTCCCAAGGTCTGCCTTAATTACAACACGCCGGAAGAAAAAACGATCGACCGGATGACCATTGCCGAAGCACAGCAATACCTTGATGAAGGCCAATTCCCTGATGGAAGCATGGGACCTAAAATCCGTGCAGCAATCCGATTCGTTGAAAATTCAGGGAAAGACACAATTATCACAAAAACAACTATGTTGGGAATTGACAACGGCGGGACGAGGATCACACTCGTTTAGAATGAAAAATGAAGAATGAAGAATAAAAAATTAAAAATACACTCAGGTTATTCAACGAACACCATTTTCTTCACTTCCAAACCTTCGATCTTTAATAATTCGTTTTCGAGCTTGACATACTCCTTCGGGTCGCCGGTGAGTTCAAGAAGGATCATGCCGGTAGGGGAGGAAAATTCTTCAGCAACGTCGTGAAGTCCAAGCCGTGTACGGATGATGCATCCGAATTTTGTAAGTATTGGCTGGATCAGACCTGCTTCTCTGGTGCGATCAGAAATGTGGATACCAAGGATCCAAAGGTCTTTATTTGCCATATTTAAAGGTTTAGGTTGTTAATACTGAAAGGTCATTTTCTGAACCTCAATCCCGCCAATTTCCCGAAGGGCATTTTCCAGCTTATCGCATTCCAAGGCTTTTCCTCTGAGTTGAAGTAGCATCACGCCAACCCGGCTGCAAACATTATCACTGACTTCATGAAACCCTAAACGGGATTTTATAATGTTAGCGTGCATAGATAACACTTGTTGTGTCATCCCGGCTTCTTTAATCCGGTCAGTTATAAGAAGACCTATGATTCTTAACTCTTGCATGAACTTTATGACTTTATGAATTTATAACTTTACAAATTTAGAAATACAGGTCTCTTTTTCCTTCTTTAACCAGCTTTAATTTTTCAACAAGTTTCTCCTTAAAACCATCTGCTTCCATTTCTGCCAATTTTTCTTCCAACAGTTTTTCTCCTTTTATCTTTGTTTCGGAGGGGGCATAATCTTCGAGGTATTCTGCAAGGGTAAGCATCGCATTCGGTTGGCAAAAACGTTTGATGAACCCTGGTACAGAAAACTCCATAAAGTGTTCACCAGTTCGTCCTGCCCGGTAACAGGAAGTGCAGAAGGAGGGGATGTATTTGTGATCGATCAATTCTTCCATGATCTCGTTTAAGGGACGGCTATCATTGATCTGGAACTGTTCAAAATCGATGTCTTGGTCTTCGTTCTGTTTTTTATGTTTTGAATAACCACCCATCTCCAGGTTCGTTCCACCATCGATTTGTGATACACCGAATTGAAGGATCTCATCACGAATGGCGGCAGGTTCACGTGCGGTCAGGATCAGCCCCGTATAGGGGACTGCAAGACGTAAAATTGCTATCAGACGGGTAAAGTCGTAATCACTGACCATATGGTCTTTTTCAATATTCAGGGAAGAAGCATATTGAATTCTTGGAAAGGAAATGGTATGAGGTCCCACGTTGTAACAGGCCTCAAAATGATTGGTATGTCGCAGCAAACCTAATACTTCAAACCTCCAGTCATATAATCCAAACAAAGCCCCGATGCCAACATCATCAATTCCTGCTTCCTGTGCACGGTCGAGGGAGGTAAGCCGCCATTCAAAATTGCGTTTTATTCCACCAAGGTGAACTTTATGGTAGGTCTCTTCGTGGTAAGTCTCCTGGAAGATCTGATAGGTGCCGATCTTGGCATCTTTAACAATTCTGAATCCATCTATATCGAGTGGGGCTGCGTTTATGTTTACTCTCCGGATTTCTCCGGGGCCGCTTTTTACACTGTAAACTGTTCTAACCGAATCAGCTATAAAATTTGCATCGTATTTTGGGTGTTCACCAAAAACGAGTATCAGTCTTTTCTGGCCTGTATCTTCCAGTGCCCTCACCTGGTTTATCAGGTCTTCGTTGGTAAGCGTAATACGCTTCATAGACTTGTTAGATGCCTTGTATCCGCAATATGCACAGTTGTTAATGCATAGATTACCTACGTATAGCGGGGCAAATAACACAATGCGCTGGCCATAAACATTTTGCTTCAGGGTTTTTGCCCCTTGTTTGATTTCTTCAACCAATTCAGGATCACCGGCACTAATTAGAACGGCTGTTTCTTCAAGTGTGAGACGGTTTTTATCAAGTGATTTAGCTATAATATCTCTTACCCGACTTTTGCTGGCAGACGATTTGTTAATGTATTCCCAGATCTCTTCAGAATCGATAAACGGGTTCATCCGTTGATCCGGAATTTTTAATTTTTCAGGATTAAACTTCATGATATGACTACCTTTCAAATAAAGGGCAAAGGTACAAATAATCAAGGGAAGCTAAAGAAGAAAGGCTGGAATTATAACGATTTATTTTGATCCCCTTAAATTCATTTCTGAGATAAATACCCCCACTATGACGAGCATCATTCCACACAATTTTTGCAAAGTAAAATGTTCAGCAAGAATGAAGAAAGAAAAGATTGCAGTGAATACTGGGATCAGGTTTGAAAATATATTGGCTTTGCTGATACCTAGCAACTGGATCGATTTTGTATAAAAGACAAAAGAGAGTGATGATGCTAAAATTGAAAGAAGTAAAAAGGATGAGATTATCTCTGGATTTAATTTGACAAGAGATGTTGAATGGAAATCAAACGCCAGGAAAATCGGGAGAAAAAGAAAAACCCCGATCAGGTTCTGATATTTAATAATCGTCAGGGGACTGTAGCGGAAAGTCAATTTTCTTACAAATACAGAATAGATAAGTGCTGCTAAGACAGCTTCTGACAGGTAAAGGATCCCTTTGATATCCACGCTTATTGAAAAGTTCTTCGTGATCAACATCAGAACAACCCCGCCAAAAGAAAGAAACAGACCTGCAATATTCAGCATTGTCAGTCTTTCACGGAAAACAAGATAGGCAATCACGGGCGAGAATACTGGAATTGTAGCAATGATAACGGATGCGATAGTTGATGAAGAATATTTCAATCCGTAATTTTCTCCGAGGAAATAAAGAAAAGGGTTAAATAAGGCTGACAGGAAAAAGAGCAGGAAATCAGAGTGTTGAATTTTTTCCCATTTATTGAAAATGATGGAAACAGAGAAAAGAAAAAGGGAGGAGATCACGAGCCGTATAAAAATAATGGCTACCGGCTGGAAATATTTCAGGAGAATGGACGACCAAACAAACGACATGCCCCAAAAGAGCATTGCCGCAAGCGGATAAAAATAAACCGGTAGCCTGATTTTTTTCAATGGCGTGCAAAATTACTTTTTATTAATTAATTTTCGTAAAGTTGTAACTTTTTAGATTCTTACGAGTCTTTTTGTAAAAATCCGGGTTTTGGGAAACGCATACATAAATATTCACCAGGAGATAATCGATGCTTGTAAAGCCGGTGACCGTAATGCGCAATTCAAGATCTATAAACTATATTATAAAGCCATGTACAATACAAGTCTAAGAATAGTTAACGACACCATGGAAGCGGAAGATATCATGCAGGATGCTTTCCTGCAGGCTTTCCAGCGGATCCAAAGCTATACGGGGCAGGGAAGTTTCGGATCATGGTTGAAAAGGATCGTAATTAACAAATCCCTCGATACTCTCAGGAAAAGGAAAGAGATGGTTTCAATGGATGAAAAAGAATTGGAATTTCCCGATACCATTGAAGAGAACAGGGAAGAAGAAATACAATTGCAGGTTGCTGAAGTAAAAGAAGCTATCAATGAACTCCCCGAAGATTACCGGTTGATCATCACGCTTTACCTTCTCGAACAATATAGTCACGAGGAGATCAGCGAGACGCTTAACATATCCAACAATCTTTCACGGACACGGTTGGTAAGGGCAAAACAAAAAATAATGAAGATCTTAAGAGAGAAGAAATTAAAGTCATCGTTTAACTATAATTGAAATGGATAATCTGGAAAAATTTATAACAGAAAATCGTGAGTTCTTTGATGATGCTGAACCCCAGGCAGGGCATTTCAGCAGGTTTGAAGAAAAAATGGAGCAGCAACAACCCCATTCCGAAGTTGCTGTTGATAAATATTTCCTACTAAAGATTGCAGCCGGTTTGCTCATCCTGTTGACGGTTTCTGTTTATATCTTCGACTTTGCTGCACATAATATATCCAAAAGTTTATCAGGAAAGACCAATACAACAATTGTGCCTGCTGAAATACAGGATGCTATCAACTATTATAATGATGCAGCTTCTACAAAACTTGGACAGATCAATAAACTGGCATGTTGTGGTCAGGACACCCACAAAATATACACCATAGCAAGCGCTGAACTAAAGTCACTAAATGCAAATTCAGAAGAACTTAAAAAGGCTTTATCAGAAAATCCCGATGAGCGAATCCAGGCCGCAATTATTCAGAACAACCAAATGAAGGAAAAAGTAATGAACGAGTTGGTTGATCAGATTAAGAGGAAGTAATTGATAAGTGACAATTGATAATTGATAATTGATAATTGATAATTCAGTCTAGAATACCAAATTTAGCAATAATACCAGAACCTAAACATTATGAAAACGATCTTAAGAATCATCCCAATCTTAGCCCTGATCTTTTTTCTAGCACCGGGAGATGCCAGAGCTCATGATGATTATACAAAGGTGATCAAAAAGGAATATACTGTGAATCCGGATGCGCAGGTTATTCTTGAAAATAAATTTGGACAAATCCATTGTAACAATTGGGACAAAAACCTGGTCTCCATCGAAATCAGGATAACTGTGACTGCATCCAGCCAGGAATCTGCAAACAGACTGCTTGGACTTGTTGACATCATCAGCAATGGAAGCCCAACGCAAGTTGAAGCAAGAACGGTTTTCGGCAAAGAGGGTTTTTCAGGAAATTCAAAGATTAATGTAGATTATACGGTTAACATGCCTGTTACAGTCAATCTCAACCTTACCAATAAATTTGGTGATGTTTTTCTGAATGACCTTTCCGGGAAAGGAAACCTTACCATTGCCTATGGGAATATGGAAGTCAACAAACTCCTGAATACAGATAATGTGATTGATATTAAATTCGGAAAATGTACCCTCCAGTACATAACCGGTGCGATGGTCTCTATGAAATATTCGGAAATGAAAGTTGAATATGCCGGCAGCCTCTTTATCGATTCGAAATTTTCTGACTTCAAAGGAAATAAAATTCTATCCCTTGCCATCGGTTTTGAAGGTGGAAAAATGGATATAGAGAATTCCTCAGCAATTACCGGGAAATCAAAATTTTCCGACCTGAGTATTAGTCACCTTGATAAGAAATTAGACCTTGACATCCAATATGGCACCTGCGATGTGAGTGAGATCGCAGCCGATTTTAGCCTGATCAACATAAGAAATAAATATGGAGACGTGAAGGTCAACATTCCATCGGCCGCCAGTTACTCACTTGACGCCGAACTGAAGTTCTGTGATCTTGATTTCCCTGAAGACCAAGCTAATCTTACACAAAAGATCACTACAAATACTTCAAAATCATACATCGCAATTGTTGGGAAAAAATCGAATCCGGAAGCAAAAGTGAACGTAAGGAGTGAGTTTGGCAATGTGTCACTGGAGTAGAAAGTTTATAAAAAAGTCACAGAGTAACAAAGTAAAAGTTTCATAAAGAAATATCCAGTATACAGATAGAGAACCATCAAATTATTAACCAGTAATTAAACAACTTTCAGAATGAAAACTACACGTAACAGTACCACAGGAATTATTTCAACAGCTCTGATTATATTGTTAATCATAGTCAGTTGCAATGTGATTGGCGAAATTGGCAGTGGCAATGTCATTCGCGAAGAACGTAAAGTCTCATCTTTTAATGGGATTGAAGTTTCAGGAGCCTTTGATATTAAATTGATTCAGGGGACGGTGAGTTCGGTTGTCATTGAAGCAGATGATAACCTGATGCCCCTGATCCGGACAGAGGTTCGGGGCAGCACGCTTGTGATCGATAATAAGAAACCTATTTCTCACTCAAAGAGCCTTAAAGTATTTATCACTTTTACCGAACTTAAATCCATCGATCTGAGTGGTGCAGTTGATTTTGAATCACAGGGTAAGCTAACCTTGCCAGAACTGTCAATAAGTGGGAGTGGAGCATCTGACGGGAAACTTGAGATGGATGTTCAAAAGTTAAGCATCGATTGTAGTGGAGGGAGCAAGCTTAAACTGACAGGATCGGCAAAAGATGTGGATGTGGATGCTTCCGGGGCCGTGGATTTATTTGCATTTGATTTTCCGGCAGAGAATTATAAGTTGAGTATCAGTGGTGCCGGTAAAGCAGAGATCAATGTCAGTAAAGAATTGAATGTGGATATTTCAGGAGCTGCCACCGTTCATTATAAAGGAAATCCAACAAAGAATATTCAGGATGTCTCGGGTGCAGGTACTATAAAGAAAGTCGACTGATTGTCAAAAAGAACATGTCAGATTGTCGGTTAATCCGATATCATCTTTAAAAAGTCAGACTCTGAGATAACAGGAATAGAAAGAGAAGCAGCCTTTTTCCTCTTCTCAGGTCCCATGTTAGCACCTGCCAGGACGAAAGAAGTTTTAGAAGAGATCGATCCCATATTTTTACCCCCATGGTCTTCGATCTCTTTTTTTATTTCATCCCTGGAATAGTTCTCAAATGTACCACTGACAACAAATGTGATTCCTTTTAGCTTCTCGCTCTTCAATCTTTTTTCTTCCTCACGAATTTCGAAGTGCAACCCTTTCTCTTTTAACCTGCGGATAATTTCCTGGTTCTTTGGCTCATTGAAGAATTCAAGAATACTCCCGGCTATTTTTTCTCCGATCTCTTCTGTTTCGTTAAGCTCATCGAAGGTTGCTTTCATGAGTGAATCTATAGATTCGAAATGGGTTGCCAGTTTTTTTGCAACTGTTTCACCCACAAAACGGATACCGATTGCATAGAGTACCCGTTCAAAGCCTGTATCTTTCGATCGTTCAATTCCCTTTAATATATTCTCAACAGTTTTCTCCCTGAAACTGATTTTCTTCTCTTTTTTATTTTCGGTCGCCTCATAAACTTTCTCCAATCCAAGAAGTTGATCTGCACGCAGATCGTAAAGGTCGGCAATGTTGGCCACCAATTTGTTATCATAAAGGATTCCGATCTTCCCCTCTCCAAGACTGTCAATATTCATTGCTTTCCGACTTATGAAGTGTTCAAGTTTCCCTTTTATCTGCGGTGGGCAGCCAAGTTCATTGGGACAATAATGTGCAGCTTCACCCTCATTGCGTAACAAGGGAGTCCCGCATTCTGGACAGGTTTTTGCAAAAATGACGGGTTCAGCAGAATCTGGTCGCTGCGTATGATCAACGCCTATGATCTTTGGAATGATTTCCCCGCCTTTTTCTACATAGACTATATCCCCAATCCTGACATCCAGTGAAGCGATGATATCTGCATTGTGAAGCGAGGCACGTTTAACGACTGTTCCGGCAAGGAGAACTGGCTGAAGATTGGCAACCGGCGTAACAGCTCCGGTTCTACCAACCTGATACGAGATCGATAATAATTTTGTCAGGACGCGTTCAGCTTTGAATTTATAAGCAATAGCCCAGCGTGGTGATTTAGCTGTGAAACCAAGATTCTTTTGTTGCTGGAGGGAGTTGACCTTAATCACAATACCATCAATGTCGAAAGGAAGTTCATGACGGGATTCATTCATCATACCTACAAAACTGAAGATTTCATCGATATTCCTGCATTTGGCCATGTATTTCGAAATTTTGAAACCCCATTTCTTAGCAGCTATCAAACATTCATAATGGGTAGCAAAAGGAGGATCACCGGGAAGGTAATATAGGTAACAATCGAGGTGACGATGGGCAACTTCTCTTGAATCCTGCATTTTAAGGCTGCCTGAAGCTGCATTTCGTGGGTTTGCAAAAGGTTCTTCCTCTTCTTCAATACGTTTCCTGTTAATGTTTTCAAAACTTTTTCTCGGCAGGATGATCTCACCCCTTATTTCGAAAAGTGAAGGATAACTATCGCCTTGTAACCTGAGCGGAATACTTTGGATTGTACGGACATTTGTGGTTACGTCATCGCCTTGTAATCCATCACCGCGAGTTATGGCCTGTACAAGTAATCCATTGCGATAAGTCAATCCTATGGCAACACCATCAAATTTGAGTTCGCAGATGTATTCCGTCCCTTCACCGAGCAATTTATATATGCGGTCCTCAAAATCCCTGATCTCTTCTTCAGAATAGGTATTGGCCAATGATAACATTGGGTAAGTATGCTTAACCTGCCTGAATTCTTTTGTGATCCCGCCCCCGACACGCTGAGTTGGAGAGGCAGGATCAGCTAATTCAGGGTACTCTGCTTCGAGCCTTATCAGTTCATCCAGCAGCTGGTCAAACTGGTAATCAGTTATGGTCGGAGCGGAAAGATCGTAATAATTATGGTTGTGAACATTAATCTCCTTGGTAAGTTGTTCGATACGTTGCCTTGCTTCCTCTCTATTCATAACCTTATTCTTTTTCCGTCACATTTAAACGAGCAATTTATTCAAACAGTTTACTTCAGGGAAGTTTTTCAGGGATGAGCGCTTTATTTCTGTAAATAAACACTTTCCTGCTCACATTGATTGGATTGAGCCAGTGCATCACTTTATCCACTACTCCTGGTTCAATCGTCGTTTCATAAACAAGAAAAGGAAAACTTTTGCGGGCTTGTATTATCGTTTCAGGTTTTAGTTTACTTCCCGTGAAAAAGATGAAGCGTGGATGCTTTTTCGTGGGGTTTTTAGCCGCGATCCGCATAAGCATTGTCATTGAATTTTCGTTACCAACAAATGTGTCATAAATTCCAGGCCATTGCCCAAGGTAAAAGCGTGGAAACAATTCCGGATTATTATCGGCATCAGCAACTAAAATGTATTTTACGTCCTTGTATTTTGAAAGATAAGTCATAGCCTCAACACGTGCACGTTTTGAATAAACCATGGTGACAGGAATCAGCAATGCAATATTGACTATCCAGAAAAAGAGCCAGAAACCTCTGAGCAATTTCAGGTGGGACTTCCAGAAACGGGAACGATCAATGAAATCATTCCAACCAATAACTCCTGTGATTATAATGAATGGAAGAACAGGAAGTATAAACCTTTCCTGTTTATTTGGAAAATATGAATGGAAGATGAAAAAGATTGCAACCGGGATAAAAATCAGCAGGTATTTTTTCCAGGTTCTGAGGAATCCGTAGAAAAGCATCAAACTTACCGGTGGAATAAGCAATCCAAATATAACCAGGAAATAATTGTACCATGGCAGTGTGATGTAATCATTTGCAGAACGTATATTACCTTTGACATACCCAATCAACTCAACAAATGGTTTACCCCAGATAAAATAATCCACTGTACCCTGGATCAAAATCACGGGTATCAATGCCCCTAGAGCAAGCGTTATCGATTCTTTCCATTTCCGTTCAAAAAGAATCACCAGGATGAGTCCTGCGCTAAAAAAAATAGTTTGAGGACGGAGGTCGAAAGCAAGACCAAGGAACAAACCCGAAAGAAAAAAGGCGGATGTTTGTTCTTGTTGATCTCCGCGGCTCACAATAAACCATACAGCCAATATCAGCATAGGTATGCAGCTCACCTCAACAAGATCACGAACACTTATCCATGGCATAAACCATAAGATTGCCAGGAACAAGCCAACAATTCTTGCTGACCTTTTATCACTCAGCCTTTCGGTTATCTTATAACCAAAATATACAGTCACCAGCGACCAGGTAGCATTGATGAGTCTGACAAACAACATTTTGAGCTGAGGATTATTAAGATGGATGAATTTAAAAAATGAAAAGAGAAGGAAATGCAGTCCTGGATAAAAGAAATTATGACCTGTCGGTCCGGTATTACCCGGGCTTCCGGGAAGCCAGCTATTATAGTCAAAACCATCCACCCATGATTGAGCCGATTCAACTGCCAGGAAATGGTCATCGATCATTCCCCATCCCCGTGCAAACACAACGGCCAATAAGCGAAAGAAAATCCCAAGCAGCATGATGAGCAGCAAAGGCTTCTCATTCCAATATTTTTTTATGATTGTTGACCATGAAAATCGCAGGATATGCGGTGATCAGATGTGCTTCAATTCCGAATGGTTCCTTTAGGATCAGCAGATGAAAAGATTGTATTCCCTGCTACCAAAACATCGGCTCCGGCATGCAATAACCGGGGTGCATTTTCAAGGTCGACGCCTCCGTCAACTTCAATCAGGGCAGATGATTTAGTTGCTATGATTATGTGCTTTCAGTCTTTCAATCTTAGCGAATGCTGTTTTCAATAAATTTTTGTCCCCCGAATCCCGGATTTACAGACATGATAAGCACCAGATCGACATCACAGATGATATCTTGAAGAAGGTGAACGGGAGTGTGCGGGTTCAGGGCGACACCGGCTTTGCAGCCCAGGTCGCGGATTGCATGAACTGTGCGGTGGAGATGGTTACAGGCTTCGTAATGAACACTGATAAATGCTGGCGCCTGCTTTTTTGAATCGTCCGATATAACGGTCAGGATCAACAATCATCAGGTGTACATCCAGAGGTTTCCTGGCGTTTTTTGCGATTTTTTCGATAATTGGGAAACCAAATGTGATATTGGGAACAAACATGCCATCCATCACGTCGATATGGAACCAATCGGCTTCACTGGCATTGACCATTTCGATATCCTTCTCCAGATTAAGAAAGTCTGCTGATAGCAGGGAGGGGGCGATCAGGTGATTCATACCTTGAGGGTTATCCAAGATAAGTTTTGAGAATCTTGCTCCGGGAAGTATGTTTGAGCCGGCGTATTGCTTTCTCTTTTATCTGCCGTACCCGTTCGCGTGTAAGGTCGAATTTTTCCCCAATCTCTTCCAGTGTCATTGGGTGGCTACCATTGAGACCGAAGTACAATCGTATCACATCAGCTTCCCGCTGCGTGAGTGTAGAAACCGCACGTTCAATCTCTTTTCGTAATGATTCATAAAGAAGACCGGTATCAGGGGTCGAATTTTCTTCGCTTTTCAGAACATCGTACATTGTATTGTCTTCATCCTGCACCAAGGGTGCATCCATGGAGACATGACGTCCTGAATTTTTCAGCGACTCTTTTACTTCATTCTCGGAAATTTCGAGGAGGGTAGCTATTTCATCTGCATTGGGTTCGCGTTCAAACTGCTGTTCCAATTGAGCATACGCCTTGTTTATTTTGTTGATTGATCCTATTTTGTTCAAGGGAAGACGAACAATGCGCGATTGTTCGGCAAGGGCCTGTAGGATTGATTGACGAATCCACCATACAGCGTAAGAGATAAATTTAAACCCACGTGTTTCATCAAAACGCTGAGCTGCTTTGATTAATCCGAGGTTACCTTCATTGATCAGGTCAGGAAGGCTCAACCCCTGGTTTTGGTATTGTTTTGAAACGGAGACCACAAAACGGAGATTTGCTTTTGTGAGTTTCTCAAGAGCAGACTGGTCGCCTTGTTTGATACGCTGTGCTAGCGAAACTTCTTCGTCAGCCGTGATCAATTCAACTTTCCCGATTTCCTGGAGGTACTTGTCCAGAGAGGCGGTTTCACGATTGGTAACTTGCTTGGTAATTTTTAATTGCCTCATGCGAAATATTTTGTTTAACCCAAGTAGCTATAAATACATTATACGAAAAGAAGATAGCACGAGTTACAGAAAGACTAGTCTTTTTTACTATTTTTTTCAGGTCGTGGCAACAGTACTTTCCGTGATAATTTTATTTTACCATTCTTCGGATCGACACCGATAAGTTTAACATCAATTATATCACCTACTTTCAAGGCATCTTCCACTTTTTCCAACCGGGTCCAGTCGATTTCAGAAATATGAAGCAAGCCATCCTGCCCGGGAAGGATCTCAACAAATGCTCCAAAAGGCATAATATTCTTGACTTTGCCTTTATAAATCTCACCAACTTCCGGAACTGCAATGATCCCTTTTATCTTAGCAACAACTGCATCTTTTGCCTCCACATTGTCTGCGATGATATCTACAATACCGAATTCCCCAACTTCCTGAATAACGATCGTAGTACCTGTTTCACGTTGCATCTCCTGAATAATCTTCCCGCCTGGTCCTATAATAGCGCCGATGAATTCCTTGGGAACCTTCATCTGGAATATACGTGGTACAAAAGGTTTGAAGTCGGGACGTGGTGCAGAGATGGTTTTTTCGATCTCCCCAAGAATATGAAGACGTCCTTTTTTAGCCTGTGAGAGGGCTTCCTGCAGAACATCAGAGGAAAGTCCGTTAACCTTAATGTCCATCTGGCAGGCGGTGATACCGTCGCGTGTACCACAAACTTTAAAATCCATATCGCCAAGATGGTCTTCATCGCCGAGAATATCTGATAGAATAGCATATTTCCCGGTAGTTGTATCGGTAATCAATCCCATCGCAATTCCTGAAACCGGTTTTTTTATCCTCACTCCTGCATCCATCAGTGCCATTGTACCGGCACAAACCGTTGCCATGGATGATGAACCGTTCGATTCAAGAATATCAGAAACTATCCGGATGGTATACAGGTTTTCTTCTGCTGAAGGTAAAACGTTCTTCAATGCACGCAGTGCAAGATTTCCGTGCCCGATCTCCCGACGACTGGTACTGCGGATCGGCTTAACTTCGCCGGTAGCAAATGAAGGGAAATTATAATGAAGTATAAAGTTGACTTTGTCTTCGATCACGGCACCGTCGATCACTTGTTCGTCGAGTTTGGAACCAAGCGTGACAGTGGTTAACGATTGGGTCTCCCCGCGTGTGAAGATCGCAGACCCGTGGGCAGCAGGCAGATAATCAACCTCGCACCAGATAGGGCGGATCTCATCGAGCTTACGACCGTCGACGCGGACTCTGTTATCCAGAGTCGAATTACGGATTGCCTCTTTCTCTGCTTCATGAAAATAACGGTTAATTTGAAATTTCTTTTCTTCCTGTTCTTCTTCAGTAAGAGTAGCCACAAATTCTTCCTTTACAGCATCAAACATTTCACTGCGGGTTTTCTTGTTGGCTATACCCTTCTTTGCAATCTCATAAACCTTCTGATACGTGGCTTTTTTAATCCCCTCTTTAAATTCAGGATCATTTGTCTCATGACAGTATTCACGAACAGTCTTTGGGGTCTCCAGCATCTTAACCAATTCATTCTGGACGATGCATTGTTGTTTTATAGCTTCATGGGCAAACATGATAGCCTGAACCATCTCCTCTTCCGATATTTCTTTCATTTCGCCTTCAACCATCATGATGTTATCATAGGATGCAGCAACAATGATATCGATGTCAGAATTTGCCAGATCGGTAATGGAAGGGTTAATGACAAACTGACCATCGATCCTTCCCACGCGGACTTCTGAGATCGGGCCGTTAAATGGAATATCACTGATCGCCAGTGCAGAGGAGGCTGCAAGACAAGCAAGTGCGTCAGGTAGCATATTACGATCGGAAGAGATCAGGGTTACAATTACCTGAACTTCTGCATGAAAGTCTTCCGGGAATAAAGGCCGGAGGGCACGGTCAACCAATCGCGCAATCAGCACTTCATAATCAGAAGGGCGTGTTTCACGTTTAAAAAATCCACCGGGAAAACGTCCGGCAGCCGCATATTTTTCACGGTACTCAACCGTCAACGGCATAAAATCAACATCTTCTTTTGCCTCTTTTGCAGCAACGACTGTTGCAAGTAACATGGTATCACCCATTTTTACAACGACAGAGCCATCGGCTTGTTTGGCCAACTTGCCGGTTTCAATGGAGATCATTCTCCCGTCGGACAACTTAAATTCTTTAACAATTTTACTCATCTTCTTTCTTACTATTTCTTTATCAATGGATACTAAAAGAGGCAATCGGGTAAATTGCCTCTTTTCTAAAAAACAGGAAAATATTTGTTTATTTACGGATCTTCAGTTTTTTGATGATCATCCTGTAACGTTCTATATCTTTAGCTTTCAGATAATCCAGCAATTTTCTTCGCTTTCCTACCATCATAACCAGTGAACGTTCGGTGGCGAGGTCTTTCTTAAACTCCTTTAAATGCTCAGTAAGGTGTTGGATCTTTTTCGTAAACAATGCAACCTGTGCTTCTGCTGAACCGGAATCAAATTCTGACTTTCCGTACTCTTTAAATGCTTTTCTCTTTTCTTCTGGTGCAATATTCATGTTAAACTTCTTGTAATTGATTATGTTTTTACCTCTTTCTACTAATATGGGGTGCAAAAGTAATAATTTCTTTTGAAGAATACAAATATATATGGAAGGAAAATCCAATTGAATTTTCAACTTTGTTCATGCTTGACAAATAAACCGAATCGCATTACCTTTGATCTTTTGTGATTCTAATAAAAATAAAAAATGAATTCGGAATCTGTAACTTATTTAATTATCAGTAATATGGAAAATTTCAAGGAAGAATTTAAAGTGAAAGGCGAGGAAGTGATTGGTAAGGTTAAAGAACTGATGCATGAAGGGAATGTCCGGCGATTGATTATCAAGGACGAAGATGGGAAGGTTTACCTCGAGATTCCTGTCACCCTAGGGCTGATCGGGGCTATCATTGCTCCGACACTTGCAGCAGTAGGGGCTGTGGCAGCTATGGTTGCACATCTGAAGATCGAAGTCATCAGGACGGAGGAACCAGAGATGAAGAAACCGCAGGAAGATAAGGTATAAGCTTGATGACTCTTGTTGTTTATTATTCTATAGATTTTCACTGTTCATTCCAAATGCGGTAAGATAATTCTGCCTGGATACCGAGCATTCTGAGGCCATTTTGAATTCTAGCACCTGCAGTTGATCCTTTTTCTAAAAAGACTGTCATATCAGGGTTATAAATTAGATCGTAAAGAAAATGCTGTGCCGAAAGAAGATGATAAGGAATTGGTGGAAATGTCTCATTATAAGGAAGCATCCCTAATGGGGTGGCATTCACGATGAGGGTATATTTTGAAATGACTTCTGCTGTTAATTGATGGTATGTGATGTGATTTGTTGATGTTTTCGAACGGGAGACAAAACAAAAAGATATCCCTACTTCCTCTAATGCATAGGCAACTGCTTTAGCGGCACCACCGGTTCCCAGGATGAGAGCTTGTTTGTGTTTTGAAAAATCGACAGATTGAATAAAACCATCGGCATCGGTATTGAATCCTTTAAGGTGAATGTTTCCTCTTTCCCGGTGAATGAGAATGGTATTAACTGCGCCTATTTTTTCAGCTTTTATGTCCAATTCTTCCAGCCAGGGAATAATCTTCTCTTTATAGGGAATGGTCACATTCAATCCTTTAAGCCCGGGGTATTTTCGAAAGATAGATGGAAATTCATCCAGGGATGCCAGTGGGAGATTCAGGTATAGATAACCCGCCTTCCCTTCATTTAAAAGTTTCTCAGCAAACCATTGTCCTGATCCTGAGTGTGAAAGGGGATAGCCGATCAAACCATATGCGACTATTGCCATTTATTCCAGCCTGAATTTTTTACATTCCTCAGGAAGAAAACGGAAGAAAGTATCTCCCCGAAGCCCGAGACGTAATGTTTCCAAGGGAATGACCTCATTTGGAGGAATGTTCCCAAGGTTCACGTTGGCACCGAAGTGCTGGATGAACCATGCCTGCTGTGATTTCAACGGGGCTTCCCAGAGGATCTGATCGATAGGAATCTTTGAAAGGATCATGTTTATCAGCATGGTATGTGCTTTCCCACTTGGACGGTAAATACCTGCGGTACCACTCTCGCGTGCTTCAGCAATCACTTTAAAGGCACCGGCGGATAGTTCATTTTCCATCATTTCGATCCACCGTGCCGGTGCAATCAGAATTCCTGCTTCCTTGGCACCGACTTCAGAAAGAACTGTATAATTCTTTGAAAGTTCGCGAATAACTTCGCATTTTTTTGCGTGATCGATTTTCATCGAACCATCTGAAATCTCAATGGTGTCTAGTCCGAGGTCGTCAATAAACCGGCGGTACTCGTTCTCCATGTTGCGGATCAGGAATGCTTCAAACAGGGTACCCCCCAGGTATACCCTGATCCCTGCTTCCTGGTAGAGTTTGATTTTTTCTTTAATGTTTGGAGTGACTACAGAGGTTCCAAACCCCAGTTTCATAAAATCCGTCAAATCTCCTGAAACAGAGATAAAATCTTCAGCTTCGCGAACACTAAGGCCTTTGTCCATAACCATAGCGACTCCTGTTGTCCGCGGTTTTTTGGTCCTTTCCGGCATCAAAGGTAAATGGATGTTCTCCATAATTGTAGTTTTGTTTCCAGATTCAGTTCTTCAAACAGATCAGTATCGGTCAGATCATTATTGACCTTTGTCTCGGTAACCTTCGATAATAGCATTGATGGTTTGGTTTTCCCTGAGATCGGGAAATGCTTTAAATATTTTACGGTGACCATTATAATCTATGGAAAGTGCTTTTTCGAGAGTTTCACAGGCCTGCCTGGTCTTTCCGGATTTTATCAGATAGATAGAAGTTGCATAAAGAAAATCGGGATTCTGTTTGTGCCATTTCAAACCTTCCTGCAAAGTTACCAGGGCCTTATTAAAATCTTTCTGGTCTGCATAGACCATCGAAAGTTCAAGCCATATCTCTGGGTCGTTGGGTTCCAGTTCGATCACCTTACGGTAAGATAATATGCCATCTTCAACTTGGGCAAGCTTCAACTGTATGTCCCCTTTCAGGAACCAATAATCGGGAATGGTGGGTGATATTTTTATTGCATTCTCAATATAGGTTAGTGCTACTTTTGGGTTATTCAATGCATCGTATGCAACGCCTGCCCCCAGCCAGGCATCTGCATATTCGGGGTCGAGATCAATAGATTTAGTGTAATACTGGATGGCTGCTTCATATTTTTCCATCTTCTCATAACACTCTGCAATGTAATAGAACGTAAGCGGTTCCGGGTTCTCATAGAAACTTGTTTCCAGATAAGTTTCAACGGCAGCGGGATAGTTGTTAAGGTTGGCATAGCAATTAGCCTTGTTAAAGTAAGCTGAGGCGAAAGACTCATCGATGGCAATGCTATAATCGTATGCTTCAATGGCTTTTTCAAAAAGTTCGAGGTTGCCATATGCGATGCCGAGATTGAACCAGGCAGCTTTTGAAAAAGGATTCTTTTCAAGGTAACTTTCCAGGAAGGTTACAGCTTTTTCTGTCTGCTGAATAACTTCATAACAAAACGAAAGTTCGTACAATACTGCCTCGTTGCCGGGATTCTGCTCAGTGGCCTTCTTCAGGAACTCGATGGCTTTCTCGTAATTTCCAAGGTTCTCATATTCAAAAGCTATGTTCGACAAGATCTCATCCATGTCTTCTGTATCACGCAAAGCCAGTGAATATTCCTCAATGGCCTTCTCGGATCGGTCTAGTTGGCTATAAAGGTTCCCTTTGGCAAGATGAATTTCATAATCACCGAAATTATCCCCGTCGAGGTCCAAAAGGATCTTTAATGCTTTTTTGTTCTTATCAGTAGTTATGAGGAGTTGAGCCTTCTTCAGCAAAAGTCCAGTCTCGCCAGGATATTGTTCCAGGGCAATATTAATACAGGAATCTGCTTTAAGGATTTCGTTATTAAAAAGGTAATAATCAATGAGTTCTTCGAATTCATCCAGATCGAAAAAATAATGCTGATTATCCTTTACCATTTGCTCGAAACGCCGGACAAGTTCCAAAGTTTCAGGATCAGAAGGGGGATCGAAGGGCTCTTCCATCATATAATAGCCTTAAAAGGCTTTTTCATAATATCTGCAAAAATACGAAAAATTAATGAGGACGATTTACTGACTTAACCAGTTTTTATTTTTTTTCAACAATGTCATACATTGACATTAATAAAATATACTTTTGCCTTAAACCTGAAGATTATGAGTCTGATTAAGTCTATTTCCGGTATCAGGGGAACTATTGGCGGAGAACCCGGAGAAGGCCTGACTCCTGATGATATTGTAAAATTCACGGCCGCCTTTACTTCATTTATTAAGAAAGGAGTCATAGGGAGTAGGTTGCAAATCGTCATTGGCAGGGATGCACGCACCTCGGGCAAGATTGTGAGCGACCTTATCTCAGGTACCCTTTTAGCAATGGGCGCTGATGTAATAGATATTGGACTTACAACGACACCAACTGCCGAAATTGCTATACTCGAAACCGGTTCACACGGGGGCATCATGATCACCGCAAGCCATAATCCGAAACAATGGAATGCATTGAAACTTCTCAATCATCTGGGTGAGTTCTTTTCTGCTGCAGATGGGTTAGAGGTAATCAGGATATCAGAGACAACAGAATATCGTTATCCGGGTGTGGACCAGTTTGGAAAATATCTTTACGACGATTCCTTTCTAAGGAAACACATTGATAAAATACTTGCATTGCCCCTGGTTGATATAAATGCTATAAAAAGAGCACGCTTCACCATCACGGTGGATGCAGTTAATTCGAGTGGTGGCATTGCTATTCCAATGTTATTGAAAGCGTTGGGTGTAAATAAAATCGATCCGATAAATTGTGAACCGGATGGTGAATTTGCTCACAACCCGGAACCTCTCCCTGAACACCTTAATGAAATTTGCGAACGGGTAATAAAGATCAAAGCTAACCTGGGCATTGTGGTGGATCCCGATGTTGACCGCCTGGCACTCATTAACGAAGTCGGCGAACCTTTCGGAGAAGAATATACCCTTGTGGCCGTGGCTGATTATATACTTCAAAACAAGCCTGGTAACACTGTATCAAATTTATCCTCTACACAAACACTTAGGATGATCACTGAACAAGCCGGAGGGGAATATTTTACGTCGGCTGTTGGAGAGGTGAACGTAGTAGATACCATGAAAAAACACAATGCAGTGATCGGAGGTGAAGGAAATGGAGGAGTGATTTACCCTGAACTTCATTACGGAAGAGATGCACTGGTTGGGATTGCACTTTTCCTCACTTACCTTGCAAAATCGGGAAAGACATGCTCTGGCCTCCGCGATAGCTATCCTTCGTTCTTTATTTCGAAGAATAAAATCGAGTTTTCCAGGGATATGGACATTGATAAAATTTTGGGGAAAATCATCCTTAAGTATAAATCGATGAAGATCATCACTATTGATGGGGTTAAAATTCATTTTGATAATGAATGGGTGCACCTGAGAAAATCGAATACTGAGCCCATCGTAAGGATCTATGCTGAAAGTGACCTGCTTGAGAAGGCTGAAAACCTGGCCAAAAAGATGATTAATGATTTTAAAGAAATTCTGAATGAGAAAAACGCTGAATGACTAAAAAGAAAACCCGGAAACCATTACGCTACAAGACATTAAAGTTGAAACTGACTAAACGTCAAAAGCGGTCACTTGAGAATTTCTGCAGAAGTCGCGGTACGACGCCAATAAAGGTTATCAAAAAATCAATCCGTCCATTGCTGAACAACTATGCTTCTTCTGTCCCAAATCAACCTCAAGTTTCGATAAAACAGCTGGACCTGTTTGGGACAGAATGAAAAACGAGAAAGAGTCACAGAGTCACTAAAGGAGAATTTCGCTTTTTCACCTTTTTGTTTATTATTTTTTCAGGAACATCCCTTCGTAGGGTGTCCTATTCAGAATTGAGCGGCCGAGGGTAACTTCATCAGTGAACTCAAGGTCATCACCTATAGAAACGCCACGGGCAATAGTTGTGACTCTAAGAGTAAAATCTTTCAATTTTCGGTAAATGTAAAAGTTAGTGGTATCACCTTCAATGGTTGTTGGAAGGGCCAGTACGATTTCCTTTATTTCTCCCCGTTTAACACGAGAAATTAAATTCTCAATGGTAAGATCTTCCGGCCCGATTCCTTCCATAGGAGAAATGATCCCCCCAAGTACATGGTAAACGCCAATCATTTGCCCGGTGTTCTCAATAGCCATAACATCACGGGTGGTTTCAACAATGCAGAGAATTGACTTGTCCCTTTTAGGGCTCGCACAGATTGAACAGATATCGGCATCTGAGATGTTGTGGCATTCATTACAGTAGCATATATCCTTTCGCATTTTTATCACTGCGTTTCCTAATGCTTCAACTTCTGAAACATCTTTACGCAGAAGGTGCAAGGCCAGCCGAAGTGCGCTCTTACGACCAATGCCAGGGAGCTTGGAAAGCTCCGTGATGGCGTTCTCAAGGAGTTTTGACGGGTAGGTATTCAATGATGTACAAACATTAACGATACAATAATACCAGGATTTTTAGCGTTCCTAAAACAAGAAACTATCCTTTTTTCAATCACAAAAGTACATCATTATACGAACCCAATGAAGCAATTTGTTTTTTTTGTCTTTATCGTGATGATTCCATTTCATGGGTTTCCCCAGGAATCCATCAATAAAAAAGATGCATCCGGAATGAGACAGGGTAAGTGGATCAAATCGGATTCAGCAGGCGGGAAAATATACGAAGGTCAGTTTAAAGACAATATTCCACAAGGAACTTTTAAGTACTACTTTCCGGGGGGTGCAATTAAAGCTGTCTCCGTTTTTTCAGCTGATGGCAAATCGACCAGCACGACGACCTATTTTCCAAACGGGAAAAAAAATGCAGAAGGGAAATATGTCAATGAAAAAAGGGAAAGTTTATGGCGTTTTTTCAGCGAATATGATGAATCGATGGTTTCAGAAGAGATGTATACATCGGGAAAGAAAAATGGTACTGCAAAGACATATTTTGCAGGCAAGATCGTTGCAGAGGAGATTACATGGAAGGATGGGTTAAGGGAAGGAACCTGGATTCAATATTTTGATGACGGGACAGTAAAACTTAAGGGAAGCTATAAAAATGATCTGAAAGACGGGCCAATGACTGTATTTTATCCTACGGGACAAAAGTTCAACACGGGACAGTATCTGAATGGTTATCCTGATGGCAAATGGTTAACATACGATCTTGACGGGAAACTTCTATCGACCGATATTTATGATCATGGAGTATTGATTAAAACTAATAAAGTTCCGGAACCCCCAAAAACAGAAATACAGGTTAAACAGGAATAACTGGCGAACTGATACCTAATCCACCTCTTAAGCATATTTGGATGAAGGTTATTACGCTCCTTATCAGACAGTTGATTCAGCAAACCAAATTCAGGAATCAAAGAAGAATGAAAGGAAATGAGCAGAACACTATTTGAAAAAAAAACCTTTACAAAAGACGATTATACTGATAAAACGTTGTCAAACATTGAATTTGACTCTTGCCTGTTTATTAACTGTAACTTTTCAAAAAGCAATTTGTCCTCAAGTGATTTTATAGATTGCAGATTTGAAGATTGCAATTTTAGTATGGTCAAATTTAACAACACAGGATTGAAAAGGGTTAGTTTTTCCGGTTGCAAATTATTAGGTATCAATTTTACTTCTTGCAAGGACTTTCTGCTTTCTTTCTATTTTGAGAAATGCACTTTAGACTATTCAACTTTTCAGAAGAAAAAAATAAATAAAACTATTTTCAAAGACTGTTCAATAAGGGAAGTCGATTTTTCAAACACTGACCTCACGAATTCAGAATTTCTCAATTGTGATTTGACAAGGACTCTTTTTCATCAAACGAATTTAGAAAAAGTCGATTTCAGATCAGCAACGAACTATTCGATCGATCTTGAAATGAACCGCACAATCAATGCAAAGTTTTCATTAAGCGGAATAACAGGACTACTGGATAAATACAAGATTATTATTGAATAAGAAATCAAAGGGTAACAATGGCCACACCGTTCAGATTAATAAAAAAATACTTTTCCAATGATTACATTTTATGATCATGCTTCAATCTACAGATAATCAACCTGTTTGCTGATCTCACATCTCATCAGCTAATTCTATTTCTGTTATTGCTGATGCCACCATCCATTAAAAAAATATTAATTCTCCATAAATCTTTGGAAATATTATGATATTTTATTATATTTGTTTATTGAATTTATTATTGTGAAATTAAGAACAATGTATCATTGTGAAATGGTTAACAAATAAAATTTGTCGAATAATTTTAAGGAATGCTAAGCCGGATAATAATTTTGTGCAGATAACAGTAAAAGCAGTTCCAGAGCTACAAAATGTGAGTAAGATTATTGTGAAACGTTACACATGATTAAACAGGACAAACTTTGACAAAAATAATCGGAGTAGGCCGAAAATCCGGGTTAAAGAGTAGGCAAAATAACAAATAACAAAATTTTATGAAAAAAAGAGAAACGAAACCTGTCATTGTCAAAATAAAAAGCGGTAACCAGGAAACGGTTAAAAGCGTTCACCTTTACCTATTCGACAACAATGGAAAACTGATAGAATCGGCCGCATTTAAGAATGGCGAAGCTGAACTCAAAACTAACGGGGAAAATATTGAGGGTAAGACCCAACTGATTATCGGACCGGTTTTACCCAAAGAATTTAAAGGAAGAGAATTGAATCCATTATTGCTCAGAAAAATGGGCGGGTACCAACCTCCTGTTCATCTCACTGCCGATAATGAAATCAATATCATTGGTCTTCCGAGAATCCCAATTCCAATTCTAAATTGGTGCCTGATTACCGGTTGCCTTACCAAGATCTTTAATATTGACGGGCAGGATAAGACATTACCTGTGTGTGATGCCAGGGTTCATATCTGCGAGGTTGATCGTATTCTTTGGTGGTGGTGGCGTATTCCTCCATATATCATTGATGAATTGGGAAAGAAGCTGCAACAAGCTATCCTTGACCCTAGTACTGTCATCCCACCTCATGGTCCAGGTCCCGACCCGGGACCAATAATGAGTATGAATGAACTTCGTTACAGTACGGGGTCACAAAATTTATTGAGCCAGAATAATGAAATCAGGTCATTTTCAGCCCAAATAGCAACATTGCCTGAGGATGTTCAAAATGGATTGCTCTCGCCCTCAGCACCTATTGTGCGTGATACAATTTATAATAATTTCCATCTGCTTCATCCTTATTTATGCTATTGGCCCTGGTTCTGGCCCTGGTTTTATATCTCTGAGGAAATAGGTACGGTTTATTCCGATTGCAATGGGCGTTTCAGCTATGAGTACCTCAATATTACAAATGATGAAGATATCTATATTTGGGTAGAAGTATGCATTAATGGTCAATGGATAACTGTTTATCGTCCTCCTGTACCTTGCAGTACCTATTGGGATTATATTTGTGGAACAGATATCAATATCAATATTACCGACCCCCGGGTGATGCCATGTAATTGCGGACAACAATTGCAGGGCGAACTTGTTTGGTTCCGTTCCATTGGTGAATATGCAACTGCACAGCATATTGAGCAGGGAGATTCGAATACAGTCAATATCCAGGGTGTTTCTTTTCCCAATGTCGGATGTACCGATATAATAACCGATTCTCTAGGTAATAATAATCCCATTAACCCATTCGGAAGCACACTTTATTTCAAATTACTCTTCGGAGATGGATTGCCATCAGCAGGCATCACACATTATCGCTGGAAGAAAACCAATATTAAAGATGCTGCTTTAAATAATGTTCTTTTTCCTGGTACAACGGTTGTAAATGGGTTGGTGCAGAAATATTATTTTGTAATTACTACAGACAGTGGGGGAAACATGCACTTTGAAACAAAAGCTGTTATGCTTGGCGCCTTGGGCACTGGTGAAAACATCGGTTACCGGATACCGCATTGGGATATTTACAGCGATCCCGGTGTCCCGGCTGCAGATAAATTACTCACCATTGCGTGGACAAGCCCTGATTTCTGGTCGGCTTCGCTTGATAGCACTTCTTTACCCGATGGAGTGTGGCAATTCGACCTCGAACTGCTTAGCCTTGACAGTGCTGGTACATTTCATGTGGTAGAAGTTCCAAAACAAGTATTTCAGTTATCAGATTACAACAATTCAGGTAATTCAGTTGATGCTCCTGATTCATATTTGAACATTGATATAGGCAATAATTCCAACGCCTTTAATCTGCAAGTGAAAGTGCGCATTGACAATGCTAAATGTTATGCACATATCCAGGATGCAACTATTTTTAATAATGGAGTTACAGAATATTCCGGTAAGTGCGGATTTTTGCATTACACCGATGATAATCAAAAAGTAAATATCAGTTTCAATGCTTCTCAGCTTCGCAATTTTGCTACGTTCCATTTCTGGGTTGTAAAAGGTGATAATACCGACCCAATCAATCCAAGTATAGATCAAGGCGCTTACGTTGATTCCGGAGCCGGAATATACATTTTATTCAGCGGGATATTCAGTGGTAATGTGTTGGTGTCGCAGTTACGTGGTTCTTGTCCACAGGCTGCTTTCGCTGAAAATCTATACGTCTATTCTCTGGCTACAGACGGAACAAGACGTCTCTGGGAATACGACGATTCGGATACCAATGCTTTTGCATTGAGCACAACCTGAGCTATCAAGTGACACTTCCATTAAACAATCGCCCGTACATACCCTACGGGCGATTGTTTTGATGTGACCGGAAACGACAATCAGATTATCCCTTTTATTCTATTGAAACCTTACCTTCACTTGTTCGCTCTTGAGCTGGGCACTTTTCGTGGCTGGGAGCAAATAAAGATTCATTAACGATTGATTGGTTATTCAGGTAAAAATAGTGAGGCAACAATCTCTTATTCTTTTAATTTAAAGGAACTGAAATAAACCTGATAACATTGAACGTATTATTTGTTTATCAGAATATTTTATCTCTATAAAGTATTGAAAAAAATAAATATTACTATTTTTGTTAATCTTTAACAGAATGTCAGAATATTAACTTTTAACTTGAATGCTATGAAAACTTCAATTTTTATTGTGTTAATATTATTTGGATTTCTGAGAACTTATGCACAAGACTATCTCATTAGTTTTACAGGTGCTGGTGATACCACAGCAATCGGCACTATAAAAGTGTATAATTTGACGAGTGGAGATTCGGTTACTTTATATGGTGGGGATATCCTGCATTTAAAATTGCCCTCAGGTATTGGTGTAATGGATGCAAGTAAAGATCATATAAAGATTTACCCAAATCCGATGAATGAAACCGCGGTTCTGACAATCATAGCACCGACAAGCGGTAATGTCAACATAACCCTCTCAAATATAACAGGAAAAATAATCAGCCAGAGTCATAATTTTTTATACCAGGGAATCTCTGAGTTTCGTATTACTGGTCTCAAACAAGGTATTTATGTGGTGAAAGTCAACGGATCCGGATATCAATATTCCGCAAAACTGGTAAGTCAGGGTAATTCAGAAAGCAGGTCAACAATTGAACCTCTTTCAAGCGAACAGCTTAAACTCAGTAAAAAAACAGGACAACCGAAAAGCCCATTTGCAACGATTGATATGTCTTATACTACTGGAGATATTTTACTTTATAAAAGCATATCAGGTCAATATAGCACAATTATCACAGATATCCCTTCCAGCAGTAAGACGGTGACTGTTACTTTTACCGCATGCAGGGATACTGAAGGCCACACTTACGCCACGCTCCTGGCTGGTACGCAACTATGGATGGCTGCGAATTTGAATGTTGGAACCAAGATCCAGGATACGACAAATCAGAATAATAATGGGATCATAGAAAAATATTGCTACGAAAATAAAGAATCAAATTGCACATTATATGGTGGCCTTTATCAATGGGGTGAGATGATGAGTTATGATACTGTCCCCGGCTCGCAGGGAATCTGTCCGTCAGGGTGGCATATACCAACAGATGCTGAATGGGGAATACTAATGACATGGTTAGGCGGCGATAGTATAGCCGGAGGGAAGATGAAAGAAACAGGGACTTTACATTGGGCAGCTCCAAACACAGGGGCTACAAATGAAAGCGGGTTTACAGCCCTTCCCGGCGGTTACAGCTATTATAGCGGTACCCTTTTTATGACCGACTATGCCGTTTTCTGGTCCTCATCCGAAAGTGGAACCAGTGAGGCATGGTACTGGCTTCTGCAATTCAATTACAAATATGTGACTCGGCGTGCCTTTACCAAGGAAAACGGGTATAGTGTTCGTTGTCTGAAGAATTGACCATTTGTAATCAGGTATTGCGGGTAGGAAACCCATGATGTTTACCTTGGGGGAAGTACGTCCCTATATCGGTATCTTATTGTCTTTGATCTTATACCGGTATTGATACAATTTGCTTCTCGTCCGCTTGTCTCCAAGTCTGTTAGTCGTTACTAAACACTAATCCGCCCCCTTTCTCATCAACCTTGATGGTACTATCCTTATCGAGCTTTCCTTCGAGGATCATTTTGGAAAGTTCATTTAGAAGGTTTTTCTGTATCACACGTTTGATAGGACGGGCGCCGAATTGCGGATCGAATCCAAGTGTGGCAATAAGCTGGATGGCTTTAGGTGTGGTAGTGAGCCGTATTCCATTCTTTTCCAGCATCTTCCGGATGATCCCAAGTTGAAGGTCTACAACCTTGACGATTTCTTCTTTTGTCAACGGCTGAAACATGATGATTTCATCGATCCTGTTCAGGAACTCAGGCCGGATAGTCTTCTTCAGTAAATCAAACACCTGTTCACGCGTACGATTCAGCATTTCTTCCCGATTCTTCTCTGTAACTTTCTCTAAATTTTCCTGGATAAGATGAGAGCCGATGTTAGAAGTCATAATAATAATGGTGTTCTTAAAATCAACAGTGCGGCCTTTGTTATCAGTCAAACGGCCATCGTCGAGAACCTGGAGCAGAATATTGAAAACATCAGGGTGAGCCTTCTCTATTTCATCCAACAGTACCACTGAATATGGCTTTCTTCTCACGGCTTCGGTCAGTTGTCCACTTTCTTCATAGCCAACATATCCCGGGGGAGCTCCGACAAGCCGGGAAACCGTGTGCCGTTCCTGGTATTCGGACATATCTATACGAACCATGCTATTTTCATTATTGAATAAGAACTCAGCCAAGGCCTTCGCCAACTCAGTTTTTCCTACTCCAGTCGTGCCAAGAAAGATGAATGATCCGATAGGTCTCTTCGTGTCCTGCAATCCGGCACGGCTTCGGCGTATAGCATCGGCCACGGCACCGATGGCTTCATTTTGACCAACCACGCGCATGTGAAGTTCTATTTCAAGATTCAGGAGCTTCTGTTTTTCACTTTGAAGCATGCGGCTGACGGGGATTCCTGTCCAACGTGAAACCACCTCAGCAATTCCCTCGGCATCTACTTCCTCATTGACCATAGGAGAGTCTTTCTGGAGGACAGTAAGTTTTTCTTTCAGGTTGGCAATTTCCTTTTCGATCCCGGGGATATGCCCGTATCTGATCTCTGCTACCTTCCCAAGATCCCCGCTACGGTTAGCACCATCGGCTTCAAATTTCAGGGTCTCGATCTCGTTCTTTTTCACCTGGATCTGTTCGACGACATCTTTTTCCGATTGCCATTTAGCTTTCAGTCGGTTTCGTTCTTCGGTAAGGTTACCTATCTCTTCATTCAGGGATTTAAGCTTCTCCTCATCTTTCTCCCGTTTTATGGCTTCACGTTCAATTTCAAGTTGGCGAATCTTGTGTTCAATGATTTCCAGTTCTTCCGGCACCGAATTGATTTCCAGTCTGAGTTTTGAAGCCGCTTCGTCGATCAGGTCAATTGCTTTATCCGGCAGGAACCGGTCGGAAATGTATCTCTGTGAAAGTTCCACGGCAGCAATAATGGCTTCATCTTTGATCCTTACATGATGGTGGGTTTCATATTTTTCTTTAATCCCGCGGAGGATGGAGATGGCATCCAGTGTTTCAGGTTCATTGACCATGACTGGTTGAAAACGTCTTTCAAGCGCTTTGTCTTTTTCAAAATATTTCTGATATTCCTTGAGTGTAGTGGCACCGATCACGTGCAGTTCACCCCTTGAAAGTGCGGGTTTCAGGATATTGGCTGCATCCATGGCTCCTTCGCTTGCGCCTGCGCCAACAAGGGTGTGGATCTCATCAATAAAAAGAATGATCTCACCTTCTGCCGAAATGACTTCCTTGACCACACTCTTCAGTCTTTCTTCAAATTCCCCCTTGTATTTTGCGCCGGCAATAAGGGCTCCCATATCCAATGAATAGAGCTGTTTCGATTTCAGGTTCTCCGGCACATCACCATCGATGATTCTGTGTGCGAGTCCTTCTGCAATAGCTGTTTTTCCGACACCGGGCTCTCCTATCAGGATTGGGTTATTTTTAGTTCTTCGCGAAAGATCTGCAGCACCCTGCGGATCTCTTCGTCACGGCCAATAACAGGGTCAAGCTTCCCATTTCGGGCCAGTTCATTCAGGTTACGTGCATATTTGTTCAGTGAATTATAAGTTTCTTCTGCTGTTTGGCTGTTGACAGCTCGATCCTTTCCGGAGCTGCTTGATGGCTGACTTTAAGCTCCTTTTCGGTAACTCCATTATCTTTTAAGCAGCCTCGAAGTACTATCATTAACTGAAAGAATACCCAGCAGAAGGTGCTCGATGGAAACGAATTCATCTTTAAATTCCTGAGCCAACGCTGAGGCCTTTTGCAACGCCTTGTTCGAATCACCTGAAAGATATTGTTCACCACCGGAAACCTTTGGATAAGAGTCAATGATACGATCAAGTGCCTTTGTAAAAATTTCTATGTTAACATTTAGTTTCTTTAAGAAGATAGGGAACGACATTCTCATCCACCATCAGCATTCCTTTTAGCAAATGTGATGTTTCGATGGACTGGTTCTGTTTTGCTGCAGCAATTTCCGTTGCCTTCTGGACGGCTTCCTGCGATTTAATTGTAAAGTTGTTAAAGTTCATATATCTGGATAAAAATTTTTTGATCTCCCTGTATACCAGATGATTGAATTAATGTAAGCTAAAGTCCATTCTATTTTTTTATTCAATTCTTCATTAATCAAATGGCTTGCCATTCCAATTAACAAGTGTTTTCAGGAATTTATGTCAGAATATTCAGGAGGTTATCCGCCTTTTTGGCTGTTGTTTTGAATAATTTCATAAATTTACAGCCGAATTGATGAATCTCATGAAACGAATCTTTAATTTTCTTTTTCATCTTTTTTGCATTCATTCTTATGGACAGGTTTCAGTGTGCAAATCAGTCCAATTGATATCACCGTTTGTTATGGTGGAAAAGTCAGTTTATGCCACATTCTTCATATTACCCTGGTGAATACAGGATCCTAAATTACAAATGGTTATTTATAGATGTAGAATCGCAGATTCAGTTCGTCCATATCTTATTGTTGAAAAATATCACCCCTCTAGATACGGGCTATTATAAATGTATTATTCAGACACACACAAACGAGAGTGGATACCAGCTTGCCCTTCGCATCTCATGATGCGTGCTCAATTGCATATCGATACACTATACCGTTACAATGCACTGGGGTGTCCATATGACAGCAATGGGCAAATGAAGATCAAGATTTCCGGTGGGCATCCTCCCTATACCTATAACTGGGGTGGTGGATCATATCACCAGCTTGATACCCTTGGTGTTGGTTTTTCGAAAGGAACTTATATGGTTACCGTTACCGACTCAGATACAACACATTGTGTTTCAAGGGAGTTTACTATTAAAACGCTGGTCCTTCATAAGATCACTTTTAAGATGAACCCGCCTGATACTGTTTACATGAGTAATCCGGAGGTCACTGTTACAATCCCTGATACTGCAGTGAAGCACCTCGACAATTGGAAATGGGATTTTGCTGATGGGACCAAAAAGGTTGCAAACTTGAATCCCTGCCAACATGAATATACAAAGGTGAGTATACTTCCTTATCCTGTTATCCTTGATTTTACGGATAATGTCGGTGGTCAGTTATGTGACTCTACCATTGATACTTCGATAGTCGTAAAGACGATAAGGTTGTTCGTTCCCAATGCCATTACTCCTGGAACTGGTGACGATAATGGCTCTTTGAATATCCGGCAACTCGACCCCTCAACAAACAAACCCTATGGGCAGAATCTTGACCTTACAGATATCTATCTTTCTACGCAGATGTATATTTATAACCGGCAGGGAAGGGTGGTTTTTGAGAAAACAAATTACAAGAGTGGGGATTGGGATGGAGGTAATCTTTCAGCAGGAGTATACTATTATCTCCTTAAAATGTCATGGTGTATATGGTGATGAAGTATATAGGGGCGCAGTAACGATTATCAGAAGATAGTCACGCCATAAGGAGTTTAATATAAAAAACGGATTCATCAATTGATCGCGCATATCCTGATTAGTGTACATTCTTGTGAACATCTCCTTCAGTTCTTTGTTCTTGTTTGCTTTCTTCACAACCAGATTAAAAAGGCGGGATGTGAGCATAGTTCATGAATTCTGCGGCTTGTTTTAAGTTCCCTCCCCAGTTTCTCATTGATTCTTTTATCATATTGTTTCAGAAATTCTGAAGAAAAGTCATTCTTTGAAAATGCTTCCCTGACCATACCTGCGGCAATCTCACCACTGACCATTGCATTGCCGATACCCTCTCCTGAGAAGGGATCCACAAGGAAGCAGCATCTCCAGCAAGCAGAAATCCGTCTCCGGAAATTGCTTTAGGATCAGGACCAAGAGGAAGTCCATGCGTTTCGATCTTTCCTGTCATCATAGCATTAGCAAATCTGGTTGAAAGTGATGGATGTTTATGAATGATTCTTTCAGTATTGCTGACAAGGAATCAGGGGAGGTTTTCATCTTCTCATAGAGTATTCCCAAACCCACATTTGTAAGTCCACCATTCAATGGAAAAATCCATAGGTATCCCGGGAGAAGTTCTTCCAGAAAGTGCAATTCAATAAACTGTTCACGATGAAGACCACTAACACCTGAAAAATATGTTCTTACCCCAGGCAATATTGTTTATGATTTAGAGAATGCTTGCCAGAATTCTTGCTACAGTTGATAGAGTTCCATCTGCTCCGACTGATCATCCGGCATCTCAGATCTTCTTTTTCTCTCTTTATAATAGAAATCTCTTTATCGCGGATTATCTGTTTGACTTGAAAATCATCAGTCACCGGCAAAGGGACTCAATTCCCTGACTTTTTGTTGAAGAAAGCCATCAAAGAGCTTTCTTTTACAGAGATATCCTGGTGGAGTGGTTTCAGGTTTCTTTTCAAGGATGAAGGGAACATCGAGCGATTCCCCGCTTGGGGCGACAAAACGGATTCCCCAGGAAGGGTTTTTTGGTTCGAGTTTAAGAAATTCATCATAACAATTACGCGGAAGTCGTCTTAGGACTTGTAAAACAGTTCCGCTCAGTGCGTCTCCGCATGTTTTGTCTCCAGGCAGAACCGCTTTATCAATCAATGCAACCTTTATACCTGAATCCTGCAAGTTTTAATGCAGTAGTACATCCGGAAGGCCCCGCACCTACAATAACAAGATCGAAATCAGGTGTTTGCATTTATTATAAGGTCTTATAATTCGCTAACTGACATCAGATAAGCAAACGAGTCATTTTCCTTCATGAGATTTACTAAACAAACTTAATCAAAATCGGCTGAATAAAATGTTGAAGGTTAATTATATTTTGATGTTCCACCCCTTGTTACCTGACTGGTTTTTCCGTATCACGGTTTCCTTTTTATTCCCGGTTTCGCATATTCCTCGGTTAAGATGTCCAATCAGGTATCCATTATCAATATCAATTAGTTAACATATCTCCTTCCGTCCATCCTTTAATCAAGTTTCGATTGACCTTCGATTGACCTTCGATTGAGATTCGATTGAGATTCGATTGAGATTCGATTGAGATTCGATTAGTTTCTATCTGACACGCGTCACAGTAATACGCAGGTTATCACAAATTTCCCTACTTTTGTCTAAAAGATTCTTATGACCAGGAAAGAACGATTCACCTTTTTAATCGGCTATTTCCTTGAACACCGTCCAAAAGCTGAGACAGAACTGGTCTATACTGATCCCTATGAATTGATTGTTGCAGTGATCCTTTCTGCCCAGTGTACTGATAAGCGGGTAAACATGATAACACCTGCCTTTTTCAGGAGGTTCCCTGATGCCGGATCACTTTCATCTGCCCGTCAGGATGAGGTTTTTGAGCTGATTAAAAGCTGTTCTTATCCGAATAACAAAGCGAAAAACCTGATTGGCATGGCAAATTCGCTGGTCCATGATTTTGCAGGTGTATTGCCTTCTGATGTCGTTGAATTAATGACGATTCCCGGGGTAGGGCGTAAAACAGCCAATGTTCTGGCTTCGGTTATTTATAAAAAACCGGCCATGGCAGTCGATACCCATGTTTTCAGAGTCTCTGCAAGGATCGGACTGACCCTCGGTGCCAGGACTCCTTACCAAACTGAAATACAACTGGTAAAGTACATTCCTGACCGGCTCATTCCATTAGCCCACCATTGGCTCATCTTGCATGGCCGTTATGTATGCACTGCACGAAAACCAAAATGTTCCGCATGCGGACTGACCAGCATATGCAAATATTACCAGGGCTCTCAGGAAGGAGTAATTTTGTTAATAACTACTATCTCCGGAAAGCGCTCGTTTAGGATCAAAAATTTTACCTTTGAGATGATTTTCTGTATTAAATATTAACCAAGATGGCAATATTAAAGATTGGAGATGAAGCTCCGGCTTTTACAGCGATTGATCAGGATGGCAACCCCATCTCGTTAAATGAATTCAGAGGAAAAAAACTGATTCTTTATTTTTATCCTAAAGATGATACTCCCGGGTGCACTGCGGAAGCATGTAACCTGCGTGACAACTATGATTTGCTGCTGAAGAAGGGATATAAGATCATAGGTGTCAGCGCAGATGATGACAGGTCACATAAAAAATTTATTGAAAAATATGTATTACCTTTTCCACTTATCCCCGATAAAGAGAAAAAGATACTGAAGGCATATGGCGCATGGGGTAAAAAAGAAACTTTATGGCAGGGAATATGATGGAATCCTTCGAACGACCTATGTTATCTCAGAGAGAAGGCGTTATTGAGAAGATCTTCACAAAGGTTGATACAAAGAATCATACAGAGCAGATATTGGAAAATGACAATAAACCCCGGTCAGTTTGTCCTTTAGGAATTTTAATTAACATCAAAAAAAATAGTATGGCAAAAGAAGAAGACAACAGCAAGGAAAAAATGAAGGCACTTCAGTTACACTTGACAAACTGGAGAAAACATATGGCAAGGGAACGGTCATGAAACTTGGCGATAACGCCATTGAAGCCGTTGAGTTTATTCCGACTGGATCTATTGGACTTAATGCTGCACTGGGAATTGGCGGTTTGCCAAAAGGAAGGGTTATTGAGATTTATGGCCCGGAGTCCTCCGGTAAAACAACTCTTGCGCTTCATGCCATTGCTGAATCTCAGAAAACAGGAGGGATTGCTGCATTTATTGATGCTGAACATGCTTTCGACCGGTTTTATGCACAAAAATTGGGAGTGGATGTCGAGAATCTGCTTGATTTCACAACCGGATAATGGTGAACAGGCCCTGGAGATCGTCGAGAACCTTATTCGCTCAGGTGCCATTGATATCATCGTAATAGATTCAGTGGCGGCATTAACTCCGAAAAGTGAAATTGAAGGGGAGATGGGTGATTCAAAGATGGGATTGCAGGCACGGTTAATGTCACAGGCATTGAGGAAGTTGACTTCCACGATCTCAAAAACTGCAACATGTTGTATTTTTATCAACCAGTTAAGGGAAAAGATCGGGATCATGTTTGGCAACCCTGAAACCACTACTGGCGGGAATGCCCTGAAATTCTATGCTTCCGTACGACTTGATATCCGCAAGGTGAACCAGTTGAAAGAAGGGGAGGAGATCATCGGAAACAGGGCGAAGGTGAAAGTTGTCAAGAACAAGCTTGCACCTCCTTTCCGTAAAGCTGAATTTGATATTATTTATGGAGAAGGGATCTCCAGGATACTTGAGATCATTGACCTCGCTGTCGAGTATAACATCATCAAGAAAAGCGGTTCGTGGTTCTCTTATGGTGAAACAAAACTTGGACAGGGAAGGGATGCTGTGAAAAAGTTACTTCAGGACAACCTTGAACTCGCAGACGAACTTGAAAAGAAGATCATGGAGGTATTGCAAAATGTCAAATAGAACATTCGGGTCACTGGCTCTTCAGGACTGTTCGTCGCACTTCTCCTGATCACATCCTGCGGAGGAAGGATGAAGTAACCGAAAAACACATATCTCGGGTAAAGACACACTGAAAGTATTGATTGGATGATCTGAGTAAGAAAATCTCCGATCACCCTACTGATGTCGACCTTTTGCAACAACGATCGAAGTACTATCTGCTGGATCACAAGGAAAATCTTGCTTTTGCAGATATCTCGAAGGCCATTTCCCTTTCGCCAGGCAAGGCTCCCCTATATATCACACTATCCGATGTATATCTTGGGATGGGAAAGCCTGACAATTGCAATGAAGCCTTGCAGAAAGCTATTATCCATCGACCCCGTAATAACTCTACATTGGTCAGACTTTCAAAATTAAGTCTTATCATCAAAGATTATAAAGCTACATTTGAATATGCCAGAAGGGCGCTCGAAGTGGAACCTCAAAACCCCCAGATTTATTTTACTACTGGCGTTAGCCCTGCTTGAAAAGGGGGATACTGTTACAGCTGTGGAAGATTTTAAGAAAACAATTGACCAGGACCAGAAATTTTATGAAGCATACGTAGAACTCGGAGAGTTATATTCGATGCGGAAAGACCCGATAGCAGCCGATTATCTGAAAAATGCCATCAAGATCAGACCAAATAGTAAAGAAGCTATGTACATGCTGGGAATGTTTTACCAGGAGAATGGGAGGTACGAAGAAGCTTTGGAGACCTATGACAAATTGGCAAAGACAGATAGTACTTTCAAGGATGCTCCATATAATACCGGATACATTTATCTCGTTTACCTGCACGATTTCAGGAAGGCGGCAAATTATTTTTCATTTGCCCTGCGCTGCGATCCCGGCTATGTTGAGGCCATGTTTAACCGTGGGATATTCTTATGAGTTAGCTGGTGATTATCCAAAGGCTACCCAGGATTACAAGCATGTGCTTCAATTACGAACCAATTACCAGAAAGCCATAGATGGATTGAACAGGATTGATAAAGCAAGGGCAAAATAAGTAATTCCCTATAATTCCTCAACGAAATCCTGAAGTTCGCTTTTCTCACCTTCTTTGTTGAGAAGGTAATGTATGACTGAATGTGCTCTTACAAGCCGAAACCATACCGGGTCTCAAACAGCCGTCTTACATTCAAACACCGCATATTCCATAGAAGCTTTTCTGGGGCTTTTGATAAAGAAGAACAAAATCTTTCAGATCCTGGTAGATATCAGTAAAATTTTCCGCAAGGCTTGCTTTTACAGCATCAGTATGCGATTCGTTCATGAGGATCAATGAAATAATAAAGATCATCTTCACCGAATTTCAGGTGCAGGCGAGTTGAAAACTCCTTCCCATTCTTCTTCGGTTACAAAATGCTCTGCAGCTTCTTCATCTTCTATTTCGATAACCGGCAAAAGTGAGGACTTGATGTAGATCAGCGGACAGACCTTTTGAAGAAAGATCAGGATATCCTGACGATCATAATTTTCGGCCTTCTCCAGAAATAAGCAGTACTCATTTGCCACAGTCAGCAATTCAAGAACGGTTTTTGAATAAACCGGATCCGTGGGAACATTCGCATCTTTTCTTTCCATTATTGAAATGTTAATTTTGAAGAGTCTCAGTTTGGGGCATTGTAACATTATAGTCAGGAATCCTGAATCCTATATCCTGGTTGAAGCCGAATTGCCACCATGGTCACGCCATGTGGTACATTCGGGTAATAAAAACAGGAAATCACGAATGGAGGAAAGATAAGGTTGTCATTCCTGATCATGACTCCCAGCCCAACACCGGAATTAAAGGGTTATGAAACAGTGATTCGCCATTTGTCGCGACAAATCCGCCTTTCAGCTGTAATCAAAAGCAAACTTGAATCCGTAAAGATACAGGGGTGAATACATGATTACAGCAAGTGTGGATGATAAGGTTTGTTTTCCCCAAAAAACAGTATCGTATTGAACTTCATTTATATGGAGGTCAAGGTTTATATTCGTATAATCAAGGTTATTATTGCGGAAATTGAACCCTAAACGGTAATTAGAATTAAGATAACATCGAAATTTAATTTTTTATCCGGAGTCGTATAAAGCGGTGAAAGATAATTTATACTCATCTTAAGAACACAGTCTTCAATTGATTTGTGATTCAGGTATCCTCCCAAAACGCCCCTGCCTGACAGGTATCCAAACCCGCTAATAAAATCACCTGCGGACAGGTCAATTCCTCCATATAACCTTGTATAAAAATCATTTATTTCTGGTCCCAGGGTAAATTTAAAAGCCTCTCCATATGGTATGTTTTCGGTTTTTCCAAATGGAAAATGTAATCACTAAGATAATAACTGTTTGCCGAGAAAGCAAGTCCTGTCAGGAACCTGGTGGTGTTATAATAGGCCCTATTAGAATCGATCGTTATACAGGACGTGAAGTGTAAGCCCTTTGATAGTACGATTCGGTCAAGACGAACCGTGATGGAATGGGTGCATTGTTGAGCCGGAAGGCACGCCCGCCCCAGAGACTCATATCGTTGTAATAACTGATCTGATTCATGATAACATTGTTTTCTTCACTGCTGGTCGATATTTGATCAACCATCTTCGTGTTCTGGAATCCACCACCAAAAGCCCATTTGGTGTTTATAGAATAGAAGTTCCTGTTAAATGTGATCCCTGTGATTTGGTTTCCAATGTCATCCTGGGCGTAGCTGACCTCCGTGTTTAAGAATGTACCTGCGATATTATTATAAGTGTATGAAGCACCATTGATAAAACAAAATGGCTGCTGTCTTGTCCTGAACGAAAAACCCAGTGCTACCCGGTCTGCCAGGCCCAGGAAGTTCCCATCATACACACGAAATGCTACCTTATTGGTTTCTGCAGATATGATGTCAAATCCAATCGACCACACATCATTGGTAACGATGGTGATATCCACCGAATCGCTGGCATTGTCTACGGGGATAACATAGGTTTTAACGCTATTGATGTATGACATATCACGGATATTCCGCTCATTATCTGCCAGCAGGAAAGGATCGACTTTCTGCCCTTCTTTGATGAAAAGGTTTTTTCTTATAACCCAGGGGTGGGTCTTTAGATGAGCTGCATTCAGAGCCCTACCAGCGCTGGTTCGTGCGGATGCGAGGGTATCAGTGATATTCGTTCCAAATGGGGCAAGGGTTTTAATCCAGATATGCCGGATTATCTTTCCTTTGTATTTTTCAAATGGGCTTTCGCTTTTAACTTGATCCGAATTGCCGGGAAGGGGTTGCGGTTTGGGCGGCACAAAAGCCAGATCATATAAAAATTGAGAGAACTTGCTTCGGGATAATTTTCTGTAAACAGAATCATAAAAAGTTTTTGACCGTTGTAGGTTCTTCGATTCTTTTGGATTGGCTTTAATGGATTGTTCGATGAAGATGGTGTCTTTCTTTACATTGTAATTTTACCCTGAAAATGAAACCAGGTTCCTTTTTTTACATGGATAGTATCAAAGATAATGTATCCTGAATGTTTTTCGGGTTCTGCTGGCCTCCGGGAGAGGAATGAAAAAAATAACAGGAAACAAAAAAGAAAAAAATACTCCAGCTGTCCTGGCCTGACAGCAGGTAAACTAAACCGGGTTGGATGAGGATCCCTCATTTATTTCAATTTCATCGAGGCAATAATATCATTGATTTTTTTGTCAGGATACCATCATATGATAGTAATCTACTTTTTTCTCCTTAACTGACCCTTTACACTGAAATAAAATTTGATCTTGGGTTCGGTGCCGGAGGTCTCACACTATCCGGGATCCATCATCCAGAAAGAACTGAAGAACATTTGATTTTGGAAGATCGATAATTAATTCCTTTCCTGATTGTTGTTTCCTTTTCAAGCAATGTCAGATAATCTTTTACCATGATAACTTTCGAGTTATGTCGATCAGTGCCGGAGGATCTTTGCTGTAATTACCATCATTTTCTGGATTTCTTCGGCACCTGTCTTTCCCTTTTTGGTGACCGAAATCAGTTGTTCTTTATAAAATCCAAATTCCTGGTAGATATGGATGAGAAGGTCAAAGAGGGTTTTTCCCTGGTTGGCATCCAGGCAGCGGCTTCAGCTATCAGGGCACATGCGCTGACTGCATCTTTATCCCTGACAAAATCACCGACAAGATAGCCGAAACTCTCTTCCCCACCAACGATGTATTTCATTTTCCCTTCCTGCTTCCGTATCACATCTGCAATAAATTTGAACCCGGTAAGACATTCAAAATATCCCACCCCGAATTTCTCTGCAATTCCCTTCAGAAGTCCAGTAGTAACGATGGTGGATACAATGATATTCATTTCCGGTCAGCATCTTTTTCTCTTTCCAGCGATAAAGAATGTAGTAAACAAGCAATGCCGCCGTTTGGTTTCCATTGAGAAGAATAAATTCGACCATGGGTATTTTTCAGAGCAATACCTACCCGGTCGGCATCAGGGTCTGTAGCCATAACAAGGTCGGCATTGATTTCACGGGCTTTCTCAAGTGCGAGTGTCATTGCATCCTGCTCTTCAGGGTTTGGTGAACGTACCGTTGGGAAATTGCCATCGGCAACCATCTGTTCCTTCACAGTTGAGACATTGTCAAATCCGAATCGTTTGAGGAGTTCGGGGACCATTTTCCGTCCACAGCCATGAAGTGGTGTATACACGATTCTCAGATCCTTCTGGAGCCGGATAATCTCAGGAGATAAAGACAAGCTAAGAGCCTTTTCAAGATAGGCTTCATCGATCTCTTTCCCTATTTTGATGATATTTTCAGGATTACCAGTCCACAGTACATCATCAATTGAGGAGATCTTCTGAACTTCCTCGATAACATTTACATCATGTGGTGCAATCATCTGAGCTCCGTCATCCCAATATGCTTTATAGCCATTATATTCCCTGGGATTATGGGATGCAGTTACCATAACTCCAGTCTGGCATTTAAGAGAGCGGATGGCAAATGAGAGCTCCGGCGTTGGCCGGATGTCATCGAAAAGATAAACCCTAAAACCATTAGCTGCCATTACCTCTGCCGTGATATTTGCGAATAACCTGCTATTGTTGCGGCTGTCGAATGATATGGCAGCCTGGATCGGGTGAACATCCGGGAACATCTTCAAAAGATAATTGACCAGTCCCTGCGTGGCCATTCCAACTGTATATCGGTTCATCCTGTTTGTTCCTGCACCCATGATGCCTCTCAGTCCCCCGGTCCCAAATTCAAGATCACGATAAAAAGAATCTGTCAGTTCTGCCTGATTCTTTTCCATCATCTCCCTGACCAGCCCCTTAGTTTCTTCATCAAAATCTCCACTCAACCAGACGTTTGCACGCTTTATAATATTGGGGTCAATAGTAGTATTCATAAATTATCATTGGTTAGATTGTAAAGGTCTTTTTTACTGTTTATTAATGTCAATAAACTCAGGCATATTGTCTATACATTCTTTCAGACTTGTTCTCCAATATGGGATTGTGATCCCAAACCGTTCTTTGATCCTGGCTTTGTTGAAAACGCTGTAAGCTGGCCGGGCTGCAGGAGAGGGAAAGTCTTTTGATTCGATGGGCTCAAGAATACAATTTATTTCGGAAATTTCGATGATAGCATGTGCAAAATCAAACCAACTGATTACTCCTTCATCAGCATAATGATAAATCTCCATTGACCCGGTTGATGCAACTTCTGCGAGAATACTTAGAATTACCCTGGCAAGATCTCCTGCATATGTAGGTCCTCCGATCTGGTCGTATACGACCTTTAGTTTCCCAAGTTCTTTCCCTTTTTTTAGTATCGTTTTTACGAAATTCTGTCCGTATTCCGAATATAACCATGAAGTACGGATTATTACCCCCTTGACATTTTCTTGCAGGATCCGTGTTTCTCCTTCCAGTTTACTTTTTGAATAAACTGAAACAGGATGTACAGGATCGGTTTCTTTATAGGGTATATAACTCTTTCCATCAAAGACATAATCCGTTGAAATATGGATCAACCGGATTCTGTATTTTGCACAAATCTTTGCCATTTCCCCCGGGACGATTGCATTTACAGCCATTGCCTTTTCAGGTTCGGATTCTGCTTTATCCACGGCGGTATAAGCAGCACAATTAATCAAAATATGTGGTTTATGCTCAGTCAGGTAGGCAGCCATTCCGGAAGAATCGGTCAGATCCAGATCGTGAATATCGATAAATGTAAAAACATGATCTTTATAATCGCCGGAAAATTTCTTCAAGGCATTTCCCAGTTGCCCTTCACTCCCTGTTACGAGAATTTTCATTCTTTATTTTTTCTTTGAATTATGAATATATTTCTGTTTTCTACTGTCAGTACCCTATTATATTGCCTTTACAGATTCACTTTCCAGCCATTCTTTTACCCTTAGTAACGGTGTTAGGTGGTTGAATATTTTACTACTGAAGTTGTATGGTGTGAAACAGAACAGTCTGCAAATGTACTGAATAGCCGCAAAAGAACTGTATTCATGACGGGAAATTTACCAGCTAATCTCACTTGGTGTCATTCATTTTAATGACTAGTCAGGAAATCTGCGGATATTGCAATTAAAGATTAAGCCGGGTCTGGATCGCTTTTACCTCGTTTGACAATTTCTTTACCGTTTGTGCCAGTTGGTAGGTCGTATTTGCAGTATTTTCAGGAATTTCCGGGCTGATATAGTTAACAAATTGCCAGATCTCCCTGATGTCAGTCATCGCGATTTCATAAGGTTCATAAGCAGGATTCAGGGAGTGAAGGATAAGCTTTCCTTCGTCCCGGATTTTATTTTCAACGACCTTAAAGACGATGCCTTCTTCTGATGTAAGGATAATACATGCATCACGGTTACGAATAGAATTCCAATCCTGTAAGAAGACTCCGGTCACCCAGGCTCCTTCAGGAATGGGGAGCATGGAATCGCCGCTTATCTGGAATGTACGGTATTTTTTTTGTTTTGAAAGAAAAGGAAGCCGGAAAGTAGGGAGGATGCTGATATATTCCGGATCGGCAAATCCACTCTTGTACCCTGCTTTTGCTTTTTCAGTTACCAATTCGATGTTTTCGAAGTTATCCTGGCCTACAGTGGTGGCCAGTATCCTCAGGCTGCTGCCTTTGATGAAAACATCGTAGCCTTTTTCCAGCTGCCGGAGCTGGCTTTCAGGCAGTTTTGTAAGGTCGACCTTGACGAGGGTATCGATTGCTACCCTGAAATAATTTGAAAAACTGACCAGGGCCTCTATTCCGGGTTGGGCAATGGCATTCTCATATCCACTCAGGGTTGAACGCTTCATTCCAAGGGCAACTGCCACATCATCTTGTGTGCGCCCCATCCTTTTCCGGAAAAATTTTATGTTCGAATGAAAAAACATAGTTGCAATTATTTTAAATTATGATTATATTGTAGTCGTAATATTGGTTAAAAACACGTCAAAAGTAAACAAAAATAACTGAAAGTCAAGAAAATTTTAATAGCGAAATGTTAAACGCTAACCGCAATATTGTCCACTTTGATCTCGACACATTTTTTGTATCGGTAGAACGCTTGCAGAATCCTGCGTTGCAGGGTAAGCCGGTTATCATAGGAGGGATGTCAGACAGGGGAGTCGTGGCAAGTTGCAGCTATGAGGCCCGTCGCTTTGGCGTCAGTTCGGCCATGCCGATGAAGATGGCAAAGATGCTGTGCCGGGATGCCCTGTTTATCAGAGGTGACATGGAACTTTATTCCCGCTATTCACAGCTGGTTACAGAAATCATTGCAGAAAGGGCACCGTTGTATGAGAAAGCCTCTATTGATGAACATTATCTCGATGTGACCGGCATGGATCGTTTCTTCGGCCTGCTGAAATGGACTCACGAACTTCGCACGGCGATCATGAAGAATACAGGGCTGCCGATCTCATTCGGTTTGTCGGTAAACAAAACCGTTTCCAAGATTGCTACCGGTGAAGCCAAGCCGAACGGAGAGTTGCAGGTGCCGGAAGATCATGTGAAACCGTTCCTTGCTCCTTTATCGATCCGGAAAATACCGGGAATAGGGGAGAAGACATATCCTTTGCTCAGGTCAATGGGGGTTGTCACCATTGCTACCCTGAGCCGCATCCCCCTGGAAATGATGGAACGGGTTATGGGGAAAAATGGCATTATCCTGTGGGAGCGGGCCAATGGCATTGACACGGCCCCTGTAAGACAATATTCGGAGAGTAAATCGGTCAGCACGGAAACTACATTTGAACAGGATACGATCGATATTATCCGGATGAAGGAGATCCTGGTGAAGATGGTGGAAAAGATCGCTTATGAGCTACGTGAGCAGCAAAAACTTACTGCCTGTGTGACGGTCAAGATCAGGTATTCCAATTTCGATACCCATACCATCCAGCAGCAGGTTCCTTACACGGCCTTTGACCACGTCCTCATTCCCATTGTGAAGGAACTATTCGACAAGCTTTACCAGCGCCGTATGCTGATCCGCTTGATAGGAGTACGTTTCAGCAAGCTGGTTCCCGGCAGCCAGCAGATTGACATGTTCGAGGATTCGGTGGAGATGATCAACCTGTACCAGGCGATTGACCGGATTCGTGGGAAGTATGGGAGGAAGATTGTGAGAAGGGGAGTAGCGTTCTCAGATTCAGAAACATAATTAATGAAACCACAACAAGAAGAAAATTACTTAACCCCATAAGCCCTGATTCTAAAATTTTATGAGAGAGAGCTCTTCCAAGAAGGTCGTCTGAATTAGCGCTATAAAAAAAGAGCAAAATGATCAGTATTGGTATCCACCAGTATTGTTTTTTACTGGCGATATAAAAGATAATAAAGGTGATCAGCGGAGCATTAAACAGCATCAGTACCCAGTCAGTTTTGATAAGATTGGGGAGTAATGCAATAATAAAAAACCATTCAAATATAAAGTTCATATCAGAAAGTCCGGTGAATGTGTGCTGCTGTTTTTCCAGATAGATATTGTTCAGAATGAAAGCAGAGGCCAGCATGGAAATTAAAGCAAAGATTACAAAAATTCCCCAGGATGGCCATGAGGGGACAATATTGTTGCACAGATAGCTGATAGATGTCATTCCGGGGAAATCCCCCTGGTGATTCAGAATCGATTTTATCCAGTCGCTATAAAGACTAATACTCTTCTGGGGGCCTGGGTAAATGAATGGAATTATCAATCCACAACTTATCGTCACCAATAACCAGACCAGAGCCTTCCATTTTTTTCTTAAAACCAGAGGAAGCAAAAGGAACAGAAAATATGGCTTTGCAAGAATCACAATACCCAGTAGAATAGAACCCTGCAAGTCTTTTCCGATAAGAAATTTCCGTATAGAAAAGCAACATAAAAGCACTAAAATAATATTGATATTGCCGAGAAACAATTCCCTGGAAAAATGTATCAGAATGCAGGCGAACGAAATCGATAGCAGCCATACTTCATGTTTTATATTTTCTGTGAGAAAGTAGTTGTTAATTAATTTGCTTATACAAATCATGGTGTACCAATAGATGGTCCCAAGGACAAAAAAGTGAATTATTTCAGCAACTTTAAAATTAAAGATGATATAAGGCATGAAAAAAAAGAGTGTTGTCGGACTATATTTATAGAATCCTGATCCATCGTCAAATGAAACCATATAGACAGGTCCGCCGAATATCAGGTTCCTGGCTGCAGAATAATAAACCCTGAAGTCGCCAAGATCGAACCGGCCATTGATCATATTCAATGTAAAGGTGAGCAGGCAGGCAATTGCTACGAAAATCATGAAACCATTAAAGATGTTGTTCTTTTTCATGAAAGTGAGTATTGTTGTTGGTTTTCAAATCTGAGATATTCCGGAAATTCTCCCGATTAATTCATTAATCTTTACGCCGGCTTCTTTCTCCCTACAAATGTACTTTTTCTGATACATCTGGTTTTATTTTATTTACAGTTTTATGCGAAATCGAATATAAAAATTCATTCAGGATTTTGAAAATATTGTAAGATTGATTATATTACTGTCGTAAAAATGATTAGATATTAATCGTTTGGTTTTGCAATTTTGCCATTTTGCCATTTTGCCATTTTGCTATTTTGCTATTTTACTATGTACCTCAACTGTCATTCATATTATTCACTGCGTTACGGTACCCTTTCTATTGAAAAGCTGGTGGAGATGGCAACTTCATGCGGGATCACAACACTGGCTCTGACAGATATTAACAATTCATCAGGCATGATTGATTTCGTGAAGACCTGCAGAGAGAATGGGATCAGACCTGTTGGGGGAATCGAATTCCGGAGGGATGAGAAACTGCTCTACATCGGGTTGGCCAGAAATAATGAAGGCTTTCGTGAACTGAATGAGTTTTTATCGTATCATACCATTCATGGAATTTCATTACCAGACCAGGCACCGGAGTTTGAAAATGTAAGTGTAATTTATCCAATTAATTCTTCCCAGAAGGGGAAAGGATCGAATTGGCGAGTTTCCGCCATCATTTATCCGGAAGCTGGCAACCATCAATGATAAAAACATCCTTGATCGCGCTGTCATCCTCTTTCCGGTTACTTTTGCCAATGAAAAGGAATACGACCTGCACTGCAACCTGAGGGCTATCGATAACAACATTCTCCTCAGCCGGCTTCGCCCTGAGCAACTGGCTTCTTCTGATGAAAGGATAGATCTGAAAGGGAAGTGAGAAGTCTTTATAAAGATTATCCCCAAGTGATCCGGAATACAGAACAATTGCTCGGGGAATGCTCAGTTGATTTTGATTTTTCCACGCACAAAAACCGGAAGACTTTTACCGGGAATACCTATGATGACAGGACCCTTCTTGAGAAGCTCGCCGGCTGACGGATTGATTTACCGTTATGGCAGGAACAACCGGGAAGCAGCAAAACGGGTCAGGCATGAACTGGAGATCATCGATAAGATGGGCTTTTCCTCCTATTTCCTCATCACCTGGGACATCATCCGCTATTCCATGTCGCGGGGATTTTACCATGTTGGCCGTGGCAGTGGTGCCAACAGCATCGTGGCCTATTGCCTGAAGATCACCGACGTGGATCCCATTGAGCTGGACCTTTACTTCGAACGCTTTATCAACCCCAAAAGGACCTCTCCTCCTGATTTTGATATCGACTATTCATGGAAAGAAAGAGATGAAGTGCTGGATTATATCTTCAAGCGTTATGGCCGTGAACATACCGCCCTGCTTGGCGCCATGTCAACGTTCAAAGGCAATTCGATCTACCGGGAACTCGGGAAGGTGCATGGGACTTCCAAAAGGGGAGATGGATGATCTGCTGAAATATCCTGAAAAGGAGATCCATAAGAATGAGATTACCCGCAAGATCGCAGAACTCGGTGCGATGATGGTCGATTTTCCGAACCTCCGCAGCATTCATGCAGGAGGAGTGCTGATCTCCGATGAACCGATTACCTGTTATACCGCCCTGGATATGCCTCCAGAAGGGTTTCCCGACGACGCAATGGGATATGTATGTGGCTGAAGACATCGGCTTCGAAAAGCTGGATATCCTCAGCCAGCGGGGTATAGGGCACATCAAGGAGACCGCTGAGATCATCCTTAAGAACCGCGCAGTGAATGTGGATGTTCACAAGGTACAGGAATTTAAAAAAGACGAGAAAGTGAAACAGCTTCTCAGAACAGGGGAGACCATAGGTTGCTTTTATGTGGAAAGTCCTGCCATGCGCGGATTATTGAAAAAACTGCAATGTGATAATTATCGCAGCCTGGTTGCAGCCAGTTCTATTATCCGCCCGGGCGTGGCCCGTTCGGGTATGATGCGCGAATACATTTACCGTTTTCATCATCCCGGTGCAATTCAAATATCTGCATCCTGTGATGGAAGAGCAGTTGAAAGAAACCTACGGGGTCATGGTGTACCAGGAAGATGTCCTGAAGATATGCCACCATTTTGCCGGGCTCGACCTTGCTGATGCCGATGTGCTGCGCCGGGCCATGAGCGGAAAATACCGCTCGAAAAAAGAGCTGCAGAGGATTATCGATAAATTCTTTGAGAATTGCAGGGATTTTGGTTACCCGGAAGAGGTTACGAAGGAGATCTGGCGGCAGATCGAATCCTTTGCCGGGTATTCCTTCTCCAAGGCCCATTCGGCATCCTATGCCGTGGAAAGCTACCAGAGCCTCTACCTGAAAGCCCATTACCCACTGGAGTTCATGACCGGCGTGATCAATAATTTCGGAGGGTTTTACAGTTCCTGGGTTTACTTCAATGAAGCCCGCAACTGTGGCGCCACCCTTCATCTTCCCTGTGTCAACCGCGGCGACTATAAAACGAACATCACAGGCACCGATATTTATGTGGGGTTTATTCATGTTGCAAACCTTGAAAATTTAGTGGGGAAAAGCATCAGCGAAGAACGGAAGGTAAATGGCGAATTACTCCGGGCTGGAAGATTTTATCATCAGAACGGGAACGCCCGCTTGAGCAAATGATCATTCTTATCGGATCGGGGCATTGCGGTTTACCAGGAAAACCAAAGGCCCAGCTTCTCTGGGAAGCCCACCTGTTACAGGGAAGAAGATCTGACAACGTAAGACGCCCATTCTTTTCTATTCATCGCCAAAATCATACGAATTACCTACCCTTGCGCAAAGTACGGTGGAAGATGTTTATGATGAAGTTGAACTGCTTGGGTTCCCGGTTAAACATACCTATTTCGACCTGCTTGAAACTTCTTTCCGCGGAGAGGTCCTGGCAAAGGACATGATCGGGTCACTGGGTAAAAAAGTGAGGATGCTGGGGCAGCTGGTGACGATCAAATATGTGAGAACGGTGAAACAGGAATGGATGCATTTCGGGACATTCACGGATATTTCGGGACATTTTTTTGATACCGTTCATTTTCCTGATTCCGTAAAGAATTATCCCTTCCGTGGGGACGGGATCTATCTTGTTTTGGGAAAGATCGTGGAGGAATTCGGGTTTCCCAGTATGGAGGTACAGAAGATGGCTAAGATGCCGTTGAAGAAAGACCCGAGAACCGGATAAACGGAGGACAGAAGTCAGAGGTCGGAGAATTGATAATTGATAATTGATAATTGATAATGATTATTTAATTCCGATCATCATGCTTGAGCCCTGCGGGGTGTCTTTTCTTCTGATGTATTTGAAGCCGGAATTCTGGAGCCATGATTTGATCTCATTTTCTGTATATGTATCTCCTTTTTCAGTTCCAACAAGCATATTCAGGGCAAAGAAAGCGCCTACTGCCGGGATTGTCCGGTCGTCGGACATGACGTGGTCAAGAATGACAATCTGACCGTCATTATTCATGGCTTCCGCACATTTATTAATGAGGATCTTGTTCTCTTCGGGGGAATTGATATGGATAACAGCTGAAAGTAAGATCAGATCATAATCGTAGCCCAATTCGTCTTTCAGGTAATCACCTGCAATCGTCGAAACCGATTCGGAAAATCCTTCCCTGGCGATGTATTTCTGTGTGATTGGTATCACGTTTGGAAGATCGAAGATGGTTCCCCTGATGGCAGGATTTTCCCGGACGAATTCAAAGGTGAATGCGCCAGAACCCCCGCCAATATCCAATACATGTTTCGTTTGCGACAGATCAAGTACCGCTGCAATCTCTTTTGCCTGGTGTCCTGCTCTTGAATGCATGGCGGCAATGAAGGACTCGATCCACGAATCGTCCCTTTCGCCGATCGGTTGTTTAACGGCTACCGTTGTTCCTGCTTTAACTGCTTCTGTCAGAGTACTCCATGTTCTCCACAAATGAACAATATGATCGAGATTGCCTATGTATGTGGGCTGCCCTTTGATAAGGAACCGGGTTGAAAAATCAGTGTTGGAAAACTGGCTGCCGGATTTCTTCAGAAGTCCTATGGGAACCAAAGCATTCATAAGACGGTCGGTAGCACGTTCATTGGCTCCAATTGTCTTTGCCATGACTGCAGAAGTGAGCGCACCGTCTTTTAACAGCGTAAAGAGGTTTAGTTCATGCGCTGTAAGTATGATCCTGCTAATACGAAAGCCATATACAATTTCCATGAATTCCCCGGGTGAATCGATCTCTTTCATTGATGTTAAGTTGTTATAAGTTTTCTAATCCTGAATAACCTTAAAATTAAGCGAGCAAAATTAACAATTTTCACTATATTTGTCAAATAAGAACATTAAGAATTCTTGGTTAGAATTATCATCAAACAATTAAAACTTTTATCATGAACATTTCAATTTCTGTTATTATTATCGGGGTTTTAGTACTGATTTTCTTTTCAGGCATCCGGATTATCCGTCCCACACATCGGGGGTTAGTCGAACGGCTCGGGAAATACAATCGTTTTTCGATGCCTGGCTTTCACTGGATCATCCCTGGCATTGAAAAGATGTACCAGGTTAATGTCACTGAAAAGATGATCAATGCCGAACCGCAGGAGATCATTACCAATGATAACCTGAATGCAAAGGTGGATGCACAGGTTTATTTCAAGATCAAATCGGATGAGGCCAGTGTGAAATTCTCTCAATATAATGTCAATAGTATTGAATACCAGATAGTCAATCTTGCACGTACGACACTTCGTAATATCATCGGGACCCTGACCCTGAAATCAGCAAACAGTGAACGGGGGAGGATCAATAAAGACCTTCACACGACGCTACTTTCAGAGACCGAACATTGGGGCATCGAGATCATCCGGACGGAATTGAAGGAAATTGAACCTCCCAAGGATGTCCAGGAAACGATGAACAAGATCGTGAAGGCGGAAAATGAAAAGATTGCTGCCATCGATTTCGCAACGGCTACTGAAACAAGGGCTGACGGCGAGAAAAGGGCTGAAATCAGAAAAGCGGAAGGGTTTAAGCAAGGGGCTATTCTTCGTGCAGAAGGCGAGGCGCAGGCCATTCAACTTGTTAATGAAGCTGCCGAGAAGTATTTTATCGGGAATGCACAATTGTTAAGAAGGATACAGGCACTGGAAACGTCGCTCAAGGAAAATTCAAAATTCATTGTTCCTTCAGGTTCAGATCTCGTGAATGTACTTAGTGAAATGGGGGGCATTATTCCGTTGAAGCCGAAGGAACAAAAGAACACGGAGGTCAGTTGATAGGAGTTGGCAGTCGGCAGTTGGCAGTCGGCAGTTTTTTAAGATTTTGACGCGGAAGACCCCGGCCCTCCCCCAGGAGGGAGGGGAGATTCGGGACGCGTGACGGGGGAAAAAGAAATAATTCAGGGGCTCAAGATTTTGAGCCCCTACGAAATGGGGAAGGGACAAGGAGAAGTTATCAGAGCTTTGCTTTGATTTCTTCTATTTCTTTTGAAAGTAATGACCGCAGGCCTTTAAAGTCTGTCTCTAATTTATCATGGAAAGTCTTGTGGTCTTTTCCTTCTGTGTTCAATTTGGAGGATAATTCATTGAACTTTTCGTCGATCTTTGAAAGCTGAAGTGCATGTTCTTTCACTGTTTTGTTTACTAATTCCTCCAACTCCGCGGCTAAGTTCCTTTGTTTTTCTTCGGAACGGTCGATAGCAGCAGTAAACTTGTCGGAAAATTGCTTCAGGTTCGAAGAAAGTGAGTCATTCGATTTTTTCACTTCTTCCCTGATTGATGCAACATCCTCTTTTACCGATTCGTCCAGTTTGGTTATCTCTTCAGATAAATCATGGATCTTTTCATCTGCTTTACTTCTCATAAAGAAGATAAGAGCAAGAAATAGCAGGAAGAGAATGGCAATTACAATTACTGCTAAAAGGAGAAGATTACCTGTATTGGAACTTGATTTGCTGATCCTGAGGTCAAGATCATTGAAACGTGCTGCGACTTTTTGCAGTGAATCATTGTTGCTTTTAAGGTTTTTTTCATTTGCAGAGATCAAAGCAGCAAGGCTGTCAAAGGCGGTCATCTGCTTTGTGGCGAGTTTTTTTGCATCAAATCCTGCTTTCTTTGCAGCATCGATCCCATCAGTGATCTTTTTCTTCTCCGATTGAAAATCTTTTTTCAGGAGATAATCGGATGTTTGTGCCCAGGAGGCTACAGTAATGAGCATTACTGTAAGAAATGTAAAGATTTTTTTCATAGGATATCTTTTAGTTGATAAGAATCATCAATCTCCCTCCAGGTTTAAATGCAGGAAACAGGGACATTCATGACATCGTTGTTGGTTGATGCGATAAAGATAATACATAAAAAGCTGGAAGTCAATAAAGCGATGGAAAATGTTGAAAAATCGTAACGTGGAAATGGTGAATAGTGAATGGTGAATAGTGAGTGGTGAGTGGTGAATAGTGAGAAATAGTGAATGGTGAATAGTGAGTGGTGAGTAGTGAGAGGTGAGGTGTGAGTGGTGGACAGGGATTAATAGCCAAAGAGGGCTTCGAGGGTGAGTTTTGTGACGGGGGCGATCTTTTCGAGGGAATTGAAATCGATGGCTGATTCCCTGCCCAGGACAAGGTATGTTTTTGGTTTGTTTTTCAGGTATTTGTCCTGAAATGCGATCATGGTATCCATGGTCATGCCGGGTACTTTTTCAAAGATATCCTTACGGATATCCTGAGTCAGGCCAAGTTTTTCAGCAATTAAAAAATTCCATATGCAATTGATCCTGCGAATTCTTTCTGTACTTATTTTGTTTAACAAGGCATATTTAGATCCATGGAATGTGGTGTCAGAAACGGGGAGGATATTGAAAAGTTCGTCAAAAGCACTAAAAGCATCCATTATTTTGTCATTCTGGGTAGCGATGTAACCCTTGTTCAGGTATGATTTTTCCAGGTCGACGGGTTCTTGGAAACGTGAAGTGGCAGTGTATGCCAGGGCTCTTTTTTCACGCAGTTCCTGGAAAACGATATCCCCGAAATAGAAATTGAACAGAGCAATTACGGGAGCCAGGTCACGGTTATACCGTCCGCCCACGATGAGTGTTTGCAGCTTTGCCTGGTTTGCATCATAAGGTGCAACCAGTATTTTATTTTCAAGTGTTTCTTTTTCCCTGAACGCCACCGGAGCAGGCACCGGCATTAATGCAGCAGGACCCTGATGGTATTTTCCGAGGAGACTTGTAATCTCAACCGGACTGAGGTCCCCATAATAGAGGATGTCGTGCCTGATATTTTTCAGGTCTTTTATTTTTTCACTGATCTGACCGACCGTGAGTGATCTGAGTTCTTTTTCGGGAAGGATGTTGTTATATGGAGAAAGAGGACCATAGGTACCAAAGCTGACTAATGCAGCAAAGATTTCATTCTGATTGGTTTTCCTGTCTGATCTTGCTTTAAGGGTGTTTTCCACACGGTTGTCAAGGGCATCTCTGCCGGGAAGCGGATCATTCAGCAATTCATCGACCAGATACAGGGCAGGTTCCATGTTTTTAGTCAGCCCGGTTAAGGAAAGGGACGTTTCTTCATCGGAGGTATTTACCTGGAATGAACAGGCCAGGCGGAATAGCTCCAGATTGATTTGTTCGGCTGTATGTTTTGAAGTTCCTATGTATGGGAGAAGTTCAATGGCAAAGTTCATCACCTTGTAATGACTTTTACCCATTTTGTAATAATATTCCAGGTGAAAAGTGTCATTCTCCGTATTCTTCTTGTAAAGTATGCGTGTGGAGTTTGGCAGATATAAACCATCCAGATCCTTTGAATAATCGAGAAATTCAGGTTGTTCGTCAGGGATCACAGACTCCTTCACTTTTTTCAGGAAAGCCGATTCATGAAACCGGTTTATGTGAATGGGTGTAATCGGAGGCTTGGTAACTTCCGTTGTTACTTCAGGCGGTCCCTGCAGTTTGTTGATTATAACAGGATTGTCCAGGTGTTTGCAGGCGAAATCTACAATATCCGCTTTCCTGATCCTTCCCAATTTTTCAAGATAAGCTGTGAACTCATTGTATGGGATATCATACAGATATGCATGTGAAATTGCCATTGCCCTTCCCTGGTTTGACTCATATTGTTTCAGAAGATCAAACCGGGCATTGTTAACGATAGCTTCTGGCAACCATTCGGGGAAATCGCCGTTTTTAAGAAGCTGCACCTGGTGAATCAACAAATCCCTGACCTCGTCCAATGACTGCCCCGATTTCGGGTGACCACTGAAAACCAACATACTATAATCTGCAAGCTGGCCATCATAAGCAGTTGCATTCAATACTTTCTGAGGTTGATTCAGGTTCAGATCCAGCAGTCCTGCTTTGTCGTTGTACAAAACCGAAGATGTCATATTAAGCAGGAGAGAGGCCTCATCGCGTGCTTTCATATCAAATCCGTAGCCAATCCTGATGTTTTCAGCTTCGAGTCCGACGACCTCCTTAACAACCGTGGCCCCGATGGGTTTCCAGGGTACATAGTGCAATGCCTGAACGGGTCCCGGTTTCATTTTTCCGAAATGCCGATCGATAAGTTCTATGGTCTTGTCAGGATCCAACTCCCCGGACATGCAAATGGCCATATTGTTTGGGACATAATATTTCGCAAAGAATTCACGGATATTCTTCATTGACGGATTTTTCAGGTGTTCTGCGTCACCCAGTGTTGTTTGAGTTCCGTATGGATGGTTGGGGAAAAGAATCTGCATCAGTACCTCATTCACTTTACGGTTGTCGTTTGTAAGTGACATGTTCTTTTCCTCGTAAACGGTTTCAAGCTCAGTATGGAAGAGACGCAGGACAGGCTTGGAAAACCGTTCTGCTTCAATCATGGCCCAATTTTCAAGCTGGCTGGAAGGAATATTCTCCATGAATATGGTGTAGTCATTGGAAGTACCCGCGTTGGATCCCTGTGATCCGATAGCATCCATCAGTTTGTCATACTCGTTGGGGATAGCCAGCATTGAAGCCTTGTGGGAGAGGGTATCGATTTCCTGATAAAGACCGGCACGAACGGTATCTTTTTTCTCTTTCCTGTATGTTTCGAACAAGGCTTCTATCTGTTCTATCAATGCAGATTCGTTGTTCCAGTCGATGGTTCCGAAATTTTCCGTTCCCTTGAACATCATATGTTCGAAGTAATGGGCCAGACCGGTTGTTTCAGGCGGGTCCATTTTACTGCCTGTGTGGACTGCGATGTATGTTTGTATCCTGGGAGTATCGTGATAAATTGAGAGGAATACCTTCAGGCCATTTTCCAATGTATAGATCCTGGTATTTAAGGGATCTTCCTTCACGGATTCGTATTTATAGGTAGTATTCATTTTCCAAAGGTACGGATAATCGTGACGCGAAAAAGTGGTGAGAGGTGAAGGGTGAAGAGTGAAGGGTCTAGAATATCGAATATTGATCAACGATTTTTGAAGTCAGAGCGAAATTCAAGAAAAGGGTTAGTTTAGATGTTTTTGGTGTATCTTTACATATGAATTTGTTCATTATGGACAAATGAGATCATTTAGTATTAACCAAAATCCCTTCTTTTATGGAAATGTCTGTACATTCTGGCATGTCTTGCTGTTCTATGATGGGCATGATGCCAATGTTTCTGATCCCCCTTCTCATCTTTGCTCTTCATGTGATGATGATAAGGTATGTCGCCCTCTGGTTCATTTTCAAAAAAGCTGGTGAACCCGGCTGGGCTTCGATAATACCGGTTTACAACATTCTTATTATTGTGAAAATTGCCGGTAAACCCTGGTGGTACATTCTTCTTTTCCTGATTCCCATTGTTAACATTGTAATCTATATTATGGTCATGCATGGGATTTCAAAGAGTTTTGGGAAAGGGGGATGGTATACTGTAGGGCTTATTTTCCTGAGGACCATATTCTTCGCAGTGCTTGGATTTGGCAATACGCCTTATACGGGGAATAAGGATAAGTTCCAGAGCTGATTTTATCATGACAATTCAAAAAATGTGTCCCTTCTGAAAAGTCTTTTTTAACCGCAAAGACGCAAAGACGCTAAAAAGCGCTAAGTAGAATGTGGTTGAAATTGAACTTCTTGCTTTTGCAGGAGGGTACCTGGAGGGATAATTAAAATGAGTTTTCTTCGTTTTCTTATAACCAAATATAGAGGTTATGGTTGAGTTATTTCGCCCTTTAAAGATCAGGGAAGTAGAGTTAAAGAACAGGATTGTTGTTTCTCCTATGTGTCAATATTCAAGCCACGATGGGTTTGCGAATGAGTGGCACATGGTGCACCTGGGAAGCAGGGCAGTGGGAGGGGCAGCGCTGGTGATGACGGAGGCTACTGCGGTTACACCTGAAGGACGTATATCCATTGATGATCTTGGGATCTGGAAGGATGAACATATTGATTATCTGAAGAAGATCACGGATTTCATCTTGATGCAGAATGCAATTCCCGGGATCCAGCTTGCCCATGCAGGCAGGAAGTCGAGCAGGACGTCGCAGTGGAATGGTGACCGTTTGTTATCGATCGAAGAGGGAGGATGGGAAACTGTTGCTCCCAGTGCAATCAGGTTTTCCGATGATACGGCTATCCCGGTTGAATTGAGCAAAGAAGGGATAAAAAAGGTTGTCAGCGATTTTAAGTCAGCCGCCATCCGCGCGTTAAAGGCAGGGTTCAGGGTAGCTGAGATCCATGCGGCGCACGGTTACCTGGTTCATGAGTTTATGTCGCCCCTGACAAATAAGCGCAAGGATGAATATGGGGGGACATTTGAAAACCGGATCCGGTTACTTATGGAGGTTGTTGCTGCGGTGAGGAGCGTTTGGCCTGAGGGATATCCACTCTTTACCCGGATCTCTGCTATTGACTGGAGGGATGATGGGTGGACCCTTGATGATTCTGTCGAACTCGCTGCATTATTAAAGAAAAATGGGGTTGATCTTTTGGATTGTTCTTCCGGTGGAGTTGTTCCTGACCTTGCGATAAAGGCAGGTCCCGGATACCAGGTGCCATTTGCAGAAGAGATCAGAAGAAAGACAGGGATACTTACCGGTGCAGTAGGTATTATTACTACTCCTGCTCAGGCTGAAGAGATCGTCTCAAGCGGCCAGGCCGATATCGTTTCACTGGCACGTGAATTCCTGCGTGATCCGTATTTCCCTTTGCATGCGGCCATGGCGCTTGGCGTGGATGTTCAGTGGCCGGTGCAGTATGAGCGGGGGAAGAGGAAAAAATAGTCGGCAGTTGGCAGTTGGCAGTTGGCAGTCGGCAGTCAAAATCGTGACGCGTGACGCGTGACGCGAAAATTGTGAGTGGTGAGTAGTGAGTGGTGAACTTTGTTAATTCTTAATTAACTTTCCGGCTAGCGCACCGTCCTTCCCAAACACTTTAACAAAATACATTCCTTCCGGGATGGGGCTGATATCAATTGTCGTGGTTTGGGCTGTTATTGTTTGTTGTAATAATTGCTGGCCTTCTATATCAAGAATTGAAATAATGCTTCCGACGTTATCATCGTGTAATTTTATTGATATTTTATCTGTTGCAGGATTTGGATACACCAAAATACTTTCAGAATGGATCAATTCATTAACACCTACAGGTATACCTTCTAATTTTGCTAAAAATATATCATTATTGCCAACGTTTGTTAAGGTATCGGAGCCAAAAGTGATTTTATGACTTCCAAACCATCCTGCCACAAAAGCATCCCCGGAAGCATCAACCGCAACAGATTGCCCATCCTCATCACTTGTCCCTCCTGCACTTGTTGCCCAAAGTACGTTTCCATTGTTATTGTAAATCGCCAAAAATATATCACCTCCACCAGCATTAGTTAAGGTATAATTGCCAAAAGTTATTGCAGAACTGCTAAATTGACCTGTCAAATAAGCATCTCCAAAAGCATCAACCGAAACGGAATTTCCGAAATCATTACTTGTTCCCCCTGCACTTTTTGCCCAAAGCACATTTCCGCCCGCATCATATTTAGCTAAAAAGATATCAAATAAACCATCATTTGTTAAAGTATCGGAACCAAATGTTATCGTTGAACCTTTAAAACATCCCGTCAAATAAGCATTTCCAGAAGTGTCAACCGCAACAGAAGATGCTAAATTATCACTTGTTCCACCTGTATTTTTTGCCCAAAGCACACTTCTGCCGGTATCGTATTTCACCAAAAAAACATTACGCTCATTAGATGGATTAATTAAGGTATCGGAGCCAAAAGTAATGATTGGACCGATGAACTCGCCTGTCACATAAGTATTTCCAAATGCATCCCCTGCAAGTGAAATTGCAAAACCATTATCTGTTTCACCTGAGCTCTTTGCCCAAAGAACATTTCCATTGGCATCATATTTCACGAGAAAAATTACACTATATCCTGCATTTGTAAGTGTATCGGGGCCGAAAATTATTGTTTGACTCTCAAAATATCCCGTCAAAAAAACATTCCCGGATGCATCAACCACAACAGATGTTCCTTCATCACAATCCTCAAGCTGCCACGCAGGTCCCCCTGCACTTTTTGCCCAAAGCACATTTCCATCGGCATCGTATTTCGTTAAAAATACATTCCACATTAAAGCAGCACTATCGGTATTTGTTAAAGTATAGGAACCAAAGGTTATCGTCGGACTATTAAAAGCCCCTGTAATATAAGAATTTCCAGAAGCATCAACCGCAACAGATATTCCACAATCATCAGTCCACCACGCAATTCCCCCTGCACTTTTTGCCCAGAGTACATTTCCATTGGCATCGTATTTCGTTAAAAATACATTCCACATATCACCCGTACTATTGGTATTTGTTAATGTATAGAAACCAAAAGTTATTGTGGGACTCGTAAAATATCCAGTAATATAAGAATTTCCGGAAGCATCAACCGCAACTGAATTTCCATAATCAGCACTTGTTCCGCCTGAACTCTTTGCCCATAGCCAGCTGGGAGCCTGAGAATACGATATATCGCTTAAAAAGCAAAAGAAGATAACTGCTACTGGGAGTAAAAGAAATTTTTTCATGAGGCTTCTTTTTAATGCCGTTAAATTACGAAGAAAGCAGTCGAGTTGTCACTTTTTTTTTATCTGGAATTATGAATGGGTTTCGCTTGAAAAAATTTGATGGGTTTTTGTTTAGGGGGTTAAATTTTGTTTTAAATTTGGATGTATAATCACAAACATTCTTGTAAAACAGATTTCCATGAAAACAAATACACGGTTTCTGATAGTATGCAGCATATTTTACCTGGCTTCGTACGCTGGGTATGGGCAGTCTCCTTATTTTTCCAAGGTGATCTATAATCCTACAGGTAATGTTGGGGTTCAGGCTTATTGTATTGAAAAAACCAGAGATCACGGTTTAGTGATTGCGGGTGAGAAGGACGACCTGGCGTATGCTGCCAAGCTTGATACTTCGGGTTCAATTTTATGGAGCAAGACCTTTGGCAGTACCTATGGGACCTTCTGGTGTATTACGGCTACGAGGGATTCGTGTTTCGTAATGGCAGGGTTTGCTGATAATCCGGGGGATACTGCTACCGATCTGCTCTGTGTTAAAATAAATTCAGCAGGGGATACCCTGTGGACACGGATGATCGATATGGGGTATCATGAGGAGGCCATCTCCATCAGGCAGACCCTTGATAACGGGTTCATAATCACCGGCGACGCTTCAGGAGAAAAGGTTGTCGTTATCAAACTGAATGCATCGGGAAATTTATCCTGGGGAAAACTCTTTTCTATATACACTTACGAGAATATTGGTTGTGGCGTGGATCAAACGGCGGATACGGGGTATATCGTTACCGGTTATACAGAAAACAACTCCAGTACTGAACCTGCGATGTTTTTAATGAAATTAACTTCAACGGGGACGGTTTCATGGACCAAACAAAAGAATGATACTTCTTATATTAATTCCATGGGGTTTGATGTACACGTAGTGCAGGGCGGGATCATGAACTTACTTTATGCATCCAGTGGCGGGTGGTCCCTGATAAAAACAGATTTTTCAGGTAATGTTTTGTGGGGTAAATCTTATTCCGGAAATTTCTGGGCATTTATGGGTCCTCCCACTTTCAAACTTCATCAGACTTCCGATGGAGGGTACGCTTTTGTCACTGGAAATCCATTCCTGGGAAGTATGATACAGGTTGATTCCTCAGGAAACCTGGTGTTTTCAAAGTCACTGGTACTTAACGCGACAGATATTGTGGAATCGTACAGCGGAGTTTTTTCAATGGTCGGAAATGGCCCATTGTGGGGTGAAAAAAAGAAACAGCCTTTTGTTCCGCAGGTCGGAGTTATAAAATCCGATACTTCGGGCAGCGTGTCAGCATGTATACAAGAGGGAAATGGCACCTCAACTGCTTATTCTGCCAGCTTTTCCAATGTTGCCTGTACGTTACAATCTGCAGGAACAGTAAAATATTTAACAGGCCCGGTGACCAATGCGACCATGACTGTGGAGGATGGATGCGTTGACAGGACGGGTGGCATTCATGAGCTTAATCCTTCGGTATCAATCCATGTTTTTCCGAATCCGAATGACGGGATTTTTACTGTAACCGTGGATGAAACAGTAAAGAGCGAACTTCAGCTTGTTGAAGTTTTTAATATCCCTGGAGAAAGGATTTATACATCTTCCGACCCATCGGTGGCTTTAGCACCCATTAATATCGGACGGGTTACGGATGGGGTTTATACTGTAAAGGTGACGTTCAGGACGATGAGTTGTTCTCAGAAGATTTTAATAAGTCATTAGACCTTTTCACCGCACTACGGGCAGAATTTGGCGCCGGGGGTTAGTTTGGCGCCGCAGTGGGCGCATTTATCGTCTTCATTCAGCTTTGCACCGCAATTGAGGCAGAACTTAGCATTTTCTGCCAGGGGGGCTTCGCATTTGGGGCATGTGGCGCGGATGTTAGTCCTCCAGTATTCGGTGCCCAGTTTTTTATCTTCTTCCGCCATGGCTGCATGTTCGTGGATCTCTTCCACGGATTTTTCGGATTGTGCGTAGGCCATTTCGACGCCAAGGTCGGGGGCACAGGTTTTACATAAACCTTTCTTTGTATTCCAGCATTGTTCCCTGCATACCCATGAATGGCAGTGGGGGCATTGAATGAATGTGGGTGCCATTTCTGTTAGCGCTTCTTCAAATGCTGTGTCATGGGCATTTTCCCATGAGGCGTCTTTGACGGTTTGTCCAACGGTGGATAGTCCTCCAAGGAATCCTCCGAAGAGTGAGCTTGCTGTTCCAAGGATCTTTGAGGCCTGACCGGCGGCATAGGCTTTGGCTGTTGACCGGTATCCTGTTCTGCAGCAATCGCAGTTGAATTCGAATTGGAAGGCAAGGTCTGTGCTGATGTCGGAAAAATTATTTCCGAATTTTATAGTATCAGTCATGGGCGTGAGTTTTATTATTCAAACGTTCATAACCGCGGCATCATTAGTTGGTTGGGTTGGACTGAGGCCCCGTAATGATGAAAGCGCAAAAAAAATCAAAAGCAGAAAGATTACCAATGGCAACAAGTACCTCAGAAGAATACTCGTGCAATGCGCATGGGCAATAACCCGGTCGAAGGGTTGCTGGTTAAGTGGTAAGTTTACCGAATTAGCAAAGCGACGTTCACAAAAGAAGGCATTAATAGCCATTGCAAGAAAACTGTTAGTGATTATTTGGCACATTCTATCAAAGCACGAAGTCTATAAGGAGTACAAACCTAAATTGAGCAAAGAACAGAAAGAAAAACGCATCGTGTGGTTAGAAAAGCAGATTCTTAATCTTCAAGCATAACAAGGCCGGTTAACTTTGTGGTGGTTAGACCCCGTTTTCAAACTGACCCATTATTTTGTTGCGCACACTCACCTGAGTCCTGAACTCGCAGAGGAAATTATTCATCAAGATGCTTTTGTGCACAGAATGTATGCCTTGATTTTAGCTTTGTCCTATTGCTATTATTTTTGGCTTGTACCAATTAACTGGCGTGGTTTGTGATTTATAGAGGAAAGATAAGAAAAAAAAAGTCACAGAGTCACAGAGTCAGAGTCACAGAGTCACAAAATCGTGACGCGAAAAACCCCACCCCCGACCCCGAAGATCGTGACGCGTGACGCGTGACGCAGAAAAAGGTGGTGAACTGGTGAACTGGTGAGTTTTTTTAATTATAAATTATGAGTTTGAATCTGGAATTATGAGTTAATTTTATATGCTTTTTAAGAAATCAATCTCTATACAAGTTTAAAATGAAAAAATTTAGTAAATACATTCGTCGCTGGTGTATTGGGGCGGGGGTTCTGATACTCCTTAATTTAACTTATATTGTGAGGGGGCAATTTGTCCGGGGGGCTGATATCGGGTGGTTGCAGCAGATGGAGGCTACGGGTTATAAATTTTATGACAGCAGCGGGGTTCAGAAGGATTGTTTGCAGATCCTTAAGGATCATGGGATCAATACTGTTCGTCTCAGGGTATGGGTTAACCCATCAAACGATAAGACAAACGGTCACTGCAGCAAGAAGGAGGTGGCCGGGATGGCACTGCGGGCTAAGAATATGGGGATGCGGATACTGATCGATTTTCATTACAGTGACTCGTGGGCAGACCCCGGGAAACAGAACAAACCTGCTGCATGGGCTAATCATACTTTCAGCCAGTTGCTGACCGATCTGTATAATCATACCTTTGATGTTTTAGACACGCTTAAATCCATTGGTGCCAAGCCTGACTGGGCCCAGATAGGAAATGAAATTACCTGGGGGATGCTGTGGCCTGACGGGAGTACTTCCAACTGGGCACAACTGGCCCAGTTGCTTAACAAAGGGTACGATGCCACCAAGGCCGTCGACAGTACAATTAAAGTCATCATTCACCTTGACCAGGGGAATGATAACAGCCGGTTCAGGACATTTTTCGATAATGCGGCAACTTATAATGTCCGATATAATGTGATCGGCGCTTCTTATTATCCATACTGGTTGGGAACTGATTACACCCTGACGATCAATGACCTGGGGAACAATCTGAATGATATAGCCTCCCGGTACGGGAAAGAGGTTATGGTGGTTGAGGTAGGAGGGGATTATACCAAAGTTCAGAATACCTATGATATGCTTGTGGCAGTTCTGAATAAAGTCAAAGCTGTTCCAAACAACAAGGGGCTCGGGGTGATTTACTGGGAACCGGAAGGGGAGAAGTCGTGGAGCGGATACCAGTTAAGCTGCTGGGGAGCGGATGGGAAGCCGACAGCGGCCCTGAATGCGTTTTTAGTAAACAATTTAGGGGTGAATACACTGAAGGGGGAACCGGGCTTCAATATCTATCCGAATCCTGCCAAAGACAAGTGCAAAGTGCAAAGTGCAAAGTGCAATATAAAAAATATTGAGATTTTCAATTTGACCGGGGAGAAGGTTTATGGGGCTGAGTTTCCAGCGGGGGGAGGCGATGCTGTCGAGGTGGATCTTGATTTTCCGGTGGGGGTGTATTTCTTACGAGTGACGGGGGACAAGATCGTGGAGGTGGGGAAGCTTATTAGAAATTAATTACGAATTACGAATTACGAATAAAGTCGGCAGTTCGCAGTCGGCAGTCCACAGTCGGCAGTTCGCAGTCGGCAGTCCACAGTCCACAGTCGGCAATTCGCAGTCGGCAGTTCGCAGTCGGTAGTTGGCAGGGAGGTTCTCCAAGAGGGAGGGGAGAAATGCGGAAAGATTATTTTATGGCTATGCATGAGATCTCTACATGAGCTTTGGCGGGTAAAGCTACGACCTGGACGGTTTCGCGGGCCGGGGGATTGTCTTTAAAATATTCACCATAGATTGTGTTTATGGTTTTGAAGTTTTTGAGGTCGGTGGTGTAGATCGTTGTTTTTACGATGTTCTTGTAATCCATTTCTGCGGTGTTCAATACTGCTCCGATGTTTTTCATTATCCTGGCGACCTCAGCGGGGATGTCGAGGGTATCCATTTTTCCGGTTTCGGGGATTATGGCAACCTGGCCTGAGAGGTATAGGGTGTTTCCTTGCAGGATGGCCTGGCTGTATGGGCCGATGGGTTTGGGGGCTTTGTCGGTGTTGATGATTTTAGTCGTTTGCTGAGCAAGAAGCGGAAACGAGAGCAGGATTGACAGGGACACTAGAGTTAAGGTTTTCATATTACTATTATTTCAATTTACGATTGGACGATTTTAGATTTACGAATGAATTGTTTAATTGACGATTTACGATTTTTCGTTCAGGTGTGCGGGAGGTGAGGTACTATTTAGATAATTTTTCAAGGGCGAGGACTAGTTTGTCAAGGTCTCTGAATGTGGTGTAGACGTTTGGGGTGACGCGGACGCCGGAGATGTTTTCCCATTCTATGCCGGTGGTGTGGATCTTGTAGTGGTCGAAGAGATAGCTTACTACTTCGCCGGGTTTTTTACCGTCGACGGAGACCAGGCCTATGACGCAGGCGAATTTGGGTTTGAAGGAGGTTTTTATGTGGATGCCGGGAAGGTCCTTTACCTTGTTTGTCCAGTAGTCTTTTAGTTCCCTAAGTCTTTTTTCTTTTCTCTCCGGGCCGATGGCCAGGTGAAAGTCGAGGGCGCTACCGATGGCCATTTCACTGGCAAATGACCGGGTTCCCAAGGTTTCGAACTTGGTGATCTTGTCACCCAATGGCTGGCCGTCGGGAAAGAGTGTCCAGATCTTACTTATCTTATCTTTTTTTACATAAAGCAATCCGGAGCCAAAGGGGGCACACATCCATTTATGCAAGCTTGTTGCGAAATAATCACATTCGAGGTCGGGGATCTTAAAATTGAGCAGGGCGAAGGTATGGGCGCCATCCACGAGTACATCGATGCCCCGTGCATGGGCTGCCCTGGCAATTTTCTTTACTGGGATGATCTGACCGATCCAGTTGATGATGTGGGTGACATTCACTACTTTGGTTTTATCATTAAACTGTGATACGTAAGCGCTGACCAGCTCATCTTCATTTTCGGAAGGGAGTTCGAGGTTAATCCATCGAAGGACGATGCCATCCCGTTTTTCACGCAGCTTCCAGGTGTTTATGACGTTGGGATAGTCCTGTTTTGTGAGCACGACCTCATCGCCTTTTTCGAGGGGAAGACCATAGATGATGTTATTCATGGCTTCGGTGGTGTTGCGGTCGATGGCGATCTCCTCCGCCGAGCAGCCAGCAAAGTCAGCCAGGTCGGCCCTGAGAGCTTCGCGACCCTGGTTGAGGATGTTCCACATATAATATGATGGCGCCTCATTGCAGAGGCGGTTGTACTTTTCGAATGTCTGCTGAACCACAAGGGGTTGGGGGCTTACGCCGCCATTGTTAAGGTTCATGATGTTGGGTGATACGGTGTAGGATTCCTTCACCCATGCCCAGAAGTCCTCATCCGACAAGTCGGGAGCGGGGGCGGACTGGTTCTCGTTAAATATTGATTTTCCTGAAGCCAGCGATGATAGTAGGACGTTTCCAAGTGTCACAGCACCAACGGTTGTTCCAAGCCTTTTCAGGAACATGCGGCGATTTAGAGACATGTTTTCCGGTTTTAAGGATTTACGAGCGAAAGGTAATAAAAAAATCGTGACGCGTGACGCGTAACGCGTGACGCGAAAAAATAGTGAAGAGTGAAGAGTGATGGAGTGACGCGGTGAGTAATAGGATGGAGGATGGATAAATTGCCCAAAAACTTGGATAATATAGAATTTTTAATTACTATTGGTGCGGGTTTACGGTATTAATTGAAGTTTTAATGTAAGATGAACAGTCAAAGACTCCCTCCAATAAAGTTTATCCTTATCATGTTCGCGGTTTTTGTTGCAGTGACATTGATTGGGATGACATTGCATGAAAGCATCCGTAAAGCTGAAGCAAGGTCGTTAGGTTATGAAAGTCATTATGGCCGGGGGTGGGACAATTATTTTTCAGGAGTGAAGAGATGCAATCAGATTTTAACCCTATCTGGGAAACCAACAGGAAAGCGATCCGGTCAAAAGGTTATTTTAAAGATAAAAACAGATGGGACACATTGGTATCCCTGGATACGGAAGACCACGCACTGATCGAGTTATCGGGATTTATTTTTACATTTTCAGTGAGCCTGGTTGGGTTGATCCTGTTATTCCTGAGAAGAAGAACAAGAGAACAACAGTTCGGATGGCTTGATTGGGCGGGTGTTATTTTATCCTTATTTATTGTAAAAGAGCTTGTTACATCGCTGAACTGGATATTGCGGGGATTTATGTTATGCGAGCAAGCGAAGTTTGCGTTTTATTTTCATTTACCTGTGTGGGGTACTCAATGGGTCATACTGGGCCTCAGTGTTTTCGTTTCGCTATTTGTCCTTTTCAAATTTGTTCCAAGGAACAGGGTTCTTCCTTTTGTGATTGCTGGGATCCCCGGTGGGGTTACCGGAATAGTTTTGTGGTTATTTTTTATAGGGAAGATGGTGTTTCTGGGGCGATGGACCGGATGAACGCAAGGCAGGATGACCGAAAGCCCGGGCACCCCAAGTCCGGGCGACCGCAAGGGTCGCCCCTACGACGAATAACATTATCATGAACATTGCTGGGGCACAGAAATTATTGTCCATTTACCGGAAGAAGATGTTTTGCTGACAATTTCCAGCACAGACTTACACCCACTACGTCAGGAGAAGTTGACAAGCCAAGGGAAAGGTATTTACTGCATGGTGCTTTATGCAGGGCAGGGACGACTATACCGAGAATTGCACCAAGCCCGAATCCGACTGCAACATCTGAAGGAAAGTGTTCCAGTGCCCGTACCCGAGCATACCCAATGGCAAGGGGCGGAATTGAAGCAGCGAGATAAAGAAGATACTTTGCCGCGCCGATTTCGGGATGATAATCGCAATATACCTTGACCATAAAAAAGGTGGTGTAGGTACAGGAAGCCACATGTCCGCTATAGAACGAATTTAAATTATGGCCACTTTCACGGGTTACATCAGGAATTTCAGGATAGTAAGTGATCGGGCGGTAGCGATTATTAAAAGTGGGTCCAAGAGGGCTGTAATTGTAAATGGTAAATGTAACGGCATGCCCTTCCACATACATTAACAGCAAGGCCAACCAATCCCTGCGCATATTTTTATCAATAATTAGCAAACTGGGTAAAAGAAAAATGAAAGTCTCGCCATAATTGGAAATCTGATCCCACAGATCGTGATCAGCTACTTTTTGTTTTAACGCCCAGCGGTCAATCGGGTTGATTAAATTTTTCTGCGCAGGACTGTTCACAAAACTTAGTTCTGAAGAATCGAGCGACGTTTTATTTTTTAAACGGCTGATTGCAAAATAATCCGATCCCATTCCTAAGGCTATTATAGCACCTTCCACATAATAGTTGATATGATAGATCTTTGTTTTTACAGGTTTTAAAGTTTTTGCAGTTGAGTCGGGGGAACTGCAAAAAGCATTGACACTCATCATCAGCGCAATGAAGGAACAAAATAAGGTTTTCATCGATTGAGATTTATCATAAAAGAAGTTTCACTTAGCAAAGGTCTTTCTTACATTTCCGTAAAGCATTACACAATTTCAGGAAAGAGTTATATGATTCACACATTAAAGGATTTCATTGTGTGTAATCATTAAACTTCAAATGACAGGTTATTCTTAAATTCACCGGATCGCTTTATTTGTTTTTTTGAAGGAGTAGGACTTCAATTTCGCCTAACTTCGTTAGAATTCCAGTTACCAGATGTTAATTTCCTCTATTTCAATATTGAAAGAAATCACAAAAAAAAGAAACAGAAACACCGTGATCGTCACAGCATCAGGCCCAAAAGACATGATTAATCAAAGAAAGTCACTATGGTTTTTGCGATGAAAGGGTGCCCGAAAAAGAGGGTGACAGGAAATGTCACCCGAACCCCACCCCCGGCCCTTCCCCCAGGAGGGAGGTGAGAAATGAAGATGAAGAAGGAGGATGAAGAACAGAAGGCAGAAGTCAGCGGCGGAAGATGGAGATTTTCGGAAAAAACGCTATTTTAGGGTTGTAAGTTATTTTGTTATTAATTTTGATGGATGGTATAGTTATTTTGTGAATGATTATGTAAACATAAGGAGGAACGTTCGATGAACCCAACTGATGATTACGCAGCCAATTTTGCACGAAAGATGGCGATGAAGAATGCCGCTGACGCGGGGTATGTGGCGATATCCTCGCAAATGTGCTGGGATGCCGTAAAATATTGTGCTTTAAAGGCAGGAGTTATTGATGATGCCAAATATCAGCGCATCCAGGCAAAGACGGATATGGTAAGCCTTAAGGATCCTGTAGCGCTTGGTCAGGATGCCATGCGGAGGTTGAAACCGGGCCATGTTCTTGGTTTCTTCGTTGGAAATAATATCATCCATGCCATGCTGTGCACAGGGCAAGGAAAAGCAGCCGGAAACAAGAACGATTGTGTCGGCATCGGTCATCCCGTAGGCTGGGAATTACTGGATCTGGCTTCCAAATTAAACTGGGCACAGGATGGCTCTGTAACAGCACCCCCGGGGATGTATGGCAACAATAAGCCCTTCAGGACTGTTTACATCCATTACAGGCCTATCAGCTACCTGGCATTCAGGTAGAAGAATACCGACGGTTGGCAGTCAGCAGCCGGCAATCGGCAGTCAGCAGTCGGGAGTTATAAGTCGGCAGGTTGCAGCAGGTGGTTGTCTAAGTAATGTAGAAAATGAAATGATTAAAAAATGAACAGCATGAATCCAAAGGTTGATATATTTCTAAGCAACGCAAAGAAGTGGCAGGAAGAATTCGGGAAACTGAGAACGATCCTTCTTGACTGCCAGCTTACCGAAGAGCTGAAGTGGGGTGTTCCCTGTTATACCCTCCAGAAGAGAAACGTAGTATTAATGCATGGATTTAAGGAATACTGTGCGCTTTTGTTTTTCAAAGGAGCCTTGTTGCATGATGCCCATGGCATCCTGATCAAACAGACGGAGAATGTACAGGCGAGCCGGCAGATTCGGTTCACCAATGCCCGTGTGATAGTTGCCATGGAAGCCATATTGAAGGCCTATATTTATGAAGCCATTGAAGTTGAACGAGCCGGTTTGGAAGTGAATTTTAAAAAGACCAGAGAATTTATCATTCCGGCAGAATTTCAAAACAAATGCGATGAAATCCCCGGCCTGAAAGCTGCTTTTGAAGCATTGACGCCGGGAAGGCAACGGGCATACCTTTTTTATTTTTCCGCACCCAAACAAGCCAAGACCAGGGAGGCAAGGGTTGAAAAATGCATGCAGCAAATTCTCAATGGGAAGGGGCTGAATGATTAGTCCGCAGTCCACAGTCGGTAGTCGGAAAACTCATGAGGGAAGGGAGTTGAAACAGTATCATCAAATTGTTAAGATAATAAGGAGTTTATTATGAAAGCAGTGGTAATCGGAGAAACATCGGGTGCGACAATGGATGCTATTATGGCTGTTTATCCAAGACACAAAATTATTGTTGAGAAGTTTATTGAAAGAGGAGATGTTATTGGCATCGGACCTTTCGCTGACAGGGGTAATATGGGCATTTTCATGACCCGCGCTGCTGCTGAACAGTTTGTAAAAGAGGATCCCTTTATACTTGAAGGCCTGGTAAAATCCTTTGTAATCAAAGACTGGGACGACAATTTGCTTCCCGGATAGAAAATGAAATTAATTTAAATGCAAGATGGTAAAATGATTTAACCATTTTACCATCTTGCCATTTTGCATTTGACTTGTGATCCGCCTGGGATTCGAACCCAGGACCCCCGCCTTAAAAGGGCGATGCTCTACCTGCTGAGCTAGCGAATCAACTTTTATTTTTGAGCGTGCAAAAGTAGTGGTTAAATTTTACTTTTCCAACTACGGTTCGTAATTTAATGATCGGTAACTGAAAAAATCGTGACGCGTAACGCGTGACGCGTGACGCGGATTTTACAACATCAGATTTTAAAGAAACTCAGAGAGGTTTCCTTTGCCTTCACGGATGATGACGGGTTCGTCGCCAGTACAATCGACAATAGTGGAGGGGATGTTACCTCCGGGGCCGGAATCGACGACGATGTCGACTATATCGCGGTATTTTTCATAGATCAGTTCAGGGTCAGTTGAATATTCGATGATCTCATCCTCGTCGTGGATGGAGGTGGTCATGATGGGATTGCCAAGTTTTTCGACTATCTGGAGGGGGACGAGGTGGTTTGGAATACGGATACCGACCGTTTTCTTTTTACTCTGGAAGTAATGAGGGACGTTGGTATTGGCATTGAGGATGAAGGTGAAGGGGCCGGGTAATGCTTTACGCATCAGGCGAAAGATTTGATTGGGTATGGGCCTGGTAAAATCGGAAAGGTGACTCAGGTCGCAGCAGATGAAGGAGAAATTGGCTTTTTCTCTTTTTATTCCCTTGATCTGGGCGATGCGGTCGACGGCCTTGATCTGGGTGATGTCACATCCCAAACCATAGATCGTATCCGACGGATAGATCACGATGCCGCCGCTGTGGAGACAATCGGTGATTATCTTTAAATGACGATCGCCGGGATTTTCAGGATGAACCCTAAGTAACATTTACGATTGGACGATTTATCTGCCTAACATCAGGCAGGCGATTTACGATTGAATTTTTTTATTTACGATTTACGATTTTTTATTCGACAATCTGAAGATCAACAATATAATCTACAATCGAAAATCGGTTAATCGTAAATTAAAAAAGGGGTAAGCCCCTTATATCGCACCGCTCAACCATCTTACCCTTGCTTCCTTCCGAACCTGGGGGAGTTTGACGGGAGCTGGTCGTATAAGACTTACCCCGCGGCAAAGATACAATTTTACCGGTTTTTATCATGGTCCTTGATATTTTTTTGTATGTTTGCTTTCAGTTCAAACCTTAAAAACAAAAAGCAATGGAAGAGAAAAAAACATCCCTTGGCATGCATGCCCTGATCTATGGAGTATGTACCGGCGTGGTACTGATCGTTTATTCGCTGATCATGTATGTCGCTAACCTTTACCTCAATCAAACGATGCAATATGTGGCATTTGTGTTTATGATCGCCGGAATGGTGATCGGGTCCATTCAATACCGCAAGGTTGCACTCAATGGGTTTATGACCTATGGGCAGGCATTTTCAGTGAGTTTTCTTATCGGGTTGTTTGCTGCCATCGTCTCAACTATCTTCTTTTTCTTTTACATCAAATACATCAATACCGGGTTGGTTGATGAGCTTTTAGCCCAGGTAAGGACCAAAATGGAAGCGAAGGCAGGCAGCATGTCGCAAGAACAAATGGACCAGGCGATGTCAATGACGGAGAGGTTCATGACCCCGGTATGGATGGTTATCTGGGGATTACTGGGAAATGCTTTCTGGGCAGCAGTGTTCTCACTGATCATTTCCTTTTTCTTAAAGAAAAAGGATCCCAATGCACCAACCATGGTATAATTTCATAGTTAATGGATATTTCAGTTGTTATCCCTCTTTTAAATGAGGAAGAATCACTTCCTGAACTTGCCGCCTGGATAGAACGGGTGATGCAGGAGAACCATTTTACCTACGAAGTACTTTTTGTGGATGACGGAAGCCGTGACGGTTCGTGGAAGATCATTGAAGGACTCGCAGCGCAAAATCAGAACCTGAAGGGGATCAAATTCAGGAGGAATTATGGCAAAGCGGCGGCCCTGAACGTAGGTTTCGCCAATGCGGCGGGGGATGTTGTGATCACCATGGATGCGGATATGCAGGACAGTCCGGATGAGATACCCGGTTTATACGATATGATCAAGGCCGGGGGCTATGACCTTGTTTCGGGATGGAAAAAGAAGCGGTTTGATCCCATATCCAAGACCATCCCGACAAAGTTTTATAACTGGACCACACGGCGGATGTCCGGCATTAAACTTCACGACTTCAATTGCGGATTAAAGGCATACAAGAACGATGTGGTGAAAAGCATTGAAGTTTACGGGGAGATGCACCGGTATATTCCTGTTATAGCAAAATGGGCAGGGTTTAACAGGATAGGGGAGAAGGTGGTGGTTCACCGGAAGCGGAAATTCGGAAAGACAAAGTACGGGCTTGACCGTTTCCTGAAAGGGTACCTCGATCTTCTGACCATTAATTTTACGGCACGATTCGGGAAAAGACCTATGCATTTTTTCGGATTGCTTGGATCGATCATCTTTCTTGCAGGGTTTGTCATTGCGGGTTATCTTGCCTATGCAAAGTACTTTTACCAGGCGTTCAAGATGACCGAACGTCCCCTGTTTTATTTCGGGCTTCTCGCTATGATCATGGGGACTCAGCTTTTTGTGGCAGGTTTTTTGGGTGAGATGATCTCGCGGACGGCTGCTGATAAAAACCAGTACCTTATTGAAAGAAAGCTTGGACTTTAACAAACGAAAGCTCGTGATCATCGGTTCCGCACATCCACTCAGGGGCGGACTGGCAACCTATAACGAGCGACTGGCAAAAGAATACATTGACCAGGGTTATGATGTTACTATCTATACCTTCAGCCTTCAATACCCTGGTTTCCTGTTTCCCGGCAAGACACAATACTCTTCGGAACCTGCGCCGGCAGGCATTCCGATCAAGATCAAGGTCAACTCCATCAATCCATTAAACTGGCGGAAGGTTGGGCGGGAAATAAAAAAAGAAAATCCTGATTTTGTCATCGTTAAATTCTGGATCCCATTTATGGCTCCCTGTTTGGGAACTATCTGCAGGATCATCCGAAAAAACAAGCATACCAGAATAGTTTCCATTGTAGACAACCTGATCCCACATGAAAAAAGACCAGGAGACCGGCTCCTGATCCGATACTGGGTCAATTCTGTGGATGGATTTATTGCCATGTCGCGGTCGGTGCTGGCTGAGATAAATCAATTCCAGGGTTTAAAGCCCAAGCCAACACTCTTTTGTCCTCATCCCCTGTACGATAATTTTGGCGGGCAGGTATCCAAAGCCGAAGCACTGAAGCACCTGGGGCTGGATCCGGGTTATTCCTATATTCTTTTCTTTGGATTTATCAGGGATTACAAAGGTTTAGACCTTCTTTTGAAAGCATTTGCCGACGAACGGTTAAGAGCGTATCGACTGAAACTAATCGTCGCCGGAGAGTTTTATACGGATGCAAAACCCTATTATGACCTATTGGATCAGTTTGATCTGAAGGAAGATGTCATCATGCGTAATGAGTTTATTCCCGACAGTGCCGTAGCAGATTATTTCTGTGCTGCAGACCTGGTTGTTCAGCCATATAAGAATGCCACACAAAGCGGGGTTACGCAAATCGCCTATCATTTCAACAAGCCGATGATCATCACAAATGTGGGGGGGCTGGCTGAGTTTGTCCCCGATGGCAAGGTGGGTTATGTTGTTGAGCCTTCAGTTCCTGAAATAACTTCGGCTATTCTGCAGTTTTATAATGAGAAGAAAGAAGCGGAGTTCTCGGCGAATGCTGCGGTTGAAAAGCTGAAATATTCGTGGGGAAGGATGGTGGAGGCGATTGGTGAGGTGGAAAAAATCGTGACGCGTGACGCGTAACGCGTGACGCGAAGTTTATTATCAATTATTAATTATCATTTCCATGATTGTACGAAGTAAAGCTCCTTTGCGGTTGGGCCTGGCTGGCGGGGGAACCGATGTGGCACCATATTCGGAGTTGTTTGGCGGGACGATCCTCAATGCGACCATCAGCATGTATGCTTATGCGACCATCGTTCCGAGGGATGACGACAAGATCATCCTGAACTCTGTCGATAAAAATGAGCATTATACCTTCCAAAATATGATCGCTCTGCCTATTGACGGGAAACTGGACCTGGTGAAGGGGATTTACAACAGGGTAGTCAGGGATTTTGTGAAAAAGCCTTTGTCCTTTGAACTGACAACCTATGTGGATGCTCCCCCGGGATCAGGGCTCGGGACTTCTTCCACGCTGGTTGTTGCCATTCTCGGGGCATTCAGTGAATGGCTGGGGTTGCCGTTGGGAGAATATGACCTGGCGCATCTTGCTTACGAAATTGAACGGGTTGACCTGGGTATGGCAGGGGGAAAGCAGGATCAGTATGCAGCAACTTTCGGAGGCGTCAATTTTATGGAATTCTCAAAAGAAGATAAGGTGATCGTGAATCCGCTAAGGATTCACAGCAAGTACCTGGATGAATTGTCGCATAACCTTATTCTTTATCACACGGAGACCAGCCGGTTATCGTCGATCATCATCGAGCAACAGTCGATGAATGTCACCAACCGGAATGAAAAAACGATAGAGGCGATGCACAAGCTGAAAGAACAGGCTGTGATGATGAAAGAGGCGTTGCTGAAAGGAGAGCTCTGGAAGATAGGGGAGATCCTTGATTTCGGATGGCAGTTTAAAAAGAATATGGCAGCAGGGATCACTAACTCTTTTATAGATGATATTTATTCAACGGCCATGCAGCATGGAGCGACAGGCGGAAAGATCTCCGGCGCCGGTGGCGGTGGCTTTATGTTCTTTTACTGCCCGGGAACCACGCGATCGGCAGTGATTGAAGCACTAAAGAAATTCGGCGGTCAGACGAAACGGTATGAATTTACGAGCAATGGATTGTCGACGTGGACCATGTAAGAAAATGGTAAAATGGTAATATGGTAAAATGGTAAAACAAACGGGACGCGTGACGCGAAAATTGTGAAGGGTGAAGGGTTGGTGGAAAGTTATTTTATGGATTATCTTTGTAGAAAAATATGTTGATGAGAATTACGGATGCTATTAATGAATCGATTCTGACAAAACAGCGGATATTGGCTGATAAAAAGCTGATAGAGGTGATCCATGAGGTTGCAGATACCTGTGCCGAAGCTTTTTGTGATGGCAACAAGGTGCTTTTTTGCGGAAATGGGGGGAGTGCGGCTGATGCACAGCACCTGGCTGCAGAGTTTTCGGGCCGTTTCAATTATGACAGGGATCCACTTCCTTCGGAGGCCTTACATGTTAATAGTTCCTATCTTACCGCAGTAGCCAATGATTATTCGTTTGAAGAGGTCTATTCCCGGATACTGAAAGGGGTTGGAAATGAAGGCGATGTACTTATCGCCATATCTACATCGGGGAATTCGAAGAATATTATCCGTGCGCTTGAAACTGCCCGTGAGATGGGGATCATTACCGTTGGCCTGACCGGAGAATCGGGAGGAGAAATGAAGAATCTCTGTGATTTCCTTGTTAATGTTCCATCCAGGGAAACGCCAAGAATCCAGGAATCACACATCATGATCGGACACATCATTTGCGAATACGTTGAATCGACGATTTTTCCTAAATAAGTTGTATTGGAAGCAATAATACTTGCCGGCGGCCTAGGAACAAGGCTGCAAAAGGTGGTCAATGATCAGCCAAAATCAATGGCCCTGATCAATGACAAACCCTTCCTGGAATATCTCCTTAACTATCTGACAGGGCAAGAGATCCATAAAGTTATCCTGTCGGTCGGGTACAAGCGGGAGATGATACAGGACTATTTTAAGGACCGGTACAGGCATCTTCCCATTTCCTATGCAATTGAAGAAGAGCCCCTGGGAACAGGCGGAGGTATTCTTAATGCATTGGAACAGGTGGAAGGTGATTTCTCCTTTGTTTTGAATGGGGACAGCATGTTCAGGGTTGATATGAATGCCATGCTGAATCTTCACCTGAAGACAACAGCAGATTTGACGATGGCGTTGCGTTACCTGGAGGATACATCCAGGTTTGGGACGGTAAAGATTGACCTGGAAAAGAAGGTGACGGGATTTCATGAAAAGAAACAGGATGCATGTCCGGGGTATATCAATGGCGGGGTTTACCTGATCAATAAGAACTTTTTGCTCTCCGGTTCTTTTGGGAAAAAGTTCTCAATCGAAAAGGATTGTTTTGAAAAATGCTATAACAAAGCGGGTATTTATGGTTATCCATCCAGGGGATACTTCCTGGATATCGGGATTCCCGAAGATTACATGACAGCGCAGGATGAATTTAAACGATTTGAAGATTGATTCCGGCTGGAGTCTTTTTCTCGACAGGGATGGCGTGATCAACACACGAATCCTTGGAGGATACGTGCAGAATTGGGAACAATTCGAGTTTCTCCCGGGGGTTACCGATGCCCTGCAGGTTCTTTCAAAGAAATTCCCAAGGATCATCGTGGTAAGCAACCAGCAAGGTATCGGGAAAGGCCTGATGACTGAGGAGGAACTTGATACTCTTCACCGGAAAATGATTACTGAAGTTGAACGGTTTGGCGGAAGGATCGATCGCATCTATCATAGTCCGCATCTTGAAGAAGAAGGCTCTTTAAAACGGAAACCCAATGTAGGCATGGCACTCATGGCCAGAAAGGATTTTCCTGAACTTAACTTTAAAAGATCGGTAATGGTGGGTGATTCTGTTTCAGACATGATCTTTGGTAAAAAGCTTAAAATGGTAACTGTTTTCATTTCAGAAGATATCGGCCAGGTAAGAAAGAATCACCTTTGTATTGATTTTGTTTATCCGGACCTGATCTCCTTTGCGGTCGCGGTCACTGGGATGAAAATATAGTAGGAACTGATGAACCCGGCCCTGTGAATCCTGTAACTATCCTGATCGTATTTCTTGCATACACTGTATTGCTGTTTATTGTTACCTGGATCACGGCAAGGAGAGCCACGAACCGTGCATTTTTCATTGGTAACAAGGCGTCGCCCTGGTTTGTTGTAGCCTATGGAATGATTGGCGCTTCCATGTCGGGCGTCACTTTTATGTCAGTTCCCGGCTGGGTGGGATCCACGCAATTTTCATACATGGTGCTGGTATTGGGCTATGTATTTGGATATACTGTTATTGCAACCATATTGATGCCGCTATACTACAGACTTAATCTGACTTCCATCTATTCATATCTCGGAACACGTTTCGGATTCTGGTCTTACAAATCAGGCGCTTTTTATTTTATAGTCTCAAGGGTCATCGGGGCTTCTTTCAGGATGTTCCTCATCGTAAATGTCTTACAGGTATTTGTTTTTGATGCCTGGAAGATACCTTTTGGTGTAACGGTCATGATCTTTATTCTCCTGATCCTGATGTACACATTTAAAGGAGGAATTAAGACAATTATCTGGACTGATACGATACAGACGACCTTTATGTTGCTGGCGCTGGTCTTTTCTATAGCATTCATCATCCACAACCTGGGAAGTTCGCTGCCTGTCCTATCATCAGATGTAATTCACAGTGCATACTCAAAAATGTTTTTCGGCGACTGGCACGATAAAAGGTTTTTTGTCAAGCAATTGCTCAGCGGGGCTTTCATTGCGATTGTGATGACAGGTCTCGACCAGGAGATGATGCAGAAGAACCTGAGCTGCAAAAACCTGAAAGAGGCCCAGAAAAACATGTTCACATTTACAGGGATCATGGTGTTTGTGAACTTCGTTATATTATTCCTTGGGGCAGTGTTATTTATATATACCGATCGTGTGGGAATAAAAATACCCCAGCGGACAGATGATCTTTTCCCGATGATTGCAATACAATATCTTGGACCTGTGGCAGGTATGGTATTCCTGGTAGGACTGATATCTGCTGCATATCCGAGCGCTGACGGGGCGTTGACTTCCCTTACCACCTGTTTCAGCATCGACTTTCTTGGACTTGAAAAACGTACCGATCTGAATGAAAGACAGAAAAAGCGGTTACGGCACATAGTACATATCAGCTTTGCCTTTATCCTGCTTATGGTCATCGTGATCTTTCGGGCAATAAACGACAGGGCTGTAATTGATAAGTTATTCACGATAGCAGGTTATACCTATGGTCCTTTGCTTGGCCTGTATGCGTTTGGTTTATTCATGCCTTATAAGGTGAGGGACCGTTGGGTTCCGGTTGTAGTAATTGCCTCACCGGTAATTTGTTATTTCCTCAGCTGTTATTCAGATGTGCTGTTCAGCGGTTATAAATTTGGTTTTGAATTACTGCTTGTTAATGGAATTATTACATTTGCAGGACTACTCCTCCTGAGAGTGAAAAGTGAGAGGTGAGGGGTAAAGAGTGAAGAGTAAAGAGTGAAGAGTGAAGAGTAAAATAATAAGTATATCATAAAAAACAAATCCTTATGCGTAAAATTATCCTTGGATTTCTATTCCTGGTTTCAGGATTTTTCCTGAATCAAGGATTCACACAGATCAATGTTTTCCATATTGATAATAACACCTCAATTTCAGGTAAGGAAGGTGTTTTTTATTCACTTCCGAGAACGGTGATCAGGATCGATGTGGAAATAGACAGGATCGAGAATTATAAAGGTCCCTATGCAGAATATGCATTGAAATACCTCGGATTGAAGAATGTCGTAATGGCAAATTCGGTAGAATACAAGATCAACGGAATGAAAGTGACCACATCACAGCAGCCGGATCCCGACCAGTATTATTTTCTTGAACTTCCGGGGAAATTGTCGAAGAGCGAGAAGGCCGGCCTGGTGTCATTCACGGAATCAGGACTGATCCTGGGGACAATACCAGAGAAGATTGATACGCTTGCCAAGGAAGAGAAGATCATCAATAAGGAAGAGCCCGGACTGGCAACAGAAAAAGAGGTCTTTCCCGAGATTTTTAAATATTCTGCAGATGTAAACTTCTTTGAAAAAGTAGATACCATCATTCGCAAGGTGAATATTGATACAATGACCCTTGAACGGCAGTACCTGAAAAGGACGGTGGTCGAGAAGTCACCGGAACAAAAGGCAAAAGAAGCATCCGATTATATCGTAAAGATCAAGGATAACCGGTTCAACCTTATCAGCGGGTTCCAGGAGGTGAATTATAACAGGGAGACTCTTGAATACATGGACCTGCAATTAAAGCAGATGGAGACAGAATACATGAAACTTTTTACAGGGATCAGTCTTCATAAAACCCTGACCTTTTCCTTTTATTATACGCCCAATCCGAACCAGGTGAATATGGAGGTGCCTATTTTCAAATACATGAAATCAAAAGGGATGATGGAACTTGATGAGCCGGGAGGGAAGATCGTCACCATCAAGGTACAACGGTCGGGAACCACCAGTAATGTTGCAGGCTATCTGAAACGGACAACCTGGAAAAACAAAGATCATGGTTTTTATTACAGGATACCTGAACTCGCCAGGGTGACGGTAAAGATGGGAGAAAACCTGACAGAAGAAACCCAGTGCCTGGTAAGCCAACTCGGTATTGTTTCTTTCCTTCCTTCAGATAAATGGAATGTACATTTTTACAAGGAAACAGGGGGAGTCAAAGGGATTTGGATAGAATAGAATTTCGATTGGACGATTATTTCAATTTACGATTGGACGATTTACGAACGAATTTTTTTATTGACGATTTACGATTCTTTAAGATGTAAATAATCGGAAGTCTAAAATTGGTCAATTTAATCTGAAATCTAAAATCGTCCAATCGTAAATTTTTACAAGGCTTTTCTAATCCTTACGAGTTCGGTTAGAAGATCTTCCAGTAAATCCAGTTTTAGCATGTTGGCACCGTCTGATTTTGCTGATGAGGGGCGTGGATGTGTTTCAAGGAATATCCCGTCGGCTCCTACAGCGATGGCTGCTTTTGCGATGGTCTCTATAAGTTCGGGATGCCCGCCGCTAATCCCCGTCGATTGGTTAGGCTGTTGCAGGGAATGAGTGACATCCATGACAACCGGCACATTCAAACGTTGCATTTCAGGGATATTACGAAAATCAACCACGAGGTCCTGGTACCCGAAGGTAGTTCCTCTTTCGGTAAGGATTACTTTCTTGTTTCCGGCATAGTTTATCTTGTCAATGGCAAATTTCATTGAAGCTGCAGATGCAAACTGTCCCTTTTTGATATTAATCACCTTTTCCGTTTTCCCGGCAGCAATGAGCAATTCAGTCTGGCGGCATAGGAAGGCTGGGATCTGAAGTACATCCACATATAAGGCAGCCCGAATGGCTTCCTCTTCTGTATGAATGTCTGTTAGTGTGGGAATGTTAAGACTCTCACCCACTTTTCGTATCACCTCAAGGGCTTTTTTATCACCGATGCCTGAAAAGGAATCAACCTTCGACCGGTTGGCTTTTTTATAAGATGCTTTGAAGATGAATGGGATCTCAAGAGATTCGGTTATCCTGAATATCTTTTCAGCGATGTCCATCGGCATTTTCTCATCTTCTACGACACACGGACCGGCAATCAGGAAGAAATTGCCTTTTGTGGTGTGATTCAACTTTGGTATTGCTGGGATCATGATATCAGATTTACGATTGGACTTTTTAATTTACGATTGGACGATTTACGATTGAATTTTGGATTTACGATTTACGATTTTGTTTTGATCTTAATTATTCATTATTCATGTTTCTAGTAGCCATATTTGTTTTTCCACAAAACTTTGAGTCTTGCTCTGAGTTCTTTTTCGCGGGGGTTATCCTGGGGGTCGTAAAACTTGTTGCCTGATAGTTTTCCGGGGAGGAATTCCAGATCTACGAAATTATTTTCATAGTCATGGGCATATTTATAGTCTTTCCCATAGCCAATGTTCTTCATCAGGTTGGTAGGGGCATTCCGTATGGGTAAAGGAACCGGCAGGTCTCCATGGTCACGGAATGCTTTCTGGGCAACCAGGAGGGCTTTATAAGAGGCATTACTTTTTACGGAACAGGCCAGGTAGATGGCAGTTTGTGAAAGGATCAGCTGACATTCCGGATAGCCTATAACATTCACGGCCTGGAAGCAGGCATTGGCAAGCAGGAGGGCATTCGGATTTGCATTTCCTATATCCTCCGATGCCAGGATGAGCATCCGTCTTGCAATGAAAAGGGGGTCTTCACCTGATTCTACCATCCTGGCCAACCAATAAACTGCAGCATTCGGGTCGCTTCCCCTCATTGATTTGATAAAGGCAGAAATCACATCATAATGCATTTCCCCGCCCTTATCGTACATTGCCAGGTTTTGCTGGATGATCTTTACGGCCGATTCATTTGTTATCCTTACCTCTTTTGATTTTTTACTTTCTGCATTCACAATGAGCTCAAGTGCATTGAAGAGTTTCCTTGCATCGCCTCCGGAGATACGCATCAGCGCTTCCGTTTCCTCAATCCTGATCTTAACACCCGTATCTTTTTCCAGCCTTTCTTTCCCAAGCTCCAGCAGTTTTAAAAGATGAACTTCTTCAAGGGGTTTCAGAATATAAATCTGGCAACGGGACAGGAGGGGAGAGATCACCTCGAAGGAAGGATTTTCTGTGGTTGCTCCTATGAAAGTGACAATTCCTTTTTCAACAGCACCAAGCAAAGCATCCTGCTGGGATTTGCTGAAGCGGTGGATTTCATCGATGAACAAAAACGGACTCTCACCACTTTCTTTAGCCTTTGCAATTACTTCCCGAACATCTTTTACTCCGGAACTAACGGCGCTGAGTGTAAAAAAAGAACGTTTCAATTGCTGTGAGATAATATATGCAAGAGTTGTCTTTCCAACGCCTGGCGGACCCCACAGGATCATTGAGGGTACATTCCCCGATTCGATTGCCTTATATAATATTGCATCCCTGCCGACGAGGTGTTCCTGGCCGATGTATTCATCGAGACTTGAAGGACGCAGTTGCTCAGCTAAAGGGATGACCATATTAGATGATTTACGATTGGACGATTTACGATTTACGATTTACGATTGAATTTTTAGATTTACGATTTCCGATTGACCTCAGTCCTCAGTCGGCAGTCGACTGACCAAAGGTACGAAAATTAAGGGCGATGCAATGTATTAGCGGGATAGGCTATTGAGGGTGCAACAGGAATTAGTAAACTTGACCAATCAGAAAGTTGATAATCTTCAATTTAAGGACAGCTTTGAAATTTATTTTCTTGATTATGAGTATTATAACCCAAACGTTAAAAAATGTTAAAAAATAGTATCCGATTTATTTGGAAGCTAATCTCGATTTGATTTATCTTTGCACGAACTTAAAAATCAATGAACAGATGAAAAAACTCGCAACATTATTAGTTATCGGCGTTGTAGCTTTTATATACAGCTGCGGCCCAAGCGCAAAAGAATTAGAAGAAAAAAGAATTGCTGACTCTATCAGAGTTGCGGATTCATTAGCGATGGTACAGGCAGAACAGCAGAGGATAGCTGATTCAATTGCTAAGGTTCAGGAAGAAAAGAGAAAAGCCGATTCAATAGCACATCAGGATTCAATCGCAAAGAAACTGATCAAGCCAGCCAAGAAAGTTAAGGAAGCTAAGAAAGAGATGAAAAAAGGCAAAAAGTAATCTTTCGATCGAATAAACAAAAAACCCCGCGACAACGGGGTTTTTTGTTTTAGAGGCTTTTGATCTCAGTGACCAGTTTCTGCATCGTCGATTTGGCATCGCCGAACAGCATACGGGTTTTAGGATGATAGAACAATTTATTTTCGATGGCAGCATAACCTTTTGCCATACTTCTTTTCATTACGATGACATTTTTTGCATTCCAAACCTGGATGACCGGCATTCCTGCGATCGGGCTTGAAGGATCGTCTTCGGCAGCCGGGTTCACCACATCGTTGGCACCAACAACGATAGCCACATCTGTATTCCCCATTTCATTGTTGGCATCTTCCATCTCAAGTAGTTTTTCGTAAGGTACATCAGCTTCAGCCAGCAGGACATTCATGTGGCCGGGCATTCTGCCGGCAACCGGGTGGATCCCGTACTTGACCACCACTCCTTTTGATGAAAGGAGGACATCCAGTTCATGGCACAGGTGTTGAGCCTGGGCGACGGCCAATCCATAGCCGGGGACAATAAACACTTTCTGAGAGTAATTCAGAAGAATGGCTGAATCACTCAGGGTGATCTCCTTAACGGATTGGTCGCCTGATTGTGCTCCTGCTGCTGCATTTCCACCAAAGGCACCGATGATCACATTGAGCAGGGAACGGTTCATAGCCTTACACATGAGGATTGTGAGGATTGTTCCTGAAGAGCCTACGAGGATACCACCGGTGAGCATAGCCTGGTTATGATAGAGGAATCCGCCCATTGCAGCAGCAACCCCTGTAAATGAGTTCAACAGGGAGATCACTACTGGCATATCGGCTCCCCCGATCGGCATTACGAAAGTAACGCCATAAACCAAAGCCAAAGTAGCAAGCACATAAATCATCCAGGTTTCACCGGCAACAGGCTGCTGGAACATGATAAACACAACAAATCCTAGGAGAAGGATCAGGAAACAAAGGTTAATGACCCTCAAAATAGGATTCTTGATATCCCCGATCCGTTCATCCAGTTTCCCGAATGCGATCATACTACCGGCAAAGGAAACTCCCCCGATCATCAAACCGAGCAGGATTGCTAAAGCTTCTCCGTTCAACATGTTTGCAGCAGAAACAGAGGATAAGGCTGCCTGCATCCTTGGAAACTCCATCATGGAGATCAATGCGGCGCAGGCACCGCCCATACCGTTGAAGAGTGAAACCATCTGAGGCATGGCGGTCATCTTTACCTTTCTTGCTGCAAACCAACCTACAAGGGATCCAAGAACTAAAGCTACCAGGATGAATGGGATGTTGTGAATTCCTTCGTACTGTCCTTCACCAACTGAAGTTTTATGAAACAGGATGGTACAAAGGATGGCAAGTCCCATACCTGCTGCCGCCCAGAGATTCCCGTTACGGGCCGTATCCGGATGACTCAGTTTTTTCAGACCGAGAATAAAAAGAACAGATGCAATGATATAGGAGATCTCGAGAACAGAGAGATATTGCGAGAATTCATAAGATCGTGTGAGGGTTATAATATTATCCATAGTTCTTTAGTTTTTAGTTTTCTTTTTCCTGAACATTTCCAGCATGCGGTCGGTCACTACAAAGCCGCCAACGACATTCAAGGTGCCAAGCACTACTGCAATGAATCCCAGTATCATAGGCAACAGATCCCTGGCATGCCCCATAACTATTATTGCACCAATGATCACAACCCCATGAATGGCATTTGCGCCTGACATCAAAGGCGTGTGAAGAACAGAGGGGACATGCGAGATAACCTCGATCCCGAGGAAGATAGAAAGAACGATAACAAAGATTGCCTCCCTGTATAACAGGAAAAATTTTAATATTTCAGTCATAAGGATATGATTTTAGTTTTGAATCAGGGCTTTCACCCGTTCGTTAATAATTTCTTTATTATGGGTGACACAGGTTCCTTTTACTATGTCATCCTCCCAGTTCAATTTGAAGCCTTCAGAAGGTGATATCATGAGTTTAAGGAAGTTAAGAACATTCTTGCCGAACATCTTACTTGCATCATATGGCATATCGATGGCAAAGAAAGAATTACCGATAATGGTAACCCCATGGATCACGATTGTTTCGTTATCTTTTGTAAGTTCACAGTTTCCTCCTGAACTTGCAGCGATATCAATAATAACCGATCCGGGTTTCATGGCTTCAACTGTTTCTTTTTTTAAGAGTACAGGTGCTTTTTTACCGGGGATCTGAGCCGTACAGATAATTACATCCGAACGGATTGCATGTTCGTGGATGGCTTGTGCCTGGCGGTTTTTAAATTCTTCCGTTTGTTCCACTGCATAGCCACCTGCTGATTTTTCATCCCTGGCGCCTTCTACGTCGATAAACTTACCTCCGAGGCCGGTTACTTCTTCTTTTACGGCAGCCCTTACATCAAAAACTTCAACTACCCCACCCAGTTTTCTGCTGGTGGCCAGTGCCTGCAGTCCGGCAACACCGGCCCCCAGGATTAAGATCTTGGCAGGAGTGATGGTTCCTGCTGCCGTCATGAACATCGGGAAAAACTTTGGCAGTGTGTTCGCAGCCGTCAGAACGGCTTTATACCCGTTCACCGTGGCCATCGAGGACAGAATATCCATGGCCTGAGCGCGTGACGTGCGGGGAATGATATCAAGGCTGAATGCCGTGATCCCTGCAGCAGCAAGCTTTTTTACCATCTCATGATCAACAAGAGGATTCAATACACCTAAAAAGACCTGGTCAGCTTTCATTAACCCAAATTCTTCCGTTGTAGGCGGATTAATCTTGATGATCATTCCGGATTCGGAGATCACATCTTTTTTCGAATGGATCGTAGCGCCGGCAGCAATGTATTCATCGTCGGAGACACTGGATTGTTTACCGGCATCCTTTTCGACCCGCACGTTGACATTTAACTTTACAAGCGCAGCTACGACTTCAGGCAGCAATGCAACCCGTTTTTCTTTTTCCGATTCTTTAATTAGACCAATAATCATGTACTAATGATGTTAAAAAGTTAAACTATTGTATTTGAATATTTACAGCAGTCAGTCCTTAAACCCTATCGAAAGATGAGTTCCATCGCAAAAAGGCTTTTTATGGGTGGCCCCGCAACGGCATATTGCTGCTTTTTCTCTTTCAAGGTGGATCTTTTTCTTGTTTGAATCACGCAAGATAAAGTTACCTGAGATAATGGCCGGTCCGTCTTTTAAAATCTGGATCCGTGCAAACTTTGGGGTTTTCTTTGATTTTTTACGAGTTTTTCTGAGTGAATAATTAGTGTTCTTCAAATACAGGAGTGCTCTTGAAGGGCAGGTATTTATGGTTTTTATGATATCTTTTGAAGAGGCGCCATTTATGTTAATCCACGGGCGTTCTGACGAATCAAAAACCCCGGGCAATCCAACCAGGCAATTGGCTGAGTGGATGCAAAGTTCAGGACGCCAGAAAACAGTGACATCATCATTTTTATATGATCTTGACACGCCCTTATTTTGCTTCATCTCCTCCAATTCTATTTTTGTGACTTTATTTGTCATTGAATATATTTTAAATTTTCGGTAAAGTTATAAATTAAATTAATTTTGAATCACCTAAAATCATGATTTTTCATGTCTGAAAGTCCATATAAAAACCCTCTGGATCATTATAAGAAAATTGTTTTGGATGAGAATTCAGTCGATCCAGATCCGTTTCGTCAGTTCTCTGCATGGTTTCATGATGCTCTGGCTTCAGGGATTGCGGAACCTGAAGCTATGTTCCTGGCAACTGCCACTGCAGAAGGAATTCCTTCAGGGCGAATGGTCTTGCTTAAAGGATTTGATGCAAACGGCTTTGTGTTCTTTACAAATTACCAAAGCAGGAAAGGCAGTGAAATTGAACTCAATCCATTCGTTGCCGTTGCGTTTCACTGGAAAGAAATTGAACGCCAGGTAAGGATTACGGGAAAAGCCCAGCGGGTGAGTGAATCCGAGTCGGATGAATATTTTGCTTCCCGGCCCCTCGACAGCAGGATCAGCGCCATAGTGTCTTCTCAGAGCAAAGTTATCCATGGCAGAAAAACCCTTGTTGAGGAATTCGATGAGGTGAAACGTAATTCAGGACCAGTACCCAAAAGACCTGCCCACTGGGGCGGATACCGGATCATTCCATCTTCATTTGAATTCTGGCAATCGGGGCCGTCCAGGCTTCACGACAGGATTCAATACCGAATGGTCAATGGAGGATGGGTTATTGAAAGACTTGCACCCTAAGAGAGAATGAAGAATGAAGAATAAAAAATAAAAAAATCCCTGTATTCCGGTTTTTAGACCAGTTTTTAAGCAGGGATTTTAAAGTCAGTTTTTATACTGACTAAGATTGGTCTATTTCTTTCTCCGTTATAAACTTAGTTCTGATCAAACTGGAATTTTACCCTGTAAAATTGATGATAAGGATAAACATTGTCCTTGCAGGAAATGCCTGAGATCTTTTTTGTTACAAAGTCTTCAGCTTCGGTATTATTCGAGTCAAGCTTTTTAATATCGATCTTTCCTTCATCATTGACTGTAAAAAGGACAACTACTGTCCCCTCCGTTGGGAAATTTTCCTCGTCATTATTGCTCCATACTTCCTTAACAATCTTCTGCCGGATGTCTTTTGCGGCGACTGCAGCAGGAGAGGAGGCATGGATCGTAAATGTTGAAATGAAACCGATAATAAAGGTTAGGATTACTATGCGAACTATTTTTATTTTTCTCATGGTTTTCTGTTTTATTTGACAATTAAAGAATCCCTGAACGACTCCGGTTGATAACACGTAATCGGACAGGGATCCTTCGTGAATTTCCCTTAAGTTTTGGTTCTCTGTGAACCACTCTTAAAGGTTAATCTTCCTGAAAATGGAATTTTACTTTATAATATTGGTTATAAGGATGAACAAAATCTTTGCAGGGAACATTTGTAATTTTATCTTTTACATAATTGGTAGCGTCATCATTTGTTCCTTCAATTTTTTTAATTTCTACTGTTCCTTCATCCGTTAAAGTAAAGAGTACTACAACTTCACCCTTTGTAGGTACATTCGACTGATCGTCAGGGTTCATGACTGCCTGGACGAACTTTTGCCGGATGCTTTTCGCACTGGCTACTGCTGCAGGACTTGCTGCATATGTTGAAAATGTTGAAATAAATCCAACAAGTAAAGTAATTAAAATAACGCGCGTTACATTTATTGTTTTCATGTTGCTTTGTTTTAAAATGAACAATTGGTTAATAATTAGAATTTTTAAAAGGTTAAAATATAATTTGATGTTTATTGATTATAAATCCTTATGCTTCTCATCGCATCAGATCAGTTTAAAATGAAAAATTACTTTGAAGTCATAAATATCGGCATTATCCAATTCGGGAGCCTGCAGAGTAGAAATGACTTTTCTTACATATTTGCCAAGTTCAACATCGGTGGCACGGATGTCCTTTACGATGATTCTTCCATCATTTGATACTGTAAAGATTACAACAACATCACCCTGTATAGCTTGTTTGTAAGCAAATTCCGGATAACTGATCTTCTCCTGAAATTTCTGCCATAGTGTATTAGCGCATTCACTTGCAGGAGTACTTGCAGCAACAATTACCGACTTAAACACCATAGCAAACAATAAAATTAATGTGTACCTTTTGATGTTTATTGTCTCCATATAAATTTTATTTAGACTACGTAAAAGTAATTCTTTCGTTTATACCGGGACAACACTTTTCTACAACTTCGGTAAATTGACAGGTGAAATGAAAAAAAAAAACGGTAAGATCGATGACGATTTCCCGGTTTGATTCAAATTACCTATCGCATGTTGAACAATTCCCTGAATAAAATCCATGAGAAAATGAGATTTTTCCTACATTTACGTTTTCCTTCTTAAACCAATATGAACGCATTAAAAACGTTGACTTATGAAAAAAATATTTATTTTACTGTCGATCATGACCCTCATTTCATTTTCGGCTTGTAAGCAGGTCAAAGAGGTAAAGAATCCCTTTTTCACCGAATACGAGACACCTTTCCAGGTTCCTCCGTTTGATAAAATCGATTCCACTGATTATCTCCCGGCATATATTGAAGGCATAAAACAACATAGCGCCGAAATCGATGAAATAGTGAACAATCCAAAGGATCCCGATTTTGAAAACACCATACTTGCCTTCGATAAATCAGGCAAATTGCTGACGAAGGTCACCAAGGTTTTCACACAGATGAACCAGGCGAATACCACACCGCAGTTACAGAATATTGCGAAGAAGATAAGTCCGATGGTCTCAAAGCACCAGGATGATATTACCATGAATGAGAAATTATTCAAACGAATCAAAACGATTTATGAAAAACGAAATCAGATGAAACTGGATGATCAGCAGATCCGTGTTGTAGAGAAGTATTACCGGGATTTTGTCAGACAAGGCGCTGATCTGCCAAAAGACAAACAAGATACTTTGCGGAAACTGAATGAGAAGCTTGCACTCCTGACTTTAAAGTTTGGTGAAAATCAACTTGCGGAAACGAATAAGAACTTTAAACTGGTTATTACGGATAAAAAAGACTTGGATGGATTACCGCAGGGTGTGATCGATGGTGCTGCTGAAACGGCCAAGGCAGGAGGGATGGAAGGCAAATGGGTGTTTACACTCGCAAAGCCAAGCATGATCCCTTTCCTGCAATATGCTAAAAATCGTGAGCTGCGTGAAAAGATCTACCGCGGGTATTTCATGCGGGGAAATAACGGAAACAAAAATGACAACAAGGACATTGTTGCACAGATCGTTAAACTCAGGGCACGCCAGGCAGCCCTGCTGGGTTATAAGAGTTATGCTGCTTATGTTATTGATGATAATATGGCTAAAACGCCTGAAGCCGTTGATGCTTTCCTAATGAGACTATGGAAGGCAGCCCTCCCGGTTGCAAAGAAAGAGGTAACAGAGATGCAGAAGATCATCGATCGTGAAGGCGGGAAGTTCAAGCTGCAATCGTGGGATTGGTGGTATTATGCGGAAAAAGTGAGAAAAGAAAAATATGACCTGGATGAAAATGAACTGAAGCCTTATTTCAGTCTTTCAAATGTTCGTGAAGGGATGTTTCATGTAGCCAATAAACTTTATGGTCTCACCTTTACCAAGCGTGCTGACTTGCCAATATTTCAGAAAGATGTTGAAACTTATGAAGTGAAGGAGGCAAATGGAAAGACATTGGGCGTTCTTTACCTTGACTATTATCCCCGGGAATCAAAAAGCAACGGGGCCTGGTGCACTGACTTCCGGGCGTCGGGTTATGAGAACGGTACAAAAGTCGATGCCATTGAATCGGTCACCTATAACCTGTCCAAGCCTACTGCTACTACCCCGGCTTTATTAACGTGGGATGATGTGACCACGATGTTCCATGAATTCGGACATAGCCTTCATGGATTATTTGTTGAAGGAAAATATACCCGGACGGCAGGTGTTGTTCCAATGGATTATGTTGAAATGCCATCCCAGTTCATGGAAAACCTTGCAGGGGAGCCTGAAGTCCTGAAGTTTTATGCAAAGCATTATAAAACCGGTGAGATTATTCCTGATAAGCTGATCGGAAAAATCGTTAAAAGTGCTTCATTCAATCAGGGTTTCATGACCGTTGAGTATCTTGCAGCCGCAATCCTGGATATGGATTATCACAATCTGACTGCACCAAAAGACATCGATGTGCTGGCTTTTGAAAAGAAAGCCATGGATAGCATCGGGTTGATCGAAGAGATCATCCCACGCTACCGTTCAACATATTTCTCGCATATCTTTAACGGAGAATACCCTGCAGGGTATTACGTTTATATCTGGTCGGCGGTTCTGGATGCGGATGCATTTAACGCATTCAAAGAATCTGGTGACATTTATAACCAAACTCTCGCAGCGAAGTTCAGGAAGTATTGTCTCGCCGAGTCGGGCAACGATGAAGGGATGGTGCAATATAAGAAGTTCCGGGAACAGGAGCCATCCATTGAACCCTTGCTCAGGAGAAGGGGACTTAAGTAAGATGGAACGCAGCAGACGGAGGATAGATGACAAATGAAAAAGGGGCAATTCGAAAATCGCCCCAATTCCAGGAACATTTTAAATGAGGTCTATTCAACTGTGTATTCGAATTGTGTCCTTCTGGGGAACCCATTATCATCAAAATTGATGGTGAAGATATAAGGTCCTTTTTCGTTGAGAGTTAGATCATTACCATAGTGATTCGACATATTCCTGAGGTCAACCCACCATACCTTCTTTGAAGGGGATGTTACCTGCACCCTGGTATTGAGACCATTCCTTGCCTGACCGTTTTCACCATCAGTGATCTCTACCTTAATGTGATGTGTGGCATTCATTGACATATTCTTGCCTTTCATCTTTCCTTCTTTCTTGCTGCTTGTATTCATCTGATTGTTCGTACTTTCCATCATTTGTCTATGTTCTTCACTGGTCATAACCCACACTTTTATATCCATTCCCGCTGTTGCTGTTTCGAATGTCGGAGGGGGGCTTCCATAAATAGTATTACCAGGGTCGGGTGTTGTAACTTCCTCTGGAACACTTTGTCCAAACATTCTGATCAATGCAAATGACAGAACTACTGTTAGAAAAGCCATCTTGGTTTTCATAATTCCTCCTTTTTTATTAGATGTTTCATTCTATTTTAAAAATTGACACATTTCTGATTTTATGTTGTATGTGATTGATTGTCATACAACAAACAAACAAGACTCCGGGATTTAATTTTCCCAGCTGACTGTTATCAACGATAAAATGATCAGGAAGTGTATATGGGAGGAATTATTTTTCTATTTAAATTCAAAGTTAATTCTCTGGCCAGGATAAAATTTTGCCGGTTCAATTTTACTATATAAGGTGTCAATAATCTCAAAAGATCCTTTCCCTGTATAAGAAAAGTTTTCAAAACTGGCAGTATCCCACCTAAAGATTGCATTTGCATTGAAGAAACTTTCAGAAACGCTGGAACTGGATAGAATTAAAGAATCAATAGGTAATGAGCTTTTTTGAAAAAAAACTGCCGGATTCAAGGGGCTTGTAAAGATTTGCATATATTCATATCATCAACAGGTAAAATTAAAACAAATTGAGATATCCTATACAATTAGATATAAAATATTTCTAAATACTTTGTAATGAGCAGAATGATCTGCAAGGAATTGAAGATCCGGTGTCATCCAATGAAGAGCCCCTCAATCCTGACTTTGTAGCCCCCGTCTTTCATTCGCGTGACAGCATTCACGAGTCCGCTGTGCCTCCATTGGAGCATACACCTGCGGGGCAGGAACCAATATCTTTTTCCCAATTTGATCTCTTCTTTTGCTTCCCTGATCAATCCTTCATACCCCTGGGCCATATAATAACCGATATCAATGAAACCTTCACTTGCGAGGCCTCAGGGGGCCTGTGACACACCAATTGATAACCCCATTTCTTGGATCTGTATCTGGTAACAATGCCGCAGTGGGTTATCGGACATCCGCAGGACATGCCCATTGGCCTGCCAATCATGATATCTCCTTTTTTGACACCTAATTCTTTAACAAGTGCAGGGTTGTATGGGAGGATTGTTTCCCGTGGACCTGGTTCATTATCAAAACAATCAAGAATAAAATCAAATGGCCGCTGGAGGTTGTCGATCCAGCCCATTTTTTCAGCCATTCCCTGTGGCTTTTCAACTTTCACGGAACCGGATCCATTGGTTCCATTCTTTTTCCCGTTCAGGTGGATGCAACGTTTGATCTCTTCAGGAACTTCAGGAAGGGTAATTGCAAATTCCTCACAAGTCTTGAACCCGCATGCCCCACAATCGAGCATGGGTAAATTTTCCAGTATATCGGATGAAATCATTGATTTTTTCTGACATAGTTCCAATTTTTTAAAATGAATAAATTGGGTGGAGTTTCTGAGTGATCCTGGTAAGGGCTTCACAAAATAATTCAATTTCATTTTCTGTATTGAAACGACCGATGCTGACACGGATAGCGCCGCGTGCCTCGACCGGATTTCTGCCAATCGCTTTCAATACATGCGATCCATTGGCTTCATTATGATTTGAGGAGCAGGCAGAGCCTGCTGAAACTGAAATGCCTTCTTCGTCAAGCATCAGCAGAAACGTATGGCTTCGCCTTCCTGCCCGCTGAATGCGAAATTCACTATTCCAGGGATCCTGCATTCCAGGTTTCCATTAAAATAAACATTATCAAACTTACCTGATAGTTTTGAGATCAGCAATTCACTCAAGCCTTTAATACGACTTTGTTCTTTTTCCTGGTATTCACGGGATAATTCTGCTGCCTTTACAAACCCCATGATCACCGGAACATTTTCAGTGGTTGACCTTAATCCCCGTTCCTGGCCACCTCCGTGTAATAAGGGTTCAATAGAAGTGCCTTTCCGGATATAAAGGGCTCCTGTTCCTTTTGGTCCATAGATCTTGTGTGCATTTACAGATATCATGCTGATATTCGGATTTCCTGCATCCAGAGGAATTTTACCGAATGACTGACAGGCATCCATATGAAAAGCGATATTTTTCATCCGGACTATTTTACTAATCTCCCTAATTGGTTGGATTGTACCCAATTCATTATTCACATGCATTACTGAAACCAGGATCGTTTCATCCGTAATAGCATCCTTCACCATTTCAGGATTAACAATACCGGATTCGTCAACAGGTAAAAGCGTTATATGGAATCCCTGTTGTTGAAGCCACTTGCTTGTGTTCAGAATACAATCATGCTCGATAGAAGAGATAATAATATGATTTCCCATCGAGCGATTAGCAAAAGCAAATCCCTTGAGCGCCCAGTTATTGGCTTCAGTTCCACCGGATGTAAAGTACAATTCTTCAGGATGACAATTCAGCAGCCGGGAAAGCCTTGTTCGTGCATCCTCCAGCAATTCTTTGGCCCGGGTACCATGGGAATGCATACTTGAAGCATTGCCATAGCACTCGGAAAAATACTGGTTCATTGTTTCAAGAACCCCTGGATCGGGTGGGGTGGAAGCTGCATTATCCAGGTAGATCCTTTTCATAATCATTCTCCAACATAAAAGAGTTCCTGGTCCATGGTGCGGAGAACTCCGAAATGATTTTTAGCGCCGATTTCTTTTTTACCGACACAAATCGTACAGGTTCCAACAGGAGGATTCCCACGAAGGAACATAGGCATTTCAACATCGCAGATCTTCTCAATACGTTTTACGATGGGATCAATCCCGATCCCGTAAAGGGCATTACTTTCCATCACTGCTATTGAATGTGCTGCCTGGGTCACACCATACCGGAAAACTTCCCGTTCGGCTTGTGAGACAAGGTCGATCTTTGTAATCACTGCAATATCGGCTATTGTGAGCATGGGCCCTACTTTTCTTGGCAGGTTCATTCCGCTGGTTGCTTCCAGGACTACTATTCCCAGCGAATTTTCAACATAGGGGGAACAGCGGAGGCATAATCCTGCTGTTTCTACAAAAAGGAATGTGGCTCCTTCTTTTTCAGCCCATTCAACAGCCTCGTCCAATACGACAACGTTGCAATGATCGGGACAGAGTTCTCCCGAATAAACCTTATGCGTCGGGATACCAAATTCCCGTTTGATTATTTCATCCTCATCGGCATAAAGAACATCGATCTTGAGGTATGCGGGCTTATGCCCGTTTTTTATCATCCGGCGGATGATCTGCCTGATAACAGTGGTCTTACCACAAGTGGGAGGACCTGCAAAAACAATTAATTTCATATTTTTTACCAGTTGATTGTTTCAAGATGTTTTTCATTCAATTCATGTCCCTCCCTGATCAATCCGCGGAAATAAAGGATTGCATCGTCCATTTTACGTAAGGCCTCAGCTGCAGGTCTTTCTTCAGGATTTGACTGCACGATCTTTTGCATGGCACCATTTTTCATGATCACCCTATAATCGGATAACAATGCAATCGTCGGATCATGTGTGACAAAAACAAAGAGTTTGTCATATCTTTTCAATAATTCGAGTGCCCTGGTCTTATGAATCCCGGCATTCTCAATTTCATCCAGAAGGATGATGGGTGAATTGCCAATCACCACGGCGTCACCAATCAAAAGCGACCGGGTTTGGCCGCCGGATAATTCTGTCATCCCTGTTTCTTTCACAATTGCTTCACCCGTGAGTTGGTTAGCGAAACTGATGGTTTCATTTACAACCTCCGCAATGTCAGCTGCACCACGGATCTTTGCATGGATTGTCAGGAATTCCCCGACAGGAAGGTCACTCAGGAAATTTGTATGCTGGGAAATCAATGCAATAGGATGCTGCGAAGGATCAAATGTGAATTCGTCAGGGATCGGAAGATCATTGATCAATATCTGGCGCCCGGAGGGTGTGTTCCGGTTTGCAAACAATTCAATATCGTTTATCAGGGTCGTCTTCCCGCAGCCTGTCGGACCTACGATGCTGATGATATCTCCTGCCTTTAATTCAAGGTAGTCAACCGGTTCTTTTGAGCCATCTTTCCCAAATCCTCCACGGATTGTTATTTTTTGTATTTCCATAAAAAAAGTTATTTTTGCAAAAATATACATTAAGAACACCGGAATGGTGTACATTATAGTCTTGGATAACTAAATCTTCCAACCTTAAATTTTTAATATTCTGGTATTAATTAATTAAACACAAGTGGTTATGATCGAAGAAAACCGACAACTATATGACTGCCAACAATGCATTTTCAGGGTACTTTCAATGCATTACATGCCGGCGAATGATTTTGAGCTGATACGAAGGACTTCGGTCCAACTCCATTTCGAAAAAGGGGAGACAATCCTCAAGCAGGGAGCAACATCTCATCACCTGATATTTCTGCATAAAGGAATTGTAAAATTCAGTTACCAGTATAGTTCCGGTAAAAATTACATTATGACCATCGTATCCGGGCCTAAGTTGCTTGGAGCCGCCAACCTGTTTTTCAAAGAAACCAATATTTTTTCACTGGTGGCGATGGAATCCTGTGATATTTGCCTGATCGACAGCAAAGCAATGAGAAACATAGCCTTGAAGCATTCCGATTTTATCCTCGCTATGTGTGAAAGGACCATGGAGATGTTCCAGGCTTCAATCTTCAATTTCATCAGTATGGCCCATAACCAGGTTAACGGAAGGATTGCCGATATCCTGCTTTACCTTTGGAAAGATGTTTATCATAAAAACCCGGAAGAATTTGTAATAACCCGTAAGGAACTTGCTGAATTTGCTGCCTGCTCACATGAGAATGTGATCACGACTCTTTCGAAATTTAATAAAGAGGGGATCATTACGCTGGAAGGAAAAAAAATCATCGTAAATGACCTTGAAAAGTTGAACGAAATAAGCAAAAAAGGATGATGATCTTATCAAAAAAGACGCGATATGCCATGCTTGCGTTGACCAAACTGGCTAAAGAATATGGCAACGGGGCTATCCTGATCAGTGAAATAGCCAAAAGCGAAAACCTTCCGCAACGGTTTCTCGAAAATATCCTCCAGGAACTGAAAAAACTCGGAATAGTCGGCAGCCGGCAAGGGAAATCCGGAGGGTATTATCTGATCCATGATCCACAGGAAATCAAGCTTGTTACAGTTATACGGCATTTTGAGGGAACCATCGCCATGCTTTATTGTATATCGGAGAAGGCCTACCAACCCTGTGAATTTTGTAAAGATGAAGAATCCTGTCAGATCCGGAAAGTTTTTAAGAGAATCCGTGATAATACTTATGATATTCTTTCCCAAACATCGCTTAGTTCTTTAGTTTCTTAGGAGCCTATGCTTTCTTACAAAACCACTCATCCCCGCTTTGGATATGGATGGTTTATCATGCGTAAAGTTTATTTATTTAAAGTATTAATTTTGCTTATCATGCAATGATTTATGTTTTTCAAATAGTAACTTCTCAAGGAACAACTGAAATACATCTATTGGAAGGTGAGCTGTTATTTATCTTGTGGATTTTTATTGTGTTACAAAGGTTCAGAAATCAACTTTAATGGTGGTTCTATATTGGTTTGAGATAGCTGCAATTACATCAAAATCAATTCTGAAAGAGAATTTTTTTGGAAAACAATAAACGATCTCGATCAATTTTTTTATGAGTGGAAAAGTAGTAATAACCGGAGCGTTTTTGTTTTTTTTATGTCTGTCTGACCAGTACGGGCAGAAATTCGATAATATGGCAATGACACCACCAATGGGCTGGAATGGCTGGAATTCTTTTAAATGCAAGATTAATGAATCGGTCATCCGGGAAGTTGCAAATGCCATGGTGACAAATGGAATGAAAGAAGCGGGATATACTTATCTCGTGCTGGATGATTGCTGGCAAACCGGAAGGGATACGAATGGGACTATACTGGCTGATCCCAATCGTTTTCCAGGTGGTATGAAAAAACTTGGCGAGTACATCCATTCGCTCGGATTGAAATACGGTATTTATTCAGATGCCGGGTCGGCCACCTGTCGCGGGAGACCCGGAAGCAAAGGTTACGAGTTACAGGACGCTATGACTTATGCTGACTGGGGGGTAGATTATCTGAAGTACGACTGGTGCTCACATGGTACACAGGATGCAGAATCGTCATACCGTCTTATGCGCGACGCCCTTTTTAAAGCAGGAAGACCGGTGGTATACAGCATCTGTGAATGGGGAAAGAACAATCCATGGGAATGGGGAAAGGATGTTGGTCATTTGTGGCGGACCACACCGGACATTGTAAACTGCTTTGACTGCAGAAACATCCTGGGTGGAATGGGTGTTCTGGAAATCATCGACCACATGGCAGATATCGGCAGGTTCTCCGGCCCGGGGCATTGGAATGATGCAGATATGTTACAGATCGGAAACGGGAAACTTACTCCTGCTGAAGAAAAGTTACATTTCAGCATGTGGGCCATGTTTTCCTCTCCTTTAATTGCCGGCAACGACATCCGTTATATGTCTGACGAAACCCTGTCCATCCTGACCAACCGGGAGGTGATTGCAATTGACCAGGACAGGCTCGGGATATCAGCTGTCCGCTGGCAGAAATCGGGAGACCTGGAGATATGGTTCAAACCGCTGGATCATGGAGAATTTGCTTTCTGTCTTATAAACAGGGGCATCAGAACAATATCTGTCGACCAGGACCTTAAAACGACCATTAGCAATCAGTATACAATCGATGATTCCTATGGAGTCAGGGATCTATGGAAACACGAGGTTATCGGAAACACCAAAGAAAACCTTAAAGGAAACCTGGGCCCCCATGATGTCCTTCTCATAAAGCTGACAGCAAAGACTTATTAATTCGCCGGAAGATAGCATTGCCGGGTTTTTACCTCCTTTCATCTGGTTTCTAGCTTCCATCATCCTGCAAACTATATTTTCGTCTTTATATACTTTTATTTAAGAATGCCTGTTTGTTATCCTGTAATATCATCAACAATCAGATTCTAAATCATCGTCTATGGCCTAAAGGTATACTCCCTGCTAACGTTTGCAGGTGCTAACCTAAAACATTTGTAAAAGATGAAAAGAATCCTGATTATTTTAGCCTGCTGGGCAGGTGCCCTTTCAATTTTCGCCCAGGATAATCAAACTTCAACGACTTCCACGAGTTCAAAAGAGTTCCATACTCTTTTCTCCAACGGAGATGGAACTTGCAAGATCCCTATGGGTTATTTCTTTGAGTTCAATGGAGGTTATACTCACTTCGGTAAAAGAAGCGAATTTCTTCCCGGTATTAGCATGGGAATGATTCTAAATCACCATTGGACCATAGGAGTGACGGGTAATTTTCTCCCTTCATCCCAGGGCAACATGTACCATCATAAAGGGAATGACACTGTTAACGATGACAGGCACCACAGCAGCCTGAGTGGAGGCTATGGTGGACTTTTACTGGAATACACTTTGTTACCGGCTTCAAAGTTTCATCTCAGTTTTCCACTAACGATTGGTGGAGGATACGTCAGTCACACCCATTATGGAGATGTGAATGACTCTACCGATACCAAAAAGTGGTTTCACCATAGCACACACTATTTCGTCGTCGAACCTGGTATTAAGCTTGCAGTTAATGTCATCAAACACCTTCAGATCGGCCTTACCCTCAGCTATCGTTATTCTCCTGAAAACAACCACATGATCACCTCTCCCGATATGCTCAACCAGCTCACCGGCAAACTCTCTTTCCGTTTCGGAAAATTCTAAAAGAACTTAAAAGCAAACTCTATCCGTAGAGACGGGTTTCAAACCCGTCTCTTCACCTCTCTGGCATCCATACCATCGTGAAGTTCTTCGTTGAGGGCCCTACTTCCCGATTCAGAAAGTAACTTATATTGATTTACACTTAGTTACAATTCCGAGGTACAAATGGGATACAAATAAATACTTAAAGATCATCATTAATCCTTCTTTTTGATTTTCTACTAATTGAACTACTAATCCTTCCTGATTAAATTCCATATTAAATAAACCGCGAGGTTAGACGGCTTGAAAAGGGACAAGACACAAGAATACATTATTCGAATGTGTGAATGATGTAATATATTTCAGCAATTGTGTAACACCAATTGGGTTCATTGAACCTACTTTTATAATCTTAATTAGAATGAATAGCTATTCTTCATGCTAGGTTCATGAAGAATTATAATTTTTTTTAAATATCTCGTACCATGAATACTACTGTAGGGGTATATGATACCCACGAAAAAGCAATCGAAGCTGTCCAGGAGCTAAAACGCGCCGGATATCCTGTTCAACAGATTTCCCTTATCGGGAAGGCCGTGATCATAGATGATCTCATGCATGTTAAGCATAATAGACGTATTAAAAATGTACCAGCAATTACTGGTGCTATCCTTGGACCTATTCTGGGAGTACTCACCGGGGTAAAATTGTTTGCAATTCCCGGATTGGGATTTCTTTTCGGAATAGGCGCTGTGTTGGGTGCATTAGCCGGTTTTTCTCTTGGCATTGTTGGCGGTGGGGTCATTACTCTCGTTGCCATCCTTGTAATTAAAAGCGGCGCTGTTTTAAAATATCGTGAACATATTGAGGAAAAAGGGTTTCAGGTAATTGCACATGGAAATGACGCAGAGGTCAACAAGGCTAAAGGAATACTTGATGGTTATAAGAATAAGATATAGATCAAATAGTTATTGAAAATGAAAACAAAAAGAATCACAACAGCACTCTATTTTATTGTGTTTGTACTCACAATAATGGCATGTGATAATGGTCAGGGAATGATGCATGGAAGCAATCCGATGGGCATGAATAATTATAATTGGACACAGATTCTAACTAGTTTAGGTGTCATATGTTTAATTGGGCTCATAATCTGGGTTGTAATCTCCAGGAAAAAAAAGTGATAGTAAATTACTGACTATAAAATGGAGTATTATTCTGGTATGTTATTCGGAATATTTTGTTGACACCATAAAATGTTTACCATAGTTCACTATTATTTATTTAGAAGTCGTCTTATCAAATTAAACATTTCACGAACATGAAAACAAAAAAAATGAAGAAGGTATTGATTGCTCTGGATTATGATCCGACCTCGCAAAAGGTAGCAGAAACAGGTTTTTCATTAGCAAAAACGATGGGTTCTGAGGTTATTTTGATGCATGTAATGTCAGATCCGGTGGATTATTCTTCTATGGAATATTCTCCCAGACTTGGGTACACGGGGTATAAGGATATAGGGAAATTGCAATTAGAGAGTATTGAAGGCCTGAAAAATGAATCTCAACAATTTCTTGATAAATCAAAACATCACCTTGGTGATGATTCCATCCAAACCCTGGTAAAAGACGGTGGTTGTGCGGAAGCTATTTTAAAGACCGCAAAAGACCTGCATACAGATATTATTGTCATGGGCTCTCATAGCAGGAGATGGTTGGAAAATATAGTTATGGGTAGTGTTACAGAAAAAGTTTTAAATCACTCTTCAATCCCACTTTTAATTATTCCAACTAAAAAAACATAATTAAGATGAAAAGTAGAATCGTTTCTCCTGAATATAATGAAAATATCATATATCAACAAGGTTCTTCTGATAATGAAAATATCATTCGGTACGGGATCATTCCTGAACTCAATGAACAAGAACCAACCCCGGGTAAAACGACTGAACTTGCTGAAATCCTGGTTATTACATCATATCCGCCAAGGGAATGCGGAATTGCTACCTATTCCCAGGATCTGATAAAGGCGCTTGATAATAAATTCAGCAACTCATTATCTATTAAAGTTTGTGCACTGGAATCAAATGGTACAACTTATCCTTACCCAAAGAAGTACAATATATTCTCAAGACATCACTGGCCAACTGAATATAAAAAACTGGCCTTTAAAATTAATAAAGACGAGCGCATTAAAATCGTCCTGATCCAGCACGAATTTGGCTTTTATAAAGAGCAGGAACAAGTGTTTCTGCAATTCTTATACGAACTTTCAAAGCCGATTGTCATTGTTTTTCATACGGTACTGCCTCATCCTGATGAACAGTTAAGATCAAAAATCAGGAGTATTGCGGCTGTTTGTGAATCAATCATCGTAATGACCCATAATTCGGCCGGGATTTTAACAACTGATTATGGCTGTGCCACCAGCAAAAAATATCAGTGATAGCCCATGGCACCCATTTGGTGCCGCATTTAAGAAAAAAATTTTTAAAGATGAAATATGGACTAAAGGACCGGAAAGTTCTTTCAACATTTGGTCTTCTTAGTTCCGGAAAGAGTATTGAAACCACCATTGAAGCATTACCTGCTATTGTTAAGCAAAGCCCTGAAGTAGTATTTCTGATTATTGGTAAAACTCATCCCGAAGTTGTGAAAACGGAAGGAGAAAAATACAGGGAAATGCTCGAGCAAATAGTAGAAGAGTATTCGCTTCACGATCATGTTAAATTTATTAATGAACTACGTGCCATTGCCCGAATCTACTTGAATATCTTGCAACTTACCGATATTTACCTGTTTACCACCAATGATCCGAACCAGGCTGTAAGCGGTACTTTTGCTTATGCAATGAGTTGCGCCTGTCCCATTATTTCTACGCCCATTCCTCATGCAAGGGAGGTTATTGACTGAGGATACAGGAATTATTTTTGATTTTCGCAATTCACAACAATTGGCTGATGGCGTCATCCGATTACTCAATGATGAACCATTACGAAGGAATATCAGTACAAATACATTGCAGAAAATAGTTTCCACTGCCTGGGAAAATTCTGCCATTGCGCATGCAATGTTGTTTGAAAAAATTGCCGGAGATAAAATTACATTGCAATATAGTCTGCCGGCTATCAACCTGAACCACTTGAAACAAATGACAACCAGTATCGGGATCATTCAGTTTTCAAAAATCAATCAACCCGATATCAACTCCGGTTATACCCTGGATGATAATGCCAGAGCCCTGATAGCCATATGTATGTATTTTGAGCAGGAAGGGAATGAAGAGTGCATATTTTTCATAAAAAAGTATCTTAGTTTTATAAAACGATGTCTGCAACCTGCCGGCGACTTTTTGAATTATGTAGATAAGGATCATAAATTTCCCAGATCAAAACAATACTGCCAATTTAGATGATGCCAATGGAAGGGCTGTTTGGGCGTTAGGATATATAGTATCATTAACCGGCCTGTTACCTGGGGAAATCATTTCAGAGGCCGAAACAATCATTAGAAAAATCTCTGCTTCATATAGACAATATGCATTCTACAAGGGCTATGGCTTTTGCTATAAAAGGATTATATTACTATCAAAGTACAATAAAGTCTACTGAAAATCTGTCACTTTTAAAAACATTCGCCAATCGCCTGGTTCAGATGTATAAGCATGAATCGAACGAAAAATGGGAATGGTTTGAAGGTTATCTTACATATGCCAACAGCATATTGCCTGAAGCCATGTTATATGCCTGGTTATTAACCGGAGAAACAATTTATAAAGACATTGCCAGATCGTCATTTGATTTTCTCTTGTCGCAAATATTTAATGAAAACGGGATAGAAGTCATTTCCAATAAAAACTGGCTTCAAAAGGGACAGGTAGCAGGGCATTTTGGCGAACAGCCCATTGATGTTGCCTATACCATCATGACCTTAAGTAAATTTTACGATGTATTTTATGAAGAAGATTATCGCCTTAAAATGGAAACTGCATTCAATTGGTTTTTAGGAAACAACCGTTTACATCAGATCATTTATAACCCATGTACCGGCGGTTGTTACGACGGGCTGGAGGAGAACTCATGTGAACCTCAACCAGGGTGCGGAGTCAACAGTAAGTTACCTGATGGCAAGATTAACTATCGGGAAGTATAAACATTCAGATAACCCCCTCAAAGTTTAATTGCAAGATCATATCAAAGTGCAGACAAAAAAGTTTTGTTGTGGCACTGGAATATAAACAGATAAAATAATGAAGGACAATCCTTTAAAAAAAATAGAAACACTCGGTCAATCAATTTGGCTCGATTACATCCGTCATGATCTGATCGAAAGTGGTGAGCTTCGACATTTGATTGAGGAGGATGGACTGCGAGGGATGACTTCTAACCCATCCATCTTTGAGAAGGCGATAGCGGAAAGCGGGATTTACGACAAGGACATTCATGACCTGGCCAAAAAGAAAAAAGATATTAAAACAATTTATGAAACTCTCAGCCAGCGGGACGTAAAGAACGCTGCTGACGAGTTCTGGACTGTGTATGAAAGGACTGACGGTAAAGATGGATATGTCAGTATAGAGGTCAACCCTCATCTGGCGCATGACACAAAAGGCACTATTGAGGAAGCCCGTCGATTGTGGGCCACATTGAAAAGACCCAATATATTAATTAAAGTTCCGGCAACTACCGAAGGCCTGCCTGCTATCCGGCAACTTATCAGTGAAGGAATCAATGTCAATGTGACATTATTATTTGGGTTGCCTCGTTACCGGCAGGTCATAGAAGCCTATATTGCAGGTCTCGAAGCGCGGGCAGACCAAGGGAAGCCGTTGAAACCATATAGCCTCAGTAGCCAGTTTCTTTTTAAGTCGTATAGATGCTGTGATTGATCCAAAAGAAGAAGAATTTGTTGCTTTAGGGGGTGAGCAGGCACATTTTGCAACAAAAATACGCGGACAAGTCGCCATTTCAAGCGCTAAAGTTGCCTATCAAATTTATAAAGAAACAATTGAAAGTGAACAGTTCATTAAACTGGCACGGAAAGGTGCTTCACCCCAGAGATTACTTTGGGCCAGCACCAGCCCTAAAAACCCTGATTATAGCGATATTAAATATGTAGAAGCCCTTATCGGAGCAGATACGATCAATACCATGCCCATCGAAACTCTTGACGCTTATCGTGACCATGGCGAACCTGCTCCCCGATTGGAAGTCGATTTAGAACAGGCTTCATGGGTAATGTCTGAATTGTCAGAAGTTGGTATAGATATAAAAAAAGTTACTAAAACTCTTGAAAACAATGGAGTTAAGAAATTTATTAAATCTTTCGATAAGCTGATGGATGCTGTATCAAAAAAATCAGCAGAAAAATAAGAGGAAGAACGATACATTGAAAATGGACAAATCAATTCCGGTTACAACATTGTTTTTAGATATTGGCGGCGTTTTGCTCACCAATGCATGGGGACATGAGTCGCGCAAAAAAGCTGCTGAAGTTTTTAATCTGAACTATAGAGATATAGATGATCGGCATCATCTCAATCAGGTTACTTATGAAGAGGGAAAACTCACCCTCGATGAATACCTCAACCGGGTAGTGTTCTATGAGAAGCGTGCATTTCACATCTGAATCAATTTCAGGGAGTTTATGTTCGCTCAGACTACTCCTTATATGGAGATGATTGAGTTTATACAACAGTTGAAAGAAAAGTACCGGTTAAAAATAGCCGTTATCAACAATGAAGGACGGGAGTTGAATGAATATCAGGATAAAGAAATTTCAGTTGGACCAGTTCGTTGATTTTTTCATTTCCTCCTGCTTTGTTCATTTTCGAAAACCCGATGCCGATATTTTTCGGATAGCGCTTGGATATTGCACAGGTACCGGCTGAACATGTAGTATATATTGAAGATATGCAGATGTTCGTTGATGTTGCCAGAGATTTAGGGATCCGAGGTATCCGGCATAAGAATTATTTGATCAACATCCGCAGAATTAGCCTCTATGGGGCTTGAGATATTGATAATATAAGATGACCCATTCATGAATAAAGACAAGGATTGCATATTAACCATTAACGGTGGTTCGTCTTCTATAAAGTTCGCGTTTTATAAGGCTGAAGAACCTCAAGTACGTTTACTTCATGGAAAAATGGACAGAATAGGCCTGAAAGATTCAAAATTGACTTTCAATGACGAAAAAGGAAATCCAGAAAGGCTACCGTTAAGGTAGAAACTTCTGATTATAAGTCAGGCAGCAAATTTTCTGATTGATTGGCTTGAAAAGCAGGACGGATTTTCTTCTGTCAGGGCTATTGGACATCGTGTGGTTCATGGTATGAATCATACCGGGCCCGAGCTTATCACCCCTGAATTGTTGGATGAACTTCATCGTATCACTCCTTACGATCCGGATCATCTGCCTGAAGAGATTGAATTGATAGAGGCTTTTCGTCATCGTCATCCAAAACTTCTCCAGGTGGCATGTTTTGACACAGCGTTTCATTGTACCATGCCCCGCGTGGCTAAATTACTTCCGATTCCCCGCCGTTTCGATGAAACAGGGAATCCGGCGATATGGTTTCCATGGCTTGTCCTATGCTTATTTAATTGAGGAACTCGCTCGTATTGCAGGTACGAAAACTGCCCATGGCCGCGTAATACTGGCTCATCTGGGTAATGGAGCGAGCCTGGCTGCCGTCTTCGAAGGTAAGAGCATTGACACCAGCATGGGCTTCACGCCTGCCGGAGGACTTGATGATGGGATACCCGGCCTGGTGATTTGGATCCGGGTGTCGCATGGTATATGATGCAGTCAGAGAATTTAACACCAAAACAGTTCAATAACCTCATCAATCATGAATCCGGTTTACTTGGTGTTTCTGAAACCAGTTCAGACATGCAGGATTTGCTCGATAATCAGATGAACGATATCCGGGCTGCTGAAGCAGTCGAACTATTTTGTTACCAGGTAAGAAAATGGATAGGTGCATTTGCCGCGGCTCTTGGAGGATTGGATACATTGGTATTCAGTGGTGGGATTGGTGAAAATGCTCCGGAAGTCCGCGCACGGATATGTGAAGGATTGGGATTTCTTGGAATCGGAATTGAGGAAAAACAAAATAAGGCAAACGATCCGGTTATTTCAACAGATACAGGACAAACTGCTGTCCATGTCATTCATACCGACGAGGAATGGATGATAGCTAAAACAGTCAATCAAATGATAAATCATACTTAAAAATGAAAGGAGTACTATTATGTTAATTAAAGCAAAAACATTAAAAGGTTACAAATTGAATGGTCTCGATGGGGAAATCGGAAAGGTCAAAGAGTTTTATTTCGATGACAAGTATTGGACGGTTCGTTATCTGGTAGCTGATACAGGAAACTGGCTTACTGACAGGAGTGTATTGATTTCCCCATATGCACTGATTGCTGTGAATAAAGAAGCAGAACACATCGACATCGATTTGACCAAAAAACAAATTGAGGACAGTCCATCATTGGACAGTGACAAGCCCGTTTCGCGGCAATTCGAGGAGGAATATTATGGGTATTATGGAAGGCCAATGTATTGGGGCGGTCCATATATGTGGGGATCTTATCCCTACATTGTGCGGGAACGCGAAAAATGGAAAGAATCCACATCAGAGTAAGAAAGCATGGGATCCCCACTTGCGCAGTACTTACGCTGTTAGTGGTTATAACATCCAGGCAAAAGACGGTGAGATTGGCCATGTCGAGGATTTTATCATTGATGAAGAGACATGGGCGATTCGTTATTTAATCATTGATACAAAGAACTGGTGGCCGGGGAAAAAAGTCCTGGTTTCACCACAATGGATCGATCGAGTTAGTTGGGACGAGTCGAAAGTCTTCGTCAATCTTTCCCGCGAAAGCATTAAACAGTCTCCGGAATATTACGGAAGAGTCTCTGCTAACCCGGGAATATGAGACCGAGTTGCATCGACATTATAATCGCAAGGGATATTGGTTCGATGAATAGGCCGTAAGAAAAGCATACCACTTTATTAAATTACGTTTTCCTGTCATCGCAATGAGGAGGACTGGGTGATTCAAAAACTGTCAACCAAATCACAAATCTTCAATTTAAATAAAACAAGACATGAAAACAAAAAAAATATCTGAAAAGAAAAGAGTTAAGAAGTAAGAGAAAATTACACAGAGGAAATATTCTCACAAAACAAAAAAGATGGAAATAAAGGATGAACCATTATCGCAGGAACTTTTGCGAAAGATGAATGCCTATTGGCGTGCTGCCAATTATCTGTCGGTCGGACAGATTTATCTGTACGACAATCCGTTGTTAAAGGAACCATTGAAAATGTCTCATGTGAAGCCGCTGGTGGTTGGACATTGGGGCACAACCCCCGGTCAGAACTTCATATATGTGCATTTGAACCGGGTCATCAAAAAGTATGATCTGGATATGTTCTACATCGCCGGTCCCGGTCATGGTGGCCCTGCATTGGTGGGTAATACTTACCTTGAAGGCTCCTATAGTGAGATTTATCCGAATATCACGTCAGGACGAAGCCGGAATGAAAAAATTATTCACACAATTCTCTTTCCCCGGAGGGATTTCCAGCCATGTTGCACCCACAACTCCGGGGTCAATTCATGAAGGTGGCGAGTTGGGATATTCGCTCAGTCATGCCTTTGGTGCCGCTTTCGACAATCCTGATCTGATTGTTGCCTGTATCATTGGCGATGGCGAAGCGGAAACAGGCCCTCTGGCCACTTCATGGCAGTCCAATAAATTTCTCAATCCGATTACCGATGGAGCCGTATTGCCAATCCTGCATCTGAATGGCTATAAGATTAACAACCCAACCGTGCTGGCTCGTATTGAGCATGACGAATTGGAACAATTTATACGGGGTTGCGGATGGACTCCTTACTTCGTGGAAGGCGATGATCCGGAAACGATGCACCAACTCATGGCCGAATACAATGGAAAAGGTCATCGGGAAAATCCGGCAAATTCAAAAGAAATGCACGAAACAATAACGACACACACACGGCCTCGCTGGCCAATGATCGTCCTTAAGTCACCCAAGGGATGGACAGGACCGAAAGTCGTTGACGGTTTACAGGTAGAGGGTACATCCCGGTCTCACCAGGTACCGCTCCTGGTGGATCCCGATCATCCCGATCATCTCAAACAACTTGAAAGCTGGATGAAGAGCTATAAACCGGAAGAACTGTTCGATAAGGATGGCCGTCTCATGCCGGAATTGGCCGAATTGGCGCCTAAGGGCGACCGGAGGATGGGAGCAAATCCCCATGCCAATGGTGGTATTTTGCTGCGCGACCTGAGAATGCCTGATTTTCATAAACATGCGTTAAAAGTACCTTCTCCGGGTGCTATTGACGGTCAGGATACGCTCGTACTTGGTAAGTTCCTGCGCGATGTGGCCAAGTTAAATCAGGATCAACATAATTTCCGGATTTTCGGCCCCGATGAGACACTATCGAATCTTCTTGGGTGCAGTGTTTGAAGTCACCAACCGTCAATGGGACGGCCGGGTAGTAAGAAAATATTGATGAATTCCTCGCACCTGCCGGGCAAGTGCTGGACTCGATGCTCAGTGAACACCAATGTGAAGGTTGGCTGGAGGGTTATCTGCTCACAGGACGGCATGGGCTTTTCAATAGTTATGAGGCTTTCATTCGCATCGTCGATTCTATGTTCAGCCAGCACGCCAAGTGGTTGAAAGTTACCAATGAATTGCCATGGCGACGGAAAATAGCATCCCTGAATTATCTGCTTGCCTCCCATGTATGGCAGCAGGATCATAACGGTTTTACGCACCAGGACCCCGGTTTCCTCGACCACGTTATCAATAAGAAAGCTGATATCGTGCGTGCTTACTTACCGCCCGATGCCAATTGCCTGCTGTCGGTCTTTGACCATTGCCTTCGCAGCCGGCATTATGTCAACGTGGTAGTTGCCGGAAAACATCCCCTTCCCCAATGGTTGACTATGGAAGAGGCAGTCGTGCATTGCACCGAAGGAATTGGCATCTGGCAATGGGCCAGCAACGATCAGGGTTCTGATCCGGACGTGGTAATGGCTTGTTGTGGAGATACACCAACGCTGGAAATACTGGCAGCGGTTTCTATTTTGCGACAGCATCTGCCCGATTTAAAAATCCGGGTAATCAATGTCGTCGATTTGATGAAGCTGCAATCTGCAAGCGAGCACCCACACGGACTTAACGAAACGGATTACGATTCGCTCTTTACAAAAGATAAGCACATCATCTTTGGTTTTCATGGATATCCCTGGCTGGTTCACCGGTTAACATATCGCAGGACTAACCGTAATCTGCACGTCCGTGGGTACAAGGAAGAGGGTACAATTACAACACCCTTTGACATGAGGGTGCAGAATGATCTGGACCGGTTTCACCTGGTACAGGATGTAATTGACCGGCTGCCGGAGTTGGGTAATAAAGGAGACTATCTGAAGCAGATGATGCAGGACAAGCTCATCGAACACAAAATGTATATTGATAAACACGGCGAGGATTTGCCGGAAATACGCAACTGGAAATGGAATCAGACCAAAACATAGAAAGAGAAAGCGCTGAAAACAATAGAGAAATGATGCGAATAGGCATAGCCGCAGACCATGGTGGATTTGAGTTGAAAGTGAAACTGACAGTGGCTCTCAAAGATGCCGGTTATGAGGTAGAAGACTTTGGCGCCCATGGGTTGGTTATTGGGGATGACTTCCCTGATTTTGTAGTGCCTATGGCCATGGCCGTGGCGAAAGGTGATGTTGTCCGGGGTCTGGCCATCTGTGGCAGTGGTGTAGGGGCTTGCGTTGCGGCCAATAAAGTACATGGCGTGCGGGCGGCATTGATTACGGATTCCTTCTCCGCACATCAGGGAGTTGAGGATGACAACATGAACGTGATGTGCTTAGGTGGCCAGGTCACCGGATATCAACTATCCTGGGATTTAGTCCAGACATTTTTGAATGCCAGTTTCAAAGGGGAAGAAAGGTTTATACGCCGTCTTGAGAAAGTATCAGCTTTAGAAACGGATAGGAAAAATAGAATGACATCACCCTTCGGAATTATTACAAACTTTATCAATGAAAGGATGACAAAATTAATGAATGAAAATGAGCACATCATCACACATAGACCTTATTGGAAACGGATACATCATACCTGGTGTTTTTGGGTTTTCTTGATTTTGATGTTTGCCGGCATCATATATTACATTATGAGTGTTGATTTTGCATTTGCACCTCACAAACAATTGAAGCACCCGGTCTGAAAATATCAGAATACAATAGACATTCACAATTAAAGCATCATTAAAAATGAATACACAAGATATTATTGACACAGCGAAGGCGATGGTAGCCGGAAACAAAGGGCTGCTGGCGATGGATGAAAGTAATCCAACGTGCAATAAACGATTTGCTGCGTTGGGGATTCCTCAGAACGAGGAGACCCGTCGTGCTTACCGGGAAATGATAGTGGACACGCCAGGTCTCGGTGAGTCCATTAGTGGTGCAATTCTATACGATGAAACAATCCGTCAGCAGAAGAAAGATGGTACTCCCTTTGTTAAAGCTCTCATCGATGCAGGAATCATTCCAGGTATCAAAGTTGACATGGGGGCAAAGGACATGGCAGGTCATCCCGGAGAGAAAATAACCGAAGGCCTGGATGGATTGCGCGACCGCCTTAAGGAATATTATCAAATGGGCGCCCGTTTTGCCAAGTGGCGTGCAGTGATTGCCATTGGTGATGGAATTCCCAGCCGGGGTTGCATTGAAGCCAATGCTCATGCATTGGCCCGCTATGCATGCGTTATGCCAGGAGGCCGGACTGGTTCCCATTGTCGAGCCGGAAGTGCTTATGGATGGTAAGCATTCGCTTGATCGATGCTTTGAAGTAACTGAGAAAGTATTGCATACGGTTTTCAATCAGCTTTACACACAAGGGGTGATACTGGAGGGAATGATCCTGAAGCCCAATATGGTACTTCCGGGATTGTCCTGCCCTAAGCAGGAATCAGTGGATGACGTTGGCGGACGCAACAGTGAATTGTCTCATGCAGGCTGTTCCTGCTGCTGTTCCGGGGATTGCGTTTTTGTCCGGTGGTCAATCTGCTGAACTGGCTTCAGCTCGTTTAAATGCTATGAATATTCGATTCAAGTCACGACTCCCCTGGGCATTGGCATTTTCTTTTGCCCGTGCCATTCAGCAACCCGCTTTAGAAATTTGGCAAGGCAAGGAAATTAATGTGCCGAAAGCACAGCAGGCTCTGTTATCATCGGGCAAAATGCAACCAGGCTGCACGCCGTGGGGAATATAATAGAGGGTTGGAGAAACAAATTCATGACAACTATGGTTTACAAGCATCAGACATAGCAGAAGTAGAATCCTGCCTATCCAAATCCGAAGCATTATGAATAACAATGCACCGAAATATCCAAGGCTTCTGGCGTTTGAGAAAAAACTCGAATGGCCGATGCTGATTCTTAGTTTTGTATGGCTCTGCATACTTATTGCAGAACTAGCCAATGTTACAAGCCCATTGTTATCAGGTTTTGGTACAGGTATTTGGATTTTATTCATTTTCTATTTTGCCATGCGCCTGGCGGCTGTTGCCAATCGAATAGCATTTCTCAAAAAGAATTGGCTCTTTATATTAGCAATTCTTGTCTCTGCGCTTCGATTTTTCCCTTTCTTGCAGCCCTTCCCATTGGTGCGTGCACTTACCGCAACTTTCGGCATGCAGGTGATTTGGATTCTCGCTTCAGCCGACCAGGGAATGCGCTTCCTTCGTCGTGCCCTTGGACGTCGGGGTGCCGGTTATGCGCTCGCATTAACCTTTGTGGTGTTATTCGTTGGTGCAGCGGGCATGCTGCATTTTGAGGGAAGCTCATATGATCCACAAAGTATTCATACTTATCTGAAAGCTCTTTGGTGGACAGCCATGCAGATGACGAACATTGGCTCCGGCTATTCAATAAAGACAACAGGTGGTCGCATTATCTGCCTTGGCATATCTGTATACGCAGCAGTGATGTTTGGTTATCTCACCGCCCTCCTGGCAACATTTTTAATTGATCGCGAGACGAAAGATCCAAAACCGGAAATTGCACGTCAGAAATCGGTTCAGGAAATCCAGGAAGAAATTATTCAATTACGCCACTTAATCGAAGACTTTGTAAACAATTTTTCCAATAAAAGCTGAGTAGCAAAAGAGACAAACCTTTAAAACGCTCTATAAAGATAGCAAATGAACAACATAGAAACAAGATTCCGTGAACACATGAATCAAATACCATTATACCCCCTGCAGTTCGAACCGATCTACCAGTACCGGATTTGGGGTGGACGACGATTGGCTGATCTGCTTACAGCACCGTTACCGGATAAAGACCCAATCGGTGAAGCATGGATACTTAGCGACCGTGATGATCATGCGAGCCATGTTGCCAATGGACGGCTTAAAGGGCAGACCATTAGCCAATTGCTTGAGCATTGGCCGGATCAAATGATGGGAAAACTATGCCGGACGTTTTAGCCGGTTCCCTTTGCTGCTGAAGTTCCTCGATGCGCGTGAAATGCTCTCGGTGCAGGTGCATCCATCGGATCAGCAAACGGACTATATACCTGTTGGAGAACACGGTAAAACCGAAGCATGGGTTGTACTGGAGGCAGGACACGAAAGCCGCATTTATGCAGGTCTGAAGCCAGGTACCACTGCTGATAATTTACGTCAGGCAATTACGAATGGTACAGTGGCAGACCACCTCGCATATTTCACGCCGAAGCCTGGCAACGCCGTTTTCCTCCCTGCCGGGACGGTTCATGCCCTGGGCGGCGACATCGTGGTGTTTGAGGTTCAGCAAAACAGCGACGTAACTTTTCGTCTTTACGACTGGAATCATGTCGATGCCTAAAACAGACAAGCCGCGGGCTCTTCAAGTCGATCAGGCGTTTGCCTGCATTGATTTTGCACAGGGTGCAATAAAACCAATTGTGCCGGTGATGGAGGCGACAATGCCGGTAGAGCGGGAGCGGATTTTTCAATGTGAACATTTCCATTTATGGCGATTGCGGGGAGAATCACCGTTTACCGTTGGCGAAATGGATGTGCCACGGGTACTGGTATGCCTCGAAGGCAAGGGAGAGATTGAACATGACGGCGCTGTTTATGCCATCGGGAAAGGTGATGTATTTTTTTTGCCGGCGGTGGTTGGGGCATGTACTTTTAAGCCGGTAAGTAAAGTGAACTTGCTGGAAATTGCGATTCCGGAATAGAATACAACTGGTTAACGGTAGTATGATTGAACTGGCTAATATCTTTTAATATTTTGAGAATTCAAAAGAGGAATATGAATGAAAAGACTAATTGTATTTGATCTGGACGGTACCCTTGCCGAAAGTAAATCGTCTATTGATGCCGAAATGTCCGGGCTGCTACATGAGCTTCTGGGCATCATCAAAGTGGCCGTTATTTCCGGAGGCGATTGGCCACAGTTTGAGAAACAAGTGCTTTCCAATCTTCCCCATGACGAATTTTTAGAAAATCTGTCCCTGCTTCCTACATGTGGAACCAAATTCTATGAATACGCTGCAGGGGATTGGAAAAAGATATATTCAGAAGATTTCACTGATGATGAAAAAAATAAAATCATCAGTTCAATGACAAAAGCAATTGAAGAAACCGGCTTTAAAGAGAAAAAGGTATGGGGAGAAACAATTGAAGACCGGGGAAGCCAGATAACATTTTCCGCATTAGGTCAACAGGCTCCCTTAGAAGAAAAAGAAAAAATGGGACCCTGATTTCACCAAACGCAAGAAGATTAAAACAATTCTTGACAATCTTATTCCCTGAGTTTTCTGTACGGTTGGGTGGGGCGACATCCATTGATGTCACCAAACCTGGTATTGACAAAGCCTATGGGATTGGAAAACTCAGGGATACTCTTGGCATCGCAATTCAGGAGATGATTTTCATAGGTGATGCCTTATTCCCCGGAGGGAACGACTATCCAGCCGAAGAAGCAGGTGTTGTATCTATCCGGGTTAAAAATCCGACTGAATCAAAACGGGTGATTGAAACGATTATCGCTTGTTTAGACAGTATTTACGAGACTATTGTTAAATAAGGAGGAAAATAGATGAATGGATTTAAATTGAAACGTCTGGGAATGATAATGGAACCAGAACCGGGCAATCCTCTTGAGATCGAAGGTGTTCTGAATCCTGCGGCCGTTCGTGGGCCTGATGGTAAGCTTTACCTGTTTCCAAGGCTCGTGGCAAAGGATAATTTTTCACGCATTGGCATTGCCAGGGTACTGTTTAATGATGAAGGTGATCCTATCCGGGGTAGAGAGGCTTGGGATTGCACTGGAGCCGGAAGCTGAATATGAACTAAGATCTGACGGCAGCGGTGGTTGCGAGGATCCCCGAATAACTTATGTCGAACCCCTAAATCACTATGTTATGACATATACGGCACTTTCACCCAATGGGCCGCGGATCGCCCTGGCTGTCTCGGAGGATTTGTTTCACTGGAAACGCATTGGTCTTGCCACCTTTGAACCTTATGCCGGTATTGATTTCGTCCATGTAGACAACAAGGATGCAAGCATCTTCCCAGTTGCTATTCCCAATCATGCAGGAAAAATGCAACTGGCCCTCCTGCACCGGCCTCTTTTTCAGGGTACCCGGCCAGAAGAAACAGTCCTTCAATCCAAATTGCGTGTGGTTGACATCGATCGTGAAAGCATATGGATCTCATACTGTCCTATGACGTTTGAGGGTCTCGAACCAGATCATATAAGCCTTTTTAATTCGCATTACCGGCTTGCTACCCCGGTGTCGCCCTGGGAGCGACTCAAAATCGGTGGCGGTGCACCTCCTATCCTGACCCGGCATGGCTGGCTGATCATCTACCACGGAGTAAGTGAAATATCGGATGCGGGTAATAATAAGCATCATTTGTGTTACTCAGCCGGTGTGATGGTGCTCTCTAAGGAGCATCCGAGGGAGATCATCTATCGTTCAGTAGAGCCAGTATTAACACCGGAGTTGCCACAAGAACAGCATGGGATCATTGACAACGTGGTATTCCCCACCGGCATCGACCGGCGGGATGATCTTGGGACTCCCGATCGCATAGATATCTATTACGGAATGGCCGACAAACGGATTGGGGTGGCACGGCTTGATGTTCCGGAGTTTTTACCACAGGGAGGAGTTGCTGATTCACTGGAGAATAAGGTGTAACAAAGCCAATACGGGAATTCAAACCATTAAACAGTACTTCCTCAGAAAATTAAAAAAATAAATATCAACATCTTCCTCGTCAGGCTAAATAAGGACCTGCATTCGGGAATGTGTGAATTTTATAACTTTTTTTCGAAATTGTGTAATGTTTTTCGCGGTCATAAAACCCATCTTTGCATAGTAGTGAAAATTAATTCACACTTAAAATCAAAAAATATGTTTTACAATAATTCTTTTTGGGGAATGCATTTAATATGGTGGTTTGTCTGGATATTACTGCTAATATGGATATTTGCAGTGCCTTATAACATCCCCTTTCAGAGATATAAGAAAGATTCGTCTCTTGATATTTTGCAGAAGCGGTTTGCTTCAGGGGAAATCACCAACGAGGAATATCAGGAGAAGAAAAAGGTTCTTGAAAGTTAACAATTTTCTTACCTATAAATAGTATGCGTTTTTGGCGAGTGCAAATTTATTGATAGGTGTTGTTTTTATGGAGGAATGTTATGAATTGGTTAATTGACACATTAAGAAGCCATCCCGAACTGGCCATCTTCTTTACACTCGGAACAGGGTTTTGGATTGGTAATAAAAAATACCGCGGCTTCAGCCTTGGAGCTGTTACCAGTGTATTATTGATAGGTGTTTTGGTAGGACAACTCAAGATTAATATTTCCAGTGATGTTAAGTCTATGTTTTTTCTGTTGTTCCTTTTTGCAGTGGGATTTGGTGTTGGTCCGCAGTTCTTTCGCGGGTTAAAAAAAGACGGCCTTCCCCAAGTGCTTTTTGCAGTTATTATTGTCGTTTTGTGTTTGGGTTGTACCTGGGTGGCGGCTTTAATAATGAAATATAATGTCGGGGAAAGTGCAGGTTTGTTATCCGGGGCCAACACCATTTCCGCGGTGATTGGTGTAGCAACAGATACGATCAATTCGCTGGGCATAACGGCTGCCAATAAAACCAGTTTCATCAATGAGATCCCTGTTTCTTATGCGGTTACATATATTTTTGGAACACTTGGCGCCATTCTGCTCGTATCAAAGGCCGGACCTATGTTACTTGGCGGTTTAGACAAAGTAAAACAGCAGTGTAAGGAACTGGAAGCCAGCCTGGGTGGCCATATTGCAACAGGAGAAGCAGGCATGTTCCCTGCCGAAGACCGTATTCTTTATAATGCGTATAAGATTGACAGCAAATCAATCGCAAATGGGAAAACAGTAGCTGAACTTGAAAAATTATTGGAAGCAAAAGATCACCGGCTTTTTGTGGAGCGTATACGCCAAAACGGGAAGATAATTGATGTTAAAAAGGAGACCATAATACAGGAGAAAGATGTTATTATACTGGAAGGAAGAAAAGAATTCCTGATGGGTGAAGAAAGCTTATTGGGCAAAGAGGTGAATGATGTTGAATTGCTTGATTTCCCTGTAGAGAAGCTTAATGTATTATTGACTCAATAAGCATATTGCTGGTAAAACGCTTGGGGAATTAATGAAAAAAAGTTACATGCATGGCGTTGCAGTAAGCTCGATAAAAAGAGTAGGTATTGAGATTCCTGTATTGAAAAATAACAAATTAGACAGGGGGGATACTATTGAGTTAGCAGGACTTAAAAAAGATGTTGAAAAAGCGATCCCGAATATTGGCTATGCTGAAAGGCCAACGAATAAAACAGACATGGTTCTTGCCGGATTGGGAATTTTTTTGGGTGGCCTTTTTGGTGCAATGGTTCTGCATATCGGCAAAGTGCCACTTAGCCTGAGCACAAGTGGCGGAGCCCTTATAGCAGGTTTAATATTTGGCTGGTTCCACAGCAGGCACCCCAATGTGGGGGCAATACCGGAAGCTACATTATGGTTCATGAACAAAGTGGGTCTGACCACATTCATTGCCATTGTGGGAATTATGGCAGGGCCATCATTTATAAGTGGATTTAAAACTGTAGGACCAATGCTTTTCCTGGTAGGGGCCGTTGTTACAATTATTCCTATTGTTATTGGAATTTTAATGGGAAGGTATATTTTCAAGTTTCATCCTGCGCTTACTTTAGGATGCGTGGCTGGAGCAAGAGTTAATACCGCTTCACTTGGGGCTGCCCAGGATGAGTTAGAAAGTAAGACGCCTGCATTAGGTTATACGGTAACGTATGCTGTCGGTAATACCCTGCTAATCATATGTGGAGTTATCATTGTTTTACTTCTGAAATGAAATAGATTTTAAACAGGCTCAGGCCATACCGATAGCAGATTAATTCAGATAAGTATCACCGCAGATAGTATGATATGGAAAAACTTGCAAAAATAAAAACAACAAGAAAAACGGAAAAGAAACTGGAGACTCTAAGCCCTTTTGAATTAAAGGACAAACTAATCGCCCTCGCTAAAGCGCATACCCGCAAGAGCACATCAATCATGTTGAATGCAGGCCGGGGTAATCCTAACTGGATCTCAACCGAACCCAGAGAAGCCTTTTTTACTTTAGGATTATTCGCCATTGAAGAATCAAAGCGAACAATGCATCCTTCAAAGGATATGGCCGGAATGCCCAAAATAAGTGGTATTGCCAAAAGGTTTGATCAGTTTTTACGTAAAAACAAAGCATTACCCGGTGTGGGTTTACTAACAAAATCCCTGAAATACGGAACGGGTAAAAATGATTTTAATGCTGATGAATTTGTTCACGAACTGACAGATGGTATTATCGGAGATAATTATCCCACACCTGCCAGAATGCTACCCCACTTTGAAGCGATTGTGCAGAATTATCTTGACCAGGAAATGTGCAACGGTAAACCACCTAAAGGTAAGTACGACTTGTTTGCTGTTGAAGGTTCAACTGCAGGAATGTGCTACATCTTCGATTCGCTGATGCAAAATTTCCTTGTGAAGCGTGGAGATAAAATTGCTTTGCTGGTACCTATATTTACCCCCTATATTGAAATTCCGGCACTTGACCGGAATAATTTCGAGGTGATCAATATTAATGCAAGTGGTTTCACAAAAGATGGATTGCATACCTGGCAATACCCGGACGCCGAGATCGATAAATTAAAGGATCCTTCGATAAAAATCGTTTTCGTGGTTAATCCCAGCAATCCTCCCTCTTATGCCATTCATCCGGATACTATAAAGCGACTGATAGGAATTGTAAAGAATGATAATCCGGGCATGATGGTAATCACTGATGATGTATATGGAACATTCGTTCCGGGCTTTCGTTCACTGATGGCAGAACTTCCGCAAAATACCCTCTGTGCGTATTCCTTCAGTAAATATTTTGGATGCACCGGATGGAGGCTCGGTATAGTCGCCCTTCATCAAGATAATATTTTTGATAAAAAAATTGCTGCATTAACCGGAGCGCAAGAGAAAGCTCTTCTTAAACGATATGGTATATTAAGTCTTCACCCGGAGAAAATAAAATTTATTGACCGGATGGTTGCTGATAGCCGTGCTGTTGCCCTTAATCATACGGCAGGTCTTTCTTTGCCACAGCAGGCTCAAATGGCTTTGTTTTCACTGTTTGCTTTATTAGATGAGAAAGGGAAATATAAAAAAAGGACGCAGGAACTTGTAGAGAAAAGGTTGAAATTACTATGGACATCCGTAGGTTTCACACTTCCTGCAGATCCTCTAAGAGCAGGGTACTATGCAGAAATTGATATGATGCTCTGGTCAGAAAAATTTTATGGGAAGGCCTTTGCGGCTTATATGAAAAAGCATTTTGATCCTGTGGATATTCTTTTCAGGTTGGCGGAAAAGACTTCTATTGTATTATTGAATGGAGGTGGCTTTTCAGGCCCTGAATGGAGCATCAGAGTATCCCTTGCTAACCTAGATACACCGGACTATTCCAAAATCGGTAAGACTATAGCAGAAATGCTACATGAATATGCTGCTGCCTGGAAAGGCTCATCTGAGAATAAGCACAATACCCTTAGTAATGGTCGGGGAAAACATGCTTCCCATAACTGAACATATTAAATTCAGTACACAAACAAAATTATTAACCCATTAAAACTTAATAAAATGAAAAAAATTCTTTGCATCCTTATCGTTGCCCTGATTTGCAGCAATCTATTTGCTGAACAACTTCCGCGTGTCATCATACTTGCCACCGGTGGAACTATTGCAGGAAAAGGAACATCCGCTTCTACATCAGGTTATACTGCAGGTGTAACCCCCATTCAAGATATGATCAATGCAGTTCCTGGAATTGAAAAATTAGCCACGCTCAGCGGAGAACAAATTTGCAACATTGGCAGCCAGGATATGACGGTGGATATCTGGATAAAACTAAATAAACGGATAAATGAAATTTTTAAGAAGAATGAAGCTGATGCAATCGTAATTACTCACGGAACAGATACACAAGAAGAAACAGCCTATTTTTTAAGTCTAACTATTCGTTATGATAATCCGGTTGTAATCACAGGTTCCATGCGTCCTTCTACCGGTATGAGTGCTGACGGTCCTAAAAATTTATTTGATGCTGTTACGGTAGCCGCAAACCCCTTATCGAAAGGGCGTGGCGTGATGGTCTCATTTAATGAAAGTATTTTCTCCGGCCGGGAAGTAGTTAAAACTAATACTACGCATGTAAATGCCTTTACTGCTCCTAACACCGGACCTATAGGCCAGGTTTACGATGGCAAGGTTAACTATTATAGTGAGGAACAGCGTAGCTCTAATAAAAAAACACCGTTTGATATTTCCGGAATGACAAAACTACCTAATGTGGTTGTGGTAGAACTATTTGCAGATGTGTCGGATGTTGCTGTTAATGCTTATACAAACGCAGGAGTAGATGGTATTGTCATCGCAGGATTAGGTAATGGAAATCTGAATAAAATAAATACTGAGGCTGTGACAAGATCCATAGGGAAAGGTATAATCGTGTGTCGTGCAACAAGAGTCGCCACCGGCAGGGTAATCTTACACGATGAAACGGATGATGAAAAGTTAGGAACTATTGTAGCTGATGATCTTAACCCGCAAAAGGCAAGAATACTGTTAATGCTTGGCCTTACTCAAACAAAAGATAAACATACATTACAGGATTACTTCTTCAAATACTAAGTAGCATCAAATTAATCAGGTAATCATGAAACGATATATATTCTTATTTAGCCTCTTAATGCAATTTACTTTAAATGCAGGCGCCCAGATGCAGAAGCAGATTGACACCACGATTAATCATACGATCAGGATCATACCTATTAAAAAAGCGGAGCTTCTGAAAAATGTGGATATGATTGCCAATATGCAGTTTGCTAATAACAGTAATTTCCAGAATGAAAATTATACGGGTAGCAATTTTGCAATGAACCAGTTCCGGTTTGAAATAAAGGGCCTTGTATTCGACAGCACGATTTTTTTCAGATTCCGTTACCGTTACACACGTGATCCGATCACTCAGTCGGTTGATAATATCAGTCACGCTGTTGACATGGCTTTCATTGGTGTTAACCTGTCTTCTAAGGTGAGCCTAGCTTTTGGCAAGATGTGTGCGGATTATGGAGGCTATGAATTTGATGCTAACCCAATCAACATCTATGAATACAACGATATTGTTGAATATGCAGATAATTTTTTAAGTGGCGCCCAAGTATCATGGAGTCCTGTTAAAAACCATCAATTCACTTTTCAGGTACTTAATGCCAGAACTCAATCATTTACTCAACTATATGATAGTATCCCAGGTGTTACAGCTGCGAAATTTCCTGCTGCTTTTATAGGCAACTGGAGAGGAAGTTTTGCACACGGCATGTTCTCCACTTTCTGGAGTTATTCGTTAATAACAGAAGCCAGCAAAAAGAATGTTTATTATATTGCATTAGGTAATCAATTAAATTTAAAGAAATGCCTTATTCAATATGACTTTAAATATATGAAGGATGATATTGACCGGCTAACGCTTGTTACCAGTTTGATCCCAAAGAGTTATTCTCCTTATGCAGCATTAAATACCTCTTATTTTGAACATTGGCTTCACATTCAATATGCCTTCTATCCTAAATGGGATATTTCAATTATTGGAATGGTGGATGATGCTTACTGGAACGGTAATCCTGATCCAAACAGGGATAACCATATACGCACTTCCTGGGGAGTCATACCATCCTTAGAGTATTATCCTATAAAAAGATTAGATCTTAAATTTTTTATTTCATATGTTGGCAGGTATTACAACTATACCGCCTACGCAAAAAATAAATTTGGATTAGAATATTCAACGACGGGAATGATTATGATTGGGTTTATTTCGCCATTGGTAATTTTATAAATCCAAGCAAAATGACTTTTAACATGGAATCATCATAGATTAGTCAATTGAATTCATTGGTTTTCAAATAACAGTACCCGGGACAACTCTCACCTTTATTGGAAAAGTAAATTACTGGCATCAAAAAGATGAAGCAGGTTTTGTTTCTGGAATTCTATGCCGGCAGGGAGGGTAATGTGGTTTCTATTGTTAATACAAACTGCATTATCCATTCTATGAAGGGTTGGATTTTACCGGCACATCATGTATTATATTACATGCCAGTAAAATGAAAAAAAAGGAGCCGTTCAGAAATCTTCCTCTTCAGGCTCAATAATTACCTGCCTTCGGGAAGGTGTGAATTTTATAACTTTTTTTTGAAATTGTGTAATGATTTTCGGGATCATAAGGCACATCTTTGTATAATGGTGAAAATTTATTCACACTTAAAAAAAAAATATGTTTTACACTAGTTTTTTGGGGGAATGCATCTAGTATGGTGGTTTGTCTGGATATTACTGCTAATATGGATATTTGCAGTACCTTATAACATCCCCTTTCAGCGATATAAGAAAGATTCGCCTCTTGATATTTTGCAGAAGCGGTTTGCTTCAGGGGAAATCACCAACGAGGAATATCAGGAGAAGAAAAAGGTTCTTGAAAATGATTCAGGAAGGAAAGGCTGAATTGCTTTAGATCAGAAGGGATAGATAATGTAGTTTCTACTTTTATTAGAAACTACATTATCCGTTCCAATAAGGGCAGTATATTGTTCGCACCTCAAGTATACTATAAAACGACAATGAAATGAATAATAAAAAGTTGTTAACAATCCTTTTAATGATAATCCTTTTAGGAGGGTTTGGATCGTGTAAACATTTACCAACAAAAGAAAATGCATGGAGTGATGAACAGAAAACCAAATGGAAAATGGATTGTCAACAATGGTTAATTAAAAGAGGCCTGCGCAAGATAGATGCAACTAATTTCTGTGATTGCATGCTTAAAAAGACATCTGAAAAATATACTCCTGAAGAAGCAACAAAAATTACACCAGCAGAAGAAAGAAAACTTTGGAATCAATGTGACTATCGATGGTGATATGGATTAAAAGTATAAATCAATACATAAAAAACAGAATATGTTAAAAATCATGAATGATTTACCGGGCAATGTACTGGGCGTTTCTGCAGAAGGAAGGATAACCGGAACAGATTATGAAACAGTTTTAATTCCTGCCATAGAGGAAAAATTGAAAACAAACAAGAAAATCCGGATGCTATATCATCTTGGCAGCAACTTTACCGGATTTGATCTGAATGCTTTGATTGATGATACTAAGATAGGTATGAAACATTTAACCGCCTGGGACAGGATTGCATTGGTATCTGATCATGAATTGATAAATATTTTTGCTAAATTTTTTGGTCATATGCTATCCTGCGAGCTTCGCATATTTAAAAATGCTGAAATAGAAGAAGCAAAAAAATGGATTACGGATTTTTATGTTTTGGTTAACGCATAACCTGAATCTTTGAACCATGAAAAACTTAAAATCATTTTAGGACAGACTTTGAAGCAGGTTATTTAATCATTTAAAAAATGGAGGTGTATTATGATAAACTCATATGGATTGGGAATTAATGGATACTGGATACTCGGTATTATTGTTTTTGCGGTTTTAATTTGGGGTGCTTTTAAGTTTATTAGTGTTAAGAAAAAAAATCGGTTTGATTCAGGTATAGACAATAAGAAGTAAGAGGGAACATATTTTTTTGCTCTCTATATTTTAAAGACATATACTCTGAAGGGTTTATTATGACATAATCTCGCCATAGTCTAAATTATCTGTCATGATTAAGACTAGAATAAAACAGATGAAACCCATTTTGGATAATGAAACGGAAAATTAATATTTTCTTTTCTTATTTTTCATCAGGAACTACAAGGAATTTAAATAATTCAGCAAGTTATCCGAAGATGTTCATTACGAAAAGTAATAGTTCAAACAATGAAACTTAATTAAAAAATAATCAAAGTAAAATAAAAGAATATGAAAGCATTAGTTTATCATGGCCCTGGGAAGAAAGCCTGGGAAGAAAAAACAAAACCCGAAATCAAAGAACAAACAGATGCTGTTGTGAAAATCCTGAAAACGACAATTTGCGGTACAGATCTCCATATTATGAAAGGAGATGTTACCACTGTTAAAGATGGAAGAATTATTGGTCATGAAGGAGTCGGCATAATTGATGAAGTTGGAAAGTCTGTAAACAGTTATAAAAAAGGCGATCATGTTCTGATATCCTGTATTACCTCCTGCGGCAAATGTGAATATTGTAAGAAAGCGATGTATTCACATTGTGAAAGTGGAGGCTGGATACTGGGTAATACAATCGATGGTACTCAAGCGGAATATGTCAGAATACCTTTTGCCGACAGTAGTTTATACCCTATTCCGCCAGATGCTGATGAAGAAGCGCTGGTGATGCTAAGTGATATTTTACCTACAGGTTTTGAATGCGGAGTGCTGAATGGGAAAGTTAAGCCTGGGGATACAATTGCTATCGTAGGGGCCGGACCTATTGGGATGGCTGCATTATTAACAGCTCAGTTTTATACACCTGCTGAAATTATAATGATTGACAGGATAACAACCGCCTGGATGTCGCGAAAACATTAGGGGCTACTCATACAATCAATGACCAGGATGAGAATGCAGTTGAAAAGGTGATGAAGCCTGACGCAACGGAAAAGGTGTTGATACAGCAATCGAAGCCGTTGGATTGCCGGCAACCTTTGAATTATGCGGGAAAATAGTGGCTGCGGGTGGTCATTTAGCCAATATTGGGGTTCATGGAAAAAGTGTCATTCTTCACTTGGAATCATTGTGGTCCCGGAACATCACGATTACTGCCGGCCTTGTTGACACTGTATCCACACCAATGCTTTTTAAAACAGTTCAATCACATAAACTTGATCCGAAAAAACTCATTACTCATCGGTTTAACCTGGATAAGATAATGGATGCCTACGACACATTTGAAAATGCCGCAAATGAAAAAGCATTAAAAGTGATATTGACAAGTTAGAAAGAATTTTCCATTACATTGATCAATGAAATATGTGAATAAAAAACAAAGAATATGTTGAAAATAATGAATGATTTACCTGTCAGTGTTCTGGGCGTTTCTGCAGAGGGAAAAATAACCGGAACAGATTATGAAACTGTTTTAATTCCTGCCATAGAGGAAAAATTAAAAACAACCAAGAAAATCCGGATACTTTATCATCTAGGAAGCGACTTTACCGGATTTGATCTGAACGCTATGCTGGATGATGCTAAAATGGAAATGAAACATTTATCTGCATGGGACAGAATCGCATTTGTATCCGATCATGAAATGATAAATACTTTTGCAAAATTCTTTGGTCATCTGCTCTCCTGCGAGCTTCGCATATTTAAAAATGCTGAATTGGAAGATGCAAAAAAATGGATTACTGATTAACAAAGTAATTGAAACCATATCAAAGAAAGGAGAATACACATCATGGAATCTAAAACTGACAAGGACAAGGATCCAAGGTCGATGCCAGGATCGAAACCCGATGCGAATGACGATTTGAAATCCCTACCCATGGCGGAAGTGGAGAAAAAACTGGAATCGTCGCCTGATGGTCTCAGTCAGGATGAGGCAGAGAAACGGTTGACCCAATATGGGCCAAACGAGATTGAAGAGAAGAAAACCAATCCGTTCCTGAAATTCCTGACCTATTTTTGGGGGCCCATTCCATGGATGATTGAAGCAGCAGTGATTCTTTCTGCAGTAGCCAGACATTGGCCTGACTTCGGCATCATCCTCGTTCTGCTTCTGGCCAATGCTGTGGTCGGATTCTGGGAAGAACGTGAGGCCGGTAACGCCATCGCGGCCCTGAAGGCTAAGCTGGCTATCAATGCCCGGGTGATTCGGGATGGGAAATGGGTCACGCCTACGGCACGTGAATTGGTGCCGGGTGACGTCATCCGCATAAGGCTGGGCGACATTATTCCTGCAGATGCACGTCTTCTGGATGGTGATCCTGTGGATGTGGATCAATCGGCATTGACTGGTGAATCTTTACCTGCCACTCGCAAATCCGGGGAGGCAGTTTTTTCCGGTTCGATTATTCAACAGGGAGAAATCAGTGCAATGGTCTTTGCCACTGGTGGAAACACCTATTTTGGCAAAACGGCGCAATTGGTGCAGGAAGCAAAAACCGTTAGTCATTTTCAAAAAGCAGTTTTGAAGATAGGCAATTACCTGATCATTTTGGCCGTGGTTCTCGTAGCAGTGATTATAACCGTGGCAATCATCCGTGGCGACAAAATCCTCACGACATTACAATTTGCGTTGGTGCTGACCGTGGCCGCTATTCCAGTAGCCATGCCGACGGTGTTGTCTGTGACCATGGCAGTCGGAGCGCGCCTTCTGGCGAAGAAAAAGGCGATTGTTACCAAATTGGTGGCAATTGAGGAACTTGCAGGTGTGGATATATTATGTGCTGACAAAACCGGGACACTCACCCAAAACAAACTGACACTAGGAGATCCTTTTAGTATTGATAATATTCCTGCAGATCAGGTGATTCTCAATGGTGCATTGGCGTCACGTGCGGAAAACAACGATACTATTGATCTAGCTGTGCTCGGTGGCCTGAAAGATACCAATGCGTTAAAGAGTTACAAAGTTGTTCATTTCCAGCCATTCGACCCTGTACATAAGCGCACTGAGGCTACTGTAAAGGGAAAGGACGGAAAGGAGTTTAAAGTATCAAAGGGTGCGCCCCAGGTGATTTTGGAATTGTCGTCCAATGCCGGAAAAGTAAAGACCAGCCGTCGAGAAAGCGGTAAATGAATTTGCAACACGCGGTTTTCGTTCGTTGGGTGTAGCGCGGGCTGATGGAAACGGGAAATGGCAGTTTATAGGCGTTTTACCATTATTCGATCCTCCGCGGAAAGATGCAAAAGCAACCATTGCAACCGCACTAGCGATGGGTGTGCAGATCAAAATGGTTACAGGTGATGCATTGGCAATCGCAAAGGAGACGGCAAAAAAGTTAAACATGGGCTCAAATATACTCGATGCCGGAAACCTGGGTGATGTAAAAAAGAAAGAAACGAAGGTTATGGCCGATTCCATTGAAAAGGCTGATGGTTTTGCACAGGTATTTCCTGAACATAAGTTTCACATTATAGATGTTTTGCAGAAGCGTGGCCACATTGTAGGCATGACAGGCGATGGGGTAAATGATGCACCTGCTCTGAAGAAAGCGGATTGCGGTATCGCTGTCTCAGGTGCGACAGATGCGGCACGTGCAGCAGCTGCCATTGTACTTATGACTCCAGGTTTGTCGGTGATTATTGACGCGATAAAGGAAAGTCGTCGCATCTTTCAGCGTATGAACAGTTATGCGATTTACCGCATCGCTGAGACTTTGCGTGTGCTGTTATTCATGACGCTGGCGATCCTGATCTTTAATTTCTATCCGGTGACCGCTGTGATGATCGTGATGTTGGCATTGCTCAATGACGGCGCTATTCTGTCCATCGCATACGACAACGTACATTACAAGGACAAGCCCGAGGCCTGGAATATGCGCATGGTGCTTGGGATTTCCACGGTGTTGGGCGTCATCGGCGTGGTTGCTGCTTTTGGCTTGTTTTTTCTCGGTGAGCGCGTCTTTCATATTGACCGTGCACACATCCAGACACTGATGTATCTTAAATTGTCCGTAGCGGGACATCTAACGATTTTTCTAACCCGTACGCGTGGCCCATTTTGGTCAATACGCCCCGCGCGGGTTCTATGGATAGCGGTGCTTGGCACCCAGGCCGTGGCAACGCTAATAGCGGTTTATGGGCTGTTTATGACACCCCTGGGCTGGGGTTGGGCAGGTTTCGTCTGGGGTTATGCGTTATTGTGGTTCCTCGTAAATGATCGCATAAAACTGCTCGCATATCGTATTTTCGATCCGGTCAAAAAGAAGCCTGAAACTGATGCCAAGTCTGAAGCCAAAGCTGTGGATAAGCCAGAAGCTAAAAATGAAGACAAACCAGAAGCAAAGTTTGTGACGCCACCCGATTTAACGCCACAGATTGCTAAGCGTGCCTATGAAATCTATGAAGACCGGGGGCGCGAGGGCAGTAGTGCAGCTCAGGACTGTAAGAAGGCGGAACAGGAGCTTCAGAAAGATGAACCCAAATCCGAACCTAAGCCTTCAGCCAAGGAAGAGGCTAAGTCTGAAGCTAAACCTGAACCAAAACCTGCAGTCAAAGACGAGACTAAGCCCGAAGTGGAAGCTTCATGACTGGACCATCCTATTCTGATTGTTGCCCCATCTTTTTCTATGATTGTATTTCCATAATTTCCCCGATGAGAGAGTAAATCAATCATTCTGGAAACCACATCATGTTGTCCTTCCTTTAAAATACCTGCAATTCCGGCCATATTAATTTATTTTAACTTTTAGATTATTTTGTTTCGGTTTATTATCTCTGTGAACCTTAATGCTTCTTTCAGAATAACCACATGCGTGCATTCAATTGGCATTTGTGCGATACCTGCATTGCATTGTCAGGTCTGAAAAAAGAAGAAGCATTAAGGAATCAGGCAAGGCACCCGGTACTACCGTAACAATGACTCGGGGGTGGACGAATGGTTATTGTGTTAGCCCACATCAAGGAATAATCAAAGAATTGTGTCAGATCAATGAAAGATGACAGATATGGGGGATAAACGTGTATTACGTTTGAAAGTATAAGGTGTTTAGGCATCGGCTCCTGAGGGGTGATCCCACGAGGCCTTGTTTTATTAAAGTTCAGTAGTGATAAAGGATGTGAAGATTTTGATTTTATTACTTGCTGATGGCAAGAACTCGATAAATATTTTACAATCTCCGATCTTGAAAGGGTAGCATCTACTAACCTTGCTCCCTCAACATTTGTATTTATTACAAAAAGAATAAGTGAAACCAGGAAATAATTCCATTTATTGAAAGTACTCCGAAGACTTATAATAGGTTTCATGGAATATTAACTGTATCCAAGTGATTTTATTATTATCAAAGATACGATAAACAGATCAAATCTGCAATGAGAACAGTGAAGCCTTCTTTGAATTACTGCAATGCATTATATATTAACGCTTCAACTAACTATTCATCATCGACTTACGATCAAATAAAAAGCGTTCAGGCCTAAGCCTGAACGCCAAAATGGCAGTAAATAACCGAAAGTTAGAAAGTGATCTTGTTTTCAACATCAGCAATACTTTTAACTACTGGGCTTTTAAATGATTGATGGAGTCATTAAGTGGAATTATTTCCCGATACAAAACCTCGAGAAAATATTTCCAAGGATTTCTTCACTGGTTATATCGCCGGTGATTTCTCCGAGATGATGGAGAGCCTTCCTGATATCTACTGTCAGAAGGTCAGGGGAGAGGCCTGCGATTAATCCGTCATGAACAGCCTGAATAGATGTCAGCGCGTTTTGGAGGGCTTCAAAATGGCGGGTATTCGATACAACAGGGCTTCCACTCAGGTTTTCAGCCTTGACCGACTTCAACAGGCTCTCGGCTATCAGGTGGATATTTTCTTTTCTCTTTGCAGAGACGAAGATGGTTTCCAACTCGACAAAATCCTTGAATCCGGAAGGAAGCCTTTTTAATTTATCCGCTTTATTACCGATGAGTATCAGTTTTTTTGAATTATCTCCGATCTCCTTAAACTCAGATACTGCTTCCATCACATCTTCAAATGAATCTGTTGTTGCATCAAAAACATACAGAATGATTGAAGCCTGATGGATCTTCTCCCAGGTGCGTTCAATACCCATGCTTTCGATGCGATCAACTGAAGTTCTCAATCCTGCTGTATCGATAAACCTGAATTGGTATTCGCCTATTACTATGGTGTCTTCAATGGCATCGCGCGTGGTTCCGGGAATTTCTGAAACGATGGCTTTTTCTTCATTCAGAATCGTGTTAAGAAGGGTGGATTTTCCCACATTGGGCTTCCCGATGATGGTTACAGGAATTCCATTTTTAATGACATTTCCAATAGAGAATGATTTGATTAACAATGCTATTTCCTTTTTTAGTTCAACTAAAAGTTTAATAAGGTCAGGACGACTGGCAAACTCAACATTTTCTTCGCTGAAGTCAAGCTCAAGTTCAATTAGTGTCGTGAAATCAACCAACCTTGACCGCAGCATTTTTATCTTTTTTGAGAATTCCCCTCGCATTTGTGTGAGGGCCAGGTCATGTGAAGATTTTGAATGGGAAGCAATCAGGTCGGCAACGGCTTCCGCTTGCGAAAGGTCGAACTTCCCGTTCATAAATGCTCTCAGTGTGAATTCACCAGGATTGGCTAATCGCAATCCATGTTCAAGTAAAAGTTCAATCAGCTTTTGCTGGATATAAGGTGATCCATGGCAGGAAATCTCAATCACATCTTCACCGGTATAAGAATGAGGAGCCCTGAATACAGTCACCAACACTTCATCCAGCAACCCTGTTGAACCGCCAATGGTCCCGAAATGAACGGTGTGTGAGGCGGCAAGTGAGATGTCCATACCCTTATCCCGGGGATGAAATACTTTTTTGCTGATTTCAATTGCTGCGGGACCTGACAACCGGATCACCGATATTGCCCCCAGTCCCGGCGGCGTTGAAATAGCACAGATCGTATCATTACCCGTCAAATGGTACATCAGTTCATTTTTTACAAAATTATCAAAATAAACCGGTTTTTTTTCTAAAACAATATATCTTTGCCCAATACGAACTGGTGATGTGGTGAACTGGTTAACTGGTGAGTTAAAATATTGTAAATCTTACATCTATCAATCGTAAATTCAATCGTAAATCGTCCAATCGTAAATTGAAATGAGTATCCTCGTAAATAAGGAGTCCAAAGTTCTTGTCCAGGGCTTTACAGGCAGTGAAGGGACCTTCCATACCGGACAAATGATCGATTATGGAACTAACATCGTTGGAGGGGTGACTCCCGGTAAAGGCGGTCAGATGCACCTCGAAAGGCCTATATTTAATACGGTTGCTGATGCTGTTCATGCTACCGGCGCAAATGTGTCAATTATATTCGTCCCGCATCCATTTGCCGCTGATGCCATTATGGAAGCTGCCGATTCGGGAATCAAAGTAATAGTGTGTATAACAGAAGGGATCCCAATCCGCGACATGGTTTTTGTAAAAGATTATGTGATCTCAAGAAATGTTCGCCTGATCGGGCCTAATTGTCCCGGGATCATTACACCTCCCCATACCAAAGTCGGAATTATGCCTGGATTTATTCATAAGCCGGGAACCATCGGACTTGTTTCACGCTCAGGAACACTGGCTTATGAGGCAATTGATCAGATCACCAAAATCGGGCTTGGACAATCAACAGGAATCGGCATAGGAGGTGATCCTATTCCCGGAACAACAGCCCTTGATGCGGTGAAGCTTTTTATGGAAGACCCTGATACAGAAGGCATTGTTCTTATTGGCGAGATAGGTGGGAACATGGAGACCGAAGCCGGCTACTGGATCAAAGAACATGGTACAAAACCGGTTGTCAGCTTTATTGCCGGAGCAACAGCTCCTAAAGGAAGAACAATGGGGCACGCAGGAGCCATTGTCGGGGGGAAATCAGATACGGCCGAAGCAAAAAAAATAATCTTACGCGAGTGTGGTGTTCATGTTGTTGATTCACCTGCCGACATTGGAGTCGCAATGATGGAAGAGATAAAAAAAAAGAAGTGAATAGTGAATGGTGAAGAGTGAATATTAATAAATTTCATCTATTAAGATCAATTTTTATTTTGGAACATATTCATATGCTCCGATATCAGACGACAAATTTCTGGAATTTCCATTAATATCTTGTAGAAACTGAAGACTTATAAAGGTGCTGCCATTGCCTCTTGCCGGAGAGATGCTGTCGATCTCGTAATTATAAGTGAGTGGATCTAAAAATCCGGGATCCTTATTGATAATACAGGAAATATAATGAGCCCCATCACTCGTGTTCTTATTGGTCTTAAGGAGGCAATGATCAAATACGAAATTAAACGCTGCTAAATTATCTTTATAGAAGTTCAATTCATCATCCTGGGCCCCATAAACAATGATATTGCCAAAGGTGGCTTTTGTCAATGCATTAGGGTGTTTCCTTCCTAACGTATCGGTTGTATAATTGCTCAGGTAAAGCGCGGAATCCAGGCGTACCGAATTTGACCAGTAATTACCAATGGTCATCTGGTCGAATTCATAACTTCCGCCATTGTCAAGGGCCAGGGATGCAGCCCCGCAATCGCCCAATACACAGTTATAGGAGGACACATTGGTTGCATAAGCATAAATATCGTCATCGATCATGTTCTCGATGATTGTATTATCGATTTCGAGCATTGCCTGGTTTATATTAACTGCTGTATCGATGGAAACACCGAAATTCCCATTCTTAATGATTGCATAGGTGATCTTATTATTCCGGCTTCCTTTTTCAAGATAAATTCCATCCCATTGCCCTGGAAGATCCTTATAAAATGGCTCCAACCGGTCGCCAAGAAACCTGACGGGATGACCCAGTTCCCCATTGACTGTGAGAGTTGCAAGATCAGAGACTGCCAGGTAAGCCGATTTATGAAAATATAGCCTTGTTCCCGCAGAAATTGTCAGGCTGGCGTTTGTATCAACCCGTAAATACCCATAAATGACATGTGGTTTAATGCTATCCCACGTTACACTGCCGGTAAGCATTTTACTTTTATAAAAATAAGCATCCTGTCCCCAGGCCACAAGGGCTACCTTTTGGAGATTTCCGTTGGTATTGAATAGAATGGAATCGGTTACCACCAGCGGATTATTTTTATTATTCGGATTTACAGTTACCCTGACGAAAATGAAAAGACTATCGTGTGCAGCCAACTCCACATTGCTTAACGATGGACCAGGAGTTCCATCAACGTTCAGACTAAAAGCAGAATTACCTCCGCCACCCAAACTGATCGAGGAGATCACGATCTTAGAAGCGTCATTATTATGAACCAACAACCGGTGAGTAACTGACCCAATGGTGGTAAAGACAGTATCGAAGAATACAGTATCAGTAGAAAATGTCAGTCTTACAGACGAACTTGAATCGACCTTATCCTGTTTTCTGCAGGAAAAGACCAGAATTAACATAAAAATAACGAGTGGAATTAGACTAAATCTACTATCTTTGTTGAACATTCGAAGCCTTTTTTCCTGCAAATGTAGAAAAATACAGGGTATTAAGCGTAAAACGTAAAAAGCCCAGAATATTGTATTTTTGCACTTTAGAATTCAGTTGGAATTTTTGCTAACGATCTGAAAACACATTGAACATGAGTTACATCCATTTTGATAGAGCCCAGCTGGTAAATCTCGGGTATTCACTTTCGCGTGAATTAATAAGGTCAAACCGTGCGGGGTCCTATTCAAGTTCAACGATCATTCACTGCAATACCCGGAAATACCATGGATTGCTGGTAACACCACAGCCCGGGATCGACAATGAAAACCACGTTCTTTTATCATCCCTCGATGAAACTGTCATTCAGCGGGAAGCCGAGTTTAACCTCGGAATTCATAAATACCCGGGAGGGAATTTTTACCCCAAAGGTCATAAATACCTGATCGATTTTACCATTGATCCGATCCCGACACTTTCCTATGGTGTCGGAGGCGTGCTGCTGACAAAAGAGATGATCCTCACTTCCTCGGAAGACAGGATGATCATTAAATACACGTTGAAGGACGCCCATTCTCCGACAAAGATCAGGCTCAGGCCTTTTCTCGCCTTTCGTAATGTTCACCAGGTAAAACGTGAAAATATCTTTGCGGATAAAAAATATGAGCATGTTCCGAACGGGATAAAAATAAGGATGTATCAGGGATATACCGAGCTGTTTCTTCAGCTTTCCAAACCTGCTGAATACGTCCATGTCCCTGATTGGTATTACAATATTGAATACCAGGAGGAAATGGAGAGAGGGTATGATTACCAGGAAGATCTGTACGTTCCCGGATACTTCGAATTCGAAATAAAGAAAGGTGAGAGCATTTATTTTGTTGCCGGCACGAAAGAGATCCCCGTTGCTTCAATAAAGAGAGCATACAATTCAGAATCTGGGAAAAGGATACCAAGGAATAACTTCGAGAATTGCCTGAAAAATGCTGCTGAACAGTTTATTGTAAAAAGAGGAAATAAGACGGAGATCATGGCCGGGTATCCATGGTTTGGCAGATGGGGAAGGGATACTTTCATTGCTCTTCCCGGACTTACCCTGGTGAACGGTGACTTTGCCACTTGCAAAAATGTAATCGATACCATGATAGCCGATTTAAACGGACCTTTATTCCCCAATATCGGTTCGGGTAATCAATCTGCCTATAACTCCGTGGATGCACCTCTCTGGTTCTTTTGGGCATTGCAACAATATGCTGAATTTACAAAAAACAAACAGGCCATCTGGAAGGAATATAACCGGAAAATGAAACTTATCCTTGAAGGTTACAGAGAAGGTACCCAGTTTAACATCAAAATGAATGATAATGGCCTTATTTCTGCCGGAGAACCTGGGAAAGCCCTTACCTGGATGGATGCCATCGTTCATGGAAAACCCGTAACTCCAAGGATCGGTATGCCGGTTGAGATCAATGCTCTTTGGTACAATGCAATTCGTTTTAGCCTTGAGGTTGCAAGATTTGCAAATGATACCGCATTTATCAATGAATGGAAGCCAATAGCAGATATGATCCCTATTGCTTTTACTGAGACTTTCTGGAGTGAAGAAAAAGGTCTCCTTGCAGATTATGTTGACGGGAAATACAAAGACTGGACTGTAAGGCCAAATATGGTGTTTGCTACTTCACTGCCTTATTCTCCGATAGAGGGTGAGAAAAAAGAGAAAGTGCTGGATGTCCTGAAAAAAGAATTACTAACCAGCCGTGGATTAAGAACATTGACTCCTAAGCACCCGGGTTATAAAAGTATCTGTGTCGGTAACCAGGCTGAACGTGATCTGGCTTATCATCAGGGAACAGTATGGCCCTGGCTTCTTGGCCATTTTGCAGAAGGGTACCTTAAACTCTATGGTAAATCAGGCCTTTCATTTATCCGTTCGCTTTACAATGGATTTGACTCGGTGATGACAGAGCATGGCGTTGGGACGATCTCTGAGATTTATGACGGTGATCCGCCACATGCACCCAGGGGTGCCATATCACAGGCCTGGAGCGTTGCTGAATTGCTCAGGATAAACTGGATGATCAAACAGTGTGAAAAGTTATGATGGAGGATGGCGGATTTTGGACGAAAGATGGAGAATAGATAATAACATTAGGTAAAATGAATAAATAAGAAACTATGAAAGTACTAATGTTTGGTTGGGAATTTCCGCCGCATATAACCGGCGGACTGGGCACAGCTTGTTTCGGGCTCGTTAAAGGTCTTGGGAAACAAGGTGTGGACGTGATCTTCGTAGTTCCCAAAGCCTATGGAGATGAGGACAAAGATGGATTCAGGCTGGTCAATGCCAGCGATATGGTGCTGGATTTTTCCAATACCATATACCAGGAGCATTGGAACCGGATCAAATTTATGGAAATTGGCTCAAACCTGATTCCTTATGTAGGTCCTGAAGAATTTGAAAAAATGGTCCAGGAGGAGACATTGTCCCGTTCCGGTGAAACCCAGTCGGTATTCTCCGAACGATACCAGTTTTCAGGGAAATACGGGCATAAGCTCATGGAAGAAGTCTCACGTTATGCGATTGTTGCTTCTGTGATTGCACAACAATCGACATTTGATGTAATTCATGCACATGACTGGCTAACCTATGCCGCCGGAATTGCAGCCAAGAAAATAAGCGGTAAACCACTTGTCGTGCATGTACATGCAACTGAGTTCGACAGATCGGGTGAAAATGTCAATCAAAACGTATATGACCTTGAACGCCAGGGAATGGAAGAGGCCGATCTGGTGATCACAGTGAGTAACCTGACTCGTCAGATTGTAATTGAGCGCTATGGCATCAACCCTGAAAAGGTGATCACGGTATACAATGCGGTTGAACCCCCTGACCATCCTGATATGAGTGAAGTATCAAAACATGTGCAGGAAAAGGTAGTCACTTTTCTTGGCCGCGTCACCTTCCAGAAAGGACCGGATTACTTTATTGAAGCAGCGAACAAAGTGCTTAAGAAGGATCCCGAATGTACGGTTTGTGATGGCAGGCTCAGGTGACCTCCTGAATAAGATGATCCGTCGTGCTGCCCAGCTTCATATTGGGACAAAATTTCATTTTACCGGGTTTCTTAGCGGGACGGAAGTTGACACCATGTTTGCAATGAGCGATGTATATGTGATGCCATCGGTTTCTGAACCGTTTGGAATATCGCCTCTTGAAGCCATGCGTTCAAATGTACCTGTTGTCATTTCCAAGCAATCAGGCGTTTCAGAGATCCTCAAGCATGCCCTCAAAGTCGATTTCTGGGACATAGATGCCCTTGCCGATGCGATATATGGCTTGTTGCATTATGAAGGACTGAAGAAAATGTTTATCAAATATGGTAAGGACGAAGTTGATAACCTGAAATGGGACAATGCAGCTGCAAGGGTAATCGAGGTCTATAACCGGGCACAAACCTTGTAACGAAAATAATACGATAGATAGATAAATTAATAAAGACAGAATATGAGATCCATCTGCTTATACTTCCAGGTTCACCAGCCATTCAGGTTAAGGACCTACAGGTTTTTTAATATTGGCGATGATCATCACTATTATGATGACTACCAGAACCGTCAAATTATAAAGAGAGTTGCTGAAAAATGTTATTTGCCTGCAAATAAAATGATGCTGGAACTGATCCGGGAGTATGGAACTGCATTTAAAGTCAGTTATTCGATTTCCGGAACTGCAATTGAGCAGCTTCAGCAACATGCCCCTGACGTCATCAAAGGATTCAGGCAACTTGCCGAAACGGGCTGTGTCGAATTTCTTGCAGAAACTTACTCTCATTCTCTGGCATCCCTGGGAAACAAGGAAGAATTTGTACGTCAGGTGAAACGACATTCGGATACCATCAAATCCCTTTTTGGCAGGAAGCCTCAGACCTTCCGTAATACTGAACTTATTTACTCGGATGAAATAGGGGAGATGGTATTGGAGATGGGATTTAACAGCATGATAACTGAAGGTGCAAAGCATATCCTGGGATGGAAGAGCCCTAATTACATGTACTGCAGTGCCAGGAATCCGAAACTGAAACTTTTGCTCAGGAATTTCAGGCTGAGTGATGATATCGCATTCCGTTTTTCCACGCATACATGGCCTGAATGGCCGCTGACTGCTGAGAAATTTACCGGCTGGCTGAATGGAATAGAATGCCGTGAAGAGCTGGTCAATGTTTTTCTTGATTACGAGACAATAGGTGAACGTCAATGGAAAGAAACCGGGATCTTTGATTTCTTTAAGGCGTTGCCGAAAGTTGTGTTGTCAAATTCCAATTTCAAATTTTCAACACCATCAGAACTTACAGATGTTCTTCAACCCGTTGCACAATTGCATGTTCCTCACCCGATCTCATGGGCTGATGAAGAACGCGACCTGACCTCCTGGCTTGGCAATGAACTGCAGGATGAAGCCTTTTTAAAATTATATTCCCTTACCGATCGTATCCAAACACTGGGTGAACCTGACATTACCAGAGACTGGCAGTATTTACAGACAACCGATCACTTTTATTACATGTGTACCAAATGGTTCTCGGACGGGACAATTCATAAATATTTCAACCCTTATCCTTCTCCTTATGAAGCATTCATAAATTACATGAATGTACTTTCTGATTTTACTATTCGCGTGGATGAAGCAATCGCGAAAAAGAATGTAAGGATTCCTAAAAAAGTAAAGAAAACAGAGACCAGGAAGACCCCTGTAAAAGTAACAAAGACCCGTTTAAAATTAACAAGGAAAAGCAAAGATGAAAAGGTTGTTGACTCCCTGGATTTTGATAGTTTAACTACCTTTTCTGATAGTAAGATCAAGAAGCTTATCAAGAATCTCGAAATTGAAACTATTTCCGTCGCCATGAAAGGTGCGAACAAGGAGATCAGGGCAAAGGTCGAAAAGAATCTTGGTAAACGGGCACTTAAGACCTTAAAAGAGTTTTTACAGCAAAATAAGAACTTTACCGAAGGAGAGATAAAAAAATCCAGAAAACTCATCGAAAAACAAATCAAATTACTTACTAAATAATCTGACGAATGATTGAAATAAAAGATGATCCCATAATGACAACAGGATATTTATTTGAGACCAGTTGGGAAGTCTGCAATAAGGTTGGTGGGATTTATACTGTTATTTCTACCAAAGCGCTTTCGCTGGTAAATGAATATCACGATAACTATATACTGATCGGCCCTGATGTTTGGAAAGAGACCCACAAAAATCCTGAATTCCAGGAAGACAAATTCCTTCATAAAGCATGGAGACAGATAGCAGAAACCGAAGGATTGAAGATCAAGATCGGGCGATGGAATATTCCATGTCAACCCTTGGTCGTACTGATTGATTTTACACCCTACTTTTCACAGAAAGATAAAACCTTCGCATGGCTTTGGGAAACCTACAAACTTGATTCTCTTTCGGGTGGATGGGATTATATGGAGCCTGCCCTTTTCGGGTATGCTGCCGCTAAAGTAATCGAAAGCTTCTATAATTATTATATTTCTTTCAATGAGAAAATTGTAGCCCAGTTCCATGAATGGATGACCGGGGCTGGCGTTTTATACCTTAAAAATAAAGTTCCACAAGTGGGTACAGTATTTACCACTCATGCAACAGTCGTCGGGCGCAGCATTGCCGGTAATGGTTTGCCGCTGTATCGTGACATGGAGATGTATGATGGTGATGGTATGGCGCTGAAATTTGGCGTCACCTCGAAACAATCATTAGAAAAACTTGCAGCAGTTAATGCTGATGCATTTACGACCGTAAGCCAGATCACGGATAAAGAATGCAAGCAGTTTCTTGGAAAACCGGTCGATTTTCTTACTCCGAACGGTTTTGACGATACCTTTGTCCCTGCACGGGAGGAATATTATGAAAAGCGCGCCAAAGCCAGAGAAAAACTTTTCCAGGTAGCTGAAGGGCTATTGAATCAGTCCCTTTCAAAAGACTCCATCCTGATCATCAACAGTGGCCGGTATGAATTCAGGAACAAGGGAATTGACCTTTTCATAGATGTTATGGGCAGGCTGAACAAACAACAACGTCTGCAGCGCGAAGTCATTGCTTTTCTTACTATTCCTGCTTATCAATTCGGGCCCCGTCCGGAGGTATTGGAACGGATGGGAAAAGTGGATTTCAATAAACCGGTTACCGATGAATTTCTGACTCATGGTCTTCATGAACCTGAAAACGATGCAATCCTCAGGAGGATCAGGCAAAATGAACTGCACAATACACCGGGTGATAAAGTAAAGGTGATATTCGTTCCGGCTTACCTTAATGGAAGAGATGGTATATTCAACCTTGATTACTATGACCTGCTGGTTGGTTTTGATGGTTCGATATTTCCTTCCTATTATGAACCCTGGGGATATACTCCATTAGAGAGCCTGGCTTTCCATATTCCCACAATCACCACTTCTCTGGCCGGCTTCGGGCAGTGGGTAAAATCTCTTTATCCTACAATAAAAGATAGTGTTACCATTATTCCAAGGGAGGATGATAACGATGAGTTTGTGGTGGAAGAAATGATAAAAGCCGTATTACAGGTAAGCAGCAAGTCTGAGAAAGACATCCTTAAGATCCGTTTGAAAGCTTTTGAGGTTTCCCGTTCAGCCCTCTGGAAAAACCTGATCAGCCATTACCACGATGCATATACTTTAGCCCGGACCAGGTCTGAAACAAGATTTGAACTGTACAAAGGAAAACAAGCACATGTTCAGGTTTTACAGGTCAAAGAAGTTATTGAGACCAGGCCGGAATGGAAGAAAGTCTTTGTACTGCAGAACCTTCCGGAAAACCTGTTGCCTTTGAACCGCCTTGCAAACAACTTGTGGTGGACCTGGAATAGTGAAGGATACGATCTTTTTGAAATGATCAATAAGAAAAGGTGGGGCGAATTGAAACATAATCCAATCCCACTGATCGAATCGCTGAATTACCAGGAATTACAGGATCTTACCAGGAACGAAGTATTTATTTCAAAGCTAAATAAACTTACGGAACTGTTTGATGATTATATGTCGAAATCAGATGTTAAACCGGCAAAAAAGGTAGCTTATTTCAGTATGGAATTCGGGCTTCATGATACGATCAAGATCTTTTCAGGCGGACTTGGATTGCTGGCAGGAGATTACCTCAAACAAGCCAGTGATTCCAACTATAACATCATAGGGATTGGACTTTTATACCGTTATGGTTATTTTCAACAGCAGATCTCCATCACCGGTGATCAGATAGCTAATTATACTCCCCAGAAATTTACACATCTTCCTTTGCAACCTGTACGGGATGAAAATAACAATTGGCTGAAGATTACATTTGCACTGCCTGGCAGAACCATGTATGCCAAGATCTGGAGAGTGGATGTAGGCAGGGTACCCTTGTTTTTGCTGGACAGCGATATTGATGAGAATGTTGAAGCAGACAGAATGCTCACCCATCAACTTTATGGCGGGGACCTTGAAAACCGTCTGAGACAGGAAATATTACTGGGCATCGGTGGAATACGCATGCTTAACCTGCTTGGGTTAAAACCCGATATTTATCACAGCAATGAAGGGCATTCTGCCTTTATTGGTATCGAACGGCTCAGGAATATCATTCAAAATGATAAACTTACCTTTTACCAGGCACTTGAAGTTGTAAGGGCTTCCACTTTATTTACAACGCATACCCCTGTTCCGGCAGGACATGACAGGTTTACAGAAAATCTGATGCGTCGTTACCTGTCTCATTACCCTGAAAATCTTAATATCAAGTGGGAGGAATTCATGAACCTGGGCAAGACGTCTTCCGATTCAACAGAAGAATTCTCCATGAGTATACTGGCTTCAAAACTTTCACAGGAAGTCAATGCTGTAAGCAAGATCCATTGCAAAGTCACACGTGAGATGTTTGCCGATCTCTATCCCGGTTATTATCCGCAGGAACTGCATATCGGTTATGTAACCAATGGAGTTCATTATCCGACATGGGCTGCAAGGTCATGGCAGGAACTTTATAGAAAACATTTTCCTAAAGGATTTGAGGACGATCAGTCTAATCCTGAAGTATGGGAAAAAATCCAGGATGTTGATGACGATGTCATCTGGAAAATCAGGATGGCACAAAAAAAGAGACTGACCGATTACCTGATAAACAGGTTATTTGATGAAATGACCCGCCGGAATGAGAATCCGAAACTGATTTTTAAACTGCGTGATGCGTCAATGAATGATGCATTGACCATTGGGTTTGCAAGACGGTTTGCCACTTATAAAAGGGCTCATCTGTTATTTTCAAACCCCGACCGGTTATCCAGGATCGTAAATAATTCAAAGATGCCGGTAAGGTTCATCTTTGCAGGAAAAGCACACCCGAATGACAAAGCAGGCCAGGAATTGATCAAAGAAATTTACATGATGTCCAAGACTCCTGAATTTCTTGGAAAGATTTTTTTTGTGGAAAATTACGACATTGAACTTGCCCAGTATCTTGTAAGTGGCGTTGACATTTGGTTGAATACCCCTACGCGGCCCCTTGAAGCATCAGGAACAAGCGGAGAAAAGGCTGTAATGAACGGTGTTGTAAATTTTAGTGTACTCGATGGCTGGTGGGCAGAAGGTTACCGCGAGGATGCCGGATGGGCATTAAAGGAAGAACCAACCTATGAAGACTCACATTTCCAGGATGAACTTGATGCAGAAACGATTTACACTTTGCTTGAAGAGGAGATTATCCCACTCTTTTATGATGTTAATTCTAAAAAAGTTCCGGAACGCTGGGTATCCTTCATTAAAAATACAATTTCTGAGATCGCCCCTCATTTTACCATGAAACGACAATTGGATGATTATATCCGGCAATTTTATAATCCTCTTTTTGAACGGACAGAGAAGATGGTAGCTAAAAATTTTGAATTGGCCCGGCACATGGCTTCATGGAAAAGACACGTTACCAGGGAATGGGATAATATTCATGTTGTATCTCTTAATCTTCCTGATTCCACTCAGAAACCCTTGATACTTGGCGAATCGTTCAAGGCAGAGATAGTCCTTGACCTGGCAGAACTCTCTCCCGAGGATATTGGCATCGAGATCCTGTTTGGCAAGAAAGTAAATGATGAAGTGAAGGAACCCATTTTAATAAGGGAGATGTTGCTAAATAAATCAAATCGAAACATTGCTACCTATACCTGTGATATCCCATTTAACCAGGCCGGTGTTTATGATTTTACCCTACGTCTCTTTCCTAAAAATTCGCAACTTCCTCACCGCCAGGATTTCAGTTTGGTGAAATGGATCTGATAAAAAACCATCCCAGGTTAGAAGAGTGTTGTTACGCGAAAAAGTTGCGTATAAATACGCATGAAAATCCCGTATCTTGTCTCTTGTGAGATGACCAATATCTGTTTAAGTTTGCCAATTGGTCACGAAAATATAATGAAGGACTAGTAGTTGCATTCGAGTGACCGCGCTTTTTCATATGGGGATGAAGGGGGAACAATTTGTTCCCCCTTCTTTTTGAAATATTTTTAACTTTGCGGAAATTAACAAACCAGGAAATGAAACTCCTTGAAGGTAAAGTTGCATTGATAACCGGAGCCAACCGGGGAATAGGAAAAAGCATTGCACGGAAATTTGCTATACACGGCGCACACATTGCATTCTCTGACCTTGCATACAATGACGATTCGAAAAAACTTGAAGAAGAGTTGAAAGCATTTGGTATCAATGCAAAGGGCTATGGCTCTGATGCAAGTTCTTATACAGACGCCGAAAATCTTATAAACGAAGTGGTGAGTGATTTCGGTAAGATAGACACCCTGGTTAACAATGCCGGAATTACACGCGATAACCTTTTGCTGCGGATGACAGAAGCTGACTGGGATCTTGTGATCAAGGTGAACCTGAAATCGGTTTTTAACCTTACTAAAGCTGTTCAGCGGATAATGATTAAACAACGGTCGGGTTCAATTATCAACATGAGTTCTGTGGTGGGTATAGAAGGAAACTCAGGCCAATCGAACTATTCAGCTTCCAAGGCAGGGATCATCGGATTCTCTAAATCCATCGCAATGGAGCTGGGATCACGCAACATCCGCTGCAATGCCATAGCACCGGGCTTTATTGAAACAGAAATGACAAACCGGCTTTCCGAAGAGATCCGGAAAGATTGGGTGAATGATATCCCCCTGAAACGCCCGGGGACACCGGAGGATGTCGCGAATATAGCCCTCTTTCTTGCTTCTGATCTTTCTGATTATATTACAGGACAGGTCATCAGCGTTTGCGGGGGTCTGCACACTTAGTAACGAACAGGACATTGGGAATTGTCACAGAATATCCGATAGGTTTTATTTTCTTCTGTCTCCTGCTTGGGGGTATTTATGCTCTTCTCCTTTATTTTAAAACAGGTAAAGACGATATAGACACATGGTTTGTTTGGGCGATGACCGGATTCCGGTTTCTTTCCATATCACTGATCTCATTTCTTCTTTTATCCCCGCTTATTAAAAAACAGGCAGAGGTTATCCAGAAACCACTGATTGTGCTTGCCCAGGATAATTCACGCTCACTATTGCTATCAAAAGATTCGGGATTCTACCGCAAAGGATATCCGGATGCTATCCGTACATTTAGCAATGATCTGAACAAAAAATATGAAGTTGCCGGGCTTTCTTTTGGTGAAAGGATATCCAATGAGCTAAAGACAAGTTTTACGGAGAAGGAAACTGACATCTCAGCCTTATTCAACGAAGTGAACGTTCGTTATGCCAACCGGAATATCGGGGCACTGATCATTGCCTCAGATGGTATATTCAACAAGGGAAGTAATCCTTATTATGCAGCCGACAAGATCAGGTTTCCGGTATACACAATAGCTATGGGCGATACTAACCTTCCCCGTGATCTCATTCTGAAAAAAATAATCTGCAATAAATCAGCTTTTCTCGGAGATAAATTCCCTGTAGAGGTACAGATTGAAGCAGATAAATGCAGTAATGAAAAGACCGAACTCCGGGTAATGAAAGGGGATGAAGTGCTTTTTATACGTCCATTGCAGTTTGCGGGGGATAAGGATTTCCGAAAGATAGAGCTGGTGCTGGAAGCTAAGAACAAGGGGTTGCAACGCTTTAAAGTGAACCTCAAACCGGTAACGGGAGAAAACTCAGTTCTGAATAATACAGAGGAGTTCTTTGTGGATGTTAACGATACCCGCCAGAAAATTGCCATTCTTTACGAGGCACCACATCCGGATATTTTTGCAATTAAACAGGCGCTCGAAGGCTCAACGAGATTTGAGGTCGAAACCTTTAAATTGGATGCTTTTGACCAGCAACCTTCGAAATATGATCTCATAATCCTCGACCAGATCCCTTCCTATCTGGGATATTTCAATTTATCACGAATTACGGGGTCTACCGTTTCTCTTTTGTATATTATTGGAACAGAAACAAATGTGAATGCCTTTAATGCACTGAAGACAGGGTTGGTTATTACTTCGAACAAAGCGAACTTTACCGAAACACTACCTTCCATCAATGAAGATTTCTCACTTTTTACCCTGGATAACAATCTGCAGGAGGTTCTGAAAGATTTTCCTCCTTTGATAAGCCCATTAGGCACGTACCAATATTCACCGGTCTCTGATATCCTTTTCACCCAGAGGATCGGAAATGTTCATACCCGGATCCCGCAAATCCTTTTCTTTAAACCGGAAGAACGCAAAACAGGGATTATTGCTGGTGAGAATATCTGGAAATGGCGGTTGTCTGACTACCTGCAGAAAGGCGATCATAAGGTTTTTGATGACCTTATCACCAAAGTGATCCAGTACCTCAGCGTTAGAGGGGATAAAAGTTTCTTTAAGATGAAAGTGAGCAACCGGTTTGTAGAAAACGAAAATATTGAGTTTGATGCTGAAGTGTTCAATGAATCCTATGAACTGATCAACAAAGATGATGTGAACATCACGATTACCGATGAAAAGAACAATTCCTATCCTTTCGTCCTCGGAAAAACTGATAAAGCCTATTACCTCGATGCAGGGAATTTCCCTGTTGGGAACTACACTTACCAGGCCACGGTAAAAACAGGCAAAAATACATATACAAAGAAGGGTGAATTCATCATTATCCCCCTCAACCTGGAATTCCTGAACTCAGTGGCCGATCACAACCTGTTATTCCGCATCGCGAAAGCTCACGATGGAGATATGTTCTATCCGGGGGACCTCCCGAAACTCCTGAAGAAGATTATGGAAAGAGAAGATATCCGCCCCGTTTCTTATACGCAAAAGCGGTTTATCGATCTTTCCGGTAATCTTTGGTTGTTTCTGTTCATATTTGCCCTGCTTTCGGCTGAGTGGTTTATCAGGAAAAGAAGCGGAGTATACTAACTAGTGAACTGGTGACGTGGTGATCTGGTGAGTTAAAAAAATAGTTGAATAGCGATTTAGTGCGTTACTTAATTTATTAGATGTTGTAAAGATCAAATATGCCGACTTTGTTTTTTTATGTTATACTGGGGATCCTTGTTTTGGATTATGGGTTGGAGCGGATGCTGGATTATCTGAATTCAACATATTGGAGCGATGAGTTGCCAAAAGAGCTCACTGGGATTTATGACCAGGAAAAATACAGCCGCTCACAGCAGTACGAAAAGAGTAAGCAAAAATTTGCATTCATCTTATCCACACTCACCCTCATACTTATGCTTTTTATGCTTATTTCCGGCGGATTTGCATGGATAGATGCATTTGTCAGGCTCTATACGCACAATTCAATCCTGATGGCTCTGTTATTCTTTGGTATTTTAGGTTTGATTTCCAGTATACTCACTCTACCCTTTGATTACTACCATGTTTTTGTACTTGAAGAGAAATTCGGTTTCAACCGTACAACACTCAGAACATTTATTATGGACCGCTTAAAGGGATTATTACTCGGTCTGATTATTGGTGCAGGGATCCTGTCGCTGATCATCCTGATCTATGAATCGACAGGCAACTATTTCTGGCTGATCGCCTGGTCGGTTATTACGTTTTTTATGATCTTCATGTCCATGTTCTATTCAAACCTCATAGTTCCGCTTTTTAATAAACAGAAACCGCTTGACCAGGGCCCACTAAGGGATGCCATTGAGCAATTTGCGGGTAAAGTGGGTTTTAAATTAAAGAACATTTACATTATCAACGGATCAAAACGGTCAAAAAAAGCAAATGCTTATTTTACCGGGTTTGGGATGAAAAAGAGAATTGTACTTTATGACACGCTCATTGCAGATCATACCATAGAAGAACTTGTAGCCGTCTTGGCTCATGAAATCGGTCATTATAAGAAGAAACATACCCTCATGGGAATTGTCCTGTCAACACTGCAAAACGGCTTCATGCTATTCATCCTCTCTTTGTTTATCCGCAAGGACAGCATCGTGGCTCAGGCCCTTTGCCAGGCACTCAGTGGTTTATCCGGATTAGAAATTAAACAGAGTTTTCATGTTGGTATCCTTGCTTTCGGATTATTATATAGTCCCTTCTCTTTCATCCTGGGATTGATCCTGAATAAAATCTCAAGAAAGCATGAATATGCAGCCGACCGTTTTGCCGGAACCAATTATAATGCTGTTGCACTGATGGATGCATTGAAAAAGCTCTCAGTGAATAACCTCAGTAATCTTCGTCCGCACCCTGCATATGTATTCTTTTATTATTCCCATCCTACCTTATTGCAACGGTTGCATTCACTTGAAAAAATTGCCGAAGAATAATCTGAATAATTTTTTATTCACAATTCTTTTTTCAGAATAAACAATATAGGTACGAATTTTGTAATTTTATGCCATCAACCAAATCCTTATTTCCATGAAAAATATTTATCGTTTATTTATCACCTTATGTCTTTTAGTTACAACGGGCATTGTAAAAGGACAAATGAATCCAGGTGTGCTTCTGCTGGATTCAGTTTATACATACAACTGGGCCAGTAATGCCTGGTCGCTGAATATCAAAGAATATTGTACCAAGAATGCTACCGGACAAACAACTCAGGATCTGTTCCTGAAATTCAATTCAGGAACATCGCAATTCCAGGATTATATCCGGTCATTTTTTGGTTATTCAGATACTATAACGGTACCAACATCTGTTACCGATCAATTTTGGTACAACAATATCTGGAATACATATCAGCATGATCATTACCTGGCCAGAAACATTCCGGATACGACCTATTCTAAAACGATGGACTTTCAACACCATGTGTTTGCTAACGGGGTAATGAATATATATCAGTACAATGATAGCCTTCTCCCGGTGGTGAGCATTACCATGAGTTTCGATACAACTAACCAAACCTGGGTCAATTTAACGAAGACCACCAATACTTATACGGCACACAATCAACCCCTGGAGCAAATCCTTTATTCCTGGCAAAGTTCAACTTCAACCTGGAACAACGTTCTTAAATATGATAATGTTTATGATGCGAATAATTTACTGGTTACCAGCATGGAATATACGTGGAATGAAGTAACTGCTACATGGATCAGTGCATTCAGGACAACCTGGCATTATAATCTTTTAACCTCACTTCCTGACACGATGATGAAGGAAAGCTACGATTCAATCATGCAGGTGTGGGATTCAGTTCAACGGTCAACATACATATACAATCAATACAATTGGCTGATGACAATCCCTACACAAATTCATCTCCAGTCTGTGGGGGCGTGGGTTAATAGTTCTCTGACATTTTATTCCTATTCTCCTTATGGTGTGCAGAATTCCGAGACAGATGATATATGGGATTCCATTCATTCAACTTATATCACAACTGCCTTCCAAAAGACAGATAGCGCAACCGGAAAACTTGGCGAATCATTCAATCTTTATGTGAATACGCAGACCTTCCTGTTTACCGGGGGGATTAGAAATGTTTATACATACGGTGCAACGGGAGATTCACTCAATTGGTTGAACCAGCAATGGGATGTCACAGGAGGTGACTGGGTGAACAAATCCCAGGTCAGTTATACCTATGATTCCCACGATCTGCTGACGGAAAAAGTAGGTCAAGCCTGGGTGGTTTCAAGTTCTTCCTGGCTGAATTCTTCGAAATCAGATTATTTCTATTCTCCATTCGGAGGTATTGGGGAACATCCGTCCAAAGAGAAACCCTGTATCTATGCAAACCCGATGGTGACAGGAAGTATGATTTATTGTCCAGACTTTAAAACCGGAGAACAATATACATTAAGGGTTTGTTCACTTTCAGGGGTAGATGTTTACCGGACTACTTTCATGGGTGGTGAGGAGGTAAAAATCTCAAGATCCCTGATCCCTGGACTTTATTTCCTCATCATTGAAGAAAACAACCAGGTTGTTTATAAGGATAAGATCATAGTAACTCATTGATCTAAGTAAGTTAAAACTTATTTCGATGTAGGTATGTGCATGAGGATCTCATTGGCAATACCGATTTTATATCCTTCTGAGAAATAGATTATTTCACCTCCCGGGTCAATAAATGTAACGACCGGGAGGTCTGTTTTTGTCTTCTTTTTAATGAGTTGCAGGAAACCTTCCGGCGATCCGCTGGCAGCCACACCACATTTTGTTTTTAAGGGTAACCCACCTGCATTTTTACTCATGAAGAGCTCTTTTTCCTTTTCTGATCTGAACAATAATAGAATTGACCCATTCCACTTATCAAGGTCTTTTTTGTTCTGGAGGAGGTCTGCAATAAAATGACGTGAAGGTTCTTTTTCCGGATCAAGCCATGCAAGTATTGTCCCTTTCTTATCAACAACCCTTCCTTCTCCTGAGATCTTTTTAAGGAATTCCTGCATATTATCTATCTTCCCGATTGGCTGTACCGGGGCAAAGTCTTTCCTTAATTTAATGTTCAGATCTTCATTTTCATTTTCTTTGACATTAAAGAAGGAAAGGGTAGTCAACACCGTCCCGCCGCTGATGCGGTTTCCTGTGACCAGGAGATAGGAACCAGGTGGAACTTCTATAGTGCAGGGAAAAGATTTTAAAACAGGATCTGTTTCATAATCCAGGGAACGGAAAAATCCCCTGTCAAACTTCTCTATTGTATAGTGGGTATAGTATTCCGGCTTGCGGTCGTTTCCATAATCATTCGTTAGTACCAGTTTCCCCCTTCCATCATTCTTTGAAGGAGCGTTGGCGAAATGCACATCGTGCCATTTTGCATTAAAAAGGTACTGGGGAATGCGGGTTGCTGTTTCGAGCCTTGCAGGGATACCAAAGCTCCGGCATACCGCTGCAAAAAAGATATCTCTTGAATGTGTGTCGGCAACTTTTAGCTCATAAACGCCTCTTGGAGTGATCGGAGCCCTTGCATAATTTGCGTTCTCATCAATATTAATAGACTCCTTTACCCATTTAACAATAGTTTCAGGATTTTTTCTTCCATTTAATATGAAATCCTTTTCAAATTTATGCTGGAAGAATTCTTTATAGGGTTTCAGATATTCATTGTCAACCCTGGGCGAAAGGATAAATGCCGGAAAGATACCCTTATCCTGTGACATGGGTTGTAAGGTCATAGAATACAGGATATTATCATTAAGCACTTCCAGTGTGACATCATGAAGGTCTTTCTCGGAGATCCCATTTAACAGCGGGAGAACAAGGCCTTTTTTGTCATCTGGAACTGAGGATATAAATTCAGTGAGTTCACGCCAGTTTCCGCGACATTTATGAAGGATGTTCCAGAGTGAATCTGCATTCATTTTAAGAGTGGCTGCTAACCTGAATGACTTGGCAGAATCAATGAAAGTGCTTTCATAATCTGCTCTTATCCTGTCTTCAAAGGTAAAGCGTTTTGTGTTCCGGCTCCTGGAGGAGTCGCTTACTGTGTTGTCGACCTTCTTTTCAGGTGGAGGAACGAAATCAAAAACTTCAGAATAAACTTCCCCCGGTTCCCGGTTCAGGATAAGTGTTACCGTATCTGCTGCGGCCACTGTCACTTTTTGATACCCGAAATTATTTCCTTTTGCTGCCCAAACGAGCAGGTCGCCATACCCTGTGCTGAACGAACATAACCCGTTTTTTGAGGTAAAGCACCGTAGCAGGGGATAGAACTCAGCATAGTTATATAGCTGGAATTCAACTATGGAACTATCAACAGGAATGTTTCTCTGATCCGTGACTTTTACCCAGATTCTCTTTGTATCGGTATAATTTGAGAGTACATTAATACGGGTGTATCGCTGATCTTTGATAAGCATGTCTTCAGGTCCGGAATAATCACCGAATACATTGGTATTGACAAGCATGGCTCGTTTCGCGGGGCCGGTAAACCAGGCAAGGTCGAGATCGGGCTCAGGCTCACAAGCGCCCATATAATGCCATTTCCCATCTACCCAAACCTCTACCCAGGCATGGTTGTCGTCGCTGTGAGCCCAGCGGGGCGTGTAGCACTGTCGTGCAGGAATACCTGCTGCACGTAAGGCAGCTACTGTAAATGTGGATTCTTCACCGCAACGGCCATAAGCATTTTTTACCGTGGCCAGTGGCGATGAAGTTCGGATATCAGAACCTTTATAGGTCACTTTTTCATGACACCAGTGATTCACCTCAAGAGCCGCATCCTTCATGGTAAGATGTTTTATACGGTCCTTCAGCTCCGAAAAAAAGACCCAGCGCGAAGAGTCCAGGTTTTCATTATTCACCCGGACCGGCAGTACAAAATGACGGAACAGGTTCTCCGGAACAAGCTTTCCCCATGAGAAGGTGTCCTTTGCAGCAAAGGATGCCCTGACATTCTTCAGATAAAATTCCCCATCATAATCCGCAAGGTCGCTCAATGGCATGTAGGCATATAGAAATTCCAGTGCTTCTTTTTCACGGGTTGAGATATTCTTATCGAATACCCCGAACAACTGTTCTTTACGATTTGCAGCAAGCTCTTTTTGCCTCTCAAACTGAAGCATGACTTTGCTCCGGTAATTTTTATCTGAAATAAAATGATCCCCATGGTTGCAGCCCCATAATAGAGCTGCAACTGCATAGATGGATAGCAGGAAACGTTTGTTCATAGTGATTATCGGTTAGTAAGTGATTTCAATAACATCGTTGGTCGCAGCGGTGTCGAAGAACCGCTGTTTCGAAGTTTTAAGTTTCAGCGTCTGGTCTTTACCATTCACTTTCACTCCCATCAGATCCCCAAAACTATGGAATACAAGTCGGAAGGAGGTGAATTTGGAAGAATATGTTCCCTCTGTCTTTCCTATTGTTATGGATTTCTTCACGGGATCATAGGAGATCAGCCTGCGGCAGTATTGTCCGTTCTCATAATTGTAGGTAATGCCATCATCTTCATAATAGGTGAACGTATTGAACACTGGTCCGTTATATACATGGATCTCGAGCACCGGAGATGGCTTCTCGGATGTATTCTGAATGACCGTTTGCATTGGAATGATGCCTCCTGCTTTAACGAATACAGGCAGGTCATCAAGCGGTGCATCAACAATAGCTTCAGTTTTACCCTGGTAGTGGTGGTCGTTGCTCATACGGAACCAATCTCCTGCGGGGAAATAAATAGTACATAAAGATTTATCGCCGGCAACAGGAGCAACCAGGATCTCGCCGCCAAAGAGATATTCATTCTGGAATTCGCTTTCATAGATATTATCTTCTCCTGGATAGTTTATTGCAAGAGTTCTTGCTACCGGCATGCCGGTTTGCGAGGATTCATAGAATGCCGAATAAATGTAGGGGAGAAGCCTGTAACGCTTGTTTATCCATTGCCGTGAAATCTCTTCTATATCTTCCCCGAATGACCAGGGTTCCTTTCTCCTCGAATTGATCTCGGCATGATTCCGTAAAAAGGGAGTAAAAACGCCCACCGACATCCACCGTGCAAACAGCTCATTGGTGGGAGTTCCTATAAATCCACCCATATCGGGTCCTGTAAATGAAACACCGGAAACGCCCAGGCTGTTCACCATTCTCACCGCCATCATCAGATCATCTTCGGTGGCAGATTATCCCCGGTCCACACCGCCGAATATCGCTGGATGCCTGCATAAGCCTGCCCGTGTAAGCACAAATGGGCGTTTCCCGTTATTCAAAAGTTGTTTCGTCCCTTCAAAGGTCGCCCTCGACATATTCAGTCCATAAACATTATGTGCCTCGGCAAGTGTGCTGTGATGGCCGTCAAAATCGAAATTAACGATGGGAGGAATACTCTGTCCCCAGGCGCTGGGCTCATTCATGTCGTTCCAGAATCCTTCCACACCGGGCACTGTGAGAGCAGAGAATGATTTCCCCCACCATTCGCGGGTCTTCGGATTGGTAAAATCGGGAAAGTGGCATCTGCCCGGCCAGACACTTCCCACATAAAGTTTCCCATCAGGGTATTTAACGAAGCAATCATTCTTCAGTCCATCATCATAGTTCTGGTAGCCCTTTTCAATCTTGATCCCCGGATCTATAATGGTAACAAGATGAAACCCCATTGCATTTATTTTACTGATCATCGACTTCGGATCGGGAAAACGGTCCTTATTCCAGGTAAATACCTTGTAGTTGTCCATATAATGGATGTCAAGATAGATCACATCGCAGGGAATCTTCTTATCCCTGAAGGTATTGGCAAGTTCAAGGACTTCCGATTCAGGATAGTAACTCCAGCGGCATTGCTGGTATCCCAGGCTCCAGTAAGGAGGTAGTTTCATCCGTCCTGTCAGCCACGTATAATCACGAATGACTCCGGGGATATTTTTTGCACCGAAGAAATAGTACTTCATTTCGCCATTGGCGGCGGAAAAGAAAGAAAATGCATCATCTGTCGATGCCCCAAAGTTGAACCTGGTCTCGAAAGAGTTATCGAGAAAGATCCCATAGCAAAGGTTATCATGGATTCCGATGTAGAAGGGGATAGTTACATAAAGCGGGTCCTGCTTATAGGAATATCCTGGAATGTCACTGTTCCAGTTGACATAAGCATTACCCCGGCGGTTGAGCGGACCGGTCTTTTCCCCTAACCCTATAAACTTTTCATCCGGGAACATTGTTTTGTAACAGGAAACTTCGGTTCCCTGCCAGCTCATGCCAAAACCCTGGTAATCGCTTGAGATTGGCGTTCCCTGCAATGTCATGAATTTAATCCTCAATGGATTCTTTGCAATGATCACCTGAAGTGAATCCGTAAGCAGAACCAATGAATCCTTTTTCTCCTTTATATCTTTAAAATTACCTGCCGGTTGTTGAATTACGGCATAAGAGAAATCAGTTTGAACCTCAGGTCTGTTGACCCGGATACGGATTACTGTTGGTGAAAAGTGAAGCACTTCAATCTTAGCATTTTCAGCCGTGATAGTGACTCCATGCTCAATCTGCTTCATGCTTTTAAAAGACCCGACAAATATTGGAATGCTGTTGTCGCAAATACCAGCAAAAGGCAATAATGCCAGGAAAATAAAACTGATAATTCGAATCAACTTCATAATGGTCCTATTGATTGACCAAAGATAGCAAAGATATTTACGATTGGACGACACTGATTTTCGATTGGACGATTTACGACTGACGAATGAATTGTGTCATTGACGATGTACGATTGTTGAGAATTAATCGAAAATCTAAAATAATGTTATTTTTTTAATAATGGTGATATACCCCTTATTGTAAGAAAAATCATAACCGGAAGGCTAGGTTGCAAAATGTCTAAAGCAATTAACTTGTTGCCAGTTGTGGCCGAATTTCTTGAATTCATCACCGGAGGCTTACGTATAATAATACAGGTGGAAGGAAGAATGAAATAACTAGATAAAGCCAAAAAAATAATGACTTTATCCAAGAATTATAGGTGCTATCATATTTATTTACAATACTTTTATATTTGGATTTTGTAGTAAAATAGTAGTTTAGAAAGACGAAAGGAATAATTATAAATAAGATAAATATAACTTTATTAATTGACCAAAGATAATAGAGATATTTTCGATTGGACGATTTTAGATTTCAGATTGAATTGACCAATTTTAGATCAACGATTTACTGTTTTCCCTAATAATCGTAAATCGTCAATAACACAATTCATTCGTCAGTCGTAAATCGTCCAATCGTAAATTAATGTCGTCCAATCGAAAATTTTTCTTACTCTTCATATTACCTTTTACGATTAGCCGGATAAAGGATAAAGTAACCGGTATGGATAGTTCAGAAATGATTACCAGAGTTAAGAAATTTGGGATACGGATAATTGTAATGGCAGATCAACTTTCAAAAAGTTACTCAGCCCAGGTACTTTCACATCAAATCCTTAGGTCCGGAACCTCAGCAGGAGCCAATTATAGTGCGGCATGCAGATCAAAATCGAGAAAGGACTTTATCAATAAACTTAAAATAGTAGAAGAGGAACTCGATGAGACCAACTATTGGCTGGAATTAATTGTTGAAGCAAAATTATTTCCTGAAGAAAAAATATCGGGATTAAAGTTAGAATGCAATGAGTTGATCTCAATTATTGTAAAAAGCCTGATAACAGCTAAAGCCAATTTAAAGTTCGAAACAAAAACACAAACCCAATAAAAGAGTATTTACGAATGGACGATTTTAGATTTCAGATTGAATTGACCAATTTCAGATTGACGATTAACGCTTTTACTTACTAATCGTAAATCGTCAATAATACAATTCATTCGTCAATCGTAAATCGTCCAATCGTAAATTACTGTTGTTCCGTGCGTTTGATTATTTCATTCTGCAGGTCCTCTCCAAGATCATTGAAATAATCGCTGTATCCCGCAACCCTGACTATCAGGTCGCGGTACTTTTCAGGATGCTTCTGAGCATCCCGGAGGGTGTCGGCCGAGACAACATTAAATTGGATGTGATGTCCTCCCATCCTGAAATAACTACGGATGAGAGCAGTCATTTTATCAATGCTGTCTTCATCATCAAAAAAGGAAGGAGTGAATTTCTGATTGAGCAATGTTCCGCCTGTTCTTACATGATCGATCTTCGAGGCCGATTTCAACACAGCAGTGGGTCCCTTTTTATCGGCGCCCTGCACGGGAGATATTCCCTCTGAGAGTGGCTCTCCCGCTTTTCTTCCATCAGGAAGTGCCTGGATCACACTCCCAAAATATACATGACTGGTGGTTGGGAGCAGGTTGATCCGTGTAATTCCTCCGCGCGCAGTAGGACGGCCGTTCACCGCATTATAAAAGTATTCAAACACTGATATGGCCTGGGCATCGGCATAGTCATCGTCATTGCCGTATTTTGGCGTCTTATAGATCAGTTTGAATCGTAATTCTTCAAAATCGACAAAGTTTTTTGAGAGGGCTTTCAGCATGCCTCTCATGCTGATCTTCTTCTTGTCGAATACATGGTATTTCAAGGCTGTGAGACTGTCGGTGATGCTTCCCAGACCCACACCCTGGATATAGCTCGTGTTGTACCGGGCTCCTCCGGCATTATAATCTTTTCCATTCTGAATACAGTCATCGATCAGCAGGGAAAGAAAAGGAACCGGCATATATTCCATAAAGATCTTTTCAATCCGGTTATTTCCATCGATCTTGATATCGATAAAATGCCTCAGTTGCCTTGAATAGGCATCAAGGAGTTGATTAAAATCCCTGAAATCTTCAGCAGGCCCGGTTTCCAGTCCGATCATTTTTCCTGTTAAGGGATCAACTCCATTATGGAGTGTGATCTCAAGCACCTTCGGCAAAGTTGAAATAACCGGTAAGAATATAGGCCTCCGTGCCGAAAGCTCCCGCCTCAACACATCCACTTGCTCCTCCGTTACGTGCATCCTCAATCGTTTTTCCCTGGCCGGTAAGTTCCTTGATGATCACATCCATATTGAAATAGGAGGGTTGACCGAAACCGGTCTTCGTGATCTTCATCGCACGGTGAATAAGGCTGTCGGGATTCACTTCACTGACCTGTACCATCGAGCTGGGCTGGAGAAGCCGCATCTCTTCAATGACATCGAGGATCAGGAATGTCAGTTCATTCACAGCATCTGAACCATCAGGTTTAACGCCTCCGAGGTTGATCAGGCAGAAGTCGGTATAAGTGTTGCTTTCCTGGGCAGTCACGCCAACTTTGGGTGGAGAAGGATGATTATTGAACTTGATCCAGAATGATTGGAGAAGTTCTGTAGCACTTTCTTTGGTAAGGGTTCCGTCTTCCAGCCCTTTTTTATAAAAGGGATAAAGATGCTGATCCAGCCTGCCGGGGTTGAATGAATCCCAGGGGTTTAGTTCAGTAATAACACCAAGATGGACGAACCAGTAATATTGCAAGGCTTCATGAAAAGTCCGTGGTGCATGGGCTGGCACGTGTTTGCAGATGGTTGCCATTTGTATCAGTTCCTGTTTCCTTTGACGGGAGGCGGATTTTGCTGACAATTCTTCCAGCTTATCCGCATGCCGGTGGGCAAACAGGATGATTGCATTTGCGGCGATTTCCATCGCTTTCAACTCTTCATTCTTTGCAGATGCCTGGAGATCGTTCTTCCAGTCTATCCTTGAAACGGTATCCCTGGTCTCTTTGATAAGGTCAAGCATGCCCTTATGATAGATCTTATTTCCGCATACTGTATGACCCGGTGCCCGTTGCTCCTGGAATTCAGTGAATATTCCTGCATTATAGGCATCAATCCATTCCGGGGTCATGGAATTCATGATCCGTTCACGGTTGTTTTTACCTTTCCAGAATGGGATGATCTCATCTCTGTAAATCTTTTTCGTCTCATCATCCACCTTAAAAGATACTTTTTGCCTTTTATCCAGCACGTCCAGGTCTTCCAGCGAATGCAGGTTGATTTCCGGGTAGGTAGGTGTGGCTTTGGGAGCAGGACCACGTTCGCCGACGATCAGTTCATCGTCATTGATGCAAATAGTTTTGTTTACCAACAGGTGGTTAAGCGCAAGCGCACGCATTACAGGAACAGAAACTTTACCTTCAATCCCGCTCTTATAAAAGTTGGTAACCAGCAACGCACGTTCAGCATCAAGGCGGTTTACTGCGTTAAGGCTTTGATCCCGAAGTTTTTTAATCCGATCAACCATTCTGATGTACGATTTCAAATACAAAGATATAGACATATTTGCATTCTGGTCCTTTCAACCCCGAAGGGGCGTAATATGAATAACCCCCGGTGTAACCGGGGGAGGGGTCATCACCCTCCAATCTTAACATCAAACCCCTGCATCTCAAATTCATTCTTCAGGGGTATTAATGATTCCTTCGTTATATCCTTCAAATGCTCTGCTTTATTTTCAATATGAAAACGTTTATATTTATTTTTTCCTATGGAATGATAGGGGAGAAGACTGATCTTAAATGAAGGAGTCGATTCCTTTCCTTTCGCAATGTGAGAAAGAAAATCTTTGATCTCCCCGATATTTTTGGTCGTGTCGGTAATGCCGGGGACGACCGGGATACGGATTATTACCTGTTTTTCTTCAGTGATCAGGGTGACAAGATTTTCAAGGATTAGTTTATTTGAAACACCCGTGAACATGATATGATCGCTCTCATCAATCAGTTTAAGATCATACAGGAAAAGATCTGTATAAGGAAGAACTTTATCAATTATCTCCGGGCTGGCAAAGCCTGATGTATCTATGGCTGTATGAAAACTATTTTTTTTACAATCTTTCAGTACCTCTATAAGGAATTCATGCTGCAATAAGGGCTCACCACCTGAAAATGTGACACCTCCGGACGATTCTTCATAGAAGATCCGGTCAAGACGTAGTTCTCTCATCACCTCATCAATATCCATCCATTTCCCGATCGTCTCCTGCATCTTAAACTTTTTCCCATCAAGGACAAACGATTTAACAGATTTTTCGGGATGAACACTTTGGCTTTCAGGATTATGGCACCACCAACAGGATAAGGGGCAGCCTTTGAAAAATACTGTCGTACGGATTCCCGGTCCGTCATGAACCGTAAACCGCCGGATATCGAAGATCAGGCCTTTATTCACTATAGAATTTAATCATACGGATGATCGCCTGCTGGCATACGGGACAGAAGCCTGCCGCCTCATTGCTCTTCATACGGCAGTCCTCCATCGGGCTGTAAACTCCCTTTGCCACATAACCGCCTCCTTCGAACATTCCAACATCATTCTGGTATTTTTCATCCCTTGGAGTAGGTATAGGAGTTCCTTTTTTGACCATATACTTCCATTTAGAAGCAAAATCAACATTCGTGGTTATATTCGGTTCCCAGGGTTCAACTTGGGTATTATAAAAGTCGGAATAGGTCACTTCAGAAGTATAGTATTCATCAGCAAGTCCGGCAAACGTATGCCCGAATTCATGAATGGATACGATCTCCGAAAAAAAGTTATCTACGGTACTCTCTCCGAAATGGTTATAAAATCCGCCGCCACCATAGATCTTGCTGTTTACCAGGATAAAGATGACATCGTAAGGAACATTGGCAGCGATGTCATAAACTTTTTTTGTATTGGACGAGGTCAGGTAACGATCCATGTCGAAAGTATAAAAGCTGCTGTTTATGTCCGTATTAACGTAAACCCTCCGCCCGGGAACATCTACACCTGATTCATCGGAGGGAGATTCAATGGCATAAAAATTTAAATGGTCCTTGTATTCACTGTAGGGCTCCTGTGACATGAAATAATCGCTGATCCTCTTTGCGTCTTTGAGGAATTTGTCCATCTGATCTTTGGTATATCCTTCTGCAATAAAAGCAATATCGACTTTGTTTTCAGGCTCCCCTGAATCATAAAACTTTACATAGGGGACTTCATGGATTTTCTTCCGGCTGATGAAATAACTGTTCGGGTTGATGTACATCTGGAAAAGCTTTTCGAATTTCCCGTCTTCATATTTCCTTTTTTCAACCTGGAACCGGATAGTCTGTCGCGGAAAAGGCACTATTGCAGTCTGTTCAAAAGAACGTTGCACCCTCGTGGCTTCAGGTGTTCGTTTCCATTCCTGGAAGAGGTTGCTGAATCCTTTGGTGAAAAGCAAGGTACCGGTGACAGAATCAAACACTGCAATCCTGTATGAACCTGAGGTAAAAGGATCGATCAAGCGTTTGCGCGGCCCGCCCCAGTAAGGTTCCTGCTTTACCTGGTCAAGATAAACCGTCTCACTATTAAAATCGCCGGCTATATAATAATCTACCCTGAGGGTATTTGGGAAGAAATAGTCGTCAAAATCAACCTGGACGATATGATTCGGATTGGGAAGAGAGGTCGTGTCGTTTTTAACCTGTGCCTGTAAATTAGAAATACCAAAACCTAAAGCTGTGATAAGGAAAAAACCAGGTAAGAAGAATCTTTTCATTTATAGAGAGAGATTGTAGATATAAATTGCAAAGTTACAATCTTTTTACCTGCACAATCACCATTCCGGCAAGCATAAGGAAACAACCCGCCATTGAACGGTGGGATAAAGATTCATGAAGGATCATCCAGCCTCCGATTGCAGCGAATACTGCTTCCATACTTAGAATTATGGAAGCATAAGCCGGGTGCGCTTCTTTCTGTGCAATTACCTGCAGTGTATAGGCGATGCCAACTGAAAGAATTCCCCCATAAAGTATAGGAATTGTTGCTTCCATGATCTTTCCGGAATTGACCTGTTCAATTGAAAAAGCAAAAACAAGGTTAAGGAAAGCACAGATGGCGAATTGCCCGATGGCAAGGTGATATGAATTCATCCTGGGTGATAACCATCCGATCATCAGAACGTGAAAGGTAAATACGACTGCACAACCCAATACAAGCAGATCGCCATGTTCAATCCGGAAACCGGTTTTAATGCTCAACAAATAAAGACCTGTTGCCGAAAACAAAACGCCAAGCCAGGTATAAAGATTTGTCCTGTGTCCCAGGAAAATCCCGACAACAGGGACGAAAACAACATAAAGCCCTGTAATAAACCCGGCTTTCCCCGCCGTCGTGGTTTGCAGTCCGATCTGTTGAAGTGCTACCCCCATGAAGAGCAGGACCCCGGTACAAATAACACCCAGGATAATTTTCCTCCTGCTGAGCACAAGGACAGGATCTGTCGGCGGGAATTTCTTTCCGTAAATAAGGAAGGGGATCAGAACAAGAGTTCCCAGCGTGAATCTTACTCCATTATAGGTAAATGGCCCTACATACTCCATCCCTACACGCTGTGCCACGAAAGCAAAGCCCCAGATAATGGCGGTAAGGAGTAAAATGAGGTCGGAGCGGAGTTTGGCTGACATCTATTCTATTTCAATTTCATCTGCAAAGATCCATGCTTTGTTCCCTGCTCCCGGATGCCAGGGGGGACATATCCCGCGGTTCCTGGCAACCATCCTGACATAACGGGCTGTAACTCCGTTCAGCTTCAATGTAAAGTCTTTAATTATAGATCCTTCACGGGTTTCGGGGATGTCGTCTTTCAGGCTCCCTGCATATCTAAAGGTTTTACCGTCATCGGAAACAGAGAATGTGACCTCGACAGGGAAAAAGATCCATGACTGTTCATCCTGCAGAAACCCTGCATCCAGGGAATGAATGGGCTGTTTTTTTCCAAGGTCAACGATGGCGTCAATATCCACACCCTCGTATCCCTGCCAGGAACCCGTGCGGAAATCATCAGATCCTCTTTCGAAATCAATCAGCGCCATATCACCTCCGGCAGTGTATTGTGGGGAATATTTTGTCTTTAAGGTTATTTTCCTGTATTTAGGTATCTTCCGGAAAGTCGATGTTATCCTGAAACTTTCAGGCAAGCCGGGCAGGCATGCAAATGCTTTAAGAGTAGTCGTTTTATCAAGTAGAATTGGTCGCTGGTAAACGAGTGACTGCGCCGAGGGTTCACTGCCATCCAATGTATAATAGATCTTCTCCTCCTTCACCGGAACTGTAAGACTTACAGTTGTAGTGTCTCCAAAGTTCTTCTTTCCCTGCAGGATGGAGGGGACGGGGGATATCAGATCATCCTGTATGGATGAAGAAGGAAAATCGCCCGGATGGCTTCCCCAGTCTTTATTGGGAGCAGGCCCCATTATAAATGTTAGTTCGCCCCCATTGAGGATGTCCGCATGGGTTATATAGGATTTCGAAAAGCTTACCCCGTTTAGTTTTGCCGACTGGATATGGAAATTATTCCCATTCACTCCTTCTGCTTTTATTGTGAAGGTCTTTTCATTTGCAACATGGATAGTAACCATCGGAAATAAAGGTGATCCGATAGCGTAAACGGACGAACCGGGTGTTAAAGGATAGAATCCCATAGCGCTTAAAACATACCACGCCGACATCTGTCCGCAATCCTCATTCCCGCACAAACCATCCCTGCCGTTGACATATAAATCCTTACAGATACGATGAACCAGTTCCTGCGTTTTCCAGGGCTGTCCTGCATAATCATAAAGGTAAGCCATGTGATGACTGGGCTCATTTCCATGGGCGTACTGACCGATCATTCCGCTGATATCCGATTGGTCACGGCCGGTAGTTTTGGAGTCAGCAGAGAACATAGCGTCGAGTTTCTGTGCAAATTTTTCCTTTCCGCCGTATAATGAAATGAATCCATCCATATCCTGGGGAACATAAAAGCTGTACTGCCACGCATTGGCTTCGGTATAATTGAAATTGACTTCAGCAGGATCAAAAGGGGAGAACCAGGTGTTGTTCATCTTGGCACGCATAAAACCAGTAGAAGGATCGAAGATGTTTTTATAATACTGTGCGCGCTGAATATACGTTTTATAATCATCGTCCTTTCCAAGTGACTTTGCCATCTGTGCAATACACCAGTCATCATAGGCGTATTCCAGTGTCCTGGAAACCGATTCACTTTCTTTATCTCCCGGAATAAATCCCTGTGACCGGTAATATTTTAACCCGAACCGGTCCTGTTCTGCACTGTGTTTCATGGCTTCCAGTGCTTCATCGGAATCAAAATCCTGGATTCCTTTCAAATAGGCATCAACTATAACCGGGACCGAGTGATACCCTATCATGCATTCTGTTTCATTTCCAGACAGTTCCCAAACCGGCAGCATTCCTCCTTCTTCATATTGACGGAGGAACGTCCGGATAAAATCATTGTCACGTTCCGGCTCGGTCAATGTGTAAAGAGGATGGGCTGCCCGGAATGTATCCCACAAAGAAAAAACAGTATAATAATTGAAATTTTCTGCATGGTGAACCTGCAAATCACGTCCCCGGTAATTCCCATCAACATCCATATAAAGGTTTGGTGTGAGAAAGGCATGATATAATGCCGTATAAAAAATAGTTTTTTGTTCCTGTGTGCCACCTTCGACATCGATCTTGCCAAGTTCATTATTCCAGGCTGACGATGCATCTTTCACCGCTTTATCAAAATCCCATCCGGGGATTTCTTCATCCAGGTTTTTTCTGGCACCATCGCAATTCACGGCGGATATGCCAACCTTTACCAGGATCTTCTCATTCTCACCGGTCGGAAAAGAAAAGCATGAAATGATGGTATCATAGTTGATCTCTTTTCCAACAGAAATAGTCTGACCTGGATTGTTGATCCTGTATGAGCTAAAGGGTTTTGAGAATCGTGCTACAAAATAAACGATCTGCCTTTTTGCCCATGCCTGTGAAACCCGCATACCCTCAACTTCAGTATTAGAGACTATCCGTAAGGATGATTCGATGACCTTGTCCCGGTGCTTCAGATCGATTACAATCCCCGCATTCTTCGTTGCAGGAAATGTATACCGGTGAAAGCCGGTTCTTTTGGTTGCCGTAAGTTCGGCGTTTATCTGATACTTGTCCAGGTAAACTTTATAGTAACCGGCTTTTGCTTCTTCTCCCTGTGCATTCGGATGAAATCCTGAACGGTAACCATAATTTGCCAGGCTCACATCTCCGGTAACGGGCATGACCAGGATATCTCCATAGTCTGAACATCCTGTTCCACTCAGATGTGTATGGCTGAAACCGTATATCACAGTATCCGTCCCGTAATAGGCAGAGCAGGCATCCCATCCGTCAAGACGGGTGTCGGGACTAAGCTGCACCATCCCGAATGGGACGCTTGCACCGGGAAATGTGTGTCCATGCCCTCCTGTACCGAGCAATGGATTTACATAATCGGTCAATGGCCTGTTTTGCTGGCAAAAGGAGCTCGCAGTCAGGAACAGGAAAATTACCAGGAAACGGATTCTTGTTTTCTTCATAATTAGAAGGATCAGTGATTTGGGACTTCAAGTTCTGTAGATACCGGCATGTGGTCGGAAGGGTATTTATCTTTTTTATGGAAGGTCACAACGCGATGCCATACAACTTTGGTAGTTCCTTGATTCTTAAGAAAAATATAATCACACAGGTCTCCCCGTTTAGGATTAAAGGGGAAATTAATAAAGGAATAATCCGGGCCTTCAGGCGGGGCAGATGAAAGAACCCGGGTATTCATGATCGCTCCCGTACCTGATGTCAGTATTTTAATCGGTATGCTGTTTAAAGTGTCATTGAAATCGCCCGTTATGATGGCAAATGTTTTTCCTGCGATCTCTGATACTTTTTTCTTTAACAGTTTAGCGCTTTCCTCCCGCGCCTCCGGACTGGCGTTATCAAAATGTGTATTGAAAACGAAAATCACATTGTTGCTCTTGTTATCCTTCAGCTTCAGCCATGTCACAATCCGCGTACAGCCCGTATTCCATGAGCGTGACCCGGGCACAGATGGCGTTTCCGAGAGCCAGAAATTCGATCCGTCCAATTTTGTAAATCGGCTTGTCCGGTAAAAGATCACTGAATATTCGCCTTTCTCCTTTCCATCGTCCCTGCCAACTCCCCAATGGGAGAAGTCAGGCAGGATCTCCTGTAACCCGTCAACCTGGCTCTTCAGAGCCTCCTGAAAGCCCAGGATATCAGGTCCTTCCTGCTGCAAAAGTTCTTTCACAAGAGGCACCCTGTTTTTCCATGAATAATCCCCGTCATTGGGGTTATCATAACGGATATTAAACGTCATTACCTGCAAGCCTGACTTTTGTCCGGCGACAAAAAGTGCAAAACAGGAAAATACCAAGAGCACAATTAGTTTTCTCATATATGGTGTTTTATTTACGATTTTGATCTTCTGAACCTCCCCTCCCTCTTGGGGGAGGGGCCGGGGGTGGGGTTCTTAAAGGTTTATTACAATCAATAAGTGTTAGCTAATGTCATTATTTTTAATGTTTCTGCGAAGCTACTCGTTTTGTTGCTGGTACTAAATGATATTGTCCGGGCTTCACCCGGCAGCAGATCAAAGAAATTATCCGAAAAGGTTCCCTTCAGGCTGGCTTCAAGGCAAACATTCTTTGCTAGCTGATCCGTAGATAAGGTGATCAGGTAACCTTCCGGGGTCTTTTGTATTGATTTGGTGATAAGTGGTTTCTGCAGGAGTATATCCTTTACCGGACTGAAATAGAAATTGTTTTGGGCAAGGGTCTTTTTTCCGGAAGTTAACTGTGCAGTAAAGACCACTTGTTTTGGGTCCTTGCCAGCTAAAAGTTTATCTAAAGGCAACTCGACAAAGGAATTGGAAGAGTTTGATGGTATATCGATCATCTGTGTCGTATCAAGAAACGATTTTCCTTTAAAATCCCTGAGGCTGATGCGCAAAGCAAGCCTGCAATCCTTAAGACTGTCGGAAACGATATAAACCATCAGCTTCCCGTCTTTGACCACTGGCGAAACCAGGAAGGTGGAATATTCTTTTTTAACAAAATAATGAAGTGCTTTTTCATTGCCGTAATAATCCCTCGACGACCACGAAACCACCGGCCAGCAATCATTAAGTTGCCAGTAAAGGGTTCCCATACAATAAGGCTTTGCCCTGCGGTGGGCCTCGATGGCCGTACTGATCCCTTCTGCCTGGAGAAGCTGGCTTACATAAACATAGGATTTGAAATCCTTTGGGCGGTTATAATCCCTTAGCATGTACTCATCAATGATCTCATACCCTACCGGATGTTTTTGGTGCACTTTCATCACCGGGGAGCCCAACTGACGATCGGCGGGAAGAGTGAATTTCCTGATCGATGCCAGAGAAGGAAATCCCTGGAATCCGTATTCACTCATAAAACGTCCGGTTTTTTGATTATAGGATGAGAAAGGCTCTTTCCCCCACCATACGCCCCAATAGTGCATGTCTCCTTGTTTTGTGCTCTCCGGATGTCCCCATCCGAAGAGGGGAGAAGAAGGAATATAGGGGCGAAGGGAATCGTATTTTGCGATAACAGTGGGCAGGGTGCCACCGAAGATACCCAGGTAGTTTCTCCATACCTCGGCCGAATCCTTTGCCGTATACCCATATTGTTTCTGCCATCCCCAGTTCTTCCATCCTTCATCAATTTCATTGTTGCCGCACCAGAGCGCAATACAGGGATGATTTCTCAGCCTGACGACATTTTGCATGGCTTCAACCTGGACATTCCTGATAAAATCTTTGTCCTCCGGGTACATGGCACAGGCAAACATAAAATCCTGCCACACCAGGATCCCGTTCTGATCACACAGATCATAGAAAATATCCTTTTCATAGATGCCTCCGCCCCAAACACGAAGCATGTTCATATTTGCCGCTTTAACAGAGGCTATCAATGCCCTGTAGGTTGAATCCTTGACTCTTGCAGGAAAGTTATCCTGAGGAATGTAATCGGCCCCTTTCATGAACACGGGAACGCCATTCACCACAAACTGAAAGTTGCTCCCGGCCGTATCAATGTCCTCCTGGAGTTTTATACTTCGTATGCCCAAATTCTCAGTTCCTTCCGCTACAAGTTTTCCGGCAAAATGAATTTTATAATGGATCGGATAGAGGTAAGGTTCACCAAGTCCGTTTGGCCACCAGAGATGTGGATTCCGAATCTGAAAATCAACTTTTGCCTGGTTGACCCCGTATTTGACAGTTGCATATTTCTCAGCCAATACCTTATCCTTGATATCGAGCTGAATTAAGGCTGAATCGGGAACTGCAGCATGAAATGTGAAAACAGCAGTGATATCCGCCACTGAATCGGTCACGTTCTTTTGAATATACCTGACTCCCATGAAATTTACAAAGTCCCAGCAACGGATGTAAACCGGCCGCCAGATGCCACTCGTGATCAGCGTAGGGCCCCAATCCCAGCCAAATTCATAGGCGGCTTTCCTGCAAACAACTTTCTCATCTCCGGGCAGCTTGTGTTTCAGGAATTCATAGCGACGCTTGTTCTCTGCTGTAACTGAGGGAAACTGGATCCTCAGCTGGTTGGGCCCGATTTTTAACAACGGTTGAATATCTGCCTCCCATTCCCTGAACATGTTATCAGCAACAATGACCAGGTGATCATTAAGATAGACATTTGCGTAAGTATCAAGACCTTCACAAACAAGTTCAATATGCGGATGACGGAAAAGGGTATCTGAAATCATAAAAGTTTTTTCGTATTCCCACCCTATACCACTGATCCATTGTACTCTGTTTTCATTGTCACCGAAAAACGGATTGGGTATAAGGTTGTCTCTCAACAGGTCCGTATGAACACATCCCGGTACTTTAGCATCAACCCAATCGTGGGTACCTGCTCTGCGCAATTTCCATTTTCCACCCAGGTCAATCGTTTTCAGATTTTGCGAAAAAAGGACAATAGAGATAAAAAAGAAGAACAGTATAAAAGTTGAATTCCGGTAACTTCTCATAGTTGGATAGATCAGGGATTATACTGGCAAAAATACCATTTTTCCCCGAACTAAAGCTCCTTATCGTAACGCAGAGTGACATCATGAACTATGTTTTACCATCTTACCATTTTACCATTTTTTCCTCGTCACGCGTCATGCGTCACGAACTTTGTGACTTATTTCTAACAAGCTAAAGAAAAGTCCTGAATTTTATCGTAACTTCGAATCATTATTTATAACTATCCCTGACTATGAATGAAATAGAAACCCTCAGACAAACATTTAATGATCTTTACAGACCCGATGGAGGTGAGCCGGTACTCTTTTTCGCTCCCGGGCGAGTTAACCTGATTGGCGAGCATACCGACTACAACGGTGGCTTTGTTTTTCCATGCGCTATACAATATGGAACCTATCTGCTCGTAAGGGGAACGGATGACAACCAGATCAAACTTGCCTCAATAAATAACCAGGAGAAAGCAGTTATTGATATCGCTGACCATTTTTCAAGACATGAGGTTCGCTGGTTTAACTATCCGCTTGGTGTTTTTGAGCAATTTGTCAAAAAGGGAATTCCAATGAAAGGCATGGAACTTCTGTTTTATGGAGATATCCCGAACAATGCAGGCCTCTCTTCTTCAGCCTCTATCGAAGTCGTCACGGCATTTGCTTTGAACCATCTTTTAAACGGCGGCTTGGATATGATTGAATTGGTGAAGATGTCACAAAAAGCAGAACAGGAATTCGCCGGGGTCAATTGTGGCATTATGGATCAGTTTGCAGTTGGAATGGGTAAAGCCAATCATGCCATCTTTCTGAACTGCAATACGCTTGAGTATAAACTCGTTCCCATTCCGCTTTCAGGTTATAAACTGATCATCGCCAATACAAATAAACCAAGGAGCCTGGCCGATTCCAAATACAATGAGCGTGTTGCCGAATGTCAGTTGGCAGTTGCTTTTCTGGCTGAAAAATTCTCCATTACCAAATTAGGTGATCTTGGATTTCCCCAGTTCTTCAAATCACAAGATGTTATTCCCGATGAAGTGATCCGGGAAAGAGCTCGTCATGTAATCTCCGAGAACCAACGCGTGCTGGCTTCTGTTTCATGTTTGCTAAAGAACGACCTTCCACAATTCGGCGTTCTGATGAATGCATCTCACGATTCACTGAGGGATAATTATGAAGTGACAGGTTTCGAACTGGATACCCTTGTCGAAGAGTCAAGGAAAATAAAAGGAGTCCTGGGATCAAGAATGACCGGCGCTGGGTTTGGAGGATGTACCGTCAGCCTGGTCAGGGAAGATGCAATTCCTGTCTTTATAAAGGAAGTCGGGAAGGAATACAAGAAAAAGACCGGATTGACTGCGGATTTTTATGTTGCAGAAATCGGGGACGGAGTTAAACTAATGAATGATTAAAAAATGAATCCATTTCGAAGCCCCATTATAAAATTGTACAATCAATATATGAAGAAGCAAAAAGTTCAATTTCAACAATATACTTCTTAGCGCTTTTTAGCGTCTTAGCGCCTTTGCGGTAAAAGAAACTTTCAAATTAGACTAAGGAATGAATAATGAAAAATGAATTTGATAAAAAATCAAAGTTATGGCAGCAAAGAATAAAAAACATAAGAACAAAAAAGCGGAAGTCATCACAGAAGACATTCCCCAGGAACATAAAGAAAAGTTGTCATTAACGTTTTACCTGGAAGAGCTGAAAAAACTTCAGATCGAACAAGTGAAGCTTCAGGAGTGGATAAAGCATAAAGGATTGAGGGTGGTTGTTATTTTTGAAGGTCGCGATGCTGCCGGCAAGGGTGGTGCAATCAAAAGGATGACTGAGTGCCTGAATCCGCGTGTTTGCCGGGTAGTTGCACTCGGAATCCCCACCGAACGTGAAAAAACGCAATGGTATTTTCAACGCTATGTCGATCAGCTTCCTGCCGCAGGAGAAATTGTGCTGTTCGACCGTAGCTGGTACAACCGGGCCGGGGTGGAACGCGTAAATGGATTTTGTACCGAAGATGAATATTGGGATTTCCTGAAGTCCTGTCCTAACTTTGAATCGATGCTGATCCAGTCGGGCATCATCCTGATCAAATACTGGTTTTCAGTGAGTGATATGGAACAGGAACGCAGGTTCAAAGAACGGATCAAAGATCCTACAAAACGCTGGAAGATCAGCCAGATGGATATGGCAGCGCGGACAAAATGGGTGGAATATTCGAAAGCCAAAGACGAGATGTTTGCCTATACCGATACGAAGGAGTCGCCCTGGTACGTCGTGGAAGGCGACGATAAACGCCGCGCCCGCCTTAATTTTATTAGCCATCTGCTTGGCCTGATACCCTATAAAAAAGTTCCAAAAGAAAAGATCGTACTTCCTCCCCTCGAAAAAGATGAAACCTATGTCAGGCCACCGATGTCGAAGCAGAAATTCGTCCCCGAGAAGTACTAATTAATTAAAAATGAGAAATTGTTGATTTTTTCTGTAGAACTTTCTTGAATTTGTACACAGTAATCTCCTTAAATTTCTCGCCGGGTCTTAAAATGGTATTTGGAAATTTAGGCTGGTTGGGTGAATCGGGAAAATGCTGAGTCTCAAGGCACAACCCGTAATGCTGTTTGTAAACCTTGTCGCCCTTGCCTTTAATTGTTCCATCAAGAAAATTACCGGTATAGAATTGAACGCCGGGCTGGGTAGTAAAAACGTTGACTTCTCTTCCTGAAACAGGTTCGTCGATAGTTGCAGCCAGTTTTAATTCCTTCTCTTTCTTTATCAAAACATAGTTGTGATCATATCCCCCTTTAACCATATTTATCAGCTCACCGATCCTGCGCATTTTCCTGAAATCCATCGCGGTCCCGACTACCTTTCTGAGTTCTCCTGTCGGGATAAGTTCATCATTAACCACTGTATACCTGTCGGCATTGATTAATAACTGGTGACCGAGAATGTCTGTATTTGCTCCCGTGAGATTAAAATAGGTATGATTACAAAGATTTACAGGCGTGGGTTTCTCTGTCAGGGCCTCGATCGTCATCCTTAATTCATCTGAATTATCCAGTAAATAGGTGACGGTGACGGTCAGGTTGCCGGGATAACCTTCTTCGCCATCCTTGCTTTTATAGGTCAGGATCAGCCCTGTACCTGTTGAATCGTCTATTTCCTGTACATCCCAAACTACCTTGTCAAATCCTTTAATTCCACCATGTAAACTGTTGTTCCCATTGTTGATGGCCAGTTTGTACACTCTGTTGTCAAGCACAAATGTACCCTTTGCAATCCGGTTGGCATACCTTCCCACGATAGCGCCGAAATAGGGGGTAACAGTAAGGTATCCTTTCAAACTATCATATCCGAGAACAATATCTCCCATGTTCCCTTTCAAATCAGGAGTAAGGATAGAAGTTATAATTCCCCCGTAATTTGTGATCTTTACAACAATCCCGTTTTTATTATTCAGGGTGTAAAGAAAAACATCCTTGTTATCTACTTTCCCCCAATTCTCTCGCATTAGGGTGGTCTTTACTGGTTTTGCTGGTTCATTCATTGGGATTTCCTTTTTTACCGGCCTGTTTTCACAAGACTGAAACAAAAATACAGGGAAAGCAAGTATAATGACAGTCTGAATTATTTTTTTCATGTTCATCTGATTATCAAAGCAAACGTAAGGTAAATTGAAGAATCTGCCAAACTCTCAACAAAAAAAAACGTTTCATTCAACGGAAACTTTCTACTTTTGGGGACTTTTTAAAAAGCCAGATTAAGATAATTTAATCTTTAAGTCCACACCGAAAACCCATTCTGAAATTGTACTATCATGATAAAAAGATACAGAAAGTTTACTTTCAACCTTATACTTCTTAGCGCTTTTTAGCGTCTTAGCGTCTTAGCGGTAAAAAAAGAGTTTTGTTGTCAACTTTAATTACAAAGTATTGAAACTTAAAGACAAAAATATACTCATTACGGGAGCATCCGGTGGAATCGGCGAAGCAGTGGCCCTTGCATTCGGCCATGAAGGTGCAAAAGTCGTACTCGTTGCCCGCAGAAAAGAAAAACTTGAAGCTATAGCTTCAAGGTTGCAGGATGCTTATGTTATTGAAGCCGACCTTAGTGATCCTTCAGCAGCCATCAGCATGATCGATGAAACCGTGAAAAGATATGGCCGCCTGGATATCCTTATCAACAATGCCGCCTGTATTATAGTTTCACGCTCAGAGAATGTTTTGCCTGACGACCTGATGCTGGCATTTCGTACAAACCTGGTTGCCCCTGTCGTTGCATCGCAAACTGCATTGAAATATTTCAGCAAACAAGGCAACGGACACATCATCAACATTGGTTCCCCCGGCTTCATGATGGGCATCCCCTTTTACTCCCCATACGTATGCTCCAAAGCTGCATTATCCGCTTGGACAAGGACTATCCAGGCAGAATGGACAGGAACAGGAATCCACATAAGTGAATATTTCCCCGGATATATTAAAACAAATTCCAAACCGGAATCAAGAATAGGGGAGATCCCCCAGGACTTCCTGATGTCCGATAAACAAAACTTCCTGACAAAGGTATTTGCAAAACCCAAAACGGCAGAAGATGTAGCAAAAGACATCATTAAGCTTGCCCTTAAACCCAAACCGTTGATGCATTCAGGAACAGGAGTAAAAATTGGAACCTTCATCTCAAACATCCCATCCTTCCGGCTATCTATCGCCCGACAAATGGCAACAACCGCAGAAAAAGAATTAAAAATTAAAAATTGATACTTACCTTAACCCAATAACCAACTCTTAACACTTAACACTTAAAACTTAAAACTCAACACCCCATGAGACACCCCATCCCCTTAAAAGAGCGAAAAACCGACTACATCTACATCGCTTTCTTCCTGGTCAATCTGTTGTTTATTACCTACATCGTTGACCTGGAGCAGTTAGTGATAAAAGACCCGGCAAATTTTAAATATCCTCTGTGGCCTTTACCTTTCTTTGTCGATATGGTTCATTGGTGGGGAAATAATTTTGACCCGTTACAAAATGCGCGACCGATGTGGTGGAAAGCAACCATCTGGCTCGATGTTCTTTTCTTCGGGCCCTATTACCTGGCAGCAACTTATGCCTTCATTAAAGGTAAAGACTGGATACGAATTCCCACAATTATCATAATGTCCATTCTGTTTACCAATGTATTCATCATTCTCAGTGAAGAAATTGGGGGAACAATAACTGCAAAGAATTTACCACTGGTAATACTTGCTAATGCTCCATGGTTTCTCTTTCCGGTCTTTCTAATCTGGAAAATGTGGAAACATCCGTATCCCTTTACGAGGGAGTAGGAACCGATTTTACCGTTTCGACAATTCAAAAAAGTCAGCAGTCCGCAGTCCGCAGTCGGTAATTCGCAGTCAGACGGCAGAGAATCGTCGATAGTTTGGGGACGGGAGTTTATGAATTACCCCAGACTTTAGGCTGGGGGCCCTGGAACATAACTTTATCTGGGCTTTAGCCCAAATCTTTACCACCCTAATTCTTGGACTAAAGCTATAAATAACTGATTTATCAATCCACTCTCAACTGCCGACTGCCGACTGCGAACTGCCGACTAAAATCAGTCATGCAAACACCTCACTGATAATCCATTCGCACTGCTTGCCGGATAAATCGACACGCTCGGATCCGTGTCATTCATCCCATACGCCCAAACCTTATATCCCCCATAAGCCGTCGACGACCAAAAGAACGTCGCAAACCCCTTAAAATCCCAACTCTTATTAATATGCCTCATTCCCGATAACAATGCATTAAACCCCGAATACCCCGAATACTTCAACGGACTTCCAGCAAAGCTATTGTTAACGTAATTGGCAAATAATGTATTCCAGTCATTCTCTGTCGGTATATGCCAACCAGGGGGACAGAAACCCTGGTCAGCCGGAGTAACATCATATTGTATAAGTTCATCCCACTGGTACAATCCTCCTTGATTTGTACAGTTTACAGGATTATCATTGTAACAATACTTCTCTGAAACACAGTTATCCCTTTGGTCTTGTGAGGATGCGAGGATCGTTCCAAAGTTTAAGTTCGCAGCAAGCCAGCACTGTGCCCCAATCTGAACGGTTGGATATACTTTATTATCACGAATGTCAGTGAGGTTATTCCCACAAGAAAAACCCTGAGCAGCCTGAACAATAATATGAATGCTTTTACTGGCAGTACACAGAAACTGATTGGTGTATGTGTAAGTGATAGTCTTTGTGCCGACACCTGCTAATGATGGTGTAAATATACCGGTTAATGGATTAACTCCCGGCCCGGAATAGGTCCCGCCTGGTGGGATTCCTCCTTTGAGGGTAATTGGTTTGGCATTAACCGTCGTTATTGTATCAAAACATGCAGTAAAAGTAACTATTGGAGCCAGTGTCCCGCTCATGATGATCTCTGATGAACTTGCTGGATTTCCTGTAACACAACTCAGATTTGAGGTTATGACACAACGCACGCTGTCGTTATTTACCGGGTTATAGGTGAATGTGGGTGAGTTTGTTCCCGCATTCATTCCATTTACTTTCCATTGGTAAGATGGAGTTGTTCCTCCATTTATTGGTGTAGCACTGAATATAACTGACGATCCAGGACAGAAAGGGTTTGATGATGCAGCGATTGTGACCCCAGCCGGAAGATTTGAATTGACAATCATCGTTATTATATTCGATGTCGCCGGGTTACCAATCGGGCAGGCAACACTTGAATTCAGTTCACAGGTAACGATATCCCCGTTTGTGGGAGAATAAGAAAAATTAGGACTATTGATTCCAACATTTAAACCATTAACTTTCCATTGATATGAAGGATTACCTCCATTGGTCGGGCTTGCAGTATAGGTGACAGTAGTTCCGGCACAAACGGGGTTTCCAGAAGCAGTGAGTGTTACGCTGACTGGCAGGTTGGGATTTACAACCATCGTGATTGCATTGGAAGTGGCAGGGTTGTTTGAAATGCATGCTATTATTGAAGAAGTAAGAATACAGTTCACAATATCACCATTTAATGGTGTGTAAGTATAGGTCGTTGAATTTATCCCTGCATTGATGCCATTAACTTTCCACTGATAAACAGGGTTTGTTCCCGGATTTGTCGGTGTTGCTGTATAGGTCACCTGTGTTCCGGCACAAATGTTGCTTTGGGAGGCCGAAATGACAACGCTCACCGGTGCCCCGGGTGTTACAGTGTCCTGGTAGTCAACTGTCGCCCCCGCGCAGCTACCCACCTTCGGGGTAATGTGATAAGTTACAATGCCCGGAGTCGCAAGATTATCAGTAAGAACTTGGTTGATAATAAGTCCTGAATCTGCACTGAAACCTGTTATATTTCCTGAAGTAAGACTGGTTGTCCAGTGAAATGTAGTTACGGGCACTGAGGATGTCAGAACAATATATGTAGAATCCCCCGAACATATCGATTCTGAAAGCGGGTTATTCGTAACTGAAGGAACAGGTGTCGTTGTCAATTGTACAGTATCTATTCCAAAACATTGACTGCTATTAGTGACTGTGACATCATATGTCCCTGCCTGGCCTGTCCGGAAGGTCTGAGAAGTTCCAACTGTTAATCCCGTTCCTATGTTTTTCCATACGTAAGTACATCCTGAGCAGGCTCCTGCATCGAAAGTAGTCGAATCGCCAATACATATTGTCCTATCTGCACCAAGTACGACCTGTGGACTTGCTACAATTGTTATTGTTTGCCGGGATGTATCCGTTCTGTTGTCATTGTGTCTGACAAACAACGTAACAGTATAGTTTCCCACATTAGAATAGACATGAGAAGGCGCATTCAAAGTCGAATTATTGTTCATTCCTGAACCTGGATCACCAAAATCCCAGTGAGTGCTGTCGGGTAATGGCCATATATCACCTGAAAAGTGCACTGAATCATTTTGGCATAGGCTAGAATGATGAATATAGGCTTTATATTTCTCAAGATACTGTGGAAGATTATACAAACTTGCCCTTCCTTGCAATGAGACAAAATTCTGGACAAACTGGCATCCCACTCCGGCTATATTTGGGTATTGAATTACAGTTAAGGAATCTTTATTTGGTTTGGTCCCATATATCTTATCATCCGGTCCACGTTGTAAACCCGAGGAGGATTGGTAAATATATCCAAGTATAACCCCGCTTTGGAGAAATGAGAGTGAATCTGTCTGAGTAGCATCAAACTGAAATATGTATGTTAATCCAGTCCCCTCCCAAAATGCACCTGATATATAAAGCAGTTTTGAGTTTTTTGAAAACTCTGCATCCGTCGGACTATGAAGGCCACTATTATTTATTGTCGGCAGTGAACTGTTGAACAAGGGCGTGATGCTTCCGGTAGAAGAATTAAATGAACAAAATTCAAATGAAGTATCATAAATACAAATCATTTTCGTCCCATCCGGAGAAATTTTAATTGATTCGATCTCATTGCCAGAATTAGAAAATGGTAAATGATAATTACTGTTGCTATATACAGGGGTTGTGTTCAGCCCTGAAGTCGTGATAAGATATGAGGCATAGAGTTGATTTCCTGAAATGTTCCATTTTCTTACCACAATCCATACATCTTTATTGTTATGATGACGTATTCCGGTTAATGCCCCGGAAGCATCTGTTGCACCGGGCACAACCACGTTTTTTCTTGTGGTATCAATGTCTCCTGAACCACCATCAAGTCTCATATTAATAATCGAATATCTTAAGCCGTCCGTATACATCATAGGACTCATTGAACCCACGGTAAAATAATAATATGAACTATCATCATTCAACTGTCGAACTGAAAAGTTTGTCTGCATTATCATCTGGGAACCCCCTAAGAGTCCGCTTCCATGTGGCATATCATTATTACTTCTATTTAAAACCCATCCATAATTACCATAAAATAGCAAATTACCCGAAGAATCGGAAACGCATGTTTGAGACCCACTTCCGTCAAACCCGCAATTAAGCAAAGGAACAGGAACTCCCGAATTGAAATCAACACCTGCCCGGTTTCCAAAATACCAATTGTTGAATTCACCCTGGGAAAACCCAAGGAAAGGCATCAACATAATCAACCCGGTGATGAATTTAGTTTTAATCTGAGCGAAGTGGTGAAAAATTGTAAATGGTGCAGGGACTCAAAATTTTGAGCCCGTACAAGATCGTGAATGGTGAGGTAGTAAAATGTTGAAATCGGGAAAAATTGTTTGAGGGAATAAGTTTAGCTGGACCGCATAAAAAAATTGTGATCAGGAAAAGAAAAAGAGAAGAGAGTAAAACTCTTTTCATTTTGTCGGGGTTAACTAAAGCAAAAGTAAAGAATTACTCGTCATTATCAAGACATTAAATATTTACAATGGTTGTCTTTATTAAAAAAATAAGTCTCCAGTTCACCAGTTCACCACGTCACCAGTTCACTCTGTCACCAGTTCACTACATCACTATGTCACTCTGTCACCACTTCACCACGTCACCAGTTCACCACATTCTTCCACGTCATGCGTCACGATTTGTCCTCCGCTATTCGAAGTGTAGTGTAATCGACACCACCTCCGGCCTGTTCCCGATCCTCATTGGAGGTCCCCAGGTGCCATAGCCGCATGAAACGTAAAAATTGGTATTCCCTTTTTTCTTATATCCCCAGCTAACCTCATAAATGGCATTGGTGATGTAATTAAAAGGCCATATCTGCCCATGATGGGTATGGCCTGATAATTGAAGGTCAACACCCAGTTGCTCCGGTATTGAAAGCTGAAAAGGCTGATGATCCATCAGGATGATAGGATAGGAGTGATCAACGCCATTCAGGATATCCACCAGCGGCTTCCTCGGTTTCCCCGTAAATCGTGTCTTATCACGGTCATCACGGCCCGCTAAATAGAACCGGTTGTCGATAAGCTCTGCCGTGTCTGAAAGAAATTTGATGTTATGAGCGGTAAGGTAAGCCACTGCCTCTTCAGCCCCGCCAATATACTCATGGTTGCCGGTAATGGCATATACTCCGAGCGGGGCATAAAAGTTACTGAGTGTCTCGCCTAAATTACGGCGGATCACCGGTTTCAGGTCTTCATCCACCAAATCACCTGCCAGCAGGATAATATCCGGATGCAGGCCATTGATCATCCTGACCAGCCTCGAAGCTCCTCTCTTTCCAACAAGCGTCGCCAAATGAATATCCGACGCCATAGCGATCTTTAACGTCTTGCTACCCTGAACACTCTTTGCAATGTTCAGATCCAGCGTTCGGACCACCGGGTTCCTTGCATTTATAAAACCGGCCGTAATAGTGATCATTACTATTCCGGTAGTAATAAAAAGAGTGATCAGCTTGGTCTTCTGATAATCCGCATAGAAAATTTGCGGGAATATCGGAATGAAATGATTGATCAGCCGCGCAAAATCGAGGAGAAGAACAGCCATGACAAAATAAGCCATCGCTCCCAGCCAGAACGACCATATCCAGGTCATCACCTCCGTGAAATCGCAGGGATAGATCCTTTCCAGGAACCTGGCAACAATAAATGATCCTGCTACTACCCAGAAAAGGACGATCGCCCAAACCCTGAATGATGACCCCGCAGGTATGCATTGAAGGAATCGTGTGAAAATATAGGTGTTCAGCAGTCCATAGATGACCAGGACGATCGAGAAAAAAATAATAAATGGAGCTATCTTCATATTAAAACCTGAAATAAATAAAGGGTTGTATACCCGATATCCTGAATTGGTAAATGATGAATATCACACAGATCACGGCAATCACTTTTCCATAATCAGGCATCGCCACAAAGGAACGTTTTACTGCATCTTTTATTTTTGAAGGAGCCAGGATCACTGAGAATCCAATTAATAGCAGGATAAATTCTTTCCGGTAAGCAGTAAAGATCTGATCTGCCAGCCCCATATGGAACTGAAAAAGCATTTTTTTCATCAGGATAGTGAAGTCTCCCGCACTCTGGATGCGGAATACGATCCAGGTGAAGACAATGAAATGGAAAGTAAAGAACCATGAAAAAAACGACCTTAAGGGATGGCGGCCCTTTTTACTGCGTGTCTTTGGATATATTAATTTATGAATGGCAAGAGCAGTGCCATGCAGCCCTCCCCAAATAATGAAATTCAGTGCCGCGCCATGCCATAATCCGCATAAGAAGAAGGTGAGAAGGATACCGGCCACATAGATCAGCCGCTCAGTTCGGATGTTGAAATAGCGCGGCCTGGTCATTTTATCCGACAGGAAATAGGCAACCGGAAGAAACAGGTAATCACGAAACCAGGTCGTCAGGCTCATGTGCCAGCGCCTCCAGAAGTCGCTGATATTTCTTGCCTTATAAGGCGAATCGAAATTGGGAGGTAACCGGTACCCGAGTAATAAGGCAATCCCGATGGCAAGATCGGTATATCCTGAAAAATCAAAGTAGATCTGGAGAGTATAGCCATAAGCTGCCAGCAGACTTTCAAAACCGGTGAAAAGCTTCGGATTATCGAATACCCGGCTTACAAAATTCACTGAAAGATAATCTGCAAAAACGATCTTTTTGACCAATCCTGAAATGATCAGGAACAGTGCAAGTCCAAATTCATCTTTGGTCAATTCATAGGGTTTGCTGATTTGGTCGAATAAAATACTGCGGCTTGACAATAGGGCCGGAGATGAGATAAGTGGAAAGAAGGTGATGTAAAATCCAAAATCACTGAATTCATGAACGGGCTCTATTTTTTTCCTGTAGACCTCAATCGAATAACTGATAAGCTGGAAAGTAAAAAATGAGATTCCCAGTGGGACAAGGATATCCGTGATGCTTAAGTGGGTTCCGGCTTAAATGGTTAAATCCCCAGTTAATAAAATTGAATACCTTAAAATGACTTCCCGTCACCTGGTTGAACAGCGAAATGAAGAAAGAGATGTACTTAAACCATACCAGCATCCCCAGGTTTAAAAAGATGCTTAGCAGCAGAATCGGTTTTCTCTTGTTTTTTTCACCAGTCCTTCCGCTCTAGGATCCCCAGGTAGAAATTAACAACGACGGCAAGTAAGAAGCAGTATAACGAATCCCCCGCCGCATTTATAATAGAAGAAGAGGCTTGATAGGAATAAAAAAAGATTGCGCCACCTGGTCTTTGAATGAATGAACGAGAAAACAAACAGAATGATCCCGAAGAATATCCAGAAATTAATACTTGTGAAAATCAGCGGCGAATCAGAATCATAACCAAAGAAACTTTTCAGGAAGTCCATTCTCTTTATTCTGAGGGTTCTGTCGAATCAATAAATGATGAATAAGCATTCATGAAGGCCCCGAACAAAAGGTCGGCCTGGATTATATACCCCTGTTTGTCAAAATGCAGCTTGTCCTTCGCAACAAGGCCATCCTTATACCAGTTCATGATCGACTTCGGACCGCCCATCAGCGAATAAAAGTCCCACACGGCACAATCGGTCTGCTTTGCAGTTTCAAGGATTGCCTCCCTTGCTTTTTCCATATTCAGGTTGTCGGTCCTGTGCCTCCGGTAACTGTCACCCGGAACCGTCAGCAGGATTGGCACCCCCGGATCGGCCTCACGGATCGTCTTCACCAGCTCAACATAATTTGCAATGAATTCATCTTTATTAAAATGCAGGGGATAGGCATCATTGGTCCCCAGCGAAATGATCACCCAGGCAGGCTTCATGCTGCCGAGCTGATCTTTCAACTGATCACACCGTAAAAATGAGGTGACTTCCGCGCCATTTACCCCGGAAGCAGAATAAACAATTCCGGCATCTTCATTCTCAAAATCAATTCCGTATAAAGTAAAATAGTGCCATGTCGTGTCTTTTCTTACGATCCGTATTCTCAGTGAATCGCGAATGATCGTATCAAACCGGATATCAGTATATCCACTCCGGATAGACCTGACTGTGTGATACATCCCTTCAAGCCCTGGAAAATCGATCCGGAAACTTGTGTCAATCAGGTCATGGAACACCCGTATATAATTAAACTCACGGAAAGTTGCGTTTTCTTTAAAGTGGAAAGTCATCCCTGCCAGTGTATCCCGCGTCCTGACAATAATCCCGGTCAACCCCAGGCTGCAGCTTTTAGTGAGTTCAACATTCCTGCAGTGATCCCACCTTCCCGTATACCTCACCGAGTAATCTGCCGGATTGTTGGTCCTTGCTATCCTGTAAGGGAAAATCAGCCCCCTGGCCCCGCATCCCGACGAGATGAAAGTGGCGAATTCTTTCCGCATCTCTTCAGGGAAAAATCCTGCCTGGATATGCGAATCGCCTATCTGTACAATGTTGATGGTGCCTTCACCCTTCAGGATAAGAGTGTTCAGCGACTGGAAAAAGGAGGCATAATTCTTTTCTGCATCTCCATAATAGATAAAGCTGTTGTCTGTATTCTCATTCGTCCGGGGTCTGGAATGTATTGATTTAGTGTGCTGGGCCTGCAGCGTGATCATTGCAGCCAGCAAAGAAAGTACCAGGGATAGTCTTTGGATATTGTTTTTCATTGCTGATTTTTCCGGATATAATCATTGTAATCATTGATCAGCGCCGAATAGAACATCTTGCCTACAACCCTTGCGCCTGCATAATTAAAATGCAGAAAGTCAGTGGTAGCCAGCGGCTCTTTCGCAAATACCCAGCTCGGCATGGAGTTTTTTCCTCCCATCGCTGCATAAAGGTTCCAGAATGCGCATCCGGCCTTGAATGCAGCCGCCTTCTGGGCAGTTAATATCTTTTCTACACAGGGATAGGATTCGTAAGCGTCGCCATTCTTCCTGGAGGCATCGGATACCCCGATGACAATGATGCTCAGCCCCGGGTTCAGCTTCTTAAGCTGGCAGATCTGCGCATAGAGGCCATTCTCATAATAGGTATAATCGTCCAGGTCGCCGGGTACTACATTAACACCAAACTGTAAGATAAGCAGTTTGACATTCAGCGCCCTGTACATCCCTGTGAGCAGCGTCGGGCTCATACGGGTAAATTCCAGTCCTGAACTGCCCCGGATTGGGATGTTGTCAACCGATATCCCGGAAGGAGCGTCAAGGCAGATGCCATAAAAATCAGGACTGTGTAACCCTGAGAATCGAATGGTCAGGCTCGAAGGGGCATCGTTAAATGAAAATACATATTCTCCCAGCGATGGGCTTAACGGGAGCGTATCCGATTTTAACTTTGCCTCCCCGTCAGAGAAACTCACCCTTGCTCCCCGGTAATGGTTTCCATAAAAGATCCTGCATCGCTGGTACTGTCCGGCTTTTACGTCCGACAGGCCCTTCCCGCTAAAGGTGATCCATGCCCCCGATGGACTTCGGGTCCCTCCGGTCGAATCTTTCGAATCGGATGAATAACAAAAATAGCTTCCCAACACCCCGTAAGGATGCGTCCCCTGGTCCTTGTATTTGGTCCCCATCAGGTTATGCCTTTCCCAGTTCCCGGAAGCCGATGAGAGAATGGCCAACCGGTAGGCCTCTTCGCCGATAGGCAGTATGCCCGGCCCCGATCCCCCGAACTCAGACTGGAACCGCGACCTCAGGTAATCCGAAATGCGGTCTCCTTCAAGCTGGGAATCACCATAATGCAGGATGTGGATGGACTCCTTGGTGACCAGCGATTCACTGAGGTCGCGAAAGAATGGATAGAGAATGGTCTTATCATTGCCTGGGTAATCCAGCGGCTGGGATACTAATTTCAGGCAAACGGAATCCGGCTTTTTCAGGGTATCGGTCGTCGCGATCCTTACCAGTGAATCGGTATCCGACCGCTGAACCTGCATGATCGAAGCAATATCTGCATAGGCATTTTTACCGGGTTGGAAAAGGTTTCTAAGTGAGGGAAACCGGACGGAAAAATCCCGTGAAACAGTAAGATCGCGGTCAGGAATGATAAGTGAACTCAATCCGAAGAACAGGAACACGATCACTAAAAGTACGAAGATCCGGATAGGTTTCATTCAGCTTCAGGGACAAATGGGATCCGCTAATTATTTCTTGGTTGCAGCCGGCTGGTTTCCTGCCTTCTGAGACGTGAACAGGAGAAGCTGCTGACCGATCCTCAGGGAGTTCGACTTCAGATGATTCCACGACTTCAGGTCGGTAACCGTAACTCGGTACCTGGCAGCAATGGCGCCCAGTGTTTCTCCGGAACGGACGGTATGATAAACTTGGTTTTTGCCAGTGCTGCTGCTCTGCTCATTCCTTGGGTAATAATAAGCGTTCGGAAACGTGATCGTACTCTGCCGCGATGCCATCACCACCGAGTCCTTGTAAAGAAATATAGAATCTTTATGAAGCCTGAATTTATCGCCATAGCTCACCGGCAGCTTGAGAATGCAGATCTTCGGTCCTGCCGGAAGGATATCATGTTTGTACTGGGGATTCAGTTCCCGCAAAATAGGAATCGGGATATCCAGTACCTTCGAAACCTGCCTCAGGTGAAGCTCTTTATTAACCCAAACAGTGTCTGTAGCGAATGGGAGATCGGCCTGCAAAGGTTTCATCTTCAGTTGATCATGGTAGTTTACAAAATAGGTCATGGCAGCATAGGCAGGCAAATAATCCCGTGTCTCTGCCGGCAGATACGGATAGAGGCTCCAGAAATCTTTTTTCCCGTTTGCCCTGCGTATTGCCTTATTAACTACAGCAGGCCCCACAATATAAGCGGTCAGTGCAAGCGTCCAGTCCTGGTAAATAGCGAAAAAGTCCTTGAACTGCCTGGCAGCCGCATCGGTCGACTTCTCGTAATTCCTCCGTTCATCCACCATTGAATTAATCTCCAGCTTGTAGAGTTTTCCGCTGATATACATGATGTTCCAGATTCCTGCCGAGCCGAACACGGAGGAAGCTCCTGGATTGAATGCAGAAATAACCGAAGGAAGGTAAGCAAGCTCGCGGGGAACATCATATTTATCGAAAACCGACTGGAAAAGTGGTACATAATGATTGGCAAGCGTAAGCAACAGGCACGAGGCTTCTGGCTTCTTGAAAAGAAGCACATCGATGAATTCCTTCACCTTCGGATTGTACCCCACATGGATCACTGAATTCATCTCTCCAACCTGCCGTGTAATGTCCGATTCCGACAACGACCGTAACCCTTGCATGGCCGTGGCAAGCATCTGGCTGTTCTCCTGCTCATGCCCTTTCAGCGCCTGCCTGTATTGACCGAGGTAAAGCGAGTCAAGTCGCAATTGAAAATAAGAAGGATTGAAAAAGATCGAATCAATGTTAATGTGCCCATGCGTAAACCCGGTAACTGTCAACAGGATAAATAAAAAAATGAGGACACCTTTTTTGCGCATAGAGAATATTTAATATGCAAATTAACGAAATTTTATCCAGACAGCCGCACCTTTTAAGGAACATTTAAGAATTATTAACTCAGGTTCTTATGTAATTGTGATTTGTCTTACTTTTGCTGAATATTACTTGTCTTCTATGTTTCCTCGTTATAATACAATAGGTTTAGTCTGGCGAAGTCTCTGTATCGTCTTTGGATTCCTTCTTTTTTCCTGCGTTCAAGACCAGGCTTCCCGGAATACAGGCAATAAAACTACAAAGGATCCCCAAACCATAAATAAGGATTCCGGTGGCCCTCTCCTCGATACGGTTAACGACGAAATCGCCTCCGTGATCTCCGGCATAGACCCTGCCAATGGATGCAGGGACCTGTTCGTCGAAAAAAAATGGACGGCCTACAAGCAACACATTAAAGACGACTGGAAACTCGTGGAAAAAAATAAAACCGGCCCCATCGAACGCTGGAGAGACAAAAACCTTGAAGCAATTTCTAAAGATACCGCTACCGTATTTTACCCGTTTGCCGGTGCGGATTTCCTCTATGCGCATGCCTTCTTCCCGGATGCCGCCAACTACGTCCTCATAGGCCTGGAACCAATCGGCACCCTTCACAGTTGCAGGAAAATGGCAGGGACGGAGTTCCTGAACTACCTCGAAAAGATCAGGGCCTCCCTCTATTACTCAAACCTGCTGGGTTTCTTCAGGACCGAAAGCATGGAAACCGACCTCAACCAGCAATCCCTCAACGGTACATTGCCATTGATTATCTTCTATATCCGGAAAACAGGTCACCGCATCGCCGGCATCACCTATTTTAACCTGGATAACAATGGGGCCATCATTCCCTGCAGGCAGGACACAGCCACAATGGGCGTAAGAGTGTCCTTTTTCGATTCAACCTCAAAAAAACAGCAAACGCTCTGGTACCTTTCATGCGATCTTTCCGACCATAACCTGAAGAAGCATCCTGAGCTGCTTCAATTTGTAAAGCGGTTCGGTCAGCAGCTTTGTTTCCTGAAAGCAGCATCATACCTCATGTTTTCCTCAAGGTTCCAGGTGATACGGAATTATCTTCTTAACCAGGAGTCGTCAGTCCTGCAGGATGATTCTGGGATTCCCTTCCGCTTTTTCAGGCCTTCCGGCTGGTCGGTACAGCTTTTCGGGACCTATACGAAGACCATCGACATGTTTAAATATAAATTCCAGCCCGACCTGCAATCTGCCTACGAAAAGCAGGAAACAAAACATTCGGTTCCCTTCCGGATCGGCTATAATGTGAAATTCAACGAGACTAACCTGCTCTTTGCTAAAAAGAAAAACTGACCGTGCCCGGGAAAACTAAATTCAGTCTCTTGACTGCCACTTCAGTCGTGATCGCCAACATGATCGGGACCGGCGTCTTTACCAGTCTTGGGTTCCAGGTCATGGGCATTACCAGCGGGCTCGCCCTGATGATGCTCTGGCTGCTGGGCGGCGTCGTTGCTCTGTGCGGGGCCTTTGCCTATTCCGAACTTAGCGTGCTCTACCCCCGGTCAGGCGGCGAATATCATTTTATCTCGAAAATATACCATCCCGGACTGGGTTTCCTGGCCGGCTGGATATCCATCACCGTGGGATTCGCTGCCCCCGTAGCCGCTGCCGCCATCGCCTTCGGAAAATATTTCTCCAGCGCCATCGACCTGAAACCCTATTTCCCCGGTTTCATGGGCCAGATGAACCTGCCTGTGCTGCTCTCTATCCTCCTGGTTCTCTTCCTTACCCTCCTCCATGGCACAAACAAGCACCTCGGCGCCGTCTTTCAGAATGTCATGACCGTGATCAAGATCTCTTTCATCATCCTCTTGTTTGTTCTCGGATTGACCTTCGGTCATTATGCCCATATAGGATTCTCAGTCGATCGCAAAGCCCTGAAAGATATCATAAGCCCCGCCTTCGCCATCTCGATGTATTTTGTCTCCTATTCCTATTCCGGCTGGAATGCGGCCGCCTATATCCTCAGCGAGATAAAAGACCCCCTGAAGAACACACCCAAAAGCCTCATCACCGGCACAAGCATAGTCATCCTTCTCTACATGATGATCAATTTCATCTTTCTTTATGCCGTCCCGATCCCCGAACTGGCAGGAAAGATCGAGATCGGCTACATCTTTACCCGGAAGATCCTCGGCCATCAGGCCGGAGCCATAATCGGGCTGATCATCTCTTTCCTCCTGATCTCTTCCGTCAGCTCCATGATCATCGTCGGCCCTCGCGTATATCATGCGATAGGGGAGGACTACCGTCTCTTGCGATGGCTCTCCCGCAAGCGAAACGACGTCCCCTACATCGCCATCCTCTTCCAAAGCCTCATCTCCATATTCTTCATCCTCACCTCCACCTTCGAACAAGTCATCATCTTCGTCGGCTTCACACTTAACTTGTTTACATTCCTGAGCGTACTGGGCGTCTTCGTAACAAGGTTCAGACAAAACAAAACCGCAACCTTCTACCGCGCCTTCGGATATCCCTGGCTACCGGGTTTCTTTCTCCTCGTTAACACCTGGATCCTCGTATACGGCTTCATCTACAAGCCCCACGAATCCCTCGCCGGACTGGTAATAACCGCTTCCGGCTATATCATCTACCTCCTCTCCAAACCCGGTACCTACCCCCATACGGGCACAAAATCTTGAGCCCCTACCCAACACCTTTTTTTCCAAAAATGCTTTGATTTGAATTTTACACGAAAACTTCTTTAAATTTGTAACTCATCCTTAAATCGTAAATCGTAAAATTAGAAATTCAATCGTAAATCTAAAATCGTCCAATCGTAAATCTTAAAAGTCCAATCGTAAATTAAAAATGATTTGTCGTGTCTACTAACTTTTCTCTTGCGTGGGTCGATTACCTCGTAATGGTGATCTACTTCGTCTTCGTTCTCGGCATCGGCTGGGCGCTTAAGCGTTATATGAAAGATGCCAACGCCTTTCTCGAAGCCGGCCGCTCTATGCCTGCCTGGGTCGCCGGACTGGCATTTATCTCGACCAACCTCGGCGCCCTCGAAGTGATGGGCATGACGGGCTCAGGCGCTAAATATGGCATGCTTACAACCCATTTTTATTGGATAGGCGCCATCCCTGCCATGGTTTTCCTCGCAATGTTCATGATGCCATTCTACTATGGCTCTAAAGCGAGGTCTGTCCCCGAATATCTGAAATTGAGGTACGATGAGAAGACCCGGGGGCTTAATGCCGTTTTGTTCGCAGTCATGACCATCCTCGCATCGGGAATTTCAATGTATGCGCTCGCCATCCTGATGGAACGGGTGCTGGGCTGGAACTTCCACCTGAGTCTTATCCTCTCTGCGACAATCGTGCTTGCTTACACCTACCTCGGTGGTCTCTCTTCAGCCATCTATAACGAAGTGCTGCAATTCTTCATCATCGTGATAGGATTACTGCCCATCGTGATCTTATGTCTGAAGGATCTTGGCGGATGGACAGGCCTGCAGCATCAACTTGCCCCCATAGTCACTGCAAAAGGTTATGCGCCTGATACCTGGACCACAACCTGGAAATATACAGGAACAGCGAAAGCAAATCCTTTGGGAGTTGCCTGGTACGGCATCTTCGCTGGCTTGGGGTTTGTTCTTTCTTTTGGTTACTGGTGCACCAACTTTCTCATCGTGCAGCGGGCCATGTCGGCAAAATCGTCTGTGGCAGCGAGGAATACCCCACTCATTGGTGCCATCCCCAAGATGTTCATTCCATTTCTCATAATCGTCCCCGGAATTGCAGCTTTGGTCTTGCTGAATAAACAGGGCTCCGGATTTTCATTACCTGAAATCTCACCCGGTCATTACAATTACGACTATACGATCATCGCGCTGCTGAAACAATACCTGCCTGCCGGTGTCCTGGGATTGGGAATTACCGCCCTTCTGGCTTCCTTCATGTCGGGAATGGCCGGAAATGTTTCTGCCTTTAATACGGTCTGGACCTACGATATCTACCAGAGCTATATCCGCCCGGTCACAGGGAATAAAGAGATGGACGACAAACATTATCTCTTTGTCGGACGCATGGCCACGATATTCGGAGTAATTGTCAGCATAGCAGCCGCATACCTGGCCAGTCTCTTTGGCAACATCATGGATTTCCTGCAAACCATCTTTTCGATGATCAATGCCCCATTATTTGCCGTGATTTTCCTTGGGATGTTCTGGAAACGGACTACCGGTCATGCCGCATTCACCGGCTTGCTCGGTGGCTTTTTAATCGCTTTGATCCATCATGGCCTGACTTTTCCGGATGGCGCAAACACCCTGGTCAAAGGTGGCTGGATATATCATCTCCACATGTATCCCGTGGAAATGGCCCAGAACTTCTGGACCGCCATCTTCGCATTCTCCGCAAGCACTTTGTTAACCGTTGGATTATCACTGATAACAAAACAAAAAAAGAGCGAAGCAGATCTCAAAGGCCTCGTATATTCCCTCACTCCGAAAGTAATAGAAAAACAGGTGGCCTGGTACCAGCGATCCTCAACCCTGGCAATCCTGGTCCTGACAATAGCCACAATCTTAACAATATTATTCTGGTAAAATAACCAAGAAACCATGACACAAATTAATTTAGCGACCTTAGCGCCTTAGCGTCTTAGCGGTGAAAAAGGCTATTTGGAACCAACTCAATCCTAAATTATAAAATCGTACATTCAATCGTAAATCGTCCAATCGTAAATCAAAATATGGGTATAGACATAAAATTTCCAATCGGCCTCATGTTCTCAATCCTGGGCGTGATCCTTACTGCTTTCGGCTTGTTCACAAACGCTGACGCAGGCCTCTATCAGCGTTCCCTCGGAATAAACATCAACCTCTGGTCAGGGGTGGGAATGCTGGTATTCGGCTTAATTATGCTGGGATTGGCATTGAAAAGCAGTAAAGCAAAATCCAAATGATATGAACTCCATTCAAAGAGCATTCCTCGAAACACCCGTTGGCTTCGTGGAGATCGACTGCTCCGGGAAAGGTATCCGGAGCCTCGAGTTTATCAATTTTAAAGTCAGGATCAAGCGAACCCCCGCCTGTCTCAGGGATTGCAAAGATCAGCTTCGCGAATATTTCGAAGGAAAAAGGAAACAATTTACCGTTCCGCTCGACCTCGAAGGTTCTCCCTTTCAGTTAAAGGTATGGAATGAACTGTTGAAGATCCCCTACGGCACAACGATAACATACCTTGAGTTGGCAAGGAGAATAGGCGATGCCAAAGCCCTCAGGGCAGTAGGAGGGGCCAATGCCGCTAACCCTCTGTCAATTTTCATCCCCTGTCACAGGATAATTGGGGCCGACGGCAAGCTTGTCGGTTATGCAGGAGGCCTCTGGCGCAAAAAATGGCTCCTCGAACATGAATATGCCTTCGCCCAGCGCGACCTCTTTTATGTTTAACCCGTAAATTCCAATGCCAACTTATATTTCAATATTAAGAGGAATCAATGTCGGAGGTCATAACAAGATCCGGATGGACGACCTGAAAATGATCTGTGAAGGTTTAGGCTTCAAAGAAATTAGGACCTATATCCAGAGCGGCAATGTGATCTTTAAAACTGACAAACCGCATTCTGCCTCAGCCCTCTCCGCCCAGATTGAACAAGCCATAAAAGAAAAGTACGCTTTCCAGGTCCCCGTAATAATCAGAACTAGCGACGAGATCCATTCAATCCTCTCATCGAACCCATTTCTAAATGAACCTGGAATCGACAGGGATAAACTCCACGTTACTTTCCTGGAAGAAGAACCGTCATCGGCAAATATCACCAAAATAACCCCATATGACTTCCCTCCCGACAGGTTCAGTGTCATTGGCAAAGAAGTCTACCTCTATTGCCCCAAAGGTTACGGAAACACAAAATTGTCGAATACTTTCTTCGAGAAAAACCTTCAAGCAAAAGCCACCACAAGAAACTGGAGAACAATCCTAAAACTGGCAGAACTCTCCTGAATCCTGATACAATTCTTAACTCTCTAACTGCGAACTGCTCACTGTTTCAGTATCCACGCATCAGCCCATATCTTCTTAACCTGTATCAGCGCGCGATCAGCCAATGACTTTTCCTTAAATTCCATGATGGCAACCCGTTGCTTTCCATTCTTCTCAACTAAACGTGAATCCGCATATCCTTTTGATTTGAGATCCTTTAGGAAAACAAGTAAATCTTTTTCAGGAGCAACACCTTTAACAATGATGTAATAATGCTCCGTCCCTGCATTGGGGTTTTCATTGCTGGGTTTTGGTTCTGTTGCCTTGCTTTTATCAACATCTTTTTTCACCTGTACTGGCTTCCCGGGCTCTTTTTTTACTTCCTGTATCGGCTCTTTTTTCACTTCCTGTACAGGTTCTTTTTTTACCTCCTGCACGGGCTTTTCTTTGGGCTGCGATACCGGGGATGGTGGCTCCTGCCCACAGGTGAATGGTTCCCCCTCAGGATCAGGCAACTCGCCAAACCATACACAGGCATAGTTTTCATGGATCCCGATGCCGATCGCATTCCATCTCGTTCCCTGCCACTTCCCCGAATTCATAAGGAAACTATTGAAATAATCCATCGATTTCCAGAAGCTGATTACACTGTCAATAACCACGACATCATTCGCATAATATACGATCTCAAACCCTTTGCCTTTATATGGCGTCAGTTCCTTTGGCTTATCCCAAACACTGTTCTTCTTATTCTCATCGCGGGGATAGCAAAACGCTTTCCAGTTTCCCTGGGCCGACCAGGAATGTGCATTGCAGACTCCCTGGTCAGGATGATGAAAAAAGAGGTCCTTGACATGTTCCGAAGCTACAAAACATAAGGATTTTGATAACGGGATCTGGGGAAGATCATAACGCTGCCGGTAAGAATTGATCATAGTATACAGCTTGGATTCCATGGTGGAAATGCAATAGGAACCCGGTACCGGTTTCCCGGCCTTCTCAGGCAACTGGCCATTGGAAAACATCCACGCGAAACAAACAAAAAAAACAGTTAAAGGCTTCATTACTCTCATCTTCCCCATTTATGTTTATAGTGTTCCAGACCATTATCCGTCTCGGAATATTGGCTTGTAGAGTACCGGAAAATGTCTTCACGGTCAGGGATACGGGCATAAAATCCTGCCCGGCCTTCCCGGGTTTCAATTTTCAGCAAAAGGGTGTTCCAGCCTCTGTTTATCTTGATTGAATACTTATCCTGATCGGGATTTAACGTCCTCTCAACCGGGTGCTTATATCCCTTATGATTATAAATGATTTTAACCGCATCTTCAGATCCGATCATCAAGGTGGCTTGCCTCGGTTGGGGCGATTGGATATAAACAAGTGCATAAAACACTGCCGGTTCCCCCGGGGTGATCATGTTCTGGAAGGATAAAAAACCATCGGCCTGCGTGTTAATGACCTGCCATCGCAGGTTCATCCCATACGACCCTTTATATCCCTGGTTCCTGTCGATTGCGATCTCCGGCGGATACACCGAGTCAATCCCTGGACGTGTAATCATCGGGTTCGACTTGTCTTCAAAAGGCCCTATTACATTCCACTCCTGGATGAAGGTTCGTTTTGGCTCCAGTTTGATCCCGTCAAGCCCAACGAAATATCCTCCCGAAAGACTGTCTTTCCCCGTAACGACAAACTTCAGCGGAAGCCCGTTGTAAAGATTCCTGAAATCAGGGATGGGAATATATCCCCCGGGTCGAATAAAAGGTGCATAGCCATCAATCTGTCCGACTTTTTCCGTCCCCATATAAACATCTGCATTGCCATAATCAGGCCCTTGAGTATAATAAACCCGGAAAGCATAACCGGTTTCTTCAAGGTTGGTCAGAAACAATGAGAACTCATCTTTCAATCCTGATTCAATAAGCAGTTGTTTTGAACCACCCCATTCTGTTCCAAAGTCAGTCATATCCATGACTTTCGAGGGTATCTTCCCCAGGTTGAACTTCTGTTGTTCTGCTTCAATCATAGCGGTAGGAGGAACGATCCGTAAAGGTATCCTCAGGCCGGATTTTAGCATCGGCGAAAATTTCACATGCGGCTCCGTCTGGTACCAATAAACAGTACTGCTGAAATCTGCAACATCCACGTTATTATGCCCATGTTCAATGGTAAAGTTGATGCTTTTGTTGAACTGGATAGGATTCGTAGTATAAAATTGGGACACAGATAACCTCCCCGATGAGTCATCCTTCAAAACCATTCCACTAAATGGAGAAGCGATGGGTTTATTTTCCCCATCGGCAATAACCTTCAGATTTCCCTTCTGAAAGTTAAAAGAACTGTCATAGGCCTGAACACTAAAGCCTGCACCAACAACATACCCGCGTCCCTGGGTGCTGAGGATAGTATAATTGGAATCATAATCAGTCCTGACATCGCGGTGCCAGTACGCATGAAAATATCCGGTGTTTGAACAGGTATGTCTTTCAACTTTCCTGTATGTGATTAGGTAATAAAGCCCCTGGATATCCTGCCCGGTTTCATTTACGATGACGATCTTGCCCTGCTCTTCAAAAGGCATGGGAAAAGAACAGGAATACTCGCCGGATGACATCGAAAGATAGGGGGTGACAAAATGAGAGTAAGCAAACCCGCTCCCAAAGAAGTCCCCGAATGGGACTTCAACCGAAGGATTTTCCTCATTATCCCAATACATCTTCAGCAAGATCCTCCGTAAAAAGTAAGGATCGGAGGATTTAACTTTGAAAAAGATATGATTGATTACAGCCGGACCGTCAAAATGGAAAATTGTAATTTCCTTCCCCACAGGAATGGAAATCTCGCCATTGTTCTCCCCTGAAATACTGCGACTGGAAACCTGTAACTGCTTGCCATCCTTAAGGTAATGCAGCACCCCCGGTTTCAGAATATTCTCAAGATAAGTTTTATTGGAATTAACGCAGGATAGCAGAATTCCCGATAAAATCCCGAACCCTGCAATCATAATCCATAAACGGTATCTCATTCCTTGTAGCATTAATGACAGTCTGTGCCATGTTAGAATCGGGCAGCAAAATTATATCATTTTTCCATCCCCTTCCCATAAATATTATGCTACCCCTGAAAATGTAGGGGCGACCCTCGCGGTCGCCCGCCGTCCTCCACCTGACTACAAACTGCGAACTTGTGACTGCCGACTGCCACCTAGCTGCGAACTGCCAACTACGTACTGTGTACGACATCGAAAAAAAACATAACTATGACTTGGGGAATTACTTGTAAACAACTGATTATTTTAACATGTAATAATTTTAGTTCAAGAAAACCGCATATTATTTTTTGAAATAGCCAAATATTGTTTTGTACTTTTATCTTTTAAAACTTTATCATTTTCTCTTCTGTTTATGACAGCTATCAACAAAGAAAAAAAAACGGTAAATAAAAAACTAATTAACAAGTCACATAAAACCTATTACAAAAAAGAATCGCTTTTTGAAAACCCTGTATTTCTGGTCATTCTTATCCTTTTATTGACATTCATTACATTCTTGCCTTCGTTAAAGAATGGCTTTATCGCTACTTGGGATGATTCGCCATATTTACTTGACAACCCGATTATCAGGCAGCTAAATTTCGCCTCAATTAAAGCAATGTTTGTCAACCAGGTAAATGTTTCATATGTTCCGCTTCCACTTTTGAGCTTCGCTATCGAATATCATTTTTTCGGATTCGCCCCTATTCCATTTCATGTGACAAATCTGATATTACATTTGGGATGCACTTGCTTGGTTTTCTACTTTTTCCGGTTATTAAAATTGGACAATATCTATGCTGCCCTTGGTGCTTTACTCTTTGGGATTCATCCTATGCACGTAGAGTCAGTCGCCTGGATCACTGAACGGAAAGACCTTCTTTATAGCTTATTTTATCTCTCTTCAATGATTTTTTATATTTTGAATATTCTGCGAAATGAACGATCATGGAAATTAATATCTCTAAGTATATTGTTTTTCATCCTGGCTCTTTTTTCTAAAATTCAAGCGGTCACACTACCTCTAAGTTTACTTCTCATAGACTACTATTTTCAGCGACCCTTAAAACTAAAGTTAATTATTGAAAAGATTCCTTTGTTTTTCCTTTCCTTTATAATTGGAATGGTCGGAATATTAATCATCAACAAACAAATTGGATTTCAGATCAATGAATCATCGCCATTTTATCAAAGAATATTCTTGGGATTATTTGCATTAAGTGCCTATTTATTAAAGTTTCTTGCCCCATTTTATCTTAGTGCCATTTATCCAATTCCTTTTAGTTCAAATCAAACATTGCCTTTAATATATTATTTGAGTCCTTTATTCTTATTACTCGTGGGGTATGGAGTTTACAAATCGGCTAAGGATACGAAAGCTATTATCTTTGGAAGTTTGTTCTTTCTGTTTAACATCATTTTCCTGCTACAATTTATTGGTGCAGGTGTCACTTATCTTGCTGATCGCTATTCCTACATTCCATATATAGGTTTATCATTTATTTTGGCATGGACGGTAGAGCAAGCTGTAAAAAAAAGTTACAAATACAAACCACATCTTGTCTTTTCAATGTTCACTCTCTGCACAATCTTTATTTTTCTGACTTTTAATCGATGTCAGGTTTGGGAAGGAGTACAACTTTGGAATGATGTTATAAAGAAATATCCGGAATACCCGACAGGTTATAACAACAGAGGTTTAGAATATCAGAAACTTGGACAAATGGATAGAGCAATAGATGATTTCACAAAGACACTTGAAATTGACCCCAATAATTTTAAAGCATATGCCAATAGAGCAATTACGTATGGTGACATGGGACAATGGGATAAACAAGTAGACGACTGTTCTAAATCCATTGAGATCAATCCAAATAACCAGACCACGTATTCTAACCGTGGACTGGCATATGAAAATTTAGGTGATTGGGAGAGTGCGATTAAAGATTATACAATAGTTCTGAAATATAATCCAAATACTAAGGAAGCATATTTAAATCGGGGGGGGGGTATGCAAATCTTCATCAATGGGATAATGCAATAGCTGATTTTTCCAAAGCAATCGACATTGATCCGAATTATGCAGCAGCGTTTTCTAACCGGGGTTTTGCATTTGATAATATTGGGAATTTGAATAATGCGTTATCTGATTACTCTAGGGCGATTGAAATAAATCCAAATTTTACAAAAGCGTATTTTAGCCGTGGTATGACATATGCGAAAGTTGAGCAATGGGCCAAAGCAATTTCAGATTTTTCCAGTGTCATAGAACTTAACTCAAATTTAAAAGAAGCATACGTACAAAGAGGAATTGTTTATAGCCACTTAGGGCAATGGGATAAAGCAATTTCAGATTATGATATTGCTTTGATTATCGATCCGAGTTATACATCAGCATTCGAGAATAGGGAAATCGCATATAAAAATCTCAAAAAAAAGAAATAAAATGCTTGCTAATTTTCGTAAATCGTAAATTATCTTTTTTTTTCTTTTAATACGTGCTCCTTAAGTTTTGTAAACATAACGCAAGGATAAGAAACAATCGCTCCTTCTATGTTGCAAAACAAGAAACTGCCAACTGCCAACCGCCGACTGTTCAGGTTCAATTTGATGATTTCTGGTGAAATTATATTCTTTTGTCATCTTGCCATTTTACCATTTTTTTCTCACCATGTCACCAATTCTCCCCGCCCCGAATGGGGAGGGGCCGGGGGAGGGGCTGTTACGCGTCACGAAATTCCCCCTCCCTCTTGGGGGAGGGGGTCAGGGGGTGGGGTGAGAGAGTCAGGGGGTGGGGTCATTTACTTTCGTCAATCAGCACCCTCGCCATTATCGAATCCCATATATAATTGGAAGGACAATTCAACACTTCATTATCCGGACTGAACGATTCCCAGAAATTATGATTCTTCGACAACTGTGTTGTGACGCACAGCATCATCTTCCCGGCCAACTGTTTCGCCAGCTCCTTGTACCCATAGTTCTTTAAACCCTCATAAACCATATAATCCCAGAGAAGCCATACTGGACCGTTCCATTTGCAGCAATAATCAACAAACGGACTGTACAGCGGATCTTTCGCGGACAGGGTCGGTACCCCGTATTTTCTCCAGAAACGTGTGGTATCAGTCAATGTCTTTATCAGCTTATCTGCCCGGTCTTTCGGGGCTGCCTCTGCCCATAAGGCAAGAAATCCGATGATCTCCTGCCTCTTAAGGTCCCGTGTCCGGAATTTGAAGGAATAATCCTTTTTATTGACTGAATAATAGAAACCCGTCGTATCATCCCACATCCTTTTATTAACCAGCTTGACTGTATTCTCAGCTTTTTTCTGCCAGTCGGCCGCTTCTGCTGTCTTCCCAAGTGCAGAAGCCATTTGAGCGAGACTCTTTTCCTCCTTGATCACCATCAGCGTTAGATCAAGACACTCCAGCTCGTCAGAAATATCCTTCTTGTCCACATCCAGGGAATTTTCTTCCGACACCTCGAATACGGCGTTGTACCCGTCCCTTACATTTTCAACCATGCCATTCGGTCCCCATTCAAAAGTTCCGTCATGATTGGTGTCCCTGTTCCGGATCAGCCATTTTACATATTTCGAACCCGACGCATAGGCTTCCTTGAGGAATTGCATGTCCTTCGATACTTTATAAACCTCCCAGTTGATCCAGCTGAAGAACGGGGCCGAGATCGTAGGCATTTTTTTCTGCGGATAATCCTGTCTGCCCCTCGGACCATGTCGATAGGCAATCAGTCCGCTGGTATCCTGCTGCTCCATATAAACCCGCTGTGACCCTTCGGCAGACAATTGATCGAGATAGACGTACGAAAGCATGCTCAGGGATTCATGCAGCACCTGGTGCCCGTGTCCCCATCCCCATATCGGGTTCCTCGAGAAGGAATAAAAATTGTATTTCGTCTTCCCGGATGCGGGATACATCGATCCGCGGGCAAGATTGTACGACCCGATGTAAACCAGCTTTTCTGCATCCGTTTTAAAAGGGATCCTCGGTATCTTGGCAAACAACATCAGGTTATCTTCATAGAAGGTCTTCAGGAACAGGCTCTTTAGTTGTTTTGCATCGGAGAATAGTGCATCGGAGTTTTCTGATTGCGATTGAACACCGCGCATATAGCGCATCTCAGTTATTTCCCCGGGACGCAGACGTTTGTTTAACTGCAAGGCGATGTAATTGACGAACCCTTCCTTTTTCATATTTAGGTTGTCGCCGCGCCTGTCCGAATAATAATCTGTCTTTATCTGGTTGTAGAAACCGGAGATGTCTCCTGGATATCCTCCGTAGGAATAAACCTTCTGGTTGGCTGTAAAAAAGTCGCGCGTATGCGTTGGATAAGGATATTCTGTTTTTAAACTGCTGATCAGCCGGTACGGACTTTCATACCGGTACGTGATATACCCGTCAGCGCTTTCATTGTAATTCCTGATCTCAAGCGAATCGTTTCCCGATTCCAGCACCGGATATACCGTAAGCTCATGAGCAACCTTATCGGTGTTCTTTATTTCCATATCCACAACCGCCAGGGTGGAACTGTAAACAAGGAAGGTTTCTTTCACATGGATCCCCCGGAAAGGTTCATATTCCATGATCATCATGTCTGGAAAAGAATACTCGACGACCGGCTTCTTGAAGAACTCACCGGTATTCATCACCACAACCCCATCCACCTTCCAGATGGCAAACATGCTCCCTGCCTGGTCGCTCGAATAAGTCACCGGCCTGCAACTGGAATAATAATCCATCTTATAGGCCTTATCCCCGTACAACCGCGACCGTGCCATCGCCGCAGCATAAGTAGTATACAAAGGATCATTCGCCTTGGCATTGATCCTAAGATAATCCCCCAGCGTCCCAAATGTCTGCCCGCAAACCACCCAGGGCAATAAAATAATCTGAATCAGGAACAGAACTTTTTTCATAAAACTCCCTCTCTTAAAAACTTTATAAACTTTTAGCGCTTTTTAGCGTCTTAGCGTCTTAGCGGTAAAAAAAACTGCCAACTGCCCTCATTTCCCCAAATCGATCAGAAACCGCGCCCCCAACCCCGCCCAGATATACGTCTTATTCCATCCTGCCTCATGATCATCAGGACTGTAAAACTCCCAGAAAACATGATCCTGCTTCAAATGCCAGGCCATGTTATTTAACACTTTTATTGCCAGCTCTTCTGCTTCCTTTTTATACCCATGATCCAGCAATCCCCGGAAAACAAGGTAATCCCATTGAACCCATACCGGACCATTCCAATAACCCATAGGATTGTAATAACTATCTTTAGCCGAAAGTGTCGGTACCCCGTAAGGCCTCCAGAACTCATCCGGATTCGTCATCGTGGAAACAAGCCGGGCCGTCTTTGCCGTATCGCTCACGCCGGCCCATAATGGCAGGAATCCGATGATCTCTTTGATCTTCAGATCATCCGGATGGCGGAAACTGAACGATTGATCATTCCTGTTAACATTATAATAGAAGCCGGTCAATTCATCCCACATGTATTTATTGATCAGCCTGGTACGGCTTTCTGCATCTGCCATCCATTTTCTGGCTTCCTCATGATAGCCCAGCAAACCCGCCATTTCTGAAAGCGACTTTGCCTCTTTCACCAGCATGGAATTTAGATCAGGTCCTTCAAAATTGGATGGCCAGCCAACATTATCCCATACAGCGACCCGGGCATCCCTCACCGATTCAAGTGATGCTTCGCCTCCCCATTCGCAAAGCCCGTTACTGTTTGAATCCCTATTTGCTATAAAGTAACTATAAAACTTGGCTCCCGATTTATAAGCTTCTTCAAGAAAATTCTTATCATGGGTGATTTTAAAGATCTCCAGGTTCTCATAGTTGAAGAATAGGCGCCGAACTCGTTAGTTTCCCCTTAAATTCAATGGTCTCCTCAAGGTATGGCCCTGTCCGGTAATTTATATAGCCGTCCGGATGCTGGCGCTCAAAATAAACCCGCTGTGAATTCATGGCACCGTCGGGGTCCATATATGCATAGGCCAGCATGGAAAGACTTTCGTGAAAAACCTGGCCGCCATATCCCCAGCCCCATTTCGGTTCACGGGAGAAGACATAGTAATTATTCGCACATTTCCCTTCCGCCGGCATCATGCATTGCCTTAATAACGAAAAACAACTCCAGTATAAGTAGGTGAGATCCCGCCCGCTTACCTCACTGCCAGTCCCCATATCCTGGAGGAGTGGGGGCGAAGGGATCTTCTCATAGGCCTTCTCATCATCCTTTATCAATTCCCTGGGATCAGCATTGAACAATGGCTGGATCTTTCGGGCCAGGACCGGAATCCGTATCTTCTTGTCTTCCAGGCCAAAAACCACCCTGAAATGAACCTGGTCCTTGGGATAGATCCGAAATCCCCTTGAACAGATCAGCCCTTTTACTGCTTTTTCAGTCCGTTTATTCTTATGCAACTGCTCTTTAAGCTTTTGAAATAGATCAGGACTGCTTCGGGCTAAAGTTTCATCTTTACCAGTCACAAAAGATAAAGTGCTGTCAAATCGGGTGTCACCCGCAAAAAAACCTTCCAGCTCTTCCACCAGCGGGATCGAATGTTCCTTCATCCACGGATCCCGTAATTTCTTCACAGGAAAAGAATAAAAATCAAACGGGCTCTGATGAACAATCCCATTGACAGTATCTTCTGACGGAAAATACAGGTAGGGGACGACATTAATTTCTGCAGCAAAGGCTCCTTCATTCCTGATCCTGACATCAGCAATTGCCTCCTGTGAGGAATAAATATCAAACAGCACTTCAACACGGATATCTTTAAAAGGATAATAATAATAGGAAACCAGGTCACTGTAGGAAATAGTCACAACTGGTTCCCTGTACATTTCATTCAGCCTGAACCTGAGTTGATTACCCTGCAGAAAAGCCAACCCGAAGTTCAGCCCGTTCTGCGAAATAAATCCCGCCCCATTCTCACCATCATTCCATAAAAACTGGTACCCCTGGTCAATCATATAGGATGAACGGCTCACCGGTGCAGCATAGGTTGTAAACAATGCATCGTTCTTTGTAGCCTCCAGGTTCGATAAAACCTGCCCTGACCCCACCCCTGGAAAAAGTAATAAACCACCAAAAACCGTGATAAACATTATACTTTTCATCATACACATAACTTCATTTTTTAGGCATGGACATTTTTTTTCGCGTCACGCGTCACGACTTTCTTACCACCTCGGACACTTTACCGAACTCTCCTTCTTCTCCTTACCCCCTTTCCTGGAATCCGGAACAATCTTTCCCGTCGCCGGTTCCTGCCTGAGATATATTATGACAGTCTTATTCTGATACTTCGTCAGGCCTGGATCAAAGGTAACAGCTATATGATAAATCTCCCCGTCTGATCCTGTTAAAGTACCGTTTTCAATCTTCTCAATTTCCTGATCATGAATATATACATCTATGTTACTTAAAGTTTTCCTTTTACCTTCAACACCTGTATAATATTTGTATCCGAACAACCTCTCCGAGAGGATCCGGAGTCCTTCCGGGCTGGCTCCTGGTACCGGATCGGTAAGTGCCGGTAATACCTCGATGCCATCATTATAATCGAACTGCAGCAAACTGGTCTCCGTCAGCTTGAGGTTGATAAGCAAAGAAACGTTTTCCGGATCGTTGAACGAGGTAAAAGGGACATCATTTCCATCTTTTGTGATCTTGCGGAACTTCGTTCCCGGAGGGAAAGTAGGGGAGAACTCCACGTTGATCCGTTCATTTCCGTGTGGTGTAAATGTGTAATAATAACTCTTATCCGTTCGCTTCAGGCAAAGATCAAAAGTGCAATTTCCTGTCCGGATATTTTTGACGGCTACCGAATCCCAGCCGGCCGGGAAATGAGGCGACAGCACGACCTTCTTCTCTCCGTCATTGACTGTCAATCCAAGCATTCCTTCAATGGTAGGTTGCAGTACCATGGTCTCCGACCAGCATTGATGCGGACAAACTCCCGATGGCTCATAGCTGGCTCCGTTCATCACTTCCTCGACAAACCCCTTGCCCCAGTTCTTATAAATGTTCAGGTTATTCATCAGATGGAAAAACCCTTGTTGGTAATTCCCGTAAGCATACTCCGCTAAAGCCGTCCAGCCGGTAAACAAAGGCCAGACACTGCCATAATGGTACCCCGTGGGCTTGAAGAAGGGACTGTCTTCGCGTATTATCCGTGTACCCCAGTTCGTCGAGAAAGCATTGGAAGCCAGTTGGTCAAGAACTGGCTTTGCCTTATTTGCGTCCCCTGTTTTAAAATAAAGAGGAACTGCCGGAAGCACCGTCGCTTCCGTCCTGAAAGTGCCATCCTTATTCATCCCATAGGAATAATATTTTTTCTGCGGATTCCAGAAAATGGTGTTTATCAGGTTCTTTAAGGTTATTGACTCGAGCTTGTAACCTTCTGCTTCAGGGATCTTTAAGGCACCAGCCATTATGGCAGTCTCGTCCAGCGCAGCCGCCCAGCATCCCTGCATGTACAGCGTGGCATGCGATCCGTATAGCTCGCCTCCTTCCACCCACCCATGGCCAACATTCGTGTTCTCCACCAGGTGGTCATGGTCCCGGTCCGTCGAAAAACAAAAATCGACGGCTCTTTTAACAGAGGGCCAGAGTACTCGCAGAAACGCCGTATCCTGGGTATGCCGGAAATATTTACCGGCAAGGACTATATAAAGCGGGGTGGCATCTGCAGCATCATAATGTACCACGCCTGATGTAGTGGCTTCATGGAATATTTTCCCCGAAAGATCCTGGTATTTGCTGTAGAATTCAAGTTCGGACTTTACTTTGTGAAAATCGCCATAATCCAGCAGGGCAAACCCGCTCCATTCTCCATCACGGCCGAAATACCAGCTATATCCCGGTCTTCCGTTTACCTTATGTTCGCCATTCCATCCTGTCCGGGTAGTGGAATAACCCGCCACCAGCGATTTCCCCATTCCGGGTGTATTTACAAAGAAACGGTCTGTCGCAATCAAAGCCCAACGGTAACCCTTGTTAAAATCCGGATCCGGACTCGTGATCAGAAGACTATGAGAAAGAAGGCTGTCTGCATGATCTATCGCACGAACAGCTATTATCCAGGGAACCCTGATCAAAGTATCGAAATATTGTACTGTCGTTTTTCTTCCTTCATCAGTTGCTGAATAAACAACATCCAAATGATCAACCATCTTCAGGGGATAGGTAAGCAGACCACCTGCAATCATCTCCCTTGTTGGAATTCCTGCAAAAATATCCTTGCTTTTATCATAGCTGAAATTGGAAAACTGACCTGTAACTACTTTCTCCGGTTTCCTGTTCGCCCCAATCATGGCCGTATAGGTACCAGATTGATCCTGAACGTAAAAGGCATTGTGATCAGCATCAAAAGCCTGGCCGATCGATCCCAGAACCTTATCAGAATAAGGCCACATCAACCTCAGGTTACTTTTGACTTTCAAAACAAGCACTGCAGGATTTAACCCGTGATACTCATAATGTACCACGCCACAGGGATGTTCCGGATCGTTGACCAGGATTTCCCGGAGGTAAGCACCTCGAAATTTATAGTTCCTGATAAAGCACCAGGGAAGGGTCTCAACTTCAGGTCGCTCATCCTTAAGCCAGAAGATAGTATCCTGGATTTCAAAGCGTAACCCGACTTCATAATCCCGGAATGCCATAAAAGGATGCGCCCAGATCTCTTCAATCCCCCCGTTCCCAGTCCCCATGGTCAGCATCCGTTCACCGGCAACATCCCAGTAATCTGCGGAAGAATAACGGCTCCGGATTGTTAAAGGATCATCCGGGATATCCCACTTTTCACTGTTGAAAATGGCAGGCACTATCGGATTCTTTTGCGGGACATTTAATGTCAATGAATACACGTTAGCCGGAAGATAATTCCAATAGTGAACATCTGCAGTTGAATCAGTTACGGATAAGTACCTGAATATATTCTTTAAGAACAGTTCCAGGTGATCGCGGTTCATGTTCGGGACCGAAAAACAGGTATATCCGCCAACTGCAATGACTTTGCCCTTGCCGACATTGTATTCCAGCATGAGCTTTGATCCTTCCCTGAGAAAAATATAGTCCCAGTCAACACCGATTACCTTCCCGTTCACAGGCAGGGAACTCCCGAAATAACCGGTAACCCTGAAAGCGGTATCCTTGACCGGCACCATAATGTACGACCCGCCAAACATCCCGTCAAATACCGGGTGGTTAAGAAATGCATGAAATCCCAGCTTCCGTCCATAACCTTCATCCACGCTTTGTTTAAGACTATCTGTCGGCTTAATTGGCTCAATGCCAAGTGTGTTGATATAATGAAAAGCATTCAAAGTCAATAGAAGATTACCCCCGTTACTAACAAAGTCCCTGATTGCCTTGACTGCTTTCAGGTCGGTTTCGGAGGCCGGAAAGCCGGAAGTATCCTGCTTGTGAAACCAGGCTGATTTATAGGGATCAAGCACTTTAGGGTTTTTATGCAGCTCGTCGAAAGTCACATATTCAGGATAGAAGCCTTTCAGGGTCTTAAGAAAATCGAAAGCAGCGCGTGATTCTTTATCTAGATGAAGGAACGGCTCTTTCCCCAGGAATGCAATTTTTACAACCGAATCAGGAATGACCTCAGTTTTTTTTACCTGTGTCAGATTGAATGTATGGGTGCGGAAGGTCTGGCCTTTCGTCGCCTGCGCAACTAATTGGTCAGGCTGCAGGTACAGCGCCAGGGAGAGTAATAGTACGATCTTTACTTGGCAGTATTGCATAAAAGTGCACTTAATTCATTTAATGACCTTACAATAGGGAACCCGGTTTCAAGCAACCGCGCTTCCGAATGATGCCCGTTGGGGATCAGGATACAATCAATGTCCAATTCTTTAGCCACCTCAGCATCATGACAGGTATCACCAATAAACATCACTTTTTCTTTTTCAATATTCAGGGTTTTCAGTAGGTGAATCCCGACATCCGTTTTCCCATAGGCATAGTGATCATCCAGTCCATCAACATGATCAAAGAAAGCTGAAACCCCAAGATCTATGGTTTCCTGCCGTAATTCCTGTTGCTCGCGGGCTGAAAGGATACTCTGGCGATAACCATTTTCCGCAATGCACGTAAGGCTGTTAACCGCATCTTCATGCAATCTGCATTCCTTCTGCCGCCGGTTATACCTGTTCATGAAATCCATCCCGACAATCTCGAAGGATTCTTTCTCAAAATCAAACCCCAGCTTCAGGTAATAATTTTTCACTGGGAAATCAAAGATGTCCCGGTAATGCTCAAGGGTCACTAACGGCAGCTTTCTTTCGTCCAGCATAGTATTCATCACTTCCACACACAGCCAGTTATCATCCAGCAGCGTCCCGTTCCAATCCCAGATGATGTGTGTATATTTCGAGGTATCTGTCTTCACGAATTGATTACTTTTGTTGTGAATTAGGAGTCCACTCCGAAAACCTATTTTAATGTTATCCCGTCAAGACACATAAACGCAAAAAGTCCAATTTCAACGATATACGTCTTAGCGCTTTTTAGCGTCTTAGCGTCTTTGCGGTAAAAAAACTTTTCAGAGTGCACTCATATAGGGTTTTTCAAAAATACGAAAAAACTGTATCCGACCATGGATTTTAAATCCTTTCTTGCCTCGCTCGACATATTATATGACTGCGCCCTTTGTCCCCGCGAATGTCATGCCGACAGGTTCACCGAGAAACTTGGCTATTGTAAGAGCGGTGCCGGGTTCAATATTGCCTCCATTTGTATCCATAAAGGAGAAGAACCTGCCATCAGCGGTAAAGATGGCATTTGCAACATCTTCTTTTCCCATTGCAACCTCCAGTGCATCTATTGCCAGAATTACCAGATCAGCGATAACCGTATTCCGGGAAATTCAACCAAAATGAACCTGGATGAAGTCATCGGCCAGGTGACTGCAATCCTCGATTCAGGCATCAACAGGGTAGGATTTGTATCACCATCCCATTTTATTCCACAGGTGAAGATCATCATTCAATGCATTCATTCATTGGGATATAAGCCTATCTGGATATTCAATACCAATGGCTACGATAAAGTGGAAACCTTAAGATCTCTTGAAGGAATGATAGATGTCTATCTGCCTGATTTAAAATATATGGAACCCGGGCTTGCAAACGAATACTCTGATGCACCTGACTACCCCGCAATAGCAACCGCTGCCTTGAAAGAAATGTTCCGCCAAAAAGGCTCCACGCTTCATATCAGTGAAGATGGCACAGCAGAATCAGGGATAATCATCCGCCACCTTGTCCTTCCCGGCCATAAAGAAAACAGCCTGAAGGTGCTGAACTTCATTGCCAATGAGCTCTCCCCAAAGCTTCATATTTCCCTGATGTCCCAGTACTACCCGACCCCCAGGGTAACCTGTCATCCCAAATTGAATACCACTGTTTCAAAAGCAGAATATTCTGGTATTGTAGCAGAGTTGGATCGGCTGGGTATGTATAATGGCTGGGTCCAGGACTTAACCAGCTCAACCCACTACCACCCTGATTTTGAAAAAGAACAACCATTTGAATAACAGTGAATAGTGAATGGTGAGTGGTGAAAGGTCTTATCACTTTTTTGCACTTTGCACTTTACACTTTGCACTTGATTTCTCGGGCGTAATATGGGTAACCCCCGGCGAAACCGGGGGTCAGTACCTCTGCTGAATTTCAGTTAAAATTCAGTATATATCGTCATTTTCCTGGTTTTCAAAGAAAACTTTTGTGTCCTGAAAATTATCTCCTTACTTTTGATGCAGTAATTACACCTATTATCTCACCTAAAATAAATCAATCTATGAGGACAACTCTATCCATCCTGATATTAGCCATATTCATGGCATTTAACAGTACAGCATACAGCCAGGAAACAGCAAAAAAATCAGATTCGGGCTACGTTTTCACAATCGTGAAACAGGTTCCGGCAACACCGGTGAAAAATCAATACCGCTCAGGTACCTGCTGGAGTTTTTCAACGGTCGGGTTCCTGGAAGCCGAACTCCTGCGTACGAAACATGATACGTTCAGCCTGGCCGATATGTTTTGCGTGAGAAAAGCTTACTCGGATAAAGCCGAAATGTATGTCAGGTTCAATGGCAAGCACAATTTCGGTGGGGGAGGAGAGGCTCACGATGTAGTCAATGTTCTCAGAAATTATGGGATGCTTCCGTCTGAAGCCTATTCAGGAAATGTGATCGGCGAAGATAAGCCGGTTCATGGTGAAATGGATGCCGTGCTTGACGCCATGATCAATGCCATAGTCAAGAATCCGAATAAAAAGCTGACTCCCGTTTGGCACCAGGCAATTGATGGCGTTCTCGATGCTTACCTGGGCAAAGTTCCGGATAAGTTCACCTATAGAGGAAAAGAATATACCCCGAAATCATTTGCTGACATGATGGGCCTGAACCCGGATGATTACATTGAACTTACCTCCTTTACACATCACCCGTTCTATTCCAGGTTCATAATGGAAATCCCCGATAATTGGGCCATGAATCAGGCATATAACCTTCCGTTGAATGATCTGATGGAGGTGATCCATAATTCAATAGACAACGGATATACAGTCGCCTGGGGCGCCGATGTAAGTGAAAAAGGATTCTCTTGGAAGAATGGCGTCGCCGTAGTGCCTGATAAAAATTCGCCGGAAATGGCAGGATTGGAAACTGCTAAATGGGATAAAATGTCGGATGCCGATAAGGACAAACTGCTGTACAAATTTGATAAACCTCTACCTGAAAAAAAGATCACCCAGGAACAGCGCCAGCTTGAATTTGACAACTACCAGACTACCGACGACCATGGCATGCTGATCACAGGAACGGCCAAAGATCAGAATGGCAACCCATATTTCCTGGTAAAGAACTCATGGGGTCTCGATGGCAGCCCCTACAAAGGATATTTCTACGCCTCCGAACCCTACGTCCAATTAAAAACCATGGATATCATGGTAAACATAAAAGCAATCCCAAAAGATATCCGCAAAAAGCTGGGGCTTTAGGAATGGAAAATTAAGAATGAAAAATTGAGTCCCCTCCTAAAGACGCAAAAAGTTCAATTTCAACGACATCCTTCTTAGCGCTTTTTAGCGTCTTTGCGCCTTTGCGGTGAAAAAAAAGACTTTTGAAAAGAGACAGCTTCTTCGATTTACTACCATTTACCGATGTTTGTCGGAGCTTTAATTACTTCCTTCAATAAGTTTAAGTATGTATCCCTCGGAATAAGTTCTGCCCCAAGACTTAAAAGATGCTCTGTTTCAACCTGTGAGTCAATAAAAAGAAATTCAAATTCTTTTGCTTTCTCCACCAGATGATACAAGGCGACCTTTGATGCATCAGTCATCGTATGAAACATTGACTCACCAAAGAAAGTCTTGCCCAGGGAAACTCCATAAAGACCTCCCACCAGGTTCCCCTCAAAATAACTTTCCACTGAATGAGCATACCCTTTACGATGCAATTCAATATATGCAGCCTTCATCTCATCTGTGATCCAGGTTCCATCTTCATGTTCCCGTTCGGTTTTCGCACAGGCATCTATTACCTGTTCAAAATTTGAATCTATCCTCACGGAAAAAACATTCTTCTTTATCTTCTGATGCAAACTATGGGATACTTTAAACTTATCCGGAAATAACACCAGCCGAGGATCCGGCGACCACCAGAGAATAGGTTCATTCTCAGAGTACCATGGAAAGATACCATTGGCATAGGCCGCAAGCAAACGTTCAGAACTCAGATCACCCCCAACAGCCAGCAACCCCTCAGGCTCAGCCAGGGAAGGATCAGGAAAAACAATTTCATCCGGAAGCTGAAAGACAGGCATGAGGGTTCACGTTTTGTTGTTATGCAGTTTCAACAATATACTTCTTAGCGCTTTTTAGCGTCTTTGCGGTAAAAAAAGACTTTTGAAAAGAAACTGCTTCTTCAAGCATTTACTTCTTAGCGCTTTTTAGCGTCTTTGCGTCTTTGCGGTGAAAAAAAAACTTTTAAGAATGGACTCAATATTGGATTAGATTTCATTCATCGCTTTTATCAAAAACTCGATAGCACTAAAACATTCTTCTTCCTTGATCGTCAATGGTGGAGCTATACGAAATGTACAGGGATGAAACAGAAACCAATCGATAATAATTCCATTCCTCAACATTGATTCCGTCAATTTACTCCTTTTTCCTGCATCCCTTATTTCAACCCCAATCATCAATCCTTTTCTTCGGATTTCTTTGACCAGTGGATGGGTCTTTATCTGATCTTCAAAAATGGCTCCTTTCTTATCGGCATCTGAAATAAGGTCATCACTCAATAGCACCTCCAGGCTGGCCAGCCCAGCAGCACAACAAACCGGATGACCTCCGAATGTCGTGATATGTCCGAGCTCAGGCTGAAAAGCCAGGGTATCCATGATCTCCTTTGAAGCTATAAATGCACCCAGAGGCATACCTCCTCCCAAAGCTTTTGCTAATACAAGTATGTCAGGAACAAAATTAAAATGTTCAAAAGAAAATAGCTTGCCTGTCCGGCCAAAGCCCATCTGCACATCATCAATAACAAGTAACGTCCCTGTTTCTTTACATCTCGAATAAAGAGATTCCAGAAATCCTTCTTCGGGAATAATGATCCCTGCTTCTGCCTGGATAGTTTCAGCAACTACACAGGCAGTTTTATCAGTAATTCTTACCAGGTCATGAAAATTATTGAACTCCAGGAAATGAACATCAGGAATCAGGGGACGGAAAGCATTCTTCAGTATTTCATTCCCAAGTATGCTCAGCGCTCCCTGTGTGCTTCCATGATAGGCATTATGAAATGCCATCACCTCTGTCCTGCCTGTATAACGCTTGGCTAATTTCATCGACCCCTCAATCGCTTCACTACCGGAATTGACAAAGTAAACGGATTCAAGGTTATCAGGTAATTCACTAACCAACTTTTGCGCAAACCTTACTTGGGGTGACTGTATGAATTCGCCATACACATTCAAATGAAGATACTTTTTCAGTTGATCCTCAATCGCCAGGATCACAGCCGGATGCCTGTGCCCGATATTACTAACGCTGATACCGGATACCAGGTCAATGTATTTTTTACCGGATACATCATAAATATAAAGGCCCTCTGCATGATCAACCTCCAACCCAAGTGGCTGCCTGGACGGAAGCCCCAGGTAAACAAAGAATAACTCTCGTTCCGTCATTTTAAGACATCTTTACTGCGAAATTAATAAATCCGCGGAATCATGCTCTACTTCCGAACATGTACGGGCTCAAAATCTTGAGCACCAGCACAATCTCCCATTTTTTTTGCGTCACGCGCCACGATTCTCTCCCCTCCCTTCTGGGGGATGGGCCGGGGGTGGGGTTCTCTCAAAAATCCCTATCTTCGTATCCTGAAATAAGTAGAATGAAAGATAAAGTCGTCGTCATCACCGGTGCCACTTCCGGTATAGGCAGAGCCCTTGCTTACGAATGTGCAGCAAGAGGAGCCAGGCTGGTCATCTCGGCCAGGAACAATGAAAAACTAATGGAGATGTCAGAAGATCTCCTAAGAACCGGAGTACGGGTATTACCGGTAAAGGCCGATGTTTCTGTCGAGGCATATTGTAAGGAACTGATTAATAACACAATTGCAGAGTACGGAACGATAGATGTCCTGATCAACAATGCCGGGATCTCCATGCGGGCATTATTTGAGGAAGTCGACCTGAGTGTGTTACGGCGACTAATGGATACCAATTTCTGGGGAACAGTTTACTGCTCAAAATTTGCACTTCCATACCTTCTGAAATCAAAAGGCTCATTGGTGGGGATCTCTTCCATAGCCGGATACAAAGGATTACCGGGAAGAACAGGATATTCTTCCTCGAAATTTGCCATACAGGGACTGCTTGAAGTGATCAGGATTGAAAATCGTAAAAAAGGACTCCACGTGCTGATAGCTGCCCCGGGATTTACGGCATCAAATATCCGGAATGTCGCACTGGCAAAGGATGGAAGCCAGCAGGGAGAAACACCCCTAGATGAAAGTAAACTGATGCCGGCAGAAACCGTTGCGATAAAGATTGCCGATGCCATCGAAAAACGGAAAAAGACACTAATCCTCACCACGCAGGGAAAAATGACGGTGTTACTAAATAAGTTCTTCCCCTCCTTTATGGATAAAATGGTATATAACCACATGGCAAAAGAACCCGACTCCCCATTCAAATAGCGAGAAGGCAAAATGGCGAAATAGCCAAAAGAACTAGTCAAATAATCGTAAATCGCCTGCCTGCCGTGTAGGCAGGTAAATCCAAAAATTCAATCGTAAATCGTAAATCGTCCAATCGTAAATTGCTTTCAGCCTCGTGGGTGGTACTGAAGAATAGTACTCCTGAGGTATTCGCGGTCAAGATGGGTGTATATTTCCGTTGTGGTAATTGATTCATGGCCAAGCATTTCCTGCACGGCCCTGAGGTCGGCGCCTCCTTCCACAAGGTGCGTTGCAAATGAATGACGGAAAGTATGCGGACTGATTGTTTTCTTCAAGCCAATTTTCAGTGCGAGTTTCTTTATGATGGTAAAGATCATGACGCGCGTCAACCTTGATCCCCGCCGGTTTAAGAAAAGAGTATCTTCATAACCTTTTTTAATATCCTGATGCGACCGGACAGCTTCCATATAAATTAGGATATGTTTTTGGGCAATTCTTCCCACCGGGACCAGTCGTTCTTTGTTTCCCTTTCCCGAAACCCGGATAAATCCCTCATTAAAAAAAAGATTGGAAATACGGATGTTTACCAGCTCGGAAACACGTAACCCGCAACCATAAAGTGTTTCAAGAATTGCTTTGTTTCGTTCTCCTTCAGGTTTGCTCAGATCAATGCTATTGATCAGTTGGTCAATCTCCTCAACACTGAGGGTGTTGGGCAATCTGCGCCCGATCTTCGGCGATTCAAGCATTTCTGTCGGATCAACAGACAAAAGGTTTTCGAGCAAAAGATATTTGTAAAACCCTTTAAGCCCGGAAATGACCCTTGCCTGTGTGCGGGAAGTCATTCCGAGTCCGTTGATCCATTTTAAGAAATCCTGAAAATGATGCAATTCAGCCTTCTGCGGTGGAAGGTTCAGGTTGTTAAAATCAAGGTATTGGGAGAATTTATTTACATCGTGAATATACGCTTCTATAGAATTGACCGACAACGATTTCTCAAGTTGAAGGTATGACTTATAGCCATTGATATAAGAAGACCAGTCAGGCAACGGTTGAAATTTTTCGGGCAAGGCTAAATTATGAAAATATTTTGGTTTGTAATCGGAAAATGTATATTTTTGCAGTCCCAAAATAAATAGGAGAATAAAAATGGCGAAGAAGAGTAAAGATCAGAGGATTCAGGTAATCATGGAATGCACGGAACAAAAGACAAGCGGAGTTCCGGGGATGTCGAGATACATCACTAAGAAGAACAAGAAAAACACTCCTGAGCGCTTAGAACTGAAAAAATATAACCCATACCTGAAGAAAGTTACCGTTCATAAAGAAATCAAATAAAGAAGATAACCCATGGCAAAGAAAGTTGTTGCAACATTCCAGACAAGTGGCGGCAAGGATTTTACAAAAGTGATCCGGATGGCAAAATCCGGTAAGACCGGCGCTTATGTTTTTAAAGAAAACATTGTTCCCAATGATGCGGTAAAAGAATTTTTGGCCAACGCCAACAAATAAATCCTTCACCGGTCAGTGTGAAAAAGCTTTTTTCCCTGTGAAAAAAGCTTTTTTTATAAATAGTAAACTGAAGAGGATCATCTCCAATGGGTATTTTTTCAAAGTTATCAAAAGATAAAAAGGAGACGCTGGACAAGGGTCTGGAAAAGACCAAGACCAGCATTTTCACAAAGCTTTCAAAGGCTGTTGCAGGGAAATCGCATGTAGATGAGGATGTTCTGGATCGTTTGGAAGAAACCCTGGTGACCTCAGATGTTGGTGTAGAAACAACACTGAAAATAATTGAACGGCTCCAGTCAAGGGTTGCAAAAGATAAATACATCAGCACGAGTGAGTTGAATTCTCTGCTGAAGGATGAGATTGCCCGGCTTTTGCAGGAAAATAAAGCAGAAGATACTGATGAATTCAGCATCCCCATTGATGCGCATCCTTATGTTATTATGGTTGTCGGAGTAAATGGTGTAGGCAAGACAACAACCATCGGGAAACTTGCGTATAACTTCCGGAAAGTTGGTAAAACTGTCCTGCTTGGAGCTGCAGACACCTTCAGGGCCGCGGCCATCGATCAACTTAAGATCTGGGCTCAGCGTGCTGATGTTCCTATAATAACTCAAAGTATGGGGTCCGATCCGGCATCCGTTGCCTATGATACCGTCAAATCAGCTATGGCACGGAATATTGATGTCGTGATTATCGATACTGCCGGAAGATTGCATAACAAGGTAAACCTTATGAATGAGCTTTCAAAGATCAGGAATGTCATGCAGAAACTGATTCCACAGGCGCCGCATGAAATATTGCTGATCCTTGACGCTTCAACCGGCCAGAATGCTATCGAACAGGCTCGTCAGTTTATGGCTGCTACCGAAGTAAATGCTATTGCACTGACAAAACTCGATGGAACAGCCAAAGGAGGCGTCGTCATAGGGATTTCCGACCAATTCAAGATCCCCGTAAAGTACATCGGGGTAGGAGAAAAAATGGAAGACCTTCAATTGTTCGATCGGGCTGAGTTCGTCGACAGCCTCTTCACCTAATATTTGATCTTTGAAAACAAAATCCGTCCCTCATAAGATTGGAATTGTATCACTTGGATGCGCCAAGAACCTGGTGGATACGGAAGTCCTGATGAAACAACTTGATGCTTCCTCTTTTCAAATCATCCTGGATCCGGTGGAAAATGATAACATTGAAACTGCCATCATCAACACATGTGGTTTTATCCTGGATGCAAAGAATGAATCCATTGAAACGATACTTCAGTATATAAAGGCAAAGACTGAAGGTCGCCTCAAATCACTCTTCGTAATGGGATGTCTTTCTGAACGCTACCGTGAACAACTGGCAAAGGAATTACCTGAGGTGGATGCATTCTTCGGAGTTAATGAATTGAGCCGGGTCGTGGAAAGGGTAGGGGCGAAGTTCAGAAAGGATTTGCTTGGCGAACGTTTGTTAGCAACACCTTCCCATTATGCCTACCTGAAAATTGCCGAGGGATGCGATCGCCATTGTTCCTTTTGCTCCATTCCGGCCATCAGGGGGAAACACATTTCAAGACCCATGGCCGACATAATCCGGGAAGCAGAAATCCTCGCGAGGAAAGGCGTTAAAGAGATCATTGTTATTGCACAAGACACCACATACTACGGTCTCGATCTTTATAAAAAGAGAATGTTACCGGAACTGCTTGAACAGCTTTCAGTGATTCACGGACTTGAATGGATAAGACTGCATTACACCTATCCCGACGGTTTTCCTGAGGAAGTACTGGAGGTGATAAAAAATCATGACAACATCTGCAAATACATTGATATCCCCCTCCAGCATATCAATTCCAGGATCCTGAAGTCGATGAAAAGAGGGATCGATAAAGAACAAACCCTTGCTCTTGTTTCATTGATCCGCAAGCAATTGCCACAGGCAGCCATACGAACAACCCTGATTACAGGATATCCCGGAGAAACCTTAAAAGATTTCAGGGAATTAAAGGAATTTATTGACATTTGTCGCTTTGACAGACTGGGTATATTCACTTATTCTCATGAAGAAGGAACAGCAGCCTACTCTCTTAAAGACACAGTTCCCCAAAAAATAAAAAAAGAGCGGGCTGCAATCCTGATGGATTTACAACAGGAAATCTCTTTCAGTTTGAATAAAAGAAGAGTTGGAATTGATATGAAGGTAATTATCAATGGTGAGGAAAATGAATATTACATAGGCCGGACAGAATTTGATTCTCCGGAGATAGATAATGAAGTTCTAATACCCAAAGAGCGGAAGAAACTTGAAATTGGTCACTTTTATCAAGCTCATATTACGGAAGCAGATACCTTTGATCTTTACGCGGAAATTAAGGATTGATTTAGAATTGGAAATTATTTTTATTATTTTTGCCAAAACTAAAAAAATGAAATTATGAAACGTATTGGATTTTTTCTCTCTCTTTTACTGATCGTACCGGTTTTACTTTTCTCACAGGAAACTAAACAGAAAAGTGATACCATTAACCGAACAAATAGCAAGGATCAGAAAGTAGGGTATTGGGAAGAACAAGCTGCAGATCAGATTGCAAAAGGCTTTTATGTGAACAATAGCAGGACAGGATGCTGGGTCACTCAATTGACCAATAACCTCCTGGTCAGGATTGACAATTACCTTAATGGGATGAAAGACGGGATATCTATCACGTTTGATCGCCGCAACCGTATAATCGCAACGGAATATTTCAAAGCCGGTCTTCTTGATGGACCCTCAATAAATTATAGCACCTATAATGAAAATCCCCTTACTGAGATTAACTATGCAAAAGGTAAAAGAAATGGTGATTCGAAGATCTTTTATGATAACGGAAAACTCCAGGAAGCTGCTACTTTTAAAGATGATGTAAAGAATGGGATTGCAAGATGGTATAACAGAGCAAGTAAAATTATGGCTGAATACAATTATGTTAATGGGATGTTTGAAGGACCTCAGAAAACCTTCTATGAAAATGATACCGTGCAATCAGTTGCCAGCTATGTCCATAATGTTTACTCGGGTGCATACCAGGAATTTTACCGTAACGGGAAACTAAAAAGTACAGGCCAATATATCAATGGTCTTAAAGAAGGCGAATGGATAGAATACGATGAGACAGGAAAAGCTGTTACCAAAACCAAATACAAGAACGGCGTCGCCAAATAACTCCTTTTTTCATTAAAAATCATGCGTAAGATCCACAATCCCTTCAGAGAGAGGAAGGGTTATCAATGTTTTGGTTGTTCGCCAGATCATTTATCCGGTCTTCAGATGACATTTTTTGAAGATGGTGATGAAATCATTTCTACCTGGGAACCAAAGCCTCAGTTTGAAGGATATCATGGTGTGCTTCACGGAGGAATCCAAGCGACTATCATGGATGAAATTGCGAGTTGGGTAGTATATGTTAAGGTCAAGGTGGCAGGGGTGACTTCCTCAATGAATATTCACTACCATAAACCCATCTACCTGACAGGGGGCCCTATTACTGTTCATTCAAAAGTCCTGCGAATGAGAAGGAACCTTGCAGAGATACAAGTTGAGATTTACAATCTTAATAACGAACTCTGTTCAGATGCCGTGGTCACCTATTTTACTTTCTCAGCGAAGAAATCGAAGGAAGTTTATTATTATCCCGGGGAAGAAGCTTTTTTCAAAGGTGATCAGAATTGATCGGCAAGCATTTGAAAGAATGCTGGCCAGTCAAGATCTCCTGCACTTTCTCCCATCCGGACTATTACAAGATTTTTTTTCGGACAGACAAATATAAATTGTCCAAGTATACCTTTTGCAAAATAACTACCACTATTCATGACCCGCCACAGGTATGTATAGGGATAACCCTGTGAATCCTTTGAATCATTTCTGATTGTCAAGGTCTCTTTGACCCAGTTGGCAGGAACAACCTCATGTCCCCAGGCAACACCATTTTTAAGAAAGAGTTGTCCAAAAAGTGCAAAATCCTGAGGAACAGCATTGATGCAACAAAAAGCCTTGGCTTCTCTGTATTTTTTACTGTCCAGGCTCCATGTGGCAGTGTGAACTGCCCCCATTGGTTTCCAGATTTTTTTCTCAAAATAGTCACTTAATCTTTTTCCTGTGGCCTTTTCCAGTATCATTCCCAGGATCTGTACGTTACCACTCTGATATTCATAAGAAGTTCCTGGTATGTGTACGACTTTTAACTTCCGGGTGTATCTACCCAGGTTTAATCCATAATAGAATTTGGCGGCTTCCCCGAAAGGATTTTTATAACCTTCATTGAATTTAATACCTGACCGCATAGTCAGCAGATCTTCGATGGTGACATTATGAAAACCCGGATCCTTCATTTCCGGAATATAATCTGTAACGGGTTGGTGGATATTATGAATAGCGCCTTCTGAAACAGCAATGCCAACCAAAGCAGAAACAAATGATTTTGAAACGGAAAAAGAAGGAATTGTTGAATTTTTAGTATATCCCTTAAAATATTTTTCATACACCAGCGTGTCATTCCTTAGAATCAGAAAAGCAAGTGTTTTTTGAGATGCCAGGAATTGAGCTAATGGTCCAAAATCCTTAGCATTTTTGTTCTTCTCGGTAGGATAAAGCGGTTTTCTAAGTAACTTATATGGAATTTGGATTGGCGTGCTGCTTTCCCTGATAGTATCTACAGGGAATTTTTTATAATCATTTACATCTGCGTAATTCCAATAAACGTACCTCGCTACATAACATGAAGTTAAAGATAAACAGAATAAAATAAATACTTTGGAAATGAACCATTTAATGTGCGATACCATTCTTGATCACATAATCTTTTCTAACTGACCGGCTTTTAAAGCCAAATTTTTGGTTGTACCTGCTTTTATTCTTTTTTTGGATGTAACCCCTGTGTGCATTGGTCCCTTTACATGCAGCTATTTTTGCATGGGAAGAACAAAAGGGGAAAATTAAAGAAATAATAACAATCAATGTAAAAAAGATCCATTTTGTCAGGATATTCATAAATAAAATTGGGTGTTACAGGCCAGTAAAATTATCATAATAATTAATAAGGAGCAAAAGTTTTTATAATTTTGTGAATATTATGTCATCCAAGATAACCTCTTCTGCATCTTCAGAACCATGGCAATTGAGACAATACGCATTATTCTTGTTTTTTTGTTTTCAGGGCTGCTTCCTTTCCTCACAGAATCTTAAGGACACGATACGACTTTCACAGGTTGAAGTTACGGGAAGTTTTACTTTGCATACCGAAGGCTTTAAAAAGGTTCGTATCGATTCTAACCTGTTGGTTCAATATTTAAATACCGACCTTTCTACGGTTCTTTCTCAGCAATCAACGATTTTTATAAAATCATACGGAAACGGAGGCCTGGCAACTCCTTCTTTCCGTGGAACCTCTGCGACCCACACACAGGTTCAATGGAACGGGATAAATATCGACTCTCCAATGCTTGGGCAGACAGACCTTTCACAAGTTCAGGTTTCCCAGTTCGAGAGTCTTGAGATCCTTTATGGAGCTGCTACTGTGGCAAGATCTAGTGGCGCATTCGGCGGCATCATCAATCTTGTAAGTAATCCTAACTGGAATAATACTGTCAATCTGACATTGGCTCAAACATTGGCTAGTTTTAACAACTATACAACTAACGCCACTATTGCGCTTGGGAATCATGTTGTCCAGTCGATCACAAAGGTCAATTATTCCAATGCATTAAATAACTTTCCTTTTTATAATGATCAGACTAAAGAAAATGAAAAACTCATAAATGCTGAATATATTCTTAGTGGGTTAACACAGGAAACTTTTTTCAGGCTCTCAAAAACTGATTTTCTGACCACCAGGATCTGGTTCACTGATGATAGTCATAAGATACCGCCAATTACGACCAATGAAGCAAACGTACAAAAGGAAGATGAGATTGACCAGGCCATCCGAAGTATGATTGAATGGAGAAGATCAACTGATCATTATTTTCTTACTGTAAGATCATCTCTCGTCGATCAGTTTATGCGGTATACCCTTTCAGATACTTCCTATAATAGTCATTGCTATTCATGGGCAAATCGTATACGACTTGTATATTCAGGCATAAAGAATTTTATTATAAGACCGGGCATCGATTTTAATTCTGACTGGGTGATCTCAGATTCATATAACGGTATGAAAAGCAGGAATACATTTGCAGCATATTCAGAATTCAATTATAATCCGGCAAAACCCCTTAAAATCTCACTGGTCCTGAGACAGGAGATGATTGATGGCAAATTTCAACCGTTTATTCCTGCATTGGGAATAGAATACAAGCCTTTTAAAGATATCAACCTTACAGTTTCTGCCAATATCTGCCGTAATTACGCTGTTCCAACTTTGAATGAACTTTATTATGTACCCGATGGCAATATCAACTTACAACCTGAAACCGATTATGCTACAGAAGGTGGGCTTGTTTATAACTTTGGGAAAAAAGATAAAAATTTCTTTTTTGAAACGACACTTACGGGGTACTATTCAAGAATGATTAACATGATACTCTGGCTGCCAGACACAAATTTAAGTTTATATTCACCGAGAAATATCAGCGAAGTTCATGCGAGGGGAGTCGAAGCAGGCCTTAATTTTGCCTGGAGTATATCCGGATTCAGATTCTCACTAAACAATGCCTATAATTATTGCAGGTCGACCAATGAAAAAGCCACATCAATTGCTGACAGCTCAGTAGGGAAACAACTGATCTATACACCTGAAAATACTTTTAACTCGACATTGACGGTCAAAAGAAGCGGATTCTATGGTTCCTATGTTTTTTCCTATATTGGTGTAAGGTATACAACATCGGACAACACATCATTTATGCCTTGTTATTATCTTTCTAATATAATTCTAGGAAAAAACTTTCATTTGAAAAATTTTATAGTATCTTTACAGCTGAATTTGAATAATTTGTTTGATCTCGATTACCAGTCGCTTGAGAACAGGCCAATGCCTGGGCGCAATTTTTCATTAACATTGAAATTTAATTTCAATAAATAGCAGTTAAAGGGTTTTCGTTCTTCATTAAACAAATAACAAGTGAATCTGAACAAAAACAACTTTCTTTTCTTTTCATTTGCGAAGTTTTTATATTTCCTTCTTCTTGTTATTGTTGTATTTTCCTGTACCAAGAGCCCGATAAGGGTTGTTAATCCACCAAATCCACCTTTACCACCAAACAGTACTTTTGAGAATGGGGTTTTTGTTGTTAATGAAGGTGGTTATCTTCATGGAAATGCTTCCATTACTTTTATTACTCCAAAAGATAGTGTGGAACAGAATATCTTTGAATCTCAGAATAACCGTAGTCTGGGAGATGTGGCAGAAAGCATGCAGGTCTTTAATGACAGTGGTTTTATCCTTGTAAACAATTCAGACAAGATTGAAGTAGTTTCCCTGAAAGACTTTAAATCCGTCAAATCGATAGTCGATGGAAATTCGCCACGTTTTATGGCAATCGTCAATCCTACTAAAGCATATGTCACCAATATGAAGCAGGATATCTCGGTGATCAACCTGTCAACCCTGGCAATCGAGAAATCCATCCATACCGGAACATGGACTGAATCGCTCATCCAGTACAATAATTACATGTTCGTCAGCTCTATCGGCATAATGAACCAAACAACTTCTCAACGAAATGCATGTATCCTGGTTATCAATATCAAGTCGGACCAAATCACAGACAGCATTAAGACTGGAAAAGAGCCCACCTGCATGGTTATGGATAAGAAGAATAAAATATGGGTTTTATGTACCGGTGGTTACGATCATTATGAACCTCCAACCCTTTTGAGGATCGATCCGACCCTGATGCTTATTGAAAAAACATACACCTTCCCAAATCAGACTGATACACCTTCAAGGCTTTGTATAAATTCCGGCAAAGATACTTTGTACTTTTTGGACAATGGAGTATACCAGATGCCTGTGTCGTCAACAGCAATCCCTTCAGCACCTTTTATTGCAACCAGTGGTCATCTCTTCTATGGTTTAGGAATACATCCATCGAGCGGGAATATATTTGTCACCGATGCTAAGGATTATGTTCAAAAGGGATCTGTGTACCAGTACAATCAAATTTCTGGTGTGCTGCTGAATACTTTCACTGCAGGTATAATTCCAGGATATTTCTGCTTTACTTCGCAATCAAAGTAGATTTTCACACCTTAGATAATGAATGAGATTATTCAAACCGATTGGATCGGTAATATGTCATTTGATTCTGAAATTGATGGTTATCAGATTCATTTTGATGCTGAGGAACAGTTTGGAGGCACCCATCATGGTCCCCGGCCTAAACCCGTTGTACTTTCAGCGCTTGCAGCCTGTACAGGGATGGATGTTGTCTCCATCCTTGGGAAAAAACAAGTAAAATTTACAGCATTCAGGATCACTGTCAATGGTGAAGCCTCTGAAGAATATCCAAAATATTATCAAAAAATTCATTTGGTATACTATGTTAGTGGACCTGGTTTTAAAGACAATGAGGACATCAGTATCAAAGTAAACCGGGCAATCAGGCTTTCAAGAGACCGCTATTGTGCAGTTTCTGCAATGCTTAAAAATTCATGTGAGATTTCGGACGAGATCATTCTATTGGATTCATAAACAGGTTTTATGTAAAATCTCTTTAAACTCATTTAGAATCATTGCCGTTGCTCCCCAGATGATAGTTCCATTGATGACAAAAGATGGAGCGGAAATTTGAATTCCACGTACCTTTATTTTTTTCTCCATTACATTTTTTTCATCCAATAAAAGATTCATCGGAATTTCGATGATCTGTTTCACTTCCTCTTGTTGGGGATGAAATTCAGGATAATCAATGGTAAATCCTACAAATGGCTGAACCAGGTAGTTGCTTGGAGGTATGTACAATTCAGTCAACTGTCCGATAATGGTTATCCTGGCAGGATCTATCCCTATCTCTTCATGGGTTTCGCGCAAAGCAGTCTGCTTAAGGGTTTCATCCGACAATTCAAATTGTCCTCCAGGAAGGCTAATTTGTCCGCTATGAATACCATCATATATTGGACGAAGCGTAACCACGAAGTTGGGTTGGGAATTTTTTTTCCCTGGATAAAGAAGAATTAACACACTGCTCTTTATTGCCTGATCCAATTGGCGGAATTCCATCATTTCCCTCAGTCTCCTGTTGGATGTCATAAAGAGTTGAGCCTGTTTCCCGGGTAAAGGCCGTCCAAGTTCATCTGTCAGTCTGTCTATGAATTCAGGAAACACCATCCGGTTGAAATTTCTATCAGTATTTTTACAAAATTACGATTTGAGAACGATAAAAAATCAGTATCATTGTCAAAATTTCCAGAGGATTATGGTCAGACATAAAATGAAACCGGCTGATAAAAGTGAGGAGTTGTTAAATGTTAACAACGATCTGATTCTTTATAATGATGAAATCAATACCTTCGATTTTGTTATTGAATCACTGGTTGAAGTTTGTGGACATGAATTTGAGCAAGCTGAACAATGTGCACTTATTGCTCATTTAAAAGGCAGGTGTATAGTTAAATCAGGAAGCTATGAGGAACTGAAAGATATGGCAGATGAACTAATAATGCGCAGATTGACAGTTGAAATTGAATCTGAAAACTAAACTTATTAACAATTTGTTAATAACTCAGGTTGATAAGTTGTTTACAATACGAAGTCATAAAAGTTGCATTCTCTTCTAATGGTATTGTATATTTGATCCATCAAGTAAGTGATAAAAGGCCCGTTCTTTGATTAGGAAAAGTGAAAGCAGGAACCCGTAAGGGGGACAGCACTCGCAGATCCGAACTAGAGGAAACTTATTCCGCAAGAGTAAGATGAATCCAGATTACGTTTCAGAACCGGGAATCAGGAAGGAAGAAGCCGCAAGATTTCAGATTGAATGATTCCGGGAAGAAAAGTTGGGGGAGACCCTGACCAAGTATACCAGCCATAATAACAGTAGCTTGACGCATTACGGGAACCACGGTTTCCAAAATGTTGAATGGGAATCTTTTCGAATAGAAAAGATTCCCATTTTGTTTTTATATTATCAAAAGTTATTCAAAAAAAAACCTCCCCAAGGAGGCTTTTTTACTTATTTAAATTAATATACTAGTAAAGTTTCACGTCTTATTTTTGGTTCCTGAAACATCAGTTACCAGTATGCCGACTTTGATCATAACCTGTTTTCTGAAGGCTGGAAGTGGCCAGGGTTGTAATTGTCAAATTTACTGAAGCGGAATCTCTATTGGAGTCATAAATTTTGAAGACCCAAATTTCTGAACCCACTGAGCCTAATGAAATAGAATGAAGTACGTAGTTAAAACTTGTCACATTGATCGTAGTGTCCTTTGCTGTCTTGGCTTTTCCATTAGACGTACGTTGAACAAGAAGGCGGGTCAAATTACCAGTACCTGAAGTAGCTGAAATGCCAAATAACAACGCAGACGACATTTGAACACTGGTATCTTTAGAAATGTAACCTGATCCAGTTAAAAGATGGATTGAGGGACCATTGATAGTGGTAGTTGTGCTTGATTTTTTGCATGAAATTATAAATGTTGCTCCAACAAATAATATTGCAAGAAATATATACCTCAATTTTTTCATATTTATGGTTGTTAAATAAATACTCACGTTCATAAAGAATAATGCTTATTGCAAATTTACAACAAAAATGGTTAATTCAATAAATATTCCCCTACTAAAGAACAAAAGGAATAAGAGCTTTCCGGTTGACCGGATAATCCGGGAAAGTCTGTTGGTACCATTTATGATGATGCAAAGCTCTTGGCATTAAATTAACAATTGTCCAGATAGCGAATGCAAGTCCGGGTAGACTCCAGGTCATTAGAGCAAATCCACTCCATTCAATGATCTCACTAAAATGGTTTGGACAGGATATATAACGAAAAAAACCTCCATATGGGATTTTATAATTCGTCTCACCGGGCTTACGTAAATGGATTAAAATATTATCGGCCTGCCAATTGATAACTAAACCGGCACAAAACATCAGGAACCCCACAATAAAACGGGGATCATATAACCAGGATAAGGCATAATATTCTGACAGGGATCCCAGGTAGTACCCGTTGATGTATCCATTCATAAGATTAAAGCAGAATGCCATAAGTACGATTGCGACAGGCATTTTTTTTCCTTTGGTATGTAACCGGAATGGAAAGATCAGCGTTCTGTTAAGATAGTGAATCATCCAGAGAGTGAAAAAAATCCAGGGAAGCAGGTTGTGATGGTTTGTTCCAAAAAGGAAAAAAACTGCAAAAAAGAGCAATGCAGGAGATTCCATCAGTATCCATCCGGCTTTATTATTTATCAGGGGGCCCCACGATGTGTTAGTATGCCTGCCATAAGGTGCAATGATCTTCAATACCAGTGGAAAAATCAAAATTGCTATTGCAATCCACACATAAACAAGTAAATAAAAGTTTGTAGGGCTCATCATTCAATAAAAATTTAGTTAAGATATCCATTCATCGCAAACCATTTCATTACATCTTTAACCGTCTCATCCATGCTCCTTGGATGAAAATCAAGTTCCCGTTCAGCTTTCTCATGGCTGATTTGTTTGCTGCCTTTAATAATGATGGTAAGCGACTCACGCGTGTATAATGGTATTCTTCCACTGAACCTGCTGTATAATGTGATAAAAGGAAGGCCAATCCAGGCAAGCCAGAATGGCATTACGGTACGTACTATTTTTCTTCCGGTATATTTTTCAATGAGCCTGGCAACTTCTGGTAAACTAAGCCAGTTTCCGCTAAGAAGGTATTTCTGGCCTTTCTTTCCCTTTTCGATTGCCTGAACTGTTGCGGAAACAATATCCCGTACATCTACCCAATTGTATCCCCCTGGAACAAGGGCAGGTATCTGATGGTTATATAGCTGGAGGAATGCTTTTCCCATAAGTGATGGCTCATAATCCATTGGGCCAACTATCGCAGTAGGGCTTAGAACAAATGCATCAAGCCCATTTTTTGCAGCATTCATTACAATCCGTTCAGCATCTGCTTTTGACCGGTCATAAGAAAATGCCTCATTTTCAACTAATGGTCTTGATTCATCAAGTTCCTGATCATGCGGTTCCTGACGAAAAGCATGGATCGAACTAAAATATATAAACCGTCTGATACTGAACTCTTGAGCGAGCTGGATCATAAGCCGGGTTCCTTCAGTATTTATTGCGCGAACTGATCCATCGGAATCACCTGTGATAGAGATCTTTGCTGCCAGGTGAAACACGACTTCTGCTCCATCAATTAATGGGATAAGTGATTCTTTGTTGAGGAGGTCACCTTTAATAAGTTTCACATCCAGTTTTTCCAATCCATTGCTGTTTTTATGGATGAGTGCGCGCACCTCATGACCTTTGTCGATCAGTGCTTTACACAAATTTACACCCACGTGTCCGTTTGCCCCTGTAATTGCAATTATCATATAAGTTTTTTATTGAGAGTGGCGCAAAGGTAAAAACAATTGAGAAACAGGGAAAAGAAAATGAGTAAACAAGTAAATTAGGCAGAAAGCTGCTCATTGAATGGCTTTGCGTTCAAGAGATTTTGAACTGGCCTGAATTCTATTCGGATAGTCTTCCACCGGTCGGGGTATTCATGGAAAAGAAAAAGGATCTTTTGTTTATGTTTTTTTAATGCATCTGTGATTGCAGGAGGGGTGACAGGAGTAGGGAATTCGTTCCCAATGTTGGCTCCAGTGAGCAGTTGATTCTTTGATTTCACATGAATGGCGGCATTTTCCAACTTTTCTAACAATAAAAATGTCTTATTATATTTAACAGGAATATCCTGAATAGGTGCAATAATTGATTCTTTTTGAGGTGATTCTTTCTTCACATCTATAACGAGATGAAAGTCGTCAATCAAAACATTATTTGCATTTCCTTCAAGGTTCATTGTTTCAGCATAATGTGCAGCCTGACCAATTACCGGTTTCAAATTATCGATATCTCCGGAATATTCACTGATCTTCTTAACCGCACTTTCAGTAAACCTGTATCTTATTCCTGTGATAAGGTTTAAATCTTCGAGATAACTATTACTCAATCGGATTAACCCTTCCTTATATTTCTCCCTGGTGACTTCCAATTCATTTCTTAGTAAGTTCCTTTCCCTGATCATTGCACGAGTGTTCTCATTCAAAGTCGCAAAAAGGTCCTTATCCCTATTGTAATTTTTAATGAAAGCCATAATCGAATTTCTCAGGATATGACCTATAATAGTTTTATTTTCGGTTGAAAGAATCTTGTTCGGATTGATTGTGCCAAAATTACTCAGGTCTTTATTGAAATAAATAAAGAACAGGTCGTTCTTTGAATCAGAAAGATTAAATATTCGAATTAATAATACATTGTTATTCAGTTCGTTAAATATTTCTAGTTGAACTCTCTCTTCAGGTCTAACCTCAAAAGGCAGATCTTCTTTTCTTAGCCAGGAATAGGATGAATTCTCAGATCTTAAATGGTCAAAAACAGAAGTTGAATCTGATACCTGGAACGACGAATATTCATTGTCCTCACCTTTTTTCTTGATTATTTCTGAGGTAATTCTGTTAATATCAGGGGAGTAGTAAACAGTGATAATTTTCTCAATGCCGGGCAGAATGGACGGTAATAATTGCAAGATGAAAGGAACCGGTTTTTCAATAAAAGAAAACACTCTTTTCATGTTTCCAGGAATAAACCGTGACTAATGTATAAATTCACGAATAAACAAGAATAACAGACAATACGAGATTATGATACCTATATGATAATTAATCCGGTACAAATATAAGCTTAATTATCCACTTAAGCAAATTTAGGCTTAATTATTTTCTAAATATAATTAAGCTTTCTTTTAGGTGACCTTTTCAGATAATTATTAAGAAGAATAAAATGTTTAAATACCTTGTTATTAGAATAATATTACAATATTTTTGTCTCAAAACAATAATTACTTTTAAGAATTATAAATAAGACGTGTCGTTAAAAACTTAATACAATTAAGTATGTCACAATTTGATTATTATTCCATTATGCAAAAACGGATCGAATATCTAGCTAAAAAATATGATCCCTATGGCCGGTTTTCTGAAAACAAGGAGCAAATTCCTGAGAAGATCATAGAGCAAAAACCAAAAAAATATTCCAATAGGATTTCAGCCGGATTTGCCCAAATTATTTCAGTGCTATTTTGAATGTTTTTATAATATATTTGTAAAAAAAAACGCAGATTATGAAAACATTCAAGAAAATCTTACTGGTCATCGCTATTATCATTGTGATATTGATAATAGTAGCATATTTCCTTCCTAAGACATACCATGTAGAAAGAAGCACACAAGTTAAAGGGGATAAAAACCTCATTTACGATCTCACAAGTAATCTTAATAAGTGGGATTTGTGGACTCCTTGGAAACAGGTAGATTCAGCCGCTCATTATGAACTCATTGGTACAGATGGAAAGGTTGGTACTACAAGAAAATGGGATGGCAAAGTAATTGGAAATGGACAAGTGACTTTGACGCAACTTGTTCCAGGTGAGCTTGTTGGTTACGATCTATCATTTCAGCATGGGAAATACCAGTCCAAAGGCAAATTAACCATAGAAGCAAATGGAGATTCAGCAAAAGTCTCCTGGATAGATGAAGGGGATCTTGGATATAACCCACTTTCCCGTTATATGGGACTCTTCATGGGGAAAATGTTGATTCCTGATTTTGATAAAGGATTGGCTAAATTGAAAAAAATAGTTGAAGAGTGCAAAGGGTGGCCAAGAATTGAAGAACATTTGATGCCCCAGCAAACAGCATTAATTATCAGGGATAGTGCAGGACCAAAAACTTATGAGATAGTCTTTAGTAAAGGATTTGGTGAGATCATGCAATTTGCCAAAGTGAATAAACTTCAATTTAAAGGACATCCTTTTGCCACGTATCTTAAATATGATACTGTAACCCAGTTTTCAGTCATGGATATGGGAATTCCCGTAGAAAAGGCTGAAAAGGGCAAAGGACGAATAAGGGTTGAAAATATCCCTGCAGGAAATGCCGTTATCGCTTATTACTTCGGACCTTATGATAAAACAGGTCCAGCATATAATGCACTTCATCAATATTGTAAGGAAAGCGGAAAAGTAATCTCTGGAGGTCCTTCTGAAATATATATAACTGATCCGGTGACAGAGAAAGACCCGATGAAAGTCGAGACAGACATTGTTTTTCCAGTCAAGTAGTTCTTACGGAAACCTCAAAATATGAGGTATTTCCATTACCTTGAATACAAGGATAATCAAAAGAAGTACATATCTCATAATTAATATTATGTTAAATAGATCGTTTCAACACCTATAATTATCAGGTTCATTTTTTAGAATGTGAATTATTCAGTTTATGACATTCTCCCCTTCTCAAAATTTCAGAGATCAATGAAATCCGAAATTATTTCTTTTACAAAAGACAATTTTAATCAGTTTAAAAAAAGAAAAGCCAAAAAAAACTGCCATGGAAGTACTGTGGCAGTTTTTTTTCATTTTTTAATTTACTTTTTTCTTAGCTGAAGGATCTTTGCTTGTATCACTTTAAGATTCTCAGTATCCCCAAGACTTGAATAGATTTGACGTAATGAATTTAATGTATTAAGGTCATTCGGTTGAAGTTCATCAGCTTTTTTAAGATATGGTAAGGCCAGTTTGTAATAGTTATTTGCCTCACCCACCAGCTTATCATAAGCGTCTTTTTGTTCTAATGGAAGTCCATTTGCTTTTAATGCAAGGGGTACTGCAGAGTTAAAGTACAAGGAGGCAATATTGAGCTCAACATCATAGAAATCAGGTTTCAGTTTTATTGCTCTTAGATAGGCGGACTCTGATTTCTTATAAGCATCATTCCTTGCAGCTGCAGATTGAAGTGTATCTTCATATATCTTTTGGTAATTTAAACCGATTGCGTTGAATACGAAGTAGTTATTACTGTCCTTTTGGGCGGCAATACTTAAAGTGGACAATGCTCTAGGTACATCATTAAAATAGATATAAACATTCGATTCCGATAAAGTCATTTGCAAGTTATTCGGGTATAATTTCTTACCTGCCCCGATCACTTTTAAAGCATCGGCCGAATCTTTTTCTAATCTGTAAATATCTGATAATGAAGCATAAATACTAATCGACTTCGCATTTGCTTTTAATAGATCAATATAGTATTGCTTTTGTTTCGCCTTCTCTCCGGCCAGACTTGCATTTACTGCTGCATAAAACAAGGAAACAGTATCAGTTACTTTGGCAATGGATAATACATTAGCGGCATTCTCAAAATCGAGCATTGCATCTTTATAAGATTTTTTATTATAACTGTCGACACCAGCATTGAAATAGTTGTTATGCTGCCAATTCAACTTACCAAAGATATCTTCATAATAATCTTTCTTTGGATCGAATTCTATAGCTTTTTTATAAGAATCAAGTGCTTTTTGTAAAGGTTCCGCATCAAGACTTTTATACTTCTCATCCTTAGTATTTGCAATTTCGAGATAAATGTTACCGCGAATAAACCATGCTTTTGGATCTTGGGCAGTGCTGACATCCTGGATGCATATATTGATGTTTTCCAGCGCTTTATCTAATTTCCCATCTTTAAGAAAGTTTGATGCAGTTTGCCGTACATTTTTTTGAGCAAAGGTCAGGGTAATGGAAAATACCAGAACCAAGACAAAAAGAATTTTTTTCATATGAAACTCGTTTAGTGAATTAGTGTCGATCTATTGTATTGAGTAAGCAAAAATAGATAATTTCTTATTTCCTATGTATAACCGCAAAATTAATTTTCTGATTCCTCATGGGCATCCAGTAAAGGTTCTCCTCCATTATCTTCCTGTAAAGTATCTCCATTGATATCTTCCAGTGCTTTTCCTTCTTCCTCTACGTCCACTTTTGTCACGGCAGCAATGGCATCACCTTCATTAATCTTAATTAACCGGACACCCTGAGTCGCCCTTCCCATAACCCGGAGATTGCTCACAGCCATCCGAATGATGATTCCCGACTTGTTGATAATCATGAGGTCGTCATTATCAGTAACTCCTTTGATAGCGATAAGGGCTCCTGTTTTTTCGGTGATGTTAATGGTCTTTACTCCTTTTCCACCACGGTTGGTCACCCGATAGTCGTCAATATCAGATCTTTTTCCATAACCATTCTCAGAAACCACGAGGATTTCCATTTTCTTGTCTTTCGGAATACAGATCATTCCAACCACTTCGTCATCTGTATTTGTAATCTTTATCCCCCTTACACCTGCTGCATTCCGACCCATCGGACGAACGGTTTTTTCATTGAACCGGATGGCTCTGCCTGATTTTAGTGCCATCACCACTTCATCTTCGCCATTCGTCAGTTTGGCTTCCATAAGTTGATCGCCATCATGGATTGTTATAGCGTTTATTCCATTTATACGTGGTCTTGAATAAGCTGCCAGTGTTGTTTTTTTGATGGTCCCTCGTTGGGTAGCGAGGATAATATAATTATTTGCGGTATACTCTTCATCTTTAAGGTCTTTGACATTGATGTATGCCCTGACTTTGTCATCAGGCTCAATGCTGATGAGATTCTGGATAGCCCGTCCCTTCGAGGCTTTGGTACCTTCAGGAATTTCATAGGCACGCATCCAGAAGCATTTTCCTTTCTCTGTAAAGAAGAGCAGATAATTATGATTGGTCGCCACAAAGAGATGTTCAAGGAAATCTTCATCCCTGACCTCACTGCCCTTCATCCCTTTTCCTCCCCTATTCTGAACACGGTACTCGCTTAATGGAGTACGTTTGATATATCCCAAATGGGAAATTGTGATCACCACATTTTCATCAGCAATAGTATCTTCAATCCTGAAATCACTGGCATCGTAAATGATCTTTGTTCTTGGTTCATCCCCGTATTTCTCTTTGATCTCTAGTAATTCATCCTTAATTATCTTCATTCGAAGCGATTCGTCTGCCAGGATATTCTTCAGGAAAGCAATGAGGTTAATAAGATCTTCGTATTCGGATTTTATTTTATCGCGTTCAAGTCCGGTAAGACGCTGAAGCCTAAGGTCAAGAATGGCCTTTGACTGGATCTCGCTCAGGTTAAATGTTGCCATTAGTCCTGATTTAGCTTCTTCAGGGGTTTTAGATTCACGTATAAGGGTGATAACTGCATCAAGGTGATCCAATGCAATCAGCAAACCTTCAAGAATATGGGCTTTTTTCTCAGCTTCTGCAAGTTCAAATTTCGTACGCCGGATAACCACTGAATGCCGGTGCTCGACAAAATATCGGATGAGATCCTTAAGATTCAGCGTTTGAGGACGTCCTTTTACGAGAGCAATGTTATTTACATTAAAGGAATTCTGGAGCTGTGTATACTGATATAGTTTATTTAATACCACATTTGTGATGGCATCTTTCCTAATCTCATAAACAATACGGACCCCGAACCTGTCAGATTCATCTCGTATCTCTGTTATCCCTTCGATCTTTTTGTCAATGACAAGCTCCGTTGTCTTTTTTATCAATTCAGCTTTGTTGACCTGATATGGTATAGATGTCACAATAATCACATCCCTGCCATGCTCGTCACTTTCAATGATAGCTTCCCCCCTTAATATGATCTTTCCACGACCAGTCTCGAAAGCCTCTTTTACTCCATTATATCCATAGATCACGCCGCCTGTCGGAAAATCAGGTGCTTTTATGAACTGCATAAGTTCAGGGATTGTGATTTCGTGGTTGTCAATGTATGCAATGACCCCGTCAACAACTTGCTTCAGGTTATGAGGCGCCATATTCGTCGCCATCCCGACAGCAATCCCTGAGGCACCATTAATCAGCAAATTGGGGATTCTTGCTGGCATTACAGTGGGTTCTTCCAGTGTATCATCGAAATTTAGTTTGAAATCGACCGTATCCTTTTCGATATCAGCCACCATTTCTTCAGCAATTTTTTGCATGCGCGCTTCTGTGTAACGCATAGCAGCAGGACTATCACCATCCATTGATCCGAAATTCCCCTGGCCATCAACCAGCGGGTAACGTAATGACCATTCCTGGGCCATTCGTACCATTGCATCGTAAACGGAAGTATCACCATGGGGATGATATTTACCCAGTACTTCCCCTACGATCCTGGCAGATTTCTTATACGAACGACTAGATGATACTCCCAATTCGTACATTCCAAATAAAACCCTTCTGTGAACGGGTTTTAATCCATCACGGACATCCGGCAATGCTCTTGCCACGATCACAGACATGGAATAATCGATGTATGCAGACTTCATCTGGTTCTCGATGTTCACCGGCACTATTCTTTCTCCTTCAGCCATTGTATTCACGTTCGTTAATCGTCTAACTATCAAATAAATAAAAATATTAACTTGAAAGTACGAAATTAAGGAAAAATACCTTAATAACCTACTAATCTTGGGAGATAATTTATGGGTGTTACGAACACGAAAGTGTTAATAAATATTGATCTTTCATTATACTTTTGCAGGTTTCGATCGTACATTTGATTTTTCCTTCTTCCGGGAAATAAAAATGTATGGCATTGTTTTTGATTATCTCAATGTTTCAATAAAAAGAATTCTTAATCGTTATATACTTAAGACTATAATATAAAATGGAAGCAAAATTTTCTCAAAGAGTCAAAGATGTCCTTATCTTCAGCCGTGAAGAAGCAGTAAGGCTTGGGAACGACTACATCGGGCTTGAGCATTTACTGCTTGGTATCATCCGTGAAGGAGAAGGGCTTGCCATAAAGATCCTAAATACACTAGGTGTTGATCTTAATGAAATGCGCCGCAAAATAGAATCTGCCGTCGCAAGCGATAAAGACAAACCGGTAAATCCTGATAATCTGCCATTGATCAAGCAATCTGAACGGGCACTGAAGATCACTTACCTCGAAGCAAAATGGTTTAATAGTGAGCTGATCGGAACTGAACATCTGCTTTTAGCTATTCTGAAAGATGAAAATAATCTGGTTACCAAATTATTAGCAGGAAAAAACGTGACCTATGATATTGTAAAGGAAGAGATCCGATCCCTCATTTCGAACAATTCCGAAGATCTTCCTGCACAACCGCTGGATATTTTACCGAAAGATGAGGATGATGAAGATCCTGAAGAAGGAGGAAAAAGCTTTGGTTCAACTTCCAGGAAGGGCTCTGATTCGAAATCGAAGACCCCGGTACTGGATAACTTTGGAAGGGATATTACAAAAGCTGCTGAAGAAGGGCGGCTGGATCCTATTGTTGGTCGCCAGAAAGAACTTGAACGTATTGCCCAGATATTAAGCCGGAGGAAAAAGAACAATCCGATCCTCATTGGGGAACCTGGAGTCGGTAAATCAGCCATTGCTGAAGGATTAGCTTTGCGCATTACCCAACGAAAAGTATCCCGGGCCCTCTTCAATAAAAGGATTGTTTCGCTTGACCTGGCCTCACTGGTAGCAGGGACAAAATACAGGGGGCAATTCGAAGAGCGGATGAAAGCCGTATTGAACGAACTCGAAAAGAATCCGAACATCATACTATTCATTGATGAAGTTCATACAATTGTCGGTGCAGGAAATGCTTCCGGTTCGCTGGATGCCTCAAACATGTTCAAACCAGCACTTGCAAGGGGTGAAATTCAATGTATCGGTGCTACCACACTTGATGAATATCGTCAATATATTGAGAAGGATGGTGCATTGGAAAGAAGGTTTCAGAAAGTACTCGTTGATCCGACTACACCGGAAGAAACCGTTGAAATCCTAAATAATATCAAAGAAAAATACGAAGATCACCATCTTGTCAGGTATACTGATGATGCCATAAAAGCATGTGTGAGCCTTACCAATCGTTATATTTCCGACCGTTATCTTCCTGATAAGGCCATAGATGCTCTGGATGAATCAGGCGCTCGGGTTCATATTTCAAACATTCATGTTCCTGCTGAGATCATCACTATCGAAGCACAAATTGAAGAAACCCGGAAGAAAAAGATGCAGGCTATTACCAGTCAAAAGTTTGAAGAAGCTGCTGATCATCGTGATATGGAGAGAAAGCTGCAAGACGCTCTTGACAAGGAAAAACGCAAATGGGAAGAGCAAGCTCAGATAAACCGAGAACTGGTAGGAGAGGAAAATGTGGCAGAGGTTGTTGCCATGATGACAGGCATTCCTGTTCAGCGGATTGCAAAAAATGAAAGCGACCGTCTTTTAAACATGGAGTCCGAACTTGAAAGTTCTGTCATTGGTCAGGAAGAGGCAATCAAGAAGGTCGTAAGATCGATTCGCAGAAATCGTGCAGGATTAAAAGATCCTAATAAACCCATCGGATCATTCATTTTCCTGGGGCCGACTGGCGTCGGTAAAACTCATCTTGCTAAAATTCTGGCAAAATATCTTTTTGATACTGAGGATGCTCTGGTCAGGATTGATATGAGCGAATACATGGAAAAATTTGCTGTTTCAAGGCTTATCGGTGCTCCTCCGGGATATGTGGGATATGAAGAAGGTGGTCAGCTTACTGAAAAGATCAGACGCCGCCCCTACTCTATCGTTCTCCTCGATGAAATTGAAAAAGCACATCCTGATGTTTTTCATTTGTTACTCCAGGTACTTGATGACGGCCTACTGACTGATAGTTTTGGACGCAGAGTGGATTTTAAGAATTCAATTGTGATCATGACATCCAATATTGGATCACGTCAATTGAAAGACTTTGGTCAGGGTGTGGGGTTTGCCACAGCAGCTAAACAAGCAGCAAGTTCTGATTATGCCCGTAGTGTTATAGAAAATGCATTAAAGAAAACATTTGCTCCTGAATTTCTTAACCGGATTGACGATGTGGTTATTTTTGATTCACTAGAAAGGGAAGATATTCATAAGATCATCGATATTGAGCTGTCTCACCTCTATGAGCGAATCAAGGGATTGGGTTATAAGATTATAGTTACTGAAAAGGCAAAGGATTTTATTTGCGATAAAGGATGGGATGCCCAGTTTGGTGCAAGACCTTTGAAAAGAGCAATTCAGAAATACATTGAAGATGCACTTGCAGAGGAAATCATCAGAACAAAACTGGTTACAGATGATGTCATACATATTGATTTTGATGAAAATTCATCATCAATTAAAATCTCCGTTGACAAACCGGAGTCTGTTTCAAAAGAATTGGTAAAATCAAAATAATACTTAACTGGAAAAAAAAGAGGTCTATTAAAATTAGACCTCTTTTTTTAGATGAAAGATGTTAAAATTTATACCTATTATCTCCGATCAATTTATCAGCAATCATTCTTCTGGCATCTTTGATGTTAACACAATCAGTTCCTGTGAGAATATCCATGACCTTTTTAAGTTAGCATGCAAGTTCAGGGGCTGCGAATGAATGAACGGCATCAAATGCTGCTTTCCTGATCTTATGAGCCACATCATAGATGTTCACATCCAGAATGGCTTTGAATACAGCAATTTCTTTGTTCATACTTTCAAGTTTCTGTACTCTTAATAATGTTGACTCCGAAACATAGGTTTCAATGATCATATCAGAAATATTATTCATAACTTCCTGTTCCTGGATGAGTGTTTTTCCATACTGGGACGATGCTCCATGAATTGTTAATAATATAGCTTTCTTGAAGTTCTTGATAACCCTTAATTTTTCCTGAAAATAAGTCTCATTTTCTGTTTTACCATCTGTAATCTCATTCATGTTTTCGTAAAGCGTTGAAGCTTTACCGGATAAATCAAAATCACCTTTCATAGCTTTTTTCATTGCGGTATCAACGACGAGCAGCCTGTTGATTTCGTTTGTCCCCTCAAATATCCGGTTGATTCGAGAATCGCGGTAACCTCTTTCAACTGGCATTTCGGCCGAATACCCCATCCCGCCATGGATTTGCACAGCTTCATCAATTACGATAGTCCAAGTGCTTCCGAGCCATAAACCTTAAGAATAGCAGCTTCAACAGCATAATGGCTGATAGCGTCGATGGTTGCCCTTCCTTTCTCCTGCCCCTCCGCTTTATTTTTCAGAATCAAATCGTCAATATCCTTGCTGACCCTGTATATCGCTGATTCGCATGCAAAAGTTTTTATCACTTGTTCAGCAAGTTTATGCTTGATTGAACCGAAAGTTGAGATTAATACACCAAATTGTTTTCTTTCGTTGGCATATTTTACAGAATCATTGATGGCTTTTTTTGCAGCTCCTAATACATTTGCCCCAAGCTTTATCCTTCCCATGTGAAGAATGCTTAGTGCTATCCTGAATCCTTCGCCCCTTAAACCGACCAGGTTCTCAACTGGGACTTTAACATCATTGTAAAAGATCTGTGCCGTAGACGATCCTTTAATACCCATTTTATGTTCATCAGGATTTACAACAACACCGGGCGAATTCCTTTCTACGATGAAGCAGCTTAGAACCCTGTCTTTATCAATCTTTGCGAAGACAGTCTGGATATCTGCAAAGCCAGCATTTGTGATCCACATCTTCTGGCCATTCAAAATATAATGCTTGCCATCATCTGAAAGGCGGGCATTGGTTTTCCCTGAATTAGCATCACTTCCTGCACCGGGTTCGGTAAGACAATAGGATCCAAGGTATTCACCGGTTGCCAACCGGGTAACATATTTCTGACGCTGTTCTTCATTCCCATAATACATAATTGGCAGAGTGCCAATGCCGGTATGCGCCATGAATGCTACAGAGAAGGAATAACCTGCGCCGATTGTTTCGGCAGCCAGCATCTGGGTAACAAACGACTGTCCGAACCCACCATATTCTTCTGGTAAAGCAACACCCATCAAACCCAGTTCCCCGGCTTTCTTTAAAATGTTCTTCATGAGCTGGATATCCGGAGCATCAGTCTTTTCTACATTAGGGTACACTTCTGTCTCAAGAAAATCCCTGCAAGTCTGTGCAATCATTAATTGCTCTTCATCGAATTCTTCAGGAATGAATGTATCCTGAAAACTTATTTCATCTACAAGGAATTCTCCGCTTTTTAAGGTTTTTCCATTTTCCATTTTCAAGTTATTTATTTAAGGTTTGCGAGTGAAGAATGATAAAAAATCATACCTGATTCTAATGCCTTTAAAGATTCAATGAGAGTGCTATCATTTCTGCAATATCAAGATTTTTAACTGTTTCTACCTTATCCTTGTACTTTAAACCGTCTGTCAGCATTGTCATGCAGAACGGACAAGCTGAAGCTATTACCTCTGCACCTGTTTTCAATGCCTCCTCTGTACGTTCCATGTACACTTCCTTATTCCCTTTTTCGGCTTCTTTGAACATTTGTCCACCTCCGGCACCACAACAGAGAGCAAAACTTTTATGCCGTTCCATCTCCTCAAAGTTGTGTGTCAGTTTTTTCAGGATTGATCTCGGTTCATCATAAATTCCATTCCCTCTGCCAAGATAACAAGGATCATGGTAAGTAACTTTTATTTCAGCAAAAGAAGATGGGTTTATTTTCAGTTTACCATGATGGATATTGGATTCAATAAACTGTATGTAGTTGATAACCTCATAGTTTCCGCCAAGGTCAGGATATTCATTTTTCAGAATATTATAGCAATGCGGACAAATGGTAATGATATTCCGGACATCATAGGATTTAAATATTCCGATATTCCGTATTGCCTGCATCTGATAGAGCATTTCATTTCCAGCCCTCCTGGCAGGATCCCCTGTACAGGATTCTTCTTTTCCCAAAACAGCATAATCGATCTCAAGGTAAGCAAGGATCTTTACGAATGCCCGTACCACTTTTTTATACCTGTCGTCATAGGCACCAGCACACCCGACCCAAAACAGGTATTCTGGCTTTTTACCCCGGGCAAACAATTCTGCCATGACAGGTACTTCAAGTTTACGGGTTTCCATTCGGCAAAATATAATATTAATTCGTTCTGATCTCAATGTCTTTAGCCCACTGAAGGCGGTCTTCAGGGGAGTACTGCCATGGAGCACCATTATTTTCGATGTTGCTGAAAGCTGATTTAAGCAGCCCGGGAACAGAACCTTCTTCCATGACCAGGTACCTGCGCATATCAATAATAAGAATCGGATGATTGATGCTAATGGGGCATTCACGGGCACAGGCATTGCAAGTTGTACAAGCCCAGAGTTCTTCTTCAGCTATATAATCCCGCAAGAGCGATTTATGATCATCATACGTTTTGCCTGTTTTTACAAGACCCGGACCTTTTTCTTTCATACGGGCCCTGACATTCATAATCAACTTCCGCGGAGATAATTTTTTTCCTGTAATATTAGCAGGACAAACAGCAGTGCAGCGTCCACATTCTGTACAAGCGAGTGAATCAAGGTAATTTTTCCATGAAATGTCTTCAGCATCTTTTACCCCGAAACGTTCCGAAGGTAAAACTGGTTCCGGAGTAGAGAAAACCGCGTTGGGATCCATCATCAACCTGACCTCATGGGTTACATTATCCATATTGGGAAGTTTACCGAGTAAGTCAAGTCTTGATAAGAACACATTTGGTATAGACATAAATACATGGAAGTGCTTAGAGTAAGGAAGATAATTGGCAAAAATAAAAATCGTCAGGATATGCGACCACCAGAAAAACTCGTACCAAAATTTCAGGGCTGATTTTGAGGTGAAAGGGAATATTTCCAAGAGAACCTTGCTTATGGGGTAAGCACCGGCAATGTTTTCATTGCTTAATTTCATGATCCCTAAATAGGATATATTCATCCCCTGCAATGATATCATAAGGAACAAGATCAGTATCAAAGCAACTTTTGCATCAATATGAGAAATTGACTTCATTTCTATTCCTTCAAATCGTTTTACATGAAGGAATAGTCTGCGTCCGAGGAAGATTATGATAGCAATCCCTATGACAATGGCAAAGATATCTCCGGAACCGGTTATGAAGTTGTAAAACCAACCCAGCTTCTGTAAAACTTGGTTGGTCCCGAAAAGACCATCTATGACCATCTCTATCGAACCAATCAGTATGACACAGAAACCCCAGAATACCAAAGCATGAAGAGGGCCGATCAATGGTTTTCGAAGAATCCGGGATTGAAGGAAGGCAACTTCAAACATGACCTTAATTCTTCTTATAATATTTCTTACAGGGAATGCTTTCTTCGTGAGCATAAAATATCGGGTAAGGCGAATTGTGGTATAAGAAAATATGCCCAGTGTAACAAATAAGAAAAAAGCAAAAATGTACTGTTTGACCATATTTAATCAGCTTGATCCTGAAGATCTAAAAAAAGATATAACCAGTAAAATCAGATGAATGCAGTTATTTCCCTTTTACTTCTTTTACTGCTTCAATAAGTTTAGGAAGAATCCTGGCTGCATCTCCAACGATCCCGTACCTTGCCGCTTCAAAAATCGGGGCATCTTTATCCGTGTTGATTGCAACAATGCATTTGGAAGAACTGACGCCCGCAAGGTGTTGTGTTGCACCCGAAATGCCGATTGCAAGATAGAGGTTTGGTGCAATGATCTTACCTGTTTGTCCGGTATGTTCCTCATGAGGTCTCCAACCTTCATCAGATACAGGCCTTGAACATGCAGTTGCAGCTCCAAGCAATCCGGCAAGTTCAATCAGAGGACCCCAGTTATCAGGAGATTTCATTCCACGTCCTCCGGAAACAACCACCTCAGCATCAGTCAAAAGTATTTTTCCAGATTGTTTCTGAACATCTTTTACCTGTGTTTTAACCATTCCAGGTTCCATAGTTACCGGTGCACTTATAATCTCAGGCTCACCTGGTTTTTCAATAAGTTCAAATGAGTTCTGTGACAGTGTAATAATCTTTTTTCTCTGAACGAATCAAAACATCTGCAAAGGCATTTCCTGAATATACTTTTTTATAGACTACAAAGGGTTCTACACTTATTGGAAGTCCGCTCACACCTGCACCCAACCCGGCTTTCATGCGCACAGAGAGTCGTGGGGCAATTGCTTTACCGGTAATATTATTGGAAAGAACGATAACAGTTGCATTTTCTTTTTCAGCAATATCAGAGATAGTATTAACCCAAGCCTGGTTATCCAGCACATTCAATCCATCACCATATGCCTTTATGATCTTCGAGCGCCATATTTTCCCAGTTTTTTCAACTCATCATCTGAAACTGTTCCAATTGTCAACGCGATGGCTGAAGTTTTAAGAATTTCAGCCAGTTTAGAAGCATAGGAAACCAGTTCAAAGGAAAGTTTTTTAAATTTCCCATCCCAATTTTCGGTAAAAACTAAAACTGACATATTATTTCTTGTTTGTTTAAAAGATCAGATGACTTTTGCTTCATTCTGTAAAATTTCAATCAATTGTCCCGGTTGTTCAGGATCAACAAATTTGCAGGCTGCATGGGGTTTGGGTAATTCATATTTCATTCACTTCGGTCATGGAATTTGATTCAACCGGGTTCATAACCTTAATTGGTTTGGTACGTGCCATCATGATTCCTCTCATCGCAGCGATTCGTGGTTCTTTTGTGATACCTTTCTGAACAATTGCAACAAATGGTAAAGGAACAGTAAGGATTTCTTTTCCACCATCGATTTCCCGGTGAATCATGACCTGGTCATTTTCAATATTCAGGAAAGAAACAGCCGAAACAGAAGGTATTCCAAGAAACTCAGCAAGCATCCCTCCTACTGTCGAACCATTATAATCACTGGATTCGATTCCGCAAAGAATGATATCATAAGGATTACTTTTAATCACTTCTGCCAACTGGGCTGCAACAAAATAAGCATCCACAGGCTCAGCATTCACCCGGATGGCATCATCGGCTCCAATAGCGAGCGCTTTGCGGATCGTAGGTTCTGATCCAATCAGCCCAACATGAGCAATAGTCACCTGCTGGATATTATTTGCCGTGATTATCTTTGAGCTCCAGTGCCCGTGTAAGCGACAATTCATCCCAGGGATTTATTACCCATTGGATACCACTGGTATCAAGCCTGGTAAAATTGTCAATAAACTTGACTCTTCGTAGTCGTGTCAGGGACATTACTCATACAAACCAATATTCTCATTGACATAGTTATTTGGAAAATATCGAAGAATCTTCATTCATTTCAGGGGTGCAAAGATAAAAGAAAATTGAATTAGAATCCCTAAATCATGTTTCCTCATCCAGGGATTTGTTATACTGTGTCATGGCTTTAAGGCTCATAGCCATGCTTGAAAACCCACCGTCATGGTAGATGTTCTGCATTGTTACTTTTCGGCTGAGATCGGAAAAAAGAACAATAGAAAAATCGGCGCATTCTTCAGCTGTAGCGTTTCCTAATGGGGACATCCGGTCGGTGAAATCAATCAGACCATCCATTCCTTTGATAGCACTTCCGGCTGTTGTTTTTGTAGGCGATTGCGATATTGTATTGATCCTTACATTTTTTTCTCTGCCATAAATATAGCCAAAACTACGTGCTATGGATTCGAGCAGTGACTTTGCATCCGCCATATCATTGTAACCTACCAGGGTTCGTCTGGGCTGCAATATACGTAAGGGCCAGGATGGATCCCCATTCATTGATGGCATCCATTTTCTTGGCAACTTGTAACATTTTATGAAACGACAATGCTGAAACATCAATCGTCTTCATAAAATAATCGTAGTTAATGTCATCATATTCCCGGGACTTCCTCACATTCATAGACATGCCTATTGAATGGAGTACAAAATCAATCTTCCCACCAAAGATCTCCATAGTACGACGGAAAACATGTTCAAGATCGCTGACATTGGTGGCATCAGCTGGAATGATCTCGGCATGGCATTTTTCAGAGAGCACTTTGATCTCCCCAAAACGCAATGCGGCAGGAGTATTGGACAATGTGAATGTAGCACCCTGTTCATAGGCCTTCTCTGCAATTTTCCATGCGATGGATTTATTATCCAAAGCACCGAAGATGATTCCTTTTTTATCCTTTAATAATTGACAAGCCATAATCATCAAAATTAAAAAAGATCACTTTCCCATCAATTCCTTCGCAGTTTTCAGGGCAGCATCAGAAACGTTTTCATTACTCAGCATTTTAGCAATCTCCTGAACCCTTTCTTTTGGATCCAATTTTTTTAACCTTGTCCTTGCAGTATTACTTTCGTTCGATTTGAATACCCAATAATGCCATTGTCCTTTCCCGGCTATTTGAGGCAAGTGTGTAATCGCGATTACCTGCATAGACTCACCCATTTTTCTAAGGATATCGCCGACCTTACCGGCTACCTCACCTGAAACACCCATATCGATCTCATCAAATATTATAGTTGGAAGAAGGTTCTTTTGTGAAATAAGTGATTTTATTGTCAGCATGAGGCGTGATAATTCTCCTCCGGATGCGATCCTGGAAATCTCACTCAAGCCAATCCCTTTATTGGCGCTAAACAGAAACCGTACAGTATCTATGCCATCTGGTGTCACATCTTCAAGGCGAATTAATTCAATTGTTATCCGTGCATCCTGCATCCCAAGTTTTATTAGTGTTTTCCTGATTTTTTCCTCGAGTTCAGGAATTACATTCTTACGGTTCCTGGAAAGCTTCTCTGCTGCATTGAGAAGATGTTCCCTGACATGATCTAATTTTTTATTCATAATCAGGATCCTGTCTTCCAGGGATGTCACTTCCATTAATTTTCCACTTATCTGATCCTTTACTGGCAAGAAGCCCTTTGATATCAGGACTACTGTGTTTCTTTTCAAGGCGATTTATAAGATCAAGACGGGCGGTAAAAGTATCGATCTCAGCCGGATCAAACTCTATGTCTTGTTCAATCTTCTCCATACTAGCGGCAATATCCTGTAAGTCAATCTGGTTGCTTCGAAGCCGGTTACCGATTTCATTAAGCGAGGAATGATAGCGTGAAAGGTTGTTCGTGATAGTCGTTATCCCCGAAAGCCGGTCGGTAATATTCTGCTCTCCTAATGAAAGTATATCAAGAGCCTGTAATAATCCAGTTTTGATCTCTTCGGAATGAGAAAGGATTTCCAGACGTTGTTCAGCTGCTTCCTGTTCTCCGTCTGTCAATGTTGCCCCTTCAAGCTCATTCCAGAGAAACTGATAATAATCTTTATCTTTCCTGGCAAGAGTTTCTCTTCTTACTAGTTCTTCAACTTCCTTTTTAAGTTGTATAAAATAGGCAAAATCCTCACGATATTGTTGAATGATTTGAATATTATCAGAATAGTTATCCAGCACAGCCAATTGAAAATCAGCATTATTCAGGGTGACCACTGAAAATTGTGAATGGATGTTTACAAGGTGGTCCCCAAGCTCTTTCAACAATGAAAGGTTAACAGGTGTGTCGTTGATAAATGCCCTGGATTTTCCATTTTGCAGGATCTCCCTGCGAAGAATAGTGGTGTCATCGTAATCGAGTTCATATTCACTGAAGAGGTCCTCAAGATGATAACCCTTAATGATAAAAGTACCCTCAACAATACACTTTCTTGATTTATCAAGCAGAACAGAAACATCTCCGCGATTACCAAGGATCAGTGATAAAGCGCCAAGAAGAATTGATTTTCCGGCGCCGGTTTCTCCTGTTATGACAGAAAAGCCCTCTGAGAAATCCATCTCAAGATGGTCAATCAACGCATAATTTTCTATTACCAGTCTGGAAAGCATATACTTTCTCTTAACAGTAGTCCGTCACAAAAATAAGATAAAAGAATCACTTTCCGCTTAAAATCGTCTGATACTTTGAACCGTTGGCCGGATCGATTTCTTTAAGAATGTTAACAACGTTTGTCTTCTCCATCGGGGCAACACGGTCATCTGAATAGATATTGATAAATTCATCCCGTTTAGCATCTGTGATGAGTTGAAGATTAAAAAGTCCGGGTTGTGCATTGTAGATTGTCTTCAACAAGTCGAGACTCTCCGTCACCTCATTTCTTCCCTGATCAGGTTTTTCATACATTTGATCAAGGCCTAACCTGTGAAACCGATAAGTGAAATCGCGTAATTCACTGTAAGCTGGATTCAGGCTATTTTCTACCAACCAGAACCTGTTCCGTGTACTTTCAAATCCTTTCCAACCGGTTTCCTGGGCATTTTGTGCAGTATTCACAATTGTTCGAGCTTTATCAAAGAAGGGGCCTCCCCCACTTAAGGAATAAGAGTCGAAATATAGAGCCAGAAAAATGTTGGAATAATAAGCAAGTACTGAAGTAAGGTTAGAGGAGAAAGTGCCTTCGGCATAATCAAGAGGCTGAAATTCAACATAATGAAACTGAAAATCTTTATCAATCCAATTTAATAGAACAGAATTGTAGGCTGAGTTAAATATTGGCCGGCGCAGAACAAGATTTATCGTTCCTTTAAATTCATCAGAGCTCACTCTTTCCGTAACAGTAATAAGCATTGTACATTCAATTCGCTCTTCCATCCTGAAGTTATAGTTCGACCATTTTCGATTGTTCATGAACTCATAAATGGCGGTCTGTAATGACTCGAAGACCCTTTTATCAGTACCGGCGATCTGGGGGGCTGTAACCGATACTTGGCAATTCAATTCCTGGGTGAAGGAATGAATAGAAATAAGGAAAATTATTGATAAAATAAGGATCTTCTTCATTTCTTTTTTTAATTAATCAAACTTTCTTCGCGTTCAAGATTAATTTCGTAATAACGTCCAGGATATCACTGGCAACTTCTCTTTTATCTTTCAATTTACCTTTCATAAGCATTCCCTTCTTGCTGAGAATTGTAACTTTATTAGTTTGCACGCCAAATCCTGCACCTTTTACATCTAATGAATTTAAGACGACTAAATCGAGATTCTTTTTTTTAAGTTTATTTCTGGCATTTTGAATTCCTTCTCCAGATTCGAGTGCAAAGCCGACTAGTAGTTGATTTTTTTTCTTTAGTTTTCCAAGTTCTTCAAGAATATCCCTGGTTTTCTTAAATTCAAGAGAAACCATTTTCTCTTTCTTTTTAAGTTTTTCCCGGGATACATCAGCTGGAGTATAATCGGCCACAGCAGCGGCCATTATAACAATATCTGCAGACGGAAAATGAGTCATACATGCCTTGAACATTTCCGAAGCAGAGACTACTTGTTCATGATGAATTTCCTTTGTTGAGGGTAGTAAATGGGAAGGACCACTGATAAGTTTAACATTTGCACCCCGATCAAATGCTTCTTCTGCAATGGTAAACCCCATCAACCCAGAGGAATGATTTCCGATATACCTCACCGGGTCGATAGCTTCATATGTAGGGCCTGCTGTCACAAGGATTGTCTTACCGGAAAGATCCCGTTTCCGTTTAAAAAAAGAAGTCAGAGTTGAAAGAATATTTTCTGGTTCTTCCATCCTCCCCGGTCCGGAAAGGCCACTAGCCAATTCTCCGACCTGTGGTTCGATGATAATATTGCCATACGAACGAAGAATATGGATGTTTTTTTGTGTTGAAGGATGTTCGTACATATCCAGATCCATCGCCGGGGCGATGAAAATCGGGCATTTTGCTGAAAGGTAAGCGGTAACCAGAAAATTATCTGCAATGCCGTTGGCCATCTTCCCCAGAGTGTTGGCTGTAACAGGGGCAAAGACCATTGCATCGGCCCACCTACCGAGTTCAACATGGTTGTTCCATTCACCTGTTAATTCCTTGAAAGGGTCAATAATTACACTGGAGCGGGACAGTGTCGATAGAGTCAGTGGGGTAACAAAGTCCGCTGCTGAAGGGGTCATAATTATACGAACCATTGCTTCTTCCTTGATCAGTAAACGTACCAAAAAAGGAATTTTATAAGCCGCAATGCTTCCGGTAATGCCGATAACGATTTTTTTCCCTTTTAGCATGCAGGGGAACTTAAAGATTAAAAGTCGTCTTGATGTTCTTTATGAGGATTTCTGAAAAACACTTCTCCGTTAATGTATTCCTGAATGGCGATAAGAGTTGGCTTCGGAAGATGTTCGTAATATTTGGCAATTTCAATCTGTTCCCTGTTTTCAAAAATTTCTTCAAGGTTATCCGTAGAAGATGTGAATTCAGATATTTTCTGTTTCAATTCTTCTTTCATTTCAAGAGAAATCTGGTTTGCCCTCTTTGAAAGAATGGATACCGTTTCATAAACATTGTTGGTCCCATTGGTAAAATCTTCAATATTCCTTGTTATGGCAACGGTTTCTGTTTTTACCTTCTTATAATCCATCTTATTATTTTTTGTTAATGTTTGGTGCTTTCTTTTGGTACTTTAATCCCAAAAGGTCAAGTTCCTTTTGGGATTTCTCTTTCATTGATTTTGCCTCAGCCAGGTATTGACTATTAGGATATAAAGTTGTAAAGTCATTATACGCTGAAGATGCTTTCTGAAGTCTTTCTATTTTCTTTGGATCAATACTTTGCATCCCATATTTAAAGTAGCATTTAAAGATGAGAAACATGATTTCTTCTTTCTTCAGGGTTTCAGGGTAATCTTTCAGAACATTGTTGAAGGATGTGACTGCAGCGATATAGTCCTCCATTCTGTAATACAACTGGGCTATTTTGTAATCCTTTTTCTCCAGTTTTTCCCTCATTTTATCGATGAGGTCGTTACATTCAGGAATACGTTTGCTTTCAGGATAAGCATTAATAAAAGCCTGAAGCTCCTTTATGGCATCGTGTGTTGTCGTTTGATCGAGACTATATTCGGGTGAATTCATGCAGTTACAATACGCGCTCATAAAGGTGCATTCCTCCGCTTCGCGGGTATTGGGAAAATTTGAACTGAACCGTTTAAAATAATATGCGGCCATCGTATAATCCTTCGAATAATAATAGCAATAAGCCTGATTATAATAAATTTTCTGGGCTTTATCCGTCGCACGCATAACACCCATCAACTGATCAAAAAGCTGCAATGCTCTCGAATAATCCTTTTCACTGTATAATTGTAATGCCGTTGTGTATTTTTTTTCAGTATCATCACTTTTTAACAACTTCGAAAATTTACAAGAAGTAGATAGAAAAACCAGCAATGACAAGCAAAAGAAGAGAAAACCCTTTTTCATGGTGCAAAATTACAACTTTTCCCGTAAAGACAACAATATTTTTCTACAGGGTTCATAACGAAAGTGCAGAATGCAATTCAATTAGTTAACGAAATTTTAATCTATCTGATAACGGAATCATAAATTGATTAGTATGCATTGATGAGGTTTATGAATAGGCATAACATAAATTTGCTAATCCATCCTAAAGAAGTAATTTTGTCCGGGGATTTTTCCTGAAATTAATTTTCTGAGAAATCCTTTTAAATAATATTATCGTTTAACTTATAAAAAAAACTCAGGTGGATATTTTTGAAAAAGTAATCTCAAACAGAGGACCTCTTGGGCAATATGCAGACCAGGGGCATGGATATTATTATTTCCCAAAACTGGAAGGCCAAATCTCCAATAGAATGACCTTTAAAGGAAAGGAATGCATTGTATGGAGCCTGAATAATTATTTGGGACTTGCCAATCATCCTGTGGTTAGGGAAGCAGATGCCAAAGCTGCTTCAGACTGGGGGATGGGATATCCAATGGGTGCCAGAATGATGTCAGGACAAACTGATTACCATATCGAACTGGAACACCAATTGGCTGAATTTGAAGGTAAGGAATCAGCATATCTTCTGAATTTTGGATATATGGGAATGACTTCTATCATCGATTCACTCCTCGATCGTCATGATGTTGTTGTTTACGATTCGGAATCTCATGCCTGCATAATTGATGGCTTACGTTTGCATATCGGGAAACGTTTTGTTTATCCTCACAATGATATGCTAAGTTTTGAAAAGCAATTGGAAAGGGCAAAAAAACTTATTGATGAAAGTGGCGGCGGAATTCTTGTTATTACTGAAGGTGTTTATGGTATGGCAGGTGATCTTGGAAACCTTAAGGGAATTCTTGCATTAAAAGACAAATTTAACTTTCGCCTGTTGATTGATGATGCGCACGGCTTTGGAACTATGGGGTCTTTGGGTAAAGGTACCAGTGAACATCAACAGGTTATGGATAAGGTTGATATTTATTTCGGAACATTTGCAAAAGCTATGGCAGGCATAGGAGCTTTTGTCGCCAGCGACAAGCAGTTAATCAAATCGCTGGCATATAAAATGCGTTCCCAGATTTATGCAAAATCTCTTCCCATGCCAATGGTGATAGGTGCAATGAAAAGGCTTGAGCTTATCAAAACCCAGCCTGAACTGAGAAATAAATTATGGATAATCGTTAAAGCTTTACAATCTGGATTGAAAGAAAATGGCTTTGATATTGGCAAAACTGCATCTCCGGTCACACCGGTATTTATGAAAGGTGGGGTCGGTGAGGCTACTCAATTAGTACAAGACATGAGAGAGAATTATGGTATTTTCTGTTCCATTGTCATTTACCCGGTTGTTCCCAAAGGGACCATAATGTTGCGTCTTATTCCTACGGCGGTTCATACTCTTGAAGATGTTGAATATACTATCGATATCTTCAAGAAAATTAAACAGCAACTGATGGCAGGCAAATATTCCATAGGTGGAGTTCCCGATGTCGCCGATGCTTTTTGATACCCTCACGATATATGCTTAGAAGACCCCGTTCTGATAGTAGAATTTTATGGTTCTTCTACAAGACCAGGCGGAAAATCCATATTTTACGAACCCGGGGTACACTTACGCATAAAACGACAAAGAAAGAACGTCTGAAAAACGTTGCTGCTTCACGGCTGCAAAGGTCAAGAAGGTTTCGGAGAAAACTACGGCATATATTTTTTTGTTTCCGTACCGGAACATTGAAAAGATATAATAAAACAGTCGACATTGAAATAAACAGGTTTAAGAAGTTTCCGGAAGATTACCAGAACAACCTGGAAGATCCTATCGTTTATGATACCATTCATGCTTCATTATCCAAGCCTGATGTCTGGAAACACATTCATCGTTCGGTCCGGATGGCAAGGTATCTGATTAAAATAGCAAGGCTGAGAAAACTTTCTCAAAACGAAGTATCTTCCACTAACCAGAATCCAAGGTCCTATCGTAAGCTACGCTATCTTTATAATACCGGCAAGCTTTTTGAAATCAGATTTCAGCCATTGATAGAATTCATGAACAGGAATTTTTCCTTTTTGGGAAAAGGAAAATACCTTATCGTAACAATTAATTCTACATTTATTTTTCTTTTGGCCTATCTTTTTGTATTCCTGATTAAAGAGATTTCAATTGTCATTGCTGCGAGGAGCTTCAATATCAATGCGGTAATGTTGTACTATGATGTAGATTTCCTTATCCGCAGCAGGGATTGGACAGTCGATGCTGTTCAGGTCGTATTTAGTACGGGTCCTCTGATCGCATTTATATTGACCTTGGTAACAATTATTACATTTTCCCTGATAAGCCATGAAATCTGGACTATACGGCTTTTTCTCATGTGGGTATTCCTTCATGCGTTAACACAATCTCTCGGAGAAATGATTTTCGGTACCTTACTAAATCAGGGATTTGGTTGGGTTCTGGCTTACCTCTATATTGATGACACTACAAAGATGTTGATGGTGATCGGGACAATTATTGTAATGGTGACTTGCGGGTTGTTTCTTTCCAGGTTCCTGTTGCTTACAGGTAACATCTATCTCAATTTCATCAATAAAGTCAACCGGGGATCGTTTCTTATGTCACAAATTCTCCTTCCTTTCCTGATTGGAACGGGAATAATCACAACCGTCAAGCAGCCCCTTTTGAATAGTTTTGAACTTGTTGTAGAAAGTTCAATGTTCCTGATACTACTTCCAGCCTTACTTCGTGCACGTTTTTCCGATGATTTATTCTTTGATGAAGAACCAAGGAAAATTCGCATTAAATGGGTATGGATCTTAATTTCTATTCTGCTATTCATCCTTTTCAGGGTTTATTTCTGGAAAGGAATCAGGATTTAAAACTTTGTGATAAACCTGGAGAGAGAAATCTTATGGGTGTATTTTATCTACTGAATTACAACCTTGTTTTCATAAATAGTCTTTCCATTATCCAAACTTAAGAGGTAGATCCCTTTTTGATAATGAGTAAGGTCAAATTCAATGACTTTTTTATCTCCTGCCACATCCATCGATCCTGATTGGAGTAATCTCCCTGTCATATCATATACCGAGAATATGAAAGAGACGGTTCCTGGTTCAGGAAAAACTAAGTGAACATTGCCGTTGGAGGGATTGGGATAAACAAGATTATTCGCATTCTGAGACGCATCCTGAATCCCATAGTTAAGCGGAATCATTCTGACATTCAACCGTGTTGTATTCCGGTTAACTACACTGACACCATTGATAATCTTGGGATAATAACCGCTACAAGTGAATGTCAATGCCCAAGTACCCTGTAAAATCGGACGGTAATACCAACCGGAAAAAGTATTTGAAAATTCCCATGAATTGTCAATATCATGTCCTGATATCATGATCTCGGCATTAAGAGGGCTTCCTGTAACAGTATCAGTAACCTTCCCATTTATTCCATAAGAAGATTCTTCTATATAATTTAAAAACGACCTTTTATTGAAGTTCCAATAACTAATCAATGAATCAGGAGACTGTATTTTAATATAAGATAGTTCAATTGTAACTTCACGACCATAATGAAAATAGGTCGTATAATCCTGCCGTCCACCCTGTACCTGGTACCAGGCATAGCCATCAGTTATTCCGTTGATAAGATCGTTCATATAACCCATATAGCTATGAAGGTGGACTGTATCAGCATATTCACGACTTACAAACTGGAACCATTCATCGTCAGCATGAAGCTTTGCCCATGTATCCCAGGGATAATTAACTACTTCATCCCCTGTATGAAAATTTGCAGACATCACGAAGTGATGAATGGAATCAAAGTGCATAAACGCCTTGGTCTCATCTTGCCAGGGTAGTCCATCAGGATGTGGACCCGCAGCAGGATCCGGAAAATTACGGTTCAGATCTACTCCATTCGCATTGTACCTTTGGGAACCGTATACAGTATTGTTTCCACCGGCATAGGTACCGTCAGGATTGGCAAGTGGGTTTATATAGATCTGGTAATTATTCAAGAGGTTAGTGATCCTTGGAACAGATCCATAACCACTTAACAATGAATCTATCAGGTGTAACATTAGGATATACCCAACGGGTTCATCACCATGTATAGTCGAGGTGTAGAAAAATTCAGGTTTTGCACGATTCACTGTGACGCTATCACTGAGCTTAACGGCAAGAAGGAGTCTTCCATTTGTTGAGTACCCTAATGTATCAAGCCTGCAGATAGCAGGATGATTAGCAGCAAATCCCTGCATATAACTAACATATTGGTCAAAGGTTGGATAAAAATTCCAGATAATGTTTGAATTTGGGATTTTCTGATTTCCTCCCATGTGGAGGTCTGATTCACTCAGCAATGATCCCGGAGGATGCAATAAAGTATAGTTGTAGCCAAGGTCAAGAAAATGATTAAATTCATTTCTGTTGGCATATGCATATACTTCATTTTCTTTAACATTATCAATTGAGATGATCTTTGTTAATGAAGTAATTTCATCCCTGCCAAATATTTGAAAAGAAAAATAGATTTCACTATTTTTCCTGAACAGATCATTCAGGATTTGCTGATTATTCTTCTGAGTCTGGGCTGAAGAAGCGGTAACACAGAAAATAAACAATATAAACAAGAGAAAGTTTTTACTCATACTTTAATAATTTGTTCTATTTGTTTTTTAATAAGTTTATGAACATCTTTGTTCACAGGAGCGAGAGGTAAACGAACAATTTCTTCACAAAACTCCAGGATGTTCAATGCTGCTTTAATCCCACTGGGACTACCATCAAGAAAAAGGGCATTGATGAGTTCGATGAGTTCAAAATGAATTTTACGTGCAAAAATAAAATCCCCATTTAAACCAAGTCTGACCATTTCTGAAAATTTTGCAGGAGTAACATTTGCAACTACAGAAATGACGCCATCAGCGCCTAAGGCAAGCAATGGTAACGTAATGGCATCATCGCCGGAGATCACAAGAAAATCTTCCGGTCGATGCTTTAATACCTGAAATATCTGGTCAAAATTACCAGATGCTTCTTTGATCCCTATAATGTTGCTGAAATCATGTGCAAGTTTCAATGTCGTGTTAGCAGAAATGTTGCTCGAAGTCCGGCTTGGTACCGTATACAAGATTACAGGTACAGGGCTTGCTTCCGCTACAATTTTGAAATGCTGGTAAATCCCTTCCTGAGAAGGTTTGTTATAATAGGGACAAACGGAAAGAATTGCATCAATATCTTTAAAAGGTGTTCCATGAATAGATAGGACAAGATCAGATGTGCTATTCCCTCCCATTCCGAGTACCAAGGGAACACGATGATCGATACGTTCAACCGCAAATTCGATAAGAGTCTTTTTTTCTAGCTTTGAAATTGTCGATGATTCACCGGTGGTACCAAGCAAAACAATATATTCAACCCCATTATTTATGGTATGGTTGAGAATTTTTTCAAAAGCAAGAAAATCAATGGCATTTGACTTCGTGAATGGGGTTACAATGGCTACACCTGTTCCCCGTAATCTATCCTGAATCTTCTCGGTCATTGTTGATAATGGTTAGATAATGTGTGATTTGCTTTATAAATTCTGTAACCGGGGTAGCTGAATTCACATCAAGCATAATATCATAACATGAAATGCTGCTCTCAGAATAACGGCCAATCCGGCACATCGACATTGAAAGACCTGAAATGTATTTAAGCGGCAGGCTGTCTTTCATATCAAGATCAATAAGAAGGTCGAAATCTTTATGTATAAAGTCCATCAACTTTTGCTTAACTGGCTTATAAAACCAATTCGTATCTTTCATTGAAAAAAAATCGTACGATAATTTCGGTAGGAAACGATTGATCAAGATTCTTGTTCACTACATATCCCAATGCCTTGACCTCTTTACGATCATGTTGCAATTGGGTCACAAATTCAGCAATTACATCATAATCAGTGACATGTGTCAAGATTATAAAGAATGCCGATTTTCTTAGCATCCCTAAGGTTGGTAAGTTTTCGTTTCCTGTTTGTTTTTTTCAGTTCTTTCTGAAAATAATACAATCCAATTAACGACCTGAATTTCCTGAACATAAGGGATTATTTCAATAGTATTTTTAAATCTGAACAAAGATAACGTTTTCGCAGGACATATATTTGATAATTTATTATTTTTAATAACAGATGCCTGTTAAACATAAATCCTTTGCCAGTAGGCCATAGGATGACATTTTGATTATCAATTATAAAAGGATTTACTACAGAATGTTAAAGTGAACTAAAAAGAGGTGTACCTTTGTACAAATTAATCAGGTTCATTGAAAACACTTTCCATTGGAGATCTCAGGATCTCAATTCCAATAATTCAAGGCGGAATGGGTGTAGGAGTTTCCTTATCAGGACTTGCATCCGCTGTTGCGAATGAAGGAGGTGTAGGAGTTATTTCCAGTGCAGGACTTGGACTTCTTTACCGCGACTTTTCCACCAATTTTCTTGAAGCCAGCATTTTTGGACTTCAGGAAGAGATTCGTCTCGCCCGTGAAAAAACCAAAGGTGTTATAGGAGTCAACATTATGGTCGCCATGTCTAATTTTGTAGATATGGTAAAGACTTCCATATCTGAAAAAGTTGATATCATTTTTTCCGGGGCTGGTATGCCACTTGAATTACCATCCTTTCTGAAAAAAGATAGTACAACCAAACTGGTTCCGATCGTTTCATCTGCCAGAGCCGCAAAATTGATTTGTGAAAAATGGAAAAGCCACTACAATTATCTTCCGGATGCCATTGTCGTGGAAGGACCAAAAGCAGGAGGTCACCTTGGCTTTAAAACAGAACAAATCGATGATGTGAATTATTCTTTGGAGAAACTAATACCTGAGGTGGTTGAAGAGGTAAGTCATTTCGAAGAAAAATTCAACCAACAAATCCCCGTGATCGCTGCAGGAGGTATTTATACTGGCGAAGATATTTATAACATTATGAAACTCGGAGCCTCTGGTGTACAAATGGGCACTATTTTCGTTACTACCAATGAATGTGATGCCTCAAATGATTTCAAGCAAACTTACATTGATGCAAAAAAAGAAGATATCGGTATCATTAAGAGTCCGGTCGGTATGCCTGGCCGAGCAATCTTCAACGATTTTCTTGAGAAAGTCAAACAAGGTAAAAAACATCCTTTAAAGTGCCCCTTTAAATGCATCAAGACCTGTGATGTT